>JACKFH010000013.1 GCA_020632575.1 Candidatus Omnitrophota bacterium | reverse complement strand
GTCTTCGCGTGATACGCCTCGGCTTTGTGGGATTTCCAATCCTCCTTCATTCGGGCCTCTTCGGAACGTCCGGTCTCCATTTTTTTGAAAACTCCATTTTGCGTCTTTCCGAACATGCGGCGATGTGACCGCTGACGCGGGAAAGAAACTTGACTTCTCTAGCGGCCTTGCTGAATGTCATTTCGACCGGAGGGAGAAATCTGTCGGGAGAGACCCTCTTGACCTTCTCAATGAAACCTCGATGGGTGAAGAAATCCCACCCTATCCAACGAAAGGAGCCAAATAACTTCCCCACCCAACAGATTCCTCCTCCGCGTCGGAATGACAGATCTCTTACTCTCAGGGAGTTTTGCAGTTTTTCGTCCCTTCAGCAGTTTCCCGAAGAGGGTTTTTCAGGGGATCATAACAGATCCAACAACCGATTCAGATTCGCCTCGATGCACTCCTCGTTGCGGATGAATCGCTGAGTTTCTTTCCCCAGGTTGGCCAGATGTTCTCGATTCTGGAGTCCGTCAAGGATGGCATGCGCCAATCGAACCGCATCATTCGGAGGGACCAACCACCCCGTTTCTCCTTTACGCACCGACTCGGAAAGACCTCCCACATCGGAGGTTATGACCGGCGTTCCGACCGCGAAAGACTCAAGTAACACCAACGGCATGTGCGGGAACGAGCTGTGGACGAATGGCAGGCAAACCAAGTCCATCGCGGCGAGAAATCGATAGGGGTCAACCACTCCAGTCAGGTGCACCCGTTCTCGAATCGAGTCTTTCTCCAACATTTTTCGAACTTTCTCGGATTCCTCTCCCTTCCCACTCCAGGCAATCGCGAGATGGAGATCGTTTCGCTGTTCCAGGGCTCGCTCGAAAGCCCGGATTAAAACAGGGACACCCTTGATCGGTGAGAAATGTCCGAGATAACCGACCAACGGACCCTCGGGGAGCAAAAACTCTCGCCGCATCTCCTCCCGGTCGAGGTGTTGGATTCTCTCTCTCGATATCGCCAAAGGGAGGACATGAACCGAATCCTCCGGAACCCCGAGCTTCACCAGTTGCGCTTTCTGGAATCGAGTCCCAACCAGACAGATCTCGACCTGCGGTTTGCCAAACCTCGCGAGGAGTCGGTTCTTGGCGATCCAATGCTTGAAGTACTGGACCGAGAAGGGAGGATGAAAGATATCCCCAAGATCCTGAAGCGGACTCCCGAAATAGTAGATCGCATTCGGGTGCTCCCGCAGCGCCCCCCGAGTCCAAGCAAAAGAGGCGGGGCTCGCGAGCGCCACCAGCAGTGACGGAAAGGATTTCCCTAGGTCCTGAAGATTCCCGAGATAATCGTTGTGCGAAAGACGTCCCTGATGGTGGTAGTTGACGATTTGATAAGGAACGTCTCTTCCCCCATCCAGAGGTGCGTGCACCGTGACCTCGAAGTCATGGGCGGCCAAGACACGGGCCAGTGAATCGAAGAGGGCGCCCGCGCCCTCGACCTCGATCGAGCGTGGGAAATAGAAACTGAGGAGGATGGGTTTCATCGTTTGGTTTGGTTATGATTTTTCATCATGAGCCTGAATTCGAATAGCCACGGGGCTTCTTGGTTCGTTCCCGTCCTTTTCCTCATGCTGATCGCGGCGGGACTTCGGCTTTACGATCTCGGCCATTTGAGTTTTTACTATGACGAAGCCGAGAACGCCCTTGTGGCGAGAACCTATCTGGAGACCGGCTCCTTCTCGCTTCCATCCGGTCATCCAGCCCGTAATGGCATGACCTACAAATGGATGACCGCCCAGCTCTTCGACCATTTTGGCGAATCGGAGACGCTCAACCGGGTTCCCTCCGCGGTGATCGGGTTGCTGATCACGGTCTCCGTTTACGCTCTCGGTCGAGTCTGGTTCTCTCCCATTGTCGGTTTTTTGGCGGCTTTCCTTTACGCGGTTTGGCCTTGGTCGGTGACCTGGGGACGGATCGGTCGATTTTACAACCTCCAACAACTCTTCTTCGTCGGGATTGTCTATTTCACTTGGAGGCTCCTCGATCGCCATTTAGCGAATTCCAGCGAACCGTTCAAGAAGTTGATTCCAAAAATCTTGAGTTCCGCGTTCGCATTGACCTGTCTCGTCCTCGTCTCCCTTCTCACAAGTTTCACCACTTTCCACTCCCTCTGCTTCATTCCAGTGTACTTGATCCTCCTTCTGCTTATCCATCGAGGACGAAGGGACTCGGAGCGAAGAAGGATTCTGATCGGCTACTTCGCACTTGGAACTTTCATCCTGGCGATTGCCGCGGCCGGTCTTTTCTGGATGGACTCGGACTATGTCCGAACCATTTGGCGAAACACTCGCGCCTTGGAATTGGTTCCCACTTTTTATCTCGACTTTTTCCGAAATAACTTTGGGCTGGCTTTCTCGACACTCGCCCTGGCTGGCATGGTGATGTGTTTTTACCAACGAAGTCCCGGATTGCTTTTGATATCGACTCTGCTCGGACCCTGGTTTGTCCACACCTTCGCGGTCACATACTATCGGCCCCGGTTCATCTATTACCTCTTCCCCTTTCTTTGTCTCACACTCTCTCTTCCAGTCGGTTGGGCGGTTGAACGGTTCCGACAGTTCGTTCATGAGCGCGAGTATCGAGTCACGTTTTTTGGGCCTGGACCTGTCCTTGCGATCCTCATCCTTGGGCTGTTCGGCCAATCGATTTATCAGAATGTCTTCAATTCAAATTTGAGCACATGGAATATCGTCACGGGAAAGAACGCCACTTTTGCGAGGGAGGTTCCCAACTTCCGCGCCGTGGCTGAAAAACTCAAGCCGCTGTCCCAGGATGCATTAGTGGTGACCACGGACCCGGTTCTCAGCTCTTATTACCTGGGCCGTTCCGACTATGTCTTTCCCCAGATTCTCCCCAGACAGAATGAGCGTCACTACAACATGGACACCGTCGGTCTTACTCCCGAGGAGTTTCTCGATCTGGCGAATCACCCGAAGGCCCCCCTTGTCCTCATTGGCACCGTGCGCAAGATCGATGGGGTCCTAACCCGCCCGGAGATGGCCGACATTTCGAGAGTCCTGAAGAACTGCGAAAAGAGTTGGGAGATAGAAGGAGCCCGGTCCTATCATTGGGGAGGTTCTTCCGCCGATAGCCAAAAGCTAGAATCTAGTCCATAGACGATTTCCCTAAATAGAGTACACTGTCACTCTCGCAACCGAACCCCGAAAGGAGCCGTATCCTCATGCGAAGTCTGTTTTCCACTTCACTGATCGCCATCACTCTCATTCTTTCCTCCTGGGCCCATTGCGTTTCCGCGCAGGCCCCGGACACCCCCGCCTCCATGGATGACGCTTTCGCGGCTATCGTGATTGGAGATTTCAAGGGACTGGTGGATGGAGTTTCGGGGATTGTCAATCAGGTCATGCCCGGGATGGGCGCCATGATTCCGGCTCAGGTCGGAGGTTTCTTCGGAGATCCTCAACTCTCGGGATTCGAGGAGGGAGATGGGGTCGTCGGGATCATTTTCCCCGGAGATTTGACCGTGGCTTTCGCCGAGGTGAACGAGGACCAGCATGAGGCCTATATTCAAAAGTGCTCCGAGTCGGGGCTTCAGGCGGCTTCGGTTGGATCGGTCCTCGTCTTGTCCGATGATCCGGTTGGGATTGAGACCGGAAAGAAGATTGCGAACGAGGTGGTGGAAAACCTCCTTACCGAGAACCCGAACCCAAGTCTTCACGCTCTCGTTCATGTTCCCAAAATCATGAAAACCTACCGGAAGGAGATCGATGGTTTCATCGAGGGCCTGCCTCAAATGATGGAGCAGGGAATGGCCGCCTCCGCAACGAAAGAAGATATGGCCGAGGGAATGGGCAAATTCCTCGAGGCGGAAGTCTATTTTGTTTATAACCTCGCCTCCCAACTTGACATCTTCGAAGTGGAATTGTCGCCGGGACAAGACGGGATATCGCTCGAGGTTTCCTTTATGCCCGCCGAAAACACCAACTTTCAGACCCTTCTCGCAGAATCGAAGGGCGGGGATGTGAGCAAGATGGTTTCGATGGTTCCCGCGGACGGGGCCATTCGAGCCGAAGCCGGTTACGATGTCGCGGCGCTTCAAGATTACACCAAGAAAGAGATCGATAAGATCCTGACCCAGGTCGATTGGCCCCAAGAGGAGAAGGATGAATTAAAATCCTTAGCCGATCCTTACCTCAAGGTTTATGGCAGCGGGTTCGTCGCCTCCATGTTGGGTGATGAGGGTGGGGACACCTTCATGACAGGTTACTACCTCTGCGATGTGGAGAACCCGGACGAAGCGGTCGAGTTCTTCAAGGAGATGAACTCCCAGTTCGACGCGATGGGGCTTACCAAACTCTACGATTCCATGGGCATCGAGATGACTTTCGAGTTCAAAGAAAATGTCAAAGAGCATCAGGGAATCCCCATCCACCAGTTGGCCATGAACATGGACCTCTCCAAAATGGAGAACGCTGACAAGGAGGGGATGGCCGATCTGATGAAGGCGTTTTCCAACTTCACCTACGATGTCTGCATTGTCGACGGTTACCTTGCATACACGGTGGGCGGCTCCTCTATCGAAACCCTCATCGACCTGGTCAAAAAGGGCGGCGATCCCAGCATCCCGCCCCTGGCCTCCAAGAAACATTTTGGCGAGGGTGGCTCCTACTACGGGGACCTCAGTCTGGAGGGGTATCTGCGTATGTTCACCTCGATCATGAAGGGAATGCCTCAGGAGGATGAGGCTTTCGACCAGATCATGAAACAAGTGGATTCGGTCAAATCCATTTTCGCGGGAGCTCCTCCCATCTCGGCCGGATTGTTCGCCGATCGTGAGCAGGCCAAATTCAAATTGTATGTCCCTTCATTGCTCCTTCAGAAGGTTTCGCAGGCGGTGATGGGTGTGATGATGTCGGCTGGATCTTCAGGAGGAAATTGACCCTCCCGCTTTTGGAAAATGAAAATTACCTGACCTCTCGGGTGTAGAGGGGTCCGGCATGACCCTCGCCCTCGAACCGATTGGGGTTCCGGAGTGTCAGTCCATAAAGGGCGCTGACTCCCCCCTGCATGGTCGCCCCAAGGTAGTGGTTGAAGGCCGGCAGCAAGTAGTCAATGACAAACCCCTTCCGCAAAAGGATTTCCTGAGTCGCCATCTGCAGGGCGGGTGGCGACAGCGGGATTGCTAAGTTCGCTCGGACTCCGCCCACCTGTCGTAAGGCCTCGCATCCCCGGTCCAGGAACAACTCGGCTCCAGCAGGTGTGTACGGGGGGTCGGTGAAAAAGAAATCAAACTGACCCGCCAAACTCTGGGGGAGTTTTTCTCGAAGATCGACTTTTTCCACCCGTATCGGAAACCGTTCACGTTCTCCAATCGACTTGATCAGTTCGACCAACCGTTCGTCAAGTTCAAGGACGGTCACCTCACAAGACCCGAGAGCCTCCTTGCCTCTTTTCTCACGTAGCAGTTGCAAGGTGGCTAATGAAGTCAGATCGTCATCTCCCAAGAAGAGAACCCGTTTCCCTTGGATCAGCCCTTCCTCAATGAAATGGTTCGCCCGATTGACCAAGGTTTTTCGGGTCGCATGAGATTGGTCCAAAGAACGCTCAGCCGAGGGCCGGAGTTGGACAATCCGATCCAGGAAATCGGACGGACCCTGCTCGGGTTCCACAGTTTCTGAGGCATGTTCGAACCTGGCCTTTCCCCATAGGGTCCTTGCCTTCGCCTCGGCCTCGGGACTGAGAACCATCCCTCCCTTTCTCAACATCCATCCCTCTTTCTCGAATTCGCGACGGATCGCCGAAACGAGAGGTATCGGCAGACCCATCTTTCGAGCGACATCCCGGGGCGCGATCGGCTGGTTTTCGTAGACAATCCTTACCAGGGTTTCGACCCCTTCCGGTCCTTCATGCAGGTCGGTCAGGGTGGCGATCACCTCGCAAAGATCCTGTAGGGACAGGTCATCCGTATCCGGATTCATCTCAGTCGCCCTCCTTCCCGGGTCGAACCCTCGCCACCTCAACCTCGAAGAGGTTCACAAAATCGGTGCCGAACGCGGGCGATATCCGGAACCTCAAGTTCTCTTCATCCGCGTACTTGGCGGGAACACGGTAAAAGAGATCGGTGAAAAGATCGGGTGGATCGTTGACATATTTTTCGACATCCTCGCCCACACTCACCCAATCGCCATCGTAACGCACCTCGCACTTGAGGGCGTACTCCTGCCCCTTGGTGTGGATGCGGAGCCGGACCGCGTGGTCCTCTCCCTCAACACAGGGGGAATAAAAAGAGGCCTGACCGGTGAACAGGATTCCTCTCCCCTTAAAAACCGGAGGCGCTCCCCGTTGGTGGGCCGGAACCTTTTCTTGAAGGTTTCTCACCCATTCCGGCGGTTCGGCCGGATCCATCTTCCGACAAATTCGATACAGTGTGGGGTGATAAACAGGCGCCTCTATCTCCGCCGAGGGAAAGTATTCGTCGATATAGAAATGGGGCCGCCTCTCCTTGTCATCGATCAGCCATGGCTCAATGCTGACTTGGACCTCCGGTTCGTTCCAAAAGCGGCTTGTGCCGGTCGCGTTGCGATCGAGCCAAAGGATTGGGCGCACTTCGAGCCGTCCCGTATCGATGCCCCCCCAAGAGGCTCCAAATCCGGTGAATGGATTCGGATCGAAACTGAGGAGCGGTCGGTTCGAGTCGATCCATTCGTCTATCATTGCATCGCTCACTTTTTCCAGGTGCTGGAAACGTTGGTCCGAATACATCGGACGCCATTTTTCGGGTCGCAGGATATACCCATCCCGAAACATCGGCAGTCGTTCGGCGTAGTAGGGGATGGCGAGACCGCAATAGAACCACTCCGCGGGAACATCGACGATCGAATCCTCGGGCGTGTTGTCGCGGACCCACTTGGCGAGCGACATCATCGCCCCCTTCTCGACCCTCCAGGGTTCGAGATTGCGAAGATGCGCCTCTTTTTGGACGCTGGGCAAGGCGACCAAGAGGGAGAGCATCGTTCCCGCCAGACAGATGGCCGCGACGATTCGGTGGTAGTACTCGGTGAGCGGGCTGAGCAACATCGCGGTCATCCACCCCACCGAAATGGCGATAGCGGGAAGGACATAGACCGAGTAGATGCCCGGATCGAGGGTCCAGCCCACCGCGAACTCATACGCCAGGTATGGGGTTGGAAGGAGCCACCAGGGAAGGGAACGCTTCCAGGACAAAAACAACAGCCCGAGGAATCCAAACAGAATCCCTCCGCGAGGAATCACCTCGGTGTCCGCGAGGTCGTGCCAGAACCGTTCGAACTGATCGCCGACATTGTCTCTGAGCGTTTTGATCCACTCGAGACCAAGAGGAGTCTCCTCATCCGGTAGGATGAGAGAAAAATCCGCCGAGGGCGAGTTGCCCTCCAAATAGACGGGAAGGAGATCCAGTTTCTCGGTCCCATGAAAATTGATCCAGACCCCGACAATCCAAGTGAGGACCATGAGAACCGGCGCGGCAAACCCGATTGCAAAGGGTCCCCACAATCCCGCCGATCTCACCGGCAACATGGGTGCGTTGTCCCCCTCACTTTCAGCCTTTTCCGGCTCGGACCAAACCAGGTAAAAGAGAGTCAGTGTCGCCGGGAGCGCGAAGAGGGTTCCATTGTGCGCCGCGAAAGTGGCTCCCAAGGCCAATCCCGAAAGGAGCACTTTGCGGTGGCAAACCGCGAGATACCAGGAGAGGGTGAGCAAACAGGTCTGGAAAGCGTAAACCTCCTGCTTGGCCCCCACTCGGAGGGCGATCGGCGCAATCGCCCACACCAAGGCGGTCATCCATCCCGCGGTTCTCGATCCGGTGAGCTTTCCCGCCACGGATCCGATGAAAAAGACGGTGGCCAGGGAGGAAACCATCGACAGGGCGGAATAACCCCAGTCCAGCGACACGAAGGGTTTCATGAGATACCCCATCCAAAGGAAGAGCAGATACGGAGAATGGGGAAACTGGTTGGTCTTCACACAGTAGGCGTATTCCACCTCATCGAACTGCAGGGCAAGCGGTGAAAAATGTGGGACCCTCAGCCAGAAGGCCAGACCTATCAAAAGCGCCCAGATCACCAAGTCCAGGTTGCGGTCTTTCAAAGAGAAAAATCGAAACGTTATTCGCGTCGGCATCATTCCGGGCGACTTTAAAGGCGGCATCCCACTGAGGGAAGGAGTCCGCTCGGTTTCAAATCCCGATGGATCTGCGATACCCTGGAACTCTCCATGAAACAGCCACGAAGACTTCGATACATTTGGGTTTTATCCTCGGGACTCCTCCTGTTGGGTGTCTTGGGGTGCGGGAAGGATTCGAAGATGGAACAGGCCTCTCCGGTCGAATTTGTTCCCGAGTACCCCACGCTTCCCGATGACGCCCCCCTCCAGGATCAGATGGATGAGGCCGCGGCGCTCATCGACCGGGAACTGTTGGAAGAGCAAGAAAAGTTTTACTTGAAGAACCTCGAAGCGATCCATGACCTCTACACCAATCCCGGTGGCGATCTGCTGGTCTCCGAAGAATCGATGAAGGCCATGGCCGATATCATGCAATCCCCCTCGCGAGTGCGTCTCAAGATCGAAGCCGAAAAGTTCTATTTCCGCGCTCCCGATTCCGCCAACAACGGATTCGATTCGACTTATCGAGGAGAAGTTCACATGCTCGGGGAATCCGTTCCGGCACAGGGAGACTACAGCGATGAAGTAAAGCGCCACCGAGTCTATCTCCATGCCCAATTCGTTTACGAAGTCCAAAAACCGAACTCCTTCGAGGTCGACCGTCGGATTCGTATCGATCGCTACATCATCTATCAGAAGACCGAGGACGACGAATGGCGGCGGATTCGGATCGAGGAGCGGGCTCCCGGGACCAAACCATGAGGAAAGACACCCCATGACGGCACCGCCTAACGAGCCAAAAATTCCCAGTCCGCCCAGAGCGGCGCTCCTGGTCGCCGCTTACAACGCCGCCGAGATTCTGCCCCGCTGCATCGAAAGCCTCTTGCTTCAGCAGCCGGATCAGGTCGTGGTGGTCAACGATGGATCCACCGATGGCACGAAGGAAGTCCTTGAATCCTACCCAACCGTGACCTCCATTCATCTCGATAAGAATGCCGGAGTGGGAAATGCCCGCAATCGCGCGCTCGAGGCGGTGGTGGAGGAGGTCGATTTCATCGGTTTCATCGACAGCGACATCGTCCTCGAACCGGGCTGGCTCGATACGCTCCTCTCCGATGTTGATTGGGGAGCCTATTCCGTTGCATGCGGCCGAGTCTTCGCGGCCAACGACGGGGAACACTGGGCGGCGACTTTGGACGAGGCAGTGACCAAGAAAGCGTTTGGCTCGGACGCGAGGAAACTCGATCCCCCTTGGCGCGAGGTCATGTATTTCAACTACCTCTTCAAGGCCGAGGTCATCCGTAAAACCGGTGAGTTCGATTCCCGGTTCCGGACCAATGCGGAGGACTCGGATTATTTCTATCGTTGCGCGGAAAAGGGTTTTCGATTTTTCTACCAACCCAAGGCCAGAGGGCGACACTGTTACCCGAATCCCACATTCTTCGGGTGGCTGCGGAGAGCCTACCGAAACGGCTACTACACCCTTCAGTTCCACAGAAAGAATCGGACGCCCCTGCTGGCCCAAAAGAAATTGAAATCGATTCTGGTTGTCCTTGCCCCGATTCTTCTTGCTGGGATTTGCTTCGCCATGAAATCGTTTTGGCCGTTGGGTATCCTTGGATGCCTACTACTCTTCGCCGGAGGAATGCAAGGTCAGCGACTTGGGTGGCGGCCCTGGTTCGGGGGGTGGGCCAAATTGCTGGGCGGTTTGGCGAAGGCGGTGGGAGAATTGCGCGCGTGGGTTTGAATCACGGCAATTCACAGAGGAGCCGCATACAAAAATCTTCGATTTTTGTTCTTCCGTGTCATTCCTGCATTTTCCGTGAACTTCCGTGATTCAAACGATAGATCACAAAAGATTGAAAAAAGTTGATTGGCCCCTCGCAACTCCTCTCTGATGTTCAACTAAGCCCTCTTTGGATAGGCCCACATCTTGGAAATTCCCAGATCCTCTTTGTTGATAGCTTACCCTTGCAAACAATCGGCGTTGGGTTATACTTGAAAACGTTGGGTCAAAACCCCAACAAACCGCCCAATAAAGGAGGCGACAGGATGGCCTGCCAAAGAATGACAAAGTGTCATTGCCATAATGTCGAATTCTCGACTGTTGCTCAGTACGCTCAAAATACCGGTATTCAAGAACCGGATGTATTGTGTGAACGTGTCGGATTGGGTCAAACCTGCACAGCTTGCCGATGCGACTTGGCGGATTTCCTGAAAGAGCAGCGACAAGTTTCGGTGTCGGCGCCAAGCCGAGGGATTCCTGCTCTCAAACCATCCAAAGCGATCGCGTAGATTCATTTTCTGTCAAGGTTTATTACTAAATGTCAATATCCTTGGTCCCGTGAGTTGACGATAGATTGGCCCCCTGATATTCTCAAAAACTAAACTTCCCATTCCGTCGATTCTTGAAAGGGCGCACCAGATGAAAGGCAACGATCAGGTTATTGAACTCCTCAACGAAGGGCTCTGCGCGGAACTTACCGCGATCAATCAATTCTTCATCCATTCCAGGATGAATTCCGATTGGGGATACGATGTCCTCGCCAAGAAGTATTACGAGGAATCGATCGAGGAAATGAAACACGCCGAGACCATCATCGATCGGATCCTCTTCCTCGAGGGTGTGCCCAATATGCAGAAGTACCACAAGATCCTGGTCGGCGCCACAGTCCCAGAGCAGTTCGAAAACGATCTCAAACTGGAAATGGACGCGGTCGAACTCTATAACAAGGGAGTGAAGGTCTCGGCCAAGGTGGGCGACAATGCCAGCCGCGCAATCTTCGAGGCTTTGCTCACCGATGAGGAAGGGCATGTCGACTGGTTGGAAACTCAAATTCACATCATCAAGGAGATCGGACTCCAACACTACCTCGCCCAACACATGGAGACCCCGACAGCCGGCTGATCGTTCGCTCTCATTTCCCAATTCATTGAGGCGATCGACCCCATCGAGAGAGGCGGGCGTTCGTGTATAAGGAATCCGACTGTCGACATCACGGGTTTCCGTCTAGCCCAGCCACACCGAATTTTTCTCTGCCCAATTCCAACTTCAAATTCGAACTAACCTCAGTGGATCAAAGAGTCCGCACCGAGGACTCGAGATCGGAATGCTTCCGAATCGTCTTTCGCCGGGCTCTCGAAACGCTGTTTTTCCTGTTCCTGTCGAGTGTGTCCCACGCCGAGGAGATAGACCTGAGCAAGTGGGACTTCCGTCAATACTTCAACACCCACGAACTGACGATCAACCAAGTCACCGATATCGATGAGGACTCCACCGGAGCGATTTGGGTCTCCACTTGGGGCGATGGCGTCTGGCGAATCCAAGGACCCGATTGGAAGGTTTTCGATTCCACCTCTGGGTTTGCGATTGAGTGGGCGAAATCCCTTGCGGTGGATGACCATGACCGTGTCTGGGTCGCGACTTGGGATGGATTGTTTCTTATCGACAACGATTCCATCACCGCTTTCAACCTCGAAAACTCTCCCGATTTACGGGACGAAGAAATTGAGCAGGTTCTCGATCACGGGCGGGAGGTTTGGATCGGCTCCCGCCGCGGATTTGTGCAAACCTACCTCCCCGAGGAAGGCGTGTGGAAAACGTGGGCCGAGCCCGACCCCCAACGTCCAGCTGCGGTGGATCGATTGATCCAATCCGCGAGCAATACGGTGTGGGCGCTGTTTTGGAATATGCATGACATCCTCGAGTTTCGCGATGGCCACGCGGAGAGTGTTCGGGATGATTTGGAATTCTCAGACTATCTAACGGTATTTGGAGAAAACGGTTCGGCGGTTGCCTACACGATTCCAACCAACGGAGCGACGATCGAATTGTCGAAAGACAGTCGGCGACGATCGATCCCCGGTCCGGGCATTCCCATTGTTTGCGCCGCCCTCCCGCCGAAAGGTCAACTCGTCGTCGGTTCCCAAACCGGCCTTTACGCTTTCCAAGAAAACGCCTGGGGAGAGGTTGACCTTGGGAAAGATTTGGGAACCCAAAACATCACCACGGTTCATTTCTCAAAGGAGGGGCTTCTATGGGTGGGGACTCGATCCGGATTAATTCTCGGTCAGCCACCGGTGTGGACTCAATTTAAAAACTCGGCTTCTGAAATCCCGCTTTACCTCTTCGTTCCTCCCTCCCCCGGACAGGCGTCGCCAATTGCTATTTCCGAAGGGGGGGATCTTTGCCGGTTTGAGGGCGGAGATTGGAAACCTTACCTCAGGATCGAGGCGACCGAGAATCGACTGGAGCGACCGTTCCGAGACTCTCCAAATTCCCTCTGGGCGATTGTGCGGAGCCAAGCGATGCATTGGTCTCTCCAAAATGGAAAAGTTCTCGACCAACTGCCGCCAGTCCCGGATGCCTACCTCGAAAGGATTTTTGTCACAAGATCCGGGAAACCCCTCGGCATGACCCGGGAAGGGGTGTTCGAATGGACCGCCGATAAGTGGCTCCCCTACTCCGAGTACACTCCTGTCCTGGATTCTCTCGTTCACTCGTTCCTCGAACCCGTGACCGGGGAATATTGGCTCGGTTACAACAATGGCATCGAACGGTGGAAGGATGGAACGGTTCAGGTTTTCGGAGAGGAAGATGGAGTCGATGAGGGGGACACTGTCGCATCGATTTACCAAACTCGCGGGGGCGACCTGTGGTTCGCGACCCGAGGGTCCGGAGTCTATGTCTATGACGGATCGAAGTTCGATCGAATCGATCTGGAGGATGGTTTGCTTAGGGACTCGATCCAGGAGATTCACGAGGGATCCGACGGGACCATGTGGGTTTCTTACCGTTACCGAGGCGTCGCTATGTGGAAGGCGGGTCAGTGGGTGAGCTTTTCCGAGCGCCATGGGTTGCCGAATTCCCCGGTCACATCCTTCGCCGAGGATGCCAATGGCGACATTTGGGTTTCGACCGCTTCCGCCGGACTCTTCCGATACCGGTCGGATACAAAACCCCCGGACACGTTCATCGGTGTCACGCCCACCGAGATCGGTTACCGAGGAACCGGCCTCTTCGCCTTTGGAGCATGGGATGCATGGAACCATACGCCGGAGGCAAATCTCAGATACTCATGGCGAGTGATCCGACAGGATTCCCCTCAATCCGAGGCGATCGCGTGGACTCATCCGGATCAGGCCGATTTGGCGGCGGTGCCGCCTCTTCCGCACGGAGCCTACCGGTTCGAGGTTCGCGCCTACGATGAGGATGGAAACCTCGATCCTTCCCCCGCCGCGGCGGATTTTGAAGTCCTTCCTCCCATTTGGTTGAAACCCGGGTTTTATATCCCGGTCGGATCTCTCCTCTTCCTCGCGGGCGCCTTCGCGATTGGCCGTCACCAAAGCATGAGACGGCTCAAGCATTCGCAAGCGAGACTCGAACTCTCCAACAAGTCCCTTCGGGATGAGATCCGAACTCGAATTGAGGCGGAAAAAGCGTTGCGAAAGGCGGAGGAGCGATCGAGGATTCTCATCCAAACCGCCCCTCGGGGCATTGTGATCCTTGACTCCTCGACCGGCAAATTCACTGAGGTGAACCGAGCCGCCACGGAGATCTATGGATTATCGAGCGAGGAACTTCTCCAAAAAGGGCCGGTGGAACTCAGTCCCCCTTTCCAGCCGGATGGGGTCCCCTCGAAGGTCGCGGCGGAGAGCTACATATCCAGGGCCCTCCAGGGTGAGAAACTGACCTTCGAATGGGTTCACCTGGATTCCCAGGGATCCGAAAAAGTGTGCGAGATAGACTTAGTCCGGTTGAGCGAAATGGGCACGCATCTGGTCCGAGCCAGTCTGACCGACATCACGCAGCGCAAAAAGAATCAGCAAGAACTCGAGGACTATCGCCTCCGGTTGGAGGACCTCATCAAAGAGAGGACCGCCGAACTCGAAGCCGCTCAAGATCGGTTGCTCAAAAAACAAAAGCTGGAAACGTTGGGGAGTCTTGTCGCCACAGTCAGCCATGAACTGCGCAATCCCCTCGGTTCGATCGCGGGATCCGTGTTCACTCTGAAGGAACGCCTCAAGGAGGAGCCGGTCGATGTCGATCGCCCCCTTCTTCGCATCGAGCGAAATATCGTTCGTTGCACTCGGATCATCGAAGACCTTTTGGATTTCACGAGGACCAAGAATCCGACCTTGATATCCACACGTATCGATCCGTGGCTCAAGGAGATGCTCCAAGACTACGATTTCCCGGAGGAAATCGAGGTCGACATTCAACTTGAGACGGAGGCGGAGGCGATGATCGATCGGAATCGAGTCTTCCGCTGCGTGGTCAATCTGATTAATAACGCCTGCGACGCCATGTTGGACCCTCGAAGGGGCGATGAGACGACAAAAGGCCTCAAGATTTCCAGTCGGATCGAGGCGGATCGATACCTTTTTCAAGTTACCGACACGGGACCTGGAATCCCACGGGATGAGTTGGAGAAAGTCCTCGAGCCCCTTTACAGCACGAAGAGTTTTGGGGTCGGTCTCGGTCTTCCCATCGTGAGCCAGATCATGGAACAACACGAAGGCGGGCTCGAACTGAAGAGTGAGGTCGGGAAAGGAACGACGGCCACTCTCTGGCTCCCCCTCGTGAGAACCGCGAAACGGTGAGGAATGTCCATCGACTTGCGGCCCCTTGCCCAATTTACAAAACTCCCTGTCCTCGTCACAATCCCCGTTTTTCCAAATTGGACGGAATCGTCAAAAGATTGAGAGAGTGATCATGGCTAGTCTGCCGTACCCTAAAGAACCTCGGGAACTTCCCAAAATCGAAACCGCGCACCGGCGAATCCAATCGCCCATCCCCCACCCGGATTCGCTGTCCCTGTTGAAGGACCTCGAACATTTCGAGGCGCGAAGCATGCAAGGGCAACCCCCCATCATTTGGCACAAGGCGGAAAGATTCAACGTGGAGGATCCCTATGGAAACCGTTGGATCGATCTCTCATCCGGCGTCCTGGTTGCTAATGCCGGTCATGGCCGCGAAGAGGTTCGGGCCGCCATGGAGGAGGAACTCGCTCAGGGGCTTCACCACTGTTATTGCTTTCCACACCAGGCCAGAGCCGACCTTGCTCGCAAACTGATCGAGATCACTCCCGACTATCTCGACAAAGTATTTCTTCTCACCACCGGATCCGAGGCGACCGAGTGCGCCATCAAATTGGCGCGCACCCATGGCGTTTCGAAAGGCGGCGACAAGAAGAAACGGATTGTCACCTTCAACAACGCCTTTCACGGTCGAACCTTGGGGGCGCAACTTGCCGGCGGGATTCCCTCATTGAAGGAATGGATTCATCAACCGGATCCGACCTTCGTGCAAGTTCCGTTTCCGGATGGATATGCCAACACCCAGGTTGCCTTTGAAGATTTCCTCGGTTCGCTCGAAGGGCGGGACATAACCGCCGATGACGTGGCGGGCGTGATGCTCGAGACCTACCAGGGCGCAACCGGTTCCTTCGCGCCAGTCCCCTTCATGGAGGCGCTTCGCGCTTGGTGCGATGAGAATGAAATCGTTTTGATTTTGGACGAAGTGCAGGCGGGCTTCGGTCGGTGCGGAAAATGGTTTGGGTTCATGCACTATGGCATCGAGCCGGACATCATCTGTTGCGGAAAAGGGATCAGCAGCGGCATGCCTCTCTCCGCGGTCATCGGCCGTCAGTCCCTCATGGACCAATTCGGTCCGGGTGAAATGACCTCGACCCATTCCGGAAACCCTGTTTGTTGTCGCGCCGCCTTGGCCAGCGTTCAACTGATCGAGTCGGAGGGGCTTGTCGGGAATTCCGAGTGTCTTGGCGAACTCCTCCATGGGAAGTTGGCCGAACTCCAGCAGGAGTGCTCGATCCTCGGTTGCACTCATGGCAAGGGGCTGATCGCGGGCGTCCGTTTTGTCCGCCCCGGAACCAAAGAACCGAATGGCGAGGTCGCGCACGCGATCACGCAAACCATGTACGAACGAGGCGTCCTCACCTTTTCCCCGGTTGGACCGGGGGGAGGGACGATCAAACTCAATCCGCCGCTCTGCATCACCCAAGAAGCGCTCGAGGAGGCGCTTGGCGTGTTTTCCGAGATCGTTCGCGAAAAGCAAAAAGAGATTTCTTGAACCAGGTCCCGGAAGGTCGACATGAGGGTTGATGAATTCGACTATTCCCTCCCCGAGGAGCTGATCGCCGATCGACCGGCCCCCGAAAGGACCGGTTCTCGATTGATGGTGGTCGACCGCGCGAGTGGCGAGATTGCTCACCGACGCTTTTCCGATCTTCCGACTTTCCTCCAATCGGGCGACCTCCTGGTGGTGAACAACACCGAGGTGATCCCCGCCAGGCTTTTGGGGGCCAAGCGAGGTGGGGGGGCGAAGATCGAGATTCTTCTGCTCGAGGAACGTTCCCCACTTCTCTGGGAGTGCATTGCCCAGCGCGCCATCCGCTTGTCGCCGGGAACCATTGTCGATTTTCAAGATGGTAGTCATTGTGAGGTGATTGAGGTCTTGGGCGAGGGGCGCTTCCTCTTCCGATTCCACCCCCGAGGCGATTGGAGGGGATTTCTGGAGACAAACGGCGAAACTCCGCTTCCTCCTTATATTCTAAAAAGGCGAGGAGACCTCTCCGAGGAGGATCGCCTCAATTTGCGGAGCCTCGACAAGGATCGCTACCAGACCTCTTACGCTTGGCGGCCCGGATCCGCCGCGGCGCCCACCGCGGGCCTCCATTTCACAAAAGAACTCTTCGCCGAATTGAAAGAGAAGGGAATCGCGCAAGCTCAGGTCACCCTCCACGTTGGGATGGACACCTTTGCTCCAGTCACCGTCGACCAGGTCGAAGACCACCAAATGAAGTCCGAGTGGTGCGAATGCCCCCCTCCCACTCGACTGGCGATTCATTCCGCCAAAACTTACGGGGGACGCGTGGTCGCGGTCGGAACCACCACAACCCGAACCTTGGAGAGCTACTCCCGACAGGGTTGGCCGGAGGAGCCGATCCGAACCGATCTCTTTCTCAAGCCGGGAGATGAATTTCAAGTTGTGGATTCACTCATCACCAACTTCCACCTTCCCAAAAGCACCCTGCTCATGATGATTTCCGCCTTCATGGGCAATGATCTCCGAGTTCGAGCCTACGAGGAAGCGGTCGCACAGCGGTATCGGTTCTATTCGTATGGCGACGCCATGTTGATCCTCTGACTTCTTCCCCGGAGAACTCCCAGGGGGTAACCTTAAGATATGAACCACATCGAGCAGCTGATCGCCAACGGCTATCTGGTCCTTCACAAGGAGGACGCCCGTGAACACCTCTCCGAGGAGACCTATCGCGAATTGATTCAAGCGATGGAGAAATCGCTGAAGAAGCGAAATGGAACCCCGCTAAGCGAGCAAGAGACTCGCGATATGGAGGATTATTTCTCCTCGCGTCTCGGCCAATCCCCGAAGACCTGCCCCTCATGCGGGTCCCCAGTTATCCATCAAGGAGGTTGCCTCGAATGCTCCAACCCTTCTTGCGGCTGGGCAGCCTGTGGTTGATATCTCTCTTTGCTCTGCTCCAGAGCCAGTCCGCCAACGGCCAACAGGTCCGTCCACTTGAACTGACTTGGGAAGACAACCTTCTACGAATCCACGCCGATTACTTGCCCGGAGGTTCGGTCGAGGTTTGGTATCTCGAGGCCTTTTGCCGAAAGGGAGCCACCGATCGGAAGTGGAGCGAGACCACCATACCCCACCAGACCCGATTGATTTCCACGGCTCCCGACCGATCTCGTCTGGAATTGGAAACGATTATCGAACCGGGAGTTGTTGCCCGGCATGGGATCCAGAGTGGAACGGATGAGGTCGCTTTCCAGATTGAGTTAACCAACCCGACGGATTCGCCTGCGGACATCCAATGGGCGCAACCCTGCATCCGAGTTGGCCGGTTCACCGGATTCGGACAGGATGATTATTGGAAACGCTGCTTCGTTTTCCTGAAGGGCGAACTCAATTTTCTGAACCAGATCCCGCGCACCCAAGAGGCGCTGTACCATGGAGGTCAGGTGTATGTTCCTCGGGGAGTCGAACGTGGGGATGTGAATCCTCGGCCCATATCGGAATTCCAACCGGACCCACCCATCATGGGGTGTGTTTCTCACGATGACCGTTGGATTTTAGGCGCCGCATGGGATTCGACTCAGGAACTCTTCCAAGGAGTGATCGTTTGCCTCCACTCGGATTTTCGGATTGGAGGTCTTCAACCCGGGGAAAAGAAAACCTTGAAAGGCCGAATCTATCTTCTTCCAAACGATCCCGCCCGGTTGCTTCAAAGATGGAAGAACGATTTCGGACGAACCGGCCATTAAGGGTTCTCCAGAAGCCCGGCGAGCGAGAACGATCCATCCAAAACCTCTCAAAAAGAATCTCTCCCACATACTCTCTTTGACCTTTCAGACCTTGGTCGAGGATTTGTGGCCTCATTGGGGCTCAATTGAGACCTAAGTGTCCCATTTGATGCGCCAGTCGAGTCCCAAGTCGGACCCCTTCCATGCTTAGTTTACAAAGTGTCGTCCCCGGCGGCCGGGGATCCATAATCTCCCCACGCGAAGAATGAGTGAGAAACCCCAACAAAATGGCACATTGAGATTGGTAAGTTTGAAAAATTTGTTTTTGGCACGCCCACTGCGCTAGGGGTTTTTGTCTCACAAAAGAGGCAGAAACGGCGCCGGGGTGGACACTCGGAGGAACGTCGAAAAGAAGTCTGGCCTTGAATCTCACGGGGTCTACAAAGAATCGAAGCATCAAAGAATGAGGAGGATATGACTATGGTTAAATACGCAAACTCGAATCGCAAAGGTTTCACTCTCGTGGAAATTATGATCGTTCTCGCGATCATCGGACTGATTGTCTCCATCGCTGTTCCGGCTTTCTTGAAGAATCGTCGCGACGCTCAAGGTAGCGCCTGCAATGGTCAGCTCGACTCGATCTTCTCCGCCAAGGAGCAGGTCGCTTTCAAACTGAACGTTCGTCCCGCCGGCCCGATTGTCCCGCTGGACACCGCTCAGATCAACAGTTACATGCGCGGCACCGACGTGACCGAGCCGTGCCCGGGTGGTGGCGCCTACACAATTGGTGACATCAACGATGCCAATGGCCAGGTTGTTGTGCCGGTCTGCAGCATGTCCGCCGACGATGCGGGTGGTGGCGTGACCTTCGAAGAGGATGGTCTCCACATTCACCGTCGCTCCTACGAGCAAGACGCCGCTGGCGCCTATCTCCGCAACGCCGCTTACACCTTCGCCGCCTAATCGACGGCTGGTTAACCAAAGCAACCAATCGACATGGAAGGGCGATCCCAGGGGATCGCCCTTCCTCCTTTTTGCCGCTGGGCGCGGATGCCTTCCTCGGAGGGGGGCGTTCGATTGGGCGGGACCAAGGTTCACCCAAGAGATTCGACGTTGGATCCAGGTTTTTTGAGAGTTTGAACGCACAAATCGCTCGATCGATTACGAATTGAAACAAGGCTGCCAAGTTTGTCCGATTGCTGTCTGTCCGAATGAATAACAATTCAGGATGAAACAAATCTTTTCCGGCTTTTCCGTTCGATTTCATTCCTTGAATTATGCTTAACCCTTGAGTTTTAAGGGTTCATGACCAGGAGAAACGATATTTCTGATTTTGGCACGCAATCTGCCTTTCAAGTGATTCAAGTGGAAAGCAAACGGCGCCGGAATGGATGACCGGATCGCGCCGAAAGATATCCAAGCCGCCGGAGGTTCCGGGGCTTAGCAAATTTGGTTCGTAAAAAGAGGAGAAGAGAAATGACCAAGTACGCAAACTCGAATCGCAAAGGTTTCACACTGGTGGAAATCATGATCGTTCTCGCGATCATCGGATTGATTGTTTCGATCGCTGTCCCGGCGTTCCTGAAGAATCGTCGCGACGCTCAAGGTAGCGCCTGCAACGGCCAGTTGGATTCCATCTACTCGGCCAAAGAGCAAGTCGGATTCAAACTGAACATTCGGCCCGCCGGCCCCGTGATTCCGTTGGACACCGCTCAGATCAACAGTTATCTCCGCGGCACCGACGTGACCGAGCCCTGCCCGGGTGGTGGCGCTTACACCATTGGCGACATCAATGACGCCAACGGTCAGGTGATCATTCCGGTTTGCTCGATGTCCGCTGACGATGCGGGCGGTGGCGTGACCTTCGAAGAGGATGGCCTCCACATTCACCGTCGCTCGTACGAGCAAGACGCCGCTGGCGCCTACCTCCGCAACGCCGTTTACACCTTCGCCGCCTAATCGGTCGCGAAACGAGTCACTGGCAACTTGGAAGGGCGATCCCTCGGGATCGCCCTTCTTGCTTTTTGCGCGTTTCGAGAAACCGAAGAACCGTCCTATGAAGCGCACTGGACTCGAATACGATTTGAGAGAGAATATACAGATCGGATGGCGGTTGATTGCCTTCTTATGAGAGTTTGTGAACGAGGGGTTTGACTCATGGGGATTGGATGGTCGCGGCAAGTTCAGATTTCGCTTGGATTGACTCTCAGCGCCTTATTTTCATTCGGAGCCCTGGCCCAACAAGGCGGCCCTCCGCTCTTCAGCATCCGTGTCGCACCTGCCGAAAAAGTGACCCTCGCCCCCACGATTGAGTTCACTGGTTCGATTGAACCCTGGCGAGAAATCGAAATCTCCACTCAGGTGGCCGGCCTTGTCGATTCGATCCCCATCGAAGAGGGAGAGCGCCTCGAAGCGGGGGATTTAATTTGCCATCTCGACTCGGAGGAGACCGAAATCCTGATTGCCCGTCACGAGGCGATGGTGGCCAGCGCGAGCGCGGAATTGCTCCGTCTCGAGACAGGGTTTCTGCCTGAGGAAATCGAAGAAGCCGGCAAGAATGTCGAAGCCGCGAAAGCGCGACAAAAACGGGCCCAAGAGGAGTGGGATCGATACCGCCCCCTCGTGGCCCAAGGGGTTTCGACCAAGAATGAGGGGACCGAAATGGAGGCGGCTTTTTATGAGGCGGAGGCCGAACTCCGCGCCGCCGAGGCCCGTCTTCGTTTGTTCCGGCGCGGCTACCGCGACGAACAGATCCTCAAAGCCAAGGCCGATGTCGATAAAGAGAAAGCCGATCTCGCCGAAATCAACCGACAACTCAAAAACCACCTCATCGCCGCGCCAACCGATTGCGTCGTGGTGGAAAGACTCGGCGAACCCGGGGAATGGATCGACAAAGGCGCCGCTGTCGCGCGTGTCGTGGTTTTGAACCCTCTCCGTGTCCGGATTGAAGTCCCGCAAACCTATCTGACCCGGATCCGTCCGGGGCAAACCGCGACACTCCGAGTCGATGGGAAGGAGGGGAGGACGTTCGAGGCGAAGGTTGAACAGATTGTCCCCCGAGCCGGCGACGCCACCCGAAACTTTCCAGTCTTGATGCGACTCGAGAACCCGGATTATTTTCTTAGTAGCGGTCTTTTCGCCCGTGTCGAACTCCGCCTCGAGGATGAGAAAGAGATGATCGCGGTTCCCCGCGAAGCCGTCTTGGTGCGCGACGAGGGCCTGATTGTCCTGGTGGCGGATCCAGCCAAGCCGCCCCAAAATGTCTCCACGGGCCCAGAGGGAGCCTCCGAGGCCCAAGAAGCCCCAGCGGGCCCGCCGCGTCCCAAACCCGACGCCGCCATCCGCGCGGTCTCGGTTCGTCTCGGCAACGATGTGGGAGATTCAGTGGTGGTTGAACCGCTTGAGGGAGGGGAAATCCGGGCGGGGGATGAAGTGGTGGTGCTTGGCGGGACCCGTCTGAGAACCGGAATGCCCGCGAAGATCATTCGAGATGTGGCCGAACCCGTGAAAATGGAAGCCGCCGCCAAACCGGAGAATGCATCCGAATGAAACTGATCGAAATCTCCCTCCGCAACTCCACGGCGGTCGTGGTCGGAATCATTCTCACCCTTTTGTTCGGGTTCCTCGCGTTCACCCGCATCCCGATCCAGCTTAACCCGAGCATCGAGTCTCCCTACATCACGGTGGAAACCATTTATCCCGGGGCCTCGGCCATCGAGGTCGAGCAAGAGGTGACCCAACGGATGGAGGAGAAACTCGCCGCGGTCGAAAACCTGCGCGAAATGCGTTCCACCTCCAGTGAGGGACGTTCCGAGATCATCCTCAAATTCGACTGGGGAGTGAACAAGGATAACGCTCAACTCGATGTCCTTCAGAAAAGAAACCTTGTCGAGGACCTCCCCGACGATGTCGAGGAGCCGCAGATACTGACTGTCAATCGACGCGAGCAGCTGACCGTCATGTGGCTTTTCCTCGACTCGGAAACCCTCGATGTGAACCAGATGCGTCAGATCGCCGACGATGTCATCGTGCCGCAAATCTCTCGAATCCCCGATGTCGCCAACATCCGGATCGGCGGCGGCGCGGAGCGCGAGATCCATGTTCTGGTCGACCTGGCCGCGATTGCGGCGAGGGATCTGACACTGGACGAAATCGCCGATGCGCTCTCCAGGGAAAACCGCAACTTGCGCGGCGGTAAGATTGACAAGGGCCCGTCTCGCCTTGTGGTTAGGACCTTGGGGCAATACACCAGCCTTGAGGAAATCCGCGAAACGGTGGTCAAAAATGGCGAGAGCGGTCCGATTCGAATCAAGGATATTGCTCAGGTCCGCGACTCATTCAAAGACGCCGACTTTCATGTCCGGGTGAATGGCCGCCCGACCGTTTCAATGGGAGTGGTTCAGCAGATTGGCGGGAACACCCTCGAACTCGCCGAGAGTGTGAAGAAGGTGATCGCGGAACTGAATCCTGGGTTGAAGGCTCGAGGTCTCGAGATCAAAACTTCCTACGATTCCTCCGTTTACATTTGGAAAGCCATCTACCAACTTCGAGACAACCTCATCCTGGGAAGCATTTTGGCCACGGCGGTCCTCTGGATCTTTCTCGGTTCGTTGACCTCCACGGTGATCATTGGACTCACCATCCCGATCTGCATGGTCGGGACTTTTATCCTTTTGATCGCCTTCGGACGGTCGGTCAATGTGGTCTCTCTCGCGGGCCTCGCCTTCGCGAGCGGCATGATCCTCGATAACGGCATTGTCGTCTTGGAAAACATCTACCGTCACCGAAGAGATTTGGGCAAGCCGATCCTTATCGCCGCCCGCGATGGCGCCATCGAGGTTTGGGCCCCGATTGTGGCGGCCACCCTCACCACTCTCGCGGTCTTTATTCCGATTCTCTTTATTCAGGAACAGGCGGGCCAGCTCTTCCGGGATTTGGCTTACGCCATCTCCTTCGCGGTGGGGATTTCGATGATCACCGCCATCACCGTGGTTCCCATGTTCGCAAGCCGCTGGCTCGGACGACTCCGGGTGAAAAATCCCAAACCGGGCGATCGCGTTTCGACTCGCCCTCTTTCGTTTTCGGAAAAGGTTCACAAGGTGGTCGACCCATTCTTCCTCCTGATCGGGAGTTTCGTCGCGAGAATCTTTTATGGGATTGTGGGCGCGGGGCTGCGGAGCGTCATACCCGCGCTCTTAATCATCTTTGTCACTCTTGGCATGTTCTTTTGGAGCCTCGCTCTTATCCCTTCCGCCGAATATCTCCCTCAGGGGAACGAGAACTTTATCCTGGGCATGATCAAACTCCCCGCGGGAATGAGTGTCGAAGGCGCCGATGAGCAACTCGCCAAAATGGAAGCGAAGGTTCTTTCTCTCCCGCAGGTGGATAGAACTTTCTTCCTCCTGATGCGAGACATGCCCTTCTTCGGAGTCATTCTCAAAGAGGATGTGACCGAGAAGGAAGAGATTCAGGGTCTGATCGGCGACCTCACGGCTTATGGCCGCCAAATCTACCCATTTCCCGACGTCGTTCCCATCATCTTTCAGGCCCCGGTTTTCGCGAGAGGAACCACCAGCGGCAAGTCGGTTTCCATTGATGTCAGCGGGCCCGATCTCAAGCGACTCCAGGAACTTTGCAACCGTCTCTCCGATCAACTCAGAGGATTGGATGGCGTCATCATGGTCCGCCCCTCGCTCGATTTGGGGAATCCCGAACTCCAGGTTCATCCCGACCGTGAAAGACTGGCCGATCTGGGGATGACCGCCTCCGATGTCGCCCGAGTGGTGGAGACATTGGTCGAGGGACGGATCACCTCCCTTTACCGAGCCGAGGGGGGGAAAGAATACGATCTCACCCTCAAAGCTCTCGAAACCCAGATCAAGGATCCATCCGACATGGCCACCGTCATGATTCCGACCCCTTCGGGCGACAAAGTCCGAATCGTGGATGTCGCCTCCATCCGGCAACGACTCGGGCCGGTTTCGGTTGAGCGTCTGGAGCAGGAGCGATCGGCCACCCTCGATGTGACCATTCGCGATGACGTTCCGTTGGAGAAGATGATCGATGACATCAACCAAAAGGTGATCGACCCGTTGGTTCCTCAATTGCCGATCGAGTACCAGATCGGACTTTCCGGTTCCGCCGACGATCTCGTTAGCACCATGCATGCTTTGAAGAACTCTTTCCTTCTGGCGTTGATGATCATCTACTTGCTGATGGCGGCGCTGTTCCGCTCTTTCTTCTATCCCTTCATCATCATGTTCTCGGTCCCCCTTGCGATGACCGGAGCCTTTTTGGGAATCCGTCTGGCGGGAGTCGAGTTCAATGTGATCACCATGCTGGGTTTCATTCTCCTTGCCGGAGTGGTGGTCAACAACGCGATTCTGATTGTGCAGGTCACCCTGACCGGCGTTCGCGATGGTCTCACTCATGTTGATGCGATCGAACAGGCGGTCCGCCTTCGCATCCGCCCCATCTTCATGACCTCGGTCACCTCGGTCCTTGGCATGATCCCGATGTCCTTCGGTCATGGTACAGGGGTCGATCTCTATAACGGCCTCGGGGTGGCTGTGATTGGCGGGTTGACCATTTCGACCCTGTTCACCCTCATCCTCATTCCCATCCTGCTCAGAATTTTCCTCCTGGCCAGAGACAGCCTCGCCATCCGTTTGGGTCGAGAGGAGTTGACCGAACTGGGGACCGCTCGACGATTGGCCGAACTCGATGCCAAGGTCTAAGGCGAAAAACTCAAACCTTCCAGAACCCGGGCTCAAGGAAGTTTGTGACCGAATCCGGAGTTTGGGTGATCCCAAGGACGCCGAATTCCTGCAACGTTTTTTCAAAACCGGCCCGGGCGAGTACGCCGAGGGAGATCGTTTTCTCGGGGTGCGGGTCCCGGTCACCCGCAAACTCGCCAAAGAGTTTAAGGATCTTTCGATTTCCGGTTGCGCTGAGTTGCTGAAGTCGGAATGGCACGAGGAAAGGCTCCTCGCCCTCCTCATCCTGATCCATCACTTCCGCGATGGGGACGAAAAACAGAAAGCGCGGGTCTACCGTCTCTATCTCCAAAACACGCGTTATATCAACAACTGGGATCTCATCGATGTGACCGCCGAAAACATTGTGGGAGCATTCCTTTTCGACAAGGATCGTTCACCTTTGTATGAGTTGGCTCGGAGCCCGAATCTCTGGAAGAAACGGATCGGCATCCTCTCCACCTTCCACTTCATCCGTCGAGACCAATTCGAGGACACGCTTCGGATTTCGGAAATCCTCCTCAGGGATGACCACGATCTCATCCACAAGGCGGTCGGCTGGTTATTGAGAGAAGTCGGAAAGCGAGACCAGTCCCTAGAGGAAGCCTTCCTCCATGAACACTACACGAAGATGCCCCGAACCATGCTCCGCTACGCCATCGAGCGGTTTCCGGAGGAGTTAAGACTTTCCTACCTCAATGGCGAGATTTGAGGATGGGTCCTCTCCCTCAGGCGGCCATCCATTCGATCTGAGAAAATATGATTGAATTCAAAAAATATATTGACATTCATAGAGGTAGTGGATAGTCTATAGGATTATGAGAAATGACCGCCCAACTCTTCGAATCCTTCACATCCCCATTCTGATTCTGTCATCAATGTCCGCAAGCGCCTTTGGACAAACGCTCGAATTCGCCGAGGACTTTTCGACATCCAACTTCCGCGACTCGGCGCTTACGACCGCTAATTGGTCGATAGCCGAGAGTGTCGTTAAATTGGCCACACCCATCCCGCGAAGCGCGACTTTCGCGCCGCCCATCAATCTGGATGAGGATCCTCGACTTTCAGCGGCGGCCCGATTCGCCGATGTGGATGGCGATGGTTTTTTGGACATCCTTCTCGGCAGCAGCGGCGACTTTACATTCCTGGGGGACGAGAATCTCGAGGGAACGCTCGCTCAATACACCAGCGAGAGTCGGACCTATTTCAATAACGGAACGACGGACCCTTTTCTTGGCGTGGCCGGAATACCCATCACCTACGAGACTCACACTGTCGAACTGGCCAGTCTGGGAGACCTCAACGGCGATGGGACCATCGACTTTGTGGTTTCCCGCGTGGACAAACCTCCGGTCATCTTTTTTAACAACGGAACCAGCGACCCATGGGCGGGTGTGACAGGCAGGGAGGTCGGAATTCATTTCTATCACACCGAAGACATCGGCGTCGCGGATCTCAATGGCGATGGCCACCTGGATTTGCTGGGAACAAATGGAGGGGAGAATGGGGGTGAGCCTTCGATCGTCTATCTGAATAACGGAACCAACGACCCATTTCAGGGGGTGGAGGGGGTCTTCATTCCCACCGCGGCCCATGCGGCCGAGTCTCTTGTTCTTGGCGATGTCAATGGCGATGGTTTCATCGATTTCATTCAAGGAAACGGGACCGAGGGCGGAGAGGATCCGACGAGTCAGCTCAATCGGGTCTACCTCAACAACGGGACCGCAAATCCATTTGAGGACGTGGTCGGGCTGGACATTGGCGCCGAGGCGAACTTCACGAAGGATGTCATGTTAGGCGATGTCGACCTGGATGGCGATTTGGACCTGGTGGTGGGAAACGATTACCCAGAGCCGAATCTCCTTTATCTGAACAATGGAACCGACAATCCATTCGGCGAGGTGGCGCCGAGTGTCATCCAGTCCTCGACTCATTTGACTCTGTCGGTTGTTTTAGCCGATATGAATTGTGACGGACTCCTGGATTTGATTGAGGGCAATGTCCTCGCTCCCATCCGAATCCTCCTCAACAACGGAACCTCGGAAGCGTTCACCGGGGTCGAACCGATTTTGATTCCAACCGGAGAGGTGAATGACCTTGTCGCATCGGAGGACCTCGATGTCGGCGATCCGGATTTGGATGGCGACCTCGACATCGCGGTGGCCATGCACCGTTTTCCCGAGGGCGTTCCGAGCCGATTCTTCAAAAACCAGGGGGATCTCGACACCTCGGGTGTTGTGTTATCTTCCACTGGTTACTGCCTCCATCGAAACACGGCTGTGTCTCTCGGAATCGACACGACCTCCAAGTTGATTTTGTCGGCCACTCTGACCGCACAGTCGACCTTGCCTCCGAACACTTCGATTCAATTTTGGATGACCAACAACGGCGGCAAGAAATGGTTCCTGGTCAAACCGGCGCAATCCTTTGAGTTTCCGACCTTCGGTACCGACCTCCGATGGAAAGCGGAACTCCTCTCCCGGTCGCCCGCGTTGACTCCCGAATTGAAGGAAATCCGGGTGAACGCTTTGCTTGGACCCACTCTATCCAGTGTCGATAGGTGGGGGTGGTATGACTAATCGAGAGTTAGACCGACTGAATCGCATGGGTGCTTTCCACGGGAACGGATTTGATTCAACCTCTCCTTGATGAAGGAGAGCCCTGTGAAAGTCCACGCTTCGCGGATATCGGCAAAAGAAATTCTATGCGGCTTAACTCTGACGAGTCTCATTCTTTATGGACTCTCCTGTTCGAAAGAAAGTCCACAAGAAACCTCGGCGCCCGAAAGGGTCGCCGAATCAGGATCGGATGGTTTCCCCCGCTCCATCCAGACTATCGATGGCGAGATCGTTGTCCCAAAGAAGCCGCAACGCATCGTCTCTCAAACGCTCTTGACCGATGAGGTCCTCTTGGAGATCTGCCCCACGGACAGGCTGGTCGGAATCCACACGGTCAGTCTCGACCCGGCGTTCAGCAACTGTCTCGAACTAGCTGAACCACTTGCCGAGCGCGCGATCAATGGGACTGAGGCGATCATTTCCTTGGAACCCGATTTGGTGTTTGTCGCCAGTTTCAGTCGGGCCGAGGTGATCGACCAACTCCAAGCGGGATGCGAGGCCCCGATCGTCCGGTTTTCCGATTTCGACAACCTGGACCAGATCCGTAACAACATCGAGATGACCGGTTACCTGATCGGAGAGGAGACCGCGACGGAGGTTTTGGTGGATAAGATGGACACCCGCATTCGCGAGGCGGTTTCTCGGATCCCGAAAGGCGCGACTCCGCCAAAGGTCGTCTCCTTCGGTCCCGCTTCCTACACCGCTGGAGGAGGCACTCTCTTCGACGATATCCTGAAGACCATCGGGGCGGTCAACCTCGCGGCGGTCAACGGTGTTGACCGGTTCGGTCAGATCGGAACCGAGCAGGTCGCGTTTTGGAACCCCGATTGGGTCATTTGCGGAGTCGATCCGGGCGCCGAGGAGTCAACTCGAGATTGGTTCTTCGAAAACCCGGTTCTCCAAGCCACTCGAGCGGGAAGGGAAGACCACCTGCTCCTGGTTCCCAACCGTCTCTACACCGCCGCCTCCCAGCATGTGGCCGATCTTGTGGAACTCTTGGTCGAGGAGATTTACCTCACCGAGGAAGACCAATAGACGAATCCCGTTTCGACTCGAAGGGGAAGATGTTCAATTGAACGGATGGCGATTAACTCCTCTCCCTCGGACTCAATAGCAACACCGCCGGCTCCTCACCCACCCGCCCACACGCTGCGATCTGGCCGGCATCGTTTAGGCCTCCAGCCCACTCCAATCGAGTCCCTCTCGGGAGGTCCGTCAGTCTTTCGACCTCGATTAGTGTCTTTCCATCAAAGAGGAAGTTCGATTCGACCGAAGCGGTTTTGAACCACTCTCTTGCAATCGTGGGAAGCCAATTCCTTTTCATTCCCTGTTTTTCCAACCAGCGGAGAATCTGGTATCGAGTGGAATCCTCTCTGACAAAAACAAGACAGTGTCTATATCCATTGGAATCGAGGACACGCACGCCCGAGGGATCGTCAAAATCTACGATGAGGTTTTCTTCTCCCTGTTTCCAGAATTTGACATGACTCCTCCCCCGTGATCGATCGAAAAAGTAGACCACGCCGGAATCGGTCAGGGTTTCCACATGGTGTGAGACTTTTCCCGGCTCATCCTGGAACAGGACGATTCTTTCGCCATCCCCGAGAAGTGCGGTTTGTTTTCCATCTCGCCCCAACGCCCTACCCTCGTTGTTCAGGGCAAATCCTAGATCGTCGAAGGCCTTCCAGAAAGAAAACTCCTCAATCGTCCCCGACCGGATATAACCTCCGATCGGATCGTGGTAGACCTTCCCGCCCGGTCCGATCCCGTCCTCCAAGTTGCTTCGCCCATACCCTTCCATCAGCGAGACACTGTAGATGTTGAGCAAGATGTCATGTGAATTGTTGATCGCCACCGGAACGATGTAATCGCGATCCTCCGAGGACGCGCTCATGAGTTCGCCGGATAGTTCGACCAGCCCCGTCGATTCGCTCCAATAGAAGGGTCTCCGTTTCCGATCCTCCCCGATATAGTTTCCGACCATCTCATCGTGGTCGTTGAGATCCTGGATGAAGACCTGACGGCACTCCGGACAGATCTCGATGGGGTCTCGACCCGGTCGCCAAAGAAAGGCGTTCTCGTATTGATCTCCCTTCTTAAGAGAAACCGCGAGATGCCCGAAGTTGTTCAGTTCGATTCCGGTAACTTGGCGTCCCTCGGAAATTGAAAGGATCTGAAGGGAATAACGGGATGCGCGCTCAGACCAAACGCCGATGGCGCCCACAGTCAGGATGACCAAGAGAAAAAGCAGCGCGGAACCTTTCCTCCGATTGCTCATAGTTTGAGATTCTAAGCCCTGGATTGGGGGAAGTCGACATTGAATTCGATCAAAAACGGCGTCCCCCACGCGAAGGTGAGGGACGCCTTTCAAAAATCGATAGCAACCATGGGGCTAGATCCTACTGGACATAGGGGGGATTCACTTCTCGAGTGCTATCGATTTCGCTTTTTGTTCTTCATTGCGGCCAATTTGATTGAGGTCTTCGTCGAATCGATCATAGACCCCCCGCACCCATTCACGATCATGGCCTAATTCTCGTCGTTTCACGTTATCGTATTCAGGGGCTTGCTTAATTTCCTCTTCGCTGACATTCGCGGTTAGAGTTTTTCCTCCATTCTGTATCTCGACCAGAGTGAAGGGGATGGCCACGTCCCTGTATTCAAGAGAGTTGTCCGCGCGAACCGCGGGGTCTCCGACCGCGGGCCCTCCCACTCTTACGGGGTTGGGGTAATCGCGTTCCACTTCCGTTGTAATCACCGCGCAGGCCACCTGGCCCATTCCCGATCCGAGGATGAGGTTTTCCAAACCGCCCAGTCTATCTTCGGATCCGGCGACTTGGATGTCTTGGTCCATCAGTCGATTCGCGGACACCAAGTCGGCTGTCTCGGTGGGAGCGGTCGGAACGTCGCCCTCCTTGGCGGGCTTGAGACCGTAGGGGCCCTGAGCGAATTTGGGTTGTTCGTCCGAAAAACTCTCTTCGAGCGCGATCCAATCGGGTCGGGCCGACGAGACGCTTTCGGGAGCTTTGGGAACATTCAACACACACGCCTCACCATCGTGGCTGTGCTTGAGTTCGTTCCATGGAATCGCGTAGAGGTCGTCTCCGATTCCCAGAAATCCGCCAAAGGAGACAATAGCCATCGGCGCCGATTTTTTCTTCGGGTCGATCAGAACATCGTAAACCTTTCCCGCCGTCTCCCCTTGTTGGTTCCTCACCTCCATGCCGATTAACTTGGCGGTGGAGAGGAAGTGGTTTTCCTGATCAGTGTTCATGGGCGAATGTGATTGTTCCTTTTCCGTCTTGGGTTGCGCCGAGACATTCCCCTGGTTTTGGCCGGTTTGCGGATTGGTGACATTCTGTTCCGGGGCCGGTTTCTGGTCCTTGGTCTGGTCGCCCGCGGCCGCTGTTGGCTGTCCCGCGACCATCATGGCGGACAGGAATCCGATTCCAATTAGCCGGAACGCCCCTACTCTGAAAGAATTTTCCCGTAACATCTTTGTCTTCCTCCTTCTGCCAAAAAAAGAATCGTTGAATGGCTGTTCCTAAGTTATAGTTCAGGTCGAAGAGGTTGCTTATCGGGTGAATGCTGAATGAAAGGTCGGGAGGTTCCCGACCCCCATGGGGGAAGGATATCTAGTCCTTGGGTTCCTTTCCTTCCCCCGGGTGGAGTCCGTCGCCAGGGGATTGCACTCGTCTCAGTCGGTGGTATAGTCCCCGTCGCGTCAAATACAAGCGATTTTTCCTGGAATTATTAGAATTTCGGGGGTCGCGAGGACACATCCAGAGTGGAAAGCCCAGGCTTTCCCGACGGAGCCCCGTGAATTTCTTTCCTTTCGGAACGAATTCGACGCGCTATAAACCCGCTTGGCGGGGGTATCGGTGTGTCTACGGGAGATAATGGGCCCTTTGTGGCCCAAGGAGCAACTCATGACCGAGGAGGCTGTTCAGCCAGAAGAGACTCAAGGTTTCGACGAGAACGAAATCTCAATGAAACAACTGCTTGAGGCGGGGGTTCATTTCGGGCACCAAACCCGTCGTTGGAACCCCAAGATGCAAAAATACATCTTCAACCAGAGGAATGGGATCTACATTCTCGACCTCAAGAAGACGGTTCGCCTGATCAAAGAGGCCTGCGATTTTGTGGCGGAACTCTCCGCGAATGGCGGAAAGATCCTTTTTGTCGGCACCAAACGTCAGGCTCAAGAAAGCGTTCGCGAAATCGCCGAGGACCTCGGCGCGTATTATGTCACCCACCGTTGGCTGGGCGGCATGCTCACCAACTTCAAAACCATCCGCTCGCGTGTCGAGAAACTGATCGAACTCGATCGCATGATCGAGGATGGCCGTATGAAGATGCGTCAGAAGAAAGAGCAGAACACCCTCATGAAGGAGAGGGAGCGTCTTCAGAAATACCTCAGCGGCATTCGCGACATGAACCGTCTCCCCGACGCGCTCTTCATCACCGATGTCCGCAAGGATCGCATCGCGGTCGACGAGGCCAACAAACTGGGCATCCCGGTGATCGCCATTGTCGACACCAACTGCGACCCCGATCCCATCGACTATGTCATTCCGGCCAACGACGACGCCATCCGCGCGATTCGTCTGATCTCCGAATTGATCGCCTCGGCCAGCAAGACCGGCGACCGAATTCGTCAGGAGCGGGCCGAGGGCGCGGTCGAGGGCGAAGAGGCGGAGTCCGAATCGGATGAAACCTCCGGGGAGGAGACAGTGGCCGCGGCTCCGGCCGGCGGATCGGACGAGACCGAGGAAGAAGAGTGACTCTTCCGTCTATCAACCAAAACTAAACAAGATCGAACCTAGAACAGGGAGGACTAAAAACATGGCCGGAATCAGTGCGGCTGATGTGAAGGAACTCCGGGATAAGACCGGAGTGGCGATGATGGATTGTAAGAAGGCCTTGACCGAGGCCGAGGGAGATATGGAGAAGGCGGTCAAAATTCTCCGCGAGAAAGGCGCCGCGAAGGCCGAGAAAAGAAGCGGTCGCGAAACCTCCGAGGGGCTTATCCATTCCTACATCCATGGCAATGGGAAGATCGGAGTCATGATCGAAATCAATTGCGAGACCGATTTCGTGGCTCGAAACGAAAACTTCATCGCGCTGGCCAACGATCTCGCGATGCAGGTGGCCGCCAATCCCCAGACCCGCGCGATCCGTAAGGAGGAACTGGATGAGGCTTTCCTCGCTTCGGAAAAAGAGATCCTGATGAAGCAGGCCGAGTCCAGCGGCAAACCCGCCGCCATCATCGAGAAGATGGTCGAGGGTCGCATGAACAAGATTTATGAAGAGGTTTGTCTCCTGGAGCAGCCCTTCATCAAGGATGACAAGCGAAAGGTTTCGGAGATCATCACCGAGGCCATTCAAACCACCGGCGAAAATGTCAGCGTCCGTCGGTTCGCGCGGTTCCAACTCGGCGAGGAACTCTAAGCCGGAAGAAAGGGTAGGTGACGCTCTTTGCGCTATCAACGTGTCCTGTTAAAACTGAGCGGTGAAGCGCTTGGCGATCCCTCCGGAAGGGGAATCGATGTCACCCGCTCGGAGGCGATCGCGAGACAGGTCGCCCAAGTCGTGGACCGCGGCATCCAAGTTGGGATCGTCATCGGCGGAGGAAATCTCTGGAGGGGTGCGGGACAGGCTCACCTGGACCGCACCACCTCCGATTACATCGGGATGCTCGCGACTGTAATGAACGGTCTCGCGCTTCAGTCGGTCTTCGAGGGGGTCGGCATGGTCACCCGCCTGCAATCCGCCCTGAGCATCACTCGAGTCGCCGAACCCTACATCCGACGTCGAGCGATGAGGCACTTCGAAAAAGGGCGCGTCGTCATCTTCGCTGCCGGCACCGGCAACCCCTATTTCACCACCGATTCGGCGGCCGCCCTGCGCGCCATCGAGATTGGAGCGGATGTCCTTCTGAAAGCGACCAAAGTGGATGGGGTCTACGATAAAGATCCGAAGGCGCACCCCGACGCGAAGAAGTACGAGTCCCTCTCCTATCAGGAGGTTCTCGACCAACGTCTGGGCGTCATGGACCTGACCGCGATCACCCTCTGCCGGGATAACAACTTGCCTTTGATCGTTTTCGATATGGACCAACCCGGCGCCGTGGAGGATGTGGTGGAGGGGAAATCGATCGGAACGTATGTCGGATTTTCATCCTCGCCGGAAAAAGTTTAAAATACCTTGCTGTGCAATTCTCTGGATGGGAGTGAATGGTGAAATGGTAGACCCTGACAAACTCTATAAAGAAACCGAAAAGGCGATGAAGGCCGCTGTGGAAGCGACTCGTCATGAGGCCGCCAAGATCCGGACCGGCCGGGCCAATGTCGCGATCCTCGATGGCATCGATGTCGATTGCTATGGCTCGAAAAGCCCCATTCCCCATGTCGCGAATGTGACCGTTCCCGAACCGCGGACGATCGTGATTCAACCCTACGACAAGAGTGTCATCAAGCACATCGAAACCGCGATCAATAAATCGGATTTGGGACTAACTCCCAACAACGACGGTACCGTCATTCGGCTGACCCTGCCCGAGCTGAATGAGGAGCGGCGCAAGGAACTGGTCAAGGTGGTCAAGAAGATTGGCGAGGAGGGCAAGGTGTCCATCCGAAATCATCGACACAAAGCCAACGATCAAGCCAAGAAAGCCGAAAAGGACGGGGACATTCCTCAAGACGAGGCCAAGCAGCTGCAGGATGAAGTTCAAGAAATGACGGAAAGATTCAACACGGAAATCGACAAGCTGCTCGCCGACAAGGAAGAGGAGATCATGAACTTCTAGTCGAGAGGTTTCTCGAACTCTCCGCTGGATTCATTTGAACTGCCACCCATGCCCTATCACCCATCCGCTGAGGCCCAAAAACTGATCGACCGGCTCGTTGGAGATGGCTCGGCCGAGCAGCCATGGGCTGGGAAACCTCTTCCTAAGCATGTCGCCATCATCATGGATGGCAACGGTCGCTGGGCGGGAGATCGCGGACTTCCGAGAATCGAGGGCCATCGGGAAGGGATCCAATCCGTCCGCGCGGTCGCCCAGGCCTGCCGCAAACTCGAAATCCCTTATCTCACCTTGTACGCCTTCTCCACCGAGAACTGGAAACGGCCTCGGACCGAGATCGCCGCCCTGATGAAACTCTTGCGCGATTTCTTAAAGGAAGAAATCCCCGAGATGTTGGAAAATCGGATTCGACTCGATTCGATTGGGAACATCAAGAAACTCCCCCTTTATGTCCAGCACCAACTTTCAAAAACCAGTCGGGCGACCAAAGCAGGGGACATGATGCAGCTCACCCTCGCCCTGAGCTACGGAAGCCGCGATGAGATCACCCAAGCCGTGAAGAAAATTGCCCGGAAGACTGTCCAAGGGAAAATCAAAGAGTCGCAGATTACACAGGAACTCGTTTCAGAGCATCTTTTCACCGCAGGGATGCCCGATCCCGATCTCATGATCCGAAGCAGCGGTGAACTCCGAGTCAGCAATTATCTCCTCTGGCAGATCGCCTACGCCGAGATCCACGTCACACCAGTTCTATGGCCCGACTTCCGCGATATCCACTTTTACCAGGCCATCCTCGACTACATGGGCCGTGACCGTCGATTCGGCAAGGTCCGGTCGAAGTAAAACCCAATTTATCGGTTGTCCAATTCGACGGCTTCATTCCCGGATGATTTAACCGGATCGTATTTCTCGCGGTAACCCTCAATCGATTCCATCGCTTTCTTCTTTGTTTCCTCCGAGGTGATGAAACCATCGATCGACTTTGTGATATCCGGTCCCCTCAGCCACGCGTCAATACGAGAAAGAACCTGATCCTCTTCTCCCCGTCGAATCTGCTCGGCATTGACAATGTTCTCATGAACATGCGCGAGAATCGTCGGGTCGTACATCACCGAGTTGTTATGCCTGAAATAGAGAGCGCAAAGTCCCACTCCGAGAAAAAATCCCAAAACGAAAACACCGGCCAGTTGCGGCAGCCTCGATCCACCGTCCATCGAAATCACCTCCCACTCGATTTGCCGTCCAATATAGGGAGGGGGTCCGGGTTTTTCAAGATGGAATATGTTGACATCAAGTACTTTGTAATATAAAGTATATGAAAACTTAGTAAGAGGAGCCTTGAATGTCCACGTACCAGTGCCTTGAACCCGACTTTTCAGGAGTCGACCGAACCAACCCCTTCCGATTCACCGATGGAATCCTTCGCGACCGAGAGAGGTATTTCGCCGACATCTTCGAGGGAAACCAGGTTGGCAAGAGCATTCTCCTTTTAACCGGAATCATTGTAACCCTGACCTTCGCCTATGGATTCGTCATGGGTGGCCTCAGTGGAATGACACTCCAAGTTTTCTCGTCGGCCATCAAGGTTCCCCTTCTCTATATCCTCACTCTCGCCGTTTGTTATCCGGTCCTCTATGTGGTCGGGGTCATTATGGGGTCGCGACTCAGGTTCCTTCAGATGTATGCGCTGATCCTGGTCGCCATCGCGTTCAACGCCATCCTTCTCGCCAGTTGCGCCCCCATCATTCTCTTTTTTACTCTGACAGGAGCGGACTACAACTTCCTCAAACTACTCCATGTTCTCATCTTTGGGGGCAGCGGCATCTGGGGCATGTACGGTCTTTGGACCGGCTTGGAAGCCATGTGCGAGGGATCATCCATTTATCCCAGACAGGCCTTCAAGATCCTAAAGATTTGGATTGTGGTCTTTGCGTTGATCGGAACCCAAATGGCATGGAGCCTTCGCCCATTCATCGGCGATCCCGAACTTCCCTTCGTGCTTTTTAGTCAGGATAAAACCACAAACATCTACCAGGATGTTTGGCGAGCCGGTTCGGAATTGGCTATCCCAAGGATGAATTTCTAGGAAAATGCGGTTTGGCCCGACTGATTGTTGAGTTAAACAGTTTAAAACATCATTAAACAGTGTTAAACTTGATTAAATCATCATCTTATGTTACACATACTCTGGCTTGGCGACTAAATTGGAAACTGGGAGGCTGACAATGGAAATGACGCACCCCCCTCACCTCGCGAACCGTAACACGGCGGTTCAGGATGGGTTTCTTGGCTACCTGGATGGGATTTTGAGGAACCGCGAGGATTATTTCGCTGGAATCTTTGAGGGGAGGGCGATCGGGAAAAACCTCGCCTATCTCTTCATCATCGTGATTGGCCTTTCCGCCTTCTATGGAATCACCATGGGGGCCTCGAAAGGCCTTTCTCTCCAGTTGTTGGCCACGGCAATCAAGGTGCCGCTTTTGTATCTGTTGACCCTGCTTGTCTGTTACCCGGTCCTTTATGTGGTCATTGTGATCATGGGTTCCAAACTCTCCTTCCTGCAGACTTTCGCCCTCATCATGCTGGCGATCGCCCTTAACTCCATTCTGCTCGCCAGTTGCGCTCCGATCGTCCTCTTCTTCACACTGACCGGAGCGGACTACGATTTCCTCAAACTCTTGCATGTCACCATCTTCGCCTTCAGCGGCGCCTGGGGAATGGCCGGCCTCTGGCGTGGGTTACAGGCGATGTGCGAGAAGTCCGAACTCTACCCGAAACAGGCGATCAAGATTCTTCGGGTTTGGGTCCTGGTTTTCGCATTCGTGGGGACCCAGATGGCCTGGAGCCTGCGCCCCTTTATCGGTTCGCCCGGTATGGAGTTTCAAATCTTCCGGACCGAGCAGACCGGCAATTTCTATCAGGCGGTTTGGCAGTCGATCGCCAGACTTTCCGATGTGGACTGATCAATGGCCAGGAAACGCTCTGACCGTAACCTGGCAACTCACTTGCCGGCTACAGTTTTGAGGGTGGTGTGAAGGAGAACGAATGGAAGAATCTGATATCATGACCGTCGAGGAGGTTGCCCGCTTCCTCAAGATGAAACCACAAACCGTCTACAAATGGGCGCAAGAGGGTCAAATCCCGGGGACCAAACTCGGCAAGGAGTGGCGATTCCGAAAGAGCATCCTTGATGAGTGGATCGATAATTCGATCGCCCTCTCCAAGGGGGGCTTCGACCTGATGTTCCAACAGAGCGTCCTTCAATCCAATCAACAATCGATCGGTAAGGAGGAGATCAACTCTCTCCTCCGGGAAAGCATGGAATGACCGACTCCCCCAAGCCGGTGGTCCTCGCTCCCGACATCTTCCTCCGCGCCCTCCACTTTCCGGAGGAATACCGAGTCCTCCTGCTCTGGCGCGATGGTCTCATCCTCCCGGTCGTCACCCGCCCGCTGCTTCTCCAATACTTGAAACTCTTTCGCAAGGCGGGGATCGAGGAGAGGACACTGAAGAAGTGGATCCTTTGGCTGACCTCAAAGGAGAAGGCGCGGTATTTGGCGGAGGTTGAGGGGGAGGGAGGGATTCAGGAGTCGTTGGTGGAGGCGGCGAGGGCGGGGGAGGCGGAACTCATCACAAACTTAACGATGCCCGATACGCTCCAAGATTCTGGTGTTTTGCTGATGTCGCCGAAAGACCTTGCTGTTTTTTTTATTAAGGCGAATTGATTGAGTTTGATCAATTCATTCAATCTTCCTCACCTTCATCCTTTTTCATCAGGCCAAGATCCATCGAGCCTCCCACATCCATGATCTTCATGACATCGAGGATTTGGACGAGCCCTTCATCAAACTTCCGTTTTGCTATGCCGGCGACAAAATCATTGCCCGATGTGTCGATTGATTCTGGCATCTTTCCAATATCCGATTCAGAAAACTGTTCAACAGTCTCGATCGAATCAACCGCTGCCGCAAATCTTCTTTCATTCCAATCCATTATGAGTGCAATTTCGCGACTGTCCTCGCGCACCAATTGGCGCACCTCCGAAAAGACCTTAATCATTTGGCTCAATTCACTTTGTCTCGTGTGCTCGATGAGTGAAAGCGCGGCCTCATAGGAGCCTTTCTTCTCCAATTCCTTAACTTCTATCGCGATACCATGGATTCGTTGGTGAGGCTTCTCGAAATGCTTGAGCGAATTTGACAGCGTTCCGTTCTCGGTCTTGAATGTGTCATACCACATGCCGAACTTGCACTTATGAGGGTCCGTGGCGAGTTTGAATTCCCGTCGTTCGATAACCGAAGATTCTAGTTCCGCCAACCAATTCTTGTGGTCCTGCTCTCGCTCATCGAGCAATCTTACCAGATCCTCAATCTCTTCTGTAAAGGATCTCATTCCCAAAGCAATTCTCAGATCAAGCACAGGTAGGACCATTCCCCGGAGGTTGATTACTCCACGAATTTGTTTGGGAGAACTTGGGAACAGAGATACGGTGGGCATCGCCACCATCTCACGGACAAAGGTCGATGGGACCGCGAACAAGGTTTCTTCCAGGCGAAAAAGAACCCAAGGTGAACCCGATGAGGAATCTGCCACGACAACCGCCTCCGAACAAAACCGACATCGATAAGACCTGTTCCCTGGTCTCAGGAAACTCAATGGGGCGACAATCGTAAGGGACCTGGATTCTTGCTAATCAGGGCTTCCGCTCGTCAAACCAACAACTTCTCCAAAACCTCCCCGCTCACATCGGTCAACCTGAAATCCCGTCCCTTAAACCGATAGGTGAGTCGCTCATGATCGAGGCCGAGGAGATGCAGGATGGTGGCGTGGAGGTCGTGGACCGGGACCGGGTCGCTGATGGGGTTGAACCCGAGTTCGTCGGTTTCGCCGAGGGTGTAGCCCGCTTTGACTCCGCCGCCGGCCATCCAGACTGTGGCGCTGTCGATGTGATGGTTGCGGCCGATCGTGTCGCGCACCTCGCCCATCGGGGTGCGGCCGAACTCGCCGCCCCAGATGACCAGGGTGTCCTCCAACATGCCGCGCCCCTTCAGATCCTTCACCAGAGCCGCGCAGGCTTGGTCGACATCGTGGGTCACTTCGTCCAATGAGCCATCCAGGTTCTCGCTGCTTCCCCCGTGGTGGTCCCAACTCGTGTGGTAGAGTTGCACAAACCGAACTCCGCGTTCGACAAGGCGACGAGCCAGTAGACAATTCTTGGCAAAGGATGGAGCCCCAGCGTCGTCAATGCCGTAGAGTTTCATTGTCTCCGGCGACTCGCCCGAAAAATCCATCAACTCCGGCGCACTGGTCTGCATCCGGTATGCCATCTCATAGGAGGAGATCCTGGCGGAAATTTCGTCGTCGCCGGTCACATTTAAATGTTGACGGTTCAGTGTATTGATCGTATCGATCACATCTCGCTGTTCGGTGGAATCGACCCCCTGTGGGTTGCTTAGATTTAGGATCGGATCTCCGCCGCTCCTGAATGAAACTCCTTGATGAGCCGAGGGAAGGAAACCGTTCCCCCAAAGGAGCGTGCCGCCGCGCGGCCCGCGCGGACCTGACAACATCACAACAAAGCCGGGGAGATTCTCATTCTCGCTTCCGATGCCGTAGGTCACCCACGATCCCATGCTCGGTCGACCGAATCGGAACGAGCCGGTGTTCATGTAGATCTTGGCGGGTGCGTGATTGGGTTGCGCGGATTGAACGGTCTTGATGAAGGAGATGTCATCGACGATGGTCGACATGTGCGGGAAACATTCGGAAACCCAAGCCCCACTTTCGCCATACTGTTTGAACTCGCGCCGAGTTCCCAGAAGTTTTGGCTTGGCCTTGAACGAGGATCCCATGAACGCGAACCGTTTCCCCTCCATGTAGGAATCGGGGATGACCTGATCGTTCAGCTCCTGAAGTTTCGGTTTGTAATCGAACAGTTCGAGTTGGCTCGGTCCTCCCGCCATGAACAGATAGATCACGTTCTTCGCCTTGGCGGGGAAATGCCCCGCTTTGGGGGCGATGGGATTGATAAAATCGGTTCCAGCGAAGGCTTGTTGGGTTCTTCCCCCAAGCATCTCACCCAGTGCGATCGATCCGAGTCCGACTCCGCACTTCTGGAAGAAATGTCGGCGAGTGATTTTGTGGAGGGCTCTTTGATAGGTTTCAGGATTCATGGCGGATGCAATCCTTTTAGATCTTTTTCCCAATTATCTTCTCTCATATTTCGCGATCCGTCAAAAGGGAGGCAATTCACCGCCTCGATCAAGCCCAGGATCGAGGCCCCGCCGAGGCGTTGCAACCTTTCCCCATGCAGGGTTGCGAGATCGAAATGGAGGATTCGGTAAATACCAACAGAATCCAATGCGATCAATCTTGTTTGAGAAGAATCGCGTCCTCCCCATCCACTTTTCCATCGGAATTCAAATCGCCCGACAAACCTTCTCCCGTTTCAAACCAATCGTTTGAGACACAGAAAGGTGGGACAGGACAAGTGGGAGAGTCAGCAGCCGCTTCGATTTCGAATGTCAACGATCCTCTTTGAAAGGGAGAGTAACCTTCTCCCACGAAGGTGTAAGTGACGCCGGAGTCGAGCGAGACAACCGCGGTTTCGCCATGACCCTCCAGGTTGTCCGAGTCTTGGTCCAAGATAGGAACCAAAGAACCGCAGTCTCCAGAGAAAACTCCGAGGACCGTATCGAAGCCCGAAAAGGAGACGCGATAGGAACCGGTTTGACCCGGAGTGAATCTCCACAAGGCATCCGCGGAGTCTCCCAGACCGGAGGTGAGGTCCACCGTATCGCTCGAGGCATACGTGTTGACCGTTTTCGAATAGGGGAGACTTGTGGGGGTAATGACCTCCGCGATGTCGCAGGACGCGTTGGCGGGAGCGTCGACCTCCTCGAGCGAGAGGGAGAGGAATCCCGTGATGAAATCGGTGTACAGTTCGGAAATGAACTTATAGGTCTCTCCCCCTTTCAATTCGACGATGGCCCGTTCCGGATCCTTGGTCGTCAAATCCTGGCTGAGGATGTCGATCGTGGGCCCGCAATCGTTGTCCGTGGTCACAACGAGGATCGCATCGTAGCCACTGTCCACTTCGAGTCCGTAGAACCCCGTCCTCTCCGGTGTGAACTTCCACCACATATCCGGTTGGCCGCCTCCCACTCTGAAACTTCGCGTGCTTTTTAGTGAGCCCGTATCCACTGAATCGAAAAAGGGAACCGCCGTGGGTGAAATAACTCTCGGTCCGGCGCAGGTGTCGCCAGTTTCTGGGCTGGTCAGGTCGGCGATATGGAAGGTCACGACTCCCTCATCGTCGGAATTGGAGGGACCGCCGATGATGGTGTACGTCACACCCGCGTTCAGACTGAGTCTCTTGGTCTCGCCTTGTCCCTCAAAGTTGTTGTCGTCCTGGACATAAACCTCGGTGAGATCTCCGCATTCGCCCGAGTAGACAGCCAGGATCGTGTCCGGGCCACCACCCACACTGACTCGTCGAGGCCCGTTTTTGTCGGGGGTGAACCGCCAGAAGGCCTCGGGAACGTTCCCTCCGTCCACGTCCGTGTCGAAATCGTTGGTCAGAACGGCTGAGTCCACGCGATCGTCAAAGGGGAAATCTTCCGGAGCAATGACTGTGGCGTTGGCGCACAAATCGTTCTCCACCACCGCTTCCACTTTCTCCACGGTCAACTCGACTGGGCCGCTCGTGTCGGCGTTATCGCTTTGAACGACAAGGGTGTACGTTGTGCCCGCGTCGAGAACCATTCCGATCGACTCGCCGTACTCCCAGAGATTCTCCTTTCGACCCGTATAGACCTCGGTCAGCGACCCACAGTCTCCGGTGAGGATGCCCAGTCGGGGGTGGTATCTCTCCCCCTCGGCTGAGATCCGGTAAACGCCTGTCGCTTCCGGGGTGAATTTCCAAAACCCCTCGCTGGCGTTGATCGAGAGCATGGTCAAGTCGATGGTGGAGGTGTAGTTCCACAGATCCGCCGTGTCGGTAAACGGAAGGCTCGTCGGCGAGATGGTCGTCGCCTGTTCGCAGGTGTCATTCGCGGCGACCGAGATTCGGTCGAGTTCGAAGTCCACGGGGCCAAAATTGTCAGGATCCTCTCCCGTGACTAGAAAGGTGTAGGCGGTCCCTCCCTCCAACTCGATGGTGAAAGACTCTCCTTCATCCCCGTAGTTGTCCTCATCGATCCGGCTCGCCTCCACCAACGATCCGCAGGATCCCGTCAGGACGATGACCTCTGTGGCAAAATCGCCCGCCGTAACCCGATACCGTCCGGACTGCTCCGGAGTGAATCGCCAAAAAGCGTCGGGAGCGCTTTCTTCGTTCTCGTCTATGTCAAAAGTGTCCGCATGAAAGAGAGTATTCGCGTAGGACCGGTAGGGGAGTTTGGAGGGAAGGATCTCAGGCGCTTCCTCGCAATCGTCGTTGATCGGGAAATCGAGGTGGTTGAGGGTCAGGTGGAGGAAACCCACGTATCCTTCGAACCGTCCTTCCACGACGATCGTGTAGGTCGTTCCCGCCGTGAGGTCGATCACCAGCCTTTCCCCAAAATCCGCTTCGAAACTGTCATTGTCCTGCGCGGCGATCTCGACCAATGACCCACAGTCACCCGTGAAGACGCCGATCACATTGTCATAGCCTTTCGAGGCGATCATATAAGGGCCGGACACCTCGGGAGTGAATTGCCAATAAATGTCGTTAATCGCGGCGTCCGCTCCCGCGCTGATACGGATCGTGTCGGTGTTCATCCGGGTGTCGAATCTTTCGGAATAGTAGGGAAGGCTCGCGGGTTGGATGATGGTCGCGGTCATGCAGGTGTCCGTGGGAATTTGGGCCTGCGCCGGGATTTCAAAGAAAAGGCCCAAGGCGATTAGTAGGAGATAAGACGATGCTTCCCGGGATATTTTCTTAACAGCCTGAATGACGGCCACTTTACTTGGCTTGGTAGGATTCAATTTGAGCGAGGTTCCGAACGAAGGTTGATGATGCATTTGACGTCTCCAATCTCGGGTGATCGGCAAGTTGAAATCACAATGACTCAATGCCAGTCCGGTGCTATGGACAACGACCCTCGTCTACCGATTGCACGGAAGCAATGACCGATCTGAAATATATTTTCGAGCCGAGTTCCAACTCAACTGGTCGAAGCGACGACAACCCACCCAAAGTGGCCAAAGAGGGGAATTCGAGATTAGGTTATCGTGGTCAGAGTCCTGATTGCCCGCAACCAATCGACAGGAGCCAATGTAGCCTTGCTTTGCATTTCCAAGAGAGGATTTCCCTCTCCAAGAATTCGTTTTTTGATTTTAGGGGCCTTTGAACCATCGTCAAGTGGGCAAAAACAGTTTTTGGATGGAATCGAAAGATATTATAATTTGCTCTGGAACATGTTGCTCACGGCGCCCACCCTTCCATTCCGCATGTCGCTTCCTTAAATTTGCCAGGAAAGAGGAACTATGAAAAAAATCGTATTAGCCAGCAGAAATCGTAAGAAAGCCAGAGAACTCCAGGAGATCCTCAATGGTCTCCCCTATGAGATCGTGACATTGGAGGCCTTCCCCGATTGCCCCGAGGTGATCGAGGATGGCGAGACTTTCGAGGCCAACTCCGCCAAGAAAGCCGCCGAGGTCTCGGCGTTTACCGGACTCTGGGCGGTCGCCGACGATTCCGGAATCGCGGTCGACGCTCTCGGTGGCGAGCCTGGAGTCTATTCCGCCCGCTACGGTGACAAAGAGACCGATGAAGAACGGAACGAGCACCTCCTTGAGAACCTTCAGGGGGTTCCCGATGATGAACGCACGGGGCGTTTCGTCTGTTGCGCCTCTCTCTATGGCGAGGGGAAACTCCTCTACCAAGTGACCGAAACAGTTGAGGGAAGAATCCTCCATGCCGAACGGGGCGAGGGCGGTTTCGGCTACGATCCCCTCTTTCTTCCGGATGGTTTCGAGGTGACCACCGCCGAAATGACCCCCGAACAGAAACACCAAATCAGCCACCGTGGCAAAGCGCTGCGAAAAGTGAAAGAGTTTCTCGAAAGCCTCGAACCTCATGAATGAACTTGGGTCTCCTCTGGATCGGTCAATGATGAGGCGGGCTCTCGAACTCGCCGAAAAAGGCGTGGGTTGGACCTCTCCAAATCCGATGGTGGGAGCCGTTGTTTGCAGAGGCGAGGAAATCGTTGGCGAAGGATACCATCCAAAGGTTGGCGAACCTCACGCCGAACCGATCGCCCTGGACCAAGCCGGTGTGGCGGCCGAGGGAGCGAGTCTCTATGTCACTCTCGAACCTTGCGCCCATCATGGACGGACTCCTCCCTGTCTCAACCGCGTCATCGAAGCAGGAGTTTCCCGAGTCGTTATCGCGATGGAGGACCCCGACCCCCGCACCGCTGGGCGATCCATCAGGGCCCTTCAAGAACATGGAATCGAAACGCTTGTCGGAGTTTGCGAGCAAGAGGCCAGACAACTCAATTTCCCCTTCATTTCTCGAGTCACCCGAGGGAGACCCTGGGTGGTTCTCAAATACGCCATGACCCTCGACGGCCGCATAGCTACCTCAACCGGTGACAGCAAATGGATCAGTAACGAGGCCTCCCGCCATTTTGTCCATGACCTTCGCCGTCGCTACCGGAGCATCCTGGTGGGGTATCGAACCTATCTGAACGATGACCCGATGCTGACCTGCACACTCGATCTCGATCCGGCCCCCCGCCAACCATTGCGGATCGTCTATGGGGGCAGGGAAGGGATCGGAGGAAATTCCAAATTGGCCAGTTCCGCCAAAGAACGACCTGTTATTCAAGTTGTCCTCGAACAGGACATCGTCCAAAACCCGGAAGGAATCGAAACGGTTCGTCTCAACCAACCCATTCTTTCTTCCGGAGATTCGGTCCGCCAGTTCCTTTCGATTCTGCAAGAAAGAGAGATTGACAGTCTCCTGATCGAGGGGGGCGCCCAAACGCTGACGACCTTTCTCGAAGCTGGAGTGGTCGATGAAATCTACTCCTTCATCGCGCCGAAAATCCACAACGAGGCGACCGCGATCTCCCCCTTCATGGGACACGGGGTGAAACCCTCGATTTCAGAAACCTTGAACCTGATGAATGTGGAATCGAAAAACTTTGAGGGCGACACTTTGGTTCATGGGTATTTGAATCTTCTGTAAGTGGCCCTGATCTCATCAGGCAAACGGCGACTCAACTTATCTCGAATCGCCGCCATGTAGTAAAACCTCACCGAAGGAGATTAAGCGAATGAAACGATTTCTGTGCGTTCTTTTCCCGGCACTCCTGTTTTCCCTCAATGCCACGGCTAAGGATCCCTACCGCTTCAAAGTCGAGGTCGACGCCACCGAGATCTCCCGCAGCCTTATCCATTGCCGAATGGAGTTCCCAGTATCTAGTACGGAGATCGTCCTCTGGTATCCGAAATGGATTCCGGGGCATCACGCGCCCGGCGGACCTGTCCAAAACATCGGGGGTTTGTACTTCGAAACTCCTGATGGCCATCGCCTCGATTGGCATCGGGACAATGAGAGGATGTATCGCTTCATTTGTGGCGCCCCCGAGGGGGCGACTGAGGTTGTGGTTGAACTCGATTACATTTGCGACCAGCCAACCGCGAATTCAGTGGGAGTCGACAGCTACGGCAACTCCCTCGTGGGTATTGTCAATTGGAACACCTGTCTTCTTTATCCCGAGGGCTACCAGGACAATGAAATCGAAGTCGATCTGAGTTTGAATTATCCCAAGGGTTGGCGCTTTGGGACTCGTCTGAAACCCAAGCAAGAATCCAACGGTCATGTGGAGTTCCAAAGGCGGGATCTTCTGACTGTCATTGATAATCCCCTGATCATGGGCGAATATTTCCGCACCATCGATCTCTCCATTGAGGATTTTCCTCCCCATTATCTCCACCTCGTTTCGGAATCGCGGTCGGCTATCGAAATCAAGGATGAGGTGATCGAGAAATACCGCAATCTGGTCAGGGAAGCCAAGGCGATGTTCGGTTCCTCCCCGGCTGAGGAATACCACTTCCTGCTCGTTCTTAGCAATCAACTCCCGAACATGGGGTTGGAACATCTCGAATCCAGTCTGAATGGGGTCTCCGAACGAGCATTGGTGGAGGAGAAGGAGAGGAAGGGATGGGTTGCCTATCTGCTTCCCCATGAGTATGTCCATTCCTGGTGTGGAAAATACCGAAGGCCGGCCGGGATGTTTACACAGGATTACCAGACCGCCAAAGACACCGAACTCCTTTGGGTCTATGAGGGACTGACCCAATACCTTGGAGAAGTTCTCACGGTTCGTTGCGGCCTCCTCGATCAAGGGGAGTATCTCGATCGATTCGCCCGGAAGGTGAGCGAACTCATGTCGAAGAAGGGGCGTTCATGGCGGTCCTTGGCCGACACCGCCATCTCCTCTTATCTCCTACGGGCGCACAGCCCCCATTGGTCGCGACTTCGGAGAAACCAGGATTACTACGATGAGGGACTCCTGCTGTGGATGGAGGTCGATGCCATCCTGCGTCAGGAGACGGACGGGCGGAAATCGATTGACGATTTTTGCCAAGCCTTTTTTGGTCGCAAGGAGGAGGGGCAGAGAATCCTCCCCTTCGAGGTTGACGAGGTTTTCGAGAACCTGAACGACCTCGCGGAATACGATTGGCGGGCTTTCATCCTGGGCTGGGTGAACGAACCCCACGAGTCGATGCCGCTCGATTTCGTGAATCGTCTGGGATACAAACTCGCCTATGAGAGTGAACCGACCGAGTATCTGAAAGAGAACCAGAAGGACGGAAAGTACATCGCGGCGCCCGATTCCCTCGGCGTCTATTTCTCCGAGGATGGCGCCATTACCGGGGTCGTCCCGGGTTCGGTCGCCGACGATTCGGGTTTATCCGATGGCATGAAAGTTCTGGCGATCAATGATCGGAAATTCAGCCGGGAGCGAGTCGATGACGCTCTCTCCGACAGTATCGCCAAGGGCGAGGTCCAACTCCTCGTTTTGGATGGCGACAAGATCAAAGAGTTCGATCTGGACTATTCACAAGGACCGAAGTATCTCCACCTGAAACGAGACGATTCGCGCCGGGATATCCTGAAACAAATCCTTGAGAGCCAAGTCGAAGGGAAAGAGAAGGATGACAAGTAGACCCGGGACTGCCGCCCACTTACTCCATGTGTTGTAAGTGCCACTGCCGCATGAACTCCAACAGGTCGAGTTGATCGATCTCCCCATCCCCGTTGAGATCCACATCCGGGTCCATCTCCACCTGTTTCGATTGGGCGCACATGTCGATGATTTGAACTCGGTCGATAATCTCCTCGGTGATTAAACTGTTGTCTCGGTCCTTGAGGTAGCGGAGAAAACTCGGGAGGAAGTGCCGAAACCGGAGGCGGACCGAGACCGACAATGGTCCGGTCGCGGTCGCCGGAATTGGAATATCGTAGACATGAGTAACGGGCTCGAAAGGTTTCAGGCTGCGGCCATTATTGAAGTGATTGGTCTTTCCGATCGGGAGATGAGTCTCGTGGTGGTTCCCCTGCTCATCCACATACTCAAAATGGTTCGTGAAAGTCACGAGATGTTTATCGGGCCCCTCCACCTCGATGTAGGGGTTGACCGGGGTGCCATTTGAATCGTCGCTGGCGAACGCAAAACCGACGTTGGCCCATTCCTCGTCATGATCCCCATCGCCATCCGGGTCGACTAAAAACTCACCAGTCGCCGGATCGAAGCGCCTCAGGTAGCCCGTGGCGAAAACCTCCTTGCCGGAACCATCGGTGACCGTGGCCTCAATCCAAATCTGACGCTCCTGCGAGAACCCCGCGACGACATTGTGTCCGGCTCCCACATTGGTGAGTGTGACCGAGAGGGGGAAGTTCTCACCTGGATTGATTTCATCCGGCGTCCCCTCGAGCGACATCTCCACCGCCCGCTCAATCAACAGTTTTCTCCGCTGATCCAGCCCTTTCGGCAACCCATTCTTGTCGAGAGTCGGATCGTCCTGGTTCGGGAAATCGATCAGCGCCATATCCACACCGGTGAAGTAGTGGGTCGAGACTCGCCTTTCCACAAGCGGCTCATCCCCGGAACCCTGAGTCGCGACGAGGTCGGTCGGGTACTCCGCCACCTCCCCGACCGGATAGAGCGACATGTGGCAATCCTGACAGGTGACCACTTTGCCTCCGGTGAGGGGGTGATAAGCCTCGACTTGATCCCGGAGTGGATGGTCCAGGTTCACATAGGGACTCTCTTGGAATTCCGTGTACAAATTTTCCAGACGGCGGAACGGTTGTCCGGTTCCCACATCCTCATGATACCCGATTCGAACATCGTGACAGGCCCCGCAGAGCATGTCTCCGTTCATGTATTCATAGGACCGGGTGCTGACCGCATGGAACGAGTTGGTGACCGGATCCTCCAAGGGCCCGCGTCTCATCCCTGTCCGCGTGTCGAGGACGATCGAGGTGTTGGCCACTCCATCCCCGAGTTTTCCTTCCTCGAGAACCTCCGTGTCGTCGATGCTCGAAACTCGGTGGCACGAATCGCACGAGATTCCCCGCTTGCTAACCTCCGAAAGGGACTCCCTGACCGGGCGCACCGACTCGTCATCCACATAATCTGGAAACTCCTCGAGGAGTTCCGCGGTCGGGGAGTGACACTTGCTGCAAAAATTGGCCTGAATGCCATTATTGGCGAAACGGCCCTTGGTCGCTTTTCGAACCGCCATTTCGAAGGTGTTGAAAGTGGGCGAAATTGCCCCGTAGGCGTGGCTCGAACTCGACCATTCCTCGTACTGTCGGGGATGACAATTCTGGCAGGTCTCAGGGTCGGCGAAGTCCACATCAATGATTCCCTTATGAGGGTCCTCGGCGGAATGACTTTTCGCCGGTGACAGTCCCAGAAGGAGAATCGCGATCAAGGAGCCCACTCTAAAACCTAGCATGCAATACGATCCTTAACCATTTATCAATCATTGACGGCTTTGATGAATTATATGATTTTCCAACTTTTCCGAACTCTTTTCAAGTGGGGTCCTCATGAAGTGAAATTCAGCGAGATGGGGAGCCATTCTTTCTGTTTCTCAAAATCAGGCAAAGGATAACCCAGCTAAGCAAAGCATAACCCGATTATATCCCTCTGTCACAATTCGGAGAAGATCCTTTTTTTTCCAATCCCCATTCGAGGTTTCACCCCTTCTCCAAAATATTACTTGGATTACGATATGTGCCTATGGAATTCCCGGTCCTTTCGAAAGAAATCCGAGTCACCCTGCGAAGAAGGGAAGCGTTCTTCACCGCTTTCTTCCTGTACAGTTTCTTAGCGGTGGTCATCAGTCTGGTCTGGGCCGTCATGGCCGAGAACCAGATGTTCATCTTCATGCGTGACTGGTCGGCGCGCCTGATCTTCTTCTTTACTCTGGGCTTTGGTTTCTTCGGTTTCTGTTTTCAAGCGGGACTGATGGCTTCTCGCATCCTGGTCTTGGAGCGCGAGAAGAAGAGTTCATCGTTGATCCGAATCGCGCCGCTCCGGTCCTGGAACTTGGTCTTTCAAAAAATGGTCACCCCCATCCTGGTGGAGTGGCTCTTTTTCCTTGGAATCCTCCCAGTGCTCTCGCTGGTTTTTCTGTTGGGCGGCGTGTCCCCGCAAGAGTTCGCCTACCACCTCATGAATCTGGCGGTGTGGACCAACACCTCAATCCTTGTCGGGCTGCGGTTTTCCGCTTACGCGAAAAACACGAACAAGGCGCGAGGGAGGACCATCGGATCGATTCTACTTCTAGCCTTTGTCCTTCCGCTCGCCTCGATTTTTTTTGAAAGCCTTTCCGGGGCCTTCGGATTAATCCAAACGCCGAGCGATATCGAACTCATTTTCTCGGAGGGATTTCATCAGCTCGCCAACCTGGCCGCTCCCCTCGAACCGATCTCCCCGGTCTGGATGAGCGCATCGTGGTATCTGGGCGACACCTTACCGGCGTGGTTCTTTCATGACCAATTCTTTTTCGGGTGGCAACTGCCGAAGATCTTTCCCGCTTGCCCCGCCGCCCTATCCTGGATACTTCACACCGTATTCCAAGTTTTTCTCTTTTTGGGGGCGGTGAAGGGGTGGCGGTTGACCACCGAGGAGGCTGAGTCCGCGGTTGGATTCGACAAGGGGGGTGGAGTCCGCGCGTTCTTTCGTTGGATCAAATCGGGTCGCGCGAAAAGAGGTTTCTTCCTGGGGAGTTGGAGGGTCTTTTATGACCTCGAGGATCGGGAACTGTTCAAGAAGGGAAGGGTCTCCAAACTCATTTTGCTGACTTTATACATCCTTCTCCTTCTGGGATTCCTGCTGTTCCTGGTGATCATGGAGGATCGAAGCATCACCGAATATGGCATCATCATCTTCCCCATCACCGCCGCGATCTCGTTGATTGCATCGATCGGTTTCGCCGCCAACTCGCTCCGTCGAGAAAGGGACCGGGATTGCGCCACCTTTCTGTTGGCTTCGCCCATCGAGGCGAGAAGCCTCTTCTTTGGCAAATGGTTCTATTTCATCTCACTCGCCCTCAAGGGGATGTTCCTGGGAATCGCCGCGACCCTGTGTTGGACCAACTTTACCTGGCCGGGACGCGCGCCCGAGCAGGTTTTCACCTGGGTCTCATTTTGTTTTATCGCCTCGTGGGTTCCGCTATTGACCGGCCTCTCCATTTACTACGGATCGAGATCGAAGAAGGGGGGCTCGATGGTCTGGCGATTTTTGATCCCAATCGTTTTGTATTGGGGACTCGGTCTGCTCGCGGTCTTGTTCGTGGAACTGCTCGATTCCTACAGTTATCTGGAATGGTTGGCGGAGTTTATCGAATGGCTGGTTTATATCTTCCTCCCATGGGCTCTTCTTAGTTTATGCGGCCTCTACGCTTTCTTCGGGAAGAATTTTTTTCCAAGCGGCGGGGAGAGGGGGACCCCCATTCGGCTCACATGGATCGGGCTGTTCATCCTGGTTTTGCTCGTGGAAATGTGGGCCGCGAGTCTCAACCAGAATTCGCAGTTCTACTACTGGGGGAACGAATCTGTCCGGATCGCCGACGCGAGAATCGTGGGTAGATGGTGGGCGATCCCGCTCGCGCTCGGATTCATGCTGTGGGTCTTTATCGCCACACGGAAAAAGAAATGGTGGTTGAAAACCCTTGTCGGGAAGGAGCAATCGCTTTGATGGATTAACTTCGCCATGACCAATTTCCAGTTCCCGATCCTTCAAAGAGAGATACAGGGCGTCCTCCGTCGGAAGATGACCTTCTTCTTCGCCTTTGTCTTCTACGCGATCCTGGGATTGGCCGCGGTTTATTTCTTCGCCGCTCTTCAGCATTCCCATACGAATCGGGGCGCGTTGGGACGTGGGTTGTTTATCTATGTCATTGTCCTCGGATATCCCTGTGTGGGCGTTTACGCGGCTCTGTTTTCCAGCTCGTTGTTAGTCGCCGAACGTGAGAAGAAAACTCTGGACATTTTGCTGACCTCGCCTGTCCATGGATCCAGTGTCATTCTCCAGAAAGTTCTCGCACCGATCCTGACAGCCTGCCTGCTCGTATTTGGACTGATTCCGATCCTCTCGCTTTGTTTCATGCTGGGCGGCGTCTCTCCAACCGAGTTTCTTCATCAGTTTATTTCCCTCGCTGTCTGGATCGCGACTTGTGTGATGATCGGCGCCTGGGTCTCCGCAAAGGCCAAATCCTCCGCCAAAGCGATCGGACTCACTCTTGGAGCGCTTACCCTGTTGATCGTCATCCCGGCTTTGACCTTTTTCTATTCAATGGTTCCCCTGTTCGGACCGCGGAATGTGGGGGTCATCATTTGGATCTTGGCTGCGCTTTTTTGGATCTCTCCGCTTGGGAACGGTTTCTTGGTCACATTCGATTTCACCCACCCCGGGCCGCTGTTTCTTCCCAACCACTACTTTTCTCCCCCAGGCGCGGTGAATTGGACTCTCAATGGCCTCCTTCAACTTTTCATCCTGATGCGCCTTTCGCATGTCTGGAATCGATCCATGGAACGAAAGGTGAAAGTCCCTTTAGTCACCCGATTGAAGCGTTATCCCTTAATCCGAATTCTCCTGACACCCCTAATCCGTCGGGAGCGAGGACCCTTTAAGACCGGACGGGCGGCCCTATTCGATCACCAAGGGCGGACACTGTTCACAAGAACTTCACGTCGCATCCTCGATTTGCTGACAGAGGGGTTCCTGATCGCCGCCACTGCCTTCCTGCTCGCGTTTGTCGCCATGAGAGACGGGGGCCCCATTTACGGACTTTTCTTCCTGGACACTCTGGTGGTCGCGGTCTTTTGTCTGGGAATGGCGATGACCTCCTTTGCCCGCGAGCGGGACCGAGACACCTCGACCCTGCTTCTTATTACGCCACACACGGCAAAACAGATTTTCATGGAGAAGTGGAAATACTACCTGTCCTTCACTGGAAAGATGCTCGTTCCGGCCTGGGGTTTCCCATTGCTGCTATGGGTCTTGTACACGGAAGGCCTCTACGATTCCCAACACACCTGGGACCTCTTCATACTCGTATTTCGAGTGGCGGCGTTTATTCCATTGGCCACGCTTTTAGCGGTTTATGGCGGCCTCGTCTCAAGGCAGGGGCTCGCGGCCGTGGTGCTGGGTGGAATCTTGTTGGGGATCGGGACGCCCATGATCCTCGGAATACTGGCAGTTGCCGCGCGTTCGATACGACGAAGCTCGGGAGGCCCGATGGATGATTTAGTCTTAGCCGGATTCTATTTCTTCCTTCCAATCCTAGTGGTCGTTCTTCTTTCGTTCCTGCTCCTTCCAGGATTTCGAATGTCTGCGAGGAGGGTTGGGCGAGCCATGGGAGGCAATTTTGTATTGGGAGTGGCCTTTTCGATTTTTATCCTGATCACCGTCTTGGTGGTCGTGGAGATCTTTTCCTCCGTCTATCCGATCGCCGGGGCTTTTCGTTGGATGGCGATCCCGCTCATCCTCGCGGGCCTCTTTCTACGTCACTTGATGTCCAAGTCCGATTTCTGGTGGATCGACAAGATGACTCGGGCTGGGAGTTGACCGCAATGGATTTTCCGATCTTTGAACGTGAACTCCAGGGAGTCCTCCGCAGAAAGATCACTTTCATTTTCGCGCTCGTTTTCTATTTGGTTCTGGGTCTGGCGGCCGTCTATTTCTTCGGCACGATCCAAAACTCTTTGGCGAATCGAGGCTCACTCGGCCGAGGTTTATTTGTTTATGTTCTGGTTCTTGGATATCCGTGCGTTGGCCTGTACTCGGCGCTCTACGCTTCCACACTGTTGGTTGTCGAAAGGGAAAAGGGGACGCTGGATTTTCTGTCTTCCTCTCCGATTCCGGACTCCAGCCTAATCTCTCAGAAAATCTTAGCCCCAATGGCGACCTCTTGGCTGTTTGTCTTTGGGACTCTCCCCATTATATCCTTGGTTTTTTTACTTGGAGGTGTTTCGCCGGGAGAGATGGCGGACCAATTCCTTTCCATTCTGGTTTGGATTTCAACCTGCGTGATGATTGGGGCGGCTGTCTCCGCTCGGGCGAAATCCAGCACATCGGCCGTCTGGATAACTTTGGCCATCCTTGTTGGAATCATTGGGGCGCCGGTCATGGCCCACTTCTATTCTCTGTTCAATCCAATCGGAGTGCGAAACAAAGGCGCCGTCGTGTCGTTATCCGCGCCGATCTTTTGGTTTTCCCCCTGGGGCAATGGATTCATGTACGCCAATGGCTTCGGCAATTCCGGGCTCCTGTTCTGGCCGAATCGGGCTTTCTCTCCTCCAGGTTTGATTCATTGGTTAGCGAACCTCTCTGTGCAACTCGTTCTGTTTGTGTTTTTGGCAAAAACCTGGAATCGATCCGTGAACAGGAGAGGCTATTCAATCGTCGCAGAGAGGCTGACTAAATTATCATCTATTCGAATCCTCCTTACCCCGTTGCTTGGCGAAAGCATTCGTTTTTTCACGAGCGGTGAAAGATCGTTTTACGAACATCAGGGGAAAACCTTATTCACCCTCGGGACTCGACGGATTCTTTTGATCCTAACGGTTTTTTTTCTCGTCTCCTGGGGTGTCTTCTTGGTGATTTACACGATCGCGTCGAGCAAACAATGGATTTACCTCCTCTTCCTGATCAACACGGCTGTCATAGGCGGATTTGGCATCGGAATGCAGACGACATCGTTCGCGAGAGAACGAGACCGGGAAACCGCCGCCATGCTTTTCACCTCTCCTCATTTCGCGGTTAGGATCTTTCTCGAAAAGCTGAAATACTATCTCGCCTTCACCCTGAAGATCTTACTGCCGGCTTGGGGGTTTCCATTGGTTCTATGGCTTATTCACTCCATCTTGCTTTATAACGGCTTGGAGCACTGGGATTTTGTGCGACTGGTTTGGAGGGTGGCCGCCTTCATTCCACTCGCCACACTCCTGGCGATCTATGGTGGGATCGTCTCCCGGACAGGACTTGCTCCCATCATTGTGGGCGCGGCCTCTGTGTTTGCCGGAGTCGGATTTCTGGTTGCCTTTCTCACAATCATTTCTTGGAAGGCATTCGGATTAAGCCCCGAACTCGACCACCTTCCCATCGCCGATCTGATCTATATCCTTATTCCTCCCACCATCATGGTTTCCGCCGCTTACTTGCTCATTTACGGCATCCGGCGACAAGACGTCCTATCGGATGCGACAGGATATTCACTCGCGATTCTTGGGTTGGTTTTCATTGTGGCTTCGGTATGGGATTTGGTTTTCCTGATCGACCTCGATTTGCGCTGGTTGTCGAACGAGGTTCGTTGGGTTTTCGTTCCACTTTCCTTTGCGGTTTTTGTCTTTCGCTATCTGATTGGGCGACCTGAACAGTGGTGGATCGACAAGATGACACGGGTGGGGAGCTGACCGTGATGGACTTCCCGATCCTTCGTCGTGAGATCCAGAACATCCTTCGCAGGCCCTCGACGTTCCTTTTTTGTCTCCTTCTCTATGGGTTGCTGATATTCACCATCGCGACTTTTTTTCAGGATTGGAAATCAGGCAGCTATTCCTACCTGAACCGCGATCAGATCGCCCGCAACTTGTTCCAAAGCACCGTTGGGTGGCTTTACCTTGGGTTGGGAGTTCACGCCGCGATGATCGCGGCCGTCACCATTGTCAGCGAGCGGGAACAGAAGACCCAGGAGATTTTGAGGACGGCGCCAACATCCGGGATATCGCTCATCTTCCAAAAGATGTTCACTCCGCTCTCTGTCGAGTGGCTGCTCCTTTTCGGTTTGCTTCCCATCTTCTCGATCATCTTCCTGACCGGTGGCATGGGCCCTGGCGAACTCTCTCATCAGCTGATCGGCCTTGGCATTTGGGTGAACACTTGTGTTTTGATCGGAATGGCCTGGAGCGCCAAGGCGAAATCCAGCGGGAGAGCGATCGGGGGAACCATCGGAGTTTTGATCGGGCTTTTTCTGGCGGGCTTTATGATCGAGGTCGTGTTTCAAAACTCGAGAGTCGCCTCGCCCGCATGGTTCTTCCTGCCCATCTATGCCTTCACTCCGATCCCTCTCATTTTCTCGAACGAGTTTGTCTCCGGGAACATGGCGGGAGGGGACTCGCCCTTACGCTGGATCCTGACATGGGTTCCAGGTGTCCCTGGCGCTCTCCTATGGGTCTGTCACCTTGTGCTGCAGGTCGTTTTGTTTGGGGTTGCATCTCGGAATTGGAAGCATCTCGAGGTGGCCGCCAATGTGGAAGAGTTGGCCCCTAAAAAAAGGACGAAGACTCGTACAGCGCAGCCCCCGAACCGTCCGTCATGCGCCGATGGGGTCGGAGCCTTTTTCGATTTAGAGAAGCGAGTCATCCATTCCATGGGCGGAAGAGATTTGATGAGGCGCTATGGAGTAGGCGTCACCTCCTTGGGATTCCTGCTCTTCCTGGCTCTGATCGCCGCGATGCAGGGGAATTTCGATAACGAGATTTATTATATCTTGCTCTTTCTTCTCACACCGATCCCCGCGATTTTGTGTTTTGGACTGGGGCTCCTGTCCCTCTCTGGTGAGAGAGCCAGGAATTCCTCCCCCTTGCTTCTCTCGGTCCCCTGTCGATTCCGTGAAATCTTTTTACGCCGATGGCTCTTCCTCCTGGCATTCACTCTCAAAGTCTTCGTCATCAGCTGGAGCGCGCCTCTAGGCGTCTGGCTCCTCACTCTCTTAGTCGGTTATTCCAATCAATATTCCGAAGCCAGTCCAATCAGCGACTTTCTTTTTATGGTTCACATTATGGCGTTCATCCCACTAGGGACTCTACTTGCTCTCGCTGGTGGGGTGTACGCGAAACGCGGGTTGACTCCGGTGCTCACCGCGGGGTTTCTGCTGGTCTTTGTAATCGGTTTCATTTCAACCGCTGTCTACTCCGCAGTGGCCTCCACATCTTCTCCACTCAAAGACTCATCGACATTGATCTTCTATGTGGCCATTCCAGTCGGACTGTTCTGCATGTTGGGCGCGGCGTGTATCGAATTGGGCAAGCGAGGTATTCTCCCCACTCATGGCGGGAAAATGATTCTCACCTTGATAGGCGTCCTCGTGATCGCTTACACGGTCTGGGATGTGGCCAGTTGGGCCAGAGATTACGAAGGGAAGACAATTGTTTTTGGGACCTCCATCAACGTTGCCTGGGTTCGCTACGAGGCCCGGTGGATTCTGCAGCCATTGAGCTTGGCCGCCCTATTGGTTTGTTGGCTCTGGGATCTTCCTGATCGATGGTGGGCAAGGCATTTAATGAGGGAGGGGTGAGGAGCTAATACGTCAGTGTGCGGCGATGAAATCTCGAACCCAGTTGGCTTGCTCCTGGTGACCGTCGATTAGGACCGCGGCCAGGATGGAGTAACCGTCGATCAGCCCCTCGTTGGCGAATCGCAAGACACAGTCCCATTGATGCTTTAGTCGGTCCATGGGGACCGGCGCCACCAGGGTGTAGTCGCGGAGGTAACAACCCAGGTTGATCGGCTTGTCCGGAAAAATCATCCGGCAATGGTCGAGATCCTCCTCCAGGTTCACCAGGTCCTCGGATTTCCAGACCCAAAGGTTGATGATATCCATGAAGGGAGTGAAACCCGCCCAGACCTCGGCATCGAGTTCGTGGGTGTAAACGACCGACCAGAGTTTCAGATTCGGGTTGTGCTTTTTGAGTGCGTCGTAAATCTTCCCGTATTGATTCACCGAGATCTTGGATTTCTCGACCAGGCCCTTCATGTCGTCATGGATGGCTCCGGTTATGTTGGGATAGTTGGTCGAAAGTCGGCTGACATTTTCGGCCTCGCGGGCGACCGACTCCAGGCTGCTGTCGACCTGATGAGCGGTCCCTCCTTGAGGCGGGTTGTAAAACTTCCATTTGGAGATATCGCAGACGACCTCCTTTTTATCCGAAAGCTTTCGCATCGCGAGGTCGTTGTTGGGATGGAACATGAATTGAACGCGATCGAGACCGAAGTATTCGGCGCCCTCGCCGACACCGAAGATCGAGGGAAAGACTCCGGGATCGAGTCCTTGCCCCTCCCAAATCCATCCGATATCTCGAAGTTTCACATTGCGACCTCCTATGCGGATCGTGGGGCGGGTTTGACGCGTTCGATTCTCGCGCCCAAGCCCGAGAACTTTTCCTCGATCTTTTCGTAACCGCGATCCAAGTGGTAAACCCGCAGCACCTCGGTCTTTCCTTCGGCGACCAAGCCGGCGATGAGCAGTGCGGCGGAGGCCCTAAGATCGCTAGCCATGACCGGCGATCCGGAAAGAGAATCGACTCCGCGGACAATCGCGGAGTTTCCTTCGACTCGAATATCCGCGCCCATCCGGTTGAGCTCCGAAACGTGCATGAAACGGTTCTCGAAAATAGTCTCTTTGATGATCGAAGTACCCTCGGCCAGACAGAGCAGCGCCATCATCTGAGCCTGCAAGTCGGTCGGAAAACCGGGGTGGGGAAGGGTGACAATTTCGCTGACCGCCTCGATTGGACCGGGACGAGAGACGGTGATGTTGTCGAGACCGCCCCCATTGGGTTCGATCCGGGTTTGGCAGCCCGCGCTCTCGAGATCGGCAAGGAATGCGGTCAGGTCCTTCTCACGGCAATGAGTGGCCTGGACCGTCCCTCCAGTCAGAGCCGCGGCGGCGAGATAGGTTCCCGCCTCGATTCGATCGGGAATGATGGCGTAGGAATCGACCGAGAGTTGATCGACTCCCTGGATGTGAATGGTGGAACTCCCTTGGCCCTCGATTTTCGCTCCAGCGGCAGCGAGAAAATCGGCGAGGTCGGTCACCTCCGGCTCGCGCGCGGCGTTTTCGATCACTGTCTCCCCGGGAGCGCGAACAGCCGCGCAAAGAGCGTTCTCGGTGGCCCCGACGCTCGGGAAGTCGAGGTGCACTCGCCCTCCCTTCATCGCCGAACCATCCGCCACGACATAACCATGCTCGACTTCCAACTCGATGTTCAACGCCTCCAAAGCTTTCAAGTGGATGTTGACTGGCCGCGCCCCAATAGCGCAGCCGCCGGGCATGGAGACTTTAGCCTCACGGTATTTTCCCACCAACGGTCCCAACACGAAGAAGGAGGCCCGCATCTTTCGGACAAGATCATAGGGGGCCTCCAGCCAACGAACTCGGCTCGGGTCGATTTGAAGGGTTCCTTCCTCGCGTTCGTAGCGGGTTTCCAGACCCATGCTGCAGAGCAGTCTCTCCATCGCGGAGATGTCCGCGAGATTGGGAATGTTATTGAGTGTCACCGGCGAATCGCAAAGAAGCGTGGCGGCGATGATGGGCAGGGCCGCGTTCTTCGCCCCGCTAATGCGAACCTCGCCGGAAAGCGGCGGGCTCTTTTCAACTAGAATGGAATCCATGCGCTCAAAAATCCTCCCCCCTGATTGAGAGAGAGGATAAGCCGGGGAGGTCATCGAATCAACGGAGGGGGGCGTTCCGATGGAAGATCCTTCTGCGTCTTGTCAGCTTCCCTAACCAACTTTTTGCGAGTTCCGATACCATTTATGCCTTTGAAAACGACGGAAACAGGTCTAGTCTTGAACGACTTGAGTTGAGTGAAATGCACCACGACATTTCGAGTGAGGAGGATTTCGATGAGACGGAAAATCGATCCGGACCAAAAGGTGACCATCAAAATCGGCGGCAAGGATCGTTTGGAGTTCAAACTCAAAAAGGTCCTAGTCCCGCCCGGCAAAAAAATTTCGCTGAAGAAAGATTACGATCCCGATTTCACCGACGGTTACAAGGACAAGGACGCTGCTCGCGACCATGTGGAGGAAAATGTCAATCGTCTCTCGGACCTCCAGGAGAAACTCTACGCTCAGGACTCCTACTCCCTCCTCCTGGTCTTCCAAGCCATGGACGCGGCCGGCAAGGATGGAACCATTCGTCACGTCATGTCCGGAGTGAATCCACAGGGTTGCCATGTCACCAGTTTCAAGGCTCCCTCCGCGGAGGAATTGGACCATGATTATCTCTGGCGAATCGCGAAGGCTCTGCCCGCGCGCGGGATGATCGGCATCTTCAATCGCTCCCACTATGAGGAGGTCCTGGTGGTGAGAGTTCACCCAGAGTATTTGCAGGGACAGAAACTCCCGCCCGAAGCAAGCGGGAAGGATATCTGGGAGCGACGGTTCGATCAGATCAACGCCTTCGAGAAGAGGTTGGTCGAGAATGGAACGGTGATCCTTAAATTCTTCCTGAACGTCTCCAAGGAGGAGCAGAAAGAACGGTTCCTCGATCGAATCAACGAACCCGACAAGAACTGGAAATTTTCAATCGCCGACTATAAGGAACGTGGCTTTTGGGAGGACTACCAAAGCGCCATCGAGGATATGCTCAACAACACAAGCACCCCTTGGGCGCCCTGGTTTGTCATCCCCGCGGACCACAAATGGTTCATGCGCCTGGCGGTCTCGGAGACGATCTGCCGGACTTTGGAAGGACTCGATTTGAAGTTTCCCGAGGTAAGCAAGGCGAGAAAGAAAGAACTACAGGAGATAAAGAAGTTAATGGAAAAAGAGGATGACTGATGGGGATTCCGGCGGAACCCAGATCACTCGACCCGGCTTCCATGCAGGGCCGCGGGATCACTCCTTTGTCAGTTTCACCGTTCTTAATCGAAGAGCGTTTCCGATCACTGATACGGAACTCATGGACATAGCCGCACCCGCGATCATCGGGTTGAGCAACCATGCGAGTCCGAGGAACGGAACCAAGACTCCTGCAGCGATCGGTATCCCGACGGTATTATAAAAGAAAGCGAAGAAGAGATTTTGCCGGATGTTTCGCATTGTCCGACGGCTCAACTGAACCGCTTTCAAAATCCCCCGAAGGTCACCTTTCACCAATGTCACGCCAGCGCTTTCGATCGCCACATCGGTTCCGGTTCCCATAGCGATTCCAACATCGGCCTCGGCCAGTGCGGGAGCGTCGTTGATCCCATCCCCGGCCATCGCGACTTTTCGACCCTCCTTCTTGAGCGCCTTGACCCGTTCGTTCTTGTCCTGGGGACTCACTCCCGCCTCGACCCGGTCGATGTTCAATTTCTTGGCGACCGCGCTCGCGGTCTTTTCATTGTCGCCGGTCACCATCATGACTTTTATCCCGAGATCGTGAAGCGCTTTGATCGCTTCTTCGGTCGATTCCTTGATCGGATCGGCCACCGCGAGGAGCCCCGCGAAGGCGCCGTCGATCGCGACATACATCACAGTTCGACCCTCGCCTTGGAGATCTTCGGCTTTTTCATCTGACTCACTTAAGCCTTCGATTCCATTCTCCTCGAGGAACCCTTTCTTCCCCACGAGGACCCGTTTCTCCTCGACGTTTCCCTCGACCCCGCCTCCAGTGGTCGAGTCGAAATCACCCACCTTCGGGAGGTCGATCTCCCTCTCTCTGGCTCCCTCGACCAACGCTCGTCCCAAGGGGTGCTCGCTATTCTGCTCAACCGCCGCCGACGATTTGAGGAGCGCCTCCTCGGAAAAATCCCCAGCAGGAACCAACTCGGTCAGTTTCGGTCTCCCCTCGGTCAGCGTTCCAGTCTTGTCGACCACAATCGTGTCGACCTCCTCCAGGATTTCGAGGACCTGCGCCTCTTTAATCAAAACCCCTTCTTTCGCTCCACGTCCCACTCCCACCATGATGGACATCGGCGTGGCCAGCCCCAGCGCGCATGGGCAGGCGACGATCAGCACCGCCACCGAGTTGACCAAGGCGTACGCAAGCCTTGGCTCGGCGGGTGAAAAGAGGGCCCATGCCACGAAGGTGATCGCCGCGGCCAGGACCACCGCCGGGACAAAATACCCAGCGACTGTGTCGGCGACTCGTTGAATGGGCGCCCGACTGCGCTGCGCCTCGGCGACCATGTTGACGATTTGTGATAGGACGGTGTCCTCGCCCACCTTTTCTGCGGTCATTTCGAACGAACCGGTTTGGTTGACCGTTCCCCCGATGACCGAATCCCCTTCCCCCTTGTTCACGGGAGTCGGCTCACCTGTGATCATGGACTCGTCGATCGTGCTTTTACCCGAGGCGATCGAGCCATCGACCGGGATCTTTTCCCCCGGTCGGACCCTCAACGTTTCACCCTCCTTCACCTCATCAATCGACACCTCGGTCTCTTCGCCGTTGCGAATCACTCGGGCAGTCGGAGGAGCGAGTTCCAGCAATTCACGAATCGCGTTCCCTGTCCGCTTCCTCGCCTTCAGTTCAAGCACCTGCCCAAGAAGCACCAGCGCGACAATCATCGCGGCGGCCTCGAAATAAACCGGAACCTCGCCATGGTGTTTGAACGAATCGGGGATCAGGTCAGGGAGAAGAACCCCAAAGGCGCTGTAGAAATAGGCCGCCCCTACGCCGATCGCGATCAGGGTGAACATATTCAGATTCCAGGTGACGATGGACCGCCAACCTCTTTGGAAAAAAGGCCATCCCGCCCAGAGGACCACAGGGGTCGCGAGTGCGAATTGAATCCATTTGGAAATGGAATGGCCCCCCACCCAACGGTCGACCGGAACGCCGACCATCGGGAGCATCGCCAGAAGAAAGACCGGAAGGCCAAGCGCGGTCGCCAACCACAAACGATGGGTCATCGATTTCAACTCGCCATCGTCTTCCTCTGTGGCTTGGACAGTTTTCGGTTCCAGGTCCATCCCGCACTTCGGGCAGGATCCCGGACCCTCTTGCTCCACCTCCGGATGCATCGGACAGGTGTAAATGGTTTTCTTCGACCCACTTCCTGGGCTCGCGGGCTCGAGCGACATCCCGCACTTGGGGCAGTCCCCCGGTTCGTCGCTCTCGACCCCCTCGCACATGGGGCATATGTATTTCTTAGATTTCCTTTTTGAGGTGGAAGAATGCGGATGATTTTCTTTGTTTTGGGGTGTGGAATGACAACAGGAATTCTCCCCTTCCGGGTGGTGCGATTCCTCCTGATTCAGGAACTTCTCGCGACAACCCGCCGAACAAAAGTAGTAGGTTTCGCCGTCCTTTTCGACTTGATGAGGAGTCGTTTCCTTTACTTCCATTCCACAGATCGGATCTTTGGGCACAGCTTTGCTCGTCCTTCTGATTAGCGGTTAAAGACCAATCATAATCGTTAATGGTCGGGATGGGGTATGGGGGGATCCCCCACATTCAATAAGAAGGTTTCACCAAGTGGCCCGCGCGAAGGGGTTCGTCTGGTTCCTCAGACACCAGACCATCAGTTCTTGCCGAAGGTCCTCCTCCATATCGAGGAAACGAACCCCGGCCACCTTTTGGCCATCCTGGGATTCCGACCACTGGATGCGAGCATCGATTTTTGTGTTCCAGGCGGGGAGGTTGATCTGGTTGAGGATCTCTTTGAGGTCGAGATGAACCCTGGAGCCCACCTCGAAGGGGAGATGCCCGGTCAACCTTAACCCCTCTCCCGAAAGGTCACGAATTTCACAGGGGAATTCGAGATGGATCGGCTCGTTCCCGCCTCCAAAAAACCTCCGGAACCGTTGACGGGATTTGTTAAGAACCTCAAGCTGTTCCACATACTCCTGAGGCGGATTATCGAACAAAAGTTTGAGACGATACGAGTCATCCTCGGGGCGACAAAACTCGACTCGACTCCACAGATAGGGATCCTCTGGCTCGATACGGAGAGCACGAAAGAACTGATGACCGTTGAATAACAAGGGATCCCCCTCCTTCAGCGGCATGGGAGAGGAAACCCAGACCCCCTCCTTCTCCGGATAATAAACCGGCATCACCGCCGCGGTGGCGCCGACAATCCGTCGTCGAGGGGAATTCCGGTGCCGAACCTTCAGATCCTCGCGTCGCAGGTATTGCGAGCAGATGCGCAGGATTTTTCTACCCAGTTGCTCGAAGTCGATCGGCTTTAGGCAATAATCATTCGCCCCGGCCTCCAAGGCCTTTTGAACCGACACTCGATCGTTCAGCGCCGACACCGCGATGATCGGAATCACTCGCGTCCGGTCCCGATTGCGAAGGAGGCGAATCAAGGTGAATCCATTGAGGCCAGGCATCCTGAGGTCAATGAGAATCAGGTCGGGGACTCGTTCGTTGATAAGGGTGAGAGCTGTGTTGCCGCTTTCGGCCTGACGGAAGGTGAAGGCTGGAAATCTTTCATTAAGATTTCCAATCATGATTTCGCGAATCGAGGGTTCGTCATCGATCACGAGAACTTCAAGACGCGATTCCGCGGTTCTATTCATCCCCAATTTACCTGTCGTGTGAGAAAATCGCCTCGCCGCGAGCGGAGGCGGGGAGCCTGTCCAATAGAACAATCCCTCTTCACCCTACCAATCTCCGAGCTGAAAGACAATCTTCATTCTCCCTCATCCTCGCCCCGGTAGACACATCCCGAGGTGCAGGTTTCACGGATCGTAACCGCCGAAAGCGCGGGAAGTTCCGGTTTGAGTTCTCTCCAGATCCACCTCGCCACATTCTCGCTGGTCGGGTTCTCCAAACCCTCGATCTCGTTCAAATAATAATGATCGAGCCGGTTAAGGATGGGCTTGAAGGCTTTCTTGATGTCGCCAAAATCCATCACCCACCCGACATGGGGATCGACTGGACCCGTCACATGGATTTCAACATGGAATGAGTGCCCATGCAGCCTCGCGCATTTGTGGTCCGGTGGCACATTGGGCAAGAGGTGCGCCGCCTCGAATGTGAAACTCTTATAAATCTCCAACAGTCTTTCCTTGGGTTTTGAGTAATCTCCCATCCATTCTACAGAGAAGCGGGTGGATTGAAGAGATGACCCGGAGGGTCCGCTTCCCGGTCTGATTCAAGGCATAATCTGATAACCTCGCCCCCATGTTCGCCGTTCTACTGGGGTTTTGGCAATTCTTCTTGGTATTCGGTCTCGGGCTATGTCTTTGGCCGTGGCTTGATCGATCGCTCCCCCATGGATATCGCCTAGCCATGGCCTTTGGGTTGGGTTTCTCGGGTTTTTCCATCCTTCTATTTGTTTTCGGCCTCTTTGGGGGCCTCCAACCCGCGTTCTTAATCCCAGCTTCCGTCCTTTTGACCCCAATGGCTGCTTGGGGACTCTGGACGCGAACTCCCGCTTTATTTCACTCGGTCCGGCGAACCGCCGCCGAATCCCCCTTCGGCTTTGGCCTGGTCACCATACTGGGAATTATCTACTTCCTCGGAGTTTGCGTTCCCGAAAGAGAAGAAGACGCCATTTGGTACCACCTGGGAATCCCCATTTTCTACCTTTTCCATGGCGGCTTCATTCAGGAGGTCCCCTTCAACTTACCCTCCCATTACCCCATGTACGGCCAACTTCACTACACCCTCTCTTTGGCGGTCGGCAATGACTCGACCGCCAAGGCTTTTTCCTTCTGCCAGTTCTTTCCCGCGCTCATTCTGATTGTCTCGACGCTCAAGCAATTGGGGCACTCGCGGGGCGCGGTCTATGGTTGCGTTCTCTACCTGTGCTGCGCCCACTTCCGGCTGCCGACCATGGCGAATGTCCAGAGAACTGTCTTCTTCTTTACCCTCCTTTCCATGGTCCTGCTTTGGACATCCCTCAACCGGAGGTCGTTCTCCGTTTTTGTCCTCGCTTCGTTTTTCTGCGGAATGGCGATGGGGGTGAAGATGAACGCCCTGTTATTCTGTTACTTGGCTCAGGTTCTTTTGATTCTCGGTTGGCTGCTGTTCAACCGGCCGGGTTGGAGAAATTCCCTGACCTACTTGAGTGTCCACTCTGGAATATCCTGGCTGGTCTTTAGCCCGTGGTTGATCAAATCTTACATGATCACCGGCAACCCCCTGTACCCGATGCTGGGGGACTTTTTCGGTTGCCTCCCCCGTTTCAGAGACGCCATGGCGACTACCTCGAGTATCCATGGAATCACCGCGATGAAGGTCTCCTCCTTATCGGAGGCGTGGGCGCAGGTGGTTCACAATGTAGAAACGCTCACCTCGGAGACCGATCTTCTCTTTTCGTTGGGCTTGGTCTCCTTGATCCTCCTTCCGGTTCTCAAGTTTCGAGGACACCGCTGGGTCTGGAGTTCGTCGCTGATCGCCTATCTCTTCCTCACCCAACTCTGGGGGGACACCACCGGACGACTCTTCAGCATCAATGCGGGCGTCCTTGTCCTCCTGATCGCTTCGACTATCTCCGAAGTGACAACGATTATTCGTGAGCGGAACCGTTCCATCGCGAATGCGGTCTTTCCCTTGGTGGGCATTCTCTTCTTGGCGAGTTTCTTTTTTGTTCGGGTCCCTCTCCTCCGTGGGCCCGGAGTGGATTGGCGAGGTGGGGTGACCCTCACCGAAGAATCTCGAAAGGAGTGGCTGATCGAGCGCGGAGTTCGCACCGCCGATCTATTCGAAATGGAGGCATGGATGAAAACGCATGTCCCTCCTGAAGACGAAGTCTATGTCGCGCCAAACGGATATCTAACCTCCCTCAGGAGACGGTTTATAGCCAGCGACAAGTTCTTCGGAGAGCAACTGAATCAATGGATCCAGGATGGCACAGTGAATAATCGACTCGGAGATTTGGGGGCGGATTGGATCCTGATCGACCGGATCGAAAATACCGACTTCTGGCCCCCCGGGCTGATGGAACAACTGGAAGGGAAGTGGGTTTTGGTGAAGAGAGCGGGGAGTTGGAAGTTATTCAGGAAATCAATGGACTAAGATTCGAACCACTCGAGTCCGTTTGGGAGGTTTTCCGCGGAGTACTCGATATGAATCACCCTTCTATGGGCGGGTGATCGGGATCGGCTTGAAGAATGAACGATCAATGGTCTCATTAAGAGAACATCCCCTTTCCGAGCAGTGCAGGGAACTGGGGGTTCTTCTTTCATCAATCGAAGCACTTCCTCGCGTGAGAGGTATCCACGGCGATGACTTCCCGCCAAAACCTTTAGGGGGCCATTCTCCTCGCCGCAGTCATCCAAATGAATGCGAAACGCCACAATCCTTTCCATGATCTCGACTGGCGGACGGACATGCGGGACATCATCCTTGTGAGACCAAGCCTCAAAACCCGGCGTTTCGATTTTTTGTTTCACCGAGATCGTCGTGTCCTGATGCCATCTTACCGACCAGTTGGCCGCTTCGCCTTTATCGAAAAGGATCCCTTTAACCGGTTTGGCGCTGGGGCCGAGCACGATTTGCGCAACCGATAGGAGACCTTCGTAGTTGCCGAATTCCAGAATGAGGTTGGACCGCCTGAGGATATGCCGGAGGGCGTATCCTCCTTTCCCTCGGTCCAACGCTTCCGGATAGGCGATCAACCGATTCGCCTCATCTGAAACCTGAGTAAGGATGTCATTTGGAATGACTCCTTTGAGAAGAATGACTCCCTGCTTCTCCAGTTCGGCGGACCAATCGTGTATCATCGTCACAACCCCGAATTCCAGAGGAGTTGATTTATGCATTCAACCATAAGATTCATGTCTTGGTTTGTTCTCTCCATCTTACTCCAAGGATACTCATTCGCGGGTGACACAAAAGAGCCTGTTCCCCCTGCTCCATCTAAAGATGGCGTTGAGGTGGACCCGCCTCTCTCCGCCGACCTCCCCGAAGACTATGCCTCCCTTCCATTATTCGGCTCCATCGAATGGGAAACGCATCGCCTCCCTTGGGTCGAGGAGGGACCCTATGCCGGAATCAGCGGAGTCGCCATGGCCGTTCTCGATGGGAGGATTTATGTCGTGGGCGGGTTCATTCCCGGAGGCGATGAGACCGAGGACCAATCGAGTCGTCGAACCTCCCGGTGGACCTGGGTTTACGACCCCAACAGCGGGTCGTGGGATCGATTGGCCGATGCTCCCTTTCGAACCGAATACACGCGAGGGATTATCGCGGAGGATTCCCTCTACCTGATCGCGGGCGCCTGCCAATTCAAGAAACAGGATCCCCCTTACCGTGTGCTCGGCGATTGCGCGCGCCTCGATCTATCCACCGATCCCCCCACCTGGAAGGAATTTGCTCCCCTGAACGTTCCCCGCACCCACACCGCGATTGGCGATGTCGGAAAATACCTTGTCGTCGCCGGAGGGAACGAGTACGACTTCGCCGAGAACGGTTACAGCCACAACACCATTCGGGATACCAATGAAGTTTTTGACCTGTCCCATCCCGAACTCGGATGGCAATTGAAAACACCGGTTCCCGCACCGCCTCGCGGTTGGTGTGGCTCCGTGGCAACCCAGGATGCCGTCTATCTCTTTGGCGGGATCACCTGGAATGAATCGAATGAGATTCTCGGCGCGGGCGAGACGCTCAGATACGACCCACAGACCGATAACTGGAAAAAGTTGGCGTCCTCGCCACTCCCCATCTCCGCCTGGGAGGGGGACCTCTATGCCGATCGCTATGTCCTCCTCGCGGGAGGTGTTGTGCGTCCGGTGTTGGAAACGGATGACTCTCCAACCTGGTCGGATTTGGTCTGGGCCTACGACATCCAAGAGGACCGATGGACGCGCGTCGATGGTTTTCTACCGCCCGGCGCCGTCTTCAACGACCCCGGCGTCGTAATCATCGACGATACCATCTACGTCCTCGGCGCCGAAGGCCCCTACGGGAGTCACTACAATTATTTTTTGATTGGGAATATTCGAATGGCGGAGGAATGAGACATTCTCATGGCTGATCGTTTCCCTAAGTGTCATTTCGAGCGAAGGGAGAAATCTGATTGGAGCCATCCTCTTCATCCTTCTTATTTCACTCAATCGGTCCCGAGTCTGTTTCAACAGACTTCGATCTACGTAGCCTCGTCAATTCATTGCGTGGCGAACCTAGATGGGTGCTGAAAGGTTAGTCGGTTTCATCGGATTGGAATGAGGCGACCAAGACCGCCACGGGATCAATCCCGTGGCTACACACATCGAAGTCTGTTGAAACAGACTCACTCCCATTAGGGTGTGTACAGATAGGTCCAATTTGTCTCTCCAATCAGATTCCTCCTAACGTCGGAATGACACGGAGGGACGTCGGAATGACACTCATCGAAGTTTGCTTTACTTTGCCCCCGCCAACATCCCCAACTGCCACATCATGAAGATCCTCTGATCCACCACATCCCGGATGCGCAGATCCAGCGGTTTGCCCCCGCCATGCCCCGCCGAGCGATCCACCCAGAGGAGGATCGGGTCTTTCACGGGATCGCTTGTGGTCGAGTCGCGGAGCCGCGGGACCATCTTCATCGCGTGGAGGGCATGCACCCGTGTATCGTTTTCGCCGGCGGTGATCAATGTCGCGGGGTAAGAGGTCCCCTCTTTCACATTCTGATAAGGAGAGTATTTCTTCAGAAATTCGTATTGCTCCTTCACCGCGCTGTCGCCGTATTCCGGAACCCAATATTTAGCCATCAGAAAATGTTGGTAACGAAGCATGTCTAACAGCGGGACCCCCGAGATGGCCGCCGCGAAAAGATCGGGGCGTTGGGTGATCGCTGCCCCCACCAGCAATCCGCCATTGGATCCGCCGCTAATCCCCAGGTGTTGCGAGTCCGTGTATTTGTTCTCGATCAACCATTCGGCGGCGGCGATGAAATCGTCGAAGACATTCTGTTTGTTCTCGAGCATCCCGGCTTGGTGCCATTTCTCGCCATACTCTCCACCACCGCGAAGATTGGCGGAGACATAGACGCCGCCCGCTTCGTACCAGGGAAAGAGGGTCGCGCTGAAATAAGGGGTCAGGGAGATATCGAACCCGCCGTAACCGTTGAGGATGGTCGGGTTCTTCCCGTTCAACTCGAGACCCTTTTTGTGAACGATGAACATCGGGAATTTCGTACCGTCTTTGGAGGTCACAAACACCTGCTTCACTTCGACGATGGAGGGATCCACTGGGACATCCGGGCGTTCCCAGAGTTCACGCTCGTTGGTCTCCAGGTCGATGTGGTAAATGCTTAGCGGTTCGTTGAAACTCGAGAACGCGAGGAATCCCTCAGTTCGGTCATCGTGCGTGACCACACCCGCGGACCCAATTCCCGGAAGGGGAATTTCACCGAGCGAGTTTCCATCCAGGTCGAACTTTTCGAACAGGCTCTGAGCATCTTTCAAGTAATCGCCGACTATCATCCCGCGAGCCAACGAGATGTCATCGAGAACCGCGTCTTTACGTTCAGGAATGATTTCTTTCCAGTGTTCGACTCCGGGTTGATGCAGATTGACCTTGACCACTCTCGCGTTGGGGGCTTGATAGGTGGTGTGCAGGAGATAATGGTCACCGGAGAAGAGGCCGTAACTCTTGCACTTCTCTCCGACGATCAAATCGGTCTTCACCAATTCGCCCGTACGAAACCATCGGTCCATGTCGACCACCCAGAGATCGTTCGAATCGGTTCCGGTCCAATAGGACAGCACCATCCAACGGCCATCCCGGCTGAAATTAGCCGAGGGTCCCCAGGTCGTGGCGAGCGGTCCCTCCTTGTATTGTTCGAAAATCAGTTTGTCCTGACGGTGGTGAGTTCCCAGTTTGTGATATTTGATCTGGGCTGAGTAAGGGTTTTTGACATCCTCCAGACATCGATAGAAGAACCCGTGAGAGCCATCCAACCAATCGACGCCGCCCACTTTCCCCGGGATCTCATCAGCCAGCCACTCGCGCGAGTCCACATCCATCACATAGAGGATCGAGTTCTCATCACCCGCTTTGGAGAGCCCAAAAGCCAACAGTGTCCCATCCTCGTTCGGCGCCTTCCAATCGAGCGAGGTCAGACCCTCCGGGTCGACTTCGACAGGGTCGATCAGAAGCCGCTCCTCCCCCTTAACGCCCTCGCGGTAATACAGAATGGGTTGCGCCTGTTTGCCTTCACGCTTCGAATAGAAATATCGGTTTCCCCGCATGGTCGGAGCCCCGATACTGCCGACTTCCATGAGCTCCCGAATTCGATCCGCGACCTTTTCACGACCGGGAAGGGAATCGAGGACATTTCGCGTATACTCATTCTGGGCATCAATCCACTCGGAGACTTCGGCGTCGAGTTCCTCGCTCGCCTCCTCGATCTCCGGCGCGTCGCTCCCCTCCAGCCAACGGTAGGGGTCAACCACCTCCTCGCCATGATAGACATCGGTCACCGGCGATTTTCGAGTCGGCGGCGCCTCGCCAAAAGAACTTGTGGTCAAAACGATTGACATGATAACCAATAAAAACCTTTTCAATTCAAATCTCCCGAAATCGAAGATCGATCCAGGCTGTTTCAGCAGCCTTCGCTCCTGGAGCGCCGCGCCTTCAGGCCGGCGCGGGCTGGGAGGCTATCACAGATTACGATGACTCGCGCCATCTCCCACCCCTTTATCAATTCCAAACAGTCCCCTTTAATCCTTCCATCATCTCAATTGAACGGAGACTCTCATGATTCGTCACTTCATCGGCATCGCGATCCTTTCGCTGTTGGTTTCGACAGCGCCCGCTTCCACAGAAACTTATTCTTTCATCGCCGTGGGAGACATCCCCTACAGCGAGACACAAACCGCGGAGTTCACCCGATCAATCGAACAAATGAGCGAGATCGACGCTCGCTTCGTCATTCACGTTGGCGATATCAAAGCCCGGGTTCAACCCTGCGAGGATTGGCTCTACCAAGAACGAGCCGGACTTTATAACCGCTGCGCCCATCCCTTCGTGGTCTTGGTTGGAGACAACGAATTCAACGATTGCCCCGACCCGATTGCTGCACTCGAACTCTTCCGAAAATACTTCACCAAGGGAAACGAAAGTCTCGGTCAGAGTCGGATTGAACTGGAGCGACAAACCTCACCTCACTATCCCGAGCATGTGCGCTGGTTTGAGGAGGGCGTGGCCTTTGTCGGACTCAACGTGGTTGGCAGCGCTAACCATCGGGATGCGACCGATGAATGGGAGGCTCGCACACAGGCGGGAATCAGTTGGCTAGAAGAATCTTTCGCGATGGCCAAGGAGAAGGCTTCCCCCGCGCTTGTCGTGGCCTTCCAAGCGAATCCCTTTGGGGGACAGAAGGGAAGAGAATTTTCAAAACCTTTCGCTCCCATCATGGACACTCTCCTAAACCAGGCGGATTCCTTTGAGGGGCAGGTTCTCTTCATTCATGGTGACAGCCACTACTTCCGATGGGACATCCCCTTTCCCTCGATCAAGCGAAAAGGAGCGATGACCAACCTCTCACGTCTCGAGGTTTTCGGTTCCCCCAATCCACATTGGGTGGAGGTGATGGTCGATCCGGAATCACCCGAGGTGTTTTCGATCAAGCCCCATTTCCTCAAAGAGGATTAGTCTTTCCGACAACCCGATACGAAAAGGTTGACTTCAGTCGGGTTTCTCCCCATATTCCGTTCTGACAGTAAAAACAGAATTTACTGTAGGAACCTGACTGAATGACCGAACTATCACCGGTAACCAAAAACTTTGTTCTCCACTGGGGGGAACTCGGCGCGCGATGGGGCATCAGCCGAACCATGGCTCAGATCCATGCGCTCCTCTATATCTCCACCAAACCTCTCTGCCATGAGGAGATCGCCGAATACTTAAATGTGGCAAGATCGAACGTGAGTACCAGTATACGTGAATTAAAGAGCTGGGGGATCGTTCGTGTGGTCCATGTCATGGAGGATCGCCGCGATCATTACGAGGCGATCAAGGATGGATGGGAAATGATCCGGATCATCCTCGGCGAAAGAATGCACCGGGAAGTGCAGCCCACGATTGAAATTCTCCGGAAATGTGTGGAGGAAGCCGAGGCCACCAACGAGGAGGAGGAGGTTCGTGAGCGATTCGAAAGCCTCTTGGATTGCGTGCAAACTCTGAACACAGCCTATGAACAAATTCGCGAAATCCCGACCGGAGTTTTGGTCAAACTGGTGAAACTCGGCGGAAAAATACCGGTTAAACTTGGCCTCTTTTCCAAAGGTTCGGCCTGAACACTCTCCCAAATCTGGTGTTGCAATGAAGGTTGGTTGATCTTGACTGGTCAAACTTGTTTTAAAAAAAAGGGTGTGTTACGTTCAGACTTGGCTCTTTACCGGATGCGATTGGGGGAGTCAACCGCTATTCTAGGCGGAGGATCGCGTCCCCTGTTTACAATTTCAGAAAATTCTGTTAAGACAGAATTCATTAACGAGGAACCCCCTCGCGGGCCTCTGTAATTACTGGGCGGACAATTGGAAAAACAAGAACTTTTCTTCCCGAAATGGGCGGACCAGATCGGGCGCATCGTCACGGCGGTCGTGGGCGTTGGCGCTCTCTACGCTGTCGCCATGGCGATCGGCATCGCTCACCCGAATACTCAAAGGGTCGGTTACGCGCCGACACAGCCCGTGCCTTACAGTCACGCGCTTCATGTCGGCCAACTCGGACTCGACTGCCGTTACTGTCACAACACGGTTGAGGAATCCCGTCATTCCTCCATCCCGCCGACTCAGACATGTATGAACTGCCACGTCAAGATTTGGCCCACCAGCGAAAAACTCGCTCCGGTGCGCGACAGTTACGAAACAGGCAAGTCGGTCGACTGGGTGCGCGTGCATGACCTTCCCGATTTTGTTTATTTCAACCACAGCGCCCATGTGAATCGCGGCATCGGTTGCGTTTCCTGTCATGGCCGCATCGATAAGATGGAGGTGGTGAGCCAAGACCAGCCACTGACCATGGGTTGGTGCCTTAGCTGCCATCGTGCGCCGGAAAATCACCTGAGACCTTTGGACAAAATCACCGACATGGCCTGGGAGCCCGAGGAAGGGCAGCTCGCGCTGGGGAAAAAGCTTCTCGAGGAAAATCACATTAGAAATCTCACGGATTGCTCGACATGCCATCGATAGATCAAGAAACATCTCAACCGACCGAAGGCCGCACGTATTGGCAAAGCCTTGCCGAGCTCGGGAATTCGAAGGACTACCTTGAATTCATCAAAGGCGAATTCCCGGAGGGCGTTGACCTCCCGCCCGAATCGGAGGGCCGTCGTCGTTTCCTGCAGGTGATGGCCGCGTCCATCGCCTTGGCGACCACCACTGGGTGCCACTGGCCGAAGGAGAATATTCGCCCCTTCGCCAACCGTCCCGATGGGATGGTCCCGGGCATACCCCGATTCTTCGCCACCTCGATGGACTTGGGTGGAGTCTCTCGCGGTCTGCTGGTCAAAAGCTTTGACGGCCGACCCATCAATGTCGAGGGGAACAACCTCGATCCGATTTCGGCCGGCGCCGCGGACAAATATTCGATCGCGAGTCTTCTCGATCTCTACGATCCCGACCGGAGCCAAGAGGTTTTGGAAAACGGCAAGCCTTCGACGTGGGCGGATCTTGCGGGGATGCTCTCCGCGAAGAAAAAAGAGATCGAATCGAGCCGCGGGGCGGGTCTCCGTTTTCTGACCGAGGCATCCTCCTCCCCCAGCCGGGCTCGTCTCAAGGCGATGATTCTCTCGAAACTTCCCGAGGTGAAATGGTTCGAATACGAACCGGTCTCCTCCGACAATGTCCGCCTGGGGACTCGGATCGCCTTCGGCGCCGATTACCGTCCTCAATACGATCTGTCCAAAGCGATGGCGATCCTCGATCTGGAAGCCGATCTGCTGGGCGCCGATTCCGCTTCATCGCGAAACGCTCGCGGGTTTGTCGCTGGACGCGATCCAGAAAGTCATCATTTTAACCGCCTCTATTCGATCGAGAGCGGTTACTCGACCACCGGCGCCCAAGCCGATCACCGTTTCGCGGTCCGCTCCTCCGAAATTCATGGATTGCTGGCGCAGCTCGCTTCCGTCCTCCAAGCGGAGGGGCTGAGTGTCCAGGGCGAGAGCGCCTCCATTCTCGAGGCCGCCTCTTCTGCCGCTCCCGAAACCGATTACGAATTCCTTCCCGCTATCGCGAGGGACCTGCTTGCCAATAAGGGCCACTCGATCATCGCTGTCGGACCCAACCAGTCTCCGAGGACTCACGCCCTGGCGTTCGCGCTGAATGACCTGCTCGGAAATCTGGGGCAGACGCTCACGCTGACCGAGGAGCCGGATAATGGGCGCCCCGGATATATCGAAGGCCTGAAGGAACTGACCGATGAGATGACCGCCGGATCGGTGGACACGCTCTTCGTGTTGGGCGGAAATCCTGTTTATGACTCGCCCTCCGATTTCAAATTCTCGGAGGCGCTTGCCAAGGTGAAGACATCGATTCACCTGAGCCAGTTCGCCGATGAAACCTCGCTGAAATCGACTTGGCACATCCCGCGCGCCCATTACCTTGAGACTTGGTCGGATGGACGCCTGTATGACGGCACAATATCCGCGGGACAACCTCTGATTGCTCCTCTTTATGACGGGAAATCGGACTTGGAACTTCTCGCCTTCCTGGTGATTGGCGAGTTTCCTTCCGGTTACGCGATCGTTCAGCGCACTTTCCGGGATTACTCCTCGGGGGATTTCGAAACCGCTTGGCGTGAGTTCCTCGATAACGGGATGTTGGCCGATACGGCCTATCCCGCGGCCGAGGTTGCTCTGGACGCCGCGTCCGTCGCGGATTCCCTTCGCGATTTCGAAGTTCCGGAATCCCAAGGAATCGAACTGGCGTTTGCCCCTCATCCCTCGGTGTACGATGGACGGTTCGCGAACAACGGTTGGCTCCAAGAGGTCCCGGATTATCTGACCAAACTGACTTGGGATAACGCCGCCATCGTGAGTTTCGCGGACGCCAAAAAACTTGGCGTTGAGTACGGCGATCTGATTCGAATCGAAACCAACGGGGGCTCCATCGAACTCCCCGTCTGCATCCTCCCCGGGCAAGCCGCGGGCTCGATTGTGGCGCACCTTGGGTATGGCCGCACCGCCGCGGGCCGAGTCGGCAACAACCTCGGATTCGACACCTACAAGATTCGGACCTCGGAAGCGCCGTACTTTGTTTGTGGGGTGAATGTCAAAAAGACTGGCGGCGCCTACCCCCTCTCCTCCACACAGGATCACTACGCGATCGATCCCAACGGAAGCGGGAAAAACTCCCTGGAAGAGCTTGGCCAAAATGAGATCGAACGACGGATCGATCATCTTATCAAAGAACAAACCGTCGAGGAATTTCAGCACCATGCCGGCGATGCCCACACGGGTGGGGAACACCACGGCGACGAGCACAGCCATCACCCTCCGATCGAGTCGCCCTGGACCGAGTGGGAATACCCCGACCTCAAATGGGGGATGGCCATCGACCTGAATAAATGCATCGGCTGCAATGGCTGCGTCCTCGCTTGCCAGTCGGAAAACAACATCCCGGTGGTTGGCAAAGAACAGGTCGCCAGGGGGCGCGAAATGCACTGGCTGCGCATCGATCGCTACTTCCATGGCGAACCGGAAGTCGCTCAGGTCGCGCATCAACCTCTCACTTGCCATCACTGCGAGAACGCCCCCTGCGAGCAGGTCTGCCCGGTGGGAGCCACCATGCACGATCACGATGGACTCAATGTCATGGTTTACAACCGTTGCATCGGAACCCGTTATTGCTCGAACAACTGCCCGTACAAAGTGCGCCGATTCAACTGGTTCCATTTCACTAAGAATTACACCGAAGTGGAACAAATGAGGTTCAACCCCGAGGTCACCATCCGCTCTCGAGGCGTCATGGAGAAATGCACTTACTGCACCCAACGCATCCAGAGCGCGAAAATCGACGCTCGGAACGAGAATCGTGAGATCGCCGATGGCGAGGTGAGGACCGCTTGTCAGCAGGCCTGCCCCACCAACGCCATCGAGTTCGGCAACTTGAACGATCCGAATAGCCGGGTCGCCAAGCTTCAAAAAGACAAGAGAGCCTACTCGGTTCTCGAGGAACTCAATGTCAAACCGCGGACGAAATATCTCACGCGACTAAGAAATCCAAATCCGGAGCTGCTGGAAGCGTAAAATATGGCCACAACAGCTGTCCAAGAAATCGATAACACCAGTAACGACCCCACCAAGCGTCCGACTCTGGTCACCGGGGGTCTCGACTTCAACGGGGTCACCGAGACGGTCTGCCGAGTGGCGGAGGCTCCAAGCGCGCCGAAGTCATGGTACTTCCTCCTCGTGATCGCGGTCGCCGCCCTGCTAAACCTCTTTGTCTGGGTGGGCTACCTGATCACAACCGGAACCGGCGTTTGGGGATTGAACAACCCGGTCGGATGGGGATGGGCGATCGTCAACTTCGTCTTCTGGGTCGGCATCGGCCACGCCGGAACGCTGATTTCCGCGATTCTCTTTTTGTTCCGACAGAAATGGAGAACCAGCATCAACCGATTCGCCGAGGCGATGACCATCTTCGCGGTCATGTGCGCGGGTCTCTTTCCCGGCATCCACGTCGGTCGTGTTTGGGTGGTTTACTGGATGTTTCCGATCCCCAACTATCTGAACATGTGGCCGCAGTTCCGCAGCCCGCTTCTCTGGGACGTTTTCGCGGTCTCGACCTACGCCACCGTCTCCATTCTTTTCTGGTATGTCGGCATGATTCCCGACCTCGCCACCTTCCGCGATCGGGCCAAAGACAAGATTCGCAAGTTCGCTTATGGCCTCCTCTCGCTCGGATGGAAGGGATCGTCGAGAAACTGGGCCAATTACGAGTGGGCGTATCTGCTGCTTGCCGCGCTCGCCACTCCGCTGGTGCTCAGCGTTCACTCCATCGTCTCCTTCGACTTCGCGGTTTCGCAGCTGCCGGGCTGGCACACCACCATCTTCCCGCCCTACTTCGTCGCGGGGGCCATTTTTTCCGGATTCGCCATGGTGATTAGCCTGGCCGTGCCCGCCCGAAAGATGTTCCATCTCGAGAACATCATCACCCTGCGACACCTCGACATCATGAATCGGATTATTCTGGCCACGGGCTCCATGGTCGGTTACGCCTACATCATCGAGTTCTTCATTGCCTGGTATAGCGGCAACGGTTACGAGTCTTTCGCCTTCGTCAACCGGGCGTTCGGGCCGTATGCGTGGGCCTATTGGACCATGTTCACTTGTAACGTCATCATTCCGCAGGTGTTTTGGATTCGCTGGGCCAGAGTCACTCCCTGGTTCATGTTCATCATCTCGATATTCGTGAACATCGGAATGTGGTTCGAGCGATTTGTGATCACCATCACCTCGCTTAGTCGGGATTTTCTCCCGGCCAACTGGGGTTACTACACCCCGACTTACGTCGATGTTCTAACCTTCGTCGGCAGCTTCGGATTGTTCCTCACCCTGTTTCTCCTGTTCTGCCGATTCCTTCCAATCGTCGCGATGGCGGAGGTGAAGGCGACCTTGCCCGACGCTCATGTTTACCATCCCGAGGAGGATCACTGAAATGACTGACCAATCCTCCGGACAAAAGAAAATGAAACTTCACGGACTCCTCGGCGAATTCAAGGATATCGAATCCATTCTGAAAGCCAGCGCCGCCATTCGCGACAAGGGCTTTAAGAAATGGGACACCTACACGCCTTTCCCCGTCCACGGGATCGAGAAGGCGATGGGCATCAAGAAATCCCTCGTTCCGAAAATCGTTTTCACCTGCGGCTTGATCGGCGGCATCGGCGGACTGGGACTGCAGTGGTGGACCAATGCGGTCAACTATCCGTGGATCGTTTCCGGCAAACCGCTATTCAGCGTGCCGGCCAACATCCCGATCGTCTTTGAGACCACGGTGCTCCTCGCCGCGTTCGGGGCCGTGTTCGGAATGATCTTCCTGAACAAATTGCCTCAACTCTACAGTCCGCTCTTCACCAGCAAGAACTTTTCGCAGGGCGCGACGAACGATAAGTTCTTCGTCTACATTGAGGCCCAGGACCCGAAATTCTCGCCCGATCGCACCCGCGAACTCCTCGAAAGCCTAAATGCCGTGACCGTGGAGGAGATCGAGGAAGAGGAACACGCCTGGTCGCCAAGCCTTTCTCCAAAGATGGCGTGGTCGATTGGTTCGATCGTGTTTTGCCTCATCCTGATTCCGCCGCTCTACATCGCTCGGGCTCAGGCCAAGGACAGGACCACCACGCGAGTCCAGCTGATCCCCGACATGGACCAGCAACCTCGTGTGAACGCCCAAGCCGCCAGCACAATCTTTGTCGACGGGCGGGGTATGAGAAACTATGTGGATGGAACGGTCCCTCGCGGCGGCGCCCAAACCAACACCGGCTATTACACCGGCGCCGAAAACGAGGAGTGGGTGAGCAATCCCCTCCCAGTTAATCGAGCCTTGCTTGAGCGTGGCCAGAACCGCTTCGACATCTATTGCGCCGCCTGCCATGGCATCGACGGGTCGGGGAACGGGCCGATCGCGATTCGCGCCAAGAGATTGCGCGAGCCCAACTGGGTTCCGCCCCTCGCGATGACCGACTCCACCGTGCTGGAGAGACCGGACGGTCACCTGTTCAACACGATTACAAATGGCATTCGAAACATGCCCGCTTATGGAGACCAAATTCATGTCGAGGATCGCTGGGCCATCGTGGCCTACATCCGCGCGCTGCAGAAGAGTCAGCATGCGACTCTCCAGGATGTTCCCGCAGACAAGCGTGAACAACTCCGCGAGGAGGGACAGAAATAATGGCTAAGCGCCTCGAGAACGATACGATAGATCTTGGGTCGACCGGCGCCAGTTTCCTGAAGATGGGGGCTATTGTCGGCGCGATCGGTTTGGCCATCGCCCTATTCGGGTCATTCACCACCGAAATGAAACTGGAGCGGTTCTTCCTATCGTATCTGGTCAACTTCGCATTCTTCCTGAGCCTTTCGATCGGGGCGCTGTTCTTCATCCTGACCCAACACATCGGTCGGGCCGGTTGGAGCGTCGTGGTCAGAAGAGTCTCGGAGGGGTTCGCCGCCAATGTCGGGCTGATGTTGGTTCTGTTTATCGGCGTTTTCCTGGGGATGGGCCAACTTTACTCCTGGACCAACCCGGAGGCCTTTGCCAACGACCCGATCCTCCAGGGCAAGCAGCCCTATCTCAACACGCAGTTCTTCCTGATCAGAATTCTGGTCTACTTCGGCGTCTGGATACTCCTCACTCAGTACTTCCTCAGGGGTTCGGCGAAGCAGGATTCCACCAAAGACCCGAAAAAGACCGAACGGATGCAGATGGTCAGCGCACCGGGGATTCCCCTCACCGCGATCACCGTGACTTTCGCCTCTTTCGATCTGCTCATGAGTCGCGACCCACACTGGTTCAGCACCATTTTCGGAGTCTACTATTTCGCGGGGTCTTTCCTTGGATACTTCTCGCTGATGGCGGTTTTCTTTTGCTTCCTGCAATCGAAGGGTATGCTGAAGGAAACAGTGACGCCCGACCATTATCACGACATCGGGAAATACATGTTCGGGTTCACCGTTTTTTGGGCCTATATCGCCTTTTCGCAATTCATGTTGATTTGGTACGGAAACATACCCGAGGAAACGGTCTGGTATATTCGACGATTCGAGGGCGGGTGGCTGAACGCCTCCTACTTCCTGTTGATCGGGCATTTCATTATCCCGTTCTTCATTCTGCTCTTCCGCGAGATTAAGCGAATTCCAGCCGCTCTAGCGGCGGTGGGGGTCTGGATTCTCGCCATGCACTGGTTCGATCTTTACTGGATCGTCATGCCGGAATCGATTAAGGGGCATGTCGGAATTAGTTGGATCGACATCGCTTGTTTCATCGGGATGGGCGGCCTGTATCTGGCCGGATTCGCCTTCTTCATGGGACGGAAATCCCTCATTCCCGAGGGCGACCCGAGACTCGAGGAATCGCTCGAATTTAAGAACGCATAAGGACGATTGACGCAGATGGACGAAAGCAAACGCGATCCTAATTGGTTTTGGACCTTCTTTGTTGGGCTGATCGGCACGGTCATCCTGGTCCTAATCGTTGTGGGATTGCAAACTTGGTTTTATGCTTATGAAAAGGATGAGCTACAGGACAAGGTTTATTCCCAAGAATACGCCGAGCTTGCCTCTCTGGTGAAAACCCAAGAAGAAAATCTAAAGACTTATCGTTGGATCGATCCGGCCAGCGGCATTGTCTCCATTCCCATCGATTTGGCGATGGAGAGAGTCGTTCAGGAGTCCGGATCCAGGTAAACAAGAAGTACGTGCGTCGCCCGGCGTAGGCCTTCGGGCCGAGGAGCCAAGAAATTGGGACTTTCGTTCCAAAACAAAATCATAGCGGTAGGGATGCTGTTGCTGGCGCTCGCGCCGGCCGCCCGATCCGAGAGAGTTGAACCCGCCCCGCCCGCCCTCTCTGGGGTGACGGTGACCGAGAAGTTGGGTCAAAAGATTCCGCTGGACCTCGAGTTCACGGACGAGGAGGGTCACAAGGTCAAGATCGGCGACTATTTCAAAAAAGACCGTCCGGTCATCCTGACTCTCAATTATTACCAATGCCCGATGCTTTGCACCTTGCAACTCAACGGGCTGATCAAAGGCCTTCAAGACCTGGATCTCGATTTCGGAGCCGACTTCCAAATCGTCACGGTCAGTTTCGACCCGGGCGAGACCTGGAAGATGGCCCGGCTCAAGAAACAGACCTACTTGAAGGAACTGGGACGGGCCGGGGCCGAAAGCGGTTGGGCCTTTCTGACCGGCCGATCTCAGCCCATCAAAACCCTGGCCGATTCGGTCGGATATGGGTACCGATGGGATGACGCGACACAACAGTATGTTCATCCGGCGGTCGTGATGGTGTTGACTCCGGATGGGACAGTCTCTCGGTACCTCTATGGCATCGAGTTCGACCAGAAGACACTGCGCCTCGCGGCGGTCGAGGCGGCGGATGGCAAAGTCGGATCCACTTTGGATCGCTTCATCCTCTTCTGCTTTCAGTACAACGCGGAAGAGGGAAAATACGCGGTTTCGGCCCGGATCCTCATGAAAGTTTTCGGAGCGATTTGGGCCATCATTATCGCCTCGGTTCTATTCACCTTTTGGCGAATGGAAAGGAACCGAACGCGCGACAAGAGAAGGGAAGAAGCACCGGCATGATGGGAAACTTTATGGCGACTATTTTCAATTTGGTCTTTCTGGCCGACGCCGACCGATCGGCGGCGCCCTGGATGCCAGTGGCGGGGACCGAACACGCGCACCATGTTGACGGGGTGTTCACTTTTATCAATGCCATCTGCGTATTCTTTTTTGTCCTCATCATGGCCCTGTGCACTTATTTCGTGCTGAAGTACCGTCAGAAGGACCCCAATGACCTGCCGGAGCCCAGTCCCTCGCACAACACCAAGTTGGAAATTGTCTGGACCGCGATCCCCATTGTGATCGTCGTGATCATGTTCGTTTATGGGTTCGCGGCTTACATGAACGCCGTGGTCGCGCCGGAAAATGCGTACCAGGTCAAGGTCACCGGACGCAAATGGAGCTGGACTTTCGAGTATCCCAACGGTTACATCGATGGAAATCTGCATGTCCCGATGGGTGAGGATATCAAACTCCTCATCACCTCCGAGGATGTCATACACAGCGTTTACATTCCGAGTTTCCGTATCAAACGCGACGCCATCCCCGGCCGTTACACGGTCCTCACATTCAAGGCGGACTATGCTAGCCCCGAGGATGGTTACAATCTGTTCTGCGCCGAATACTGTGGGACCGAACACTCCAAAATGATGGCCAAAGTCATTGTCCAGGAGCGCGAGGATTTTGACGCTTGGCTGGCCGAGGCTTCGGACTATGTCAACAACCTGGGACCCCTCAAGGCGGGCGAGAAACTCTACCTGGAGCGCGGCTGCAAGAGCTGCCACTCCCTCGATGGTTCCGCGGGAACCGGCCCGAGTTTCCAAAACCTCTATGGCAATCCTCACCCGTTAACGGATGGAACCGAGGCGACACCGGATGAAAACTTCATCCGTGAATCGATTCTCTATCCGAAGGCGAAAGTCTATTCCGGATATCAGCCGGTCATGCCAACCTTCAAGGGATCCCTGACCGACCCTGAAATCGACGCCTTGATCACATTCATCAAACACCAGAGCGATAACAGCCGGGCCGAGGCGGAGAAGATTCAGGCCGATTTCGAGGCGAGCAAGCCGAAAGAAGAAGAGAAGTAAAGGAGCTACGAGCCATGGCGACAACGACCGACACACTACCCGGTCGCCCTTACGGCGAAGTCGAGGGGAACTACCTGACTCATGAACGCGGTCTGCTTTCCTGGTTGACCACGGTCGATCATAAGCGGATTGGGGTGATGTACCTGGCCTGCATCAGCGGCGCCTTCTTGCTGGGAGGGATCTTCGCGATGGTCATTCGCTGGGAACTCTTTTCCCCTGGGCCGACTGTTCCCGGACTGAACGCCGATCGTTACAACCAGATCTTCACTCTCCATGGAGCAATCATGACCTTCTTGGTCATTATCCCCGGCATTCCCGCGGCGCTCGGCAACTTTGTTTTGCCGATGATGCTCGGAGCCAAGGATGTGGCCTTCCCTCGCTTGAATCTGGCGAGTTGGTATCTCTGGGTGACAGGCGCGATCTTCGCGGTCACTTCGCTGGTGATGTCCGCGGCCGACACCGGCTGGACCTTCTACACCCCTTACAGCACGACCACCCAGACCGCGGTGATACCGATGACAATTGGCGCCTTCATCCTCGGATTCAGTTCCATTTTCACCGGCCTCAACTTCATTGTGACCATTCACAAAATGCGGCCCGACGGTCTCACCTGGTTTAAACTTCCCCTCTTCCTCTGGGGCATTTACGCCACCGCGATCATTCAGATCATCGCCACCCCGGTTCTCGGAATCACGCTGCTACTGCTCATCGCCGAGCGTGTGCTGGGAGTTGGCATCTTCGACCCGACCTATGGCGGCGATCCGGTCCTGTTCCAGCATTTCTTCTGGTTCTACTCGCATCCCGCCGTTTACATCATGATTCTCCCGGCCATGGGCATCATCAGCGAAATGATCCCGGTCTTCTCCAGGAAGCACATCTTCGGCTACACCGCCATCGCCTACAGTAGCATCGCCATCGCCATGTTCAGCTTCATCGTCTGGGGCCACCACATGTTCGCGGCCATGTCTCCGCTGGCCAACATGGTCTTCAGTGCGGTCACCTTCAGCGTGTCGATTCCCTCCGCGGTGAAAGTCTTCAACTGGACCGCCACCATGTACAAGGGGTCGATCCGGTTGGCCACGCCCATGCTGTACGCGCTGTCGTTTCTCTTCTTGTTCACCATCGGCGGGTTGACCGGTTTGTACCTGGCGACCCTGGGAACCGACATCCACCTTCACGACACCTACTTTGTGGTCGCTCACTTCCACTACGTGATGGTCGGCAGCACGATGATCGCTTTTATCGGCGGCCTTCATTATTGGTGGCCGAAGATTTTCGGGAAGATGTACAGCGAGAAATGGGGAAATGTGGGCTGCATTGTCACATTCCTCGGATTCAACATCACCTTTCTTCCCCAGTTCGTCCTCGGCATGCGCGGAATGCCCAGACGGTACTATGATTACATCCCCGAATTCGAAGCGCTCCATAGGCTTTCCTCCATCGGCGCGTTCATCATGGGCATCGGCCTTTTTGTCACGCTGTTCTGCCTGGTCTACTCCCTCTTTAAGGGCAAACCGGCGCCCGACAATCCCTGGGGAAGCGCCTCGATGGAATGGCAGGCGACCTCGCCGCCCCACTACCACAATTTCACCAAACCACCCAAGGTGGGCGATCCCTACGATTACACCGACCTCGTTTGGGATCCCAAATCCGAGGGTTATTACAGAAAAGCAGAAGGACAAGGCGCCGCTTAAAGATGACGACTGAAACGCAAGTGATTGATGAGGGCGGGCACGACCACGAGCACGCTCACTCGCCCCACCTACAACACCATTTCGACACGCTCGACCAGCAGTTCAACGCGGGCAAACTCGGGATGTGGCTCTTTCTCGCCACTGAAATTCTGCTCTTTGGCGGGTTGTTTGTGGCGTACGCCATCTACCGAAATCTCCACCCCGAGATTTTCGAGTACGGCCATCATTTTCTCGACCCCAAATTGGGAGGGATCAACACCGCTGTCCTGATCCTCAGCAGTTTCACCATGGCGGCCGCGGTCCGTTTTGCCCAAGAGGGGAAGCAGGGCATGTTGAAACTTTGCCTTGTCCTCACCCTGTGCGGGGCCTGCGGGTTCTTGGGGATCAAGTACATCGAGTACAGCCACAAGATGGTTCATGGCATTTTCCCTGGAAAATACTACAACCCGGATGAGCACATTCTCGAGGAAGAACTGCTGGGCGCCCATGGCCACGGCGCGGTTGCCGAACATGGCCGCGATCACGCCTCATCGAGCGGTGAAGAAACCCATGGAGAAGGGGCTCACGAGGAATCGACCCAATCCGCCGAGGCTTCGGCTCAAGCCGCGCCTGCGGAGGGCGAGTTTGTCATCGAGAAATCCCAAATCGTCGAGGCGCCCGAGGGGCCCGAGGGCATGGTGGGAATTGTCCATGAAAAACCTGAGTTGCCTAAAAGACCCGAAAAGGCCCATGTCTTTTTCGGAATCTATTACCTGATGACCGGGCTTCATGGCATCCACGTTCTGATCGGCATGTGCGCGATCGGATGGGTCTTTTTCCGCTCCACGCGAGGAGAGTTCGGGCCGGACTATTTCACCCCGGTCGATTTGGTGGGGCTTTACTGGCACTTGGTCGACCTGATCTGGATCTATCTTTTCCCTCTGCTCTATTTGATCCACTGAGAATACGAAACGAAATCGGAGACAAAAAGCAATGAGCGAAGCAACCGCGCACCACGAAGAACACCACGGAGTCGGCCACATTGTGGACTGGAGAGTCCTGATTGGAGTCCTGGTCTCCCTGCTGATCCTGACTTGGTTGACGGTGAAGGTGACCGAGTTCGATCTCGGATCCCTGAACATCGTCATCGCCCTCGTGATCGCCACTCTCAAGGCCTCGTTGGTCTGTCTGTTTTTCATGCACCTTTATTACGACCAGCCCTTTAACAGCATCATTCTGGTTAGTTCGTTGTTGTTCGTGTTGATCTTCATTCTCTTTTCGCTGCTGGATCTGTCCGCCTACCAGTCCTCCATTATTCCGGACTACATTTCCAGCCTGCGAGATCCCGCATATCCCCTGGACCAACTGAAATAATCGAATTCGACAATTCGGACCCAAACGCCCCCAACCGGAAAAAATCGGTTGGGGGCGTTTCTTTTGCATTGTCACCCGTCGACTTGTCTGATATTTTCCTAGGGATTCGATGGATGCCTTCCATGCCTTAACCGGACGATGGGTTCGAAAGGTGGACCAGGAAACCATGCGTTTACGTTTTGTCGTAGGACTCCTTCTCCTCTTGGCGCTGTTCCCGACCAAGGTCGTGGCGCAATACCCCCGTCTGCCCGGCGAGCAAATGATTCAATTCCGCCTTTATCCGGGTCTCTCGGAAACGTCCCCGCTTTATCGCTTGGATTCTTGGGTCCCGGTCGCCATCGAGGTCGACAACCCGTCCGATTCGGTGGTCGAGGGGAATCTCTCTCTCATCCCCAGCGCGGATTCCATCGGGAACATCGAGGGTCATGTCACTGAAATCCCAATCCATTTCGCCCCCGCGCAACGGAAAATGATCCGAGTCCTCGTGAGGCTGCCCGAGTGGACCGAGGATGTGAATCTCTATTTTGGAAGAGAAAAGCTGGCCATCGCGGGGATCCGTGAGATGGATCCCGCCGAACGGGTGGTCGTCGCCATGGGGGAGGGCCGCCTCGAATACAATAAGATCGAACGACACGCGGAGATCGACAACGAAATCAAACGATATGTGACAGTCGTTCACCTCGGTCAATCTCAAATCCTTCCCGACCGGGTTGAGGGATACGAGACAGCCACGGCCGTGGTTTGGGATGGGCTAAAAATGGATCCTCCCACCGAATCTCAAAACCAGGCGCTTCAAGATTTCGTCCGGCTGGGGGGAACCCTGATCCTCGGCTTGGGGGACGCTGGTGCGAGAATTCGCGATTTTGGCTGGGAGGATTGGCTTGGCGAACTCCCCGATGAGAGCCGTCCCCTCCTCGTTCACACTCCCGTCAGGACCGTCGGGGCCGCTGGGCCGGGAAAAGTCTTGGATGGCGCTGTCGATTGGGAGTCGAATCCTTCCGTTCCTTCCGCGACTGACGAAACCAATGAGTTGGCGACTTTGGCCGCCAATGGACCCATGCCTGGTGTCCCCTGCCTCTTCCTGGATGGCGAGCCGATTCTCTATCGACTCAAATTGGGAGCGGGATCTATCCTCCTTTCGCGCATCCCCTGGGCCGATTTCATGAAGATGGGGGAGGAGGCCACAGGATTTTGGACCTCCTTCGTCGAGACTCTGCCGAATCGCCCTCCCTCCCTCTCACAGGACTGGGAGTCGCTGCAACCCTTCACGGATTACCTGAGAACCTCGCTCCTTGGGGAGTTGCCGGGCCCCCTTTTCATCGGCGGATTTCTCGGTCTGTACACCCTGCTCCTTATCCCAGTCAATTACCTTTTCTTTCGGAAGCGGAAACGTCTCGAACTCGCCTGGTTGGTCTTGCCCCCACTGGCTCTCCTCTTTTCTTTCCTGGCCTATCACATCGGTTCGCTTCAGCAGCAGGGGGGCGTCATCCAGCGGCAAATCTCCCTCGCCTTTGCGCCATACGGCAGTTCGATCGCTCGGTGCCAGTCGATGACCGCGCTTTACTCTCCCAAGCGGACGCTCTTCAAAATCGCCCCGGACAAAACTCGTCCGCTTCCCCTTCCCGAATTGACTCAGGACAACTACGGCCAGGAACGGAAGGAGGCGCTCGATCTCCGCTACGTTCCCTCCGGAGCGGCGGGACTCTACAGCGCCGAACAACAAGCGATGCTGGTTAACCATTGGGCGTCCAACGATTTGGCCTACGACACGACAGTCGACCTTGGGGGATCGCTTGAAGTCCAAGCGGTGGAATCGGAGTCGGGCCATTATCGTCTCCATGCCCAAAACAACACCCGTTTCGATATTGCCAATCTCTTCTTCATGGTCGAGACCCGTTTTTACCAAGTCGGACGGTTGGCGAGCGGAGAGAAGAAGGATTTCGAGATGGAGAAGTTGGAGCGCGAGTTCTGGTCCGTCCCAAACCGTAATCGCGGATACAACCCCTACTTCCAAAACCGCGAATATTTTGAGATGCCCTTGGAGCGGTTCATGTCGCAATATGGCCGGGCCCTGGTCGCGACTTTTCCATTGAATTTCGACATCGAGGGGAGAAAGGTATTCGATCAGTTCTCGCCGGTCGGCTCCATTCGTCAGGGCGTTTACGCCATGGCCGAGATCGAGACCCCCATCGCGCCAGTCGACTTTGAAACGACCACTTTCAAGAGCGAGTCGGTTTCGCTCTTGCTCACCCCGGCGCTTGTGAAGAATGAGGGTGGAAGGCTGTCGGTCGGGCCCACGGATTGGACCATCTCCATCTCCGATTCGAGTGACAACTTGACCCAATTCCCGCTTAACCTTCAGGACAACTATTATTGGAACCAAATGGGGCTTGAAGAAAACGCGGTCATTCCCCCTCCCTATGAAATTGCGCTGGCCGGGCAATTTCCCGCCACCGCGACCTATGTGTATCGACCGAATCTCAGCCGCGATGAGGACTACCGCCCCGTCAAACTGACCGGGGAGTGGACCGAGGCGCAAGCCAGAAGGAATTTTCCGAACAACGTGAAACTCAAGGACCAGTGGCAATGCCTCAATGTCTCGAACGGGGAATGGTCCGATATTGAGACTCACGAGGGTGTCGAGATCGATTTGGCTCCGGAGGCTCTCGGTCCCCAACTCGAGGTCTCCCTACGTGTCTTTGTGTCTCCGGAGGAGAACCGTTCCGGCGACCAGTTGAAAAACTTTAATCTCAACAATTACCAGCCTTACCCGGTGAACCTCCCAAAATTGACTCTTGAACTGGAAAAATCGAACTAGCGATTCGTTCCCACGAAAGGAATTCAACATGGCCATCGTCGAAATCAGAAACTTCAGCAAACGCTACGGCGACTTCGAGGCTGTTAGGGATTTCAATCTCGATATCGAGGAGGGAGATATCTTCGGTTTCATCGGACCCAATGGCGCCGGGAAGACAACGACGATTCGTTTCCTGTCCACTCTGCTGGAACCCACCACCGGGGAGGCGAGAATTTGTGGGCTGGATGTCCTGAAACAGCCGCTCGCGGTCCGGAAGGTGATTGGGTATATGCCCGACATGTTCGGCGTCTATGAAGGGATGAGGGTCTGGGAGTACATCGATTTCTTCGCCGCGGTCTATGGCATTCCGAAAGCGGACCGAAAAAAAATCATCGACGATGTCATCCAACTCTTGGATCTCGACAAGAAACGCGACACCTTCGTTGAGGGACTTTCACGCGGCATGCAGCAGCGCCTCTGCCTCGCGAAGACTCTGGTCCACGATCCGAAAGTCTTAATCCTCGATGAACCCGCCTCCGGCCTGGACCCCCGAGCCCGGGTCTTTATCAAAGAACTCCTCAAGGCGCTCCGGGATATGGGCAAGACCATTTTCATCTCCTCGCACATCCTTTCCGAACTTGCGGATTGCTGCAACAAGGTCGGCATCATCGAGCGCGGCGAACTCCTCGCGGCCGGCGGGGTCCGAGACATCCTGTCTCAGTTTTCCGAAAGCGTCAGGATCGAGATCGAAATCCTTTCCGACCCTGGAGTCTGTGAAAACATCCTTCACACCTTTCCCGAGATCACCTCGGTGGAGGTCTTTGGCAAAATGTTCAAAGTGGAGTTCAATGGCGAGTTGACCTCCATCCCCGATATCCACAAAAAACTGAACGAGGGCGGCGTCGAGGTTCTCTGGTTCAAGGACACTCCACCCGATCTCGAGGACGTCTTCATGCGGGTCACCAAGGGGGAAGTGGCTTAACGCATGTAGGGGGAAGTGGCTTAACGCATGTCCTCTCGACTCACTGTCATTCCCGCGAAGGCGGGAATCCAGGGCCAAGATCTAACGAAGAAATGACAGACATCGACAAGATCCAACTCCGCACCGAACCCTACGAATCCGAGGAGGCACGCGGTCTCCTTGACCGGAAGGGATGCGGGGCGGTCCTGTGGTTCGAGGGGGTCATGAAAGAAGTGCTTGCCGATGGAACGCGAGTCTCCCAGCTCGATTGGGACGCTTACCAGAGCATGGCGCTCAAAAGCCTCAACGAACTCCGTGACCGAGCCATTCACGAGTTCGATCTAAAAGACCTCATCCTGATTCACCGGATCGACACCCAATTCCCCGGCGACTTAATCATGACCCTCGGCGTCTCCTCCGAACGAAGGAAGGGCGCCATCGCGGCCATCGGCTGGTTCATGGATGAACTCAAACAACTTGCACCGCTTTGGAAAAGGGAGAAGTTAGTCGAGGGGAAGGAGCGTTGGGTGGAGGGGGAACCTGAGAGTTGATTCGAGGTAAGACCGAAACTTCCTTAACACTCGTACCACCCCCACTCTCCTCAATAAATCCGCCACCTCGAAACCGATGAGGGCCCCTCGGTTCCAGTTCCCGTTAGTTGGATCTCGACTGTCGGCTCATCGGGATCGTTGGAGTCGATCGAAAGAATTGCGTTTTTCACACCCTCCGAGGTGGGGTTGAATTTGAGATCGATCTCCCGGGTGTGAGATGACGGGAGCGCGGAGGTGTCGGGGGGCGAGTCGAAGCCGAATTGATCGGTGTCTCCGGAAGTTAGCGCGATCGAGGTGAAAGTGAGATCATCGGTTCCCACATTCGAGATGGTGAGAGTCATTGTGGCGCTTTCTGTCCCGACCTGCTGTTCGTCGAAAGCCAGTGTCAGACTATCGACATCGATTTCGGGTGCGGGGATTTGGTTGGCGTCGATGAGACGGTAAATCGTGGTGGGTCCCGCGCCGTTGTTTTGGTTGTATCCGCACACATACACCTCGCCCGCTTCATCCTCTCCAAAGGCGCTGATGTTGAAAGGCGCATCGAGTTCGGCGGTCATGGTGTAGGTCCCAGGCGAGGTCTCGACTAAGGACCAGATGTCTCCCGAGCAGTAATCGGCGAAGAAATACATTCCCTGCAAACTCGGGTAACTCGGCCCTCGATACACATACCCGCCGGTGACACTGCATCGACCGGAGGAGTGGTTGTATTCGGCCACTGGATCGACAAACTCGGTGGCCGAACCGCAATTGCTCGGGTTGTAATCATGAGTCCCCTCGAAACAACGCCAGCCATAGTTCTTCCCACCCTCGACAATGCTGACTTCTTCCCAAATGTTTTGTCCCACATCCGCCACATACATCTGATGGGTTCCGCCTCGGTCAAAGGACATTCGCCAAGGGTTCCGGAAACCGTACGCGAAAATTTCGTCGAGGAATCCCGCCATGCCAACAAACGGGTTATCCGCCGGAACGGAATAGGGCGATCCGGAATCGACATCGATTCTCAGGATCGAACCCAGGATGGTGTTCGGGTTCTGGCCATTCCCAATCGCCCCATGTGGGTCGCCTCCGCTCCCTCCGTCCCCAAAGCTGATGTAGAGGTATCCATCGGTGGGACCGAAGACAAGCGCCCCGCCATTGTGGTTGTCCTCGGGTTGATCGACCGGACCCAGGATCACCGACTCGCTGGTCGCATAAGCGATGTTCGGGTCCTCGGAAACCTGCCACTCCGAAACGATCGTGTCCCCGTCGGTTCGAGTGTAGTTCAGAAAGAAGCGCCCATTGTTTTCATAATCCGGATGAAACGCCAAGCCGAGCAACCCCTGTTCGGTGAATCCGATGTCAATCAGATTCAATCCGCTCGATCCGACGTCGAGGAAGGGGGACGCGAGAAAAGTCCCTGACGCGTCCATGATTCGGATCTTGCCCCTTCTTTCGACAACAAAGATCCTCCCACTGCCATCGCCCGCATGAGTCACAAGGACAGGCTGAGAAGCGTCGTTGGTGACCGGCTCAAGTTGGAGGTCGATTTGCGCCTCCACTTGTGAAACGGATAGAAACAAGATAAAGCAGAACAACTTCTTATTCATATGGAACGCTCCAAAAGGGATCGAAACGAAGATAAACCGGAACTCGTTAACCCATTCTCCGTTGAAGTAGTTTATATAGATCGTTTCTAGAGCGTCAATGAATTATCCCAAAGGAATGCGACATGAAGTTTTTCATAACCTCCCTGTTTTTTTTGATTTCGATTCGCTGCTTGGCGCAAAGCCCGACAGCGATCCCAGCGGGTGAGATCGATTGGGCGACCAAACGGGCTCAACTCGGGCATGAGGACAAATACCGGATTCTGGTCGACAAGGTCTGGTCCAAGTCGACCGATTGGCTTCTGACAGAAGAGCATATGGAGGAGATTCAGGAGGCCAGTTTCAATGTGGTGGTCCCGAGAATGGGGGCCGAGGATCCCGATCGCGTGCGGCGCGACGCTCAACTCGCGGCGGACCATGGGCTCTTCTATATGGCCTGGATGAGAGGGACAAAGAAACCGGTCGAGGGACCCAAACTGGTCTGGGAACATGGCTTGGTCCAGGATCTGTGCAGTCCGAACTCGGATGAACTTTGGTCATGGTTGTCCGATCAGATTCTGATGCACGTGAAGATTTCGACCGAGATTCCCTCGGTGATCGGAACCTTCCTGGATTTCGAAAACTACGAACCCGACTTTCCGGATGTCGATCGGCCACACTGTTACCCGATTTCGTACGACGAAAAGATCCTGGGAGAATTTGCCAAGTTCCAAGGTGTCGAAATCCCCGATGTCAGTCCGGAGGCCCGAGCCCCCTGGTTGGAAGAACATGGGCTAAAAGATTCCTTCCGCGATTTCCAGATTGAATCATGGCGAAACCGCTGCCGCGAACTGCGGAGAAAGATCGACGCCATCAACCCGCGATTTCAACTCATCATCTACCCGCCGATGGGGACCGATTTCATCGAGGAGGCGATCTATCCGGAGTGGGGAACTCGCGAGGCGCCTCTGATCCTCGCCGAGTACTGGACCTACGGCCGCAAGGGGTGGATCTCCCATGACGAGGCGATGAAGAAGAACCGTCACATTCTGGTCGACCGCATGGCCTTTGTCCGCAACCGGGGGGTCTGTCATCATTACATCGGCGGTGTTGACCCCATGGTCACCGGCGCGGACCCCGAGTTCACCGCCAAGAACGCGGCGATGATCGCGGAGATTTCCGATGGCTACTGGAACTTTTACGAGGGCCCAACTTATGGCGACCCGGATCACGATCTCTACCTCGACTGGCTCAAGAAGGCCAACGCCGACATCATCAGCGGGAGTTATGAACTGTACTGGCGGGAACGTGAGACCCCCGACTTCAGGAGCCCCGCGGTGATTTTCGATCCATCCGACCCGCGAAAGAAAATCGCTCAGTGGGGACTCGATTGGATGATCCATCACCAGATCTACCTGGATGGGAAACTCGCTTATGCGCTCAAAGGTCCGGCCTACGATTACCTGAAACAATTCGACGCGATCGTGCTCAACGATTACCGTCTCCCCACCGACGATCCTTACACACAGGATTTGAGAACGTATGTGGAAAACGGAGGCGGACTTGTCCTCCTCTATGAAATGGCCTGGGAGTTCGCCCCGCTCTTTCCGGAAATCGCCAAACGAGCCGAGCCGCATGACGAGGTCGAGGAGGGTCGTTATGTCGGCTGCAACAACCTGATGGTGACCAAGGATTTCGAGGGCTTCCAAGGGATCGACGTCAATGGCGAACTCCCCCTGTCCAGTCCCAAGCATGTCATCCTGGAGCCGGGCCCGGAGGGACAAGTCCTCATGGAGAATTGCTTTTCGGACGCTGTCTGTATCGTCGGCCAAGTCGGGAAGGGAAGAGTGGTCTTCTTCGGCGGGAACTACCATCGCGGAGAATTCGAGGGCGACCTAAAAGGCTTGGAGCACGATATCTTCATGGCGCTGATCGATTGGGCGGCTCAGTAGTTTCGCTTGAACGTTACCGATCGGAGATTTCATCCTCAAGTGGGGTCAGCACAAAGATCTTCGTTCCATTCTTGAGCCCAACGCCAACGATTTGTCGGCGGTCATTGACATCTGCCGCTAGCTGCAGTTTCTCCCACTCGCTGTTTTGAGGGATGCAATCATTGAGATCGAAGAAATGCCCGTCTTGCCAAAGGAATGGAAATCCTCGCGCGATATCTGTCTTAAGAAATCCAGCCCGATTCAAGATCCTGCGAAGGGTTTCTATCAATGGATTTTTTGACTCCCGAATGGTTTTGGAAATTCGGTCGGAGAATGTCTCAGGTGGAATCAATATACCAACCGCCTGAGTCTTTGTGACGCCTTGCAGAGAAAGTTTCCACCCTTTCTTTCTCATAACTTCTTCCTGGCGTCGAAATTCCTCCGGGTTCGCTAGAACCTCCCACCCCGTTTTAAACATCTCGTCCATTAGATCTTTCGCCAGATTCTCTTGGACCACGCCCGCGTGGTTCCAGATGACGTCAGTCTGGGTCCCATCGTCACCTCGAGATGCCCCTTTGATCCAACCGTCCTCATGGACCGAAACAGCCCAGGATCCGGTCTCTCCCTCCAGACCCAAATCGACGAATTCCTTGGAAGGGGACCAAACAAATGCATGGGAAGAAAGACTCATTGGACCAAGTTTCGGCCTGCGAGCTCTGAATCCCACGATCAAGTCACGGTCGTTTAGATCGTTTATGTGCAAATATTCAGTGGCCTCTCCAATGGTCTTCTGGCTTCCATCGGGTTTCCATAACCGGATCGATCGCCCGAAACCCCTTGGAATCGCATAGGCTACGTGTCCAAGATTGTTGATATGGATCGAATCGGCGCTGGTGTCCAAAGGAATCTCTTGAATGGTGTAGCTGGGACCGGGTGGTTTTGGAGTTTTGGGCTTGAGGAAATAGAACAGGAGGCCCCCGAGAAGGAGCAGGAGGAGAGGGATAATGGCGATCTTGGTTCGCGTTTTCATGGGTGGGCGTTGGGTTCGTTTGCTTTCTCGATCGGTGTGAGCAAAAACAATTTGTCCCTCCCGTCCTTCTTCCCGACTCCGACGATCTGTCCCTGGTCGTTGATATCGGCCACTAGCCGGATTTTCTCCCATCCACGGTCTTCGGGAATGCAGTCGTTGAGGTCGAAGAAATAATGATTCTCCCAAACGAAAGCGACTTGAAGGTCGCTCCTTCTATTCAAGACCCCCAGTTCTAAGAAGATCCCTTATGACTCGGTTGTCCGGGAGTTCGATTTCAGGATCCTTTCGGATACTCGATCGAGAATCGATCCGGTGGATGCAGAATTCCCACTGCCTGCTTTCCGTTTGCTCCCATCAATCGAACTCGAATCCTCTTTCTCTTCTCCTCTCGGCTTCTGATGAGAAGTTACGCGGTAGAGACATCCTTTCCGAAACGATCTCAATTCTCCTGGAATCCCAGTCCGTTTCAGGAAGTCTTTCTAAATCGGCTCCTTCCGCGTGCCATATGATGTAGGCTTCCTCCCCGTTCTTATTCTCGACCACCCAAAGATTCGTCCATCAGCAACATGGGACACCATGGACCTTAGTTCGTCCGGGAGACCGAGTTCGGTAACCCCGTTGGTGGCGGACCAAACCAAGGCGCGGGTGTGAGGGTAGTCTTTGTACGGTCTTTGGACCCTCCGATCCGGCAACCAGGTCATGGTCGTTCAAGTCAATAATACGCAATCGCTCATTGGTCGCTCCGATTGTGTGGCTGGCAATTTCGGGACCCCACAATCGAGCCACCACCCCGTGCTCGGTGAAAACAGGGTATACGATATGACCAAGGTTGTTTATTTTAATCTGATCGAATGAGCCAACTGGGTGGGTTTCTGGAATATCTCGAATTGTATAGTGAGGTCCTGGAGGTTTCGGAGATTCGGTACTGCTTAAAAAGAAGACGGCGCACCCAAGAATGAGAATCAATAGAAGTAGGATGAGAAATCGAGAGCGTTTCATTTTCCCTATGTGGCGCGCAGTTTCCTCAACAACCTCGCATACCGCCTATTCAATTCCTTCTGAAACCTCGCGGTCAGCCTTGGTGGGCTAAACACACTTTTCGGTGATCCCACCTGGTCGGGGTCTTCGTCGACGTAGCGGGAGGGGAGGTCGTCTCGCCAGCCTCGGACACCCTCGGAGTAGTCGTATTTGGGGCCGGAGTCGAGTTCGAGATCGTCGCCGAAGAGGGATTCTCCCTCATCGGTTTCGGGGTCGGGTTCGATGCCGTACTTTTCGAAGACTGTGAAAACCACTTGTTTCGCCTCATCCAGGTCTTTCGATTTGTGTTCGAGGTGTTTGGCCAGTTCGATATAGACTAAGGGGTCGAAGGGGCCGTGATGAAACACCTCCCACCAGAGGTCGAGGGCGCGGTCGAGATCGCCGAGTTTTTTGCAGAGCATCGCTTGGGTGCGGGCGGCGAGGTGCCAGCAATCCGGATCGATCTCGGTGCGTCGAAGGGGGGCGAGGATCTCGGAAGCGACTTGTTCGCGACCCCGTTTCTCATGGAATCTGGCGACTCCTAATCGCTCCCATTCGTTCTCGATCGATTCCGGTTCGCGGTGACAGGTCAGCGCCTTCTCGGTCAAAGCCGCCAACGCCACGATGTCCATCCGATTGTGATAGAAGACAGGGACCATTGTGCGGGGCGAGGCCCCGCGAGTGAATTGGAAATAGAGGGATGGGATCAGCGACCCCGGGACATCTCCCTCTCGGACATCCTCCAGGATTTTTTCCTCGAGGAAGGAAAGGTTGGCGCGTCCATGCTGGGTTTTCCACAGTCGCCTTGCCACCGGCAAGAGGTCGAGGTGCGGGATCTCCATCAAGGGGACTCGCACACGGTTGAAAACAAAACGGGTTCGAAGAAGAGGTAGATCGAAAGTCCCGCCATTGTAGGTGACCAACATCGAGGCTTTGGAAAACAACTCGCCGATCATCGCCATCTGCCCCGGCTCTTCATCGTAGTCGCGCATGAAGAATTGGAGAACTCGGAAACCCTCCTCTTCGATCCAGCCGACGCCAACCTGAAAGGCGAAGGTCCCGGTCCCGCCCGCCAAGCCGGTGGTCTCGGTGTCGACAAAGAGGATTGGGCCTTCGGGGTTCTCCCCCTCCTCGAGATCGAAGGTTTTAAGCAGGTTGCTCGACTGAAGCGACTGAAGCCTTTCGATCGGATAATTCCCAATAAAATCGTTGAAGGGAAAGATCTCATCGGCGACAAAACAGGTCCCCGCCTCACACTCTCGGACCTCGCCCGGAATGAAGGCGGTCATGTCGGGATACTCGGGTAGCGGCTCCTCTTCCTTCTGACGAAGCAGGTCGGCTGCCGACATCACACCGGTCGGCAGGCTCTTTTTCAGACGTTTGAGTTTCTCGTACGGGTCGTTCAACAGGAATCGCTCCCCTCAAGCGATGTGGCATTTATAGTCAGTATTGTTAGCGGGATGAGGGGGATTGTCCAGGATGGGACTCCGTCGTGATGCGTCCCCGCCATGATTTGCTCCCCCCCATGTTTTGCTTCCCGCCGTGATATGCTTCCCGCCGTGGGAGCGGCATCTTGCCGCGAAAGCAGAAGAGGGCCAATAGATCCCACCGTTGGACATCGCGGCTGGAAGCCGCTCCCACAGAGGGGGTGCGGATATGTGCTCTCTGGAGGAGTGGGTTGCGGGTGAGCGAAGTGGATGACTTACAGCCTTTCCAAGATCGCCTCTAAAATGCGCTCCGAGGCGTGACCATCGCCATAAGGATTCAACTTGTGGCTCATCGCATTGTGGGCGTCAGAATCCTTGAGTAGCCGGCTTGCCTCCCCAAAGATCTTGTCACGGTCATTGCCGACCAGGATCACTGTCCCGGCCTCGACCGCCTCGGGACGTTCGGTGGTGTCGCGCAGGACAATCACTGGTTTGCCGAGGGAGGGGGCCTCCTCCTGGATGCCCCCGCTGTCGGTGAGGATCAAGTGCGCGCGTGTCATCAAGGAGACAAATGGAGCGTAGGGAAGCGGCTCGATCAGATGAAAATTCTCCAACCCCCGCAGGTGGCGCTCGACCGGTTCGATCACATTGGGGTTGGGATGAACAGGATACACGAAGAAATGATCGGAAAACTCATCAGCCAGATCCTTCAGGGCTTGGCAAATACGATCGAATCCCTCGCCGAAAGACTCGCGCCGATGGGCGGTAATCAGAACCAGTCGACGGTCCCCGATCTTTTCCTCGATCTCGGCTTGCGGGCTTACCAACCCTTTTTCAATTTGTCCGCTCATCCAAAGGAGAGCGTCGATCGCGGTGTTGCCGGTGACAAAAATTCTATCGTCGGTGACACCCTCCCCCACCAGGTTCTCACGCGCCCTTTCAGTCGGGGCAAAATGCAGATCGGTCAATACGGTGGCTAGATGACGGTTCATCTCCTCCGGAAAGGGGGAATATTTGTTGTGGGTGCGTAGGCCGGCCTCGACATGGCCGACCGAAGTGCGGTGATAGAAGGAGGCGAGAGCGACCGCGAAGGTGGTGGTCGTATCGCCATGAACAAGGACCAGACCGGGATCGAAATCCTCGAGGACCGTTTTCATTCCCTCCAAAACACGGCCCGTCAATTGATAAAGGTTCTGCCCCGGCCTCATTAGATCGAGGTCGTAATCCGGCCGAATGCCGAAAACTTCAAGGACCTGATCGAGCATCTCCCGGTGTTGGGCGGTGACGCAGATTTTCGTTTCGAGCTTGTCGCAGTTGAGGAGTTGACGCACCACGGGGGCCATTTTGATCGCCTCGGGTCGGGTGCCAAAGGTGATCAGGACTCGGGGGAGGGAGGACATCTCAACCTGCCTTGGTGAGATCGATGGTTTGGAAGGCGATAAAAAAGGCCAATCCTCCGCCTATCAGAGTGTTGGCGAAATTGAGGAGCTCATTCTTCCAGGTGAAATCGAATCGCATCATCGCCCCCAGCACACTTTCGGCGGAGGAACCGCAGAAGGCGGACAGGACAATGATGGGTATGGCTGCCGCGTACCCGACCGCCCCAAAAATCCACGCGAGAAGCGCCATGACAATCGCGCCCGCGAGTCCTAGAAGGGTTCCCTCCATGGAGATGGCGCCCTCGGTGCCCACCGGAACCATTTCACCTGTGGTGGGGAGCACCGGGTGTCGGCCATAAACCTGGCCCAGTTCGCTGGAGAGCGTGTCCATCATCGCGGTGGCGAGACTGGCCACCAGGCCGATCATCATCCACTCATGATATTGAGTCCCCGCCGCGAAGAAGGCGAACAAAACCGGGACTCCGCAATTGGCCACCACATGACGGGCCCCCCTCCGGCCCTCATCCTCCTGGGCAATGCCTCGCGCACTCTTCCAGTGGTACCCGTGTTTGGTGGCCAGGGTGCCCGCCACGAAAAAAAGGACCAACAGGGAGTACGCGTGCCAACCCCCGCAGTAGGCCAAAATACTGCCGAGGATCACCCCCGCCCAGGTGGCGCTGCCATGAATCACTCGGAAGGAGGTGAGCGCCGACGCGAGGATCCCGTTAACCAAGAGCGCAAACAGCATGTTGAGGCCGCTGAGTTGGTCGAGCTGGTCGGCCTCGACAAACCCCGCGCTCCAGAGAACGAGCGCCCCGGATAGAGGAACGGTGAGGTTGTCGTTGATCGGTAGCGGGAGGGACTCGACCCAGGTGGCGACCGCCGCGGCGGTGATCGCGGCCACAATCCATTTATTGGGGTCTTGCGAAGTCAGTTCCGGTTCGACAAAAAAGATCGCGGCCACACACGCGGCGGCTCCCGCGATAAAGCAAGCGGTCGCTCCCTGAACGGTTTTCTGGGGATTCCAACGCAGGGGGACCGGTTTTCCGAGTTTGCCGATCATGGTCGCCATCCCATCGCCAAAAGCGAGAAGCGCCCAGCCGCCCGCGACAATCCCCGGGTGATGGGGAAATAAAATGACCAGAAAGGCAACCGCGACTGGATAGAAGACGACACCCCGACGGTCCCCGGAGGTTCCTCGCATAATGGATGGAAAAATCAGCGGTAGGAAAAATAGATTGAATAGGATGCCAAACAGCGTTAGGCACAGGATAGCCCAATACGGTAGAAACCGCAGAGAAATAAGAAGAAAGCCAGCGAGCATATGAATGCCCTGGCGTTTCACCTCGAGCATGATCGCCTGGCGCCAACACCTTTCGCAAGAATTCCCGGCGCCCTTCCCCAAGAACGCCGGTGTTAATGTAGACGATTCAAGGGGTTAAGAAAAGCGGAGTGTGAGAACGACTTCGAACCGCCCATTTTAATGGTATGAATCCTCCACACAAATCTAGGTGTCGTGATCTAGTGACGCGACTGTCATCAAATATTGACTTTAATGTGTTTATTGCTATATAATGCATTATCGCTATTTCATGCGACCTGGATATCGTTCGCCCGACAATCTTGGGAGGCCCGCAATGAGTGAGACATCAGGCCAAATCTTTCCAAAAAGGCCGTGGTTCGCGGCGCCTTTCGACGCCTTGCCGATTGGCGCACTTCTGATGGATTCCAATGGTGAGACCATCTTCGCCAACCGATATCTTCTCGATCTTTTCGGGATGACGCCTGAAGGTTACATGGGGAAGAAATTCGGGGAAGCGTTTTCGTGCCTCTACCATCTGAAGGGCTTTAAGGAATGCGGCGAGGGAGAGCATTGTGACACCTGCTATTTCCGCAGTCTGCTAGATTCGTCCTTCGAGGGGTGCGGCTCGGTCAAAAAGGGGGTATTTACTGAAACCTTTCAAATCGATGGCGAAGAAAAGCAGTTGTGGTTGGAGGTTGGTTCCGAATTGACTGAGCTGGACGGAGAGACCTACGCGCTTCTGACCATCGTGGATGTCACCAAACACATCAACTTCGATGTAGAACTGGCCAACGCAAGAGATCTCGCCGAATCCGCAAGAAAGATGAAGAGTCAATTCTTGGGGACCATTAGCCACGAACTTCGAACCCCGCTCAATGGCATCATCGGGTTGTCAAACCTTCTTATGGAGACGAGCGAGGATAGTGAACACCAAACCTACTGCAAAATGATAGAGGAATCCGGCCAATCGCTGATGAATATAGTGAACGATATTCTGGATTCCTCCCGCCTCGACGCTGGACTTATCGACCTCCACCTCACCGAGTTCGATTTAGCACGTCATATCGATGAAACCGTGGGAATTGTACTACCCGAAGCGTACGAAAGAAGGATCGAGTTATCCTACTATGTCGATCCCAACCTTCTCCAACCTGTTGTCGGCGATCCGGGAAGACTCCGGCAGGTTTTGTTGAATCTATTTTCCAATGCTGTCAAGTTCTCAGATCCAGGGGGCGAAGTCTCCATCCATGTCGAGCGCGAGAGTTGGAACAACGAGGCGTCTAGGATTCGGTTCGCGGTCTCGGATCATGGAATCGGGATCCCTCCGGAACGACAACAGGAGATCTTCGAGAGGTTTGTCCAGGTGGATGCATCGAACACTCGAAAATACGGTGGGATTGGAGTCGGCTTGGCGGTTTGTCAGCAGCTCTGCGCGTTAATGGGGGCGCAGATCGAAGTTTCGAGCACTGTCGGGATTGGGTCTCTTTTCGAATTCGTTCTGGAGATGGCGACCGGAGAGTCAAAAGCGGAACTTCAAGGAATTCCGAAGACATTTCTAGAAAACCGAAACGTGGTCTATGTTGGAGACGAATCGAACAGGAGCGCGGTTTTGGTCGCTTATTTGGAAAGGTGGGGAGCGAATTTCGAGTGGTCAATGGATTTGAATTCACTGAATTCGACGCTTGAACACGGATTAGACACCCACCCGCCTATCCTCATTTTGAACACCGGGGTGTTGGCGGAGGAGGAAAAAGAGTCCATTCGAGAGTTTCTGCGTCTTGTGGAGCGAGAATCCCTCAACTGGATTTCCCTGTTCGATCCGCTGGCGTCAATTGAATCCGACTCGAAACTCCTCACCCACGCGGACCACGTGTTGGAACTTCCGGTTTCGAGAAGAGGCCTAAAAAAAAGTCTCTTGGGTCTCTTGGGAGAAGATCACCCATGGGACAATTGTTACTGCAAGTCGGATCGAGTATTCACCCAGGCTGGGAACAAAGAACCTCAAGAAGAGAGCGTTCACTTGAAGATCCTTCTCGCCGAGGACAATCCAATCCACCAGAAAGTCACCGCCAAGATGCTGTCGAAACTTGGACACCATGTGACCTGCTGTCGAAATGGGTCCGAGGCGGTCAACGAACTTCAATTTTCCCCCTACGATGTCCTCTTGCTCGATTGCCTAATGCCGGAAATGGACGGTTACGAGACAGCGGCAAGAGTTCGTTCTATGCGATCGCCGCTTCGGGGGACACCCATCATCGCGCTGACGTCAGATATCTCTTACGAAAACCGCGAGAAGTGCAAGCAATTGGGGATGAACGATTTCCTATCGAAACCGGTTCGAATGGAATCGTTGGTGGTCTCTCTTACTCCTTACACTGAACAAAAGGCGAGTCATCTGGATTGGGTGATTTAGGCTTTCGACTCCGTGTGGAAAGGTGATCGGTCGCGCCTCCAATAATGCCTCACTCGATTCGCCCGATTTCTTTAAGCAAATACGTTCTTCCGAACGCGTCTATCAAGAACGGATGAACGTGTCGACGGACTGCCTCCGATCTGTACTTCCTGGCAAATTCGGTTAAAACCGCACCCTCTCTAAACCAAGGAGTTTGAATAATTCATAGAAACCCATCGCGTCGTTATAAGGAGATCTTTCAAAACGGATGAGAAAGCGTCCCTTCTTCCTTGTGTTGGCTTTTTTGGCGTTCGTGCATCCATTTCGTGGAACGGCCCAGGAACCGCCGACCATCCATGTGATGTATTACTCGTATTTTCGCGCCGATTTCGAGTCCGAAGATTTTTTCCAGTGGAACGGCTATCGATCCTGGGATGGGCGTTTGCACAATCCAGCGAATCATCTGGGTCCGGAACTCTGGCGCTACGATTTGGCCTTGGGTTCGGGAGCGCCGGGGTCGGGGATGCACTACCCCTTCTTGGGAAGATACGACAACTCAACCGACCTCGAAACGATCCTGTGGCAATTCCGGTGCATGAAGAACGCCGGTGTTGATGCGGTCTGCGGCTCTAACCTTGCCCATGGAAACGATCCGGATTTCGTTCCGAGGATGCTCGATGTCGCCCGAACCGCGGGCATTCAATTCTACGTCATGGATGAGAACGGTTCGGGAGATCTGGGGGGAGCCGCAAACCAATCCGATCTAGATCAAGGACTCGACAACCTGATTCAGAAATGCAATCAGACCTTGATCGCGCATGGGACCGACGAGGCCTATTTTCGAATCGACAATCGCCCTGTCTATTTCCTCCCTTTCTGGGTTCCAGCATTTGGCGCGCCTGGGATTGAACAGGTTGAAATCATGCAGGCTGCTTTGAAACGTTTCAGGGATGGTGTGACTGTCGATGGAAGAGAACCCTGGCTCTACTCGACGAGCGTTTATCTCGCCAATTTTTCAGGCGATCTCTCTTACGATTTGAATGGTCCTCCCGGTCCCGTGGTCCACATGAGTCCGGGATGGTCTGACACGGGTTTCGAGAGTTTCACTTGTTGGGATCCACTCGGAATTCAAGAGCAATACAACCGAACAGATATCGATGAGACACTCCGTGATCAAAACTTGGCCCGAGCCTTTTCAATCTACATTTCAAACCAGGAGAATTTTGGCGCGACTCCCATCGTTCCGATCCAAGTGGGGTTCGACACACGGAACAATTCCGGACCGGGCGCCGGCGGACTCCATGAGGTCGATCCGAAATACATCGGCCCTCATGATCCCCATTTTTGGCGAAGACAGATCCAACTTGCATTGGCATCCGGCGCCCCTCATGTTTGGATTGCTCAATGGAACGAGTGGCATGAAGATCAGACTCTGGAGCCGGGTTGGGGCTTTAGGGACGAGGCAGGGAACGAAGAACCCTTTGCGTTCCTGCGAATCTTGGCGGATGAGTTGGGAAGAAATTTTTCTGAACCGACGCTGCCACCACAGACTTCGGTCGATCCGGAAATCTGGGGCAAGGTGAACGCCTTCGAGAGTCCCACACCGAGCCCCTCACCTTCGCCAACTGCAACACCCACTTCGACTGCCACGCCGACCTTTACACCCACGGTCACCGACACCCAGACTCCAACTCACACGCCGTCGCCGACTTACACCGCGACCCCGACTCCTCCGTTCAACAACGAAGGGTCCGACATTAACTTGGATGGAACGGTGGATGCCCTTGACCTCCTCATCCTTCTCGAGGATTGGGGGAAGGTGACCGGTGGAGGGCCGAATTCCAAGGTCCACTAGGCGAATCTTCCAGCAGTCAACCTGACCTTGGCAAAAAAAAGCCAAAAGTTGTCTCCGGGTTGAGGTAAATTGGAAGGAAATTCGCTGATTGGTCCTTTTGGGAGTTGATCGCGCGGGCCTCCCTGTATAAGTTGAGAGATATCAGGTGGAAGGAAGGGGGAAATGTTGGGATTGAACCCGGGTGTGGAATACAACTTGGCGGAGGGAACCGTCATTCCGGCGATGCCGTTGGCCCTGAACGCCGATCGACAATTCGATGAGCGTCGGCAGGCGGCTCTAATCCGATACTACCTCGCCGCGGGTGCGGGCGGCTTGGCGGTCGGAGTTCACACGACTCAGTTTCAGATTCGCGACCCAAAACATGGGTTGTATGAGCCAGTTCTCCGTTTCGCCATGGATATGCTTGCTGAAGGTCACCGAGATGGTTTGATCCGGGTGGCGGGAATTTGCGGGCCGACCCTCCAGGCGCTGCATGAGGCGGAGGTGGCCTCCACGATCGGTTACGATCTCGGCTTGCTGAGCCTAGGCGGGTTTGGAAGCGATGACCTCGAGGCGATGTTGGAGCATTGTCGCGAGGTCGGAAAAATTATTCCTCTCTTCGGATTCTACCTGCAACCGGCTGTGGGAGGCATCGAACTTCCCTACTCCTTCTGGCGAGAGTTCGCGGAGATCGACTCGGTGAAAGCGATCAAGATCGCCGCGTTCAATCGGTATCAAACGCTGGATGTCGTCCGCGCCGTCTGCGAATCGAGTCGACGGGATGAAATCGCCCTCTACACCGGGAACGATGACAACATCGTGGTTGACTTGCTGACCCCCTATCGATTTCACCATGAGGGTGGATTGGTCGAAAAGCGAATTGTCGGCGGACTGCTCGGGCATTGGGCGGTTTGGACCAATAAGGCGGTCGAAATTTTCGAGGAGATCAAAGCCTTCAATGACGGAACAATCCCCCGAGGTCTGCTCACTCTGAACCAGGAGGTGACCGACTGCAACGCGGTCATTTTCGACGCCGCAAACCAATTCCAGGGATGCATTCCCGGCATCCACGAGATCCTCCGACGGCAAGGGCTGCTTGAGGGAACCTGGTGTCTCGACCCCGATGAGATTCTTTCCCCGGGCGAAGCCGAGGAAATCGACCGGATTTACCAATCCTATCCCCATCTGAATGACGATGCCTTTGTGGCCGAACACCTGGACACCTGGCTCGGTTGAGGACCGGGTCCATCGATTTGCGGTCGAAGCCGGCTTCGACGCGGTCGGATTCGCGGAGGCGGGCCCGGTCGATCCGGAGACATCGGAAAACTATCGGGTCTGGTTAGATCAAGGTTATCAGGCCGGGATGGATTACATGGAGCGTCGAGTTGAGGAAAGACTCGACCCGAGAAACATTCTCCCATCCGCTAGATCGATCATCGTTGTCCTCAGTAATTATTACCGTGACAATCCAAGCCAAGAATTAAATCGGGGAAAAGTGGCGCGATACGCTGGGGGTCGGGACTATCACCGCGTCGTCGGAAACCAACTTCGGTCGCTCAAGCGAAGGATTGAAGAGCAATTTCCCAATTCCGAGAATTGGTATTCCGTTGACGCGGGTCCGATTCTGGAGCGGTATTGGGCTCAGAAGTCGGGGGTGGGCTTCAACGGTAAGAACACGCTGCTGATCAACACCCGGATGGGGTCATGGGTTTTTATCGGGGTGATGCTCACTTCGCTCGAATTGAAAGCATCTGGGGCGCACACTGACCATTGCGGGACCTGCACCCGCTGTCTGGATGCCTGCCCGACCGATGCCTTTCCCCAACCCGGGGTTCTCGATTCGAACAAATGCATCAGTTATTGGACCATCGAACATCGCGGAGATTTTGAAGAGGACACAGGAGGGAATCTCAATGGTTGGTTGTTCGGTTGTGACGATTGCCAAACGGTGTGTCCCTGGAATCGTCATGCGAAACAGACAACCCATGCGGATTATGAGGCTCGCCCGCCTTTTCGGTCGCCGGATATCAAAGCAATTTCCCGAATGACACGGGAAGAATGGGATGAAGCGACCCGGGGAACAGCCATCCGGAGGGCAACCTACGAAGGTTTGATTCGCAACGCCGAAGCTCTGCGAGAAACGTAGTCCGGCAACTCACTTGCCGGGAGTCCTTCCCACCCATGGAAGCGGTATCCGAGAGACCAATAAAGCCGTGGGAGCGGCATCCTGCCGCGATGGGCGGCCCAGTTATCGCGGGAAGGATCCCCCTCCCAAAGCTTTATGGCTATGGTCAAGGAGGGGAGAATTCGTGGGAAGGAAATTCGATTCTTCCCCGAGTGCCATGTTTCGAGTTATCCTACGAAGTCACCCGATCAGGAGGATTTTTAGATGGACCCTTTGATGGAGCGCATGCACGGGATCACCCGGCGGCATTTTCTGGGTCAGTGCAAGGTGGGGATTGGAGCGGTCGCCCTATCCACTCTCTTTGGGACAAAGGCTATCGCGGATATCCCCGATAGCGACAACCCCCTCGCGGTGAGACCGCCACATTTCCCGGCCAAGGCGAAAAACGTCATCTACCTCCATATGGCCGGCTCGCCTCCCCAACTCGATCTATTTGATTACAAACCGAAACTTAACGAACTGAATGGGCAACCCTGTCCCGATTCGTTTTTGGAGAAGGAGCGGTTCGCCTTTATCAAGGGACATCCAAAAATCCTGGGATCGCCCCATCATTTCAACCAATACGGCAAAAACGGAACCTGGATTTCAAATCTTCTCCCAAAATTTCAGGAAGTGGTCGACGATGTGTGCATTGTCAAATCGATGTTCACCGATCAATTCAACCATGCCCCGGCACAGTTGCTCCTTTACACGGGAAGTCCCAGGTTGGGTCGCCCCTCAATGGGCTCCTGGATCACCTATGGTCTCGGCACGGAAAATCAGGATCTCCCGGGATTCGTTGTCTTGGTCTCCGGCAACAAAACACCCTCGGCCGGAAAGAGCGTATGGGGGAGTGGTTTTCTCCCAACCGTTTACCAAGGTGTTCAGTGCCGAACCTCGGGCGATCCCGTCTTGTATCTCTCAAATCCAGAGGGGATGGATCGCGATGCGCGTCGCCGCACACTCGACGCGATCCGAGATCTCAACGAGATGCAGCTGGCGAAAGAGGGAGACCCGGAGACGCAGACGCGGATCGCTCAGTATGAACTCGCTTTCCGAATGCAGATGTCGGTGCCCGAAGTGATGGATATCTCCAAGGAACCGCAGGAAGTGCTCGACCACTACGGGGCCAATCCTGGCGAATCCTCCTTCGCGAACAACTGCCTTCTCGCCAGACGGCTGGTCGAGCAGGGTGTGCGTTTTGTCCAACTCTTCGACTGGGGTTGGGATACCCATGGAACCGGCCCCAGCGATGACATTGTGACTCAGCTCCCGAAAAAGTGCGGCCAGACCGACAAACCCATGAGCGCGCTCATCAAGGATCTCAAACAAAGAGGTCTCCTGGATGAGACAATCGTGGTTTGGAGCGGCGAGTTCGGCCGGACCGCAATGAACGAAGAGAGGAATGGTTCGACTTTCCTGGGGCGCGATCACCACCCCCACTGTTTCACCATGTGGATGGCTGGCGGTGGATTCAAACAGGGCGAATCGGTCGGAGCAACCGACGAACTCGGGTATCACATCACCGAGGCCCCCATTCATGTCCACGATTTCCAGGCCACATTATTGAATCAGCTCGGAATGGACCACAAACGACTCACCTTCCGGTTCCAGGGGCGGGATTACCGTCTGACCGATGTTCATGGTGAAGTCAGACAAGAACTGTTGGCATGAATCCAGATCTTGTCGGAAGACCCTCCCCCTCCTAGCGAGGTCAGGGATTGGGCATGACGAGTCAGGGGGAAGATCGCAAGATGGGAAATACAAACGACCTCTGGGCGAAGATCCAAGAATTTGAAATTGACGACCCTGAATCATCTCTGACTTTCTCAAAACGGTTGGCTAGAGAAAATGAATGGACCCACCTCTTCGCATTGCGCGCCATCGAGGAATACAAGAAGTTCGTCTACCTGGCGGTGATCTCCGGGCATCCGGTGACTCCCTCGATTGAGGTCGATCAGGTCTGGCATCTCCATCTTACCTACACGAAATCTTATTGGGAGGACTTTTGCGGCGTCGTTTTGGGTCGTCCCTTTCACCACAACCCCACCAAGGGGGGCAAACAGGAGGGGGAGAAATTCGATAAGTGGTACAACCAAACACTCGAGAGTTACCGCCAATATTTCGGACAGGAACCGCCAGCTGATCTTTGGCCTCCCGCCGAGATGAGATTTTCGAAAAGCAGCCTGATTCGTCAGGTCTCAAACCGGACCCACTGGGTGGTTCGTAAACCCAATATGAGTTTTTCATCTCGCGGCTTGGCGATCATGGTTGCCCTGATGGGAATCGGAGGTTGCGCCTCTCTCAATGACGCCATCGTTAACAGCGACTACTTTGTGTTCTTGATCCTGATCGTGATTGTTTCGCTCATCTTCTATGTCTTTCGCAACTCCGGCGGTGGAGGCGGAAAGGGAGGGGATGGCGGATGCAGTTCCTGTGCGGCGACCGGATGCAGTTGGTTCAGCGGTTGTTCGAGCGACAGTGGATGCGGTGGAAGCGGGTGTAGTGGATGCGGCGGGGGAGGCTGTGGCGGGTGCGGAAGTTAATTGGTCAACCTAAAAAAGACTTTCGAAATCGATTTTAGGAAACGATTCGAGGGCGGTCCCGGGAGTGGCGTTAAGGATCTTTCGGTCATTGTCAGTTGCCCATCGATGCGCGCAATCGAACTGCTTTTCGGAGATTTCCGGGGAGGGCATCGAAAACCTTTTGGCCTCGCCCGACACGTAACGCGGATCGAAGTGAGTGGGATTCGTCGCATCGGAAGCCACCCAAAAGTCGGTTCGTTCCAGCGATTCCCCCCGTTCTTTCTTCATCTGTTTCTTCACCTCTCGATAAGTCCGGAGAAATCGATGAATCGCGGTCCCCTCAATTGACTGAAAGAGCTTCTTGCGAGCGCCCACTTTCCAGACCTGGAAGGGGGATAGGGAATCGTTCACCCCCTTTTTGAACTCAAACCGGTGATCGACTCCGATCAATATGATGGGGTCGCAGCCCATCGTCGCTGCGATCTGGAGCAGGAGATAGGTGACCGTGCTACCGAGATAGAGACAATCCGGGGATGAGGAGAATCGGGGCTCCACCACGAACCGGTTGTCGAGGTTGAGCGGACACGAATTGTCGAAATGGAGCAGGGGGAGGTATTCCATCGAAAAGAATTTGGGGATCTCGGAGGGGAGGTTCCGTTCATATTCGGGTCCATACTCCTCCATCTGCAACCAGTCCCCGATCCCCCAATAACTGAAAGGGAACCCCCAATTCTTGAATCCGAGATAGCAACGGTTCGACCCAAGGGTAACCTCATCCTTCAGGAGGGTCATATCTAACTGGTTGAGACTAGGGCCATTTCCCACAACGAAACAACGCTTGCCACGATGAAGGTCCGCAAAATGGTCGAGGAGGTAAGGGATCGAAACTCTCTTGGATCCGGCCAAGGAGTAGAATTCGAACTCTCGAAAGCCATCCATCCAGAGTTGTCGAACGAGCAAATAGTAAGGAGTCCAATCCGGGCGAAACAGATTGGGGTAGTACTCGAGGGCTTTGGATTCGGCCTGAACCGGCAGGACCAAGACAGTCTCGGAATTCGGAGATTGAAGACCCTCCACCCAAGTCAAGCTAGGGAATCGCTGGCTCAATCCCTCTCGGAATTCCACAGAGTGGTCCTCGGTATAGGCCAACACCTCTCGATCGATTCCCCATTCGCCCAACCAACGTTCGGCGAGGTAGGGGTCCTTGGGAATGTACAGGAACCTTTGCGGCGTTTCGCTCATGGGTAAGAAGGTTCCCTGGAATTTTCGGTGGAATCAAGCGGAGACCCTCTGGGAAGTGGGAAAAAGTCCCTCTATTCTCTCCCTAGAACGGGACCTTCCCTGGCTGCCCTGGGGTTAAGGGTCGTTCTTGATCTTCAAGCGAAGGCTTTGGAATGAAGATTTGTTTTGTCCATCGTCACTATCCTCCAGTGGGCGGGGGAGGCATTTGCACCTACATCGCCACCCTCGCGCGTGGACTCGTTCGGGAGGGTCATACCGTTCATGTGATCGCTCGCGCCGAATCGGGGGCGGATCGTGTTGAGGACGATCACGGCGTGGTCGTTCATCGACTAGCGCCGCTCTCGGCAAGCCCCTTTTGGAACAGAACCTGGAAAGTCGTGGGGCATGGAATTCGCAAGGTTACGGGGCGGTTTGTGAATCGACTGTGGGCGAGTCGGAGGATCGGCGAGAAGATCGAGGAGTTGAACGATCACCGGGAGATCGACCTGGTGGAATCGGCGGAATGGGAGGCCGAACTCCTCTGGTATTTGCGACACTCGAAGGACCGCGTCCCCACCGTGATCAAACTCCATGGGCCCATGGAAATCATTCGCGAGGTGAACCGGATGAAGAAGGACCGCGCGTTCGATTGCCTCGCGGAATGGGAAAAGGAACAGACTCTCAAGGCGGATTTTGTCTCCTCACCAAGCCGTCACCTGGCCGAGGAAATGGCCCGGCGTTGGGGCCTTCGGTTGGACCGGATCGAGATCATCCCTTATCCGATCGATACTGACCAATTCTCTCCAGGTGCGAACGACCTCGAACTTGATCGACCGACTGTTCTCTATGTCGGACGGTTGGAGAAGAACAAAGGGACCGATGTTTTGTTCGAGGCGATCCCTTCCGTTCTGGAATCGTTCCCCCGGGCGAGGTTTCGCTTCATCGGATCGGACACCCCGACAGGGGAAGGAGGAGGGTCGTTTCAAGAGCAACTCTTCGAGGGCCTTCCAAAGGAACTGCACGCCTCTGTCGAGATGGTTGGGGCGATTCCTCATGACCGCTTGATCGATGAGTACAGGCAAGCGACACTCTTTGTCATTCCCTCACTCTTCGATAATTTCCCGAACACCTGTCTTGAGGCAATGTCGTGTGGCTCGGCGATTGTGGGGAGCGACACGGGGGGCATCCGTGAGATGCTGGATGGCGGGAAATGCGGGAGCCTGTTTCCGCCGGGTGACTCGAATCGCCTGGCCGAATGTCTGATAGGTTTATTGCAGGCTCCCGATCGGTTAAAGGAGTTGGGCGAGAAGGCGCGGAGTCGAGCCGTGAGTGAGTATTCTCTGGATACGATTTTGGAGAGGACTGTGGATTATTACGAGCGGATGGTTGGAGTGAATCGATCCTGATGGAAAACCTGTTCAGTGTGGTGGTGCCCACCCGCAACCGTGGCGACATCTCCGAGTGCCTTTTGATGATCCTCCAACAGTCCTATCGTCCGCTCGAACTGGTGGTGGTCGACCAGAGCACGGATTCGGGAACCAAGGAGTGTGTCGAATGCGTCATCCGAGACCATGCGGAAGACGGGAACAAAATCGTTTATGTCCCGACCGATCAGGCCGGGTTGTCCAATGCTCGCAACCTGGGCGTGTCAAAATCCGAGGGAGAATGGATCGCCTTTGTCGACGATGACGTCCTGGTGACTCATGAGTGGGCGGAGCGTCTGGTCGAGGAGTACAAGAAAGATCCAAAACTTGGGATGGTTTTCGGACAGACTCGCGCTTACTACAAACCGGATGGAGCCAAGCGCATCCGAGTCTCGATCAAGGACCTTCCCACACCTCAGCGGTTCCGATCGCGCTTTGGACTGATCGCCAATTCAGCGGGAGGAGGAGGGAACTCCTCGATTTCAAGGGACTGCTTCGACCGTGTCGGACCTTTTCACCCGAAACTCGGAGTCGGCGGGGTCTATCCAGGGGCCGAGGACTATGACCTGACCTACCGGGTGCTAAGAGCGGGTTACGAAATCCAATACGCTTCCAATGCGATTACTCACCATAAGAGATGGCTCCCCGAGGAGGATTACCTGAGAACCGAACGCGGTTATTACACCGGCCGCGCGGCCGCAATCGCCAAACAGATTCGGTCGGCGGATCCCATCGCCCCCCTTGGGGCTCTACTGGAGCTGGGACGGCGGCTTATTGAGATCCCCTACCATCTGGTGGTGACCCGGCACATGAGAAATACTCGTCGAGCTATGGTGAGAACCCAAGGTTTCGTCAGAGGATTTCTAGGCGGTCTGTTCGAAAAGTGGTGAGGGGGAGAAGATGAGTCGCCCCCGCCGGTTTGAAGAACCCGACGGGGGGATCGATAAAAGCTAGTTTGAGTCTATTCGATCTCTCGAATCTTGAGATTCTTCCAGGCCACCTCATAAGGGCCCTTGCCCTCCCCGACCGCATGAACCTGGAGGCCGATAAAACCTTTGGGATGAGTTTCGAATTTCTCCTCGTCGGTCAGGTCGGAAATCTGCGCGCCATTGATCCAGGTTTGGATATTGGGACCAACCGCCAAGACCCGGTACTTGTTCCACTCACCGTCCTTGAAGTGCTTGTGAGGGATCAGTTTGTCCTCAGGGGTCATCCATCCCCCGCAGGCCTCGCCGTAGATGTAACCCGACTCGGCGCCATTTGGGCCGCTCGCCTCGATTTCGACTTGCGGACCATTCACACGACCCTCATTGGTACCGTCCTTGGTTTGCGAACGGATCTGAACACCGGAATTGAGTTCATCGGCGACCTTCACCTCGAACATCAATTCAAAATCTCCGTATTCCTTATCGGTGCACAGGAACGAGTTTGGGCTTCCGGGGGTGGTCTTACCGACAATCGTTCCATCCTCGACCCGGTAAGTGGCGGTTCCGTTCTTCTGGGTCCAACCATCCAGGTTCTTGCCATCGAAAAGGGAGACCCATCCCTCCTCGGCGGCGACACAAAAAGAAATCCCCGCCGCAAAAACGGCGAGAGCGGTCAACATCGATGTGTTTTTCATCATGGGATTGTTTCCTTTCAAAATTCCATCGGATCACTGAATCATTCTATCAACTCAAGGAGGGCAAGTTTCGCACCGATGGGAGGTGGTGTCCACTCGCGTCGGCTCTCCTCTCTCAGGGTTCATCCACCGGCTCCTGATCGTAGCGACGCATGAGATCGAGGAGTTCCTCGCGGCTGGGCTTTCGTCCATCTTTGGTGAGTTCGGCCAAACCCTCGAAGTACCCCTCCCGACGATCTGCTGGGCAAAACATCACCAACATCACCGACCGAACCGTCGAGGAATTGACGAACCCATGAACCTGGTCGGGCGGGACCAGAAGAAGAGTCCCGGGCCGACCGGTCACTTTGCGATCGCCCGCCAGGAGTTCCACCTCTCCCTCGAGGATATAAAATATCTCGGTCATCCGATGATGCGTGTGAGGCTTGGCGCCTCCGGCTCCCGGCTCCATGGCGAACTCGAACAACCCGAATTGTCCACTCGTCTCCTCGCCAACCACCTTAAAGGTGCAGCTCGACTTGTCGCCGATGGCGACATAACGACCCTCCCCTTTGTGAAGGATCTTCGGACTTTTGGATATGGGTAGTGTCATGGAGAAATCGTTCCTCCGATCTGGAGATGGAAAAGTCTGGCGCCGATTACCGGGTCTGTCCACTCGGAGAAGATGTATGCAGTCTTCGCTAACCCTGCTGGAATCTCTCGTTAAACCCTTGGGCCGACTCGATTTACTAATCAATTAGTAAATAGTGCTTGACCCCCAACTCGATCGGGCGTAGAGTCTACTAATCAATTAGTAATCAAGAGTGAGCGCCATGGCCAGAAACCCATCCCCACACCCGACCGAACTCGAATTCGAGATCCTGAAAATTCTCTGGAGTCGCGGCCCCTCCACAGTCCGCGAGGTGCGCGAGGCGCTCGTCGAATTCCGCGAACTCGCGCACACCTCGGTGATGACCACGATGACCATCATGACCAAGAAGGGTTACCTCGCCCGCAAGAAGGAGGGCATGGGGTATGTCTACCGCACGAAGATCGAGGAATCCTCGACCAAACGGAAGATGGTCTCCGACATGGTCGACCGCGCCTTCGAGGGTTCCGCCTCGGCTCTCCTACTGAACCTGCTCGAAAAAGAAAAAATCTCCGGCGATGAGCTGGACGCGCTGCGAAAACTGATCGACCAAAAATCGAGGGAGGAACGCCAATGAATCTCCTCGAACACTTGAATACGCCCCTCGCGGTCCAACTCATCGAAACCTTTGCGCATTTCCTCTGGCAAGGCGTTCTCATCCTAGCGGTCGCCGAACTCCTCGGGCTGCTCTTGAAAAGAGCCTCGTCGCATATCCGATACGCCCTCTTCCTCGGCTCCTTCCTCCTGATGGCGTTGGCGCCGGTGGCGACGTTCGTTTGGTTAAACCCTGACACACCCGACTTTGAGGTCGCTCCCTTAACCGAATCGGTTCATCCGGTGGCCGCCTCCATCGAACCAGTCATGATGACGGAGGAAACCCTCCCAGCCGTGCCAGCCACCTGGCGCGACTACTGCCCGCACCTCGCCCTGCTCTACCTGACCGGCGTCTTTATCCTGATCTGCCGGGTTGCCTTCGCGTTCGGCGGCGGGTGGAAACTCCGACAGAGCTCGACTCTCGCGACTGATCCGATCCACCTCGCAACACTCAACGACCTCACGGACCGAATCCGACTCGTGAAAGCCCCGGCCCTCGCCTACTGCAAGCGGGTCACCACCCCCACTGTGGTCGGCATCCTCCGCCCGACCATCCTTTTCCCCTTCTTCATGATGAACGGCCTCACCCCCAACCAAGTCGAGATGATTCTTCTGCATGAGCTGGCGCATATCAAACGGTACGACCCCTGGGTCAACCTCTTCCAACGTCTGATCGAAGCCCTCCTCTTCTTTCACCCAGCGGTCTGGTGGATCTCCCACCGAGTCCGTATCGAACGGGAACGGTGTTGCGACGATTACGTGGTGTCGATGGGCGCCGAACGTTTCTCCTACGCGAAAACCCTGGTCGAAGCCGCCGAACTGCGGAACGAAAATCAGATTGCCCCTCAGCCCTCTGGAGTCCACCTGACCGATGGCAAGAACCACCTCCAATCCAGAATCCTCCGCCTAATCGAGGGACCGACCCCTGAGAAGTCTAACCTTCCGCGCGCTTGGATTCTTGGCGTGGCGGTTGTGGTGTTTATTTCAGTCGCGTCTTGGATACAGGTGGATGCAACCGAGGACCGGGAGGACGAAGAGAAGAGTGCAGAACTGATGGCAGAAAACTTCAGAGTGGATGAAGAATATGGCCAAGAACTCGCAGAAATTATATCACTTCTTTTGTCGAGTAAATCTCAAACCTCAAGTGCCAAGAGCGATGAATTTCCAAGAGTGACGTACGACGCGACCACCGGGTCTCTCGTTGTTGTCGGCGCATCCGATGTGATGGAACATACGAAGCGCTTGCTCAACGACCCGTCCCTCATGGAGAAAGTCGTATCCGGAAACCTTATCGCGGAGACCTACCAAGTCGTCCCAGACAAGTACATGGATGACTCCGATCCCAACAACCATCTCCACCGTAAGAAGCATGTCAATTTCACCAAGGAGGTTCTCCGGAGTCTTTTATATGGCGTTCAAAGTATCGAAGAAGCCGCCGCCGAACATCGGGTCATGTATCCCCATTTGGATGAGGGGACGATCAGCGTGATCGACACGCCCGAGAATCATCGGAAGATCGGGGAATACTTGGCGGGTGCGAGAGAAAACGAATTAGAGGAAGAAGTGTTGGAGATTCTGCGGGAAAAAAACTTTGTCGTTGAGAAAGCAAGGCACCCTCGAATTTCGGATATTCTTTCGACAATGGACGCTATCTCCGGGGTGCGGTTTAAGGCGGGTGAGGGGACCAAAGATGAAATCGAATTCCTGCGGTCAACCGAGCTGACCTATTTTCAATTCCTTGACGAGACCCTTCCGCAGTTGGGTTTCACATGGCGGCAAATTCCCGGGACCAAGGTCATCGAGGTCTTGAGGGATCCGGAGCGCGACGACGAGCCCTTGGATGCACCAATCGCCGTATTACGTTCAACCTCGAGTGACCCAAACCCCGCCAGAGGGGATTCGTCTTCGGCGGCCGATTCCCGATCGAACGAACTCAAAGCCCGAAAGTTCACCGTCGTCCCCCGCGAACTCCTCGAAGCCGAGGACCGGGAATCGAGGCTTCAGTGGAGGGATTTGGT
>JACKFH010000012.1 GCA_020632575.1 Candidatus Omnitrophota bacterium | reverse complement strand
CAACGGCTGTCTTCGTCCTTCTTCACCAAGTCCTCGTCGACCGAGACACCGACTGCTTGGCAGACATAGAGTTCATAGTATTCGGCAAGTTTGGTGGACGAAATCACCTTCCCCTCGATGTTGATCAGCGCTTCCTTGAGGCCGGGCGGTTGAACGTGATGGGAGGGCAAGGGGGTCATTCCCATCACTTCCATCTCGTTGATCCCTTTTGGGATGGGGAGGCAGGCGATCTGCGCCTCGCGGAACATGTGGTTGCCGATGTAGCTGATCACCACTTCGGGGACATCGTGAAGATTCTTTTGAGACTGGCGGCCGGGGACATGCGGAAGGTCCGAATAGCCGAGGGAGAGGGTGAAGAAGAAATTTCCGCAGGCCTCGAGTTCCATATCCACGCTGACACAGGTGCCGAGGGTGGCCCCGGCGCAGTTCACATTTCCCTTGGAGTCGACTGTGGAGACGAAGTAACAGATTTGCGGCGGCTGAATCCATCGGTAGTTCATGCCGTGGTTGTGTTGGGTTAGGTCATAAAAAATCTCTGGCACGCGGTTTCTCCTTCGCTTGGTCGTTGTCACCCTATCATGCTGTGGGAGGGGCATCCTTGCCCCGAATTCTTCGATCCCCTTCGCGGCAGGATGCCGCTCCCACGGCGGGGAAAAGGCGAACTGCGGTACCTGGATTCCCGCCTTCGCGGGGATGACGGGCTAAACCTGAATCATTCACAGGAATGACGGATTTAGATCGTGACATTCTCGCGAAGGCGGGAATCCAGATCGGAGTTCGTCACTCATCCGTTTTTCCAACTTTCAATTCGATTCTCTTTTCCTCCCCCGGGTCAAGAACGATTTCCCACAGGGGACAGCCCTCCGCAAAGGGGCCGGCGAACCGACCTAACGCGGGGATTTCGACATACGACTCACCGAGGATCGCTTGTATCGGTTTCCCGAGTTCCCCCTCCATTGGAAGGGATTCGATCTTCGAGTTCAGGACCATTACAAACCGTGCGGCTTCACGCTCCGAGTTGGAGAGTTCAATCAGGATGCGATCCTTGAGAAACCGGTAGCGGATGCTCTGCTTGGTGTTCTTGGCTTCAAAGATCGTAGGGCCGGCTTTTTCAAATTGCGTGAGGGGAATGGGATTGGCGAAGACGCCGACATAAAAAGCGCCACGGGAGAGGATGTGGGAGGAGTCGAGGAAGGAATCCTCACCGATTCGGAGTTCGGTCAGGCAGCCATCCCCCTCGACCACCGCGCGGTAGACCGAGCTCTCGAAGGTGTATCGAGGAAACTGTTTCCAGAGTTGCATATCCTCGATTTCGAAATCGTCGGTCCGGAAAGGCGCGGCGGGTAAACCCTCCGCATTGTAGAAATTGGCCTCAGGGTCTCCTTCCCAGGCGTAACGGACATGCTTCGGATTGGGAACCTCGGGCGAACTGAGAATCAGCGAATCCCCCTCGATCCTCGCCTCGGCGTTCCAGAAGAGACCGTCCTCGCCGCAAACGACAAAACCACTCACCGGATCGCAGTCGGGCTTGGGTGTGAGTCCGCCGCCGGCATGGTCGAATTTGATCCGGACTTGGCTCCCTTCGGTCGCCATCGACTTGAAGGTTGGGCCGGAATGCACGATGTCTTCACCGTATGTGAGGGCACGCGCGATTCTTCCCAGTCGCTCGCCCACCGGTTTCTTGTCCGCGGGGTGGATGTCGAAAGCGTCGCCAACATCGTAGGTGACCGCCATCGCGGTGTGCGGGACGGTCTTCGAGACATGATCCTGGACCTCGCGCATCCGGGTCAGATAGGCCCCATCGAATCGTTCGGCGAAGTTGGGGAGCTGGACGAAATAGAAGGGCAGATCGGGACGGTCCCACTTCGTGCGCCATTCCTCGATTAGTCCTGGAAAGAGATTCCTGTAGAACGATGGCGACTCCACATTAGATTCGCCCTGATACCAGAGCACGCCGCGCAAGGTGTAAGGGATGAGCGCGTGAATCATTCCGTTGTACATGGAGGAAGGGGGATTTCCCAGGAACGAGTCTTTGACCTCTGCGTCCGGAAAGTTTTCTTTCAGGTACGTCTCACTCATCCAGGCCTCAACCCGGGTTCCCCCATAGGAACTGTCGATTAGGCCGATGGGGATGTCTTTCAGCTGGTCCGACTTCCGCAATTCTTTCGCGAAATACCAGGCAACCGCCGAGAAATCTTTTAGCGAGGTCGGCTTGCACAACTCCCAGTTGGCTTCGATTCGTTCGACCGGTTCCGGTTGGGGGTTTTTGGGAATGAGGCAGATTCGAACATTCATCGACGGTTTGACCGAGGCGAGTTCCTCGTCTCCACCGTTCGACTCGACCAATGGGTATTGCATGTTGGATTGCCCGGAGCAGAGCCAGATCTCGCCGATCACAACATCTTCGAATTGAATTTCGTTCTCGCCATCGGAAATTCGTAATGTGTGTGAGCCGCCAGCATCCATTGCTGGCAAGGTGGTTCTCCATTTACCGGATGGATCAGTGATCGAACTCGACTCATGATCCTCAAGTGTGACGGTGACTTCCCTACCCGGCTCGGCCCAACCCCATACGGCGATAGGTTGATCCCGCTGGAGGACCATGTGGTCGGTGAAGAGGGGGGCGACGGTAAGTCTTTGGGGTTGCGCGTCAGCGGAGGTCATAGCGATCGCCCACAACAATAGGATTTGAATTCCGAGTTTCATCCATTCTTCCAATCCATCTCAAATATCGGTTAGCACCTTCTCAACCTCATCCAACGGGACCGAAATGAAGCGTGGGTAATACACCCGGTCATCCTCGGTGAGCCGCCAGATGTCATGGGAGTTGCACATATAGGTGATGATCAATTCGGTTTCAGTCGGGTCGAGTTCCGTGTGCCCCTTAGAAGCATAACAAAAATATTGGTCGCACCAGGTCGGTTCGGGGGGAGAGTACACCTGGAGGTAGGGGCTCCAGGGGCCCATTAGGTTTTTGGCGACGCGAAGTCCCACCAGGTTCTTCTTCCAGTTGCCGTAAACAATCAAATAGAGTTTCCTCTTCTTGAGGTACGAAAGACTTATTTCCGAGGGCGTCTCCGGAATGATCGTGGCGAGTCGGGAGGTTTCCCTCGACCACACAACCTCTTCGCCTTTCCGATGAAAAAACTCCCAGCGATCAGCCCGGCCCCGGTGCAGTTGTTCAGCTGGGGTTCTCGCCACGACGATACCCGCCCCTCGCCTGCCAGAGGCTCCGCCCCAGAGGTAGACATAACCATCAGGGTCGGCGAAGGAGGCCGAACCCCACATGACCGACCTGGGAAGTTCGACCTCCAGTGGAGTCTGTATCCAATCGTCGGGATTGTCCTTTGGGTTCTCGACTCGGATCACCCAGGGGCCAGCATAAGCAAAATGAAAAGCCTCGCTTTGCCCGCCCATGTCGGTCCGCATCCGTCGAAGAAAGAAAAAGATTTTGTCCTCCGAAAGGCACCCGGTTCCGGGCCAAAGCCATTGACCCGATTTGGGCGGATCGAAGAAATCGTAGGGAACCCCTTTCTTTTCTTTCCAATGAAAAGAGAACTCACGACTCCCCTTTCGATCCGAGTGGAGAACCCCGACCGAGTTGCGGGGCATGACCAGCGGTTCCGGGTGATTTCGGCCACCTACAATCGTATCGCCAAACATCCAGAGATCGCGCCCCTTGCTCAGTGGAAAAGACAGACAGCCATCGGCGCCGGAATATCCCTTTTGCCCCTGACGAAAGAGTTGTTCTAAATCGGGTCGGGGATTCCCCAATAATTTTGTTTGACCGCGCTTCGACATGGTGTTCCTTATTTAACCTTTCAAACCAGTAAGATTGATTCCCTCAACAAAGTATTTCTGGCAGAAGAAAAAGACCAGGATGGTGGGAATCAGCATCAGCGCCGAGACCGCCATCAGAATTCCCCACTCCGAGGGGTGGTTGCTCTTAAAAACCGCCAAGCCGAGGGCGAGAGTGAATTTCGAGTCGTCGGCCAGATAAATCAGAGGCCCGAAGAAATCGTTCCAGTGCAAAAGGAATGAGAAGACCGCGACCACCGCCAAAGCGGGTTTAGAAAGGGGGAGAATGATCCGGCTATAGATCTGGAAATGACTCGCCCCATCGACCTTAGCCGCCTCGCTGAGTTCAGTCGGCACCGAAAGGAAGAATTGACGTAGAAGGAATATGAAGAAGGGCCAACCGGTTAGGAAAGATGGGACAACAAGCGGGTAATAAGTGTCGATCCATCCGAGGTGACGAAAAATAACAAATAGCGGAACGATGGTGACCTGAGGAGGCAGCATCATCGTGGCGAGAAGAACGATAAACAGGAAATCGCGACCCGGCCATTGGATTCGTGCGAAAGCGTAGGCGACCAAGGACCCGGAAGTCAGGTAGCCGATCGTGCAAAGCAAAGTGATCAGGACCGTATTCCGCGTGTAGAGCAAGACAGGCATGTACTCAAACGATTTGGTGTAATTGGTCCAAACAATCGGGTCGGGAATGAAATCGACCTCCTTCGAGAAGACTTGTTCGGGCGTTTTCAAAGAACTCGAGAGAAGCCATAGGAATGGGAGGACCATCACGAGGGCGACCGCCCACATGGCCAGATGATGCCCCCCCTCCCTCAAAATCTTTCGGTTCATATCTCTTCTCCCCTTCGTCTCATTCGGGTTTCGCCGCCTCGTAGTAGACTCGACTCCCGACCACCTTGAAGAGAAAGAGAGTGACCAGAAGAGTGCCCACAAAAAGGATCCAAGCCAGCGCCGAGGCAAGCCCCATTTCGTAATCGAGGAAGGCCTTGTTGTAGAGTTCCAGGTTATAGAAGAGAGTCGAATCGACCGGCCCGCCATTGGTCATGATGTAGGCCTCGGTGAAGACCTGGAAGGAGGTGATAATCTCAGTGATAGTCAGCAGGAAAAGGATGCTGGAAATCTGTGGAATGGTGATGTGACGGAATCGAACCCACCATCCGGCGCCATCGATTTCGGCGGATTCGTAGAGATGACGGGGGATGCCGTTCAGGCCCGCGATGAAAACGATCATTCGCCCGCCGCCAATTGACCACAGACCCATCAGGATCATCGCCGGTTTGGACCAGGTTTCGCTTTCCAGCCAAAGAGGGGGCGTGGCGATTCCTATCGCCCGAAGACCCTCGTTCACCAGACCATGCTGGGGGTTGTACATCCAAAGCCAAATCACCGACAGGGCGACTCCCGAGACGATCGAGGGGAGGTAGTAAATGGTGCGAACCACATTGACTCCCGGGCGTTGTCTCTCGACCAACATGGCGAGCAACAAGGAGCCAAGGACGACCAAAGGGACACGGAAGACCGTGTAATAAAGAGTGTTGTAAATGGATTTATAAAAGGTGGAGGATTCGGTGAAGAGGTAACGATAATTTTCGAGACCGATAAACATCGGCGGTCGGAGGACGTCGTAGCGACAGAGGCTGTAGTACATCGAGAGAAGAATCGGGACCAATCCAAACACAAGAAACCCGACCAACCAGGGGCTGGCGAAAAGAAACCCGGTGAGCGCCTCGCGTCTTCCTTCTCGGCTGAGTCTCTTGTTCCTCATCCCCGCCCCTCTTCTCGCTCGGTGAGGTAGTTTCGGTAGAATCGATCGTATTCGATTTGGGAATCGAGCGCCTTTTGGATTTCCCGTTGCGCATCCTCCAGGGCTTCTCGCGGTGACTTGATTCCCCGGATAGCCAAGTCCCAGGCTTTGCCGTATTCCCGCCAGAAGGTGACATGCGCCAAGGGAACGACTGTGGGCGAGTAGGCGTTGTCCATGCTCTCCAAAAAAATATCCATGCAAGGGACGGTCATCTGAACGGGGCTGCGGGCCACCTCGATGTTCGCCGGGAAGAAACCGACTTCGTTATGCTCGATGGAATATTTTGCCGCGCGCAGTTGGGTCTCGTCTGAGGTGAAGAATTTGATGAACTCCCAAGCCTCATCCGGGTGTCTGGCGCCCCGAGGAATGCCCACCCAAACCGGGCCAAGGGTGGTGGCTCGCTTTCCGCCTTCGGGGATCGGAAACTGAGCACAACCATACTCCAGGTCCGGCGCGAATTTCCGGATTTCCTCCACGAAACTCGACTTTTGTTCGATCATTGAGAGCTGCCCGCTGAGGAAGCCGTGCTGAGTTCCATACCCGAAGGAGGCCCGTTTCTCGATCAATGCTTCACGACCGATCTTCTCGAACATCGAGGTCTCCCATTCCAACGCCTCGACACAAGCATTCGATGTGAGATTCACCTTGCGGCCATCCTCGCTTAAAAACTTAGCGCCGAGTTGGAGCGGCCAGTAAAGGAAGAGTGGCGTGGCAAAGGGGCTCCAGTATCCCGGAATGTAGCCGGCCTGTTCGATTCTTCCTTCGGCGTTCTTCTTGGTCAGACGGACCGCGTAATCCTCGAGTTCCTCCCAGGTTCGCGGCGGTCGATCGGGGTCCAATCCCGCCTCGAGAAAATGCTCCTTGTTCCAATAGAACGCATCGACACCCACGCCGACCGGTATCGCGAAGGTCTCGTTGTTCCACATCATCTCGGGCCACACGGAATCGAAGATTTTCGACCGATCGAATCCATCCCGATCCATGTATTTATCCAGTGGAAGGAGGGCTCCCCGTGAAGACCACTGCGCAACCGAACCAAAATAGATGAAGACATCGGGCGGTATGCCTCCGACCATGCTGGTCAAAAATTTTTGTTCGATTTGCAGGAAGGGGAGCGCGACCGCTTTGACCTGGAACTCATCATGGGATTCATTGAACCAGAGGGCGGGCTGGAACTCGGACTCGTCCGCACCGGTGGTGTGCCAGAGTTCGAGAACTGTCCCACTGGTTTCTTTCTGCTCGGGGGGATGAACGAAAAGGATCAACCCCAATGCGATCAGGACGCCGGATGCGGTGAATAGTTTTTGGACCACGGGTTTTCCGAACAACAAAGAGCCGATCAAGGCTCGAAACAAACACTCAACCGGTGGGGACTCTATCTCAAATGAAAACCAAAGCGAAGACTTTTTTCAACTCCACGGGGACGAACTCCCATCGAGGGACAGGAAAGTCGAGGTGAACTCGTGACGCCTAATCCTCCAGTCAAGTTAGAAAAAAATGAGCCAAAAGTGAAAATAAAGCTTGACAACGAATGACCGCTTAGCCTACGGTTATTATGGAGAAAAAGGAAAATGGTTGTTCTTGAGCATTGCGTTTGCGACAGTTCATAGTCCCCCCCTTCGATACGTTACGTATCCCCTTTGTATTGTCTTTTTTGAAAACCTTTGGTGTTAGGTCGCGTTTATTAAATCAAGGATGGAGGTCCTTCAATGACTAAGCGATTGTCATTTGCATTTATCTTATTACTGGTCATTTGGGTGATTCCAAATGGCGCCCAAGCCAATGTTTGGATCGATGAGGATTTTGAGGATGGAGTGGCGTTCGGCCCCTCGGGAGTCGACACCGATCCGTATTCCTTCAATGCACTCGCAAACCCAATCCCGATAACAGCCACCGGACAATTGTCCAACGAAAGGGCGTATCTCGGGAGCACGTCTTACAAGATATCCGCCGGCGAAGGGGTAACAATCAGCGAACCGTTTCAAGATCCAGCCAACGGTCCATTTCAGTACATCCAATTCGCGGTCAGTCTTGGCGAGATTCCCTCGACACCCGGCACATTCGCGGAACTCCGTTGGAATTGGTTGTTGAATCTGTCCGTCGATCATTCCTTCTATATTCAGTTTCAGTCGGATGGTTCGGAAGTCACCATGGTGGCGGGAGAGGACCTCGCAGGTTCAACATCGGGAGTGCTCGGGACCTTCACCGACGCGAACACCTGGAAGTACATCACCATTCAACTCCAGAAAAACGCCACCCCCGAGAACGACAGCCGTGCGGTTATCAACCAATCGATGATTCCGCAGGGAGCGTATTTTTACGCGTCCAGCAGCACTCCTCAGGTGGTGGTCTCACCCGCGATCGGAACACCCGATTCGACCGCCAATGCGAAGGATTGGTCTTTGACCGTGACGGATGGAAGTCTCTTCATTGACGAGGTTTACTACGAAGGGGCGATGACCGACGCACTTGATGGAACGATGGGCGTTCCCGTGGAGGAGGCCAATAGGATTCGGGCGCTCGATTCGCCGGAACTGACGGCGATTCCTCCCTCCGCTGTGTTCAATTGGAAGCTGTTCGATTGAACGCGCGGACAACGACGAGACGCGAATTCCGAAACAAGGGAGCGTTTGTCGGGGGGGGGGGCCCCCCCCCCCCCCCCGACAAATATCGTCATGAAAAGTCGTGACGCGCCCAACCTCTGTGGCATCGGAACGTCTCAAATGCTCCCCGAAAGGAGTGTAGACCATGAAAAAAAAGAACCATCGGATTTCGGCGTTCACTCTCATTGAGTTATTGATCGTGATCGCCATCATCTTGATTCTCATCGCGATCGCCTTACCCAATTTCCTCGAGGCGCAGATCCGGGCCAAAGTGGTTCGCGTCGAGGGGGACATGCGAGGGTTGGCAACCGCATTGGAATCCTACTTTACGGATTACAACCAGTATCCGCCGGACGAAATTCAGGTAATTGATGATGCCGCGGCGAGGGGCAACCCTCCGCCGCCACTCGACTTAAGAGCGCTCACCGCTCTCACGGCGCTGACAACCCCAGTCGCCTACATGACGGACATTGTCCCGAATCCGTTCCCGAACGAGACCGACAATCAAGCCGATCGTTTGGCCTACTACCGGTATTTCGCGGAACGTTGGAAGGAGGATCAGCTGACATTCCATCCAACTTGGCCGAGGAATTCGAAGTCGTGGTCGCTGGCATCGGCGGGGCCCGATCTCGAATCCAATGTTGGTGAGTATCTGATGTTCGGTCAGATGATTTTGGAATCGATACCTGGATCCGGATTTTGGGGACCGGGCTCAGTCTACTCAGCGACAAATGGAACACGTAGCGCTGGCGACATTGTCCGAGTCGGACCCTAACCCCAATCGAAGACCACAAGATGAGGAGAACACCGTGTTAACCACGGAGCAAATTGAATCATTCAACAACCAGGGATTCCTGCGCATCCCGCAGGTTTTCACCCCTGAGGAAATGGACCGGCTGGATGAAGATCTCGAGTTCATCATCCAAACCTGGGCCACCGAATCCATGGGTTGGACTGGACCCTGGAGAAAGGTCTACATGGACGAATCGACCGAGAAAGCCTCGAAGTTGATCTCGATCCATGACCTCTATTTCTATTCATCGGCCTGGATGAGGGCGGTGACCAAGCCGGACTTGGTTTCCTCCTTAAGCGATCTGATGGGCCCGAATATCGAACTCCATCACTCGACTCTCCACGCCAAACCGCCGGAGACAGGGCACCCCTTCCCGATGCATCAGGACAGCGCTTTCTACCTCCATCAGGATGGACGTTATCTCGATGTTCTGGTCCATTTGGATGACACCAGCCATGAAAATGGAGAAATCCGTTTCCTCTCTGGGTCTCACAAACTGGGGCATCTGGAACATATCACCCAAACCGAGGATGGTCCCTGCACCCCACACCTTCCGACCACCGATTACAGTCTGGAGGACACGGTTCCCGTTCCGGCGAAACGAGGCGATGTGGTGGTGTTCAATGTGTTCACCATTCATGGCAGCCACATTAATCAGACCGACCGAATCCGGCGGATGGTCCGGGTGGGGTACCGCGATCCGGAAAACAAACAGGTCGCGGGCCAGAGTTTGGGTAGGCCGGGGCTGATGGTTTGCGGTCGACGGCCAAGATTGGTTGGAGATTTGGCCTTCTCGACCGAGCAAGACTAGAACTTTCAATTCGACTTAACCGGGAAATTGGGGCGGCGGCGAAAATCTTTCGCACCGCCCTTCTCTGTTTGGAGACTCCTGCTTTAAACTGGCCGCATGTCGCATCGAATCCTATCCTTCAACCTCATCGCAATCCTTTTCGTACACTCCACCTCCTTCGGCAGCGCGTACGACGAAGCCAAGGAGAATGCGGCCATGGCTCGGGAGGCGCTCATTCGAAGCCGGCACACCCTCCATGCCTATCTCGATCGACGCGATCCGGTGACTGGACTGCTCCCTCGCTCGGGGCAGCACCCGGCTTGGTATGTTCGGGATTCGGCTGCCGACCTCTACCCGTTTCTAGTTCTAGCCGCACGCTTTGTTGAGCCCTCCGTTTATGAGAACGAGATGCATGAGATCCTTCGGCGAGAAATCCAACAATCCACACGACTCGGCTGGCTCTCCGACAATGTCGCGGCGGGCGGGGGATTCGAGGACCCTGAGATCGACTTGGATCGACTCATCTTCGGCTCCAGCGAATACGCGAAAGACGGGCTTCTGCCATTGAGCGAGCGGTTGGGTCGAACGGCCTGGCTCGACAGGATGGTGCATATTACGGATGACATCCTCTCCCATGCCCCCTACGAAACTCGATTCGGGAAGATTCCCTCGTTGGGGTCCGAGGTGAATGGCGAAATGCTGCAAGTGCTGACCCGTTTGGCTTACCTCACCCACGATCCAAGGTATATCGATCAGGCCATTACGATCACCCGATTCTATTTTGAAGAGGTCATCCCGAAATCAAATGGTCTCCCCCCTCAAACCTGGAACCTCGCGGAGGAGAAGCCGGAACTGGGCTATTTCAATCTGGCCGACCATGGCAACGAAATTGTGGGAGGACTTTCCGAATTCGTTCTCTTCCTAAAAGAGGAGGATCACCCGCTCTATCCGGCGATGGCGAAATCTCTCTCCGAATTGGTGAATTTGATCTTGGATGTCGGTAGAAACAAGGATGGGGTTTGGGTTCTTCGCGTTGCATGTGAGGATTACGAAATCACCGACACTCGTCACGCGCACTGTTGGGGGTACCTTTTCAATGGAGTCTACACCGCTTATCTGGTTACCGGAGAGGAGCGTTTCCGAGATGCGCTGAAGTTCGCGCTCAAGTCGGTCAAAGAGAAGCCGACTTATCTTGACGATCCCCAGGGAAGCGGACGTGGATATGGGTCCAACGCTTATTCCGACGCGATCGAAAGCGCCATCGTGTTTCTCAACCGTTTCCCCGATGAAGAACTTTTCGAAGTCCTCGATCGATGTGTCGATCGCTTTCTGAAACGCCAGCGAGAGGATGGCATCATCGAGGACTGGTATGGCGATGGGAACTACGTTCGCACGGCCCTGATGTACGCCTTCATGAAATCTCAAGGTGTCTGGATCGAACCCTGGCGAGAGGATGTTCAATTGGGAGCGGCTATGGAGGGGGATTCACTGGTCCTGGCCCTGAACTCCGAAAATCCTTGGGAGGGAAAAGTTCGATTCGATATCCCGAGGCATCGGGAGTTCTTCAACATGCCGATCAACTACCCCAGGCTGAACGAATTCCCCGAATGGTTCACGGTCAACGGGGACTCGCTCTATCAAATCGAAGTGGATGGCAATCATGAGGTCCGTTGCGGAGGTGAATTGATCGAGGGTTTCGATCTTAAATCCGATGGAAAAGACTGGACCGAATTGAGGGTCGAAACGATCCCCGGGCCACCCTATTCAAAACCCTGAATTCTTTCGGGGAGGATTCTATTGGACCTGCCGGAGGCTCGCCTCGGTCGCGTTAAATGTGGCTTCGGATTCCTCCGGCGCCCAAAGCCGCAGACGAATCATCTTGTGTTCTTTTGTGAATTGATAAGCCGCTTCAACCCTTGTGGGTTCAGGGCCAATCTGGACCCATTTCCTCGCCGACCCTTCGGGCGGGGTATCGCCATGGCGCTCGACCGACACGCCGACCCGTGTAGGTGGATCCGCGCGGAGGGTTACGGATCCGATCACCTCGGTTCCAGGTTCGATGGTCCAACGGACATATTGATAGAGATTTGCTCCCGGTCCCAGAATCAATCTTTGTTCGGCGCTTTCGGAATCTATCTTGACATCACCGACCTTATCCCAAGTGGTGAAATCGTTGGGTGAGGGGAGTCGATTTTCGAAGGGATCGATCCGATCCCATCGGGACAAGTACCACCAACGGACTCCCGGGAGCGGAGTCACCCGGAAACGCTTCGTGACTTCTTCATAGAAGTCGGGGTAGCGCTCCAGGGGGTTAAACATTAAGCAGAGGATGGTTTCATGGCGGTTCAAATAATCCCTCCATTCCTCGATTGTCACACCGGGGTCCGGGTTCTTCACCATAAAGTCGCGTGGGAATTTGAAGGAGTCGGTGCGGGTGTAATCGGGGAGCGCGTAATTGAGAAGGTTGCTGGAGTAGTAATCCCAAACCATCCCCGAGGATTGGTCCGCTTGAATGGCCTCGAGTTCCGAAGCCCAATCCCGGTTGTATTCGATCGCTTTCTTCGCGGTGGCGTAAGCAATCCTTCCCTGCCAATAGAATAACGGGACAACCACTACGATAAAGCTCAGTGTGATTCCTGTCCGCCAAACCTTTTTGTTCCGATCGACTCCGGTTAGAAGTCCAGCTAGCCGCCCCGCCCAATCCAGCAGGTCTCGGACACCCAACGATGACAAGAAGAGAATGGGAACCAGCAGAAAAAGGAGGTAGCGGACAATCCCGTAGGGGTATTTGCCAATGAGACTCAGAGTGAGAGTCGCGGCCACGACGAGGATCGTGTAAAGGGCCAGGGGGAAACGATGACTTTTGGTCAGAAAAAGGGATCGAACGGTTCCAATGACGAAGGAGAGACTGAGAAACGCAATGCCGAAATTGAAGGTCGGCTTGTAGTCTTCCATTCTAAGGGATTGGATGAACTCGGCGCGGTAAATGCCAAAGACCGATCGGAAGAGCCAGATGGTTCTTGTGGCGATGAAGGAGGCGGCGCCCTCGAGCGATTTGGGGAGATCGGAGAGGGGGTAGTAAAGTGGATAAAGCGATCTTCTGGGAGTGCCGAGCTCCGGTGAGGAGGAGATGAGGACCAGCCCTAGGCCCAATGCAAGAATGGGAATTCCAATGAGAAGAGGGATCTTTAATTCGCCAACAACAACTCTGAGAAAGTTTTCGCCTCCATCTCTTTGATCCTCTCCCCAGATACGGAGCCGAACTCGTTGGAGGAAATACACGCCAAGCAGGACCACCGCTGGTAGAGCGCAATGAATCACCATCACCACCATGAACGCCATTAAACTGAAGACTACGAACCCGCGTCGGAAATCCAGACATGGTGTTTCCTCCAGGCTCAACAGAAGATGCAGAAAGATCGCCGAAAAGAGGATCATTTCGGCGTAGATATAGAACCCCCAGGAACCGAATGCGATCGCTGGGGAACTGGTGGCGAAAGCGAATCCCGGTATCAACAAAGCAAATCCTCTAAAGTTGCCAAAACAACGGGCAAGGTAGAGGAAGTAAAGGCAGGTCAGAAATGTGATAAGACAAGCGACAGATTGATTTCCAGGCAGTCCCAGATCGAAGATCCTCAGGAAACCATAGAATATGAGTTTTCCGAGCGGTCCCCCTCCCAAATATTTTTGGTTAAAATCTGAGAAATTCGTGGCGGTACGGGTCAGGTTGGCGACATCGGCTTCATCGGGACTGAAGAAATCGTGATGGACGATGAACAGGAGGGTCGCGCCGAACATAAACAAGATGAGGAATAATGCAAAACCCGAGAGTAAACGTTCGGAGGAAGGAACTCGATCCGTCGGATCGGTCGGTGGACAATCGTTCACGGAACTACTTTCTCCCCAGGCTGAACAACCGAGTGAATATCCCGGGGGACTCGGTTTCTCCAACGATGCTTTCCACTGGCTCTTCCACAGGCGCTTCGTAATAGAATTCGACATTGAATCCATGTTCGCGATAAAAACGATTCAGGGCGGGCATGATCACCGGAAGCCAGTACTCATGGTATCCATAGGTGTTTTCCTTTCCCGCATTTTCCTCATGGTCTCTCCAGGTGGCCAGCACAGCGGGGTGGGAGTAAAGGGGACCGAAAGCGACCGAGGTTCGAGTCAGGTAAGCGTCGGGGCAGGTGATGAGTTCCTTCGGGATCGGAAAGACTTTTTCTAGGATTTCTTTCCGAAACATCAGACCGACTGTCGGAACAAACGGGCTGATCCTTCCTTGGTACACGGCGAGGTTCAATTCACCAATTTGCTCCCATCCACGGAAGACATCGCCGCTGATGATATACTCAAGACGATTGGCTCCCCCGAAACCAACCTCCACCTGATGCTGGTACACACCGCCATCCGGGCAAGTCTCAAATAGGCGAACCATCGCCTCGAGCTTGTTTAGGTTCCATTGGTCATCGCTGTCGATAAAGGCCACCAACTCGCCATTCAAATGTTCGAGTGCCGTATTGAAGGCGCTGGATTGGCCGCCGTTCTCTTTGAATATCATCCTTGAAGGCAGGTTCGATTCCCGGAGGGTTTCTTCGATCACCTCTCTTGAGTTATCCCGGGAACCATCATCGACAACGACCAATTCCAGATGGGGATAGGTTTGATTGAACACGGAGCGAATCGCATCGGCGACATAGTTCTCGTAGTTGTAGCTGCTTAAAACCACCGAAACCAATGGGTTCATCGAAAACCGCCTTCCGCCGACGAGAAGCATCCATTGATACAATTAGCCATGACTCACCCTAACCCATTCAAGTCCCATCGGGAATCCGTTTCCGAACGGCCTTGAGGAAACGGACCAACGACGAGGGTAAACGATCCCTGTGCTCCACCCAAGCCTCGGCCAACGGTTTCGGGAGAATCGACTTCGCCTTCTTCCGAGGGGCCCCGGAATGCATGGGGGTTTCCTTTGCCGGAATCATTTTAGAATCGAGATTAGGCTTCCTTCTCCACCCTGATTTGGACACCGTTTCGGGAAGATCTGTCAGTTGTGACGCGGCCATCAGAAGGGATTCTCTCGCCTGCCGTCTCCGAGGGTTCTCTACCGGTTCTCCAATCGCTATCTCGGCCAGAAAAGCAAGCGTTTCACGTGCGACTTGGTCCCAGTTCCGTGGATGACTTGGAGAATTGGACCCATGGGTTGAACGGACAAAGGTCTCGAGGGCTTGAGGGAACTCTTGCTCGGAAGGAAAGAAAGAAACCGATGGACCTTCAAATCGGGATTGGATCTCTCGATTCACCTCGGTGTCGGCGATTAGAATGGGTTTGTTGAATCGGAATGCATGCATGATCGGCAATCCATAACCTTCATAGACGCTTGGAAAGATAAACCCTTGAACCGAGGAGAATAGCCGGTCCAATTCCTCTTGTGTCTGGTTGTGCTTGTGATATCGCACGCACTCAGGCAGATTCTTTTCCTCCGAAAGGTCTCCAAGGAAATGAAAGGTGATGGATCTGTTCGAGGATTGGTCAAAGGCCCGAACCGCTTCAAGGGCGGGGCGGAGCATCTTGTGATCGTATCGCCAACTCCCGATGACCATGTAGGACTCCTCGCCGTGTTCGGACGGGGATTCCATTTGGAGATCGGATGGCTCCATGGCTAGAAGGAACGCTCGGCACGGCGTGGCCTCCGGATCGACATGAAAGAATTCGACAGCATCCTTCAAGCCGTACTCGGAAATGCAGACCACGCCATCGCTCGCGGCCATGCCCATCTCCTGATAAAACCGCATGGTGGAATCGTAGATGTAATCGCAACGGCTCCCGATGGCGTCGAGCTGGGAGATGACGAACCGCCTTCCTCGAAAGACGATGTCGGCGAAGATCTCCGGGTTATCGATTTGATAGGGTCGGAAGCAGACATCGAAAACGGTTGAATCGCCGCGATCAATGAGACAGTCCCGGGATATGCCATGAAACTCGACATGCCGGGCTTCCCCGATCGCCTTCACCTCACCAAATGGGGTCTCCTTATGGACATTGAGAATCCCTTTGAAAAGATTTCTTCCATACTCCATCGTGCCATTGTAACCATTGCGGATGTGGGTCAGGTCGACTAGAAGGGAGAGTGCATTCTCTTTATGAATCGGACATCCCTTCAGAGCGGACAAGATTTTGTGACGATGGAAAAGACGGTCCTCCAGTTCGAGTGTTTTGGATTCGACAAGGAAGTCACCGATATCTTCGAACTCGCTTTCCGAACACTCGACTGGCGCCAAGTAAGGGGAGAAGCCACGACGATTGGCGTGTCGGGCATAGGTGAGGAGATAATCCTCGTTGGGGACCCAATCGAGTTTTCGAAAGTCGATGAACCGGAGGGTCTCCCAGGGAAGGACAGTCAAATCTCTGGGTTGGAAGGGGCACAGAATCGGTTTTGGATTCTCAACTTCGCGGACACCCACCACAGAAATCAGGCTTTGCCGAAACCCCTGGGCTGGGGTCAATGGTCGCCCCCAAAGGGATTGGGAATGGTATACCCAGACATCTTCTCCCCGGTCCTGATTTTCGATGAGGATGGTTCGAAGGGCGTTTCCAATGTGGTCGGTTGGCAAGGACCGAGAGTCACTGGGAGGGAAACCCGTCATATCGCATTCGGGTTTGCCAATAAGGCGATAGGTCGAAAAGGAGCCGCTGACGTTCTCCCCCGGGGGACTCGTCCAAAGACCGGGTTGGATTAGGACCGCTGTTTTTGCTTGACTCATAAACCAAATGTGGCGCTTTCAGGCGATTCACCTAAGCGCTCGGAATTATCCCTGTCGGTCCTTCCAATTCAAATTCTTCGCCCAAAGGACGCCTGAATAACTCCCCTCCAGGAAATTGGCCGGTCGATACTCGGTGGATTGTTGGTAGGAATAGGATTTGCCCACCTGAACATCGAAGCCATTCTCGGTCAATACGCCAAGAAGTCGGGCAAGTCGGTTTGCCGGCAGTTTCTCTCCCTGATGATATTCGCAGAAAAGAGTTTTCACATGGGACAATTTCTCGCCACACTCCTCGAGCACCTCGACCTCGGGGCCCTCGATATCCAACTTCAGGAAGTGGACGGGCTCCTCCAACCATGAGGAGAGTTTCCGGCGGGGGACCGTGATCCGGGTTCCATTTTCCAGCCAGTTCCCTCCCCGGTCCATGGTCGAAGCGGCCATCGAGTCATTGGCGGAAATAACCATTTCTGTCTCACCTTCCTCCGACCCCAGGGCGTAAGGAAGGATCTCGACTTCCTCAAAACCATTCTCGGCGATGTTTGATTCAGCGATCTCTCGAATCGCGGGAACCGGTTCGAACCCGGTGACGCGCGATTTCGGAAAGAGGGTTTTGAAGTAATAGATCGCCATGCCGATATGGGTCCCGCAATCGAGGATACGGGGGGACTCGGTTTCGGATTCGAAAAAGTACTCCTCATTGATGAAGATCTCATGAAGAAGGACCCAAATGGCTTTTCGTTCGGCGAATCTCATCCGGCCATTCTTGAGATGAACATGATTTCGAGTGCAAATCAAATCGAGGATAAAATCGGGAACGTCCTTCTTCGAGTGAATCCTTTGCGCTACCGCAGCCAATCCCTCTCGGACCTCGACTCGCTCGGAGTTGATCCAGGGGAGGATTTGGCCCCACTCCTCCTCGAAATGGATTTCCCCAAGAAACTTCTTGTTGTGGACTAAGTGATCCCTGAATTTTGGCTCGCCAACAAGGAGGTCGAACGTGGTCTGGTTGACCGCCACCTTGTTGAGGATCTCGGGATCTTTCTTGATGAGTGAAATCACTTCTCCTTGTTGGAGAAGTGAGCGGACCAAGCCCTCCTGTTTCACGAATGCTTTTTGCGCCCGCGGTTGCTGGACAAGATTGTCCAGGAGTTGGGTGTCCGCCAAAGCCTCGCCGAGGACTCTCGGGTGGGAAAGCAATTTGACCAGGAACGCGGAATCGGCCAGCAGGCGATCGAACACTTTTCCATGAGCGAGGAATCGAGACAAAATCGCTTCATCCGCCAGGATGCGCTCCATCACCCTCGAACTCGACGCGATCCTCGGAAGGAGCTTTTCGTCCGACGTGAGTTTCTCGTATATCTGACCATGAGTGAGGACCTTCTCCAGGAGCGCGGGATTGGCCAGAATACATTCCAGAATTCGAGGGTGGTTGAGAACCTTATCCCGGAGGACATTATCCGCGAGCACTTGGTCGAATACCCGACCATGGCCCAAGAGTTTGGAGATTAAATCGGCGTCGTTTACGATTCGTTCGATGGAACGGTTCTTGTGGAGAATCGCGCCGTACAAATCGTGATCGGCAAGGAGTTTGTCTTGCACACGGCCATGGGCAAGGAATCTCCCCAAAAGGGCGTCGTCGGAAATGAGCTTTTCAAAGACGCGGTTGTTCGAGAGAACGCGAGTCAGAAGGGCATCGTCATCCAGGATCTCTCGCATGATCGAGCCATGCGAGGCAATTCGCTTCGTCCACCCGTCCTCGCCGAGGATCGAATCCAGGAATTTGGGATGAGAAAGCAACTGGCCCCGGAGGACGCCGTCGGAAAACACCCGATCGTAAAATATTCTTTGTGACGCAATCTGACCAATGAGGGAAGGATCGTTCGTCAGTCGTTCGATGCTCCGAGCGTTCCGGAGAATTCGAAGCAGGAGCGTGTCATCGGAAAGAACCTTTTCAAGGATACGGCCATGCGAGGCCAAACGATTGACCGAGGGTTCATCGGCCAAAACCTGGTCGATTCCACGGCCCTCCAAAAAGAGTTTTGACAGGAGCGCGGAATCGTTTTGGATGCATTCAAAAGTCCGTGGGTGACGGAGAACACGGTTCCTCAAAACATTGTCGGAGAGGACCTGATCGAAGACTTTCTTTTGATCCATCAACTCGGCCACCAACGCTGGATCCGATAAGAACCTTTGGACGGAACCCGGATGACTCAGCACCTGGAACTGGATATCGGTGTCCGAAAGCAAACGGTCGAGCGTCGAAGAGTCGGAAACCGCCTTTTTGAGAGTTCCCCCATCCTCTTTGAGGGTTTGCAGAAACCTCTCCGATTCGGAGAGTCTCCGAATCTGTTGATCGTTCTCAAGGAATCGTTGAAAGACAGGTTCCTGATCCAGGAGCCTGTCGACAAGACCCTCCTTCCGAACCAAATGTTCAATCAACCTGGGATCGTTGAGAATTCGATCCCTAACCGATCCGGAAAAACAGGCGGTGACTCCGCGGTCGGATTCGAGAATGTGGTCGAGAACGTCTTTGTGGAGGGTGACTTCCTTTTGAGCTTCGGAGGTTTGGATGACATCCGATAGGATTTCAGTGCTGCAAACCAAGTCGACAATTCTCTCTCGGATCGCCTCTTGTTCGAGAAGCGATTCGAGGAAATTCGGCTCGGAAAAGAGATCGGCAAGCAGACGCTGCCTTTTTTCCAACTTCCTTTTGTCGAGGTAAGTCTTCATGCTAATTTCTCACACCGGACCTGGTAGTCATACTGGAAATCCAGCAGATGCCAGGTCAATCTTCCCGGACCGGTCACCACGAACTCCTTGACCTTGTCTCTGTAAAGATAACTCTTTCCCTCATGAACCGGCATTAGTAACACATATTCCCCAGGACAGAGGTTAAAGTCCGGAATCGTCACTGAACAGTCCACAACCCCATCGTGGACCGATTTTAGCAGGTCCCCATTGAGGGTGGAAATGGCCGAAACCGCCTTCCCATCCGGGGTGCAGAACACCAGCGAAACGTTCAGGTCGGTGACCCGGTCCACAATGTGAAACCGATAGTGGATCTCGACACTGCTATGGGTCGGAAAGGAGTCGACCGGAACTCCATCCACCAGCAGTTCCACCTCGACCTCGTCGATCCGGTCGAAATCGTTGTAGATGGCGCCGAAGAGGTTGACCTCGGCGGTCCTTTTTTTCTCCATCGACTGCTGGTTGTCCGATTTCAACTGATTGAGTTTTGTGACCCGGTCAACCTGTTCCTCGGAGAGAAAATCCAAATAGGCTTGCACTGTCTCCTTACTCGGCCCGAACCGCATCACTTTTCCCTTGTGGAGCCAGATCGCCTGTTCGCAAATTTGGACCACATGGGTGTAGCTGTGAGTAACCAGGACAATGGTGACCCCGCTCTTTTTGAGTTCGTGCATCTTGACGAAGCACTTGTTCTGGAATGCGGCGTCGCCGACCGAAAGGATCTCATCGATGAGTAGGATCTGAGGACGAAGGTTGATCGCCACGGAGAACCCGAGCCGGGCCTTCATCCCGGAGCTGTAGTTTCCGACCGGACTGTCGATGAACTCCTCGATTTCCGAGAACTCGATAATCGATTCCATCTGCTCCTCGGTCTCTTTCCGAGTCAGTCCCATCAGAGCGGCCGATGTGTAGATGTTGTCGCGGCCGGAAAGCGAGAAGTTGAATCCCGCGCCAAGGTTGATCAACGCTTGGATAGCCCCATGGACCTCGATTCGCCCCCCATCCGGCTTGATCAAACCGTTAATCATCTTCAGCAAGGTGCTCTTCCCCGATCCATTTCGACCGATCAGAGCGATCGAATCGCCGGGGTAAAGATGGAAGGAGACATCGTCGACCGCCCAGAACTCATCCTCGCGGAGTTCCCCATTGTCGGTTCGCCCAAGAATCTCCTGAAAAAGGTCGCGAATCCCATACGAAAGGTGGGCGTTGGAATTCCTGGAGAATTTTTTTCGGATATGTTGGACTTCGAGAATCGGTTTCATATCGGGTCAATTTGCCGAATTGCGGCGTCTTCCACTCCCTATGATCGGAGCGAAGCGGCCTGAAGGCAAGCGGTGTGGAATCAGGCGCTTCGGATCGGGTTTGGAAGGACGGAGTAGAATGGGGGGCTTTTCTTTGACATACTTTGCGAAAATCGCGAAAAACCACTGAATGATGTCAAGAAAACCGAGTTTCCAAGCATGCCCCCCTCCACTGTGACCCCCACCATCCATTCAACGAGCGTCCCGGATCGACGATTCAGCCGAATCTTGCGTGAGATGTGGCGGGGTCTCATAAGTTCGCGTTACATCGCCTATCGCTTGGTGGTCAAGGATGTTCGCGCCGAAAACGCGAAAAACGCCCTGGGCATCTTCTGGGATTTTGTGGACCCGATGGTGTTGGGGGCGATTTTCTATCTCTTATCGCTAATCGGCATCGTCCGTTCGGGCATGCCGGAGATGCCTTTTGTGGTGTTTGTGGTCTATGGTGTCCTGTTGTACGAGACTTTCAGCGAGTCGATCCTCCTGACTCTGAATGTGATCCAAAGGTCGAAAAATATATTGACTCATTTGAAGGTGCCCCCGGAGGCCCTCATCCTATCCGTTCTCTTTCGGGTTCTCTTCAACTCCCTTTTCCGAGTCGCGATCATGCTGGCCTTCTCCTTGTTTCTCTCCTCGACAGCCGCGGCCGCGGGACAATCCTCGTTCTCTTTACCCGGATTCCTGGGATTCCTTCTCTTTTTTCCTGCCATCATCCTGGCGGGGTTGTCCATTGGAGTCCTTTTGGCCCCTTTCAATGTCATCTACTCTGATGTCGGGCGGTTCGTCAAAGTGGCCCTCATCCCACTCCGTTACGCCACCCCTGTCTTTTACGCCATTCCCGCCACCGCCGAAAATCCCGCGCTGCAAACCCTGTTGTCCATTGTCCACAACTGCAATCCAGTCGCCTTCCTCTTGGTGAACCTTCGATCCTTGGCCACAGCGGGAGTCATGACGGACATCCCTCAGACCGTGATCTGTGTAATCTTCTTCTTCACCGTTTTCCTGATCGGTTGGGTGATTTTCCATCTGGCCATCCCCGTGCTGGCGGACCGTGCGTAAGACGATGACCGAGGAATCCAAGAACCATCCGCTCGTCTCGGTCATCCTGACCAGCTACAACTACGAGACGTTTATCCAAGAAGCAATCGACTCGGTCTTCAATCAAACCTATCGGCCGATGGAACTGATCATTGTCGATGATGGTTCCACCGACTCTTCGGCGGAGGTCATCCAGGAAAAGGTCACGGATGCGCCAATCCCTGTGACCACGATCTTTCAGAAGAATGGGGGCCAGGCCAACGCTTGGAACAATGCCTACAAGAAGGTGAATGGAGAGATTGTCTGTTTCCTCGACTCCGACGATTACTGGAAACGAATCAAGGTCGAGCGGATGGTGACTCTGGTTTTGGATGAGCCGGACGGGGGAATTTATCAGCATCAATTGGAGAACGAAGCGGGGGAAAAGAAGCAGAGGATTCTGAACAGTGGGGATTACTTCAAGACCTGGCTTGAGAAAGGGCGGCTCAACCTCGCCATCTATCAGGGATTGATCAGCCCATGCGTTCCCTCCTCCGGTCTGGTCTTTCGCAAGGAGGTTTTGGACCAGGTGTTTCCGATACCGGAGATTCTCAAGACTTGCCCGGACGCCTTTCTGACTCGAACCGCTCCGGTCTTCGGCCCCATCCATGCCTACTCGGGGACTCTGGGTTATTGGCGGGAGCATGGACAGAACGCGGGGAAACAGGAGACCTACGGTTACCATGAGTTCTGGATCCCGGTGATCATGCCGACCCTCAATGAGTGGTACCGAGAAAACGACATCCCGATCGAGTTCTATTACAAAAAGCGGAATCTAGTGAAAGAGGGGATGCGTCATTGGGTGATGGACACGGGGCAATTCTGGAAATATTTTAAGCCTTACCTGATAAACCCGTTTCGCCGAAAGTAGGAACGGCTTAACCCCTCTCCAATCTCGATATGACCTTTACACCCCCAGATCCTCCCTTTGTATTAACCCGGTTCGATCCAAGGACGTTTGTGGACGCCTCGAACCGTCATTCATACCTTCTTCTCACCAACCCTTCCGAAGTCCATTCGGGGGCGAATCGATATCTCCCGAACCTCCTCGAATCGATGAGAGGCTCCGAGGAATGGTTTGGCTTCATCGGTTATGAGTTCGGTGAGATCACCGAGGACATAGTTCCTCGACCTTCCTGTGAATGGAGTCTGCCGGATTACTGGTTGGGTCGGTTCAGGAGTTCGGAATTCATCCAATTGAAGCCCTCCAAATCGGAACATGCTGGAGGGGCGAAGGTTGAAGCAAGCCTGACCACCAAAGAATATCTCGGCTGCCTTGGAAGGATAAGAGAATACCTGAGGGCTGGTGACATCTATCAGACCAACCTCTCTGTTCGATTTGAAACCACGACCGATGAGGACCCACTCAACCTATTTCTCTCCATCGCGGAACGTTCGCGATCCGGGTACGCCTGTTACCTCGACACAGGGGAATTCCAGGTTTTGTCCGTGTCCCCCGAACTCTTTTTACATGTGGATCAGGGGGCCATTGTCACCTGTCCTATCAAAGGGACCATGGGAAAGACAGGGAAGCCGGAGATTGACCGGGAGATCTATCAGCAACTCCTCGAGAGCGAAAAGAACCTGGCCGAGTTGCTGATGATTGTCGACCTAGAGAGGAACGATCTCGGGAAGATTTGCGAATTTGGGTCAGTGAGCGTCGATCAGTTTCCGGAGATTCTTGAACTCCCCCACTTGTTCCACCTACTGGCGACGGTTCGGGGTCGACTCCGAGGTGGGGTGAGCCTATCCGACATCCTTTCCGCGACATTCCCCGGTGGGTCGATCAGTGGCGCCCCGAAACGAAGGGCGCTCGAAATCATCCGTGAGCTGGAGCCTCACCGGCGCGGCCCTTACTGTGGGGCGATGGGTTTTCTCTCCGGCGATTCGGCGCATCTCAACCTCGCGATTCGCACAGCGGTCATGAAGGAGAGGCAGCTCCGCTTTTGGGGAGGCGGGGGTATTGTGATCGATCACGATCCTCATTCGGAACGTGAGGAAGTGATCGACAAACTGACGCCGTTCTTGGATACGCTGGGGGTAAGTCGGGGGGATTTTTGGGGGTGAGGGTGGTGTGCCGCAAATGAGCACATTGGGGGTTCGAACTTGGATGCAACCGAAGGCTCCCCTGGGTGTCATTCCGACGTTAGGAGGAATCTGTCGGGTGGTATTCGTTTGCTCCAACCCAATACGCCGACAGGGGGAATCAACCCTCCCGATGAAATGAGCAGAAGGATTCAACGGGTCTCTCCCATCAGATTCCTCCTAACGTCGGAATGACACCCATTGAAATGTTCGATGAAGATGACGCTTTCTCCTCCGATCACGGCGGTTATTCCTCACCCCGAATCTGCAAGTACCAGTCCAGCGCATCGGCTCCATACAGGTCGGCAGGGGGGACTCCGCGTTTCTTGGGATAGGTGGAGGCGATGCGGCGGAGCATCTCGCCCTCGAGTTCCAGCACGACGGGTTGGTATTCGGGTTGGTCGGCCAGGTTGTGGAATTCCTTCGGATCCTTTTCGAGGTCGAAAAGGGTGCGTTTCCTTCCAGTTAGTGGCAACCCGGTTTTGTAGCCATCATCGCGTTCACGTTTGCCCGAAGTGTAGATGTACTTGAATCGGTCGGTGCGAATCATCGCTTCCTCGGTGGTGGTCTGTTCGCTGAAGATGTATTTCCTGCCCTCTTTGGTTTCACCCTCGATCAACGGGAAGAGGCTGTGACCCTCGATTCCCTCGGGGTTGGGAACCTCGGCGAATTCGGTGAGGGTCGGGAAAATATCGATGAACTCGACCAGGGAATCGACCGCGGCGTTGGCTCGGCTCTCATCGGGAAGGCGGAAGACGAGAGGCGCGCGCACCGCCTCCTCATAAAAGGTGTGTTTTTCGATACGACCATGGTGCCCCAGGCTGTAGCCATGATCGCCGAAGTATACGACGAGTGTGTCATCGGAGTGTCCGGACTTATCGAGAGCATCCAGGACAATCCCCATGTTCTTGTCCATGAAGGCGGTCGAGGTGTAATAGGCCGCGTTGATCTTTTGGATCTCCTCATCGGTTAGATTGCGAAAGATCGCGGGAATCTGACAGGCGTCCTCGGGACCCACCTCGGGGACCTCGAAGGTCGAGGGGTCGTACAAGTCTTTGTACTCGATCGGGAACCGGAAGGGGGAGTGTGGTTCATAGAGACTCACAAACAGGAGAAAAGGTTGGTCCGATTTCTCATTGAGGTACTCCACCGCCTTTTGAGCGAACCAGGTTCCAGCCATGTCCTGATCGTAAGCGCCATAAGGGACATACATCCCATTCAGCCAGATCCGGGCCGGGTCCTGAAACGGTTTCCATTGGGGAAGGACCTCCATCCCCTCCGGGACCGGTTTGGGTGGGTGCTCTTTCAAATACTGACGGTGCTCCGCGTGATCGAGACGGAGATCGAACCCATGTTTTAGGTTGCTGTTGAAATGCATCTTACCGATCGCGGCGGTCCGATACCCCTGGTCCTTAAAAACCTCGGCGAGTGTGATGGTGTCATCGGAGAGTGGGGTGGTCAGTCGGGTGACTCCATTCGAGTGGGGGAGTGTCCCAGTGAGCATCGATTGCCGCGATGCGGTGCAAAAGGGAGCGTTGACAAAAGCTCGTGTGAACCGGACACCCTGTTCCGCGAGACGGTCAAGATTCGGTGTCTTGGCCTTATCGTTGCCATAGGCGCCATAAACATAGGGAGCGTGATCGTCGGCAATCAGGACCAGGACATTGGGTCGATCCTTGGCACCCCCGGAGGTTGCCCAAAGTAGCGCGAGCGCAATCAAAACGATCTTTCGAAACATGGTCGGTTTCTCCATCCGAAGGCATTCAGCATTCAATCATTGAGAAGAGACTAATAGAAACCGGAGAATTTTCGGAGTGGGGATTGAACCCTTCGCTCTAAATTGCGCTATAGTCTCGGTCCAATCGTTCGCACGGAGGGTCCGATCATGAGGCGCTTTTCATTTCTCTTACTCAGCGTTTTTTCGTTTCATTCCTCGGGATGGGCGAAGATCGAACCGGAGACCTATGTCTACAAAACGGTCGGCGACCTCCCCATCTCTCTCGACGTTTATCAGCCGGAGGAGGGTGAGAATCGGCCGGTGATCGTTTGGATTCATGGTGGCGCCCTCATCATCGGATCGAAGGTGTGGATTAAACAGGAACAACTGAAGGCGTACCTCGATCATGGGTATGTGGTGGTGTCGATAGATTACCGTCTGGCGCCTGAAACCAAACTCCCGGAAATCATCGCCGATGTCAGGGACGCGCTGATATGGGTGAGGGAAAAGGGTCCCGAAATGTTTGGGATCGATCCCAACCGGATGGCGGTGGTCGGGCACTCGGCCGGGGGCTATCTGACTCTCATGAGCGGGACCTTGATCGATCCGCCACCCAAAGCCCTGGTCTCCTTTTACGGGTACGGGGACATTGTCGGCGAATGGTACACCGAACCGGATCCTTTCTACCTCCAACAGGATCTTGTCTCGAGGGAGGAGGCGATCGCGAGTGTGGGCAATTCCGAGATCTCAGGGACGACACAAACCCAGGAGCGAGGAAAGTTTTATTTGTATTGCCGTCAGACCGGCCTGTGGCCGGATGAGGTGGGCGGAGTCTCCCAACCGGATAATCCAGAATTCTTTGAGCCTTTTTGCCCGGTTCGGAATGTGACCAAAGATTATCCCCCGACCCTTCTCATCCATGGCGACCAGGACACCGATGTTCCGGTTGAACAATCCCTTCAGATGGAGAGCGCACTCCGCAAGGCGGGAGTCGAAGTCGAAACGATGATCCTCAAAGGCAAGTGGCACGGGTTCGACAGCCGGGGGATTGAGAAAGACCCTGTTGTGCGGGAAGTCTTTGACCGAGTCTTTGCTTTCTTGGAAAAGCACTTGGCGGTCCACTAAATCTTTGGCTCACCCAATTGCGGCTCACCCCATTCTCGCGTTATGCTAAAACCTTTAAGTGACTTGGTTTCTGAGAGTTGAGAAGTATCTATGAATTTCGATCTACCCGAGGAACTGGCCGCCCTGAAGGAAGCCACCGCTCGATTCGCGAGGGAAGAAATTGCACCCCATGCCCAGGATTGGGATCGGGAAGAGGGGTATCCCGATGACATGATCCAAAAACTGGGGAAACAGGGCTACCTCGGCATCCTGGTCCCAGAGGAGTTCGAGGGGGCGGGCGGGTCCTACATGGCGTTTGCGATCATCCTGGAGGAATTGGCCCGTCACGATGGCGGGCTCGCTCTCGCGGTCGAGGCCCACAACGGTCTTTGCTGCCAACACCTCTGCCTCGCCGCCAATGATACCCAAAAAAAGAGATTCCTCCCTGCCCTGGCGACTGGTGAACGGATCGGGAGTTGGTGTCTCTCCGAACCGAATTCCGGCACCGACGCCGCCGCAATGAGGACTCGAGCCAAAAAGGATGGCAATGAATGGGTTCTTAACGGGACCAAGCAATTCATCACCAATGGCAATCGAGCCGGGACGTATGTGGTGACCGCGGTGACCGACCCGGAAAAAGGAAAACATGGGATCAGCGCCTTTGCGGTGGAACGGGGAACGCCCGGACTCTCGACTGGGAAACCTGAGGAGAAATTGGGAATGCGTTCCTCAGATACAGTCTGTGTCTTTCTGGAGGATGTCCGCGTTCCAAAAGAAAATCTGCTTGGTGAAGAGGGGACCGGATTCCTGACTGCGATGAATGTCCTGGAAAGGGGCCGGGTGATGATCTCCGCCCTCTCAGTCGGACTCGCCCGAGGCGCGATGGAGGAGAGTTATCGCTACGCTCAGGAGCGCAAGGCTTTTGGAAAAGCGATCGGACGTTTTCAATCGATTCAGAGCAAGTTGGCCGACATGGCGATGGAGATCGAGGCGGCGCGGTTGATGGTTTATCGAGGCGCCACCGCCCTTGATGAGGGCCGATCGATCCCCTTTGAGGCGGCGACGGTCAAAGTCTTCTCCTCGGAGATGGCGACCCGCGTTTGCATGGACGCGATCCAAATCCATGGGGGGTATGGGTATCTCCGAGACTATAATGTCGAGAGGTACATGCGCGACGCCAAACTCTGCGAGATCGGCGAGGGGACGAGCGAGATTCTTCGAGTGTTAATCGCCAAACAGTTGGGGGAACGGCTGGGCCGATGATCCGAATCGCCTCCGCCAGCGGTTATTGGGGGGACTGGAGCCAAGCCCCCGCGCTGCAGGTCCGATCGGGACCGATCGATTATTTGGTGCTGGACTATCTGGCTGAGGTCACGTTGTCGATCATGTCGAGGCAACGGGCGAAGGATCAACACTCCGGGTTCGCCTCCGACTTCATCAGGGATGTGGGGCCTCTTATTCCCGAAATTCTCGACAAGGGAATCACGGTGATCGCCAATGCGGGAGGGGTGAACCCACGGGCCTGCGCCCAGGCCTTTCTCTCGCTCGCCAAAGAGCAAAAAGTCTCGGGGCTCCGTGTGGCAGTCGTCGAAGGGGATGATGTTCTCGAACTCCTCCAATCCAAAAAGGACGATCCGGATATTGGATCGCTGACATCCGATGAAAAAACCTTTGGCGAGGTCCGAGATCGATTAACAGCCGCCCACGCCTACCTCAGTTGCGGGCCAGTGGTCGAGGCATTGAAAGCCGGGGCGAATGTGGTGATCACCGGTCGAATTAGCGACCCGGGTCTTTTCCTCGCGCCTATTGTTCATGAGTTCGGCACCGCCGAGGACGATTGGGACAGTCTCGCATTTGGAACGGTAGTCGGGCACATTCTCGAGTGTGGAGGGCAAGCCTCAGGTGGAAATTATTTGGGGGATTGGAAATCGGTTCCCAACTTGGAACGACTCGGGTTTCCCATCGCCGAGGTCCATGACAAGAGCCATGCTTCGATCACCAAACACGAGTCACTTGGCGGCCTAATCAACCAAGCGGTTATCAAGGAACAGCTGGTTTATGAGATTGGTGACCCGACTCAGTACACCACTCCCGATTGCACCGCTGATTTCACTACGATCCAACTTTCCGATGAAGGCAAGAACCGAGTCGGTGTCACCGGGGTGCGAGGCGGAACCCGACCCGAGCGATTGAAAGTGGCCGGTTACTACGAGGACGGCTGGATGGTGAGCGGACAGATCTCCTACCCCTGGCCCGATGCGGTCGCCAAAGCAAGAGCCGCCGGCGAATTACTCAGGAAACGTACTCTCCAGCTCACGGGAGATCGGTTTGAAGAATGGAGAATCGAGGCGGTCGGCCAGAGTGCGTGTCACGGCGACCTCTCTCTCTCATCCAATCCCGATGAGGTGACCCTTCGGGTCGCCGCCCGGTCCCAAGACCGGGACGCCTGTGAGGTTTTGGCGCGTGAGTTCTCCCCCTTGGTTCTCACCGGACCGCCCGGAGCCACGGGTTTCGCGGGGGGCCGACCCCGGCCCTCGCGGGTGCACGCTTATTGGGCCGGACTGATTCCAAGAGAATGGGTGAAACCGCGGGTGGAGGTGCTGGAATCATGAGGGTTCGGCTCTATCTCCTTGCTCATGGCCGGTCGGGCGACAAAGGGAACGACTGCAATATTGGGGTAATTGCTCGCCGGGAGAGTTGGTATCCAGTTCTATCGAGTCTCCTGTCGGTGGGTGAAGTCGAAACCTTTTTAAAACCCATTGCGGAGGGTCCGGTCCAACGGTACGAACTCCCCAACCTGTGCGCCCTGAACTTTTTGGTCCGAAACGCGTTGGGTGGGGGCGGATCGAAATCCCTCCGCCTGGACGCCCAGGGAAAAACTTACGCCCAAGCATTGCTCAAAATGCCGGTGGAAATCACCGATGATTTATGGGATGAGGTGAGAGAATTTTGGGGGGACGATTTGCCGGAGGGGATGACTCCAGCATAGGCCAGACATTGACCCCAACCGCGAATTTCCTAGACTCCCCTCCTACATGTCAAACGATCCACCGAAGATATCGCTAATCATCCCGGCTTATAACGAAGCCGACCGAATCGCCGCCTCCCTCGAGACAGTCTCGAAGTTTGTTGCGGCTGAAACCGGCACCTATGAGGTGTTATTGGTCAATGATGGGAGCCGTGACAGAACTCCCGAGATTGTCCGTGAGATTTCGCCCGAGCTCTTTCCGGATGGGAATTTCCAGTTGCTCGAATATGGTGAAAACCGGGGGAAAGGCTATGCGGTCAGGTATGGGATCGAAAAGGCGACAGGCGATTACATCGTCTTCTCGGACACCGATCTTTCGGCGCCGATCGACCAGATCCCCAAACTGGTGGCCAGCCTCGTGTCGGGAGCCGATGTGGCCATTGGCTCGAGGCGTGTCCCTCAATCGGAGGTGGTCGGGCTGCCTTTCTCGCGAAGGGTCATGAGCCGCTTCTTTTCCATCCTTTCCCAATGGCTGGTCCTTCCCGGCATCCGAGACACCCAGTGCGGTTTCAAGGCCTACCGGGCAAAGGCGGCCAAGGAATTGGCTCGTTCTCAACAGATCGATGGGTACACCTTCGATGTGGAACACCTGCTCATCTCTCGGAAAAGAGGGTTTCTGATCGAGGAGGTTCCAGTTCGTTGGGTTTACACAGAGGGCTCCCAAATCAATGGCTTTTCCGACTCGATTAAGATGGTAAGAGACCTTCTCGATCTAAGACGAAGGAGATAGAGACCCCGAATTCCAAGAAGGTCGAACCGTTGAACCCGATTGGGGCTCTGGTTTAATAAAGAGAAATCGTCGAAACTGATCGTAAGAGCCGTTTCGACCGACTTGAAGAGGAGAGTTCCCGCTGAATGACCCGTTTTCTCAATGTATTCCTGTCCGCGCTATTTCTCTTAACCACATCTTCGGAAGCGCAGATCCCGATAATTCAGTTGGAGGACCCGCCGATCTCCGGACAGCTCACGGTCTATGGCGCGGAGCAAAATGCCGCGGTCAATGGCCTCCCGGTTGCGGTCGGCGATTTCAATGGCGACACCTTTCAGGATTTGGCGATCGCGCCCATGCGGGCCAGTGTCTTTGATGGCGAGGATCTCAAAGTTGAGGCCGGTAAGGTTTATGTCTATTTCGGCGATGGGAATATCGCGGGTCAAATCAATTTCGCCACACCACCAGAAGAAAGCGCCATTTTCTTGGGCGCCAATCCACGCGACATTTTCGGGGATGAGGTCTGGGCCGGCGATTTCAACGGTGACGACATCGACGACATTTTGATTGGGGCGCAGGACACCGACGGTCCCAATGGGACTCGCCCGGGGGCTGGGTCCCTCTACATTGTTTTCGGGAACAGTGAAATGTCCGGTGTGTACGACATGACCTCCCCTCCCGATTTTGTCACTCAGATCCATGGGGACACCAACGCGACGACTCCGGGAACAGGCGTTGGGGATCGGCTCGGCATCTGGTTTCGGGCGGGGGATCTGAACGGCGACACTTATGACGATATCTTGGCGGGCGCCGACCGAGCGGATGGTCCCGGAGACTCCCGAGAGAATTGTGGTTCGGCCTACATTATTTACGGGACAGAAACCTGGTCCGCCACCATGGACCTGAGGACTCCGCCGCCGGGGCAGACGGTGCTCTTTCATGGAGTCGACAATCGCGATCTTTTCGGGAGCACGGTCAACGTGGGAGATGTCAATGGCGATGGTCTGGCCGATGTCCTGATCAGCGCCTCACTCAATCGCGCCGGGGCCACTCTCGGGGGATTCGGAACGGCCGGTCCGGGAGCGGGCGGGGCCGATGGACCTCCCGGGGATTCGCGCAACCTTTCCGGGGAGACTCGAGTCTTTTTTAATTCTGGCTCTTGGCCCGCCGAGATAGACGCCGCGTCGCCACCACAATCCGTCTCCATGACGGTTGTTTATGGCTCCGACGCTGGCATGGTCCTCGGAGAGGAAGTGCTGAGCGGAGATATCAATGGGGACGACGCTGAAGAACTTATTCTGGGAGCCTTGACCGCGAGCCCGTTCAACCGAACCAACGCGGGCGCCAGCTACATCCTCGAAGGCGGCCCTCATTTAGTGAATCGAGAGATCGATATGGCGAATCCTCCAACCGATTTCGCAATCACAACCATCTTTGGCGCGGAGGCAGGTGACATCAGCGGAGACACCATGGTGGTCGGGGATGTCGACAACGATGGATTCATCGATTTGGTGATTGGCAGCCCCAATTACGACAGCCCCGGCAACAATCTCAACGGTCGGATCGATATTCTTTTCGGCCGGGCCGAACCCTTTCCGTCGACGATCGATCTGGCCAACGCCCCCGCCAATGTCCGGATGGCTGGAGCGGTGGGAGCGGAACAGGGCGATGTTTTGGCTTACAGCATGACAATCGGGGACTGGAACGGGGATGGTTTCTCGGATCCGATGCCCAACGCGATGACAGCCGATGGTTTCAACGACCTGTTTCCCAACACGGGGGACGCTTATGTTCTCGACGGCCATCTTTTCGCCTCGATCGCTCCCACCTTCACGCCGAGTCCCTCGCCAACGTTCACCGAGACTCCGAGTTTCACGGAGACTCCGACGAACACCGACACCGAGACGCCAACTTTGACGCCGACAGAAACCGCCACCCCATCACCCACGGACACGCCTTCCGAAACCGCGACACCCACCTTCACGGCGACTGGAACCCCCATGGAGACCGCCACGAAATCGGCGGATTTCAATCAATCCGGGGAAGTCGACGCCGCGGACCTGATAATCCTTCTTCAAAAGTTGATGGATGTGGAAAAAAAGTGATCCGGGGGAATTGAGCAACCGCCATCATTCATCAAAGACAATCCGCCCAACATAAACCGATGATGCGTCACCGCGATCGGTCAAATCCCGATCGTCGATCTTCCTGGCATACCAACTGATAAAGAAGGCGGGGTGATCCTGGTCAAGCGATTCGGGATCGACCAGAAGACCGCAGTATGAAGTGTCTCCTCCGCTGGGAAGTGTCAGCCGTTCCTCGACACGGTCCTCGAAGAGTTCCCATAGCCGAGTCACGGATCCTTTTTCCCCCTTGCCACGACCCGCGACAAAGGCGCGGTCCTTCCAATGAACCACCGCCGGGGCATGGACGATATCTTGGAGTCGTGTTCCCTCCCATTCCGAAAACTCCGGATTACTTCGAAAAAGCATGGCATTCTCGGCTGTCCGACTCAGCATGGAAATCGTGCCATCATCGTTCAGCCACATATCCGCCTCACCCGCGCCGTGCTCGGTGGTGACCGTGCTGACTAACTCCCAGTTGAGACCATCCTCCGAGGAAAGGAGACGGGTCTCCCGGGTGGCGGGTTTCGGACGAATGGCGGTGTAGCCACCCGAGTAGAATTTTCCATCGAGATTTCGGACCCGCCAAAGCCACCAACCGGGTTCGTAGATCGCTTGGATCTTGGTCCATTCTTTTCCATCCGATGTTTTGGAAAAGTGGGAACGGACACTGTTTCGCTCCACGGGATCATGACCCTCTCCGTGGGTGAGATCCCACACTCCGAAGAACACATAGAGTTCATCGTCCTTGACCGCGAAATGGGGATCGCGATCGTCGCCAAGGGTCCGAAGGACCTTCACGAGGGTCCACTTCTTTAGATCTTGGCTGCGAAGAACATGAATTTCGCCATCCATCGCATTGTGCGAGCGCGCCTCTCGGAAGCAGAGGTAGTAGGAGTCTCCCCAACGAACCAGGTCGGTGAAAGCGTGATGGTCGGGACCTTGGGTCACTTCCACCATCCAATCGAGTCGTGTGGTTTCCGAGTACGCGGGTTGCAGAATCGGAGAGAAGAGGAGCGAGAAAAATAGACAGATTGCGGATGCCTTCATCATCGTTTCCTTTGTGTGTGTTCAAAAAGAGAGGGGAACTTTTTAGGGTTCCCCTCTCGTCGGTTGTCATTTGTCGATCGGCGCTCGGGATCAACCTTTGCCGAGGGTTTCTTCCCCTTTGTTCCACGATGCGGGGCAGAGCTCGCCGGTTTGCAACGCGGTGAGGACACGCAGAATCTCATCCACATTCCGGCCGACACCGAGATCGTGAACGAGCTGATACCGAAGAATGCCCTCGGGATCGATCAGGAAGGCGCCACGGAGGGTGATACCCTTACCTTCGAGGAGGATTCCATAGTCGCGGGCGATCTTGTGGGTGATGTCCGAAAGGACCGGGTACTTCAGATTCGAAAGGCGTTCATCGGCTTGGGTCCAACCGAGATGGCTGAAAACGCTATCGGTGCTGCCGGCGATGACTTGGCAATTTAGGGCCTCGAAGTCCCCAACTTTATTGTTGAATTCAACGATCTCGGTCGGACAAACAAAGGTGAAATCGAGCGGGTAGAAGTACAGGCAAACCCATTTCCCCTTGTAGTTTTCGAGCGTGATATCCTTAAAGTCTTTGCCGACAAGGGCTTGTGCGGAAAAACTAGGTGCGGGTGAACCAACTTGCAACATCTTGTAATCTCCTTTCAAGGTTAGCGATTCCGAATATTGGATCCCGGCTCGATTGCTCGGGCGAGTTTTCGAAAAAGAGGGCTAATGGTTCCCCCGGAGTCGCATCCTTGTCAAGAGAGAGGCGGGCTTGCGTCCTCCCTGTAAGGTCTCTACCTTGACCAATTCCCAGAAAACAGGTTTGTTCGCTTTTCTCGGGGCATTGACCTGACATTTTATCGAATTCGATGACTAGCCGGTCATGCAGACGGATCGCTTTAGATGGGTCTTGAATAAGGAGTGAGAGGAGAGGCCTCCCAATACTTCCTCAACTTCCCTCCCCCCTCCTAACCGCGGTCACGATTATCGAGGTCGAAAGAGGGTAACCCAGCCCTCCGATTCGGCCCGCGCCAGCCAACAGTTTCGATATCGCTTTCCAGACCCACCCCCGGGATCCAACGGTCGATGGATAAACCGCGACCTCATGGAAGCCCGACCGTTCGAGCAAGGACACAATGCCTCGAGGGTGGAAGATCCATTCGTTAAGCGGAGTCTTCTCCATCCTCAGGAACCGTTCAAGCAACCAGGGGGCGTTTGCCAGTCTTCTCAATAGAAATCCGTGGATCGCCCCGTTGGGCACGCGAATTAGAATTCGACCGCCCCTGGTTAGACGATCCGAGGCTTGCCTCAATTCGGCGCCTGGATCCGGGATCGAGTCGAGAACGTTGATGTAGGTGATGGCTTGAAAAAACTCCTCACCATGCCCCGATTCCAAGAGCGGGAGGGAATCGACGGGAAGGGACCTTCTCCGGCACTCCTCCCGCATGGCTGGATTGAGTTCGATTCCACTCACCACCCATCCCTCGTCGCGAGCGGCGGACAAGAGGTCGCCGTAGCCACACCCCACATCCATGAGGCGAGCGGGTTCGGATGTCGCGGCCCGCGAAGGTCTCAGATGGGCGAGGATCTCGGGCCAGAGACTCGATCGTTGTTGGGCGGCAACCCGGATGGAGGGCTTCTCTCCGTAAGTGGTTCTAAAATCTTCCGCCTGAAAATCGCCACTGGATTTATCGATTCGATGCAGGCTCGAACATTGGTGACAAACCTCATAAACGGAATGGCGGGCTTTGAGGGATTTCGGGCGCGGACTGCCGCCGCACAGTGGGCAGGTTGAGGGGTGTGTTGAAGTCACAGCGGGCTGTTGAGGGCCTCGGGTTTAGTCCCGGGGAGTCTCCTCTTCCGCGGTCTCAGGTTCACTTTCATCCTCGTCTTCAATTGAAAGAAGAGTCTTCAGGTTGGTGATCTCTTCATCGGTGAAAGGCATCTCATCATCGTTCGAGTCCCTGGATTCCAATTGGTCGAGATCGGGTTCCCCATCCTCCGGTTGGTCGGAAGCCGGTTCGCGAACCAGCGTTTCCGTATCCGGCTCGATCGTCGCGGTTTGCCCCACCGGAGAGCGTGGGCCAAGGATCGTTTCAAGCCCGCCCACCGAAGGCTCATTCGAGAACGCGTTCATTCGAATCGAGTACATGAATTCAATTCGGTCGAGGCGATCGGCGAGATCCATGCGCTCCCGCTCGATTCTGGCGATTTCCTCACTGGCGATCGAGTCGAATTGCTGGAGAGAGGAAAGCAACTGGCTGGGAGGGCGCACCCGGTATCGCTCCACGAGCTCCCTTACGAGGGCCTCCTCGGGGCGTTCGGTGAGGTTGCACCGCTCGAGTTTTTCCCGAAGACCCTTTTCGTCCCGCTTCTGGAGAGACCTTCGATAGGCGACTTTCAATCCGCGGATCAAAAGAAAGATGCCAAAAAGAGTGACAAAGAAGAGGACGACCCGGTCAGTGGTCGGTTGAAACCAAAATCGAACATCGCCCGCCGGCATCGTTAGCGCCTTACTCAGCGGACGCGCAACACATCGCCGGCATTGATGCGGTCGCCCTTCAAGCCATTCAACTCCTTGAGTTGACGGACACTGGTTCCGTATTGTTTAGCCAGTTTCTCCAGACTCTCGCCGCGCCGGATGGAATGTTCCAAGGGGGGAGTTTGGTCGGGGGCGAACGCGATCCGCAGTGTTTCACCGACCTGGATCGTGTCGTCCTTGAGGCTGTTCGCGGCTCTGAGGTCGCGAACATCGACGCCGTACCTGGAGGCGATTTCGCTGAGCGTGTCGCCCGGTCGAACTTTGTACGATTCGGTTTGAACCTCGGGCTGTCTGGCTTCGGCCGGCTCGACAGCAGCGGCCATGACACTTTCGTCGCCAGCCCACGCCTCGAGAGAATCCAGAATCCCGAGTCTGGACGAATCGTCTCCATTCGGCTCTCCGGCGGGAACGAGGATGACATCGCCCGGGGTGGGATCGCTGGGGCTGGACCATCCATTCAGATTGGCCAACTGCCTTTCGGTGATTCCGAATCTAAGAGCGACTTTGAGCGGGGTGTCTTCATTTCTCCATTCATATCTCTGAGTGCCGGGGTAATCCAAACCCAGGTCCGGGCTATCGGTCTGTAAAACCTTCGGAAGCGAAGCAATGATTTCCCGCGTCCTCTGGCTGCGGATGCTGGGTGGAGTGATGGAGGTTTGCGAGGGATGAGTTGGAATTCTCAATACCTCATCGACATAGATGATGGTCTTGCTGAGAGGCTTGCCCGAGGCGATCAGGATTTCATCCACGGTGACATCGAACCGCTGCGCCAATCCCTTGAGGGTTTCGTTGCGCCGAACCCGATATTCGAAAGTCTGCCCAGTGAATCGAGGAGTGGGGTCCTCGGTGAAAGAAGCGACCGTGATCCGCGGACGAATCGGAGCGTTTCGATGGGCAAGGCTTCGTTGAGCGAAATAAGCTTCGATTCCGCGAGCGATTTCCTGCCCGATTCGTTTGCGGAAACTGTGGCTGTTCAATTTCTGCGAGTCGCCTGAGTTCGAAAGGAATCCGGCCTCCACCAAGAATGAGGGCGCGTAATCGTGGCGCAGCACCACCAAGTTGTAATCGTGCGGCTTGAAGCCGCGGTTCTCGAGGTTCGGGATTCGGTCCATGGCGGTGGTCATGATCTTCGCCGCCACTTCGGTCTCATGCTCCACGAAGCTGGATTGCTTCTTCATCATGACGGCTTGTTGGGAGGGGGGGAATCGGTCGAGCGCGTTCTGCCAGCCGTACTTGGAGGTCTGGTTGGCCCTGGCCCTAAAATTATTCTTGGTTCGATCCAGTGTCCAGACAGCGAAACCATTTGCCGTACGACTGTCCGGCGCCGAATCGGCATGAACCGAAACGAAGAGATCGGCGGCGGTGTTCTTAATGAGTTCGACACGTTCATCCAAAGTCGGATAATAATCTCCGCTTCGGGTGAGGACCGGGTAGACCACGCCGTTCCGCTTGAGCGTCCGAGCCACCTCGCGTCCGATGTCGAGAGCAACTTCCTTTTCGTGGAGAGATTTATTGAAGCGACAGATCGCGCCGGGATCGTAACCGCCGTGTCCCGGATCGATCACGACCACCGGGATTCCCGAATCTTTGGCCCGCTTGACCTCCGAAAAGGTCCACCAGGGTTGGCGATATCGAGCCGGCCTGGGGATGTCGATGTACGCGAATTCCATCCGAGAGGACGAATAAAAGTCGACCTCGGCCCGATCAACCGGGGAGGCGAGGTACGCGGTCACTTGAAATTGATTGCGAGAGATTTTGTCCACCACCACCGTTTTCAAAAATGAGTCGGTGACAGTGGTTCGCCCCTCATTCAGGCCTTTCAAATAACCCGGGAGGGTGATCCGAACTCGAGCGGGATTAGAGAAGTACTCGAATCGCGCCGACCCGAAAGATGGTTCGGAATCGCAGTCGAGGATGATTCGCACCCGATCCCAACCGGGATCGGTCTCCACGCTCATCGAGGAGAACGACGCACCCTGACACCGATTCGATGTCGTGAAAAGGAATAAAACCAGAATGCTGATACAAAATGCGACCCTATTGTGTATTGACCGATTCATCTGCCCCATTCGCCTCCCCCTGACGAAAAGTTACCCTTTGAGCTGACGGATATGAGATTTGACTTCGCGGATTTCCGATTTCATTTCTTCGGAATCCTCCTTTTTAGCCAAGTCGGCAAACTTCTGAAGAGCGTTGACCGCCTTCGATTTCTTGCCGAGCTTTTCATAAGTCAGTCCCAAATTGTTATAAATTTCCGGGAAATCTCCCCCGACTTCCACGGCTGTTTCATACAATTTCGCGGCGTCTTCATGGCGTTCCGCCAGATTCGCCAGGACCCCGAGGTTGTAAAAGTCGTAGGCGCTGGTGGGGTTGATCCCCAGTCGATGCTTTTCACGCGCGACTTCGCCCGCCTCAAGACTATAAAGTAACGAAAGCCCGAACATGTTGTAAGCCCTTCTCGGCGATTTCCTCAATTGTTCGTTGAACAATCGGAGTTGCTCCGAATAAAGGGACTCACTCATGTACCAAACCCCTTCCTAGCGTATCGACTTCTTAAAGATTATCGGAATCGAACGGGGTTAAGTGTAGCCGAATCAAGTGTTCTCTTTCAAGCTAGAAATGAGATTTTTTTTAGAAACTGGCTGCACCTATAGTCACTCCCAATTTGGTTCCACTTTAAGAAACAATCGACTGTTGCCGCGTAAGACGTGGAAGATGAGTTCCTTCGGTTTTTCTTTCCTGAAATCGGCGAAAAGCGCCGCGGCCGATTCGAGGTCGGTAACCTCGTTTCCGGAGATCGAAAGGATGATGTCGTCCTCCTTGAGTTCGCCGATATCGGCGGGCCCCGCGTTCTCGACATAGTCGGCGACCACTCCACCCATCGTTTCGGGTAGACGTCGGGCGAACAGAACGTCGAGGGTCAAAGCCCGGATCTTCATCCCGACCTCCGGAAGCGTTAGGGACTCGGCCTCGGTTTCGCTAGGTGGAGAGACGCCCAATTCGAGATCGATCGTTTTGGTCTCGACAGGCTCCGCGCCAAAGGAGGAGGCGCCTCGGACAATTTTGATCGCGAGGTGATCGCCAGGTTTAAGGTCACGGACCTTCTGACGGAACCAATCTAAATCGGGGTAGGTGCGAACAGGCAAAGGTTCGCCATCTATCGCTACGATGACATCCTCCGCCCGGAGACCATGGGTTTCCGCCGGCGAGCCTTTGACGGTGGAGGTGACAATAATCCCTCCGGGTCCGTCGATCTTCCAAATTTCGGAGAGATCCTGGGTCAACGGCTCCATCCGAATGCCGAGCCACCCCTTTTCGACTTTGGTTGGCGGGTTCTCAATCATTCGAGTGTAACGGTTAGCCGGCTGGATGGCGATTTGCCCGGTGAGCATGCTCAGCGCCGCGCTCTCCGCGCTTCCATCATCGGCCAGAACGACTCCCACCACTTCCCCCTTTTTGTTAAACGCGGGATTCCCATTGAACTGAGAGAGGGGGGGTTGAGTCATATAAGACTCTTTGGGTTTCGTCAGGATTGTGCTGACGTGCGCGAACCCAACGTCGAAGCGAGGCTCGTATTCCTCGGATAGCATTCGGCAGGAGGCGACTTCCTCTCCCACCTCGACTTCATGAGCGGCGAAATCGAGAAAGGCTCCATTGTAGGGCTCGTCCCCCGGCGGGTCGATCTCGAAGAAGGAGACATTGAGGTCCGGATCCATCCCGATGTACCGTCCGGGGATGCGTCGCCGGTCGGGGAAAAGGATTTGGATTTTCTCCGGGCGCGATAGAGAGAATGCGCTCCCCATCCGCGTGATGACCTCGACATTTTGGAGCACCATCACCAATCCGGTCGAGGAAACGATCATGCCGGAGATCGAACGCGGAAGTTCACGGCTTTGGCCCATGCCCTCGAAACGGCTGACCATCTCGACATCGACGTATGTCTTCTGGGCAATTTCGGTGATTTGGTTCACAAATTCGATGTCCCAAACCGCGGCCCGTGCCTGGTCGATTTGCGAAAAAAAGCCGGAAGCGAGAAGGATTGAAAAAATGGGGAGCAACAGTTTTCGATTCATAATGGAGTACCAACGAAAAAAGGGCAGAAAAAGAACGCTGTCGTTCTTTGGCTCTGCCCTTCAGAATTGATGTGGGTTCGACTGGAAAAGTCCAATCTTAGAGATCCAGGTCTAAATTTTTGGTTTTTCCTTTGGACAGAGAGCGCAGAGCCCGGGTGCTGACCATGACCTTCACCTTCTTGCCGTTCACCAAAAGGGTCTTCTTTTGGAGATTGGGCTTGAACTTCCGTTTGGTGACATTGTGGGCGTGGCTCACATTGTGCCCCGAACGCACTTTCTTTCCACTGAGTTTGCAGACTCTTGGCATTTCCTTTATTCCTTTTTCAATCCGATACTTTCGATTTATGGCGCCGAGAAAAGGCACAAACAGTAAAGATAGCAAGCCCGATGCCTTGGCGCAAGCCCTTGGGGGTCCTTAGGGGCCTCGCTCCGGCGGCCCTCAATCGCTCTCTTCGGCATAAACCTCCACGGGTTTGCTCATCAATCCCTTGTGCAACCGATGGACCAAGGATCCGGTAATCGTCATGCCCTTGCGGACCAGGCATATTCCACTTCGATCATATACATCTTTGGCGAGAACCATTCCCGGAACTGTTTTGTTAGCCGGAATTTTTTCCACTTTCGACTTCTTGCTCTCGGGGAGAACGTTGTCGAGAATGCGAATCGCCTTCTTGGCCAAATCGGGATCGTAACAGAATCCAATATTCTCTTTGAGATGCTCCTTGGCGATCTCTTGCTTGGGCCTTGGATCCTGAGAAAACATGAGAAAGGTGTCGAGCCCATCCGCGATACGAAGAACTCGCGCGCAGAGGTGAATGGATTTTCCGGAAAGCTTTTCGGGAAAGCCGGTTCCATCATAGTTCTCGGCGTGGGATTCGACCCAATTTGCGATGTCCTGGGATCCGGGAACTTGACTGAGGAGTGTCGCCCCGATCATGGGGTAGGATTCGTAAGCAATTCTGGATTCACCGCTCAATTCCCACGGAGGAACCACGCGGATCTTATCGGCAAGACCGAATTGGCCGATCTCATGCAGCAAGGCGGCGACCTTTAGGCCGCGAAGTTGAAGGCCTTCGATCCCGCAATGCTCCGCGAGTCGACCCGCCATCGACTCGACCCGAGCCGAATGGCTCCCCTCGGAAACTTGGCCCGCCTCAATCAGATTGGCGAGAATTCGAACCGATCCAAGATAGTTTTCCTCGAGTTCGCTTTCCTGTTTGACAAGCCGATCGATGGTTTGCTTAAAATTAGATTGGATGCTGTTGAGTTGACCCTCGAGCTCCGCCCTCACCTGAGTGAGTTGGCGAGCGGTTCGAACCGCCACAGAATCCGAATCGGTCCGCGATTCCCCCCCAGGCGTTCCCTGTAGTTTAAGCAGGGCCCGCACCTTGGCGATCAATCGGTCGTAGTTCACCGGCTTAAAGGCCACTTCGGCGACCCCTCGGGTGTAGAGGTCCATCTCGATTCTCGGATCGGCGACAGCAGTCACAACCACGATCAGTGGAAGACGGTCCAGTTCGAGAATTTTGTTGATTAACATGTGGCCATGCATCACCGGCATCCGGAGATCGGTGATCACCACATCGTAATCGAAATTCTGGATGGCGCTGAGAGCCTCCGTGCTGTTCGAGTGACCATCGCACGCGAAGCCGGCCGCGCCGAACGCGCGGGTGAGCGCCTCGACGATCGCTCGCTCGTCATCGACCACCAGAATTTTGGTTTGGTTGGATGGGTCGTCTCTCATTCGCAGTTCATTCCTCTTCCAGGACTTTCCGTATTCTCCTCGCGAGAAACTGGGGCGAGACCGGCTTCCGTAGCACCTCTTTGACTCCCATTTCGTGGAGGTTTTCCATGAGTCCTTGTTCCATATATCCACTTTCCAGGATGATTTTCATCCCGGGATTCTCCATCAAAACATGCTCGGCGAAGCGGACTCCATTCAGAATGGGCATCTGAACGTCGGTGAGAATCAGGTCGATGCGGTCCTTGTTTTGGTCAAAGAGAAGAGCCGCTTCCTCGCCATTCGACGCGCAAATCAAATGGTACCCCAAGGAGCCGAGATTGCGGGTTAGGACCTCCATGACGACTTCATTGTCCTCGGCGATCAGGATTGTTTCGCTCCCGCCAACAACCACCGAGTCGACTTCCTCGACTTCCGGTTCCTCTGCGGAGGCGTCATGAATGGGAAAGTAAAGGGAGAAACACGAACCTTTGCCAACCTCACTCTCGCAAACAATGAACCCTTTGTGCTGTTTGACGATCCCATAGCAGGTCGCGAGTCCCAAACCAGTCCCCTTCCCCTCCCCTTTGGTCGTAAAAAACGGTTCAAAAATTCGTTCCATTTCCCGTTGCGGAATCCCAGTCCCGGTGTCGGAGACCGAAACTTTGACATAGGCGCCGATGGCGGCTTCTGGGTTATTCGATCTCTGCTTTTCTTCGATTTCCTCTGTCTGGATGGATACCCGAAGCATGCCTCCGTCCGGCATGGCGTCTCGAGCATTCACACAGAGGTTCATGAGGGCCTGGTGAATGCCGGTGGGATCCGCCACGATCATGGGAATGTCCTCCACCCGAGAAATTTCCAATTGGATCTCGATGGTTTTGGGTAGAGTCCTTTCAAGAAACTTAAAAAACTCTTTCACCAACAACGCCACGTTCAGGGGGGCCATAGTTAATTCGGTCTCCCGGCTGAATGACAACAGCTGGCGTGTCAGGCCCGCGGCTTTCTCGCCCGCCTCGATGATTTGATCGATGTCGGCACTTTGGGGGTTCCCTTCTTGGATCCCTCTTCGAACAAAACTCGCATAGGCCAGCATGACCTGGAGGAGATTGTTGAAATCGTGCGCGACTCCCGAAGCGAGTTGTCCGACCGCTTCCATTTTTTCGGCTTGCCGCAGTCGCGCCTCGGTGTTCGCCTCTTCGGTCACATCCCGTCCGATCTCCACGAACGAATCGATTTCGCCATACTGATTTCGAATGGGAGAAATGGTCGTTTCTTGATGATAAGGGGTTCCATCTTTCCTCCGATTGATCAGCACCCCCGACCATATCTGGCCGTCGAGAATTTTTTCCCAAAGGTCCGTGTAAAATTCTCGTGGATGAGTTCCGCCCTTCAGGATGCGGGGGGTTTGTCCGATTGCCTCCTCGGCGGTGTAACCAGTAATCTCGCTGAACGCCGGATTCACATACACGATATCGCCATGAGTGTCGGTGACAAGGGCCAATTCGCTGATCTGATCGATCGCCGCGCTGAGGCGGTTTCGCTCCATTTCGCTCTGTTTGCGGACAATCCCCAACGCGATCTCATCCGCGACGGACGCGAGGACCTCTAGGGAAAAATCCGAAAGCGGACGCTGAGCGAACATGGCGAGCACCCCGACCACTTGGTCATCGATGATGAGGGGGTATCCGGCGAAGGCGACCATTCCCATTTCTTTGGCCCATTCCTGATTGCGCACCTCCGGATCGCCGATCACCTGGTTCGTCAGATGGGGAGTTTTGGTCTGCGCGATCCTTCCGATTTTCAGGGTTCCCACCGGCACTCGGCTATGTGGACCATCGATGTGGGTGTATAAACCAGCGCTGCCACGCAATTCGAGGACTTCTTCTTTTTTGTTCAGGGTCCAAATTCGAGCGAATGAGGCATCCAAGTGATCGACCACCGATTGGGCGCATTTTTGGAGCATATTGTTGAGGGGTTCAGGGGTCCGGAGAGCGCGTCCGATGTCCGCCTGAAGAGAAGAAATCCGGTGCTGTTCGTGAATCCTCAGCTCGCTCAACTTGCGGGAGGAGATGTCGACATGCATGACCACCACGCCGCGAACTCCATCCTTCTCGCCGAAGGATCGCGCCATCATCTGGAACCAACGCGGTTCATCGGGGGAGTGGCAGCTGTATTCGTGCATGAAACCCCTTTGGTTTCCCTGAAGAATCGACCGGATTCCCTCCGCCACTCCAAGAGCCCCATCCGAGGAAAGCCCTTCAGCGTCCTCGCAGATTTTCAGATAGTTCAGTCCGAACCCCCGAGAGGGGTCGGCATATCCATTTTGCTCGGCGAACTTCTTCCAGGAATCGTTAATAAAGACGACGTACCCTTCCGAATCCAAAACCGCCACATTGGAAGGGAGAGCGTCCAAAATCGCCGCCTTCTCCTGAAGGATTTGTTCGAGGGCGTCTTCGTATTCCTCTTGGACCGTGACATCCGCGATCACAAGCCCTCTGTGGTTTCGTCCGTTTTCCACCAATGGGAAACTGACAACGTCGGCCAAGAATTCGGTCCCATCCTTCTTGCAATGCCTCCGCACTCCATGATTGGCGCTGGTTGTGGGAAGGAATACGAACTCGTCGTTCAGACTCGGTGTTTCATCTTTTGGACGAATGTCTTTTAGAGTCAGCTCGAGGAATTCGTCATGCGAATGACCAAAATGACGAACCGCAGCCCGGTTGGCATCGAGAATCCGCAGACTGTCCTGATCGTACACCAGGAGGGGGAGGGATACGTTTTCGAATAGGAGTCGGTACTTGACCTCATATTCGCCGTGGAGTCGATTATCTGAATTCGCATTCGAAAGGTCGTGAACAAGACCCAGAACGCCAATGCCACAACCCTCCCGATTGACCAAGGGAATCAGCGTGTGCTCGGTTTCTATTACCGTTCCATCTTTCCTCCTCATCCGATGCTTGGATTGAATGGCCCCTTCCTTCTCCAATGAGGAGTCGCTCACTTCTTCCCACTTCAAATAGTCAACCCGATCAGCGAATAAAAACTCGGCCGCTCCACCGATCGCCTCAGAGGGAGCGTATCCCAAAACTTTCCAAAGGGCTGAATTCGCATACCCGACCGTTCGACTTTCTAGATCCACAAGAAAAGCCACATCCTGAAGCCCAGCCAGGACATGGTCGAAAAAGTTTGGCAAATCCTCTTGGCCAATCAATCTGTTTCCCCTCGCACCCCAAACATCCGCGGGGTCCTCATTCGATTTGACGAAAAAATCTCCGCGACGACAGCGGGCGTCGAGAAAATCTCATAGACTGATTGATCGGAAAAACTCTCTAACACGACCGCTCCGCTTAATTTAGATTATACTATGTGGTATTTAATATACAAGATTGAAAGATCAAGAATGTATTTTAGGCAACAAATCCACGACATCAACGAGCGGCAGGGGTGTTGGCAATCGCGTACAGCCGGTTCATGGTGGCGACATAGAGGGTCTGGTTGGCGGCGGTGGGGGTGCCCTGGATGGGCGCTTTCATGTCGATTTGGCCGAGAATTTCCTTCTCGGGTTGGGCCGCGAAAACCCATAAGTCCCCCTTCTTTGTGCCGATGAAAACCTTTCCATCGACCACCATTGGGGATCCCCAAATTTCGGCTTCCGCATAGTGCTTCCAAAGACCCTCGCCGGTCTTACGGTCCACACAATGAACATGCCTGCCACAATCCCCGATGAACACGAGGTCGCCAGAGACCGCCGGTGTGGACATGACATGGCGTTCGAGGGGGTAGGACCAGACTTCTCCGGACTTTGTGATTGTTCCCGTTTGCGAAGCGTCGATGCACTTCAACCAAGCCTCGTTCTTGCCATGCCAGAGGTCGCCGCCAGCCGCGATAAAGACCTGATCGCTTGCGAAGACCGGCATCCCATAGATGTTGCTGGGACTGGTCACCTTATTCCCTTTGTAATCGTGGACATTCTCCTTGGGGGCTGTGGGATCGCAATCGAACCTCCATACCCGTTTGAGCAGTGCGATCTCCTCGGAATCCTTCTTGTCGGGGGAAAAGGGTTCGAAAGCGTAGACCACGCCGTCGCCTCCCCCAAAGAAGATCAGGTCGCGCCCCTCAACATTCGCGTACGATGGGGAGGACCAGGTGCAATGGACGGTCCTCGGCCCCATGTTCTCTCCATCCACCGCGACGATCCGCCCGGTCGCCTTTTCCAAAACCGCGAGGCTGGGCGCCTCGGGGGCGGGCATGAATTTGTGGGAAGCGTCCACTCCGTTCGAAGTGCAGAGGTAAAGATAATCGCCCAAAAGAAGGATGGAGCCGAAGGGAGCATCGTGAGGATGGACTCCCAATTCCCCAATTAAATCGGTCACCCAAAGAATGTCCGGGTCGGTCTCGCTGAGTTCGGCGCTCGCGCCCTCCGGCGAGAGGTAAAGCCCCTCATCGGTAAAGGGGCCATCGTTTCCATCCGCCAGTCCATCTAGGTCCAGACAGAGGACTTCGCATCGGTTGGAAATGAGGTAGATGCGATCTCCCTGAACTGTCGGAACCCCGGTGAGTCCGATCCCCGGCCAGTCCTGATAGTCGGTGTACTTGGGGATGGCGGCCTGCCATAGGAAACTCCCATTCTCTTCGTCGAAGCACATCAGGACCGCTCGATCTCCTTGGTGTTTGGGGTCTCGAGGGTGCTCGTTGTTGGTTCCAATCAAGACCCGGCCATTGGCGACGATGGGCGTTCCATAAGTGTTCGAGCCGAGTTCGACCGACCATCGAATGTTCTCTCCGGATTCGGGATTGAATTGGCTGGGGATCGGGGTTTCGCTGGAGTAGAGGTTTCGAGTGAATCTTTCCCCCCACTGCGGTTGGTCGTCCGCTTGGGTGATTCGGGTGGTCATGAGGAACGCGAAGGCTAGGAAGGCTCCGCCCCACAATGGATTGAACCCGCACAGTCCCTCGGTGAGTTTCATCTTTGTGCTTGCCTCAAGGCGTTTTTCAGATTAACAATAGTGGCGACGATCCCCAGGGATTGTCAATCCAACCGCAATGGCAGGCGGAAAACCCAATTTTCGAACGTTCTACCGGCAGGGGACCTGTCCAAAAAAACTGAATAAAAAACTGGCGCCCCCCTGTATAGATAATCATAGGGCAAATACGAAAAAGGGGTTCTCCCATGACATTGCTGTTGTCGAACCGGGAGACCAATTTGAAAGAGCATCATAACTCTGACGATAATCTGCCTGTGGGGGAGTCTTTCGAGTTGGTCCATGATTACGATCTGAAAAGCCTTTTGCACACCTCCGAGTTGGCGCTTTCAAACAACCTCGATCTACCATTTGCCTGTCCAAGTTACCTTCGGATTGGTCATACCGAGAACTACCTTCGGGTTGGGACCGCCAAAGAGGTCAATTTTTCCGGCAAAACGTTGGAACTTCTGGACCGTGCGGCGCGAGTGCGCTCCCCATTTCTTTCGGGCTGTTTTCGGGAAGAGGTCTCGTTTCATCTTCCCCTTACCGAGTCCGAAGAGCGGATCGGTTTCAAGATCGTGTCCGAATCCGGTCGGCGACGTCTTCATTTAACCGATGGAACTCACCTGGGCCAAAGACGTTTCCTCGAAGTGTGGGAGCAAGGGAGCCTGATCTGCAAAGTGACGGTTTCATCGGGGCGGAACCGGTTCCTGACGGAGATTAAGGACGGGTTGTCTATCGCTATTCATGTCGAGGGACAACCCTCGGGGATGGAAATTCTCCTGTCGGAAAGCGAGTTCACGCAACGTGACTGGAGGAATCTCTTCGTTTTTCTACTGCTTTCCGGCGACCTAACAGACGCAATCGGTGTTCTGCGAGAAAAGATTCTCCCACAGTGCGAAAAAGCATGGATCTTCGAAAAGATCGAGGCATTTCTGATTGCCTTGACCAGGAATAGCAAGACAACCCCGGCGGGATTGGTTCCGGCGCCCCTGACCCGGGGTGGACATCAGTCGCCCCAAACCGAATCAAAGCAACGATTTCCTACCTTGTGGAAGGGAATCGAAATCTGTTGGCCGGAGTCGAACAAACTCGATTCCGCCACCTCCGAAGAGATTCGGTTACTTAAGGAATGCCTGACCGAGGGGCGTTTGCCTGAAGGAGGCGAGGATCGTCCGAAGCCCGAGGATTCCAGTGAAACTTTCAAGAATGCATGGGGAGGACTTTCAGGGTGGCTCCTCATCGAGAACCGGAAATACTCCGAGGCGGAAGAGGTCCTGAGTAAACTAACACCTGTGGAACGAGACCCATTTGGGATCTTGTCGGCTCGAGCGTTGGCGAGCCATTTGGCGAAGATGCCAGACTCATCGCGCCCCGCTCCGAGTATCGATAGCAATGATTCGATTTGGACAACCTGCTTGTCGGACATGCTCCAGGAATCCTAGAATGAGGTAGGAATATTCGTTCCGATGGTGACAACCCGCCCAGAAAGTCCCTTGGACCGCATAAGTAAAGTTTGGTTCTTTGACGATCGCGTTGTTTTTTTGCTCCCAGCAAGTCTTTTTTCGTCATTCCCCTAGGCGTCAAATAATGGTAACATATCCATGACAATGATCAAAGTTCATGGGTAAATAGTATATAAGCCATATATCGACTCGAACACTTGATTTGATTATTGCCGTTTGATTGGTCATTTCTAATGGACAGCAAGAACCAGGGCCAGAAAAACCAAGCCGATTCGGAACTCCTCGCTCACCTTCTGTCGGATCCTGAGAAGGGTTGGGAGAGCTTTTGGGGAGAGTATCAGCCCTTTATCCATCGCGTGATCGGACGGTTTCATTTAGGGGATCAGGAACCCGATGTGATCCAGGAGATTGCCCAGATCCTCATTCAAAACGACTACAAACGGTTAAGGGATTGGGACCCCGAGCGCTCATCGTTGCGTCGATATCTCACGATTATTTCGGTCAGTTGCACAATCAATTATGTGAAATCCTCCAAATACCGGTTCGACCTCTTGAAGATCGACACGATCGACACCTCCTCGGGGATGGGGGAATCGTTTGTCCAGTTCGTCGATGAGGCGGTCCTCTCTCCCGCCGAACGGCTGGAAAGGGTCCAGATTGTGGAGTTATTGAGGGACTCTCTCGAGGAGTGGGTGGAGTCCGAAAAGGTTCAACCGCTCGATCGTGATATCATCGAATTTCGACTGAGGGGGCTCACGTTCAAGGAGATCTCGGAGATCTTGGATGTCACCCTTTCGCATGTGACCACTCGATTTGCTAGAATGAAACCGAAGCTGAAAAAGAAATTGGAGAACTCGGGAATTCTCCGATAGGCGGAGGGAATCATGTCCGAACCGAAACAGGTCCTCGAGGAAATGCAATCGAGACTGGCGCACTTGCAGGATATTCATAACAGCCAAGTCGCACTCAACGAAAAGATCGCCGGGTTGCAGATGGAACTTCTGGAACGCCCGGATCAAGAACTCGACAAAGGCTTGGGAACCGCCTTGAGCAACGCCTCGAAGAACGCCGAAATCATTGGGGATCTCGCCCACGATTACGAGATCCGCATCAATAAGTTCAAATCGGAGAACGATCTCGTCTGATCGATTCCTCGCGACTCGACTCAGGATCCCGCATTCTCCAAGCCCAGCCTACGGAACTGTTCTTCAGGGGACTCCGCCTCCTTCATAAGGGAAATCAATCGGTCGATCATTCGTTTCTCCAACTCGGGATCGACGATCGGTTTTTCCTGATCGGGATCCTTTTCCAAATCAAACAACAGGTGACCGAACTCCTCCGTCTCGAATCGGGTGGGTTTCGGATATTTCATGACCCGGCATCCTTTGGTGAATGAAAAGGGCCCCGCCCATTCCGCGGATCGGAGTAGGTGGACGGGCTCTCGCTCGCCCAGTTTCGCGGGGATGAGGGTGTGGTTCGAGAGCGGTTCGTTGGATCCGTCGGCCGCGGCTCGCATATAAACATATCGACCATCGGTGAAACTCACATGTCCCCCATAGGCCCCGAACAATCCGGCTTGACGAACCGGGCGGTCGTTGAGGATGGTCTCAGTCAGAGACTTGCCATTCATTGTCGGGTCAACCGTTTGTCCAAAGTATTCCAACAGGGTTGGAGCAAGATCGACGGTTTGGACAAGCGATTTTCGAGCCTCCCCTTTCTTTCCGCAACGAGGATCCCAGACAAATAGCGGGATGTGAGCGACTTCGTTGTAAAAGGGCATGATCACCTTGGCGAGCCATCCTTTTTCTCCGAGGAAAAAGCCGTGGTCGGTGTTCACGATCAACAGAGTGTCCTCCCATAGATTGAGTTCATCCATGAGGTCGAGGACTCGTCCCAGGCTCCGGTCGCACATGGAGAGTAGGGCGGCGTACTCATAGCGAAGGTGCTGAATCATCTCGGGAGTCTCGTTGGAAACGCGACCATAGTTCGGCCAATCGCATTCAGGGCCCAAGTAATCGTGCTTGTACAGTTCCTTGAATTCGGCGTGCGAGAAAAAAGGTTCGTGCGGATCGAAGGTTTCCAGATGAAGGAACCAGTTATCGCAATCGGCATTGGTTCGGATAAATTCCAGGCCGGCATTAAAGGTCTTTGTCTGGTTGTGGTCATCGACTTCCGGCATGTAGGATCGATTCACATATTCCTGTCGCCACCATTTCGGGTCTCGGTCGTTGAGATTGGGAGCGATGGGAATGGAGTCATTCAGATTCCCCTTCCAGGGATCCCCTTCCCTCCCCCGGAAGAACTCCCATGTCGAATAGCGGCAATGGTAATTGGCGCCGCCATCTTGGTAGTAATGGTAATGATCGGTGGCGAGGTGGGTGTGAACGCCATTCCTATCCAGGATCTCGGGCATGGAATCGTCGAAGGGTTCGAGCGGCCCCCAATCGCGGTGGAGGAAATCGTAACGGCCCGTGTGGAGTTCTCTCCGAGCCGGCATGCAGGGCATGCTGCCCACATAGCAGTTGTCGAATTGCACAGTTCTTTCCGCGAGACGCTGGAAATTGGGTGTGTGGGTCCACTCACAACCGTAGGGAGAGAGCATCCGACGGTTGAGGGAATCGAACATGACCATGATGGCTCGCATGAGGGTTCGGCCTTTCTTTGAAGGATTCTTTGTGCGGTGAGGTTATTCCGTCAGCGTCCTCGAAGAAAGTGGCTCCACCTGTGGAGCGAGAGTGGTGGCGTGTCGACAGACTGCGGGAAGAAGACATCGTCGCTGGATCTGGCGATCGGTCTCTCAGGCCGCGCCTTCAGCCTCGGAACGGTCATCCGATCGGCCTTGGTTGTAGACATGGATGTCACGCTGGGGATAGGGAATGGAAATCCCCTCTTGGTCGAACCGCTTTTTCACCTCGCGGGTCATATCCCAATAGACTGTCCAATAATCGTCGGTCAAGGTCCAGGGTCTCACAATGAAGTTCACCGAGGAGTCGGCCAATTCGTTCATCTTGATCACCGGTTCGGGATCCTTCAACACCAAATCGTGGCTGGACACAATGTCCTCGAGAATCCGTTGCGCCTTGTCGATGTCGTCGTCGTAACCGATGCCGAAAACCATATCCACCCGACGACGAGGGCTCGCGGTAATATTGGTGATCACTCCTCCCCACACCTCGTTGTTCGGGATCAGCACGCTTTTGTTGTCGAATGTCTTGAGGTGGGTCGAGAGCAAATTGACCTCCTCGACCTTCCCGGCGACCCCGCCCACCTCCACGGCGTCTCCCACATCGAAGGGCCTGAACATCATGATCAGGAGACCGCTGGCGAAGTTTCCCAACGAATCCTGGAGGGCGAACGCGACCACAAATCCGGCGGCGCCGATAACCGCGAGAAGCGGCCCGATATTGATCTCCAGCGCCGCCAGGCCGACGATGACCCCAATGATCAGAGTCAATCGTCGGATCGTGTTGATGAGGAAAGTCCGAAGTAGATTGGACGTGGCTCTCGTCCTGGCAAGAGCGTGGGTGGTGACATTGCCCAGAATCCGACTCAAGAAGAAGAAAGCGATTATGATAATGACAAACAGGGCGATATTTTTTAGCCAGCGAAGTCCTCCCTCTTTCGAGGTGATCCAACCCTTTGTCGCGGACCACAACGCCTCGGTGTCGGAGACATCCACCTTGACCCCGCTAGCCGCTTTCATGTAGGTCCGGTATCTCTCGACCTTGGCCTCATCGCCCCCTTTTCTCTCCAATTCATCCACGACTAAGTTGGCCCGGTCCAGCAGCATGGTTCGCTCCTCGGTCAACTGAGCGAGCCTTTCCAGGAGATTCGTTTTTTCCGTCTGCCGCTGATCGCTTGATCCAGCCTCCGCCTCTTCCATTTCCTCATTCTTCTTCAGAATGGCGATATTGGTGTCCGCGATCTCCTCCACTTTTTGTTTGACCAATCCCTGCCACCCATCGGCCTCGAACCCGAGATCTTCCGCGGTCAAAGGTTTGAGACGCCATTCGAGTTCGGCGACCGGTATGTCTGGATTCGAGGTGGTGGCGGGTTCAGGCGTCGCGGCATCCTGGCCTCGAGCGGACAGGGCCATCGAGCAACCAAGGATTAGTAGGGCGAAAAACAAATTGGTCCAATACTGGCGGCATAGGGATAGCATTCTCTAGGTCGATCCTCCTTGGATAACGAAATCTCATTGCAAAATATGTGAGGATACCGGCAAGGGAGTCAGCTACCTTACATGAAAAGTCAGGGTTCGTTTAGGGCCAGAATCACATTATCGAAATCCATGTATCCCCAATCCTTCTCGACCGTAAGCGAATTCCGCCCCTCTTTGAGTGGCAAGGCGAATTCCTTCTCCTGCCAAGCGCGCGCGGAGCCATCGAATGTGGCCATCCCCAGGTCCTCGCCGTTCAGGATGAGTCTTTGGGTCTGATGATGAAACGGGAGTTTGTACCGAATTTTCACCTTGTATTCGCCATCCGCGGGCACGTCCTCCAGAACCCAGGTGATCCGGCCGTTTCCCTTCATCTCCACATAAAACCCATGGCTGGCCTCGAGATCGCTCCTGACCCGCAGATCCTCGGTTAGTTCGGCGTTCTCGGCTTCATAGGAGGCGATCGATTGAGTCTTTGTTTGCGTGGGGTAGATGGAATTCAACCGCTCAAGGAGTTTAGCGTAGATTACGGGACGATTTTTTAACAACGCGGCTTGGCACTCTTTTAGGGCAAGTTCTCGGTCGATCCAAGTACGGCAGGGTTTCTCGTAATCCCATTCGTATTTCCCCATATTGTCGGTGAAATAGTTGGGACGTCTTTCGGGAAACGGTTGAGCCAGTTTTCCCAACCACCCCCCTTTTGTCGGGTTGTAGACGGAACCGGAAGGATCGAGAAGGATAAGGAGCGGAGCAATATCTCCGCCGCGAAATCCCCTGCCCCATTTCGAGTTCTCGTTCGAATCGGCTAGGATTTGTCCGAGATCTCCATACCGAGACAGGGCATCCAGCATCTTGACCGGTTCTTCACCGATTTGCATGGCCTCCTGGGCCCAATCGAGTTCGATCCACCACATATTGTCGAACTGAGATCTTTGGAAGATGGCGTTACGTCCCCATCCATTCAGGTTCGGCTCCCGGCAATTGTTGTAATTGGTTCTGGTTCCGACGGTAATCACTCGTATCTTTTCCGCGACCGACGGATCCCTTGTCAGGGTCTCCTGAAGCAACCTCATGTTTCCCCAACCAAGAATAAAGAGAGGGCGTGGATTGTCTTCGTTGGCGAGCGTTTCGATAAGGTCGAGGGCATCCTCTTGTGAATCTGGAATCAACTCGCGAAGAGTGGTCGGGTCGGGAAAACCTTGATCGGCCAAGGAGATTGAGGTGTTGTTGTAGTCCGCCTCGTAAGCGTCAAGGACCTTTTCGATCGCCTCGGTCTCGACTGGGTCCCCAAAGACATCGTAACGATCCGGGAGCAGACCCTCCAAATCGATTTCGTTGGAATGCCACAAGAGGTGAACAAGCGCGTGGATGTCATCCGGGTTGCCGCAATCGAGGCAAGCATCCAATGTGACGACCACTCTTGGCTTGAAGGAGTTGTCCGCCTTGACTTGGCAGGGTGTCAAAGCGACTCCGGTGACGAGAATCGAAAGCAGGGTGATCTGGATCTGTTTCATCAGGTTGTCTCCGCCCTTTTGAGAAGTCTTGGAAAAATCCGTACGGGTTCGAATCTTGAGGCCTGACGGAAACACAGGGGGGGAGCGTCCCCCCGAAGAAGGTCGGGGGACTTTCATTACATCAACTAAATCTTTTTTGGTTTCAAACACTTTTCCCCTTCCCTTCATTGAGCGCGGTCGGGTGAATGGTGTTCTGTCCAAAACGGCCAACTTCGTTCGAGCCTTTTGGATCCGAAGTCGGCGGCAAGAAAAACGGCAAATCGACAGAAATCAAATGGAAGCCAAATTCCTGTCACACAGTCACACCGTCATTTAAACCGATTTTAGAAAAAAATGCAAATAGGGCGGGAGTGTGAATCGAAAAAAGTCTCCCCCGTGGTCAGGACTTCCGGTCAAAGAATTGCCGGAAGGTTTACTCCAGATTCAGATCGGAAGGTTGGACGCCCTTTTTGTGTTGGCCAAACCCAAACGGCGTTGGGTGGTATTCGCCAACAATCGAAACCTCGCTTTGAGGGGGGATTCGGTCCTCCATTCCCAGGCACCAGTAACAGGCATTGACCAGCAATCGGCGAAGGCCTTCGCTGGAGAGGTCTTGAGAGGCCCCCATCGTGGTGCAAAAGACCCGGGCGGTCTTCTTTCCCGAATCGCCGGTGTAAGTCTTGGTCCAGGCGACAGGAACCATCTCCTTGTCCTCGTTCGGCGGGTCGGACGGATTCATTCCCGACAGCACTTGACCCATGATGAGGGGTTGGCAATCCCCCTCGAGCTCGGTTAGGCCATAAACATCGGTGGGCCCCCAAATGTCCTCGCAACCCTGCACGATCGGATTGTCTTTTTGACCTTCCGCGATCAGACCCCGGGTGCTTTCGACTCCATGGTGACCGTAGTGATTGACCCAAGTCTCTCCAAGGACTTGCCGCCCCCATCCCCCTTTGGGATCCGAACCGTTCCAGGTGTATTTCGCGTACGGGCTGTCCAAATTCTCCTTGTAGTTAAAAGCGTGGGTGGCGGTGCGAAGGCCGATGATCGGTTTGCCGGAGTTCGTGTAGTCGATGATGTGTTTCATCTGGTCATCCGGCAGCTCACGGAATCGGGTGAAGAGGACCATCAGGTCGGCGTTGTCCAGCGCCTGGAGTCCGGGAATGTTGTTCAATGTGGTGGGATCGATGTCGCCGGTCTCGGGGTTAATCGCGAAGAGGACGGTGCATTTGAATCCATGGTGAATTGCAAGGATCTTGGCGAGTTGGACCATCCCTTCCTCGGATCGGTATTCCTCATCTCCTGTTACGAAAACGATATGCTTTCCCTTACCGGGTCCCTCTTTCCCCTCATAGACAACTCCTGTTTGTTCCGCCGCGGTTTGGCTGGAAACCGTTAGGGTTGCACCGATTAAGAAAGCGATCAAAGAGAATCTAAAAACCATCATCCACACCTCCGAGGAACATTGTCGGAAGGGGATTCTAGATGAAACCGACCAGGGTCATAAGGCCCAAACCGAAGTCGGCGCCAGATCCGATTTCAGTTCTCGGAGAGGGATAGAATGAACATTTGCCGAGTGTCGTCCTCGCACCAGTTGGGGATGAGAATCCGGTTGCTCTCGCGATTCCAGCGCGGGGCGGGATCAATTCGCAATTCGCCGCTCCGGTAGGGGCCTCGGCTAAACGATTCCGTTCGGATATGGGTTCCATCCTCCATACGGAAGATCACGTAATCGTTCTTTCCTCCCGGGACGCCGAATCCATTGACCAAAAATCGACCATCGGGAGAGAAGGAGATGTCTCCCTCTGGATTGGGAAAATCGCCGGGTTGTCCGATCTCGTCAACGATCTGCTTGCGGTCGACATCATAGACCACTTGCCGGTCCTCTTGCCTTCCGATCACCCGATTCCCCTCCCCCCATTCAGGATGTCCGCCGATGAAGGTCTCATGCAGGGTCAGGTTGGTTCCATCGGGGTGGATGGAGCAAGGGGTGTTGACCCACATCGCTTTCCCATCGAGGCGACCGCGAAGGAAGAAATAGATTCGGTCGCTGTTTCGATTCCAGAGCGTGTGATTGATATAGAGAGAGGCCTTATCGACATCGGCAATCTTTCCGATGAATCGGTCGCGCATTTCCTGGAATGACACCAGGAGAGTCTTCGAACCGGATTCGATATCGACAAGAAAGATTCCATCGTCGCTCGGCGCCGTCTGGTCGACTGTCCAATCGAACGCTTCGGGGTAACCGGTGACGGGACGAAGACGGTCCATGCGGGCGTAGTTGATGGCGAGGAACGATTCGCCATTCGGCGCAACTCCGGAATTCCCGACAGGAGTCTCCTCGAAGCGGTATTCATGGACGCGCTTTCGGTGGTCCAGGTCATAAAGGGTGGTAAACACTTTCCCCGTATCCGGCTCGCGGTCGTTGAAGAAGAACTGGTGTTCGGCGGAAGCGGGATTCCAATAGAACATGGTCCCTTGCTGAAAATTATAAGCGCGAGATTCATCGAGGGGAATGATTCGGTTTCCATCCTTCGTGTCGACCACACAAACCTTAGCGGGCTCATTGGGCCTGGGCATGTGGTCGTGGAAGTCCGTCTCCAAACACAAGATAAAACGCCCGCTCTGGTTCCATGGGATCGTGAGCGATTGGCCGATATATCCAAAAAAGTGGTGTTTGGGACCGTGAGTCAATTGGGATGCCGAATAAGTTAAGTCACCCGCACAGAGAGTGGACAGATACGACAGGGTCAATACGAGGGAGACAAAAGCTTTCATTATCTTGTCCAGGTCGCTCCCAGCCTTCATGGACCGAAAGCGACCTGGACAAAGAATTTACTTGTTTTCTTTGATGGCCGCAATCTCCGCTTTGAGTTGCTCGAGTTCTTGAGCCATTTCCTCGTTTTGAGTCTTCAGAACTTTGACCACGCCCATCAAAAAGCCGACATGGCGCCCGAGTTCCAGGCCTTTGCGATCCTTGCTCGCCAGAATGTCCGGCATCTCCTCGGCGATCATACCCACATGCCTGGGGGTGTCGTCCGACTCCTGTTTGTACAGGTAAGAAACCATATCCACATCGTCCAGGACCTTCATAAGTTCTTCCAAGTCCGCCTCGGAAAGATCTTGGATTTGCTTCTTGAAGTCTCTGGAACTACCGTCGATCCAGGTGGTTCCGTTGCAGACCGCGCCGCCCGTTCCAACTTGAAGAAGAGCGCTTGGGTTGTTGTTCTGTATCCCAACCCGCCCGTTTTCGTCGACCCGCATTCCCTCGGTCCAGGTGATCGCGGCATCTTCGGTCCCCGATGAAGCGGTCCTCCAAATGTGCTCGCCATTGTGTTGGTGATAATTGGCCGCGGGGGCGCCAGTCTGTTTATACCTCCAAACTCCATTGAAGTATGCGTTGTTGGAGGCGTGATAGGAGCCATTTCCCCTGTTGTACATAATGGAAGAAGTCCCACCAAGCTCGATCGCTCCCCAATTTGGGTCCCACGATTCGATATCATCCGTTCCAAAACCGGAGTTTCCCTCGACGATCAAGCCATTATCCGGAATGTTGCTTGAACCGTAGTAACTGGATCCGACCGTCGCGCCATCCTTCGCAAAAAGATCGCCGTTGATCATAGCGCTTCCACGAACATCCAACTTTGCGGAAGGCGCGTTGGTCCCAATTCCGACATCGCCATCGGTGTCGATGTAGATGCTATTATCGGGAGCGCCGGGTCTGATTCTGAAAGGGAGTTTACTGCCGTTATTGACGTCGCGAATGAAGAAGTTCGTCTCGTTGCCCGCAACGTCCCACGTTTGAGCGGTCCAGCCACTACTACCGTCCTGCTCCAATCGGATTGTGGGCGTGTCACCGTCAGCAAGATGAAGTTCGACAATCGGATTCGAGGTGCCCATGCCGACATCGCCTTGAGCGTCCACATAGAGTGAGTTGGATGGAGCCCCGGCAATCAGGCGAAAAGGAGTCCTGCCACCATCGACATCGTCGATGGAAAAATAACTGGCGCCCCCGTTGGTTGTATCATTGGCTGTCAGTTGCCAATCCCTCGTTGGGAAACTCCCGCTGTTGCTGGTGTCGCTGAAACGGATTCGGAGGTTGTTTTCCTTCAATCTCAGGGTGTCGAAGCCAAAATTTTCGCCGCTAGTGCAATCGAATCCGATACACTCGCTGCCTTGAATGGTGACATCCTGATTGTGGACGATGATCTTGTCGAAGTTTGGATCGTCCATGTCCGCCGATTGGAGGGTCTTCATGTTCACCGCCTCTCCCATGATGACCTCATGCCCCTTGAAGGTGAAACTTCCCATTTGGATCAGGGTTTCTTGGGGGAGTTCGCCAAAGGCTTTCATCTCCTCGGTCAATTCTTGCCGATTCGGAGACTCGCGAATCGCCTCCATCTTTTGATAAGTGGAAGGATCGATATTCGGGATCACTTTCAGCTCGTAGATGTAGACCCCATCCGGACGAAGGTTGCCGTTTTCATCGTAAAAATCGAAATAAGGGAGCGTCTCCAAACCGAAGGTGGTTTTGGAACTCACTTCGTTGGGACCGGAGACCGTCAATTCGATCGCGGTGTCCACGGTCGGATGCCACTCAACCCCATACTCATTGGTGAAGGGTTGGGCCACCGGGAAGGACTTGCTCTCCTCCACCGGCTGGGGCTTCGGGACTTTGCCCCCGACAGGTTTGGCGGTCTTCTGGGCGAAACCAGATTCAGTAAAAAGAATGGAAAGGAGCAGCACTCCCAGAAGAAGCGATTTGCGAACCATTTTTCGAGCCTCCAAAACGACTTTTTTCCTTGGGACAGGACCCGCCTCGAAGGAGGCCGATTCAAAACCGGCCATCGCCCAAGACTGGACAAAACCCTGTTACCCTTGTTTTCCGTCATACTAAGAGATTCGCCAGCATTTGTCAATTCCAATAAATTTGATATTTCAAGCCTATATCCTCCAGAATTCGAACAAAGACAAAGACGATGAAAAACCCTTTTTATTCAATACGGGTTTTCTGCTGTGAAAGGTATTCGAGGAGGTCCGCCACCTCTTGGACCGATAGAAGGTTGGCCACCGATGGCATGATGGAAAGAGAGGAATCCCGGCGATCCAAGATTTCGGATTTATTGAGGCTCTCCGCGCCACCGGCGGAATTCGAGAGCGTGATTTGATTGGCGTCTTCGGACAGGATCGTGCCAGTGAGAACCTCCTCGTCGGCGGTGGTCACCATCACGGATTCGAAACCCTCGACCACCCGAGCGCTTGGCTCGATCAGGGACTCCAAGAGATAGTTTCGATCGGTTCTGGCGCCCACATCGGAAAGGTTAGGCCCAACAGTTCCTTCGCCACGTTTCTCGGCAGTGTGGCAAGCCACGCATTTGAATTTTTCATAAAAGATGACTCGGCCATTTCCCGGATCGCCACCGGAAAGGGCCCCCTGATAAGCGGCCATCGGATTGAGCGCCCTCTCCTCGAGTTCCGAGTCGGCCCTGATTTGGGCAATCCACTCTTCAATCAATTGGGATCCCTCTTCATCGACTGTGGACCGTCCAAGTGGAGGCATCATGACCCCAGGTTCAGTCGAGCGAATCCGATGGAGAAGGAAGGAACTTTGTGGTTTCCCAGGGTCGATGCTAAAGCGAAATCCGCCGGAGCCTCGTCCCGCCGCGACCGGTGGTTTGTAGATTCCAAACCGAACGGGATGGTCTTGGTCGAGGGAAAGGTCCAATCCCGACACGATCGCCTCCCCCTCGGGGTTGTGGCAGTTGGAGCAGTTGATATCAAGCCAGGCCCGCGCCCGTTCCTCAATCGTCCCAAACGAAGGGTCACGCCAGGAAACGGTTCTTTCGTTGACCGTCTCCCCCTCCGAGTCAGTAAAAAGCCCCAACGCCATCCAATGTTCCAGTTGGTTCTGTCTTTCTCGCGAGGATTCGATATCCATATTCAGATTCCGCGTGGTGAATCCGATGGGGGAGACTTCGTCGTTCTGTTTGTGGCAGCGTTTGCACTGGTTCATGTCGGGGGTCAGGTAGGTGAACGATTGACTCTCCCCCTCACGGTCTTTCCAAACGATCTTGGTCTTTTCTCCAACGACGGACCTCTCGGCGTCGGAATGGTCCTCATTCCAAAGGTAGGGCACGGCGACCCAACCTTTGCTCTGATGGATCAGGAGGCGGGTTTCCAACTGGCGCGCCTCCTCCTCCGGTTTGCGAAGATCCGTTGGGAAGGAGAGGTTTTGGATCAGCGCCGAACCGACCGGGAGATTGGGGAGCCCGTTGGAATCGAATTCGATTTTGGCGGCGGGAGGGATATAGACGAAATACCGAAGCAGGGCCCCATCGAGGTATTGGGAGTTGTTGACTTGGTAAGGAAGAACCCCATCATTCGGTGTGAGAGTCGCAAGGTCCGAGAACAGGTTGTAGTCGGAAAGGTTCATGGCGGGTCGGCGAGCGTCGACATCGATCCGGACTTGGTCGAGTTTTGGTCGATCCGAAGTCGAATCGCCCCCGCAGCCGATAAGGATCAAAAGAATCAAGGGAGTAAGAATCCACCACACGGATAATCTCATCTTGAAGCGGCCTCCGATCCATCGGTTCGCCACAGCCCCAAGAGCGCCGTTCGTTTGTGTTCGTGTTGTTTCATCAATTCGGGGTATCGCATTTCCTCAATCCATTCTCGGATGAGCGCGAGCCCCTCCTCATGGACAAGGCTTCGCCCGACCACCGGCATTCTCACCCCGGGGTCGGTTGACCCTAGTCGGTGGTAGAGAATCGACGCTTCCGGTTCGCCTGGATAAATCCCAAACCGAGCGGCGCCCACTCCTCGCCCCGCCGCCACGGGGGATTTGAAAACACCGAATCGAATTGGGATCCGCTGGTCGAAAGTGAGATCCAGACCGGAAGTGTAAGCAAGACCGCCCGGTTGGTGGCAGCTCGAACAGTTGACATGCAAATAGGCGCGCGCTCGTTCATCGAGCGATCCCGTGGAGGGATCATTCCATTTTGGGAATGCCTCAAGATCATCGACCTGTTCGGGAAGTCCCTCGAGGATCCCTCTGTCCTTCCAATCCTCCAATTGATTGACAGCCTCACCCTCACGAACGATGGACCGGTTCAAGTTCCGGGAATCCAGTGGCCCGAGAGGGACGAAGACATCCGCCAATTCATGACACATTTTGCATTGGTTGATATTGGGAACATGGTAGTGGAGGGATCGCTTCGAGCCATCGGAGTGAATCCACTCCACCAGGCGTTCTCCTCCGACCGGGCTGAGCGAGGCGTCGGTGGCCTCTTCATTCCAGACATACTGCGCGGCCCTCCACCCGGTTTTCGATTTGACTAACAGGCGCGTTTCGATCAGCCGCTCACCTTGTTGTGGGTTTCTCATATCCTCCAGGTACCCAACGGTGAGGACAAGCGCCGATCCGACGGGATAAAGGAGGGACCCATCCTCTTGATACGAAACCTTGTCATTCGGAGGAACCCACAGAAATCGGTGAAGGTTGGCGTAGTCGGCAAAGTGGGGGGTGTTGAGTTCGTAGGGGATCAAACCCTCATTGGGCTTTTGTTCCAAGTTGTCCGCGAACAGGCGAAAATCGCCAATCGTTTCAGGAAAAGCTTCCTCAGGATCGATGCAGACGCCTTCCGCCCAGAGATGAACGCTGCCTAACATGAGGCAAGCCAGGGTGAGCGCCTTGGGGAGTCGGACCACTAGTCGACACCCTCGATTCGCACTGCGGCAATAGAAGGGTGCTCCCCGGCGTGAGCCGAGAGATCGCGGCTGATTAAATCCTTGGAAGGGTTCTCAAAGTTGTCCAAACCGCCCAGATTTCCAAAGGTCACGTCACCACCCCCGGTTTTCGAGTTGTCATGGATGGCGAGGCGAATTTCTTCCGGGAGTTGTCCCTCCTTCGCTTTCTTCTCGTTCACTACCCCATCCCAGACAATGTCCGGCAATGGCTTGCCAAGCAGATCCTCCATGGAGGTTCCTCCCTCCTTGCCGGGATCGGAACCACATGGGCCGAACTGGTTATCGTGAATGTGGATCGTCTCTGGGAAGGGGTAGTAGTTCACATCCTTGATCTCCAATCCGGTCGACTGGTAGGCGATCACCATGATGTTGGTCGCGTCGTTGTCGCCGATCATGTTCTCAAAGATTTCGACGTTGGTGTTGGCCATGACCATGACCCCAGTCCCAGTTTTGACATTGGCCACCATGTTGCCCTCGGGGGCGAAGTTCTTGGTGTTGTTCTCAACCGATTTGTTATTGAAGATTCGAATGTTGTGTCCATTTTGTTGAGGAAGGTCGGGGAGATCAAAGACCAGGATACCACCCGTATTCTCAGTGGCGAGACAATCATGGACATCGGCAAAGTGACAGTTTTCGATCTCGATACCCGCAACATTGAACTTGGCGGTACAGTCTCGAACGATGACATGCTTGGATTGACCGACATAGATTCCTGAATCCGAGGCGCCGATGGCCACGCAGCCTTCGATCAGGACGTTTTCGGAGCTGACGGGATAAAGACCATAGGCGCCGTTGGTCGGTTTCGGTCCGCCGGTCCATTCGGTTTTGACCCGACGATAAATGATGTTATCGGCGGAATGGGATTTAATTGCATTCCCTTTGGTGTCCCGGACACATAGGTCCTCCACCAGGACATGATCGCTGGTGATGTAGAGACCCTCCGCCCCGGCCTCCTGGTTCTTGAAATCGAGGATCGTCTTATCCATCCCCGCCCCACGCACTGTCACTTCCTCCACATCGAGGGAGAGGCCCTGAGTGAACTCATAAACTCCCTCCTCGAATTCGATGATCGTTCCGGGTTCGGCCAGGATGAGTTCTTCTTGAACGCGCTTTTGGACATCATCGCCGGGAGATATTTTTACAAGGTCGGGAGAGGAGTCGGTCGGCGGAGTCGTTGTCGCCTCGGGAGACGTCGCGGGTTCAGGTCCTTTGCCACACCCGCAAAGGACGAGTCCTCCTGTCAGGGAGATGAACAAGCAAAGCGTTCTCAGTCGTGACATGAGGTTCCTCCGGGAGTTTGGAATTAGAAGAGAGTCCGATCGGATTGTTTGCCCGAAGATTAGAGGGTGTCAACAAAGAAATCTCAGAATACCGCGAGTCTGACCAAAAATTGACACCCTAAAAAAACCTCCATCCACCTATGCCACATTCCTTGCTGTTCCCTACCGGAGAAGAGCGGCCATCATTCGGTCCCCTCATCCAGGATGTAAGCCGCGCCAGGGTGAGCCGGAATCCGAAGGTCGGCCACCATATCCTGAACCTCTTGCGGGGGTGGCGGAGTCAGTTTCGAGACCACGAGACAAACGATCAGATTAAGGAGCATGCCAACCGTGCCGATCCCCTGAGGGCTGATGCCGAAACACCAGTTGCCGAAGAACGGGGCCTCGACGCCGGGAATGATTTTTTGCGCGGTGGTTCCCACGATATAAAAGATAGTAAAAGAGAGCCCCACAATCATGCCGGCGATGGCGCCCTCTCGGTTGGCCCTTTGATAAAAGATTCCCAACAGAATGATCGGGAAGAAACTTGCCGCCGCGAGCCCAAAGGCGAAGGCAACGACCTCGCCCACAAACCCCGGCGGATGGGCGCCAAAATATCCGGCCACAATCAGTCCCAGGATAACCATGCCTCGTCCAACCAGAACGCGGTGGGCCTCATCGGCGTGAGGGTTGATAAGACGGAAGTAAATGTCATGAGCGATCGAACTGGAGATGACCAGAAGCAGACCCGCCGCGGTCGAAAGCGCCGCGGCCAATCCGCCCGCCGCGACCAAGGCGATCACCCAGGGCGAGAGATTCGCCACCTCTGGAGTCGACAGGACGATGATATCCCGGTCCAGCGTGGTGACCTCGCTCGCCTCCTTATCGGCTGACATTTCGATCTGGCCATTCCCATTCTTGTCATTGAACTGAAGCAGTTTGGTTTTCTGCCACTGGTCGGTCCAATGCAAGTTGAGGTCTTTCCCCTCATGGTTTTTTGCTGCGAGTTTGTAGTGGGTGTAAGTCCCATCCTCGGATGGACCGGTGGACACGACGGTGGCGCCATGGAGTGAATCGATCAGGTTGTAACGAGCAAAAGCCGCGAGTGCGGGCGCTGTTGTGTAAAGCAGCGCGATGAAGAGGAGCGCCCAGCCCGCCGAATATCGAGCGGCGCGGACATCCTTCACTGTGTAGAAGCGGACAATGACATGGGGAAGACCAGCGGTGCCTACCATGAGCGCAAGAGTGATGCAGAAAACATCCAGCATCGGTCGATCGACAAACGGTTTGGTGTATTCGGTAAACCCAAGGTCAACCGAGATCTCGTTCAGTCGCGGAAGGATGTCGCTGGTGGTGAAGGCGAGTTGAGGAATGGGGTTGCCGGTCAGGATCAGAGCAATGGCTACAGCGGGAATGAGGAAGGCCACAATGAGCACCATGTACTGAGCAACCTGAGTCCAGGTAATCCCCTTCATTCCTCCCAGGACTGCGAAGAACGCCACGATGACCATCCCGATAAAGACGCCAACCTCAATTTCCACCTGAAGAAAGCGGCTGAAGACAATACCGACTCCGCGCATCTGTCCCGCAACATAAGTCAGGGAGACAAAGATCGCGGCTACGACCGCAACGACACGAGCGGCGTTCGAGTAATACCGGTCGCCAACAAAATCGGGGACCGTGTATTTTCCAAATTTTCTGAGGTAAGGAGCAAGAAGGAGCGCGAGGAGGACATACCCCCCGGTCCAGCCCATCAGGTAGATCGAACCATCGTATCCCATGAAAGAAATCAGCCCGGCCATGGAAATGAATGAGGCGGCCGACATCCAGTCAGCGGCGGTGGCGGCGCCGTTGGCGATCGCGGGAACTCCCTGCCCCGCCACATAGAAACCCGCTGACTCACGGACTCGAGAGCGCCACCCAATATAAAGATAAATGGAAAAGGTGATCGTGATGAATAGGTATGTCCAGGCTTCAACGCTCATTCCAGTCAGTCCTCATCCATGTGATATTGGTGGTCGATTTTGTCCATCCGCCAAGCGTAGACAAAGATGAGGATGACAAAGACATAAATCGATCCTTGCTGAGCCATCCAAAATCCGAGTGGAGCGCCAAAGAAATTGATCTTGTTCAGGGGTTCCGCGAAAAGAATCCCGCAACCGAGTGAGACAAACGCCCAGATCGAGAGCAAAATCCCGATCAGGGTCGCGTTCGCCCGCCAATAACGGGACGAACGATGATTGTTGTCGTTCATGAAATGCCGCCTCCACCTATCCAATTAAAACAAAAAAGGGGGAGCAACCCCCAGGGAACGGATACCCTACCCGAGTGTCCAATGGTTGGCAATCACGATTTTGTCAGGCAACTTTCCTTTCTGGGACCTTGACGGATCCTGTCATTTTTCCCGAATTCCAAGAGCAACTCTTGAATCCGGGGGTTGATTTCCACTCTCACCTGGGTAAAAATCAAGAATGAGGGAAAAAATGTGTAAGAAAACCCAAACCTCAGGGTCACTTCTCTCTTGACAGGGAAAATTAAATCAGGTAATTTATTACCAAAATTAAACGCGACTCTCGCGTAGGAGCGAAATGAACTGATGAAGCGGTTCAAAAAGGCCATAAGAAACCATCGGACCACGCTCTCCCGTCTGTTCTGGGGTGGGATGCTGGTTGGCCACTTTCCGCTTATTTTGAAAGCCTCCTACGGCCTCCTCCAAGGGGCCGAACTCGCGCAAAACGGTAAGAGTCTCCTCACCCTGGTGGTCGCCTCCGCGTTCTTTGTCTTCAAACTTGCCGGTGGTAGATTGCTTCAGAGCCATCCCACCTTTTATCAAATCGTCGCGTTCTGTTTGTTGGGCGTCTTCCTTCACATTTTCCTCTTTCCCCCCACAGTGATGGACAACCCGATTGAGTTTCTGATGTTGAAATTCCTGGTGGCGACAGTCACTTTGATTTCGGCGACATTGCTGATTGCACTGATCGGACGCAAGATGCGTCTCTCCAACCTGGCCGCGATCATCGAGCCGCCAGGGCTTTACTTCCTCAGCACCTATTGGCCGGACGATCTCTCGTTCGGTCCTCAAGTCACCCTTTCCAGCAGCGTCATCCGGCGCGGCCCACCTTTCTTTTCTCTCTAGTTCGAGCGGCATTCGCCCCTCAATGGCGAACTGTGTGCGGGAAACAATAAAAGAAAAAGATTACTGTTTTTCCACACAGACCGGCGAGAGGAGCGAAGGCTCTCCTGAGACGGGAGCCGAAGCAACCCAAACAACCCGAAAAGAAGGCAGGAATTCAAATGCTTTTTTCGACTCAGAACACAAGAAACGACCGCGGTGAACAAATTCACCTCCAGATGGTCGGAGTCTGTTTAGAGAACGTTGTGGGATCCGGAATGGGCCCCAAACTCCGGTACACGGAAGTCGATAATCTGAAGAAGGTCAAACTCCCGCACGCCGAAGTCTCCGCCGCACTCGAGTCTCTGATGGGGATTCCGGGTGTCGAGGAAGCGTTCATCTGGAACACCTGCAACCGGTTCGAGGTTTACTTTTTCCACACCTCCAACCGTCGTGAACTCGAAGCCAGGATCGAAGAGACTTTCTTCGGCCCCATTTGTGAAGAGCGCTCCAAACTGAACTACCTTTCCGACACCGATGTTGTTCATCACTTGGTGCGGACCGCGGTCGGTTTCAACAGCGGTCTGCCGGGCGAGAGGGATGTCGCCCAGCAGTTGCACTCGGCGGTGCGTCTGGCCAGCATGGCCGGAGCCTCGGGACCGTTGACCGAAGCCCTATCCGATAGCGTGTTCGAGATGGCTCGTGAGATTCGCGAGGAGACTGTTTGGAAGAGGTTTTCACCCTCCTACTGCGGAGCGGCTTTGGAAGAGGCCCTTCGCGACACCTGCATGGGTCGCCTCCAATCCGGTCGGGTCGCTGTTGTTGGGAGTTCCAATACAAGCCGCGGATCGGCCGAGATCCTTCGTCGCCGGTTCGGCATTTCCGAAGAAAATGTCACTGTATACCATCGCTGCCATCACAAGGATGGCCAGATGAAATCGATGCGTCGCGCCTGCCGAGGCAGTTCCCGAGTGCGGGTGCGCGATTACGATTCGGACACGGTTCATCAAGCAATCGCCAAATCCCGGTTGGTCATTATCGGCATCGACCGCAGTCAACCGGTGATCTCCGGCGAACGGTTGGCTCGTCACCTCAAAGGGGATGAGCAAGTGACCGTGATCGATTTCAACACATTTGGATCCTGCGAGGGATTGGAGGGTCTCCCTGGCGTTCGTTTGGTGGACGCTGCTATGATCGAAGACAAGGTCCGCGACTACGCGAACCGTCTGGTCCACAATCCGGAATTCCTAAACGCTCTCGAAGTCCTCGAACCGATGGTTCGAGAAAGAGTGCGCGGACTTCGCGTGGTGTTCGAGGATCAGGTCGAAGGCAAAGTCTCGGTGGAAAGTTACGCTTTGGGAGTCGCTTAAAATGTTGCCGAAAGGTTTTCCGCTCGAAACCTTCCTCAAATACTCGGGGTTGGCCCTCCCAAGGCATGTCTCCTATCCGATGCCGACCGCTTGGTCGGACAAGGATGGGGAGGATTATGTCCAGAAGCTTTCGGAGACCGATCCGAACAATCCCCTTTCGATTTATCTTCACATTCCCTTTTGCGAGACGCTGTGTAAGTTCTGCGCCTGCAATCGGGTGATCCTGAAGAAGAGTTTTCCCGGCGCTGAGGAGAAAAAGCGGAAATACATCGACGCCCTCAAGAAAGAACTTCATCTTTTCAAAGAGAAAACTCAAACCCAGCGACCGGTGATGTTGATTCATTACGGGGGCGGCAGTCCAACCTATCTCGAACCCGAGGAAATCGCCGAGATCCAAAACACCATCACGGAACTTTTCAATGTTCGGCCCGAGGCGGAGATCTCCATGGAGATCGATCCACGACACGCGGACCAACCGCTGGTCGATATGTTGGGTCGCCTCGGTTTCAATCGAATCTCCATGGGCATTCAGGATTTCGATATTCAGGTCCAGGAGCATGTGCATCGTCTGCAATCACTCGAGATGGTGAAGAGCGTGACTCAGAGTTGCCGTGACGCAGGACTGGGACAGGTCAACTTCGACCTGATTTACGGAATGCCCTATCAGACCCTCGAAACCGTGCGAGACATGGTGGAGAAAGCGATTTCCCTCGGACCGGATCGGGTCGCCTTTTACCACTACGCTCAGATCCCCGACAAGATCGCAACTCAACGGGGGATGGACTACACAAAACTCCCGACTAGCGAAGAAAAACTCGAAATGTTCCTCGAGGCTTGCGAGGTGTTCACCGACAACGGCTACGATCTCATCGGATTGGACCATTTCGCAAAGAGCGATGATGGCTTGGCGGTCGCTTACCGTAACGGGACCATCCAAAGGAATTTTCAGGGCATGACCACCCACCGCGGACTCGACCTGGTCGGCTTCGGCGTCTCCTCGATCAGCCATCTGCAAGGTGTCGGTTATTGGCAGAGCGAAAAGGAAGCCGAGAGTTACGAAGAAGTCGTGGAGTCCGGAAAACTTCCGCAGCAACGAGGGATTCATTTCTCCGAGGACGATCGCATCCGTCAGTCGGTCATCGCCGATCTGTACTGCTTCGGAACCTTCGATCCCCAAAAAGTCTCTGAGGAATTCGGAATCGACGCCCAAAAGTATTTCGAGAAAGAACTGAGAGCGCTCGAGGAACTCTCCGAGGATGGCATAGTCCATTTCCGGGAGGATGGAGTGGTCGAGGCAACCTTCCCATTGGGCCGCGTCCTTCTTCGTAACATTGGATCGGTTTTCGATGCTTACCTCGATCCGGACGCTTACAAAGTGGGCGACAAGTTTTATTTCTCGGTGAGCGCTTAGGGTTTTCTCTTGGCCACCTCCCTCAATTCAAAAAAACCATTGCTCTTAAGGGCCCTACTCGGTGAGGAGACCGAGAGGACCCCGGTTTGGCTGATGCGCCAGGCGGGGAGATCCGATCCGGAGTATCGCGCTTACCGGAAGAAGCATTCTCTTCCTCTTGAAAAACTCTTTCGCGATCCCGAACACGCTTACCCTATCTCGCTGCTGCCGAAGCGGATCGGCGTGGACGCTGTCATCTTCTTTCAGGATATTCTGACCCCGCTCGCCCCAATGGGGGCCGAGTTCTTATTCCGCCCCGGGCCAGTGCTCGAAGAGAGGATTGCTCGCGAGGACCAAATTGAGGGTCTCCAATCCTACGACCCCTCCGAAGGTCTCCCTTTTGTGGGAGAGACCCTCTCAAACCTGCGCCGTGACCTAGAGGATGACATCGCGCTGCTTGGTTTCGCGGGGGCGCCTCTAACGCTTCTCTTCTTCATGGTCAGCGGGAAATCCCCGGGCGATGGGCAAGTCGCCAAGGAGTTCCTTCGGGAGCGCCCCGACTTGGCTCATCAACTACTGGAAAAATTGTCGGCGGTCACCTCCGAGTATTTGGATTACCAGATCGAATCGGGCGCCCAGGCGGTTCAACTCTTCGAATCGATCGCCGACCTACTCAGCGAGGAGGAGTACCAGGAATTCGCCCTTCCCTACCAAGTCCAAGTCTTCGAAGGAATGAAGTCCAAGGCGCCAAAAATTCTCTTCGCGAAGCAGTTTCCCCATGTGGGACTGATGAAAGAATCCCGCGCGGATGTCCTGAGCGTTTCCAGTCTCCGCAGTCTCTCCGAGATCCGAGAGGAACTGGGAGAGGATACGGTTTTACAGGGGAATGTTTCGAACCGATTATTGGTGGATGGGACTCCGGAGGAGATCGAGTCAGCCGCGAAGAACTGCATAATGAGTGGCGCCAAGCGCGGCCACGTTCTCAATCTGGACCATGGAATCCTTCCGGAAACGCCATGGGAGAATGTCCAAGTCTTTGTAAAAACCGCGCGGGAGTCCTGAGTTTTTTAGCCTTGAGTAAGGCTCCCATCCACTCCAATCCCGCGAATTTCTAGCAATCAAATACTTCTAATTTGAAGTTTCGGAAGGTTTTGCATTGACATCCGATAGTTTTTTTGGTTCCCTACATCAAGATAAGTGCTCTCTTATCCAGAGTGGCGGAGGGACTGGCCCGATGAAGCCACGGCAACCGGCAATCTCGAAAGCGAGATTGGTTAGGTGCCAATTCCTGCGAAGGGGATCGCCTGGAACTCTTGACCAGACAAGGGTTCAAAATCACAGGCTGATCCGATCGTCTCCAAGTGAGACGTGTAACTTTCGGGAGATGAGAGAAGGCGCCCACAGTTTGTCCATTTATTTTCCCGACGAACCCAAGCCCTTCTCGATTGCCGCGAAGGGTTTTTCATTTTCAGACCCTGACACGGAAAGGAGTCGACTCCCATGAGCGAACTCCATCGAGAGAGCCAACCGAAGAGGAAGGACAAGGGTATGAGTCAGGAAGTCTCAAGCATTCCAGCAATCGATTCGACGCTGGATCTCTCAGGGGTGGTCTGCCCCATGAATTTCGTGAAAACCAAATTGCAGTTGGAATTGATGCAGTCCGGGCAAGTGCTCGAGGTGATCATCGACCGGGGCGAGCCGGTCAGGAATGTGCCGCAGAGTGTGAAGAATGAAGGACACAAGATCCTTCACGCCGAGGAACGAGAGGGTCAAGTGGCTCTCTGGATCCAAAAAGCCTAAGCGGCTCGAACCTCACCCACATTGTCACGGAAAGGAAGAACCATGCATCCAATTCACCCACCTGTTGTGGAACCCTGCGAGGTTATCCAAGGCCTTCGTTGTAAGGAATGCGGCCACTTTTATGAGAAGGATAGCCCTGTTTATGTTTGCGAATACGACTTCGGCCCTCTGGAGGTCGTCTACGATTACGAGAAGCTGAAGGGAAAACTGACCCGCGAGGTCATTGAATCCCGACCCAACAATCTTTGGCGCTACCGGGAACTTCTGCCGGTCGAATCCGAGCCGGAAGTTGGTCTCTATTCGGGTTGGACGCCCCTGGTGAAGGCCGATCGATTGGCGGCGGAACTTGGGGTTGCGGAACTGTATATCAAGGACGATTCAGTCAATCACCCAACCTTTTCCTACAAGGACCGAGTCGTATCGGTCGCCCTTTCGAGGGCGAAGGAGCAGGGGTATCGGACTGTCTCTTGCGCCTCGACCGGAAACCTCGGGAACTCGGTCTCGGCCCACGCCGCCAGGGCGGGATTCGACACCTACATCTTCATTCCCGCTGGTCTCGAAGTCGGAAAGATTGTCGGCTCCTTGGTCTACAACCCGAAGGTGATTGAGATCGACGGGAACTACGATGACGTCAATCGCTTTTGCAGCGAGATGGCGGACAAGTACAGCTGGGCTTTCGTAAATGTGAACCTGCGCCCTTATTACACCGAAGGAGCGAAAACCTACGGGTTCGAGATCGCCGAACAATTGGGCTGGAAACTCCCCCAGAATATCGTCGTGCCTGTCGCCGGAGGGACCATCCTGCCACGTGTCTATCGCTCCTTCCGAGAGTTGGTCGAACTCGATCTGGTCGAGGACAATAGCCCCCGCTTCTTCGCGGCACAGGCGGCGGGATGTTCGCCGATCGCCACCGCGATCAAGGAGGAGAGCGAGGTGTTCCGGCCGGTGAAACCGAAAACGATCGCCAAGTCGATTGCCATCGGTAATCCCGCCGATGGTTATGAGGTGATGGATATCGCCCGCAAGACCGGCGGTTGGGGGGAGGACGCCACCGATGAGGAGATCATCGACGCGATCAAGATCCTGGCCCAATGCGAGGGGATCTTCACCGAAACTGCGGGCGGAACGACGCTGGCGGTCGCTAAGAAATTGGTGGAGCAGGGCCGTATCCCCCGCGATGAATCCCTCGTGGTCTGTATCACCGGAAACGGGATGAAGACCCAGGAAGCCGTGGCCAACCATGTGGGGCAGACTCATTTGATCCAACCCACTGTGGAGAGTTTCGAAAGAAACTGCCTGCCGATGGACGAGGCATTCGTTCCGGAGGTTGGCGCAGTGGGGGCGATTGTTTGAGCGGGGGAAAACTAGAGTCCGGAACGACTGATACGCTTCAATTAGTGTCATTCCGACAACAGGAGGAATCTGATGAGAGTCATCCGCCCAACCTTCTCCTGCAACTCAATCGATCACAGTCTTTTTCAACAGACTCCGATCTGCGTAGCCTCGTCTCTTTAGAGCGTGGCGGTTCTCTGTTGGTGATACAAGCGGGTTGGTCTCATCGAGCCGGAAGGAAACGGCAATGCCCGCCACGGGATCAATCCCGTGGCTACACAAATCGAAGTCCGTTGAAACGGACTCTCACTTTTTGAAGGGGAGGGAGAACGATAAAGGTGGGGGCTCCAATCAGATTCCTCCTATCGTCGGAATGACACGGAGTGGAACTTTATGGGGAGCGCATGGGGCTTAGCTCCCCCTCTGCCATCACCCCGCCAGTGTCGCCACGGACTCCTTCACGAATTCCTTGGCGAGTTTCGGGTAGTTGTCCTTGCCGAACAGGATGCTGGCGGTGAGGAAGCATTCGTGGGTGCAGGAGCAACCGGTGCTGGTGATCATGTCGCGGGCCTCCTGGGCCTGCTTGCTGTTCCAGATTTTGTTCCAATCGTAATCAACTTCGCGGAGGTTACCGAGCGGCCAGTCCAGAACCTCGCAGAGGTTGACCTCGCCTTCGGGTTGAAGGACCGCGATGGCGTTACCCGCCTGGCAATGGAGGGGAGCGTCGGCCCCCAGGAAGTAGTACCCATCCCCCTCGGGCAGCACCTTAGCGAACTCCTCGGAACTCTCCGCTTTCGACTTTCGGCCGAAGGGACGGAACTTCGCGAGGGGTTGTCCGCTCTCGCGGGAGGCGATGATTTGTTTGACGACATCGCGGCCGACTTGGTTCTTGGCTCGTCGTAGCGTGGCCGAGAATCCTCGGTGGTTCGCTCGATTGTGCTGGTCGGTCCAACTGAGGAAATCGTTGTAAGCATCAAGATCGACATTGGAGAGAGATTGATCGGCGACATACCCGCGGACCAAGTTGCAGGATATTCGGTTGATGCCGAGTGAGTGAAGCTCGTTATAAATCTCTCGCAGCCTTGGGGTGTTGGCGCCATTAGCGGTCACCACAGTGGAGACCTCGAGGTTAGGCCACTCTTTCTGAAACTCCAGGAGTTGTTCGATCTGGTCGACCGCCTCTTTGTAGACCCCTTTCTTTTTTCGGATGACGTCGTGCTTCTCGCCGATATCGTCGATGGAGACTCCGACATCGATCTTGAGACGAGGGGTGTGTTTCTTGAGATCCTCCAAGGTGTCCCGAACGATTTGATGCTTGGTGCCGTTGGTGATGACTCCGATTCGCTTGGTCCCGCAGATATCGTAGAAGAGACGGATCACTTCGGAGAGGTCTTTACGAAGAAAGGGTTCGCCTCCGGTTAGACGCAGAAAGGTGAGGCTTCCAAGGCTCTTGCAGAACTTTTCGAGTTCCTCGGGGGTTAGGTCGTTGCTCGGACCAAGTTCATCCAGATAGAAACAATGCGAACAGCGCAGGTTGCAACGCGCGGTCACAAAGTAGATGAGATATCGGAGTGGTGGCGGAGTCGGCACCGGATTTGAGTCTCCTTATTGAAAAATGGGTTGGCTTGAGAAAATACCTCAGGGTCCGCGAATTCACACCCTAGCGAACCCATCCCCCCCTTTAAATCTTATTCTATCTCGGATAGAGCATTGTTCCAAGCGGATCGCGACACAATCCGGTCGAGGCTCTGCGACTCTATCTATTCCGATTGCTCTGGCGTTTCGATCCGATAAAGGTGCGTCTTCGTTCGGAGATAAAGGGACCGCCCATCGACCGCCGGGGAGGCCATCATGCCGTCATCCAGTTTATTCACGGCTAATTCATCGTAGGTTTTCCCAGGTTTGAGGATGTGCGTGGCGCCCTCCTCATCGAAAATGTAGATGTGGCCGTCGGCGTAAATCAGGGAGGCGGTCACCGCGCCGCCGAGTCTTTCCTTCCAGACCATTTCGCCGGTGTCTCCCTCGAGACAAGTCCCGATACCCCCATCGCTGGCAAGGTAGAGGAGGCCATCGATATAAACGGGGGAGGAACGCTTTGGCATTCCTCGCTCTTCACGCCAGACAATATTGGAGTCGGTGACATCCCCATGGAGGTTCTCCATTCGGACGCCGAAATAGCCGCCTCTTCCCTGCCCGATCGAAAAGAACCCCATGCCCCCTCCGAGGACGGGACGCGGTGCGCTGGAATAACCGCCATCGTTGGCGCGCCATATCTCCGAACCGTCGGCCGGGTCGTAACCATAGACTGTCATCGACCCGGGAGCGATCAGTTGGATGCGACCATCGAGCTTCGCAGTGATCGGCGTGCAGAAGGCTTTGCGGTAGTCGCCATCCCGTTTGATGTTGCCGTTCTCATCGAGGTCGGTCCACTCCGTGGTGCGATCGGTTTTCCAAATCTCCTCGCCGGTCTCTTTGTTGAGCGCCACCACGTATTGATAGTCGATGCCGTCGAAGGTCAGGATCAACTTGTCCTCATAAAGATAGGGTGAGGATCCCGGACCTCGGTAGTGGCGGCAGGGGTAATCCCGGGTCTCCCAGATTGTCTCACCCGATTCGGAGTTGAGGCAGGCGGTGCCGTAGCTGCCAAAGTGGATATAGACCCGCCCCTCCTCGATCACAGGAGAAGGCGCCGCGTAACAGTTGACATCGTTGCCGAGCGGCTCGGGGGCTTCGTTATAGTAGAGTTTGCGATTGTGAAGGATCTCGCCGGTGTTTTTGTCAACACAGATGGCGTACATCTCGTGCCCATCCTCGGTCGCGGTGGTTAGCCAGATCTTGTCCCCCCAGATCACCGGGGTTGACCAGCCCTTGAGTGGGATCGGCGTCTTCCAAACCACATTCTCGGATTCGCTCCACTTCATCGGCAAACCAAGCGGGGAACCATCGGGGTTGGGATCGACATAACCATTGTGATTAGGTCCCCTGAAATCGGGCCAATTGCAGAACGCTGGAATGGTGAGAAACAAAGGGGCCATTATCAGGACCGAACGAAATATCTTCATCTTGGGTAGCATCCCTTTCGTGATCGTCGAATCGTTAGGATGAGTGTAATCTAAAATAGAAGGGGACGGTTTCCAAGAACAATTTGGGAGGGTGCGGGGCGAACCCTTGCGGGGACCTCCCATCCTCATTAACCTTCCTGCTTTCAATCGCGAGGAATCAAAAACTGTGACACGCACAAGTTTCACCAAGATGGAAGGTCTCGGCAACGATTACATCTATTTCGATTGCCTGGACGGAACCCTTGAAAACCCGAGCGCGGTGGCGCCAAGGCTATCGGACCGTCATTTTGGCATCGGCGGAGATGGGATCGTTCTGATTCTGCCCTCGGATAAGGCCGATTTCCGGATGCGAATGTTCAACGCCGACGGGTCGGAGGCGGAGATGTGCGGGAACGCGATCCGGTGCGTCGGAAAGTTTTTGTACGAACGCGGGAGAACTCAGGCTTCCGAGATCGCGGTCGAAACCGGTAGCGGCATCCTCGATCTTCAACTGCGCGTCCAGGAAAATGAGGTAACCGGCGTCCGAGTTGACATGGGCGAACCGATCCTGGAGGGATCGAAGATTCCGACTGCCTCAAAAGAGGACCGAGTGATCGGTCATTCCCTGGAGGTTGATGGGAAAACTTTCGAAGTCACCTGTGTATCCATGGGGAACCCGCATTGCGTGATCTTTGTGGATGAGATCACCGATGAGCACATTCAGATTTGGGGACCGAAAATCGAGGTGCACCCCTTTTTCCCAAGGAAGGTGAATGTCGAGTTCATTCAAATCCTTTCGCCGACCGAAATCCGGATGCGAGTCTGGGAGCGCGGGACGGGCGAGACTTTGGCGTGCGGGACGGGCGCCTGCGCGGTGGCTGTCGCGGCCAACTTGAATGGTAAAACGGAACGCGAGGTGACTGTCCATCTCTTGGGCGGGGATCTCGAGATCGAGTGGGCTGAAAACAATCATGTCTATATGACCGGCCCCGGAAAATTCGTATTCGATGGAGAGGTTGAGATTTAAAATGGTGCAACGCAATCCCAACATGGCCAAACTGAGGGCCGGTTATCTTTTCCCTGAAATTGGCCGGAGACGGCGCGCGGTGGTCGAACAGAACCCGAACGCGAAAATCATTAGTCTGGGCATCGGCGACACGACCGAGCCGTTGGCGCCCAACATTACCTCCGGTCTGGTGAAAGCCTGCCAAGGGATGGGGTCCCTGGAAGGTTACTCCGGCTATGGCGCCGAACAGGGGATGGCGGACCTCCGCGAGAAGATCGCCGAAGTGCTCTATGGTGGAATTGTGAAACCTGAGGAGGTTTATGTCTCCGATGGCGCCAAATGCGACACCGGTCGTCTCCAAGTCTTGTTCGGGAAGGAGGCGACTGTCGCGGTCCAGGATCCCTCTTATCCTGTTTATGTCGATGGGAGCGTGATCCTCGGTCAGACAGGCGGCTACAACGAGGAGGCGGGGCAGTTCGATGGGATTGAATACATGCGTTGCGACGCCTCGAACGATTTCTTCCCGGACCTCGCTAACCTAAAACGAACGGATCTCATCTATTTTTGTTCGCCGAACAACCCAACGGGGGCGGTTTCGACTAAAGAGCAGTTGAAGGAACTGGTCGAGTTCGCGAAGAAGAATCAGTCGATCCTCATTTTCGACGCGGCGTATAGCGCCTACATCGAGGACCCGGACCTGCCTCGCAGCATCTTCGAAATCGAGGGCGCCCGCGAGGTGGCATTGGAGATCAACTCCTTTTCGAAGATGGCGGGCTTTACAGGAGTCCGCCTCGGGTGGACCGTCGTCCCTCAGGAACTTCAATTCGAGGACGGGACCCCGGTGAGCAAGGATTGGAACCGAATTGTGACAACACTCTTTAATGGGGCCTCGAACATTGTCCAAAAGGGCGGGTTAGCCTGTCTTTCCGAGGAGGGTTACCGGGAGGTTCAGGAGATGATCCAATACTACAAGACGAACGCCGGGATCATCAAAAAGGCCCTGACCGAAATTGGCCTCGAGGTTTATGGTGGTGAGAATTCCCCTTATTGCTGGGCGAGGATGAAGGGGAAAGGGTCATGGGAAGCCTTTGAGGAGATCCTGACCCAGGCTTTTGTGGTAACGACGCCGGGCGCGGGCTTCGGACCCGGCGGAGAGGGATTTGTCCGCTTCAGTTCTTTCGGCCACCGCGCGGATGTCGAGGAAGCGGTGGAGCGTTTGCGGAAACATTTGGGTTGACGGTTTCGTTGAGATTGCAATTACACGGCTCGAGGGGTTTTGGCCATGTCCAAACCATACAAGTTTCCCACCACGGGGGATGTGTTCCTTCTCAAGGACAACGAGGGTTCTCTACGCGGGGTGTTCCACACCGATGAGGAGGGCAACCCGGCTTTTCGCCTTTTGGACTCGGATGGGAATGCGAAGGTGGAGCTGACGATCACCCCGGATGGAGCGGGATCGATCGTGTTGTATGACAAGGATGGGAAGCCGTACTTTCAGGTGCCGTGAAGAATTGTTTAGATGATACAGAGCCTTTTCCTCGATACCTCCATTTGGAATTTCGCGTTGGCCGACGATTCTCCCGATTTTCGGGACCTGACACTTGAATTGTTCGATTTAATCCATCAATTCGAATCGAGAGCGGTCATATCGAACCTAGTTGTTCAAGAAATCGACCTTGCCCCTTTGCTTAAGGCCTCCCGCATGCACGATCTAATCGCCTCAATCAATCCATACGTCTTTGAAATGACGGATGAAGCGTTTGAACTTGGACGGGCCTATATAACCCATGGTGTCTTATCCGAGAATCATTCGGTCGATTGCTTTCATGTGGCTGCGGCCACGATACTGGATGTGGAATTCCTCTTGTCCTGGAACTTTCGTCATCTTGCCAATGAAAACAAATCCTCGCGATTCTCCGAAGTTAATGGTAAACTTGGGTATCCGAATAGACTAAAGATCGGCAGCCCGCTGGAGGTTTTAAGGTCGTGACTTGGAATAGCGATACGATGAACGAGGTTCTTCGGGCCAAACGAGAACTTTCGAATAAATTATCAGGAATGACGCACGAAGAAATTCTACGCTTTCTCGACGAAAACAGACCCGAATGGGCAAAGGATTTGCCCCAAATCACGGAGGGCGATATCAATAAAGACACTCTCACTTCATCCCAGAAAGGCTGACGCGTCTCTGTTCCGTTTGTAGTTTCCCTCACCCCCACCCATCGAACCTCTCCAACGCCTCCACCACGAACTCCTGATCCGCCTGAGTCAACTCATAATAGAACGGCAGCCTCAAGAGCCGTTCGCTCAAGTCCTCGGTGACCGGGCACTGACCGGGTTCTCCACCAAGTAAGCGACCCATTCCCGAGAGGTGCAGCGGAACATAGTGAAAGACAGCGTTGATGCTGAGATCGTCGAGATACTTGATCAGTCTCTGTCGGGCTTCGAGCGAGGGGAGGATCAGGTAAAACATGTGGTAGGCCTGTTCACAGTATTCGGGCACTGTGGGGAGTTGGACTCCTTGTTTCTCCGCCCAGGGAGAAAGGCTTTCATAATAGGTTTCCCAAATCCTCTGGCGGGTTTCCTGGATGCGGTCACGGAATTCGAGTTGGGCATAAAGGAAAGCGGCGAGAAGTTCCGAGGGGAGGTAGCTGGAACCTTGTTTGACCCAAGTGTATTTGTCGACCTGGCCACGGAAGAACTGGCTGCGGTTGGTTCCCTTCTCGCGGATGATCTCGGCGGCCTCGATGTAAGCCGGGTCATTAATGAGAAGCGCGCCGCCCTCGCCGCAAGTGAAATTCTTCGTTTCGTGGAAACTCTGAGTCGCGAGCCCGCCGAAGGTTCCCAGATAATTCCCCTTGTATTTTGCGAAGAGACCATGGGCGTTGTCCTCGACGACCGCGATGCCCCGGCGATTCGCGATCTCCATGATGGCGTCCATCTCGCAGCCGACTCCGGCGTAGTGAACTGGAACGATCGCTTTCGTCCGATCGGTGATCAGGGATTCCAGTTGGGTTTCGTCGAGGTTCAGCGTGTCGGGTCGGATATCGATGAAGATCGGTTTGGCGCCACGAAGGACGAAGGCATTGACGGTCGAGACGAAGGTGAAACTCGGCAGAATGACCTCGTCCCCCGGCTGGAGGTCGAGGAGAAGGGCGGACATTTCGAGAGCGTGCGTGCAGCTGGTGGTCAGTAGAGCTTTCGGAACGTCGAGCTCGCTTTCCAAGAGTTGGTTGCACATTCGGGTGAACTTGCCATCGCCGGAGATGTGGGCGTTCTCGATGGCGTTGGCGATATAAACAAGTTCCTTGCCCTGAAAGCAAGCGCGGTTGAAAGGGATTTTTTTTGGTTCGTTCATGAGATCTCTTTGGGGTGTTTGGAATGTTTAGGCGATGTCCGCCGATTATTCAGGAGATGCGGGTGAAAAACAAGAAAACACCCGCCTTACGCGGGCGGTCAACCTCGGTCATACTGCGGTCCCTCTCAAGAACCGAAGGAGTGCTTCTCAATATGAACCATCCCCGATGGATATTGTGTTTGATCTTGCTCTGGCCCGCCTCCATGGCGCTTGGGCAAGGCGGCATGAAGATTTTCTGGGTCGATGTCGAGGGGGGCGGGGCGACTCTTGTGGTGACCCCGGCCGGGGAAACAATTCTTGTCGACACCGGGTTCCCTGGAGCCCGTGACGCAGACCACATTGTCCAGGTCCTCAAAAACGAGGCGGGAAAGGATCGAATCGACCATTTGGTAGTCACCCATTTCGACCTCGATCACTATGGGGGAACCGCCGACCTCTTGGAGCGGGTTCCCATTGGCCAGATTTACGATCCCGGGTACCCGAATGATTTGCATCCTGTCTGGGAGAAGGGCCTGAATCGCTATCGAGAGGCGGTGGGGGACCATCGGATTGTCCTGAAAGCGGGCGATTCCCTGCCCCTCATACAGGCTTCGGACGGTCCCGAATTCTCGGTTCGATGCTTGGGGGCGGCGCAGAAGTTCGTTGAGTCGCCCGCGGGCTGTCCCGAGAACCCTCTCTGTTCCGGATTCATTCCGAAAGCCACCGACACCTCGCAAAACGCCAACAGCACGACCCTGCTCTTTCAATACGGGCCGTTCGATTTTCTGGACGCGGCGGATCTCACTTGGAACCTCGAGAACGAATTGGTTTGCCCCTGCAATTTGGTGGGAAAGATTGATGTTTACCAGGTCGATCATCATGGATTGGACCACAGTAACAACCCGGTCCTCATTCGGACCCTCGAACCGACTGTGGCGGTGGCGAACAACGGCCCACGAAAAGGCCCGGGACCGGAGACCTTCGCCACGTTGAAGGGGACAGAATCGATCGAGGCGATCTACCAAATCCACTGGAACCTGGACAATGGAGAGTCCGGGAACACGGATATCGGTCGGATCGCGAACCCCGAGGGAGAGATGAATTACGAGTATGTGGCGCTCGAAGTGAGATCGGGAGGTGAATCGTACCAAGTTCGAGTTCCCTCAAAAGGGACTGTGGAGGAATTCGCCACCAAGTTATGACTAGGTACACAACGATTCAAAACGATCCTGGACTGAGACAGGAACGGCTCAGTGAGAGATTTATCTCGCACCCAGAGTGGTATTTCGCGGGGGATACCCCCCCAGATTTGGCAAATATGGGGTGAATAGTTGATCTTAATGACTTTTCATGGTAGGCATGAATATTGCTTTAATACAAAGTGAGGTTGAGTTTCTGGCTGGGACGTTTCAAGTTGACGTTCTCATAGCCGAAACGATAAACTTGCCAGGTGTGGAACTGGCTGAAGGGGAAAAGAAAATGAAGAGGATTTTAGCGACATTTTTCATCATCGCCGCCACGCTTGTCCCCTTGAAACAGGGATGGGCGCAATTCGATTGCAGAGGCGAAGGCGAGAAAACGGGCCATTTCGAGACGCCCGCCGGCGACACGGGAACCATTACGGTGACTGTGGGCGCGAACGGCAAGGTGGAGAAGGTGGTCTTTCAAGTCCCTTGCGAGAATGAACCTCGCGTATTCGATTTGGGACCGGACCCGGTTTATCTCGCCGATGGAATCATTGTCGACCTGAACACCGGTGTCTCGCTGACCGACTTCAGTTGCGATGGGGAAGGCGGAATTGTTGGCGCTCTGTCGTTAGGCAGTGTGTGCGATGGCGCTTTCGAGGCGAACCCCACGCCAATCACGGTTGCCCCCGGAGCGCCCCCCACGAACGGTGGCGGTCAGGATGAAAACGGGGACGATGACGATGACTCCGGCTCTCAGGGTGGAGGCGAGAATGATCCACTCGAGGAGGGCCGCAGGGTGCCGATCGCCAATGTCCGACCGGTCGCGCAGTTGCTCGGTATCGAGTTCGAGGCTAACCCCTCGACGATCGATATGCGCCGTGTGGCCTCTGGAGTGGCGGATGTCAGTTTCACCGCTCGGTTGGTTTGGAGCAACGACAACCTGCCCAAGGATTTCAAACAGGACCCGACCCAGTGGAATTTCCTGGGCCTCAACGATAACGGCGAATGGGATACATGGGAGTCGGAATCCTCGTGGGGGACCTCCATGTGGAATCACCTCAAGATGGAAGTGTACAACTCCCCCGAGCAAGACTCGCTCGGCAAAGCCGACGATCTCCATTGGAACTTCAAGATCGACCGTTCCAATCTCGATCGCGACAACATTCGGAACCGTCAGATCCCGGTCAGAGCGGTCTACCGGGCTGAGGAGGGGAACCCGGATAGCGAGATCGATGAAGTGGTTAATTTGCGGATCGAAAACCAGTCCACCATCAATCCGCTGGCCACATCACCCGGCCCAGCCGAAAGGATTGTCACTTATCGCCGGATCCTCGATTGATCGGGGTTCAAAAGCGGCGCAGAATAAAGACCCAACGGGGCGGACTCGCAAGAGTTCGCCCCGTTTTTCTTTGCACCCTCCCCGCTATATCGACAGAGATCCTCTGTCGGGTATCATCGAACCGAATCGATTTGCTTTTTCAATTCCCTTTGGAGGTGGTGGAATGTCAGGCGTCTCAAACTCCACACGAATTCTGCTTTTACCCATCCTATTGTTTCTCAATCAACCTTTTCTCTTTGCGCGGGCGGACTCGCCGGAGGTCACCTTTCACCAAGGGGAGGGTGAAATCTCGATCGAGATCGGCGGCCAACCCTTCGCCCGGTATGTCTATGTCGATACGGAAATCCCGAGACCCTACTTTTGCGATGTAAAAACGCCCTCGGGAATTCAGGCAACACGAAATCATCCGCCGATCGAAGGTGTCGATCGGACGGACCATGCGACCTATCACCCTGGAATCTGGCTCGCATTCGGCGATATCAGCGGCCAGGATTTCTGGAGACTGAAGGCGAGGGTTCGCCAGGAGAGATTTGTCCAAGAGCCGGTGGGGGAATCAGGTCATGGCTCGTTCTCGGTGGAGAATGTCTATCTGGGTGAGGACGGGTCCGAGGTCTGCCGCGAAACGGTGTCTTACGGGATCCATGCGATCCCCGGAGACAGCGCGCCGCTGGGGTATCTCCTTGTTCAGGACTCGGTTTTCTCCTCGGATAAGGGGAGTTTCGTTTTTGGAGATCAGGAGGAAATGGGTTTCGCCTTCCGGGTCGCCACCCCGATGAATGTGAAGGAGGGCGGTCTCATCCTGGACAGCGAAGGTCGAAGGAATCAGGACGAGGTTTGGGGCAAGATCGCCAAGTGGTGCGATTACTCGGGAACTATCGATGGAAACAGCGTCGGGATGACGCTGATCCCGAATCCAGGCAATTTTAAACCGTCCTGGTTCCATGCAAGGGACTATGGAGTCCTACTTGCCAATCCCTTTGGCCGCAAGGCTTACACGGGTGGAGAGGCTAGCGCGGTGGAGATCAAGAAAGGGGAAGAGTTCCGATATCGGAACGGGGTTTTTATATATTCCACCGAAGAGCGAGACGATTCCATGCCGGAGAAGGGGTTCCAGGCTTATCTGAATATCGCCGGAGAGTGAACGAGGGGACGCAATCCAAACAAAAGGCCCTTTCCGCTAAGGCGGGAAGGGCCTTTTTCAGTCGATTTATCGCTCGGATCTCTGCCGATCAGATCTCGTTCACCAGGTTAAACACCGGCAGGTAGAGGGCGATAACGATGAAGCCGATGATACCGCCAAGGACCACAATGAGCAGAGGCTCGATCAGTTTGGAGAGTCCATCGACCGCATCGTCCACCTCACGCTCATAGAACTCCGCCACCTTGACCAACATGGTGTCGATCGAACCGGTCTCCTCTCCGACCGCAACCATGTGAGTCACAAGCGGCGGGAAAATCGCGTACTTCTTGAGAGGGTCTGAAATGGTCTCACCCTCTTTAATCGAGTTATGAACCTCGAGCACCGCTCGAGCCACCACCTCGTTACCGCTGGTGTCCTTGACGATGCTGAGCGTTTGGAGGATTGGCACACCCGCCTCGAGAAGGGTCGCAAAGGTGCGGGCCCACTTGGCGATGGCGGCCTTTTGAAGGATTTTTCCAAAAATCGGCAGACGCAGCTTAAAAGAATCGGTGGCGTAAAGCCCCCAATCGTACCGCCGCATGGTTTTCCAGATGATGATGAAAAAGGCGAAAATCATGATTACAGCCCAGTATCGCTGGGTAATCGTGTCGCTGATGTCGATCAGGAGTTGCGTCATACCGGGGAGTTCGGCGCCGAGTTCCTCATAAACGCCGACGAAGTTCGGGACGACCCAACCCATGATACCGATGAGCAGGCTGCCCGCGATCAGACCCGCAAACACCGGGTAAAACATCGCAGATTTCACTTTGGAACGGATGGCCGCCGATTTTTCCGCAAAGATCGCCAATCGCTCGAGTACCTGCTCCAAAGCGCCGCCGATCTCGCCGGCTCGAATCATATTCACAAACAATCGGTCGAAGACTCGGGGGTATTTGGCCATCCCCTCGGAAAGCGTGTTGCCTGACTCGATTTCCTCCGAAATTCCGATAAGCGCCTCTTTCAGGTTGGCCGATTCGGTCTGTTCGGAAAGAATTCGAAGGGACCTCAAAAGCGGCAATCCAGCGCCGACCAGCACCGCCAGCTGCCGGGTGAAGGGCATGAGGGACTTGAGGGGAACCTTTCCCCGGGTCAGGACCTTCATGAATTGTTTAATGCCTGGAAGTTCTTCGAGGCTGACCTCGCCGAGATTGTCTTTGGCTTTCTTGACCTCGGTCGGGAAATACCCCATCCCTCTCAGTCGATCAATGACGACTTCTTCGGTCGAGGCCTCGATCTGACCCTTGATCTCTTTTCCAGCGCGATCCATCGCGCGATAGCTAAATGCAGGCATCGGCTTCTAGCAATCCTCGCTTTTTAGATTTGACCCGAGACCGAATGAAATCGGCTGAAACCGGGGCGATCTCCTATGGCAATCCAACCAGACGGGACAACCCATTTAAAAAAGTTTAGCCCGTGGACACGGTTCCGTCAAATAGAAGATCCCTTTATGACGCAGACCCATCGCTTTACTTGACCGCGGCCCCCACCAGCGACCAAACCCCTTTTCACAGGAGAATAATTGCGGATACTAGAAAATAATAGATTCAACCCTCACATAGATAGGAGGAAGCGATTTTCACATGGTGGAACGAATCACTGGAGAAACCTTTCGAACTCATCTCGACACACTCAAAACCCAAGGACTCCTCACCCTCGGCCTTGGCCAGGAGTTGCAGCGCATCCGTGAAGAGATGGATGGATTCAGTAACTGGCTGGACGCGCGCAAACATCTCGTGGAAACGGGGGCCTCTCACCTTTCGGGCTCAGGCCCCATCAGTAAATTCCTACGCACTCTGACTTATGCCCTTGAGAGGATGGTCGAGAATCGGGATTCCCTCGAAAATCGTGGAGTCAAACTGGACAAGATCCAACTCTCGAACACAACGAGCGGATGCAGCGATTTCCGTGGAACCGTTCAAATTTTCGCTGTCAATGAGCAAGGCGATGAAATGCTGCTTTGGGACGGCGGATTTCACTGGGATTGCGCGGAACATGGAATGCCCCAACCCGAGGCGGCCCAAAGTCTGGGATACCGGTGCATGATTCAATTCCCAGATCTGGACCCCGCCTTCTCTGTGGTTGGCTGACTGTGACTCTTAAACCGATTTTGTCCGAGGAACAGATTCGGAATCGAATCGCGACACTGTCCGAATCCATCGATAAAGAGTTTCGGGGAAGGAACCCCCTGCTTCTCGGTGTCTTGAAAGGCTCCGTCCATTTCTTGTCCGACCTTTCGAGATCGCTTTCGATCCCTCACGAAATCGATTTCATCCGAGTCGCCACCTATATCGAGGGAACGGAAGCGTCCTCCCAATCGCGTGTCGAACATTTCCGATCCCTCAATGTGAAGGGGCGAGATATCCTGGTGGTCGACGAAATCCTGGACCAAGGGCACACCGCGAATGCGATCAAACGGTTTCTCTTGGACCAGAAGCCCACGAATTTAGAATGGGTATTCCTTCTGGTGAAAGAGGGAGCGCGTCAACGGACTGGTTTGTTCCCGAACTATGTTGGTTTTGAAATCGGAGAAAACTGGGTGGTGGGGTACGGAATGGACCTGAACGAAGCGTATCGCCACTTACCGGGTGTTTACGAATTGGAAACTTGAAATCCGTTTAGGAATGAAAAGTCAGACACTTTCGACCGACGGTTTCGGAGTCGGAGGAGTGGGTTCCGGACGGTTGCGCACGGGAACCGCATGTTCCCGGGGTCGAATGAGTTGGAAAAACCGAGTGGTTCCCGCCTTGAAATAATTCCAGGTTTTCTTTGGCGATCCCGCGAGCAAGAGGGTCCGGAGGATATAGCGCGGTCTTAAATACAGCGCGAGAAGGGTCTTCTTCCTCCAAGCGTCGAGTTCCTCAGCGCTCAGGTGCTCGGTTCGAGTGGCCGGGACGGCATAACCGCCTTGGTCGACCAGGTTGGAATCGTAGAGACCTTGATCCTGGACCATCTTTTCGAGGTCGGTGCCAGGGAGCGGATAGGCGATGTTGAGGTCGAAGAAGTCCGGGTCGATTTCCAAGGCTAGTTTCCGGTCCTCCTCGAGATGCTCCCAATTCTCCCAGGGAAATCCGAAGACAAAGAAAGCATGGGAACGTATGCCCGCCTTACGAGTCATTTGAAAGGCGCTGACGATCTTATCCCTTTCCACATATTTGCGGATCTTGTCCAGAGTCTCGGTGTGGCCGCTTTCGACTCCGTACCCAATCACCCAACAGCCCGCCTTTTTCATGGCGGAGAGCATCTCTTCGTCGATCGTGTCGACTCGGCTATTGCACCCCCAGCGGACTTTGAGTCCGGCCTTTTGGATGGCGTCGCAAAGTTCCAGCACCCAAGCCTTCTTGTAGGTGAAGGTGTCCCCGTGAAAAAGAAACTCGGAGATCCCGTACTCCGAAACGCAGTGCTGGATCTCACGAATCAGATCGGGGACATCTCTCATTCGAACGGGTCGACCGGAAGCAATCGGGGCGGGACAAAAAATGCAGGGGTAGGGGCAGCCTCTCGCGGTGTAGAGAGTCGTCAACACATTCCCGGTCTCGGGGCTCCGATAGAGCGATTGATCGAGAAGATGGCGCGCGGGCCAAGGGAGATTGTTCAGGTTTTTAATGAACGGGCGGTCCGCGGTGCGGACGATCTCACGGTCCGACCGAAAAGAAACGCCCGCAATCTCGTCGACTCCCTTTTCCGAATCTCGAAAAAGAGAGTGACACAGATCGAGGAGAGTCTCCTCGGATTCTCCACGAAGGATGAAATCGACTTGGGGATTCGCTTCCAGAATCTGGGAGTCCCGGAAAGTGACCGATTCCCCTCTGAGAACTATCTTAGTTTCGGTGGATATCTCTTTGATCTTTTTCGAGAAAGCCAAATCATCTCGCTCGGTCGGCTGAGTCGAGGAAAAGAACACCAACCTCGGCGCCATCGCTCGAATCTCATCCAGCGCGGTCCGAACGCCGACACCCGCCGTGGAATAGTCTCGAACCGCGCATTGGAAACCGGCCTCCTCGAGCACCGCCGCGTGATGAGCAAGGTCCATGGGGGGGAAACTGACTTGGATGGTCTGATCCTCCACCCGCGATTGACAACGGTCATCGCGCCGGTACGAGCCGGTAGGCGGTTGAATCAGGAGGATTTCGACTTCTTTCATCATGGCGGTTGATTCTTCGAGAAACCCTTACTCCTTCGACTCCCCGGTGGCCGGCATCGATTCGGCGGCGATTTCCTCGGTCGCCCCCGGAAGAATGGCCTCGGCGGTGGCGCTCTGGGCGAAGGGGTCCACGCCCGCGCGGATCATTCGAAGTTGTTCCCAAAACTCCTCACCGCTGGCCTCGGCCATATCGACCATCGCGGCCATCTGTTGGAGGTAAGCGTTGGCCTGTTGGGCGATCTGGGGCATGGTCTGAAATCGGTCGATGATCTCTGCGTAGGTTTGGCTGGCGGATTTCAAGTCATCGATATCCTCCAGGAGCTGTCCCCGCATCACCTGAATCACCCCTTTTTGGAAGCGCGCATTGGCGGATTTGGCGGGCTCGAACCATTCGACCGTGGTGTCAGCGATGATGTCATCGTAATTGTCCTCGGCGTCGCGAAGGAGTTGTCCCGCAAGATCCATCGGGTTATCGAACTCGTCGCTGGCGGTAATAATGGTCTTGGCCGCGTCAACCTCCGCCCAACGTCCCCAACGGGTTTTCGGGTATTCCTTGGCGAGATCCTCAAGCATTTGAACCCCGGTCGCCCGACTGATAGTCGTGGCGGTGGCAATCAACGCTTTGTTATAAAGCGCCAACGCCTTTCCATCGTCATCAGTGGCGCTCTTAAGGAGATCGTCAAAATACTGAGAAGCCTTGTCATACTTCTTGGTGGCGATGCCGGTCTGACGGATCGAAAGATAATAGGCGTCCTTCGCTCTCTCGAATCCGGTCGCCTCGGGAATCGAAAGCATGGCGGTCCAGGCTTGTTCGGGCGAACCTTTCGCGATGAGAAAATTCGCGAGGGTTTGAGTCGTCCGGAGTTTGTTCGGAAAATCCGGGGAAGCGTCCACCATCTCCTTTAGAGCGTCGACCGCCTTGGGAAGCTGCTCTGTGACCACATAAAGATCGGCCAAGTTTTGGCGAGTGTCCATAAGCAGACGAGGATTGGTGCATTCCGCGATGACCGAACGGTATCGGCTCTCGGCGTCATCGTAACGCTCCTCTTGTTTGGCCATGTCTCCGAGTCTGACCTCGGCCAGCTGAGCGGTAAACTGACCCTTGTAAGTCTCGGCCACCTCCTCGTACCCGGTTCGCGCTTTGCCGAGCTGGCCATCGAGAGCGTAACAGTCCGCGATATTCAACTTGACGGTCGAAATAAGATCGTAGTCCGGATAGTTGTCGGCGATTTCTTGGAACCGATGGCGCGCGGAGACGAAGTTTTGTTGACGCATGAGTTCGATGCCTTCTTGCAGAAGCTCATCCGGCGAAGGCTTTCCGCAGCCGACAACAAGCGCCAGCAGAAGACAGGTTAAGACACAGCGATAATGACGACAAAAATTCCAGTTCATTCTATTCCTCGAGATGTTGTTCAAGACGGCGATGGAGGCAATCAAACCTCAACCATCTCCGCCGGGTCGGGTTTCGGATTCAGAGAATTCACCACCAAGTTGGTTCCTTCGAAAATCGAATTGGTCAACTCACGGAACGATCGAACTCCGGTGAGCCTGCGGTAGAGGTAAGAGGGACGAAGATAGAAACGGCGAACCGCCTCGCTCCTCAACCTCCACACATCCTCCTTGGACAATGTCCCCAAATCCATCGTGGGAAAGGTGATGGAGTTATCGAGTTCTGTCAATTCGTCCGAAATATAGCCTTTTTCGATGGCCTCATCCCGTAAGGGCGTCCCCACTCGGGGCGAGGCCACATTGAAGGAGGCGAAATCGGGGTCGATGTCGAGGGCGAAGTCGATGGTTCGCTTCGCGGTCTCCATGGTCTCTCCGGGCAGGCCGATAATGAAATGCGCCAAGGTCCGAATGCCGAGTTTGCGGCAGAGATTAAAGACCTCTTTGACACGTTCGGGGCTGATTCCCTTTTCGATCGACTCCAAGATGTCGGGGTCGCTGCTCTCGACTCCGAATTGGATGGTGTGGCAACCCGCCTCGGCCATCTTCACCAAGATGTCGTCGGTGACCACATCGACACGGGAGAGAGTCGCCCAGCGGAACTTGTGTTCGGGTTTCTTGAGGAGTTCAAGGAGACCGTAATAGTGCCGTTTGTTGACTCCAAAGACGACATCCTTGAACCAGATGTCCTCGATGCCAAGAGTCTTCAGATAGTTCAGTTCCATCTCGACATTATCGAGGTCTCGCATGCGGTAACCAAATGTTCCAGTGATGCAAAAGTTACAGTGATAGGGGCACCCGAAGTCGGTGAGCATCGAGGCGAACGGAACCTTGCGAGCATGGGGGACCCGGTATTTCTTCCAAGGGAAAAGTTCGTATTTCGGAGCGGGATGTGTGAAATGACCGTAGGCCGGATAAACGGGCCCGTCGACGAATTCGCCGTCGGAATTGCGATAGGTGATGCCTTGGATGGGAGTGTTCCCTTTTAGGGGGCCGCCGCCATTTTCATCGAGTTGCTCCAAGAATTGGTGGACTCCGGGTTGGGTGAAATCTTGGAGGGTGGCGTCGATGAAAGGATACCGGTCCATCAAGTCACGCCCATTCGCGATGGTGATGTCGCCGGAGACGATGAGCGTCTTGTCCTGTAGATACTTTTTGGCGAATCCGAGATCGCTCTTCCAGGAGACGGCTCCGGAAAGCATCAAAACGGTGTCGAAATCGAGCGTGCTCAAGTACTGGGCCGTGCGCTCGGGGGTCGTGTTGTCGATGTTGGCGTCGAAGGCGACGAGATCGTGTTGTTCGCCCAGAATCCCGCTTTGAACAAAAAGATCGTAGGGGTGCCAGATATAGTTCGCCTTCGAGATATGGCTGCAGTAGTAATCCCGGATGTATCGGTGTTGCCCCGGGGGATTGAGCAGGAGGATTTTGTGCCTTTTCATTTTCAACTTTAATTCCTTTGGGTGGTGACCAGATCCGTCAGTTGCGCCATCCCAAATCGAGCGTAATTCAGAAAAACTTTAGGCGATCTCGCCCTTCTTATGGTACGGGAGATCACCGGCCAACGCAAATAAAAATCCTTGAGAGCCTCGCTTCTCATCCCCTCCAGGCGCTCCATCGACAGGTGCTTGGTGGGCATCGCCGGTTTGGAGTAGGCGCTGATGGGGAAATCGCCGCGCTCGATCAGTCCCTCATTGGCGGCGGTCACATACATTTCGGTCCCCTCGAAGGGGTAGGCATAGAAGAACTCAACGATATCCGGATCGATCTGACGAGCGAAATCCAGGGTCTCTCGAAAGGTTTCTTCCGACTCCCAGGGGACGCCGATCAGGAAATAGACGGAGGAGAGAATGCCCTCCACCCGGCAGAGGTTGAGGGCGGCGCGGACCTGATCCTTGGTGATGCCCTTCTTCATGAGGTCGAGCACCTCTTGGGAGCCGCTCTCGATGCCGAAGGAGATGATCCAACAGCCAGCATCCTTCATGGCCCGGAGGACCTCTCCGCTCAGAGTGTCGACCCGGCTGTTGCAGGACCATTTGATGTCGAGGCCCGCGCGTTGGATTCCATTGCAGAGGCGAATCACCCAGTCGGGATCGAGGGTGAAGGTGTCAGACCGGAATAGGAAATTGCGGATGCCGTGTTGTTTCACACAGTTTTCCAGTTCACCGATGATGTTCGGGATGGAACGTCTGCGGTTCTCGCGACCGCTCACACGCGGGGCAAGGCAGAAGACGCATTCTCGGGGCAGCCCCTGTTTGTGACAATGGTGGTTTGGAGTTCCCCCGTATCCGGGCGGATGTAAACTGAATTTTTGATCAGATGACGCGCGGGATAGGGGATGTCGTCCAGGTTCTGGACCAGTTCCCGTTTGCCGGTCGAATGGACCTCGCCCTGATCGCGGTAGATGAGGCCCGGAACTTCCTTCCAATCCGGTTTGGTGACGAACTCTCCGATGGTTTCCTCATATTCGCCCATCATGGCGAAATCGAGCATCGGGTATTTGAGAAGAATTCTTGGGTTATCCCGCCAGAAATGGGCGCCTTTGACTCCGACTAAGGTGTCACGGCGAATTGTCTTGGCCAGTTTCCCGGCGCGGAGGTCGCGGTCGAGAGTCGGGGTGGTGATTGAAATCAGGAAGAGGTCGGGGCGAAGGCGTTTGAGATCCTCCTCCAAATCCTCCCAATCCTTGTCCTGAGCGGGGTAGTCGATGAGTGTGCACTTCACATCGTTTTGTTCGAGGACCGCCGCCATGTAGAGGAGGTCCATCGGCGGGCGCAGGGCGACTGTGTGCAGACCCTCGATGGGGGTCTGGCAGCGCTCCTCCCGGATGATTTTTCCCGTGGGGGGACAATTAGAAAAGCTGTTTTGATTTCATTTCCGCGCATGGTGGTTCTAAATGATCGATTCAGCAATAAACCCAATCAAAATGGGACGATAGGATGCCTTCGTCGAGGCTTAGTCTAATCCACGATTCGGTATCGGTCAAACTCATCTCGTTTACTGTACCAACCCTCGCTTTTTTCGGGGGTTTGACGGGCGTATTCGGCGGCTAAACGGCCCATTTCCAGGCTGTGATCGCTGTTGTTGTAGTGGAAGAGGCCATGGCGTCCGGTGCTAATTAGGTTTCCGAGGGTTGATAGGTGTTCGAGGATGGTTCCGAGATCTTCCTTATACCCCTTGCGGTAGATCGGGTAGGCGCGTGGGATTTTCAGGACAACCTGATCGATGCATTCGGCGTCTCTCGCCATCCCGGTCTCGACAAACCCCTCCCAAACCCGCTGTTTCAGGTCCTCCTCATCGGTGAACTGAACGGGATCGGCGGGCCGAGCGGGGATTTCGGCGCAGAGGCAGCTCTGGCCCTCCGGGGTCATTTCGGGGGAGAAGTGGCAGATCTCATAGACCCGGCTGAAGACGGTTTCATCCCCCGGGAAATACATCCAGCAGTTGGGGGTCAATGGTTTCCGGTTGACCAGGGTGTAGACCAAAAAGGAGTCCGCGTAGGTGAGATTCTCCGCGGCGTCTCGGACAGCCTGGTTCGGTTTCGGTTCAAGGAGGTCGACCAGGATGGGTAGCGGGATCGTGGTGATGACACGCGAGGCCTCGACCGACATCTTCTCGCCATTGGGATCCTCGAATTCCACGGATCGAACCAGCCCGCCGGTGTGGCGGATTCGAGTCGCCTCGTGGCCGAGGAGGACTTCCCCGCCCTCTTTCTCGATATGCTGTTGGAGGCGGGCGGAAATCAATCCCATGCCCTGTTTGGGATACCGAAATTTCTTGACTGCGGACGCCGTCTTCCCGGTGATCGCCTCTTTGAGCATGGAGAATATCCCCTGGCTGGCGAGGCGCACTTTGGCCACCATGACATCGAGGTCATCCGCCTCCTCGCGATAGACCTTCAGGGCGAACGGATCGAAGATGAGTTCGCGGACATAGGGGCCGAACCTTTCAGCGAGGTAGTCCCCATAACTTTCGGGGGGATTCCCGGTGACTTTGTTCTTGAGACCGCGAACTTTGCCCTGAAGAGCGGAAAGGCCGATCTTCGCGGCGGTGAGCAGGCCGAGTTTTCGGAACATCTCCCCGGCGCGTGGGGGGTAATCCATCCACTGACCATCGAGAAAGATCTGGCTGGTCCGTTTGCGGACGATCAGGTCCTCGCCGACCATTTCGGTGATCAGTTCATCGGCGCGCGGGTAGACCGTATGGATACGGTGAGGGCCGAGGTCCATTCGGCAACCGTTCCATTCCATGGTGGCGGCGAGGCCGCCGGGGTATGGGTTTTTCTCGAGGACAAGGGGGTCTTTTTCACCGAGACGCTGCAAATGGTAAGCAGCCGCCAGCCCAGCCACCCCCGCCCCCAAAATGACGCTCCGTGCCATAGGGTTTCCCTTCAAAGATTCAACGGATGGGAGAGTAAACGGAAACTTTTGGCGGGGGAACCTGTTGGGGTGTGGTCGGTCGCCCAGGGTTGAAACCCTGGTAGTTGCTGGAACGTGGCTCCCGCCTCGTTCCTATCCCACGTCGGAATCCGTTCCGATGTGAGCGGGGCGTGGGAGGCGATGGAGTCTTCGGGATCGAGCGAAGTCCGCGACGGAATCAATTCCGTCGCTACGCAGAGAGCCGTCCGTTGAAACGGACTCAGACGATTCGCGGTTCAAAGGATCTGGTTCGAGATTCCCATCTCGAACCCACTTCCGCACGAATCCCTTCGTGCTGTCGCTCGCCGGAGGTTTGAATTGGAGGATTAAGGAAGAGGGTCCGTTTCGCAGGAAGGGATTCCTGCTAAAGTTGCGCCGAGAAGGGAATCTCGGCGCAGGCAGCAAGTCCCTCCTCTTTCCTTGGACGATCAAATCCGATCAAAGGGGTCAAGTTGAGGATTGGTGCTGAACTGCAAATCATTGTCCGGAGGAGAAAAGATCTACGTTGGGATGTCGTATCTTTCTCGACAATTTCCAGGGCGATCCCCCGATACGGATGATCTGTCGGATGCTTTCAACGATCCACCAGCAATGGGTGACGCCTGCCGAGATACGTGAAAAGGTCTCAAGGAGTCTCTGAACCCGGGGTGGATTGGAGCGACCCGGCTTGGGGGGTTCTTCAAGGCGATGGTTGGTCGATCGAGTTCAACCACCAGGAGACAGGCGAGACGGCTACGATGATGCTTCACGTTCGAGGGGGCGGAGACCCCATCACATCGATCGCGAATTTGTGCAAAGCAAAACAATTGGTCAGCATTCGATACAAGCAGCGGAGAGTTCCTCGACCTCGACTCACCCTCACACGAGGGATGGACCGAGTTTCAAGAATACCGGGACCTCGTCAGCAGGACCACCCATGTTTTCCCTAAAGGTGACAGAATAGTCGCGCTTGCTTACGGAACTTTTTTGGTCGCGGTCGTCATAATGATTTTATTCGTTATGCTGAGTAAGTTGTGATGGGGAATTGTATTGCTACTACGCCCCCATCACCGCCACCCCATACTCCTCCAAAAACGCATCCCGTGTCACCAGTGTCATTCCCTCCTCTTTCGCCTGGACCACCGGCACACGGTCGAAGAGGGCAAGATCAAGGCCCGGACACCTTGCCCCAATCCTGTTGGAGGATCATCAAATCCAAGTGGTTCACATACCCGTCCCCGTTGAGATCCGATCGCGGCGATTGAAACTCATAAGCCCCCATATCAAAAGTGTCGGGTCCATCGCACCCGAGTCCGATGATATCCACGGGGCGCGGGTTCCCATCGAGGTCGATCATCAGATCCGTCTCTGCACCAGCATCAATGCAGGGGGAGCCATACCGCAGTCGGTAGTCGCCGTTCTTCGGATCGACAAACAACGGATCGGCGTCGATGTTGCCTTCGCCCTGGTGCCCACCCTCGATGAGACTGTAAGAAACGGGACTTGGCTGGAGAATTCTGTCTAAGTCCTGGCCGACAACCAGGCTGTTCTCGATATGGATCGGCTGGTCCTGTGCGGAAAAGGAGGCGTACTGGAGAGCAATGATGGTGCAATGGGTGAAGTGAATCTGTTCGGAATCCTTGGAGTACAATACCGAGCCCGCCGTGAGCCCCACACCCGTGCCTCGATTCCCCGTGAAAAGCGAATTGACAAAGCGAACTTCCTCAACCCGATAGCAGGCCACCGCCCCACCGAATTTGACTAAAAACGGAACCGGGAGAGGCCCGGGAGAGAAATGGTAGACCACGTTTTCAAGAAACTGACAGCCAAGAAAGGCGGCATGTCCGGACTCGATGTAACAACCTCCACCATCCCCGCCATTCACCAAATTGTCGGAGATTTCCGTGTTAAGGAAGACCGACGATCCATCCCGGATGTAAAGTCCCGCTCCGTCGATCCAACCACGGTTCGATCCTATAAGCGAATCTCTCACCTCGATTGCACAACCGGTGAACATAGCGCCCCCGCCCTCCCCGGCGAGGTTCTTGGTCATCAGGCAGTCGGTCATGCGAATAGTCGAGTTTTCAGCATACATTCCACCTCCTCCACTGCTTTGACGTCGAGTGAACTCTCCATTTCCGGACAGTTTCAACCGAGTGAGTGTCGCCGTCGCATCGGAGAGGAGGAGTCCAGACCCCAGATCCCCGTCCTCCAATCGCGCCAACCCGTTCACGATGGAGAACCCATCGAGAGTGATCGGCCCCTTCGCTCTGACCACCGAACCGTTTCGGTTCCCGTCAATCACTGTGGGATGCTGACTCGGGTCCCTCGAATTTCGTTGTCCCAACGTTTCCGACCCGACAAATCCACCAAGGAGAGTCAGAGGTCTCTCGATGGTGATGTTTTCCACATAGGTCGCGGACCTGATCCAGATTTCATCGTCGGTGGTCGAGGCGACAATGGCTTGTCCGATGGTGGGGAAGGCGGTGTTCCAGGAGAGGCCATCCGCGCCTGTTCCATCGGGGGAGACAAACAAAGTGGCGGAGTGGGCGGGAAGAGCGAGAGCGAGGAGGAGGATCGCGATTCGATGTGGGAACATTTCTCTAATAGTGTAGACATTCTGTAATGAAATATCAATACATGAATTTCACTTAGGATCGAAGGGGAATAGAATTCGCCCTTCCGCGTCCATCCCATGGGAATCCGAGGCGAGGGGAATTGACCGAGAGGCACGATCCGTCCTTTCAATGGAAGGCGTGGTTCATCGGCGAAAACCTCCCCACCTTCCCAATCCAGGCGAGATCCGATACTCCTTGGGGAAGGTTACAATGAAGGGGAGGAGTTAACGAAATGTTTATCGCGATGAACCGTTTTCGGATCGGCCTCGGGCATGAGGGGGATTTCGAAGCCCTTTGGAGAAATCGGGAGTCGTATCTCGACGATGTCCCCGGATTCAAGGAGTTCCATCTGCTCAAGGGGCCGACCACCGAGGAGCATACGCTCTACGCCTCCCACTCGATCTGGGAATCCCGGTCTCATTTCGAAGCCTGGACCCAATCCGAAGCGTTCCGGAAGGCCCACGCTCAAGCCAAGGCTCCGGAGGGGACCTATCTGGGGCACCCGGAGTTCGAGGGGTTTGAGGTGGTGATGTAAAAAAAGTCTCCCCGCTCCCCCCAATCCATGCTATCAATTCAGTGAGTTGAGGCCTTCCGATGGATGTGGAGAAAGTCGCCGCGTTATTGATCCTTCTTGCCATCCCCTACTTCTATGGGTTGATCGGGCTGGAGATCCTTTACGCCAAATGGAAAGGGAGGAAGGTCTATCGGCTGAACGATTCGATCACCGATATCAATATGGGGATTCTCGATCGGACCCTGGATATCTTCGCCAAGGTCGCGGTGATCGGGGCGTATATCCTCTGTTACGAATCCTTTCACCTCCTCGAGATTGGGCTGAACTCGCCGGTGGCTTGGATTGTGGCTTTTGTCCTGGTCGACTTTTGTTTCTATTGGTCGCATCGGATGTGTCACACGATCAATTTTCTATGGGCCTGCCATGTGGTTCATCACTCCAGCGAGGAGATGAATCTGACTGTCGCGTTGCGTCAGAGCGCCACCGAGTCTCTGTTCACCTGGACCTTTTATCTGCCGCTTGCGTTCATCGGTTTCCCATGGCCGATGTGGGTCATCTGTTACCAGATCAATCTCCTCTATCAGTTTTGGGTCCACACTCAGATGGTCGGCAAACTCGGCCCGGTCGAGTGGATCATGAACACCCCCTCGCATCACCGTGTCCATCACGGCGCAGACGAAAAGTACATCGACAAGAACCACGCCGGGGTTTTTATCATTTGGGATCGGATGTTCGGCACCTTCCAGGAGGAGGAAGAGGACCCGACTTATGGCATTGTCACCCCGCTTCGCAGTTGGAATCCGATTTGGGGGCACCTGCACTATTGGGTTCGGCTGTTCAACCTCTCCCGGTCGGCGAAACGGTTGAAGGAGAAGGTGTTGGTTTGGGTCAAATCGCCTCCATGGCTGCCCGAGGGGGTGGAACCCACCCCGCCTGAAAAGACGGTCCGGTATCGGACTTACCAGAAGTTCGACATCCCCATCGGGAAGGGGCTCACTGCCTACACCTTCCTTCAGTTTCTGACCCTGATGGGGTTGGTTTCGGCTCTGATGTTCACCGAGCAGACGCTTCCCTTCGGTGAAAAATTTCTTGCCGCAATGATGATCCTTTGGGCCCTCCTTTCGGTCGGAGGCTTGTTGGAGAGAAAGAGGTGGGCCTTGATAAGTGAGTTCTTCCGGGTCCCCGCGATGATTCTTCTCCTAAGTGCGGGAACGGTTCGAATGGGTTTTTTGTCGAGCGCCAGGATTCCCATTGGGGCGGCGTTCTTCGCGACAGTCGGCCTGCTCTTCTTGGTCTGGGCGATCAGCCTTCGGCGGGAGTTTTCGGAACCTTTGTTGGATCCTTCCTCGATCGAGGTCACCGAAGCCGAGAACCTCGCTAAGTGATCCTCCTGGCTTGGACGACCTCCCCCAGTTCGACCGGATAAACGTAACCGGTTTCATCCCTGAGGAGTAAGCGTCCCATCGGATCCAAGTCGACCGCCTCCCCCTCGATGACCTGGTCGCCAATTCTCAATCTCACTTGTTTGCCGAGGGTCGAGCAATTGCGTCGAGCCTCATCGATGATCGACTCGGCCCCGATGGCCTCGGACGATTTCCAAAGGGCTTCGATTCGGTTCAGGATCTCGGCAAGCAGCCAATTTCGATTCCAAACTTGACCGCTCAGAAAACTTAGGGTGGAGACCCGTTCGCGGATCTCTTCAGGGAAATCCTCGAGGCGGGAATTCACATTGATCCCAATCCCGAGGATGAGAAAGGGTTTTCCAGCCCGATCCGTTTTGGTTTCGGAGAGCACCCCGCCCACCTTCTTTTCAACCGCGCCATCATCCGGAGACTCCGAAACCAGATCGTTCGGCCATTTCAGGGCGATCCAATCCCCCACCCCCCGAGTCGCTTGGACAGTAGACAGGGCCCCGATGAGGGTGGCGATCGGTCCAGGGATGGAGGATTCCTTGAACACTACGCTGAACATCAAATTGCGACGCGGAGGCGAGGTCCAAGCCCTTCCATGGCGCCCGCGGCCCGCGGTCTGAAGTTCGGCCACACAGACCGCGCCATCGGGCAACCTTTCGGCCTCTCGGGCTAGGTGGGAGTTGGAGGAATCGACCTCCTCAAGAATGGTGAGGTGTCGACCGATTCTTTCTGTAACAAGATGTGTTAGGATTTCATCGAGAGAAAGAGGGTTTTCGCCTCTTTCGGGATCGAATAGATTGGAAGAACGATTCGGATTCATGACTGAAACTCTTGTCATCCAAACGGAACGATTCGGGGAACTCTCCGTCCCGGAGACCGATATCCTCCATTTCCCGGAGGGGTTGCTCGGATTCGGGGACCGCAAGGAGTTCGTCCTGGTTCAAGAGGCGGCCTACGCGCCCTTCTTGTGGCTGCAATCGGCCGACGATCCCCATCTCTCCTTTGTGGTGGTCGACCCGCTGACCTTTGTGCCGGATTATAAGGTGGAGGTGAAGCCCGCCGAGGTCAAGTCGCTCGATCTCGACGATATCGAGAAGGCGCGGGTGTTGGTGATCGTGGTGGTCCGCGACGATCCCGAGCAGATCACCGCCAACCTCCAGGGCCCGCTGATCATCAACCCGGACAAGGGAATGGGCAAACAGATCGTCCTACTTTCCGACCGCTATCACACCCGTCACTACATCCTTCGCGAGGCGGAAGCCTCCAACGAGGAGCCGTCATCGGGACCGACCGAGGAAAGCGAATCCTAATCATGTTGGTCCTGTCGAGAAAGAAAGACGAAGTCATCATGGTTGGGGATGACATTGAGATCACCCTAGTCGACATCCGTGGCGACCAGGTGAAGATTGGGGTTTCGGCCCCACGGTCGGTTTCCATTCACCGCAAAGAGATCTACGACGCGATTCAACAAGAGAACAAGGCGGCGGCGCAAGCCTCCAAACAATCCGTGGCTTCGCTGGCCGAAGTGCTGCGCAAAAAGGAAATGCAGGCGAAGGATTAAGAGATTCGAAGCCTGCCCAGTTGGACTACTTCTCCCCCGAGGCAACCTCACCGAGTTGACGTTCCAGAGATTCGAGCCGTTGGAAGAGTTTGGGAAGCCTGCGTAAATGGGCTTTTAGCCTCAGGTCGAGATCATGGCGAATGGCAGGGATGCCACTGACCACCGCGCGGTCCTCGACCTCATCCTCGACAAGGCTTTTCGCTCCCACCATCACCTCGTCCCCGATTTGCCGGTTGGGCTCGATGCCAACCTGCCCCGCTAATGTCACGTTGTTGCCGATCACCGCGCCGGCGCCGATGGAGACCTGCGCCACGATGATGCAGTCATCGCCGATTCGAGCGCCGGACCCGATTCTAACCAAGTTGTCGATCTTGGTTCCGGGACCGATTCGTGTCGGATTCTTCGAGCCGGCTTCGACCGTCACGTTGGCGCCGATTTCCACATCGCGTCCAACCTCGACACAATACTTGGGAGCGTCCTCCGAGATTTCCTTGTCCGGATCGAGTCCGCTTCCGAGGACGGTCCCCGGGTGAATCACGGTCTCCTCGCCCACGCGAGTCCGGGCGCCAACCACCACCTGAGGGAAAATCCAGACTGAGGGGCCGATCCAACATCCGTCTCCGACTTGGGTCCCGGCCATGAGCGTAGCCGCACCCTGAATCACGGATCCCTCTCCGATAAAACAGTAGGGTCCCACCGAAGCCTCCGGATCGACTTGCGCCGATTCCGCCACCACCGCCGAGGGATGAATGCCGGGCATGGGTCTCTGCCTCCTGGGTAAGAAGATGCGCATGGCCTCTCCGAAAGTGACATAAGGATCGCGGGATCGGAGAAGCGGACGGAAATCCGTTTCGAGATCGTAGGGAACCACAATCGCGGAGGCCTTACAGTCCTTGATCTGGCTGATGTACTTCTCGTTGTGAACGAAGGAGAGTTCTCCGGGTTTGGCGGCGTCGAGGGTGTTGACCCCCTCGATGATCACCGAGGGATCCCCCTGGACCTCGCATGAGATCCGTTTCGCCAATTCGTCCAATCGAAGTTTTTCCAAAGGTTCGGTCCCCTATTTGTTCAAGATCAGGAGGACATCGTCGGTGATATCGAGACGGGAATCCGAATACGCCAAATCCTTTTTCCAGAAGATCAGGTGGTATCCCTTCGACGTCGCTTCCTGTTCGATGGCGGTTTTCATCTGATCCAACAAGGGTTTCAGTATTTCGCGGCTCTTCATTTCGAGCTCGCGGCTCATTTGCTGATGAGTCTCCTGAAGAGTTTGGTACTTTTGATTGAGTTGCTCGAGTTCGAGTTTCTGTTCTTCCTCAGTGATGAGGCCCTCTTTGAGCTCGTAGTTTTTCACGTTCTTGTCGAACATGGAGACCATATCATCCAGCTCGCCCTGTTCCTTCTCCTTGTTCGTCTTAATCTGAGAAAGGGCGGTTTGGTAATCTTTGAACTCATCCCGAACTCGAACGAGATCCACAAATCGCACAGCCAACAACTCCTGCCGCTGAGCGGTCGCGCTGTTGTCGAAAGTGCTGGTGAACACAATCCCTAAAATGAAGGCGATAACGATCAGCCATTCGTTTCTCATTTCACTAACTCCTTGCAATCATGCAACTTAAAATGTTTGTGGTGAATGCGGACGCCACCCTACCCCTTCGGAAATCCCCTATGCAACTCTTTCAATCCGACCGGAAGCTGAACAGGTATTAAAAGTTCGCCCCAAAGTTGAATTGAAAGCTCTGTTTTTCATCCTGCGTTTCCATTGCCACCGGGAACCCGAGGTCCAACCGGATAAGAGCGTTTCCGAACAAAGTCAACCGCAATCCAGTTCCAACAGACGCCCGAATGTCGGAAAAATCGAAGTCTCCGACCTCCTCATAGACGCTGCCGGAATCGAAGAACACAACCGACTGGACCGCATCACTGAAACGATACCTGAGTTCGAGGTTCGAAAACCACTCGGCCTCCCCTCCGATCAGGAGTTCATCGTCCTCAATAATCTCGGTTCCGTCAATATCCTCGACTCGGCTCCGGACGATTCGATAAGGGGAAACACCGCTGGACCGGAAACCTCTGATTGAATTGGCGCCGCCTAGGAAATACCGCTCTTGGAGGGGGATGTCTTCAGTATCGCCGAAGGGATTAGCAAACGCCGCATGACCCCGGACCGCGAAGACAAGTTTTTCCCGGAGTTTGAAGAAGCGGTCGAATGTTCCGGAGAATTTGGTGAAATTGTTGTCGCCACCAAGACCCGCGACCTCCACGCCCAAGACGTCGTAGGCGCCTTTTGTGGGAAACAGAACGTAGTCTCGAGTGTCCCGAGTCAGACGGGTGTTGACGCTGCTAGTGGTGTTTGGATCTTCGGTGAATAGTCGATCGACGATGTCAGCGTTGATGTCATCGGGTTCTCTAAGAATGAATTCATCCTTAATGTCTTGAATCTCCACTCGCTCCAGACCATAACCGAACGAGATGGAAGTGGTGTCCGAAAGCCGACGTCCCAACGCGAAGGAGCCGCCGATGCGTTTCTCTCCGAATTGGCGTCCGCCGATCCTGTCGACATCCCGGTAAAAGAGACTGTATCGGGTCGAATAGAGGGAGTTGTTGACCCTTGGATTATAGAAGGAGAAATCGACCGAGGTGCGACGTTTTCCGATGTCCGCTCCGATGCTGTACTGCCAAGCGCGACCAAAGGCGTTGCGGTCTTTGAACTCGATATTCAGAGAGGGCCCGTAGTCGGTGGAGAAACCGCCGCCGAATTGGATGAATCCCGTGTCGGTCTCCTCGAGTTGCAGGAGCAGGTCCGCCTCATCGGTGTCCAGAACCGGTTCGAGTTGAAACCCGTGTTTCAACCGAGGCGGAAAGACGGCCTGTTGGCTTTCGAAGAATTGAGTGTTGATTAGTTTGCGTTCCGTTTCATCGACCTGCGACCAATCGAGCACCTCTCCGGGTTCGAGGGTGAACTCTCGTTGGATGACATAATCCTTGGTCTCGAGCGGCACATCGAAGGTCGAACCGTCAGCGGCCTCTCCAACTCCCTGGATTCTGATATTGCGGAGTCTGAGGCGAGGGTTTTCGGTGATGCGAAGGTAGAGGTCGGCCAACCTCGAGTCGGGATCGGGAACGATCTCGGGTTCGATTTGAGCCAGGACATATCCCTGATTCCAATACATCGATCGGACTTCCTGAAGGTCCTGAATGAGTTTGGGGCGATCCAGAACATCCCGTGGCTGGATGGTAAGAGGCGCCATCAGTTCGGAGCGGCTGAAGGTGCTGGCGCCCTCGACATAGACATCCCCCATCAAGTATTGGGGCCCCTCCTCGACCTCGAAGTTGACATCGAGACGTTTGTCGTTCTTGACCAGGGTCTGGCTTCCCTTCTCGACATCGGCCTCGAGGAAACCATGCGATTGGTAATAGTACCTGAGCCGCTGCATGTCCTGATCGAAAAGGTCCTCATCGAATTTCTTTCGGAAGAGGAGCAGGGTTTTCGGTTTGGTCTTGACCACCTTCCGCAATTCCTTATCGGTGAAAGCGGTGTTCCCCTCGAAACCTACCTCTTGGAGTTTGAGTTTGTTGCCGGCTTCGATGACAAACTCGAGAATGACTCCGGCGTCGGTGTTCTCCCCTTCTCTCCCCTCGATGAAGACGTTTGAAAATCCCTTCGAGTTATAAAAGGTTTCGAGTTTATCTTCGAACTGGTCAATCAATCCAGGCCGGAAGAAGATCTTCTGGTCGGCCTCGAACCCCAGTTCGGTGTCGAGCCGTTTCTTCTTGTATTCGGTGTCGCCGATATAGCGAATGTCGAGGACGAGGGGATATTCCTTAACCTTAAAGACCACGGTCTTGAGGGTTTCCGGACCTTCCGTTTCGACTCGGAGATCGAGCGGATCGTAAACCCCGAGCTCGCTGATCCGGCGCAAATCCTCGGAGAGAGAGAGTCGAGTCGAGGGACTCGAGAGCGAGGCCCCGATCGGCGTTTGAATCACCTTGAGGACATCCGCGGGGTCGGAGGAATAGGTTCCATCAACTCGGAAATCCCCAATGACATTGGCAAAACAGGGTGAAATGCAATCGATCAGACCGGTCGATAGGACAAGCAAAACAAGGAACGGGGAGGAGGATCGAAGTCCCCCTCCCCTTCTGGTTGATTTTAGCTGATTCGCTTGGTCGAATGTCGGCCCCATATATTCGAGAAGAACCAAAAGCGACGTCAATTGACTTCGGCGGCGACTTCTTTCTCCGCCTTTTCGCCCTTTTCGATCTCAAAGGTCAGAGTTTCAGTATCCGAAAGGTCGACCTTGATCTTCGCCCCCTCCAGGATTTTGCCCTTGAGGACCTCATCCGCCAATGGATCCTCGAGATGCTTCTGGAGAATCCGCTTCAGCGGTCGGGCGCCATACACCTGATCGAACCCTTTTTCGAGCAGGAAGTCTTTCGCGCCGGGTGTAAGTTCGAGTTTGGTCTTGCCACCTCGGAACCGGGTCTGGAGATCCTCGAGGAAGATATCGAGAATCTCGCGGGTGTGTTCCCGTTCAAGAGGATGGAAGACCACGATGTCATCGACACGATTGAGAAATTCCGGTTTGAAACTTCTCTTGAGCTCGCTCATCAGTCGCTCACGGATGCTTTCGATATCCATGGACTGATTGGCGGCCGCGAACCCGAGTCCGGTGTTCTTCGTGATGTCCTCGGTCCCAAGGTTGGAGGTCATGATGAGAACCGTGTTGCAGAAGTCGACGGTCCGTCCGGTGGTGTCGGTCAGACGTCCTTCCTCTAGAACCTGGAGCAGGATGTTGTAGACATCCGGGTGAGCCTTCTCGATTTCATCCAGCAGGACCACGCAGTAGGGGCGACGGCGCACCTTTTCGGTGAGTTGTCCGCCCTCATCGTGACCGATGTAGCCGGGAGGCGCTCCGACCAAGCGCGAGACCGCGAATTTTTCCATGTACTCGGACATGTCGATGTTGATCAGGGCCTCCTCATCGCCGAAGAGATACTCGGCGAGCGCCTTGGCCAACTCCGATTTACCGACGCCAGTGGGTCCGAGGAAAATAAACGAACCAATGGGTCGTTTCCGTTCGCCCAGACCGGCTCGTGAGCGACGGATGGCGCGAGTGATGGTGTCGATCGCGGGCTCCTGCGCGACAATGCGCTTGTGAAGTTCCTCTCCCATCTTAAGGAGACGTTCGGTTTCGCTCTCCTCGAGACGGACCAATGGAATCCCTGTCCATTTGGAAACGAGGAATGCGATATCCTCTTCATCGACGCTCGACCGGTTCTCCAACCGGGAACGGCGGTCCTCCCATTCACGCGTCTTATCCTCAACCTCTTTTTTGAGCTCGTCACGGAGCTGTTTGAGGTCCATGCATTTCTCGAACTCTTCGGTTTGAGTGGCGGACTCGATTTCCTGGTTGAGTTGTTCAATCCGGTCATCCAGTTCCTTGAGTTCCTTCGGACGGGTGGTCGCTTTCAGGTGCGCGCGCGCCCCGGCCTCATCGATAAGGTCGATCGCTTTGTCGGGGAGAAAACGGTCGCTGATGTAGCGATCCGAGAGTTCAGACGCGGCTTTGAGAGCGACATCGGTGAAATGCACCTGGTGGTGGCTCTCGTACTTGTCGCGAAGACCCTTGAGAATTTCGACCGTCTGCTCGACCGACGGTGGATCCACAATGATGTTCTGGAAACGGCGCTCGAGGGCGCTGTCCTTCTCGATGTATTTTCGATACTCCTCGAGAGTCGTGGCGCCGATGCACTGCAACTCGCCGCGCGCAAGCGCGGGTTTGAGCATGTTGGAGGCGTCCATCGAACCTTCCGCCGCACCGGCACCCACTAGGGTGTGGAGCTCATCGACGAAAAGGAGGATATTGTCGCTACGACGCATCTCCTCGAGGACCGCTTTGAGACGTTCCTCGAATTGGCCACGGTATTTGGTGCCTGCGACCAGTGCCGCGAGATCGAGAGTGATCAACCGTTTGTCGGCAAGCAGATCCGGGACCTGCTTGTTGACGATTTTTTGGGCCAGCCCCTCGGCGATGGCGGTCTTGCCGACGCCGGCTTCGCCAATCAGGACCGGGTTATTTTTAGTTCTCCGGCAGAGAACCTGAATGACTCGCTCCACCTCATCGACTCGCCCGATGACGGGGTCGAGTTTGTTGAGCCGTGCAAGTTCTGTCAGATCCGTCCCGAAAGCATCGAGAGCGGGGGTCTTGGATTTCTTTTTCCCACCCGGACCTGGTTGGGCGGTGGGCTCCTGTCCAGCAGGGCCTCCACCTCCACCCATCCCCATCAACCGCAGGATTTCGGCGCGGGCTTTCACCAGGTCGACACCTTGTGAGAGTAGAACCCGAGCAGCGATCCCTTCGCTTTCTCGGATAACTCCCAGAAGGAGGTGCTCGGTGCCAATAAAATTCACCCCGAGGCTTTGAGCCTCCTGATGAGCGAACTGGATGGCCCGTTTCCCGCTTGGGGAAAGTTGGGTGGCATCCTTTTCCAAGTAGTAAGTCGCGTTTTGGATTTGCGCGATGGTTTTTTTCCTGAGCACCGCCAGATCGACGCCCAAATTTCGTAGGGCGGTGACCGCGACACTATCATTCTCGGCGATGAGGCCGAGGAGGATATGCTCAGTGGAGGCGTGACTGCTGCCGAGGCGAGCGGCCTCCTCCTTGGCTCGACGCATCACCTGTCGGGCGCGTTCGGTCAATCGGTCCAAATTCATATCAGAATACTCCTTGGCATCTAGGATTGTTGAATCGTCAATGAGGGGAGCGAGAACCAGGCTTGGTGACACCGTGGGAAAACGACCAATCCTCGCCTCTTCCCCTCCGGGAATTGAAAAAAAGTACGCAGCCTTCCTCCGAAGAACATTCCTCCTTCGGACCCCAACTCACAATCCTAAACGAAACCTATTACTAGGATCGGCGAGGAGGCCATTCCCTTGACTATAGTATGCCGGGTTTTCCTTGGCCTGAAAAGCCAACCCCCTTGAGACACCCCTCTAGGAAGGTTTCCGTAAGAGTGGCATCTTCACCCAAAATCCGCTCATATCCGCGGTATCGGAGGACATTAAAGGCCATGCTGAAAGGACAACTCATTCATCCCGACATCCTCGCCGCTCTGGCTGGTTCCGGTCACGGATCCAAAATTCTCATCGCCGACGGCAACTTCCCGCATGGAACCAAGGCGGGGGACAACGCCGAATTGGTCTACCTGAACCTCTCCCCGGGGAAAGTTCTGGTGACCGAAGTCCTCGAGGCAATTCTATCGGCTATCAACGTCGAGGCGGCGGAGGTGATGCAACCGGCGGATGGGAAAGACGCGCCGATCTTCAAGGAATTCCAGGATCTCTTAGGAGACCAAGCCCAACTCGACCGGTTGGAGCGATTCGCCTTCTATGAGGCCGCCTCCTCACCGAACACCTGTTTGGCGGTTGCCACCGGAGACCAACGGCTTTATGCTAATATCTTGTTGACCATAGGGGTGGTCACTTAGCCGAGCGATCGGTGCGGAATGGGAGTAGTCTCGGAAAGGGCCGAGACCGAACCACCGGGCCGAAGAAGAGTTGATTGAAAAAGAGGGGGAGAACATCATGGGGATGGAAGCGATCCTATCACTCGCCATCGGCCTAGCTTTTGGGGTCGGTGTCGCCTATTTCGCCGCACGCTTAGTCTATCAGTCCAAAATCGAAAAAGCCGTTCAGGAGGAGATGACCGCCTCCGAGTCCGAGCGAGCGGTCCTAGCCGACCAGCTCTTCCAATTGGAGGACCGTCTACGGAAAACCGACAAGGACAAAGATTCTCTTTCCGAGACTTTGGAGTTGAACCGCAAGGAACTCTCGGAAAGGGATCGAAAACTGGCCGAGCTGGAGACCACTCTGGACCAGGAGCGGAAATCCACCGAAGAGAAACTGGCGATCCTCGAGCAGGGGACTCAAAAGATGAAAGAGACCTTCGAGAACTTAGCCGCCGAGGCGTTGAAGAAATCCAACTCCTCCTTCCTCGAGCTGGCAAAGGCGCAACTGGAGAACTATCAGAAAGAGGCCAAGAGCGACCTCGATCAACGCAAGGAGGCGGTGGCCGGTCTTCTCGCTCCGGTTAAGGAAACCTTTGAAAAATTTGACAAGAAAATTGAGGAGATGGAAAAGGGCCGGAACCACGACTATGGATCCATCACCGAGCAACTGAAGTCCCTGACCCTCACTCAGGAAAACCTCCGAACGGAAACCTCGAAACTGGTGAACGCTTTGCGTCGCCCGCAGGCGCGCGGACAATGGGGTGAAATTCAACTACGGAACGTTGTCGAGCTCGCGGGGATGAGCGAGTACTGCGATTTCCAAGAACAGGTCTCCACCCAAAACGAGGAGGGCGGAGTTCTCCGTCCCGATCTCATTGTCAACCTCCCGGGCGGCAAGAAGATTGTTGTCGACTCAAAAGTCTCGCTCGACGCTTACCTCAACGCGGTCGAGACCGATTCCTCGGAACAGCGGGATATTTACCTGGCCCAGCACGCGCAACAGGTTCGTTCCCATATTCGTCAACTCTCCATGAAGGAGTATTGGAAACAATTCGAATTCACTCCCGATTTCGTGGTGCTGTTTCTCCCGGGGGAGGTCTACTTCAGCGCGGCCCTTCATGCTGAGGCGTCGTTGATCGAGGAAGGAGCGCGCAATCGGGTGATCCTAGCGAGCCCCACCACCCTGATCGCCCTCCTCAAGGCGGTGGCCTATGGCTGGCAGCAAGAGAAGGTGGCGGCCAATTCAAGGGAGATCGCCAAACTAGGGAAAGAACTTCATGACCGTGTGGCCGGTCTCGCCGAACACTTTGAAGACCTCGGCCACAACCTTCGGAAGGCGACTCAATCCTACAACCGTTCGCTCTCGACCCTGGAGAAACGAGTCCTGGTCAGCACCCGTCGGTTTCGGGATCTGTCGATCGACACGGATGTGGAGATCCAGGATGTCGAGCAGATCGATCTCCTTCCGGATCTTGTGCAGGCGGATGTGGATCGGGGCGCCTGAAGGATTCGTGAATTTTGAAGTCTAATTTCTTGCGTGTCGTTTGTGCCGTGGGAGGGGCATCCCTGCCCCGAATCGCGGGTCTTTCATTCGCGGCAAGATGCCGCTCCCACGAGCGAGACCGGATAACCGCAACGGGATCAAAAAAACAAAGTGTGATTATCGCGTAGGCATTTCTGAATCAATCTTCCGGGGCCAGTCGGACAAACTTTTGCACGCGGTGAGTCGGGCTGTTGTCGGCCACGTCCCCAATATAGAGGTTGCCCTTGGAATCAACCGCGAGGCCATGGGCCCAATCGAGCGTTCCCGGGATGAGTTCCCCCTCCTTGGCCAACGGGAAGGTCCAGATCTGTTGGACAACCCCCTCGGTATCGAGGCGCAGGAGGAGTTGGTTCGTGGGTGGGTTTCCGAGATTGCTCCATTTCTCGGTCCATCGCGCGGGCGAGGACCCGCAGACATAGATTTCATCTTTGGGCGTGATCCAAATCCCCCAGGGGTTGATCAGATCGCGCCATTGCTCGAGCGATTCACCCTCCTGATTAAAAATTTGGATGCGGCAGTTGTTCCGTTCGCCGACATAGAGGCGTCCTCGTGAGTCGACCGCGATACTGTGAGGTTGGCTGAGATTTCCAGGGCCGATTCCCAATTCCCCCCAGGACTTAATGAAATTTCCATCTTTGTCATAGTGGACAACCCGGTTGTTGCCATACCCATCGGTGACAAAGATGTCTCCCTCCGGGGTGACCGCCACATCGGTGGGGCGATTGAGGTGGTCCTCATCCCGGCCGGGCATGTCCATCGTGCCGAGAGTCAGCAGCAGCTCGCCATCCTCAGTGAATTTTCGAACCGTGTGGTTCCCATAATCGGCGCACCAGACAAACCCCTTCGGGTCGATCCGGATGAAGTGGGGTTTATTGAACATCCCCTCCCCCCAGGATTTGATGAAATTCCCCTCGGTGTCATAGACCTGCACCGGTGGATCGATGGCATTAAGGGTCCAGACTCGGTCCTGCGAGTCCACCGCCACACCGGTCATGTAACGCCACTTGATGTCATCCGGGCGATCGGGCCAATCGGGGTCGACCTCGTAACCGATGGCGAGGTTGATCTTTGGATAACCGCCGCCGATTGATGGGGGAATGAAGAGAATGAGAACGCAACAGAGAATCGTAACGCGGACGAACAGCATGGTGTGACCTCCAAGAATCGAGGTCTAATGGTTGGACGAATGGGAGGATTGTGTCTAGGGCTTAAGCCGACATATCGATGAAAAAGAGCACGAGGTCAAAAATCCCGACCATGATCAGGAACCAAGCCAGTAGTTTGGAATGGGATTCGGACCAATTTCCGGATGAACCGAAAGCGCCGATTTCCTCCACCAATTCCGGATTGTCTCTGATTTTCATCCCCAGCAGGAGAGGAACGATCCCGAATAGAATCCCAACCACAAATTGAGTCAGTGTCATGATGCCCCTTCGCCACCCATGGATATGAATCGGCGAGCAGTCCGGGGAAATTGACGGGCGAGGGCATCCAACCCCAAAACAAGACTATTCAAAATAAACAGATTTTTCAATCCCGGCCCTGAAATTTTCTTTCGGCCCCATAATCCAGCTAGAATCGGAGGTTTCTGGTGAAATGATTGACAATTGGAATGGATTGCTGGAATATTCCAAAACCCCAGCGGAGGGGTGGCCGAGTGGCTGAAGGCAGCGGTTTGCTAAACCGTCGTAGGGGTAAAACTCTACCGGGGGTTCGAATCCCCCCTCCTCCGCCATGGCTTTTTCCGGTCTTTATTCCCCTTCCGTTCTGGGTTGTGAATCCTCTTCATAGAACAAGTCCTCGTCCTTAAGCCAAAGGCTCAAGAATCTCTCCGCCATTTCCTCGATGACGACATCCGGCTTTTCTCGTTCGACCATGTACCGAACCGATTCGAAGCTGGGTCGGCGGAGGTAGACGAAGACGCTTCGATTGAATTGCTCGCCGAGAAAGTCGATGAGGCCATGCCGGGTGAAGGAATCGTGGAAGACCAGGAGTTTTCCAGTCTTCTCGGGATTCTCCTTGAGAAGCATTCCATGCCAGAGCCAATCGGCGCCTTCGGGGCGGTCCATATATTGCGCTTGGTGGAAGGGGGTCTTCGGTTCGAGGGTGAGGGAATCGACCGAAAAAGCCTTTCCGAAACCGATCATTTCCCCTAGGTCACCCTCATGAACCTGGTTTACGAATCGATAGTCCTCTATCGAGCCGCAATCCATATTTACGCCCGTGGCGGATGAGATCTCCCGACAGATTTCTTGGAAAGCGATGAAGGCGCCGAGGTCGGTCCAGTGGGAATCGTTGGGGTGGTAGACCAAGCCGAGGTCCTTGGCCTCACGCATGGGTTCGCGCAGGTCGAACAGGGGGACTCTGGAATTCTCCGCCAAGTATTCTTTTAGACGGTCCATGCGAGTCCTTCCCGCTCGCTTGCGGTACCGTTCGGGGAGATGTTCGGGATAGATGGTGACCTTGTTGGGAGCAACGACGAAAAGGTAGGTCATGTCCCTTTCGGTAAACCAGTCGGTCCAGGTTTCCAGTTTGTCCTTCCAACGGTCAAAGTGATCGTAGGGACTCTCTCGCCGCCCCATGAAATCATCGATGACCGGACCCGAGTAATAGAGCCAGCCGTCTTCGCCGATGAGCACTTTCTCAGTCGAGAGGCCGAGGAGACGGCTGGTGATCAATCGGTAGCCTCGCACAAGCATCGACCGCAAACCGAACTGGTCGTCATAGTACTTCTCGAAAGCGTCGGGGAATTCGGCCACAGACACATTCTCAAGGGAGGCGAAACCCGCCAAGTTCCGTTTCTCGCCCAGGTCGATCTTCGGTCCCCAATCGAAAACCTGATCCGACAGGGGCGCCCATAGGAGAACCATGAAGCCGATGATCATCAGCCATTGTGTGAAACGTTCGATCCGGTGGGCTATTCGATCCATGCTCGTTTCCTCAGAACCGGAAATAGATGAACGGGTTGTGGGTCCCTGCGGAAAGCCACATCGCGCTCAATCCAAATAGCGTTGCCAGACCGATCACTCGGAGACTCGAAAAACCCGCTTCACCCAAAATTCTCCCGACAGATCCCGAACTGTGGATTCGATCTCGAATCCATTGGTGGAGGTAAGGAAGAACCGGCGCCGAAAATAGGATCCCGAGGAGGATGGCGAGGGCAATATCGGCGGTCATGACGATGTCGAGTCCATACTGCTCACCGGTTCCCCGCCCCATTCCGATCATGGCCTGATAAAAAGCGATCGCCTGCGCGAACTTTCCGGCGCATCGGAAGAGCACCCACCCCCCCATGACCACAAGGACCGCGTAGGCGTGACGAACGCCTCTCGGCATTCTGGATAGAAACCGCAAGAGCCCGACCCGCTCGATGACCAGGAAAAAACCGTGATATAGCCCCCACGCGATGAAGGTGAAACTTGCTCCGTGCCAGAACCCGCAGAGGAAGAAGACCGTGACTAAGTTGAAATAGGTTCGAGCCCCCGACCCCCGACTGCCGCCCAAAGGGATGTACAGATAGTCACGGAACCAGGTCGAAAGGGAGATGTGCCAGCGCCGCCAGAAATCTTGAATGGATTGGGCAATGTAGGGGTAATTGAAATTCTCCAGGTAATTGAAACCGAACATCCGACCGAGGCCGATCGCCATGTCGGAATAACCGGAGAAATCGAAATAGATCTGGAGCGTGTAGCAAATCACTCCGAACCAGGCCAATGAGAAAGTGAGTTCGCTATCGGGAAGAGCAAAGACCTGATCCGCGCCGACCGCCACCGTGTTTGCAATCAGCACTTTCTTGGCGAGCCCAATGATGAAACGGCTGACTCCGGAAGCGAACTCCTCCGAAGTGATTCTCCGTGAAACCAGTTCTCGAGCGACATCGCGGTATCGGACAATCGGTCCGGCCACGAGCTGGGGGAACATGGTCACATAGCAGGCGAAGTCGATCAGATTCCGCGTCGCCTTCACCTCGCCCCGGTAGACATCGATCGTGTAACTCATCGATTGGAAGGTGTAGAAACTGATTCCCAATGGAAGCGCGATCCACGCGGCATCCAGCCACTGGAGGCTCTCCAAACCGAATGCGCCCATCGCGCGGTTGTAGTTGTAGATCCCAAAGTTGAAGTACTTGAAGAACCCAAGAAAGGCGAGGTTGGAACAGATCGAGAAGATAAGGCCAAATTTCTGAAGGGCCGTCCTTTTTCGATTTGGATCCAGGCGGTGGATCTCCCCACCCCCCAGTCCCCCTGCAATCAAGAGACCGCAAAAATAATCGATCAGGGTCGAGGTGACGATGATCCAAACCAGGTAATCCTCCCCCCAGAAATAAAAGAGAAGGCTGGCGAGAAGTAGGAAACAATTGCTCGCTCGCCGCCAAAAGGACGAATGCCAACCCAGGGTCACCGGCAAAAACAGCAGATGATAGAGGACCAGGACGACCGGTAGGAATAGGAAAAGGAACGTAATTGAGCTGAAGACCATAATGAGATCGATATGAAAGAGGGGGGATTATTCCCGGTTTTCGCCAATCAGGTAAAGAGCGAAGAAAAGAATGGGCGCCCATACCCTTCATTTCCGCCACTCATAACCGTCATACCCGCGCAGGCGGGTATCCACAGCCGGTCTCTCCCCCATGGATTCCCGCCTGCGCGGGTATGACGACTGATGGCTTACTCGAATGGCCGAGGTTTCTGAAGAGAGATTGTAATGTAAAATCATTGTGATATCATTTACCTACTTTAATGAAATGTCGGAGGTCAGACATCATGACACAGGAAATTGAGAGGAAGGCGTTGTCTGGTTGGTTGATGTTGGCGATTAACATTGCGATGTATCTTTTGTCGATCTACTTGTTCATCGACGGGGTCATGGGACTCGAGCGCCGAGCGCCATGGGGTGGCTGGATGGTGGGCGGATCGATATTCCTTCTGTTGCTGGCGATCTTCGTCTCGGTGGGTTTCATGATCGTGCAACCGAATCAGGCGGGGGTGCTGGTGCTATTCGGAAACTACAAGGGGTCGGTGAAAAAGAACGGTTTCTATTGGGTGAATCCACTGATGTCCAAGTGGAACATCTCTCTGCGGGCCAGAAACCTCAACGGCGAGCGACTCAAGGTGAACGACTACACGGGCAATCCAATCGAGATCGCGCTCATTGTGGTCTGGCGGGTGAAAGACACCTATTCGGCGCTATTCGATGTCGACGACTATGAGTACTACGTTCAAACCCAAAGCGAATCGGCGTTGCGCCACCTGGCGAGTTCCTATCCCTACGACTCATGGGAAGAGACCGAGGACACCGTTTCTCTCCGAGGGGATATCGACAAAGTGTCCGAGGCGCTCGAAAAAGAATTGACCGAAAGACTCTGGAAAGCCGGAGTCATTGTGGAAGAGGCGAGACTCTCCCATTTGGCCTACGCCCAGGAGGTTGCGGAGGCCATGCTCAAACGGCAACAAGCCTCGGCAATCGTTTCGGCCAGAAAGACCATTGTCGATGGAGCGGTCGGAATGGTCGAAATGGCTTTGGAACGATTGGAAAAAGAAGGCGTGGTCGAACTGGACGAAGAGAAGAAGGCCTCGATGGTCAGCAACCTCCTGGTCGTCCTGTGCGGAGAGCGTGAGGCGCACCCCGTGATCAATACCGGGACTCTGTATGGGTAATTTCATTCCTCTTACCCCACTCCAAATGGTGTCATTCCGAGCGTGCAGCAGGCGGCCGCTGATTAGTAAAAGGAAACCGAATGCGTCATACCCGCAGAGGCGGGTATCCAGGGCCGGGGCCTGCCCCCTGGATTCCTGCCTTCGTAGGAATGACACGGAGGGGGCCGGAAGAAGACCGACTGAATTGGTCGGTAGAGGTAAGAAAACGAAAGAACCAATGAACCTGAATCAAAATCGGAATCGGGAGGAATCTCATTGAAGAAAAAATTCCTCCTGAGAATCAATCCAGATCTGTGGGAAGAGATCAACCGTTGGGCGGATGAGGAACTTCGTAGCGTCAACGGCCAGATCGAGTACCTCCTCAAACGCGCTGTGGCCAAACGGAAACGAGAGAAGTCCAGCGAAGAATGCGAGGGAGAGGACATGGCCCCATGAGTCTGTTCCCAATCCATCGATTGGGCTTATAATCCTGTTCCAATTTATTGTATGGAGGAACACTCATGAAGAAGTTCTTTTGCATAGCGTTCTCCCTCATGATCGTGACCGGCGCGTTCGCCGCGGGCGATTCGGATGGAGGATGGATCTCGCTTTTCGATGGTAAATCATTGGATGGGTGGAAGGTCAGCGAAGACCACCCCGATTCATTCAGGGTGGAGGATGGTCAAATTGTCGCCAATGGAGCTCGCGCGCATTTGTTTTACGAGGGACCGGTCGAAAACCATAATTTCAAGAATTTCATCCTGAAAGCCGATGTGATGACCACCAAAGGCTCGAACTCGGGGCTCTACATTCACACCAAATATCAGAAGGATGATTGGCCGAACTACGGATACGAGTGTCAGGTGAACAACACCCAGGGGGATCCGCAGAAGACTGCTGGGATCTACGACACGGTCAAAGTCCTGGAGGCTCCGGCCAAGGACAATGAATGGTTCGAGTACACAATCATTGTCAAAGGTAAGACGATCGAAACTCAAATCAATGGGAAGACCTGCGCCAAATACGATGAGAAGGATAAGGCCGAATTGGATCATCGGTCCCGAGGAACGGATCTCTCGAGCGGGACCTTCGCCATCCAGGCCCACGACCCGAATAGCAAGGTTTTCTATAAGAACATTCGTGTGAAGGTTCTTCCGGACTGATTGACTTACGGCTCTCTAATTAAATGAAAAAAGGAGGGGTGAGAAATCCCCCTCCTTTTTTTGTTGGTTTGGTGGATGAGCGGGTTATCCGTTTAGGCGAAAGAACTTCCGCAACCGCAGGTGGTTTTGGCGTTGGGGTTGTTGAACTTGAACCCGCCGCCCATGAGATCGCTGGAATAATCCAACACGGCCCCATTAAGGTAGAGCATGCTCTTGTTGTCGCAAACAAGACGGATGCCATGATCCTCCATGATGTGGTCGGTGTCGTTGACCGTGTTATCGAAACCGAGGGTGTAGGATAGGCCGGAACAACCTCCGCCTTGCACTCCGACACGGAGAACATATTCCTGCAGGTTTTCCTGTTCCATCAGTCTTTTGGCCTCGCTCGCAGCCCCTTCAGTGATCGCTATCATGGTTCTTTAACTCCTGGAAATAACTCATGTAAATTGTCCCACGACGGGACACCATTTAATCGTACCAATCCAGGCCTCTTTTTTCCAGGGTCAAAGGGCTGTCTTCGATGGATTCCCCACCCATTGTTGGCAATCCATGTTTCTTGTATAACTTGCGAACGTTTTCGGTGGAAAGTTGAATAAAACCAGCATGGAATTGAAAGACCTCAATCAGCGTTTCGGCGCGGTTCTCGATTATCTGGACAGTGTCATCCTAGGCAAGCGGGAAGTGGTCAAGAAGGTGGTAATCGCCCTGCTTTCCAGGGGGCACCTTCTCATCGAGGACGTTCCAGGAGTGGGGAAGACCACCATGGCGAGGTCTCTGGCCAATATCCTGGAATGCAAATTCCACCGTGTCTCGTTCACCAGCGACATGATGCCGAGTGACATCCTAGGCACCCCAATTTTCAACCGGAACACCAATGAGTTCACCTTCCAGGAAGGGCCTATTTTCACCAATATCCTCCTCGCCGATGAGCTCAACCGGACCACGCCAAAAACTCAGAGCGCCTTCCTCGAAGCCATGGAGGCGGGGCAGGTGACCATCGAAAAAAACACCTACGACCTCCCTTCCCCATTTCTTGTCATGGCGACCCAGAATCCGCTTGAATTCTCGGGAACTTTCCCGCTCCCAGTCTCCCAGCTCGACCGTTTCCTGATTCGGGTCTCCATCGGGTATCCCACCGCCGATGTGGAGGAGAAGATCCTGGTCCAGTATCGAGGTCTCGATCGGGATGTAATCAAACCCCAGATCATTCATCTGGATGAGGTCCTTTCCTGGCAGGAGGCGGTGCCAAAAGTCAAAGTCGATGGAAGCTTGGTGCGGTATATCACCCAGCTCGCCAAGAAAACTCGCGAGAATCGCGAGATCCATCTAGGAGTCAGTCCCAGAGCGACCCTCGCGCTCCAACGGGCGGTCCAAGCGAAGGCGCTGGTGGACGGGCGAGATTATGTCACCCCCGACGACATCCAGGAAATGCTCATGCCTGTGTGGGCCCACCGAATCATCATGGCAACTCAATCGGGTGTGGGGACTCATGCTTATCTCCAGGCTGAACAGATCCTCCAATCGATTGTCTCCGACACCCCGGTCCCTGTCTAAACCGGCAATTCTTACCTATTCATCCCTTTCATGATCGTGGTAAACTCCCGATCCGATCACACGGATTTGGAGGGATACTGGAACTCCGATCCATGATGGAGGCGATCCCATTCACGAGGACATCTCAGAGACCAGCCAACCTGGCGTCGGCGACGCTCCGTCTTTTCTCAATGTGGTCCAGGAGGCCCTGAAATTCGCTAAGATTCCAAGGCCAATCCTGATCCGTGGGGAGAGGGGGACCGGGAAGGAGTTGATGGCCCGATTCATCCATGCCTCGAGCGACCGGTGCGATCATCCCTATGTGGTGGTCAATTGCGCGGCTTTTCAGGAAGAACTCTTTGTCGCCGAAATGTTCGGACACGAGAAGGGCGCCTTCACCGGGGCCACGCGTGAACGAAAGGGAAAACTCGAGCTCGCGCATGGGGGCACACTTTTCCTGGATGAAGTCGCCAATATGACCCGCTCGGCGCAAGAGAAACTTCTGCGAGTCATTGAATATCAAAAATTCGAACGAGTGGGCGGGAGTGACACCCTCGAGGTGGATGTCCGGGTGATCGCGGCCACCAATTGCCCTCTCGAAGATATGATGTCGAAGGGAGATTTTCTCCCCGACCTTTATGACCGACTCTGTTTCGCCGAACTGCAGCTCCCTCCTCTTCGCAAGCGGCGGGAGGACATCCCTCATCTGATTGAGCATTTCGTCAGATTGCTTCACATCGAGATTCCCAATCTTGAACCCACCCATTTCACAGAGACCGCGATCAAAGAGCTCCAAGCTTACCATTGGCCCGGCAACATTCGCCAACTGAAGAATGTGATCGAACGTCTGTATGTCTCGGATGAGGATAATGTCATTCACGCGGCGGAGCTTCCTCTGGAAATCACAACCGTGGAGCCACTCGGCGGCAATTTCAAAGACCGCGTCCGCGCCTTCGAGCAATCTCTCCTTCTGGGCGCCCTGAAAGACGCCAAAGGAAACCAGCGGGAAGCGGCGAAGAATTTAGGGCTGAGTTACGACCAGCTCCGCCACTATTACAAGAAATACAATCTGGGTGAATTGTTGGCGTAATTTCCCAGAATTGGGAATTTAGACCAACCGATTCACACCATTCCTGTCCCAATTACTGAGAAATCGAGTGAGGCCGGATTGGTATAAGGACTGCTTAACATTTGATTCAAAAGCGCCGACCCGGCAAATGAGTTGCCGGGGTACGGAAAGAGGGAGGCGAAGGAAATGAATCTCATCGAAAGAATTTCCAGACTAATTTCCGCCAACATCAACCACCTTCTCGATCAGGCGGAGGATCCGGAGTTGATGGTCAAACAGATGATCCGCGACATGGAGGGAAGCATTGTGGAGCTCCGTCGCGAGACTGTCCGTGGAGTCGCTCGGGTGAAACAGATCGAAAAACAGATCGCCACCTCCGGGGCTCAAATTGAGGAATATGAAAAACTCGCCAAGACCGCTCTGAAAAAGGGGGAGGACGATCAGACTCGTGAGATCCTTTCGAAGAAGATCCACACGGTCAAGGTCCGAGAAACACTCGATAAGGAACTGGTCAACGCTCGTGAGGTGGCGGATCGGCTGAGATCCGACCTGGCCAGATTGGAGGATCAGGTCCAGTCGGCACGGCGGAAGAAGGAAGAACTCATACGAAGGAAACATCTCGCCGAGGCCAACCTGCGTTCCCAAGAAGCGACTCGGAAGTCCACCGAAATGATTAAGACTTCAACAGAAACGGCTTCAGGCGGTGCGGCGGGAGAAAGCCGGATCGCTGATTACGAGGACGAAATCACACGCATCGAGTCGATCGCCGAAGCGGAGAGGGAAATGCTTCAACAGGACGTTCAAAAAGAACTCGACCTTCAGAAACTCTCCGAGGACACGGCGATCGAGGAGGAGTTGAAGAGATTGAAGGGGGAAATTTGATCGCCGCCATTCCGACGATCGATACGGGAGGGCCGAGAATCGTTGGGCGAAAAGCGATTCGAAACGAGTGCTTCGATTGGTGTCATTCCCGCGAAGGCGGGAATCCAGCGGGAAGGCCCGCGCTCTGGATACCCGCCTCCGCGGGTATGACGTACAGCGACCATCGTTCCCTTGTATCAATTAGCAGTCCTACTGCTATCAGTTCGGAATGACACAGATTGAAAAACATCGAGGCAAATAGAATCGGTTTCTGGAATTGAAACCAGGGATGCCATCTCGGAAAGGAGGGTCGGTAAACCATGATCACGATCTATCTGGCTTGTCTCATTTTTGGAGGCGCCCTCCTGCTATTCACGATGTTGTTCGGGGGGGATTCGGATCTGGATTTCGACATGGACGGCGGACTCGATTTCGACACGGATGTCGACCTGGACACCGACGCTGACTTTGATGTTCATGGCGAAGGGTTGATGGCGGCCATCCAGTTTCTGAGCTTCCGGAATCTGATCTTTTTCAGCGCCTTCTTTGGGCTGACCGGCTCGCTACTCACTTGGACTGGATCGTCGTTTCTGGTGACTCTGATTTCGGCCATCGTCATGGGACTGTTCGCCGCGATTCTTTGCCACAAACTGATGATCTATCTGAAGACCTCGGAGTCCGGCGAGGTGAGCAACCTCTCGGAGTGTGTCGGCCTGAACGCACGAATCACACTTCCCGTGGCGGTCGGACAACGGGGAAAGATATCCATCTCAACCAACGAACGGAAGATCCAAATGCTCGCGGAGGTGGCGGAAGAGGCGACCAAGAAGAACTTTTCCGAGGGGGAAAACGCCACCATCGTGCGGATTGTCGATGGCGTCGCCCACATCGCGGGCGAGGATTTCATCGCATAATAAAAAACCTCAACCGGTTTGGTTTGAAATTGCGGGTCCATATTGCTTGAAAGGGAGGTTTCATCATGGGTGGTCCACTCGGTTGGTTTATACCGATCGCCGTTGTGGCGGTGGTTCTGTTTATCGTTATTGCCATATTCCTCAGCCGGTATCTCCTGATCTGTCATCCCAACGAGGTCATTATCCTCTCGGGTCGAAAGAGGAAGTTGTCGGATGGAAAAGTGGTCGGTTATCGCATCATCCAAGGCGGAAAAGCTTTTCGAATTCCGATCATCGAGAAGGCGGCGAGGATGTCGCTGGAGACCATTCCGTTGGAGCTCTCGGTGAAGAACGCCTACTCCAAAGGAGGCATCCCTCTGAAGGTCGACGCGATCGCCAATGTGAAGATTCAATCCGATGAATCTTCGTTGGGGAACGCGGTCGAACGATTCCTTTCCTTGCCGGAATCGGAACTGCACAAGATCGCCAAAGACACATTGGAGGGCAACCTTCGCGGCGTCTTGGCGACACTGACCCCGGAAGAGGTCAACGAAGATCGCCTCAAGTTCGCTCAGAGTCTGATCGGCGAGGCGGACAACGATCTCCAGCAGCTCGGACTCCAACTCGACACGCTGAAGATTCAGAACGTTTCCGACGAGGCGGGTTATCTCGACTCCATCGGGCGCCGGAAGACCGCTGAGGTCTTGGCCGAGGCTCGCAAGGGCGAGGCAGAACAAGCGGCGGACGCCCAAGAGGCCGAGGCGGTGGCTCGCCAGCGCGCCCAGGTGGCCAAGGCGAAAGCGGATCAAGCGATTCGGACCGCGGAGATCGAGGCGGAACTCGAAGTCAAACGCTCCCAAGCCTCCGCGGACTCCTCGGCTCGTCAGGCCGAGGCCGAACAGGCCGCGCTCGCTCAGGAGGCCGAAGCCGAGGCGAAACGTCGCGCCGACACGGCCAAGGCGGTCTCGGATCAGAAGATCAAGACCGCCGAGATCGACGCGGATCGCGAGGTGAAAACCTCTCGAGCGCAGGCCGACCAGAATATCGCCATGGCTCAGAACGATCTCCGAATCAAAGAAGCGGAACTAGAGAAAGATGCGGTGATCAAGGAGCAAGAAGCCTCTGTCGCGGGCGAGAAAGCCAAAGCCCAGTACGAGCAGGCGATGGAGGAAGAGCGAATCATCCTTCAACAGAAACGTCTGATGGCCGATGTTATCGAACCGGCGCGAGCCAAACGCGAGGCGATGGAGGAGGAGGCCAAGGGGGCCGCCGCGCCGATTCTCCAAGAGGGTCAGGCGAGACTGAAAGTGCTCGAGCAGATGATCTCCACCTACAAGACCGCCGATGGCGACGGAGAGAAGATCTTCATGCTCAATATGCTTCCGGAGATTATCGGGGAGCTTGTGAAGACCATCGACAAGGTGAACATCGACAAGATGACCGTGATCGATGGGGGTCAGAACGGATCGACCGGAGGAGTCAGCCGGGTGGTGAATCAGCTACCGGGAGCTGTGATTTCCCTCGCGGAGCAGATCGAGACAGCGACCGGGGTCAACATCCTGAGTCGTTTTAAAACCGATCCGACGCCAGCGCCACGCCCGACGGAACCTCCGACAGCGACTGGGGTCCCGTCGGTTCAGACCTCTCCGCCTTCCGCCAGTCCGCAGGAAGGGCCTAAGAAGTAGTCCCGAGGTCGGGATAAGGAAGACCCTGGACCAGGGTGGAAGTGGAACAACAATGAAAGCCGCGAGGAGTGAGACTTCTCGCGGCTATTTTCTTTGTTGGAGAACCGGTGGGGAGGGCGGGAGGTCTAAAGTAAAAAAGGCCAATCTTGTTTCTGAACCGTGGGAGGGGCATCCCTGCCCCGAATCGCGGGTCTGGGCTTCGCGGCAGGGATGCCGCTCCCACTGCGGGACACAGTGTCGAGGGACCACAGGCTGGGAGTGGAAGAGCCTCTAGGCCTTTTCGTCGAAAAGTTCGGGTGGGGGCTCGAACAGACCACCACGATTTTGAAAACTGGAAATGGCTTGTTGGCGTTGGAAATCAGTAACTCCACGCGACTCCGAGGGAGGCCTTTCGGATTCGTCAACGGAAAGTTGGGTGGATGTAATGGCCGCATTGTCCGAAGCCTGAACCTCGGCTAACCGCTGGTCGGCCTCGGGGCTGATCTCGAGCTGGTCAACCGCCGGTTGTGTCTGGGGCGATCGCTCCAAAGGTTGGGTTCGCCCCTCAAATTGGGGAGGCGCGGGGGGAGCGATATTTTGGGGTGTTAATCCGATCTCAGCCATGATTGGTTCCCTCCTGGGATCACCTCTTTTGATCATACACGCCGCAAACGATGAAAGTCAATAATTAAGCATAAGACACCAAAAAGATAAAAGAGGATTTTGCTGGAAAATTTTCCTGGGATCGCAAGGCAAAAATCAACTTTTACCTTAGGTCATCGGGGTGTTGTCGAAAGGAATACAATTTCGCGTTCCGGATTTTGAACTGAACTCGGATCCCGCTCTCGATGATCCTACTGTCGGGATTCTCTTTCCACTGGATCGGGATCTTCAAACCATCGGAACAGATCGGTTCGGATTCGGCGAGGGTCTCGCCTTGGTCATTCAAAAGCATGACCCGGATCTCGCCAAACTTGGATTCCGCGTTCAGTGTGAGGTCTATCGAATCTAGGACGAGCGGCCGGGTGGTCAGAGTTCCTCCGACATAAGAGGCCTCGAGAGCGACGAACCGGTCCCGAAGGATCGATCCGAAACCGACCGCGCCGAATTTCTCGCCATTGTCGGGGCCATCGTACGGACTGTGTCGGTAGGATCGGCCCCCGTAATAGAATCGCAATTCATCGCCAACCTCGATCGGCGGATTGTTGGCGGGCGACTGATTGAAACGATCCCACTCTCCGGTTCCGCCGACCGGGATGAAGGGACTCCGGTCGGCGACTCGTTCGAAATGGACTCCATCGCGACTGACGCCCAATTGAACATCCAAGAAGCAATCCTCGGGTTGGTTATAAAACATCTGGATCAATGCGATGTAGATCCCCTCATAAGGGAAGACATTCATCCCGTAGATCTCGGTCCCGGGAGGGTCCTGGGCATCGGAAGTCATCACCCTGGGCGCCTCGCCTGGGAAACTTTCCGGCCAATCGATCAAGTTGTCATTCTCGGCTCTCGCGACAGACCGGCCCCAGTAGTATCGATCGGCCCATTCGTTATCCCAAATCTTCAAGAGCTGTTCATCGACATACTTCGTCCGGCCATAAACCACCCATTTCTCGTTCGGGGCATCCCACATCAAATGAGTGGCCCCGTCGCAGATGGCCTCCGTTGCGAAATCGAACCCCTCCTTCCAATGGATGCCATCGGGACTGGCGGCAATTCCGAGTCCTCGTCGTTGACCATGATGAAAGGGATCTTCTCGCGGACCCTCGTAATTCCGCTGGATGCAAAGCACTCCCATTTTGTATCGACGATTCGGATTGGGATCGATGGGGTCCTTCCAGACCCCGAAAAGTTCATAGAAATACTCGAATGGATTTGCCGCCGTTTGGGGCGCGTTTCGGTCGATGACGATGTTGGTGGGAAGGCCCTCGTATTGAGTTAAATCGAGTTCCGGCTTGGTCCAATGGATGCCGTCTTCGCTTTGGGCGTAACAGACTCCCGAGGAGCCGTAATACCAGATCCGAAAGAGCCCGTCCTCCTTGATGACCGAGCCGTAGACAATAGCATAGGGCTCCTCCCAAGGCTCAGTCGGAACGAGAACCGGATTGTCCCCACATTTCCGAACAGACTGCACCTTGCGGGTCAGCCCCTCCATCGACTCGATGAGATAATCGTCGAGGAAGAGTTGGGAGTGGGATCCAATACGGATGGATGGAAGCGAGGAGTCCTTTGCGGTGGACAAGCGAACGTTGTCCGGACTTTCCGCGATGCACTGAATCGAAAAGAGAATTGGGAAAACAATAAAAATCCATTTCATCAAAGATCATGCCTCCGAGCCCGAGACATCTTAAGCCGCGGGCCTGTTAATCGTCCACCTCCCCATTGGTGGACAAACCAACGTGGCGCATCCGAAGATGCATCGGAAGATGGCCCTATCGAAAAAAAGTCATTGGTCCTATCATGCATCCAAGTGAGTTCTCCAAAAAGAAAAGCAGAGTCGATTCCCCGGACCGAAGACCATGCCGAATAACGACGACAACGTGGTTCTCCTTTTCAACCGGACTCCCAACGATTGGAAGGAACTTTTCCAAAAGTTTTTCCGGTCGGGCGGCGCCGTCCTCGTCATCGTTCTGCTCTTTCTGCTCGTCTTCGTGGTCAACCCTTTTTACAAAGTGGAAGCGGGCGAGCAGGGGGTGGTTCTCCGATTTGGCAAACACGTTCGCACAGCCGGTCCTGGACTTCGATTCAAACTCCCCTGGCCAATTGAAAATGTCCACATAGTGGACATTCAAAAGATTCATTTCCTGCCAATCGGATATCGGTCGTCGGATGGCCAGGAGAACTTCTTCTCACAATCCACGGAAGCCGGTCGAGACAGAACGATGATCCAGGACGAAGCCCTGATGTTGACCGGGGATGAAAACATTCTCCATGTCGAGTTGGAAATTCAGTACCGCATCATTTCTCCGGCCGATTACCTGTTCAATGTTCGCGAACAAGAGGAGGCGCTGAGAGACATCGGAGAAGCAACCTTGCGTCGCGTGATCGGGGACTATGGAATCGACGCCGCTCTCACCGAGGGCAAGTCCGAGATCGAAAACGACATCCTGATCTTCAGCCAGGAACTCGCGAATCGGTTCGGCCTCGGGGTCGAGATTCAAACGATCAACATGGTCGAGGCGCAACCGCCGAACGCCGTGCAGGATGCTTTCAAAGATGTCATCTCGGCCAAGGAAAACAAACAAGAACAGATCAACCGCGCCAGGGGATATGAAAACGGGGAAATCCCCCGCGCGGAGGGCGAGGCGGCCAAACTAGTCAATGAAGCCTCGGGATACTACCAGGAAAGAATTTTGACCGCGCAGGGTGAAATCCAGAAGTACTCGGCGCTGCTCAAGGAGTATCGGCGCTCGGAAGAAGTGACTCGCCAGCGGCTTTATCTCGAAACGATGGAGGAGATTTTCGAATCGGCCGATTTCACCCTCATCGATAAAAATCTCGCGAATATCCTTCCCCTTCTTCATCTGTCCGGAGAGGGGACGGCCAAACCCGACATCAATCCCCCATCGGACGCTATGGGAGGTCGGGAACAATGAAACAACTGCGTATTCCGATTCTTGTCCTGATCGCCCTGTTTGTGCTTTTCTCGCCGTTCATCTTTTTCACCATCGGAGAGACGGAACAAGCGGTGGTTATCCAGCTCGGAAAACCGGTCAAGGTCATCGTCAACCCCATCCACCAGAATCAATTCGAGGAGATTGCCGAGGAAATTCGGTCGGCGACCGAAGCCTCGGTCAGTGTTGGCAATGGTCCGGGGCTTTATATGCGGGTTCCCTTCATCCAAACAGTCGAGAAGGTGGATGCGCGAATTATCGAGTTCGATGAACAACCCCGGGATATAGTCACTGTCGATAAGTATCAGTTGAGCATCGACAGTTATGCTCGCTGGCGAATTCGAAACCCGCTCCTCTTTTATTTGCGAGTCCAAGATGAAGCCAAGGCCACCCTTCGCCTGAGAGCCGTGGTGGGGTCGGAGCTCAGGAAGGAACTGGGTCGTCAGTCTCACTACGAGATCATCCGTTCCTCGACGAAACCGATCCAGGTAATGGGAATTCGCGAAGGAGAGTACGAGACCTACAACCAACCGGTCCACGAGGGGCGTGAGGTGTTGATGCAGAAGGTGACCGAAAGCTGCGATCTGACCTCGCGCAAGTACGGCATCGAAGTGGTCGATGTCCGGATCAAGCGGGCCGACCTTCCGATGGAGAACGCCGAATCGGTTTACCGCAGAATGATCGAGGAGCGGAACCGAATCGCCAACCGTTACCGGATGGAGGGAGAGCGAGAGTCGAACATCATTCGTTCGGAGACCGATCGGACAGTCAAGGCGATGTTGGCGAACGCGGAGAAGGAGCGGCTTCGGATCCGAGGGGATGCCGACGCCAAAGCCGCTCAAATCTATTGGGAGGGGTACGAGGAGACGCTCGAGGATGGCTCCACGGTCATGGTGGAGGGATTCGGTTCGGAACCCGATTTCTTCAAATTCTATCGCTCCCTCCAAGCCCTCAAGAAAACCATCACTCAACAGGACAATTTGATTTTGAGCACCGACAGTCCTCTGTTCGAATACTTGAATTTGGAAGGCTCGGAATTCCAAGATCGATAATTCGAAGGGGCCTCGAGACCCGATGAAAAAGCGATCACAATCCGCCCCCCTTCGCTTGCTCTTCACCCTGATCCTCAACTCATCTCTCTTTTCAGGTTCTGAAACACTCGCGGAAATTGTCGGAGTGTGGGAGGACAAAGCACCCCTTCCCACTGCCAGACAGGAGGTAGGGGTCGCGGTTCTAAACGATCTCCTTTACGTCGTGGGGGGGATCGATTCCACTCCAGCGGTTGTCGACACTGTCGAGCGATACGATCCAGACTCCAAGCAGTGGGAGACAGTCGCTCCACTCCCGGCGGATCTCGATCATGTGGCTGTGGTGGCCGCCGAGGACCGACTGTACGCCATCGGGGGTCTCGTTTTCGCCTCGCCCCAATCCGCCACGAACGCCGTTTTCAGCTACCAACCCTCAACGAATCGATGGACCGAGGAGTCGCCGATGCCGACACGGAGAGGGGGAGGAAGGGGGGCGTTTGTGGGCGGAAAGATATACGTGGCGGGCGGCATCCGATCGGGTGGAAGCGTGGGTGATTTCGCGGTATTCGATCCGGTATCGGGGGAATGGGAGACTCTCCCGGATATGCCGACCCCGCGCGATCACCTTGCTGTGGAGGGCTGGAACGGGAAGGTGTTCGCCATCGCCGGCAGAAACCCGATGCTGCGGAGCGAGTTGGAGATTTACGATCCCGGGACCGAAACGTGGACCTCGGGGGCGGACATTCCGACACCCAGAGCGGGAATTGCTTCGGCCGCGCTGTTGGAAAGGATCTTTGTATTTGGCGGCGAGGGATCAAGTCGTCCGAATGGGATCTTCGATGAGGTGGAGGTTTACGATCCCGCCGCCGATCAATGGATGAGTCTCGCTCCCATGCCCTTGGGTCGTCACGGGATCGACGCGGGAATTCTCGGCGGGGAGATTCATCTACCCGGCGGGGGACCCATGATTGGCCTTTCGCGCACGGACCTCCACGACGCCTTCAAACCGCAAATCGCGGCTTCGATATGGACCTTGCGCTGACTCGAATAATGGCAGGCTACATGACCAACTCGTCGGCGGTCACACGCATGACCTCTTCCATGGTCGAGTCTCCCTTGAGGATTTTTTGCCAACCATCCTCGCGAAGAGTTCTCATGCCATCTTCCCGCGCCTTGCGCCTCACCTTTTCGGCCGAAGCGGATTTGAGCACAAGCGCTCGGAGATCTTCGCTCATCACCATGATTTCGTGAATCGCGGTTCGTCCACGGTAGCCGGTGAAGTTGCAAGCGTGACAACCGATGCCCTGATAGAAGGGCTGGCCACGGAAATCCTCGGGATCCATGCCGAACTCCTCGATGTGAGCCGGCGGCGGATAGTACATTTCCTTGCAGTCCGGACAAATCTTCCGGATCAGTCGCTGGGCGATCACCGCTTGAAGCGCGGATGAGACCAAGTAGGGCTTGATTCCCATCTCAACCAAACGAGTGGTGGCGCCCGGAGCGTCGTTCGTGTGCAGGGTGCTGAAGACCAAGTGACCGGTCAGCGCGGCGCGAATGCCTGTTTCGGCGGTTTCGAGATCGCGCATCTCACCGACCAGGATCACGTTCGGGGCTTGACGAAGCATCGTCCTCAGAACCAATCCAAACGAGAGGCCGATGTGTTCATCCACTTGGACCTGGTTGATGCCTTCAATGATGTACTCAACCGGGTGCTCCACGGTGATGATCTTGGTGTCCACCGTATTGATGGCGTTCAAGGCGGCGTAGAGTGTGGTGGTTTTACCGCTACCAGTCGGCCCGGTCATCAGAATGATGCCGTTGGGGCGCTTGATCAATTTCTTGAACAGGGCGACGTTGTCCGGCATGAAGCCGACCTGCTCGAGTCCCAGCAACAAACCAGTCTTATCGAGAATACGGAGCACGATGCTCTCGCCCCAAATGGCAGGAAGGCTGGAGACACGGAAATCGATGTCCTTACCATCCAACCTCATTTGAATACGACCGTCTTGCGGCACCCGTTTTTCAGCCAAGTCGAGTTTGGCCATGATCTTAAGGCGGGTGATCATCGCGGTTTGAAGTTTCTGCGGAGGCGAATCGATATCGTGCAACACACCGTCGACTCGGAACCGAATCCGGAACTCATCCGGGTAAGGTTCGAAGTGAATATCGCTCGCCCGCATCTTCAAGGCTTTGAGGAGAATCAAGTTGACCAGCCGGACAAGCGGCGCCGCCTCGGCGTCGATGTCTTCATCCTCGATCGACTCGGCTAAAGCGTTGACATCCTCATCGGCCGTCGGGGTGATCTGTGTGGCGGTCTTCGCGTCCTTCTTCTTCTTTTCCTGTTCTTGAACGACCACCGTATCGGAAACCTGATCGATCATCGCGGCGATCTGATTGCGCTCGGCGGTGTACCAATGATCGATGGCCCTGGCGATGTCGGCCTCGTTTCCGAGACACATTTCCATAGTGAGACCCTGCCCCTCAAGAATGAGTTCGACATCCTGCATCGCCATCACGTTGTATGGGTCCGAGAAGGCGACTTTGAGAGAAGAATCGGTTTTTTCGACGGGGAATATTTTGAATCGAGTGACTGTGCGTTTGGGGAGGATCTTGAGAATCTCGTCGGTCGGACGAACTTCGGCGATGTCGACATAGTCGATGCCCAACCGATCGGCAAGGCTACGCTGAATTTCAATCTGATCGTCGACCGTGTACCCCTCGGCGTAGGACATGTCCTCCGTATAGGGTTGGGCCGCTTCCTCATCCGTCTCCGAGGAGGAGGTTTCGTTAAGGAAACCGGCGGCTTCCATCAGATCGTCGATCTGGGGGTCTTTTTCGGCGCCCTTGCCCCCATTTAGAGGGGCGGCTTCCTCGTCGCCGGTCAATTCCTGCGAACGGGTCTCTTTGGGATCCTCAGCCATATTGTCTGGTCCTGTCGAAATTGAGATCGGGTGCAGTCATCACTCTTTACCAGAAGTTTACAAGCCCTCCCACTGATTGAGAAGGGTCTCAATCTTAGGTTGCTTGCTATTCTTCTGAAGACTCCTTTTGAGATAGACCCGCGCGGTCTCGTAGTCGGACCGCCGAGCGGCGAGAAAGGCGCGTTGGTTGGCCACCTCTTCGAGGAAAAGGTTCTGCTTCTGAACCTCATCGAGCAGCTTTTCCGCCTCCTCGAATTCGTCGTAATCCCCTTTCGCTATCAGGAGTGTCGCCAGATTCAATTTCAGGTTCGGATCCTCGGTTCGAATCTGCAGCGCTCGTCGCATGGAGGTCTCTCCGCCTTTTACGTCTCCGGACAAGAAAGCGGCCATTCCTCGCGCGCATTGGACATCGGCGTCCTGCGGGTAGGTTGCAATCAAATCCTGCGAAAGCCTGGCCGCCTCGGCGCTTTTTCCAACACCGATTAGCGCCTTGACTCGGAGGGTCTGCAATTGAACGTTGCCGCCGCGGTTCTCGATGGCGGGCTCGAGAATATCCAGCGCCGCCTGGGGATCGTCCGCCCCGAGGTAAGCGTCGGCCAAACTTTGAATCAACTCCAGTGGCGCGTCGCCAACCTTGCCCAACCGGGACAGGATGCTCAATGTGTCGTCCCAGCGATTCAGCGCCGATTGCGCGACAGCGAGGTTGAATTGAGCGTCCACATGGTTCGGGTCGAGTTCGATGGCTCGCCGAAGCGAAAGCAGGGCCTCGGAGTAGCGACCCGCCTCGAGCTGGAAGGTGCCGAGGTTGTAGTAGGAGTCCGCATCGTTGGGGATCAGATTGACAATTTGTTGAGCTCGATCGATGGCCTTGTCGTATTCCTTTTTACGAAGTTGAAGCAGGGCCTGATTGGTTTCGATCGCGCTCTTGAGATAGGGTTCGACATCGGAGGCGTTTTCGGAAAGTCTTTCCAGAGATTCCTGGGCCTCCTCCTCGTCTCCGGTCATCAAACTGACCAGCGCCAGGGCGTTCTGAGCAATCACGGTAAGGCGGGCGTTGGGATTCTCTAGAATCAGATTTAAAGGTTCCTTGGCTTGCTCCCACGAACCCTTTCGAAACTGGATTTCGACCAAGGAGAGGATGGCGAATTCATTCTCCGGTTCGATGGAGAGACACTTCTCGAACATGGACTGCGCCTCGGCGGTCCGCCCAACCTCGAGTTCGACCTGACCTAGATAAAAATAAGGCTGGGACCGTTCGGGGTGATTTTCCCGCGCGCGCTCGAAATTCTCACGAGCCGTCTCCAGATCTCCCTGGGTGAAGGCGACCAAACCGAGACCGATCAGGGCGTTCATGTTGTTCGCCGATTGGTCCAAGATTCTCTGATAGGCCGCGGAGGCGTCGGCGTACATCCCCGACATTCGGTAGGAAAGGGCCAAATTCAGTCTGGCCTGAAGCCAACTCGGTTTTCCAGCCACCACTTGGCGAAGGAATTCCCTGGCTTCCTCAATCTCCTGAATGCGCACCATGAGGGTGCCATAATTGTAGGCGGCGACCAGGTCCTGTTTATTTTTTTCAACCACCGCTTTGAAAGCCTCGGCGGCCCCTCGGTAGTTGGCTTGGTTATTCTTGAGGTTTCCGAGTTCCTGAAATGCCTGGAGGTAGGGGGGATCCTCTTGAGTCAGCGCCTCCAAAATGTCCATGGCTTCCTGGAATCCGCGAATGTAGATTTGAATCAGCGCGAGCTGATATCGGTAGACAGGGTCGGATTGGAGAAGTTCGGGTTTTTGTTTCAGTTCGTCGATAGCTCGCTTGTAGAATCGTTGCGAGTTCTCTTGGCTGATAATGCTCCCAGACCCGACTCCGGCTTGGATCAAGAAGAGATTGACCAAGGCCAGCGCGGGACGAACCGCTGTGGGGTCGTTCTCGATGGCGATATCAAGAGTCCTTTGCGCTTCCTCGAGTCGTCCTTGTTCAATCAAGACCAACCCTTGGTTGAGAAACAATTCGCGGACCCACGCCCCGGGGGGGCGGAGATTTCGGTCGGACCGGCGAAGCGTGTCCGCCCTTTCGAACGCGATCTGAGCGTTAGCCAAATCCTCTTGAATAAACCGAGCGCGACCGATCGCCCATTGAGTCATAAAGTTTTCGCCCATTGCCTGTTGAGCCAACTGAGCCTCGGTCAAGGCCTCGGCGCCGTCCCCCATTTGAATCTGCAATATGGCGTTGGCGAGATGAGCGTCGGGCTGATTAGCATCCCCGCTCAAAGCTCCCTCGATATTGGTTGACACCTCGTCAATCAGGGTGAGCGGTTGGGTGGCGGAGACCATCTGTCCCGCCTTGACCAAGGCGAGTTGCCCCTGTTGTTTGGATGAAAAGGCCCCGGCTTGGCGAAGGTCGGCGAGTTCCTTTTCGGTGTCATCAAATCGACATTTGGATAACAGGAGGGTCGCCAGCATCTGTCGAGCTTCGGTGAGATCGGGTTGAATTCCCAAAACCTTCCGAAGGACGGGTTCAAGCGTTTGATGATTTCCGGTTTGAAAATCGATTTTGGCGAGCATAAAAAGTGCGTCTAGGTGATTAGGGTTCTTGTCCAAAACTCGATTCAGGTTTTCCCGCGCACAGTTAAGATCCCCAGCATCCAAGCAGGTTTGAGCGTTGGAGACCAAAACTCCGACCGAGTTGGAATAGAGATAGAACGCCGCATAACCGAGAACACCCATTACGATCACCACACCCGCGATCTTGTATTTCAAGGTTTTGACAATTGGCATGGCATTCTCCCTTGGTGACAACTTCTAGTCGAGGCCGGGCTTATGGTCAAATCTTTAGCGCGGACTGTCAATAGCGATTTCTTCAGGTTTGAATCGACCGCGTGATCGTCTAAAATGGCCTCGTGGAGTCGAACGATGCCGAGAGTTGAAGGGAATTGTTGGAAATGTGGCGCGGCGTGGTCCGGCGAGTCTCAGCCCGGCCGAGCGGATGAGTGCGCCAAATGTCAGATGGACCTCAGAAGTTGCATGAACTGCGTCCACCACGATGTCCGTTATCACAACGAGTGCCGGATCCCGGAGACCGAAATCGTTCGAGACCGTGAGCGCGCCAACTTCTGTGAGCAGTTCGCTCTCAAGGTATTGGCGGAAGGCCCCTCTCCCGACGACCCAGTCGATAAGGCGCGAAAGAGGCTCGACAAGCTTTTTGGCGGCTAAGTTATCCACAGTTTATTAACAGACTCTCCATGGCCTCCACAAGCCTCGCGCCCCTTTTGACCGTTTATTAAACTTACGAAACGATAAATCAGGCGGCAACTTCACAGATGAATCATATCTCCAATAAAATGAGATAGATGGAAGCAATTTCAGTAAAGGGATCGATTCAAGACGCAAACTAGTTAATGTGGGTTTTATGAAGATTCAATTCTTTTCCAAACCTAAGATTCTGGCCCCTTTGAGACTTATCCAAAAGTTATCCACAGGTTGTGAACGATCGATTGGAACGAAATCCAGGGAAGTTCCGCTCAAACCGACTCCGATGGTCAGACTTCACAAATCCTGTTATATGAACCCCTCGCGTCACGGTTCATGGGGAGGAGCCGACTCATCGACAGGAGAGGCGCTTCGCTTGGTAGATGTCTCGATCACTCTTAATCCTTAACGGCAAGAAATCCGACTACCCGGGATTTCGCGAAACGGTAGAATCGCTCAGGAGCTCCGGCCTCGAAATTCTAGTCCGGGTCACCTGGGAGTATGGGGACTGCCAACGTTTCGTGGATGAGGCAAATGAACTCGGCATTGAACGGGTGGTGGCTTGCGGGGGGGATGGCACTCTGAACGAGGTCGCGAATGGCCTCATGAACCTTCCTCGAGAAAAACGGCCCTATTTGGGAATCGTCCCCCTTGGGACCGCCAATGACTTCGCGGTCTCATGTTGCCTTCCGCAAGACGTTTCGGAGGCTTTGAAAAACTCGGTCGAACAGGCTCCTCGAACCATCGATATGGCTCGCGCGGAGGACCACTCCTTCATCAATGTCGCGTCTCTGGGGTTCGGGGCGACAGTCACCAACGAGACACCGGTTGAATTGAAAAACTTTCTGGGGGGTGGCGCTTACACCCTGATGGCGATTCTCAAATCCTTGAATTTTCAACCCTATCCCATCCGAGTCCAGACTCCGGAGGATCGATTCGAGGGCGAGGCGATTGTCGGCGCGGTTTGCAATGGTCGCCAGACCGGTGGAGGGCAGGTCCTGGCCAAAGAGGCCTTCTTGAATGATGGGTTGCTTGACACGGTTTTGATTCTCCCTTTTCCGCTTCCACGAATCGATCAGGTTCTTCAAGAGATATCCGGACCTGGCGATTCAGGGGAGTTCGTGAAATTCTTTCGATCGCCGTGGACGGAGATCGAGGCGGATGAGGCGATCCCAGTTAATTTGGATGGCGAGCCGCATCGTTTCGAGAAGGTGCGATTCGAGTTGGTCGAAGATGCGATCGATTTGGTTATCCCCAAGGATTGCCCCTGTATTCGAAGTTGAATAAGAAGCAGATCGTCCGCGAAAGTCTCCTCGGGTATTTTTGGGGAGAATCTTTCAAGACCTCCTTACCTCCCTCGTGTAATTGTGTTTATCATCAAATCACCATGGACCGTCGAAATTTCTTGTGGAACGCCGGAGGTGGATTGGGAGGAATCGCGCTGGCCGATCTGCTCGGACGATCCGGGTTCCTCGACGGGGCGCAAGCGTCCCCCTTCCCCGGCGGCGGTCTCCATCATCCCGCCAAAGCCAAGCGGGTTGTCCAGCTCTACATGTCCGGCGGAGCCAGTCAGTGCGACACCTTTGATTACAAACCGGAGGTCGTCAAACGCAGCGGCGAGGTTTGGGATCCGGGGGAAAAAGTCGAACTCTTTCAGAGCGATCCGGGTGCGGTGATGAAGTCGCCCTGGGGTTGGAAGCAGTACGGAGAATGCGGGAAGTGGATCAGCGATCTGGTTCCCCACATTGGAAGTTGCGCCGATGACATCGCTTTCCTGCATTCGATGATCTCCAAATCGAATGTCCATGGGCCGGCGACTTTCATGCAAGCCACTGGTTTTGTCTTACCCGGGTTCCCCAGCATGGGAGCTTGGGTCAGTTATGGGTTGGGTAGCCTGAACGACAACCTTCCCACCTTCGTGGTCCTTCCCGATTCCAGAGGGTTTGCCCCAGGCGGCCCCAAGAACTGGTCCTCGGGGTTTTTGCCCGCGAGTCATCAAGCCACAATGATTCGACCGGGCGCCGAAAACCCCATCGCCGATTTGTTTCCTCCCGAGGATTCCTATGTCACGAAGGAGATGGATTCGGACGGTCTCCATCTTCTCGCCAAATTGAATCAGGAACACCTAGCAGGTCGCGAGGATGACTCTCGATTGGAATCTCGGATTCAGGCCTACGAACTCGCGGCGAAACTTCAACTCAGTGCACCGGAGGTGCTGGACATTTCCGGCGAGTCGGAGGCGACCAAAAAGATGTATGGCCTCGACAATGAGGTGACCTCCGAGTTCGGAAGGAATTGTTTGATCGCCCGACGCCTCCTCGAACGGGGGGTTCGATTCATTCAAATCTGGAGCGGGGCCGACAACGGGCATCCGCGCAGGAATTGGGATTCCCACGAAGACATCGAAAAAGATCACGGCGACATGGGAACGAGCATGGATCAACCGACCGCCGCGTTGATCAAAGACCTCAAAGCCTTGGGGATGCTCGAAGACACCATCGTTTATTGGACCACCGAGTTCGGAAGGATGCCTTGCGCTCAAGGATCGCTGGGCCGAGACCACAATCCTTTCACCTTCACTTCTTGGGTGGCGGGTGGGGGGATCAAGGGCGGAACTTCTTATGGGGCCAGCGACGAGTGGTCCTACAAGGCGGTCGAAAATCCCATGTATTGCTACGACCTTCACGCCACGATCCTTCACCAACTCGGCATCGATCACGAGAAACTCACTTATCGACACAACGGTATTGACCGTAGGCTAACGGATGTGCACGGTCATGTGATCCAAGAAATCATCGAGGCCTGATCCAAATTGAGTTTTTTCCTCACGCCAATTCCCCGCCCTTTTCGTTTGTGCATCCTCCCCATGTTGTTCCTCATCGTGACTCCGAGCATGGCCACGGAAGTCAGTGCGTCCGTTAGGCGATTTCTTCTATCCGACATCGGCTCCGAACGAGCGACCCAAGGGCCAGGCAATAAGATTGTCACCTTTGGAGACAAAACCCATGTCGTCTGGCAAGACTCGACCGCCGAGGGCTATTTCGCACGCATCCGGACACTGGATCGGAAGAGCGGCGAGTGGTCGGAGACCTGGACGTTGGGCGAAGGTCGAGACAATCACGCTCGGCCCACGATCACGGTCGATTCAAAGGGTTTTCTTCACGTCATCATTGGTGGGCATCACACCGGCCTTCAATACCGAAAAAGCCTCGAGCCGAATGACGCTTCCTCATGGACTGATCCTATGGCATTTGGAAAGTCGACGTATCCGGTGTTGATCTGCGACGCCTCGGATCGCCTTCACCTGACAGGCCGTCATGACCAGGACTGGAAAGGCTTGGATCATTATGTCAAACCGGTGGATGGAGATTGGGAGTATCGGGGGATGCTGGTCAAGAAGCAGGGCCGTCACAAGTTCTACGGCGCTTACAACGATGCGCTGGCTTGGGGACCCGACCATCAAACGCTTCACCTTTCCACCGGCTTCTTCATGGGCCTTCAGGGAGATGGAAGCCGAACCCTTCGCGGCCTTCATCAGGCGATTGGCTACATGAGATCAAACGATTTTGGAGAGACCTGGACCAAAGCGGATGGGACGCTAATCGAGACACCCGCGACGACGGAAACGATCGACCTTCTGGAAGAGGGAGAGCGGGACCCCGAGGCGTTCGACCAACCCAAGCCGGGGATCGACCATTGTGGGATCGCGGTCGATTCCACCAACCAACCCTATGTGGTCTATGTCCGACACACCCCGGACCCAATGCGCCCCTACCTCAAGACTTACGAGGAGGACGAGGGTTGGGTCGAGAGGCCGCTTGGGAAGGCCATAGCGGAAAACTGGCCGGATTGGGGATTCCTGGGTTGCCGGGTATCCATGTCGGAGGAAGATGTACTGTGCCTGCTCATCACGTTGGTTCCTAAGGAGCATCCCGAGGCGAATTGGAATCCGGGAGTTTGGGGGCGACCCGCTTTTTGGCTTCGCGATTTCCCGGAGATTAATCGGATCGTTTGGCTGGAATCGCGAGATGGCGGTCAAACCTTCACCGCCAAGGAAATCGTTCCTCACCTACCGGACAAAGGAACCCTCTTACCCCACCTCGAACAACCCACTGGGTTCAATCCGATTTCGGGAAGACTGCCCGGATTCCTCTATATCGAAGGACTCTCGCGTTACACCGAGGAGGGAGAGGTGATCGATAACAAGGTTTATTACTGCGAATTTGGGGAGTGAGAGAATATCATCTGGGGTAAGCCGAGCCATCCCATTCAGGACAGATGCTCGAATAGCGGCACCTTCGAGGGGCGTGTTTTGAACGACAGAATCTTTCGAACCTTCATCCACTCGTTCCGGAGTCTTGCCGCGGCGGTTCGGTACTTGCCCGATTCGACGATCGCTTGACGCTTCGCCTCCATCTCCTCGGCCACCCAGGCTTTGCCGCGGACTTCTCCAAGTTGGTCGTACCATTCCGTCCAATCGACATCGAGTTTCCCATCGGGGAAATCGAGCAGTGGGAGGGCGGAATCGGTCACAAGCAGATACTCATCGCTGTTCATCGAGTTTTTGAGCAGTCGATGGACTGTAATTACATCCACCCCGCTTAACTCCTCGAATGGACCGATCCGGTGAAGCAACGCCTCTCCGGAATGGACGATCACCTTCAAACGGAGGGCCGCGACCTTCTTGCAGGCGGTGCATGGGCACATGTTCGATTCGGCCAATTCGGTCAGGCGTTCGGTGAAGACCTCGAAGAAGGAGAGAATTCGCCGGGAAATGTCGGTCTTCTTCTCCTCCCAAGAATCATCGAGTTCGGCGTATAGGAAGATCGCGTCCCCCTCCAATTTGGAGACCTGGAGGGGGAATTCGATCTCCTTCAAGATCGTTTGGGTCAGGTCGGTGAGGAGCACCTGGCTGTGGAGCAGATCGGTGCGGTTTTGGGTCATGTAGCGGGTGTACCCACTGATGTCGGCGATCGCAAGGAGAACCTGTTTGAGCTCCCCCTTGTGGATGAAAGGGGTCGTAGGCAGAGGTGGAGTGGCGGTAGTCACGATGTCGACCTCCTTTCGTTTCCTGTTTATTCTTCCGGTTAATATGAACCAAACGAAGGATTCCCTGTTCAGGTCACTCTCCCTCTGGAGTTTGCTCCTTCTCCTCGCCACGGCGAGCGGGCATATCCACGCCCCCGATGGCGAGGTGAACTACCGGACTGCGCTCTCCCTCTCGCGGGGACAGGGGTACGCGATCGATCCGCTACCCGATGGGTTTCTCACCCGGGAAGGACAGGATGGGAAACAGTATCCGCAGTATGGGCCTCTTCAGCCGCTGCTATCAGTCCCCTTGATTTGGCTTGCGGACCTTGCCGGTCATCGGATCCCCCCAAGTTGGTTGAGTTTTCAGGAGGAGCGACTCACCAGCTCGGTTCCCATGTACCGACCGGGATCTTATGGGCCCGACTTCCCGGGTCTTTATCCGGAGGATCATCAAGATCGAGTCCGGCGGATCTGCTTCTCGATGTTCAATTCAATCGTGACCTGGCTAACAGTGGTCACCCTCGCGGTTTGGGCCATTCGAATCGGAATCTTTGGAAAGTCTTGGTGGCTCCTTCCAATTGTTTATCTGGTCGGGACTTACGCGTGGCCTCACTCGCGGCCCTCATACACCGAAACGCTGGCGACTTTTTTCTTGCTTGTGTCTTGTTACTTGGCTTGGATGTCGAAAGAACAAACACAAGGAATCGGGATCTATGTCATCGCCGGCGCGGTGGGTTTGACCGCGGCCTGCGCAGTGCTGACTCGCCTCGACTCGGCGGTGGCATTGCCTGGCATCCTCTTAATCGCCACAGGGTCCTTTCTCGCGAATGGCCGACCCGCTCAATCGAAAGCGGCGGCGATGGCACTCGGCGCGTTGGTTTTCTTGCTGGTTTGCTCCTGGATTCCCATTCAGAACCAACTCCGCTTCGGGTCCCTCCTGGCGAGCGGGTATGAGGATCAGAAGGAGGGGATTCAGTTCAACATCCCGATCCTCCACGCGCTCTGGATCTACCTGCTCAGTCCCGGCAAGGGGATCTTTTGGTATTCGCCACCGCTGATTGCCGCGCTGGTGGTCTGGCCCAACTTCTTCAAGAGGGACCGCTTCCTCTGTCTCGGTTTCGCCTGGATTGTTCTGGCCTATGTCCTGATCATCGGCAAATGGCAGAATCTGGGCGGCTGGTGCTGGGGGCCGAGGCATCTGTTTCAAGTGACTCCATTTCTGCTCTTTCCACTTCCACTTTTGTTGGGTTCGAATCTTTCGGAGGGGTTGAGGACGACTGGAAAAATCCTTCTGGGAGTGACCATCGTTTTGGGTATGCTGATTCAAGTGTCCGGGGTGCTGGTCGACTACATGTGGCCGCTTGAAAAAGCCTTACGAACGATGCCTCCGACAGAGCAGACCCCGTTCATACTTTCCGGTGAGGGATACGGCCCCCTCCTGCATCTGAAAACCTGGCGATTCGACCGAGACCCCGACTGGCTCTTGGTCGACCTCTGGCGATCCGGGGAATTGGGAGCGCGGATCGTGTCGGGAATTGTTTGGTTCTCACTCCTAGCAATGACCGCAATCCTCATCAGGTCCCTCGTAGGGCGGATTAGCGATAGCGTAATCCGCCACCCCGGTCCCCCCGAGGCCGAACAATGATCCAGGAAAAGCGCCCCTTTCTCCCCTACCTCTACCCCGCCCTTTTCCTTGCGGTGGTCGCCACCCATGTCTGGCTCTGCTGGCGGGTGGGTGAGCTTCACCCGGTCCCCAAATACGACGAAGCGGTCTACGCCGATCTCGCCCGCGAGATGGTCCGCACCGGGGCCCCGATGCGGAGGCTCGGCGAGGAACCAAGGTTCTATTACATCCACCCCTATCTCCAGACTTTTTTCTGGAGTCTCCCCTTGCATGGCTCGGTTCCCGAGGAGGGTCTCCAGAACCCGGATCAAGCCATCAAACTTCTTTCGAGACTCCGATGGGTGACCACCATTTTCTCGGTGGGAACGCTCTGCCTCATCTTCGCGATGTTCGCCAAGAACGCCCCCAGCTTCGGTCTGCTCGCTTCGGCCTTGCTGGCCTTCAATCCGATGTGGTTGAAGTACAGTCATCTGGTTTATTTGGAGGTCCCGTGCGCGTTCTGGGTGATGGCGGCGGCGTTTTTCTTCAACGGTCCAGTGCGGAACGAATTCAAGGTCGATCAACAAGACGTCCGATTCCTTTCCCCATTGCTCAGAGCGTGGGGCTTCGGAATCGCTCTGGGAGCCGCGACGATCACCAAATACTTGGCCATCCTCTTCTTGCCATGCCCGTTGATCATTCGAATCACGCCAAAGAAGAGATTGATCAAACCCATGGCTATTGGTTTTGTGTTAGTTTTCCTTTCATGGCCGCTTTATATATTGATGTTTGGCGACCTTGGACAATGGGTTTCGAGGTCTTTTGGGAGGATGGGTTCCTTCCAGTCCGGTCAGGGAGGCGATCCACGAACTGATTGGGGTGTAATCGGTCTTTTGACTGAAACCGCTAGTCAACTCGGACCCGTTTATTCTTGCCTCTCCTTACTTGGAATAGCGTCCTTCCCGATTGTAGTTCTTTGGTACGCTCTCCACGCAATCTGGATCCTCAAGAAATCAGACTACAAATCCAAGCAAGTCTTCAAGAGGTTGCGGGAATCGGATCGCTGGCCGAGTCTCATGTCAGTAGGATTCGGCGTTTGGGTCATCGTTTATGTTGTCGCGTGGCTGGTTCTTCCCACCAAAGACCCAAAATTCTTAGTCATCGCGCTTCCACTCGTGATGGTTTCAGGAACTTCGGTACTTTTTCTCATCGCCAAAGATATCTTCGATAGAAACGTCTTCGGGTCCTGGATGAGTCCGTTGTTAGTCGTCGCCATTCTCCTCCTCTTCCTCCTCGCCTTCCCCATCGACCTGCTTGGTCTCGATAACACCCGCTTCAAAAAACTTTACCCGACCGATCACGCCTACACCCATGTCGCCTTGCCGCATGGGCAGGATTATCGGCCCATCGCGGAGTCGATCTTTCTGAGGACGAAGCCGGGGGAGGTGATTCCGGTGGGGAGGCAGGGGCCGATTGTGGGGTATTTGGCGGATCGGCCCTATCAGATTCTGTATACGGAGGACGATCCGCTTGCGTTCGAGAGAAGGTTGGAGGCGAGCCGGTATCTGGTGATCGACGATTCTTGGCAGAACTGCTTTGCTGGGGTCCACCCGCTCGAGGTCGACCGTATCCGGAGGGGGATCAGCCAGGACTATGAAATCGCCAAGGAAGTTGGGCATGTGAAGTTGCTGGCCAAGAAATGATTGAAGGATTCACGACTCGGTCTTTGGCGAGTCCATTCAAAACGAACTTCTCACCCTATCGCGGCTGGAAGC
>JACKFH010000119.1 GCA_020632575.1 Candidatus Omnitrophota bacterium | reverse complement strand
GTTCCCTCGAATTTGCCCGTATAAAAACGATTCAGAAATCGGCGGTGGTCGGCGGGGTTGAACCCGACCGCCTTGACCTCGTCATCCGCGAAACCCCAACCGATGTCGTCATGGCATCGAACATAGTTCACCCAGGAACACCCGCTGGGGATGGGAAACCCTTTTTGCATCGCCTTCCTCAGGACTCGGACATCGCGAGTGGCCAAGGCCTCCCATAGAAGCGCCATCAACTGGGGATTGTACGATAGTTCGCATTCATCCTCACGGATATATTTCTTGACCTCGTCGGGATGCACGATCGCCTCTGATTTGAAAACCATAGCCGGGGCCACGATGCTGGTGATGGCGTTGAAGGCTTGAATGATCGTGTGCGCCTCGGGAAGATTCTGACAGCCTGTTCCGAGCCGTTTCCAGACGAACGCGACTGCGTCGAGGCGGAGAACCTCAACTCCCCGATTCGCCAGAAAGAGCATCTCCTCCATCATCCGGTTGAACACCACCGGATTTTCGTAATTGAGGTCCCACTGGTAGTTGTAAAAGGAGGTCCAGACCCATTTCCGGATCCGGTTGTTGTAACTGAAACACCCAGGCAGTTCATCCGGAAAAACAGCCGCGATGCTGCGTTCGAAGGCGTCGGGCATCGTCCGGTCGGGGTACATGCGGTAGTACTCCTGGTACTCCTCCTCTCCCGCTTGGGCCCTCTGCGCCCATTCGTGTTCATCGGAGGTGTGATTGAACACGAAGTCCAGGACCAGTGAGATCCCATGGTGGCGGAGTTCGACCGCGAGTTTTTCGAGCTCGTCCATGGTCCCGACTTCGGGATTCACCTCGCGATAATCGCTGACCGCGTACCCGCCGTCGTTGTCCCCCTCGGGAACTTTGAAGAGGGGCATGAGGTGGAGGTAGGTGACTCCAAGATCGGTGAGGTAAGGGATACGCTCGATCAGCCCTTGGAGGTCGTCCGCGAAGAGATCGACATAGCACATGGCCCCGAGCATTCGATTGGATTGATACCAGTAGGGATCGGCGGACCGGAGTGCGTCGAGGGCTTTCAGTTCGTTGGGGCGGTCGATCCACATCTCCGTGGCCGAGGAAACGATGTTCTCCATGTGATAGAAGAAATCGTATTGGCCACCATAGAGGGAATAGAGACAGCGGAAGAGTTGCTCGAAGTGGTGGTCGAGGCGCTCGACATAGCCATGCCATTCCTCCTCATCGACACGCGAAGCGAACCGGGCCTCGAGACGGGGGAGCAACCTTTGGAAAGTGGCCTGACTCTGTTTGCTCATCCATTGTTTCGCCTGATCGGATTTTGCAAACGTTTCCGTCATCCTCGCTCCACCTCTCGATTTCTCCTCAATGGTCTATGAGCCTTTAACACAAAACCTTCCACGCTCTCGGAAGGACAGCGGTTCTGACTTCCCGCCCTCATAAGAATACCCATCTCGGTCGAAAGAGGCAAACACCCCTTGGTCGCTTCAAATTGAAATCGATATTGAA
>JACKFH010000118.1 GCA_020632575.1 Candidatus Omnitrophota bacterium | reverse complement strand
CGCGAGGGAATCAATTCCCTCGCTCAACATAGAGCCGTCTGTTAAAACAGACTCAAACGCCCCTGCCGATTCGCAGAGCAACCAATGCGTTGTCCCTATAAACTTCTTCAGCGCCGAACCTCTGAAACCACATTTCAAGTTTCTCTGTGTCTTCCAAAGACATTCGGTCGAGGTGGAGCACAATGTATTCCACGCCGATTTCTTCGAGGGAATCGAAACCGTCTTGGAAATCCGCGTTGTCCAGTTGCGAGGTTCCCGGCAAGTCGCTCTGAAGTTGGATAATCAATGGATTGTTTTTCACGTACTCATGGGCTTGTTTCGGGACGCGGCCGATGATGGCCGAGAGGATGGGGCGGCCATGACGGGTTTGGTAGTAACCGTAGTGACGGGACTCGTTGTTGTAGTCAATCGGTAGTTCCAGGATGGCTCCGTTTGAATCGGGCTCGAGGAACTCGGTGTAGAAAGGAGGGATCGGCTCGGGCGTTGCCGGGTAAATGAACTTCCATTGCTCGACCGTGAGGAACAATCCGATCAGTCCGATTACAAATAAGAAATGCTTTCTTCGATCCTGTTTCGAACCCAATCGTAAGGAAAGAGTCTTGAACCCCTCCGCGGCGAGGAGTGCGACAACCAAGACGACAATCTCGGCGAACCGACGGGGGACCGCCGCGCCTCCGATCAGCGGGATCTCTTTGAACAAAAGAAACGGGAGTGGAAATTTCGGTGTCCAGTCCTCGGTCCAGGACTCCGGAAACCCGAGCAGGTCCAAAAGCTTTCCAAGGTTGATCGTGTCTCTGCCGCCAACCTTCAGGTAAGGCCCAAGTGAAAGAATGAGTGCGACCAATCCGAGGAAGACCCAGAGGCTCCAAACCTTCTTCCGTCTTCGAAAGATTGTAATGGCTGCCAGGGCGATCGCGGCATACCCGAGGAAATAACCCACCCGTTCCGGCGAGGTGATCCAACCGGGGCCGATGGTTGATTCGATTTTGGGAACGATCTTCGAGTAGCTCCAGGAGTCGTATTCGTAGGGGACAAAATAATAGAGCAGATCGCAGGAGAACCGGTGACTCCGGATCAGTGTGTGCGGGTAGTAATCGAAACGAATCTGGTGCCAGAGAATTTGAATTAGCCAGGGAGAGAGGATCGCTCCTGAAACAAAAAAAAGGCGGCACAAGAAGCCCCAGAACCAAAGCCGCCATTTCCAGACACCCCACGCCACCAAAACGACAGTCAGGATGGAAAGGTGATACCAGCTTCCCAGCGCGCTGAGAGCGAGGAACAAGCCCCCCAGCATGGCGGCTTTCCAATTGGCTTGAGACCGACCGACATCGACACGCCACGCCACAAGAAATAAGAGGGGAATAAATTCCTGCGAAAGCGTGTTGAGCTGAGTCAACCGTGAAGTTCGAAAAGGGGCGAATGCGAAGATGAGTCCCGCGAACACCGCTCCCGCTCGGGAGCCAGTGACCTCGAAAGCGAAGCGATACATGAAATAACCGGACAGGGCGAAGGTTGCGACCAGGCAGAGGTTGTGCCAGCCCAGGAGAAAATCCGTCGGGAGGAAGACCGATGGAAGCGTGTTCAAGTAGCTGAAATCATGGAAGGCCACACTGGCTCCAACCGGCCAATAGATCAGGGGGCAAAAGAGCGGATCGAGCGGCCGGGTCAGGAGACCCTCCTTGAGCCACCACCCCGACCAGACATATTCCAAACAGCCGCCCCCAAAGGTTCCCGCACCGGGGTAAGGCCACAAGCCGTTCCAGAGAAAAAGGACCGATAACCCGAGGAAGAAAGAGAAGACCGCGGTCTCCCGGATTGGGTTTCTCGGATGGTCCAGATCGATCGGTTGGGGAGTTCCTTCGTCCATGGGGAGGCGGCTCGGTCAGAGTTTGATATCCAGACGGGGTGTCTGTCCCGCCCCTTTCAATTTTCTCTCGATCTCGCGAAGCGGTCCGAGTTCATCGATCAAAGACACCTCCGAAACCGCCTCGACTCGGACATCGGTGGAGACGCTTTTGAATCCACTGGTCTGAAGGGTGGTGACCAGATCGGGAAGGTCCTTGAGGATGAGCGGGCGTTTCTCCTTGTCATGAACCGAGAAACGGAGGGTGAGATTGGATTGGGACGAAATGACTCG
>JACKFH010000117.1 GCA_020632575.1 Candidatus Omnitrophota bacterium | reverse complement strand
GTTGAAGTGGTTGTGCCCGTGGTGCTGACCGTAGGTGAACCCGCCGCCGTGACCTCCGATGGAGATGCTGAAGTTCGATTTGGCTTGGGCTTCGTTGGCGGGGGCAAAGGCGAACAGCGTGACTGCGACAGCGGCGATGGCGAATGTGGCTTTGAGATTTTTCATGGTGGTGTCCTCCGTGTTCTTCGTTTTCTTTTTCAGGCCCCGTGATCGGTTCGGCCTGGGGTTTATTTCGTTCTGATTGGGTAACGAAGGGCTTGCCAGGATTTGCCAAAGTTTTTCAGAATGTAATGTTTCGTTGCGTTTGGTGGAGGATTTTTTCAAGAACTCAGGGATAATTGTCCGCAACTGGAGCAGGGGAAGCGCAAAGTGATGCGCTTTCTCCACCCCGATCACCATTTAAGGTTGCCGATGCTGCAACCAGGGGGACTTGAGCAGTAGGTTGGCCTTTCAGTCAGTGAGCCAAAAGGAGTAGAGGCTCGCGTTGCGAAGGGTGAAGCGAAGAGAGAGGACGCGGGTATTCAGGTTTTCCAGGTCGCCCCATTTCCATTTGGCGACTGCATCCGAAAAATCTCCAATAATCGGGAGGGACTCCGCGATGGGTGATCCCTCTTCATCCAGAACTTCGATGATCAGACTCCCAGTTCCCGAGTCGACATTGACATGAATCGTACGCCCCGTCGCAGTGAATGGTTTCGTGATGAGCGACCCCGGCCTGTCGCCCGCATCAAGCGAAAGAAAGCCGTCCCGTCGTAGGGTGGCGAGGCAGATCGCTCCCCAGGTTGGATCGGGGTCTTTGGGCATCGATCGATACTTGATGCCCGTGTAGTAAAACCACATCTCATCGCCATGCATGACTGGGGCGCTGGGCGGAAGAATCTGCATCGTGTCGTAAGCGCCGATTCCTTTGTCGGAGGGCCCGATGAATGTCTGTCGATCGCCGACTCGAGTCCATTGGTGAAGATCGCGGCTGCAGGCCAGTTGAATCATGTGAAAACCGTCATCCCCATCGTCGCCAAGGTAGGTCGTGTGGAAGACTGCGGGAAGCGCCAGGTACAAGCCCTCGTAACGGAAGATGGGCAGGTTGTAGATGTCGGCTTTGTAAGCCGTCGGATCGAAGTGCAAGGGCGGAGCCAATTCTGAATTGGCCACCCGCTCCTCGATGTTCTGCTTCGCTCGAACTTGATCTTCCTCATCCGCGTGGAAGACCAGTTCCGGCGTGGTCCAAGCGAGAAAGTCGCGACTCGTCGACAGCCCATGAGACCGACCAAAAGGGCCGGTCTGCTTCAAAGTCGCGATGAAGGTTCGAGTCCGAGGGTCGTAGGAGAGATTGGACTCATCCTGTGAGGGAATCTTCGGGAGGCCCGGACGAGACCAATGAATGCCATCCCGGCTGAATATGGGTTCACGGTCATAACACCCGAGGAAACCTTTGAATCGTCTTGACGGTTCGGGATCCTCGCCATCATAGACGACATTTTCAATAGCATTCTCAGGCCACTTCATGGCGGGATCCAGCGCCACAAAATTGTTTTCCAAAGAACCTTCAATCTCCCGCTGACCGAGATTCGGCTTGGTCCAGTGGACTCCATCCTGGCTTTCAGCGTAAGTGGCGCCCGCGTCGTCGGAAATCCGAGTCGAGGTGATGAGCCACAGTTTGTAGAGCCCCTGCTCAGGATCCCAGGCGGGAGCGCATCGGGTTTGCAGGGAGACTTCCCACGGTCGGTCCGGGACAATCACCGCCCCTTTCTTATCCGGCTGGTGCAGCGTCCGCTTGAGGTCTTCTGTCTTGGCGATGAGGTGGTCATCGAGAAATAGTTGTCTCTCACCGGTCGGCAGCGACAATGCCTCGGGTTCGTGGGACCGTCCGGAGGGGACCTCGGTTCCGAACGCGCCGATCCAAAGGTTTGGCCCCACCAAGAGGAGAAGAGCGCCGGTTATCCTGCTAAAATATTTTTTCACGCGGTTACGCCTCACGAATGAATAGGCCCAAAAGAGTGTTCACCAAAATCATGGATTGATGAAGTCCAAGGAGAAAGCCATCTCGATTCATTACCGAAACAAAAAAAAGGCCTCCTCATGTGAGGAGGCCAGAGAGCAGAGATGAATGGGCTAAGGATTGGGGTTGGGGTGGGCTTAGTAGGGGTAGTACCCGCCGA
>JACKFH010000116.1 GCA_020632575.1 Candidatus Omnitrophota bacterium | reverse complement strand
CCCTTCCAGACAGCCTTCTTTCCCGATTGGTCCACAATCTCCAGGGGATTGTTTATGGACGCTTGAACAGGGTGAATCCAAAACGGGTATCCGGAATCGTTGGTGAATTCGAGAATTGCGAACACTGGTTCGCCTACTCGGTAGACCGCCTTGTTGGAACTTAGTCGAATGGAGAGATCTTTCGACGCGTTCAGAAACTCGTCCCGAGTCCCTTTGAATGGCGGGCCGGGAGGTCCCCAATCGAAAGCGAACTTATCGCCCTCAATGACCGTGTGATCCAATCCAACGCATTTCTCCTCGAGGTATTCATCCAAATTCGTATACCCATCGCCATCCGAGTCTGCTGTCCCGTCCGCGCTGTCATCCGGATTGAAACCCATCCTTTCTTCCCACTTGTCCGGCATCCCGTCGTGATCGCGGTCGGGAGGCGCAGGTTGAGATTCCAACTTCGGCCATCCACCGACTTCCGACTGGCTGTTGATGATTCTTCCGGTCTTCTTCTTCGCCTGATCGATGATTCTTTCGTCGACTGAGTCACGCCTCGGCAGGCAGGCCCCCACGTCGGAGAAGACATCGTAGTGAATGGTTCCGGAAGTGGCTCCGGAATTGGTGAAAGGGCGCTGCTGAAAGTAAGATTGGATCATTTCCGGGGTATAGGTCTTTGGAAAACGGACCTCTTTTTCGCGTCCCGCTTTTTCCTCATTCATCCAATTCCCGGCGAAGTACGACTTGTTATAAATCGACCCCTCCTGGTACGCCACGCTGTCTTCCGCCGAGTCGACTCCGGGGATCAGATAATTCCCGATGTAATCCATCCGGGTCACACTTTCCTTGTCGGCGTTGTAGCCCGCATGGGAGCCGTACCAGTCGTAGATCACATTGTTTCGAAACTCGAGAAGGAGTCCGTCCGGGTCCTGTTCGTGATCCCATTTGTCGTACACCCCGGGGCGGGGGCTGCGTCCCTTGTGATGGGAATAGAGGTTGTGGTTAAAAGTGAACTTCGATCCGTGGTGGCCGCGAATGAGGGAGCCATAACCATGCTCGCCTTTCTCATGAAGGGAATCGTTCAGGCTCTCGCTGATAAGACACCATTGGACGGTCACATTGTCCAAAGGATTGTCGCCGGTGGAAACCGAGAGGGTTTCATCGTTCGACCAGGTGCAGGAGCAATGATCGATCAGGATGTTCTTCCCGGCGCCCACACTGATGGCGTCGCCCACATACCCCGACTCGTCTCCCGGACGGACCCGGAGGAATCGCACGATGACCTCGCTGGCGTTGATGACGAGGCCGGCATCTTTTAGACAAATGCCATCCCCCGGGGCGGTCTGCCCAGCGATTGTGAGATAAGGATTTTTCACCACGATGGATTTTTCGAGCGGGATGGTCCCCGAAATCCGAAAGACCACGGTTCTCGGCCCTTCGGCTTCGACCGCTTCACGCAGCGATCCTGGACCCTTGTCGTTAAGGTTCGTGACCTGAAGCACACGCCCCCCTCGACCGCCAACCGTCTCCGCGCCGAACCCCTCCGCGCCAGGGAAAGCGGGGATGGCGCTCGCCCCCATTGGAAAGAATACGAAAGCTGCCACGAGAATGATCGGGTGGAATGGGATTTTCACCATGGGGTTCGGCCTCCGGGGATGGATTTCACAGGAAGCTTACCCGGTGCTCGAAAATAGTGGTACTCCGGGATCTGTGATTTCTCTAGATTGGGGACTGGCCTACTCGAATTCGGAACGGGGGATGCCCGACTGGCGGATAATCGACAACAGAGTCCCCGTCTTGATTTCTTTGTGATCGGGGACTGGAACAGTCAATGTGCTCCCCGGTATCTCACGTTGCATGAGAATATGGCTCCCTTTTCGCCGGATTTGAGTGAAGCCATGGGCACGGAGTATGTTGCAGACTTCCGATCCTGAATGGACTTTGAGTTTACCCAATCGCCACCTCCACTTGGGTGACATAGACTTCTTCTTGTAGCCGAGACGCGATCTCCTCGGGGGAGGCAGCCTCGAAAAAGAGTTCCAAAGCCTCTTTCAAATTTGCTTTCGCCTCGGGAATGGTGTCCCCCTGACTTGCAATATCCACCTCTGGGCAGAGCGCGACGTAACCGTCACCCTCCTTTTCGATAATCGCGGTCAATTGTCTGACCATTTTCGGATCCCTCGCTGTTTGGACTCCGTTCATTATACTGGGCTCAAAGTCGATGAGTAGATCTATGCAAAGAGTTTTTGAAGAACTCAAAGGATTTGCGAAACGATAGGGGGAGCGAAACTGCCAGATAAATCCAAGGTCCGGAGTGAAACTCTGAACCAGCCCGCTTCGAGTCTGTGAGGATTCAAG
>JACKFH010000115.1 GCA_020632575.1 Candidatus Omnitrophota bacterium | reverse complement strand
TATGTCCCCGTGTACGATCCCCAAGTCATCTTTGTCGAAACCGCTCCGGTTTATCCCGTGATCACTTATGGAATCGGATATTCTTACGGCCCCTGGTTGCCCTATGTGTGCGATTGGAGCCTCGGAGGGTTCTTCTTCACGAACTTCTATTTTGGCGGTCACTGGCACACCCACCATGGAGGACACCATTCTTTCTGGCGCCCCCGTCATCATCCTCGCCACCATCATGGGGATAGAGACGATTGGGAGGGCGACGGTGATGGTCATCGAGGCGATGGTGGCGGTCATCGTGGGGATGGTGGCGGCCCCCGAGACATTCAAGATGTGAAGGTGCCCCGCTCCAATGACGGGAGACAAGGCGGAAAGGTTCCAGTCGAAGATGTCGCCTCACGGAAAGTCCCTCGCACCGATCCATCCGGCTACCCGTTGGATAAACCCTCGGATTTCCGGGCTTCGGGTAAGACTCCTCGCAAACTTAATTGGGAAAGTGTTTCCGAGGGCAAGACTCCGAGTCGCGTCGGGTACGATCGAGGTGTTCAATACGATCGCAAACCGAATCGAACCACCATCAAGATCCCGAACCAGTCGGGTTACAGCGGTCGGATGTACAAGGTTCCGGATGTCTCGAGCCGAAGCTATGCCCCGAAGACCCCACAGTCTTACAAGGCGCCCAGTTACAGCGTTCCTTCGCCGAGTTTCAAGGTTCCGAGCAACAGTTACAAAGCTCCCGTGAATCGGTCCTATAAAACTCCAAGCGTTCGTTCGTACAATCCGCCGAGTTCCAGTTACAAAATGCCAAGCGCTCCCTCCATGAAGGTCCCCAGTTCGAGAGGATTCTCGGGTGGAGGACACTCGGGCGGCAAAGGCTTTGGAGGCGGTGGCGGGAAAGTCCCCAAAGGGGGCAAGTGACCGCGAGGTTTCCATCCGCCCGAATTCTCGTTAATCTATGCCCGCGTTCCGTTCAATCGGGACGCGGGTTTTTCATTTAAATTTCTTATGGAGTCACCAACATGCGGACACGCCTCTTTTTAACCTTTGCCCTTATTCTGACCTCATTTTCCCAGGCACATGCCAAGGAGGGAAAATGGATCGATCTATTTAACGGCAAGAATCTCGACGGCTGGGTTCAGAAAGGCGGCAAGGCCAATTACACGGTTGAAGATGGGGTCATTGTCGGAACCAGCGCCCCCAACACCGAAAACTCCTTCCTCTGCACCGAGAAGGATTACAGCGATTTTGTTCTGGAACTCGATTTCAAGGTCGATCCCAAATTGAACTCGGGCATTCAAATCCGCAGCGAGAGCAAAGCCGATTACAAAAACTATCGTGTCCATGGTTACCAAGTGGAGATCGATCCCTCGACTCGCGCCTGGTCGGCGGGCATCTACGACGAGGCCCGACGCGGGTGGCTCAACAACCTCGAAAACAACGAACCCGCCCGAAAGGCGTTCAAGCAAAACGATTGGAACCACTACCGAATCGTCGCCATCGGCGATTCGATCAAGACCTGGATCAATGGCGTCCCCGCCGCCGACCTCCAGGATGACATGACGCCCTCGGGGTTCATCGCCCTTCAGGTTCATGGTGTCGGCGACAGGACCGATCCGCTCCAGGTTCGCTGGAAGAACATTCGCCTTCAGGATCTCGGCGAGGACGCCTGGGTGTCCCTCTTCGATGGGAAATCCCTTGACGGTTGGAAGGTCAACGAGCACCCCGAGTCCATCAAAGTCGAGGACGGAGCGATTGTCGCCGGTGGAGGCCCGCGCGCCCATCTCTTTTATGTCGGACCGGTCGAAAACCACGACTTCAAAAACTTCGAGTTTCGATGCCAAGTCATGAGCAAACCCCACAGCAATTCCGGAATCTTCTTTCACACGGAATGGACCGACACCGGCCGATTGAACAAGGGATACGAGGCGCAGATCAACGCCACCCACGAGGACCCCAAAAAGACCGGCAGCCTGTGGATCATTAGGGATGTTTTCCAAACGCCGGTTGGGGACAACGAGTGGTTCACCTACTACATCCAAGTTTACGGCAAACGGATCATCCTCAAAGTCAACGATGAAGTGACTGTTGACTATACGGAACCGGAGAACCCGGAACGACCAGAGGGTAGGGAAGGGCGCGTCCTCGACAGCGGCACCTTCGCCCTCCAGGCCCACGATCCGGGAAGCATCGTTTATTTCAAAGACATCGAAGTAAAAGTCTTGCCGGACTAAGGTTGACGTGGGAGTAGTTCCCTTTTTCGTCATGTGGGAGCGGCTACCTTCTTCTTAACGTGGGAGCGGCTTCCAGCCGCGAACGTCTCGTTGCTGGAACGTTGCTCCGCATCGTTCCTACCTGGAATCGGATCCCTATCCGATGAGGAGGCGAGGGTTGGATCGAAGTTTTTGGAAGC
>JACKFH010000114.1 GCA_020632575.1 Candidatus Omnitrophota bacterium | reverse complement strand
CGGGCCGAGCGGATTGTCCGAGACCTTGAATTCCGAATCCATGAATCGACCTTCGATCACCGTCCCGGTTTCGACGGCATCGTCGAACAGTTCTTTCAATCGGTGTTCACTGTCGGCGCTTACTCGGGAGAAGTGATCGCCGAAAGCGGAAGGAACGGGATCGCCCGTTTCTTCCCGGTCGACCCCGCCACCATCCGTTTCAAGCGTTTTCCCACTTCAGGAAGGGTGACCCCGCATCAGATCCAGCACGATGGCGAACTCGCGCCGCTGAAGGAGGAATCGTTTTTCTACTTCGGCCTCGACACGGATCCCTCGAACCCTTATGGGCGCTCTCCTCTGATGAGCCTCCCGCTTGTGGTTCGACTCCAGCAGCAGCTCTTCGAGGACATGGGGAAGACCGCGCACAACGCCGGGTATCCGACCTTGCACGTAAAATACAGCCCCCCGGAACGCGAGCCGGGAGAGTCTCTCTCCGATTATCAGGATCGGGTGCAAGAAGATTTCGATTCCATCTCGACCGCCATGCAAACCCGTTCTCCCGAAAGCAATTTTCTGACCCAAGACAATGTCGCCATCCAATATGTCGGACCGAGCGGACAGATGCTTCGGTGGAAGGAAACGCTGGAGACCCTTTCCGAACAGGTGGTCGCCGGGCTGCACATCGCGCCGATGCTGATCGGGCGGAACTATGGGACCACCCAGAGTTGGGCCAGGGCTCAATACGACCTCATGGTCAACAACGCCGCCTCGGTGCAACGCGCCGCCGCAAGGCTCATCGAATGGATCGCCAACCTCGAACTCGCCTTCCACGATTCCCCCGTGCGTGTGGGCTGCAAGTTCGCCCCCCATTCCGCCTGGAACGACATCGACGAGGCCCGCGCTCAATCCATTCGCCTTTCGTCCCTGGTCAAACTCAGAGACGAAGGACTCATCTCCGACGATCAACTCATCGCCAAGCTCGAGGAGTGCCGATAATGAATCCCATCTCAACCGAACGATCCCCAAAAGAATACTTGCAGCGCATCCTCCCCGGTTTGCCCGTGCGTGTCAGACGGATCGAGGGACAACGGCTCCAGGTGGCCCACCGTGACAGCGGCAAACCGGTCCTGATCCTCCCGATGCTCGGCGAGGGCAACGACTCCTGTGACAAGGTGTTCGAGGCTACCCTCGAAGTGTTCGAAGGCGACCGTCGACTTTCCCGTGAGGAGATCGAACCCCTCGTCGATCGTTCTCACCTCCTCAAGGAGCACCGTCAGAAGCGGTTGGTCCTCGACCACACCGATCACGGCGATCCCTTCGGGGCCCCCGACTGGCGATCCTCGGAAATCGAGATCGCGAAACGTCCGACCCTCTCCCGCAACCTTGGCGAACGTGACTGGCGTCTTGCCCAAGCGATGGCCTGCGAGGAAGTTCGAGTTTTTCATTACGATCCCAACGACGGTTGGAAAGTCCGATCCGAGATATCGAACCGGAATATGGAAAACGACGAACCGCCGAAGGAGAAGGATCGGTTCCAAAATCTGTGCCGATCGATCCCCACGATTCGTCAATCCTTTGGATCGTTCTCGAGCGACCGGAGGCGGTGCGATTTCGGGAAGGGGGATGGAGGCGTATTCGTTGAAGGGGGCGACTGAATCGGTTTGATTGTTTTTTGAACGTGCGACGAAGCCCGCGACGGAATCAATTCCGTCGCTCCACAAGGAGGCGTCTGTTAAAACAGACTCTCTCCCACTTCGAGATTGATGAACCGTCAGAGTCCGTTTCAACGGACGGCTCCCTATGTAGCGACGCGGTTTTAACCCGTCGCGGGCGAAATCGATTCATCCAATTTTATTCTTGTCTCGCAACCATCACTTGCATATCGCACCCACACCACATCGGATAGGAATCCGACGCGCCAAAGGAACGAGGCAGAGCCACGTTCCAGGTGCGCCTGCAAGCGTACTCAAACAGTGTGGTGCAAGTCCACACCAGGCATACGCTCTCCGGCCTGTAACCGAATGTAACTGCGTCGCCGCGAGGCGGGGTGGGGAGCAACAGGAGGTGAACGACCAGTCCGTAGGAGACGAACTCGATTCGGCGTGGCATTTCGGCGAGCCTGCCTGGATACGGTGAAGCCTGGACCGAGAGGAAATCTGTCGAGCTGAGGGGTAGCGTGATAAAGCGGCGACAGGGAATGCGGCGTGGTTGGAGACGGAATGGTCAGGAAGGTTGAGTGCGTGAAGCAGGGAGACCTGTCCGGGGTTAGATCGGAGTTCAAGCCAGAGTGCCGAAGAGCCGCCCGGGCAGGAGTCAGAGCGTCCATAGTAGCGGGGAAGCGGGGTAATGCCCGCGGAGCCAAGGGACGCAGGGAGGAGGATGCGCGAAATTGAGACCGAAGGAAAACAACCCGTTAGAGTTCCCGAAAGGGATTGACGGATGGGAGAAGCCGGGAGGAAGCGAAACGCCGGGTCCGGAAACGGTACGGGATCGCTGGTTCTGGGCGGAACCGGCGGTTTGGACGGAGCGCATGTTGACGGCTCTCGAAGAGGGAGTGAAAGGAGGTCGCTGGTACTGTCTGTGGGATAAGGTGATCAAGGTCGAGAACGGACGGTCAGCGTTCGCCAAAGTCAAGGCGAACAAAGGAGCGCCCGGAATCGACCGAGTGACGGTGAAGGAATTCGAGGAGAAACTCGAGGAAAATCTTGATCGGACGATTCGCCAATTGCGGGAAGGGAGTTACCGTCCGCGAGCGGTGAAGCGTGTGATGATCGAGAAACCGGGCAGCCGGGA
>JACKFH010000113.1 GCA_020632575.1 Candidatus Omnitrophota bacterium | reverse complement strand
CTGAGATGCGTCCTCTACGATTACCTCGATGGCGGACCGCGGGTCGAAAAATATTACCAGGGGGGTCGTGGCCGTCGACTCGAGGAGGGCGCTTTCTCCGAGGCGGAAAGGATCGCGGTCAAGGGGTTGGTGGGGGAACTCGAACGCCCCCTGCGACGCGCGGTCGAGGAGCGCGAGAAGGAGCTCGAACGACGGTATCAAGAGATTGGCCAGTTGGCCGCATTGACCAATCAAAAAGAGTACGCGATCCACGACTATGACCTTGGGGTTCTCGAGGGGCGCGCGGCGGCCGCGCGCGACAAGGCCATGATGGCCGAACAATCGAAGTCCAAGATGCAACAAGAATTGGAGTATTGGAAACAACAGGCCGAGGCCAACAAACAAATGGCCGAGGAGTATCGCGGCAAGGCCGAAGCCGTCCAAACCTCGCCTGGGGGTTCGAGGAAGAACCTTCCCTTCTATCCGACACCTGCGTTCCCCCGTTTCCGATTTCCGTGTCCTCCCGGAGCGACTCAAATCCAAATCCCCAAAAAGAACGTCACCGAGGAGAAACCGCCGTTGCCGCCTCGTGAGGAACCCCCAAGGATGCCGACCCTTCAACCGATCGACCTCCGGGGAAGCGCTCCCAATCCACCCCGTGACAAGGACTCCGCCGCATCGCAAATCGTGGCGTTCGAAAGTTTTCATGCGGCCCCCAAGGCAAAGAATCCGGGAGACGCTCGAAACGATTCGGTCTTCAGCGATCCCCCATGGGAGAGGCAGCCCTCTGGCGATTGGGAATATGTGGGCCAAGAGCCCTGATTCGCCCAATAACGGGCTATGGACGATCTGAACGTTTAGGAGGAGAGGGGAAGGGGTTACCCTCTCTCGAAGGTGTCCGTTTCTATTGGTGGATGGACACACAGCCTTCGCAAGAAGGCTCGCAACCAGCCTAACCAAGCCTCCTCTTAGGACTCGCCGGTCGTTCCCAAAACGACCGGCTTTTTTTATCAACGGACCTCAGATCTTTTCAATCCAACCCGAAAATCCGCGCATCATCATATCGACCGCGATTGTGCCAACATAAAAGGCGGTGATCCGACCCATGACCTCGATGTATCGCTGGACCAGTTGTTCATTCCTTGGCCGCACGTAGTCATGGACCTTCTTCAACCCGATCATCACCAAGAGAGAAAGAGTCACCGCGACGAGGATCGCCATACAAGCCGAAAGAGGTTCAAGTCGATTTCCGACCACCACGCTCGCGCTGATGGTGCCGGGGCCGATCAGAACCGGCATCGCGATCGCACCCGCCAAATGCTCCGAGTCCCCGCGCAGGAGTTCGATCGAATCGCTCCCCTTGAACACGAAATTGAGCCCGATTAACAGGAACACCAATCCACCGAAAATCTGAAAAGACTCGAACTGCGCTTGCATCAATTCGGAAAAAACGGAGTCCCCCAAAAGAGCGAATATCCAGAAGATCAGGATGCTGATAAATCCCGCTTTGGCCAAAGCCTTGGTGAAGGACTTCATCTCTCTCTTTTGGATGACATCAAGGAGGTACAAGACCACCAGGAAGGGATTGAGCAACACCAAAATCAACGTTGTTGCCCGCAGGAATTCAAGCATGGATCGCCTCTTTCGTTCTCCACCAGGTTGAGTTGAGTCTAGCTTCTGTTTCCCTTTTTTTAAACAGGAACGTTTTTCCGACCGCGCTAGGCTTCGTCACTTAAATGTCCTAAATTGCTCGTGCTGCTCTTCGGATGTCCAGGTTGGTGGAGGATTTTTTTCACTATGAATTTCGACTCGATTTTCGTCCGATCCCGTTTCGGACGATCGCTTTTTCTTTGCGGACTGATAGTCTCCTTTCAAACCTCCATCGCTCGAGGGGAGATTGTCCTCAACGAAATCCACTATGAACCGGAAGTGAATATCGATCCCGGAGAATTTGTCGAGATTTACAACACTGGCGAAGTTTCGGTCGACCTTTCGGGTTGGTCCTTCACCAATGGAATCGATTTTACGTTCCCGCAGGGAGCCTCTCTGGGACCGAACGGCTATCTTGTCATCGCCGAAGACCCAGATTTCATCCAATCCGTCTATTCCGTTGCCTCGCTCGGACCTTATAACGGATCCCTTTCCAACGAGGGGGAAGAGGTCGAACTCTCCGACTCGATGGGCGATCCGGTCGACCGTGTCGATTACGGGATCGAGTTTCCTTGGCCTCTCGATTCGTCGGGTCAAGGCAGCTCGATGGAACTGTTGAACCCAAGCGCCGACAACAACCTCGGCGGGAGCTGGAAAGCCTCCCAAGGGGAACCCACACCGGGCGCGGTGAATTCCGCTTTTACAGAGAATCCCCCTCCTCAAATTCGGCAGGTCAATCACTCTCCGCAACAACCGACCTCGAGCGAGCAGACTAAAGTCACCGTCAAAGTCACCGACCCGGATGGCGTCCAGAACGTCACGCTTCTCTATCAGACAGTCGATCCGGGAGATTATGTTCCGGCTTTCCTTCCCCTGTCGCACACACAGCTTCTCGCCGATGGCGACCAACCGTTGACGCCCAATCCCGCATTCGAGGATCCGAATTCTTGGGACGTGGTTTATATGCTCGATGACGGTCGCGGCGGGGACGAGATCCCCAACGACAGCATTTACACCGGGATCATTCCGCAACAGCCCAACCGGACCCTCGTTCGCTACCGAATCGAGGCCGCGGACAACCATCCCGAGCCCGGCACTGTGCGAGCCCCCTTCGCGGATGACCCCTCACTCAATTTCGCCTATTACTCTTACGATGGGGTCCCGCCCTACACGCCGACCGACC
>JACKFH010000112.1 GCA_020632575.1 Candidatus Omnitrophota bacterium | reverse complement strand
GTGACCGGCCATGGTTTGAAGGACCCGGACACCGCGATTAACCAGTCCCCACGTCCGATTACGGTGGACGCCGACCTGGATTCCGTTTTGAAGAAGATTGAAGATCTCTTACAATGAATGAAATGGTGAGATTGTCCGACTACATTGCTTCCGAGCGAGTGATTCTCGACCTCCAAGCCGAGACCAAGGCGGAAGTCTTGTCCGAACTCGCTCAGCTCTCCGCCGCCGTAGGCCTGGTTCCCGATGCCGAGAGAGTTTACCGAGGTCTTGAGACCCGGGAGAAGCTGATCAGCACCGCGGTTGGCGATGGGGTCGCCATTCCGCACACTCGCTGTGAAGGACCCGAGGAAATCTTCTTGATCATTGCCCGGAGCAAACAAGGCATCGACTTCGACTCCTTGGATGGAAAGCTGACCCACCTCTTTGTCGCGATTATCGGTCCGACCGAGGCGGATCGAGACCAACTGAAGATTCTTTCGCGGACCGCTCGTTTTCTGAAAAGAAAGGAATTCCGCGAGCAGGCGATGGCCGCCGAAACCCCGGAGGAAATCATCCAGCTCCTCTCCGAGGAAGACCAACTGCTCAAAACCCCCTAAGATCGGAGCCGATCATGGAATCCGACAACCGAGTCCAAGAGACTCTCATCCAAGGGATGAGAGACCTTCAAAATCTTCTCGTACACATCCAGACCGTTCTCCAAGAAATCGGCATTCCCGTTTTGCGATCGGGAGGAGGCCTGACATTTAGCGGCTTCTCTTTCCAGGTGGATAAGGACGCGCCGGTGGACTGGATCGGGCACCACATCGATCGGCCGGAATTGCTCATCTACCAAATTCAGGATCGAGTCCTTCCCAAGGATTGCCCTCTTTCCAATCTGAAAAGACTCCAAGCCCGTCAGTACGAACGGACAATGGCACTCAATGAAGACTCCTTCTTTTTCAAGTCTGATCGCGATCAGATGGACGCCATTGGCGAATTCCTCTCGGAGACGGTCGAGTACTTGCGAGGCCTCCCACCCGAGGATGAAGACGCTCCAGCCGAGCCGTTCATTCCGGTAATCGATCGAAACCGCTGATCCAGATTCCTTGCCCGAAAATTGGGAACAGTTTTTCAAAATCTCTGCTAGACTGATCCACTGTTTTTTTGGAGGTTGTTAAATGAATTGCCCCGCCCCGTTTGCAAGGTTCCTTTCCGTCTTCGCCTGCGCCTCACTCGTTTTCTCTTCCATCCCACTCATCGCCAGCGCGGAGGAGATCGATTACGCCAACCTTTCGGAGGAGGAGATCGCGGAGGCGCTTAAGCCGATACCGCCGAGAACTCCAAGCGACGCTTTAAGAACTTTGGAAAGGATTGGGGGGATCCGCACGGAGCTCGCGGCGTACGAGCCCTTTGTGCTGGACCCTGTGGCGGGCTGCATCGATGAGAATGGGATCTTCTATGTGTGTGAACTCGCGGATTACCCATACCGTCCGGAGGAGGGCGAACCGCCCCTGGGCAAAGTTCGTGTCCTACTCGATCAGGATGGTGACGGATTCTACGAAACCAGCACACTTTTCGCGGATGACCTTCTTTGGCCCGCGGGAATCGCCCCTTGGAAGGGCGGGGTCTATGTCACCTCACCTCCCGACATCTGGTATTTGAAAGACACGAACGGAGATGGAGTGGCGGACATCCGCGAAAAGGTCTATACAGGGTTTGGCGATTCCGGCGCTCAGTACATCATGAACAATTTGAAATGGGGGATGGACCACAACATCTATCTCTCCGTGGCGGGGAATGGCGGCGAGGTCGTTCCAGCGAAGGACGCGAACGGTGAGCCCCTGTCGGTCCGAAGACGGGACTTTCGATTCTCTCCGAGCACCGGCGATTATGATGCGATCAGTGGCGGCGAGCAGTTCGCCAACACGTTTGACGATTGGGGGAATCGTTTCCTTTGCAGTCAGGACACCTTTCTCTATCAGGTCGTTTATCCCATTCGATACCTGGAAAGGAATCCGCTTCTTTCGGTTCCCGACACTCAGGTCAAGCTCGTTCCGGGGGGCTCACCCATCTTCCGTGTCAGTCCGGTCGAGGTGTGGCGCGCCATTCGTTCGAGTCGGCGCATCCTTTCCGGCAAGGGCCATGAAGGGAACAGCGGGGTCTCGCACAACGTTTCCGATGGGGTGGCTGGAACCACGGTCTATCGAGGCGACGCACTTCCCGCCTCTTTTTATGGGAACACCTTTTCTGGAGACGCTCAAAACAACCTAGTCCATCGAAGGACGCTCGAACGGGATGGCGTGACTTTCGTTTCGGAGCGCGCCGATGAGGGGACCGAGTTCCTTCGGAGCGACGACAATTGGTTCCGCCCGGTCAACTTTCTGACCGCACCGGATGGATCGCTTTATGTCTTCGATCTCTGCCGTGAGATCCTGGAGGCGGTCCACATCCCGATGGATGTGGTCAAACACCTCGACCTCACCAAGGGCCGCGACTATGGCCGCATCTATCGAGTGGTCGGTGAGGACTGGAAGAGACCGGAACCGCCCCAATTGGGAGAGGCTTCGACCAAAGAGTTGGTCGGATACCTGGAACACCCCAACGGTTGGTGGCGCGACACCGCCCATCGTTTGATCTACGAACGCCAGGATGGCAGCGCTGAGGAAGACCTGAGGGAATTGATGCACCAATCGAAGGTCCCTCAAGCCCGGCTGCTGGCGCTGTATTCCTTGCAGGGGTTAAAGAAACTCACGGCGGGGGATGTCCAGACCGCTCTCAATGACGCGCACCCCGGCGTCCGGGAACAGGCGGTGTTCCTCTCCGAATCCTTCCTCCCGCTTGATGACGGTTTGAAGGAGGCT
>JACKFH010000111.1 GCA_020632575.1 Candidatus Omnitrophota bacterium | reverse complement strand
TTCTCTCTTGACAATCCGGGGAGGGGTCTCTAGTCATCCTTACTCGAATCTTAACGCAATCAGTGTATCCTGCCCAATTTCATGGACTTCAAATCAGAAAATATCCCCCACAACTCGACCCTTCTGGTGACCGGCGGCGCCGGTTTCATCGGATCGCATGTTTGCGAACGGCTTCTCGACAGAGGGTTTCGCGTGGTCTGCCTCGATGACCTCAACGATTATTATTCGCCGGATTGGAAATGGGCGAACTTGGAAAAGTCGCGCTCATGCGAATCATTCCAGTTCGTTCGCGGCTCCCTTCTCGACCTTGGGCTTCTCCGAAACTTGTTTGATCGGGAAGCACCCTCGGCGGTCCTGCATTTCGCCGCGCGAGCCGGGGTTCGTCCCTCGCTTCGCGACCCCAAACTTTATGAAGCGACCAATGGCCGAGGCACCTTAAACATCCTGGAACTCTGCCGTGAGTTCAAGATGTCACGGCTCATTTACACGTCGTCCTCGTCCGTTTACGGGGAAAGATTCAACATGCCGCTCAGGGAGACCGATCCGATCATGAACCCGATCTCCCCGTATGGCGCCGCGAAATACGCCAGCGAGAAGATGTGCCAGGTCTATCAATCCCTGACCGGGATGGACCTCAATGTGATCCGGCCCTTCACTGTCTATGGCCCCCGTCAGCGACCCGACATGGCCATTTTTAAGTTCACCCGAATGATCGATCGGGGGCTGTCGATACCTCTATTCGGCGATGGTTCAACCGCCAGGGACTACACATTCATTTCCGATTTCGTCGATGGCGTGGAGAAAGCGCTTCATTTCGCGGGAGGATTTCGGATTTTTAATCTGGGAGGGTCTCATTCCACTCGCTTGATCGACCTGGTTCACACCATTTCGAAGGCTTTGGACAAGAAACCGGAGATCGAATTCCAACCCACCCAGCCGGGCGATGTCCCCCTGACTCTGGCGGACATCAGCCGGGCCAGGGACGAACTGGGCTACGAACCGAAAATTTCCGTTCCCGAGGGGATCCAAAGGTTTGTTGATTGGTATCGAAGTTCAGCCCAAGTCGGACGCGCGTAACAAGGCTCTCGAATCGATTCGGTCTAGTCCAGGTCGGCCACGACCGCCCCGTCGGTGTCGATCTCCAAAATCATGGTCCGACAAGCCCCCTTGCCATGTTTCGAATACCCGTTTTCCATGGCCCTGGCCACCTTTTCCGCGTGGTGAACAGTGAAAGCGGCCATGGTGGGACCCGCTCCCGAGAGGGCCGCTCCGTAAGCTCCCGCCGAGGTGGCCGCCTCGAGAACCTCGTCGAAACCGGGAATGAACCCCTTTCGATAGGGTTGATGGAGGCGATCGTTCAGGCTCGATTCGAGCAGGGTGTAGTCGCCGCTGGAAAAGGCCACCGCGGTGAGGGCGCAGTTTTGGAGGTTGGCCACGGCATCGGCGAGGGAGACATCGGAAGGCATGGCCTCGCGCGCCTTCGATGTTTCCAGATGGAAGTCGGGAATCAACAACACCACCTTAAGATCTCGGACCGGATCGATACGATGAAAAACCGGTTCGGCGCCGCGCTGGCCGCAAACCGCGAGTCCGCCATACATCGCCGGAGCCACATTGTCCGCGTGCCCTTCCTCCTCCACAACCAGATGAAGGATTTGGGATTGGCTTAGGGGATTCCCATGCAAACGATTCGCGGCCACCGCCGAGGAAACCAGCACCGCCGCCGAACTGCCCATCCCCCTCGCGAGGGGGATTCGATTCCGGCACAGAACTCGGATTTCCGGCAATTCGCGGCCGATTAGAGCCGAGACTTTTCGGATGGTTTTGAGCACCAAATTGGCGTCATCGGTGGGAAGCTGCCCCGCCCCCTCCCCCTCGATGCCGAGTTTGGTCAAGCCGGAGGGAGACACCTCCAGTTCATTGTGGAGCGACAGCGCCAACCCGAGGCAATCGAAACCAGCCCCCAAATTGGCGGTGGTTGCCGGGACACGGACCCGGAACGGCTGAAACGACATTCAACGACCCCCTTGTTCTATCAGCGGGAGAGTGTACCCGAGGGGAGTGTGGGGGCAAGATTCCACGGTCTTTTTATTGTGTCCGTTATCAATTCATGAATAAGTTAAGTGTATTTTTGTAATTGTTATTGACAGCCATATATAAACCCATTTAGGTCCCGCGACGCAAAAGGTCAAGACGTTTGCCTTGATGTGAAATTATCTAGGCCATGGCGGCGGCGGTTTGATCTGGCCGAGAACGGAGCGAAATTGAAAGAAAAAGCAAAAAAACGCCCCCACAAGCGGTATGCTTGGCATGGAATTCGCTTGAGCTCCCCCCAAAATTCTCTTGACACTCCCATGGGCGAATTCCAGACTTTTAGGGAAGGGGATTCTCCACGGAATACCTCATCGTCCGATCAGAAAAATGGTTCCGTATGCCGATCGGTTCGATGGCTGTAGGAAATTCCAGCAAAGATTCCCAAGGAGGAGAAATATGACAGCGCGTGTGAAGATCTGTGGTGTCACTGAAGCCGAAGATGCGCTGGCTTGTCTCGAAATGGGTGCGGATGCGTTGGGTTTTAACTTCTATTCCAAATCGCCAAGACATCTCGATTTGGAAACGGCGCGCGATCTGTGCGCCAAGCTGCCCCCCTTTGGCCTGAGGGTGGGCGTGTTTGTCGACGCGGCGTTCGACGAGATCATGGAGGCGGTTCGGACTGTCCGGTTGGACACGGTCCAACTCCATGGCAATGAGCCTCCCGAGATCGCCGAGGACCTCATGGAAGCGGGAGTTCGAGTTTGGAAGGCGATCCGAGTGGAGAATCTCGATTCGCTGAAACCGTTCGAGGATTACCCGTGCGACGCCTTGGTTCTGGATGCTTTCGATCCAAAAGTTCCCGGCGGTTCCGGAAAATCTTTCGACTGGAGCATCCTTGCCGAGTGGAAATCGCCGAAACCTTGGATTCTTTCTGGAGGATTGAATCCGGATAATGTGGCGGAGGCGCT
>JACKFH010000110.1 GCA_020632575.1 Candidatus Omnitrophota bacterium | reverse complement strand
GCGTCGCACCATTCAGGTTTGCTTCGAACGACGAACTTTTCGGCCCCCAATCCACCCCGCCACGGAATCAATTCCGTGGCTACATACATCAAAGTCCGTTAAAACGGACTCTTCCCCGGTCACGCCCAAGGTTCGCGGTAGTCCTGGTGGTGCAGCAGATTGTTGGCCGCGTCGTCGTCGATCACTTTTTCGGCTTCGGGATCCCACTTTAGGGCTCTGCCAAGTCGGTGGGAAACGTAACCAAGGTGGCCGGGGGTCACGGATCGATGGCCGGTTTCGGCGGGGGCGATGCACTCTTCGCGGGATCGGACACAGTCCAGGAAGTTGCGCATGTGGTTGAGGGATCGGTAGGCCTTCTTGGGGCCGGAATCGAAACCCTCGTCGCACCAAGATGGGTCGGAGGCTTCCAGGGTTTGGCGATTGACAAAGATCCAACCGTCCTCCCCGATGAATTTGGTTCCGAGTTGGTTCTGACTCGAAATGGAACTGTGAGTCCCACCGGAATACTCGCATTGAATTTCGTATTGGGAGGGGGTGTCGTAAATCTCGGTTTCGGGATAGGTCCAGTTCACCGCCTCCACTCGGATGGGGCCGGAATCATCGAGGTCGAGCGCCCAGTGGGCGATATCGTTGTGGTGGCCGATCCAGTCCATCAACACTCCGCCGCCGTAGGCCGTGTGCCCACGCCACCAACGGTGGTGGCGGGCTCGCATGTAGGGGAGGACCGGCGAGGGTCCGCACCAGAAATCGTAGTCGAGGTGAGGAGGCGGCGTGGTCGCAGTTGCCGCCCCCATGGGGTGGTCGTATCCCGCCGGCAATCCGACTTCGATTCGATTGATAGGCCCGAGACGCCCATTGCGGACTAACTCGACCGCCCGCCGAAAACGCTTGTCGCTGCGCTGTTGACTGCCGGTTTGAAAAACCGCCTTCTGTTTTTGAACCTCCCGGTAGACCTGCTGCCCTTCGAGGAAGGTGTGCGTGAGGGGTTTTTCGCAGTAAACATCTTTCCTGTTTCGGAGGGCTTCCAGGGTGATCAACGCATGCCAATGATCGGGGGTGGCCACCACGATGGCGTCGAGGTCATCGCGGGAGCAGACCTCCCGAAAATCGCTTTCGACCGACACGCCGCCTGAAGATTGGTAGTGGCCATCGATCTTTATCTGAGCCGCCTCGCGCCCATAGGCGGACCCTTTGCCCCATGGGTTGTCGCGATAGTGAAGGAGATCGACATCGCAAATGGCCACGATTTGAGCCTCTTTCGCACGGAGCAAGTCATCGATGAGATTGAACCCGCGGGAGCCCAAGCCGATGACTCCGACTGCGATTCTCTCGCTGGGGTTTGTCGATCCATCCTTACCCAACACCGAGGCTGGGAGAATCGCGGGGAAGGCTAAAGCGCTTGTCCATCTCAAAAAGTCACGGCGATTGATCGGGTTTCTAGATTTTACCATTTTCAGAATCGAGGTGTGAAAGTCGCCTTCTCACTGTGTTGTTTGGTATGGAAAGAAGGGTGAAGCGGGTAGGGGCAAGTGTCAACCAAGCTTTGTCGGAAGTCATTTGCCGCGTAAATCTTTATTGCCGAGTTCAATCTTACGGATAGCCGAAACGATCTCGTCTCGTGTCTCTTCGCCAGCCGTCTCTAATTCTTCCTTGAGAGGGACGAGGGCGAGGGGGTCGCCGATGTTTCCCAAGGCGCGTATGGCTGCGGACTTCATTGGTTCATCGTCATAGATGGCAAAGCGGAGGAGAACAGGGACAGCATCCCTCGCGAAAGGGCCAAAGTCTCCAAGAGCGTTCGCCACCTCGGGGCGGACCCATTTTTCGCAGTATTCGCTCAATCGTTTGATGAGAGCCGGAATGGCGTACGAACCGTTCAATCCTTCTTCCCTGAGGAGTCGGGCTCCCCAATATTGGTCATGAGGAAGGTGTCCCTCGATGAGCGCTACAAGCGCATCTCCAGTAACTTTTTGGCGCTCCTTCATTACGATGACGCCAGCGTCGATCGTTTCCCCCGGTTCCACCATGAAACCGAACAGGCGCCCCCTTTCATAGACATAACCGTCGGCGAAGGTCTGGATATTGTAGTAGATCCCGGGAACAAGACCGTCGATTCGGTAGAATCCTTCGCCCGTCCCTCTCTTCACAATCCCGGCGCTCAGTTCCGAACCTGGGAAGTCCACGAGCGACTGTGTAGTGACCGTTGCGCCTGGAATCGCCTCTCCCGATAGGTCAACCAATTGGAACTCCACCCCCCCGCATTCACCAAGGACGATGGGGAGGTCAACTTCGAGATCGTCATCCCGGTTAATGACGACGGAATTGCTTCCACCCTTGTGGTCCGGCAAGCGAGTGACGGCTGAAATCTCAATCGAATAGTAACGATCGTCCTCCTTCACCCACTCGGGGAGGGGACAGGCGAATCGACCCCGTTCGTCGGTTTCCACTTGTTCACGGTTAGAGGAACCGGTTGGACCAGCATTCGCGCGCTCCGCCAGAGTGATGTTGACCTCCAACCCCGCGACCGGATTTCCCTCTCCATCGGACACGGAACCATGGAGGACGCGGGCGGAATGGACCACGAAGTCGACCCCCTCAACTCTTTGTCCGGGTCGGAGGTCGACGATTTCGTGGTGCGGGTCGAATCCACGTTTTCGTCTTTCCATCCAGTCCTGCCGGACCAATCGAAAAATACTGCTGAGTCCCTGTTGGTTTCCGTGATCCATCGTGGAGGAATGGCGGTAGTAGCACGGGGGGTCTTTTTTCCCCACGCAGTAGACGCCGTATTCATTTGGTGGAGCGAGTATCTGGTAGCGTCCCTCCTGGTCAGTAAGGACGCCATACCGGTGATCCGAACCTGCCGGGTGAAACCCGACGCTGACTCCCGGAACAGGTTCTCCCGTTTCGACATCGCGAACCATGCCGGAGATGCTCTGGTGGTATTTATCCACCGGGAAGGAAAGAAAGAGATCGGGCGCATCGTTGATTGGGGAAGTGGGGAATAATTGATGACCGCGCGGGCCGAAGCCCAAGGAGTCGGGACGGACCACATCCACGGTCCACCTCTCCCTTCGTTGTCTCACCCA
>JACKFH010000011.1 GCA_020632575.1 Candidatus Omnitrophota bacterium | reverse complement strand
TCGTTCTTGGACTTGGGAGAAGACGCCGACCTTGGCGATCTGAACAACAAGGGACAGGTTGTTGGCTACTCAATGACTCAAGCATCCATCCGCTTATTTGGGATCGGTTTCACCGGCCGAGACGATTGGTATGCAAAAATGGTAAAATGGTATTACTCGCATGACCCGTATGTGATGAATACTCGCGCCATATTCTGGGAGAAGGGCCGGACCTATGACCTCAACGATCTCATCCCATCCGACTCCGGTTGGTTCCTCGAGGGAGCATCGGATATTAATGACAAAGGGGAAATTGTCGGGTGGGGCTACAACCCGGATGGGGAAAAGCGGGGTTTCTTGTTGCGGCCGGTCGGGGGAGGGAATTGAACTAGAGTGAACCTTCTCCCTGGAGCGTTTTCAGGTAAGCGTAGAGGTTTGCAACCTCTTGGTCGGTGAGAGTGTCGAGCAGGCCGGTTGGCATGATGGAAGTCTCCGAAGTGTACTCGGAGAGGATGTCGGGGCCTTCCACTCGCAGGGTCGAATCGGGGCCGTTCTGGAGGATGACACTGTCCACCGCCTTATAGACCACCAACCCCTGAACGAAGTCCCCATCCTTGGTCTCGATTGTCAGCGCGCGGTAACGGGTGGGGACATCCCGGCTCGGATCGAGAATGGCGGTCATCAAATCCTCACGCCCAAACCGTTGGGTGACTCCATGAAGATCCGGCCCCAATGACCGACTCCCCGTGTGGCAATCGGCGCAGCCCACTCGCTCGTAAACCTCATGACCCGCGTTCGGGTCTCCGGAATCCCATTCGATCTGAGCCAGCCGTTTCGTCCAATCTCCCAGCGTCTTGGAACGCCTCTCGCGCCAGCCCGAGGCGATCTCGGGATCGACACCAGCAAGCAGCGCCACCCAATCCGTCGAATCGCTTGCCTCGTTGTCACCGCCAAGGACCTGAGTGAGATAGACGGCAATCTTCCGTTTGGTCTCTTGGGTCTCGACCTCTTTCCCGAATCGCTCCATGGCTCCGAGCAGAGCGCTCCACTCCTCGAGCCCTTCTGGTGGCGTCAACTGGGAAAGGGCCTGAATCGAGGCGTCAACCGTTGTCCGGTTCCAGGAGGAGAGGCCTTGGTAAAAGAGCGATCGATCCCTTTCGGTGGGACGGTCCGCCAAAATCCGGATGACCGTATCTCGAAACGCCCCCTGTTCCGAAAGTTCCCGAAGCAACGGGTCCGCTTTTTCTGCGGACTGATGTTTCAAGAGATCGATCCACTCGGTCGACCATTTGAAATTCGGGTTGCTCCGACTCAATGTCTCCAGCCTCCCAGCCACCCGCCCGACCGGAAACCCCGCAGTCGAGACAAAGACAATATGACCAGGCATCCCAAACTTCGGATTCTCGACCAAGGCCGTATTCAGATTCGAATCCTTTTCCGCCAGCGCGGTATAGATCTCGCCGATTCGCTGGGGCCAGTGACGGTCCCGGTTCATCCCTCGGCTCTCGATCTTGTAATCCAACATCAGGAGCGAGGCCGCGATCCGCGCCGTCTGAGTTGCGCTCCGAGGCCCCTCGATTCGACCCAAGACTGCGAGGTAATGGATATCGTCGCAGGGATGGAGATCCGAAACCACGAGGCGAGTCAGACTCTCCAGTATTTCGGGATCGTCGCTTCGAACCATCCCAAAGGCCCTCGCGATTTCATAGTCAAGGTTCTGGTTTCCTGTCGGAAAGAGGTTCTTGACAGACGCGAAAACCTCCTCCTCCTTTTCCTGCGGTATCTTGGAGGGTCCCCGTTTGGAGTAACCCTCCCAGACCGTGTTCTCCGCGTCCTTGGCCATCACATCCCCAAGCAGGATTTGGAAAAGACGCACACAATCCGTCTTCAATTCGTTCGAGTCGGTTTGTTCCAAAACAGATTTCAACAGATCGGCGGCGAGTTCGGGATGAGTCGAGTACGAACCCCAGGCCAAAGTGATCGCCGCCGTGGCGGAATCCAGTGAATCAACCAGGGAGAGTGAAAACTCGGGGTTGGATTTCTTGATCAGGTGCGAGACCGCCTGCCGGATCTTTCGATCGGGCGAGTTCCAATTTTCAATGACGACCCTGTTGAGTTCATCGGAGGAAGTTTGCCGAGGAAGGGTTTCCACAATGGATTCCAGTGTGTTTGCCAGTGGAGTTGGTTCAGTGGATTTCGCATTCTCAGACCCGTGTATGTCTGGGCCCACATACCTCACCCGATAAACTGCGCCCCGAGTCCCTCTGCCTCCGATCGAGACATAGAGGTCGCCAGTTCCCGGATGAACCGCCAAGTCGGTGGGCGCGAACCCATTCGATCCCAAGGATTGAAGAAAGATCTCCGGTTTTGATTGGTAGGTCGAACCCTTTCGCTTCAAAGGGCAGAAATAAATCCGACCGAAGGTCCAATCGGCGAGGAACAACCCACCCCGATATCTCTCCGGAAAACTTCCCGCTTGATAACAAACCACCCCGGTGGGCGACCCTCGGCCCAGCGTGGCAATCGGACGATCCACATCATAGAAATGCGGCGGCATTCGCCACATATCGGCGTATTGCGGATTCTCCCATCCGTAATGAAAGCCGGGAGTCACATGATAAAGCCGCGTCGGCTCATAGTAGGGAAGGGAAACATCGCGCTCGTTGTCGGAATCGTAAACAAAGATCTCGCCATCCCCATTGAAATCGAAATCGTAGGCGTTGCGAAACCCATCGGCGACAATTTCCGATCTTTTGAAATCGGGGGAGAAACGAACCAAACCACCCGCCACCGGTTCTTGCACCGGAGACGAATCATCCCTCACATAACTTTTATTCGCCCCTCCATGGTTTCCGCACAGCACATACAACCAACCATCCGGCCCGCGTCGAATCGCATGGGAGCCATGCTCATCCCCCGTTCGAAAGGACGCCAGGAACTCCGGGGACCCATCCGCGATATCGTCGCCATTCTCATCGGCAAACCGCCACAGCCCGCCATCCCCGGTGAGGAAGAGGTGATCTCCCTCCCAATACAGACCCATCGCGCCATCCTTCGGAGCGTTCGCGAATGGAGCGAACCCATCGAACTCTCCATCGCCGTCCGAATCTTTCAGGACTCGCACATACCCCTTCCCGGAGACAACCGGCTCGCCCCGGGGCGAGAAGGTCAAGGTGTAGATGTCGGGGGCCAGGTCCTGGGAACAGACCTCCTCGATTTCAAAACCTTTATTCAACTCGAAATCCCCCTGCAGGACGGCGAATGCAGGTCCCGCCACAAGAAAGAGGATGAGTGTCATCAGGGTCGAAGAAAAAGGCTGTGCTTGAAACACGAGTACCGAACCTCCATGATTTCCCCATTATGGTCGACTTGTCATCGTTGCCAACCGTCTTCACCGAAACCCGGAAAAAGGCGGTCGCCGAATTGCTCGAGGAGTTCCCGGATCCCCGTCTCGGTACCGTCCGTTTGAGCCGGGTGCTTCAGACAGATACCGCACAACTGTGGGCGGACACCTCTCTGTTTGAGGGAGACGCCACCCTACCTTTTCTTCGCAGTCTTTGTTCGGTTCTATCCCAAAGCGAGTTCCTCACCTCGATCCTTGAACGGGACCCGGATCTCCTCATCTCCTTTCGCTCCGATGAGGATTTCTCCCGATCCAGCGGACGACCCGTTTTCGAGGAGGAGCTGAATCGGCACCTCGAACTCCTCGAACCGGGGGAACCCTTCCAAAAAGGTTTGGCTCGTTTCAAACTCCATGAGATCTTCCGCATCGCGGTTCGGGATATCACCAACCGCGCCTCCATCGAGGTCCTCGCCAAAGAGCTTTCCGATGTGGCCGATATCATTCTTGAGGCGGCCTATGAGAAAGCCTACTCGGAGACCCTGAAATCCTTGGGGGCCCCCTATCTTCCCGAGGGGCGATTGGCCGAGATGGTCATTCTCTCGATGGGGAAGCATGGCAGCCGTGAGCTAAATTTCAGTTCGGATCTCGACCTGATCTTTGTTCATGAGGGGACCGGTGACACGGACCTGGATCGACGTCGCGAGGCCTACCGAAACTGGTTGGAGAGGCATCCCTTCGCTCGATACCTCTCCAATGAAGAGATGAAAGCCCGCACTCGCACCGTTGATTTCGAGCGATTCTTCACCGAACTCGGAACCAATCTGATCGAGATGTTATCGGAAGTCGGAGAGTACGGATCGATCTACCGTATCGACATGCGACTCCGCCCCGACGGCGCCTCGGGCCCTCTCACCCGCGATCTCAAAGGAACTCTCGATTATTACGAAACCTGGGGTCAAAAATGGGAACGACAGGCGCTGCTTCGAGTGCGCCCCACCGCCGGCTGTCCCAAACTTGGACAAATGTTCATCGACCGGATTTCTCCCTTCATCTTTCGGAAGTATGTCGATGATGTCGAGGTGACCGAGACCTTGGCGGAGATGCGCAATCTCCGCGCCCGATCGATTTCACAAGCGGGGTCGGACATCTCCGAAATCTCCCGCAATGTCAAAAACGGTCCCGGTGGAATCCGCGATATCGAATTCATGGTTCAGGCGGTTCAGATCCTCTACGGCGGGCAATACCCCGAATTCCGAGAAGGGACTCTCTTTGAGATCCTCCGCCGCATACACCAAAGCGGCCTTCTCGGAGAGAACGATTTCAAGGTCCTGTCCGAGGGATACAATCTCCTCCGACGGGTCGAGCACCGCATCCAGATGGACGATCTCCAACGCTACCATTTCCCACTTCCGGGGCCGCAACTCGAAAGTCTGGCCCTCTCGCTCGGTTTTGAAAGTGGAGCGCTGCTTGAGCACACGCTGTTCGAGGATATGCGTCGCATCCATTCGCTCTTCCAGGGAGTCTTCCGGGTTGAGGAGGAACGTGAGGACGCCTCCAAAATTCTCGATTTGGAAGCCTTGACCCCCTATTGGGAGTCCAAGATCAAACAGGCTGGCCTGAAAGATCCGGCCTCCTTTTTGAAATCGATCAAGAGGTTGGCGGAAGACTCGGAGGCGCCTCACCTCAACAGCAAACTCAAGCGCCTCCTCAAAGGACTTCTGCCTCGTCTGATGAAGATCATGAAGACCACCTCCAACCCCGAGGAGGCCTTACAAACTTTCGAAAGAATCAGTCTCGCCACACCCGCGAGGTCCACCTTCTTCACACTTCTCAACGACGCCCCGCGGACATTCAAGACGTTTCTGCAACTGGGTTCCAATAGTCCTTACCTCGCGGATCGTGTGGTGACTTACCCGCAGCTCCTCAACGATATCCGGGGTTTGTCGGAGGATGAGACTCGTCCCGATGACCTGGACTTCGCCGGGATATATCAGGACATCGAGGATCGCTCCATCGCGGGAGTCCTGCCCCGATTGCGACGGTTCCGGACGCAGATGGAAATCGACATCGCAGGCGCTTTCGCCGTTGGAAACCGAACCATCGAGGAATCGGTGAATCACCATTCACGGTTGGCCGAGTTTTGTTTGGAGCGCGCCAGCCAAGAGGTTTTCGAAAAGAATCGTGAGATCCTGATCCTGGCGATGGGCAAGTTCGGGGGTCGCGAACTGGGCTTCAAGTCCGATCTCGATTGCATTCTGATTCGACCCGGCGGACAGGAAATCCCCGATGAAATTTTCCATCGCGCCGCCAGCCTGCTGGTCCGCGAGATGAATGTGTCGACCCCTGATGGTTATCTTTATGAGCTCGATCTACGTCTTCGTCCCTACGGCAAGGATGGCCCCCTCGTTCCCGAACTGAACAAGGTCGAGGAATACTATCGATCGGTCGGCCAAACCTGGGAGAGGTTGGCGCTGACGCGCGCCCGTGTGGTTTGCGGTCCGGATTCGTTGATTGAAGAATTTCGAAGCACAGTCCTGAGTTGGGTTTATCGCGAGGGGTTGGAGCCGGAAGAAGTCGAAGAAATTCGACGTATGCGCGAGCGGATCGAAAAAGAGAAACCGAAACAGATTCTCAAAGCCGGACCGGGCGGTTTGCTCGATGTCGAGTTCATCGCTCAGACCGCTTCACTCAAGTGGGGGAAGGCGCATGGCATCGATTCCTCGAACACCTGCGAGACCCTCCACCGACTCGCGGAAAAGGGTCTGTTGCCGAAAAGCGATGTGAGGGCATTGACCGAGGGGTATGTTTTCCTACGCGATCTCGAAAATCGTTTGGTCCTTCTGGGGAAAGAGGGTTCGCAGGGTTTGCCTAACGATTCCGAAACGCTCGAATGGTTGGTGGGCTGTGTCAATGACGCCCAAAAAGAGAAAACGGATTCCTTCGCATGGACTCCGGAAAAACTCCAAGAACGAGACCGACACGTGAGGCAACTCAATCGGGAAATCTTCGAGTCGCTCTTCCAGGAAACCTTCTCCAAGCCTTGATGCCCGCTCAGTGACCGGAACTCGGACCTCCTCAGACCGAGCGGTTTCGGTTAGTCTTTGATCCGACCGTTTTCCGAATCTATTGGATGAGGCGACCATGAATCTAAGATTGCTCCTCCCTCTTATTATTGGCGGACTCCTCTCATCGGCCCCGGTTTTCGCGGAGGAATCCACAACGAAAGCCCTTCCAGGGACCCAACCCCTGACCCTCGAGGGGGACTTGGCCGCCGAAATGGTTTCCGGCATCCGACAATTCTTGCTCGACAAAACCTCCGAGGTGAAACAACGACGAGTTCAGTTCTGGGATCGCAACCTCAACTCTTATATGGGATACGAGGAATCGGTCCAGGCGAATCGCGATAGTCTGGCCACCATCCTGGGAGTCATCGATGACCGTCCCGGAACGGGGATGGAGATCAACGCCCTGCTTGGTTATGGCGACATCCGCGGGCGCAACAATGTTTGCGATGTGAAGAGTGTCCGCTGGCAGGCTCTGGATGGGGTTTATGGCGAGGGACTCCTGGCGATTCCCAATGGCGAGATCATCGGCAATGTGGTCCTCCTGCCGGATTGCGATCAGAACCCGGAACTCTATCTTGGACTGGAGGGGGATCTTCCCCTCGACCATCGGATCGCGCTTCACCTCGCCTCTCTCGGCTGCCAAGTCCTTGTTCCCACCCTGATTGATCGGGGCCATGAGCATTCGGGCAATCCGGATGTCCGCATGACCCAGATTCCACACCGTGAAATGGTCTACCGTGGCGCTTATGAAATGGGGCGGCACATCATCGGTTACGAGATCGAGAAAGTCCTTACGGCGGTGGACTGGTTCGAAATGGTCAACCCCGACACCCCAATTGCGGTGTTGGGATATGGCGAGGGAGGGCTGCTCGCCTTTTATTCAGGGGCTCTCGACAACCGCATCGATGTCACCCTTGTCTCGGGGTATTTCGGGCCTCGGAAGAACCTTTGGAAAGAGCCGATCTATAGAAACGTCTGGTCGCTTCTCACCGAGTTCGGCGATGCGGAGATCGCCTCTCTTATCGCGCCTCGCGCCCTCCTGATCGAGACCGCGCCAGCTCCCAAGATCTCGCATCAAGCGGGTCAGGGTCTGACGCCCGGATCGATCGAACCTTTCGCGCGGGAAGAGATTGAAAAGGAGTTTCATCGCGCGCTTGACCTGATTGAGGGCTTGGATCCACAACCAAACTTTCAATTGATCGAGAATGCTTCCGAAACACCTTTTTCTCTCGAGACGACCCAAGCGGTGGTCTCCGCGCTTGGGCTTCCCGCCACGGGCGAGATCCAAACCTGGATCATGGGAAACCCCGTGCCCGATCCTCTCATCCTCTCCTCGGTTCGCCAGAAGCGCCAATTCGATCAACTCATCGAGTTCACCCAGGAAGCGATGGAAGAAAGCGAGTTTGTCCGGGGAGATTTCTGGTCCGACGCTGACCCGACCAACCTCCAAACCTGGACAGAATCGACCGAGCCGTATCGCGAATATTTTTGGGAGGAGGTCATCGGACGACTCCCGGATCCAACGGCTCCTCCGAATGCTCGGACTCGGCAGATCTATGAAACCGAAAAATGGACGGGGTACGAGGTCTGGATGGATGTGTTTCCAGGGGTCCCCGCGTATGGGATTCTGCTTGTCCCCAAGGATATTGCCGAGGGGGAGAAACGTCCGGTGGTGGTCTGTCAGCATGGTTTGGAGGGACGGCCACAAGAACTGACCGACCCGGAAGTCGATAGCCACTACTACCACCAATTCGCGGGGAAGCTGGCGGATGAGGGCTTCATCACCTACTCCCCTCAAAACCCCTATATCGGCGGAGATGATTTTCGAGTCCTCCAAAGGATCGCCAATCCGATCGGGCTCTCCATCTTCTCGGTCATCACCGCGCAGCATCAGCAAACATTGAACTGGTTGAAATCCTTCCCGGAAGTCGATCCCGAACGGATCGGTTTTTATGGTCTCTCTTATGGTGGAAAGACAGCCATGAGGGTCCCCGCCCTCCTCACGGATTATTGCCTCTCGATCTGTTCGGGCGATTTCAATGAGTGGATCTGGAAGAATGTCTCCTTCGATCACAAGTACAGTTACCTTTTCACCGGCGAGTACGAGATGTTCGAATTTGACTTGGGCAACACTTTCAACTACGCCGAGTTGACTTGGCTGATCCTGCCACGGCCCTTCATGGTGGAACGCGGCCATTTCGATGGAGTCGCTCCGGATCGATGGGTTGCTTATGAGTACTCGCGAACGTTTGAAAAGTACGACCTCTTCGGCCTCCGAGACAAAACGGAGATCGAATACTTCACCGGTCCACATACGATCCATGGTGAAGGAACTTTTGAATTCCTAAGAAAGCACCTGAATTGGAACTCGAAATAATGTCCACCAAGACCATTCAGATGGAGGACGCCCTCCACGCTTATTACCTGAACGCAACCCTACGTGAGACGGAGGTTCAGAAACGCCTTCGCGATGAGACCGCCAAACTGTCCCACGGTCACATGCAGATTTCTCCCGAGCAGGGCCAATTCATGGCCCTCCTGATCGAACTCATGGGGGCGAAAAAGACTCTTGAGATCGGGACTTTTACTGGTTACAGCGCTTTATGTGTTGCCTGCGCCCTCCCAAAAGACGGACGCCTTATCGCTTGCGATGTGAGCGAGGAGTGGACCTCCATCGGCAAGAGGTATTGGGAAGAGGCGGGCCTCGCCGACCGGATCGACCTTCGAATCGGACCCGCCGCCAAGACCCTGGACCGAATGATCGAGAACGGGGAGACCGGAGACTTCGACTTTGCTTTCATCGACGCCGACAAACTGGGGTATGACGGTTATTATGAGCAATGTCTGATTCTCCTTCGAGCCGGCGGTCTGATCGCCATCGACAACACGCTCTGGAATGGAAAAATCGCCGACCCAGCCATTGTGGATGAGGAGACTGTGGCCATCCGTGAGTTGTTGGAGAAAGTGCGCGACGATCAGCGCGTAACCTCGAGTCTCGTTCCCATAGGCGATGGCCTCCTATTGGCTCGCAAGCGTTGACCTCTATCAAAACCCAATTCCATTCATGAAAGGATAACCCTCATGCAAAAACGAACCCTCGGAAAAACCAACCTGGAAGTGACTCCCATCGGTTTCGGCACCGCTCAAATCGGTTTTGTGGGAATGGAACAATCCGATTGCGACCACCTCCTCAATGGGGTTCTCGACGCTGGCGTCAATGTCATCGACACCGCCGCTTGCTATGTCGACGCCGAAGAGAAGGTCGGTAAGTCGATTGGATCTCGCCGGGATGAGTATGTTCTCGTTTCGAAATGCGGACACAAGATTGCGGATGACGATTCCCCCGAATGGTCTCCCGAGTTGATTCGAAGCAGCGCAGAGCGCTCCCTCCGTCTCCTCAAGGCCGACTGCCTGGATGTTCTGCTTATCCATTCCTGTTCCAAAGAGGCATTGGAAAACGAAGCGATGATCGAGGCCCTTCTCAAATGCAAGAGCGATGGATTGGCTCGGTTCGTCGGATATAGCGGGGACCGTGGGGATCTCGACTACGCGCTCACCCTCGATTCGATCGATTGCATCGAGACCTCGATCAGCATCTGCGATCAACAGGTTCTCGACAAATCTCTTCCGAAGGCCAAAGTACTTAACCTGGGGGTCTTCGCCAAGCGCCCCATCGCCAACAGCGTTTGGCGTGACATGACTAAATACGGCGGCCCCTACGGCGGCTACACCGCCGCTTACACCGATCGATTGAAGCAAATGGATTTCACCCCCGAGCAGGTTGGATTCGAAGGGAGTTGGATCGAACTCGCCCTCCGCTTCACCCTCTTTCAACCGGGGATGCACACCGCTTTGGTCGGCGGCATGAACCTCGATCACGTAAAAGACAACCTGAAGATCGCGGACCAGGGTCCATTACCCGATTCGGTCCAACAAAAGCTTACAGAAGTCTGGGCCGCACACGATGACGGCTCCTGGGTTGGGCAGACTTGATTTACAGGCGAGAAGAATCGGCAATGTTGCGCCGTGGGAGCGGCTTCCAGCCGCGATGCGCGTATGGCGAGTCTGTTACATCGTTTTCCCAAGCATTCGCGGCTGGAAGCCGCTCCCACAGTTCGAGGAATTTGTCCTTGCTATTCCCACTCCACCTCCCCCTCCCTCGGCAGCGATGGGATCGCCCCCTGAATTGTGGCCGCGTGGGAGGCGCATCGGTTGGCGAAGGCGAGGGCTTTTCGGAAACCCTCTTGGGGGACTTTTCGGTTCGATAGATCTTCGGGATGGTTTTTCAGAAGGTAAGTTAGTAATCCGGCCATCGAGGCGTCGCCGCATCCCGTGGTGTCGACCGGCTTGACCTTGACTCCGGGAACGCGTTCGGAGAAATCGGGTGTCCACCCAAACAAACCCTCGGCCCCGAGTGTGACCACGAGTATTTCCGGTCCTCTCGACGCGATCTTCCGGCACGCTTTCTCCAGATCGGTCTCGCCGGTCAACAGAAGCAGTTCCTCCTCGGAAACTTTCAGCAGGTCGACTCGATCGAGCGGAGCGCACATGCTTTCGATCGCCGCGGACTCACTTGCCCATAGGGCCGGACGGTAGTTTGGGTCGTAACTGACCGGCAGGTTCATCGACTCTGCCAGATCGAGGCAGTGATAAGTGGTTTCTCGCCCTGGGTCTTGGACCAGAGATAACGATCCGAAATGAAAGAGTTTTGCTGTCTCGAATAACTTCGACTGAATATCCTCGGGTCGGATCGAAAGATCGGCGCCCGGATGACGGTAAAAAGAAAACGATGGGACCCCGTTCTCGTCCAGCGCCACGAACGCCAGAGTCGTAGGCTGCTCCTCGGTGACCGAAAGGAGAGATACATCCACCTCCTCATTCTCCAGGGTCTGTCGAAGAAAATCTCCAAAAGCGTCGTCGCCCACCATCCCGATGAAAGCGGAGGGTCTTCCCAAACGGGACAGTCCCACCGCGACATTCGCCGGGGCGCCTCCCGGTTTCCGGACAAAGGTCTCCGACTCCACCAGTTTTTGTCCCGAGGGAGAGGCCACAAAATCGATCAGGATCTCACCCATGCACAAGACTTCAGGCGCTGACTTCTTCATGGACTCCCTCCTTGATGAAACCGTAATGCTTCAGCCCCTCGAGGATTCCCCCGGCGTACCCGTTCTCGGCGAAATAGATCCGCCCCGAGGTCCGCTTCAAACCGTCCAACTCGGGATCTCGATTGGCCACCACAATTCCGGCGGTTTTTCCCACCAGCATATCTCGGTCATTGCCGGAGTCGCCGGCGGTCACAACCTTCTCCATCGGGATTTTCCATTTTGTGGAGAGATATCGAATCGCCTTTCCCTTCGAGGCGCGGCTGGGCAGGATGTCGACATAGGTTCCGTGTGAAAAGACCAAGTTGTAATTCGCCTTGGCCCGGGTCAATTCGTGATGAACCAACGGAAGCGCCTCCTCGGGAGTGATGTCCGAATCAAGATCGTAACTGATTTTGAACTCTCGTTGCGTCATCTCATCCTTCTGTAAATAAAGGAACGAGAGGTTCGAGAGCGCCTCCCGGATTCGGTCGGGGCGCCATTTCGCACGGAGATTGCTCGCCCAGCCCTTATCGGGAAAGTCCCCCATCCCATAGTAGATTTCCGTCCCCACCGAGGAGATGATTGTGTCGATTCGATCGATTCCGTTGTCATGCAGAGCCTCGACCGCGCTCTCCAGATACCGACCGGTGGCAACTCCGAATCCAAGGGTCTCCTTGTTCTCCTCGAACACCTGTTTGAGGCTCTCCAAAGACTCCTCATCGCCGATCAAAGTGTTGTCGATATCTGTGATCAAGAGCCCCGATAAGGAACTCAACCGTTTTCCATGAGGCTCGCCCCTTGGGACTGTCTGGACATAGGGCGGCTCCACCGTTCCAATCACATCGGTGATGCTTTCGATATAGCGGTTACAATGCGCCTCCCAGGTGTAGTGCTCCCGGACCTTGTTGATGCCATTGGTGGAGCAGGTCTCCCAATCGTCGCGAGAAGTGAGCAGTTTCTTGAGCGCGGCCCCGATCTCCTCGTAGTCCTCCACATTGACCAGGATTCCGCTTTCGCAATTCTTCACAATATCCTGCGGTCCCCCGTTGTGCGTTCCGACAAACGGAAGGCCGGTCGCCGAGGATTCCAGGAACGTGAGACCAAAAGGCTCGACAAAGGCGGCGTTGACAAACACCCCGCCGGAGGCGGCGGCGATGCGATAGAGTTCGGGCACCTCGGTTTCCGAATCGTGCCGCTTGGGCACCGCCATGTGCCCGTAGAGATCGTACCGATCCATCATCAACAAGATGTCGGTGAGAACCGCCTGCTCGCTATCCCCCAACGCCTCGATATCTTTTCGAATGCCCGCGAAGACCGCCAGGTTGGCAAGCGCCTGGAGTTCCTTGTCTTCGCCATAGGCTTTGATCAGGGCGCCGATGTTTTTCCTCTTGTCCGGACGACACAAAGCCAAGAGCAAGGGACGGTCCTGATGGAAGTGGAAGCGCGAGAGTTCGTGGGACATGCGAACACGCGCCTGTTTGAATCGATCGGGGACTTGATCGTAGGAAAGATCGTATTCGTAGTATGGAAAGAACCTCTCCAATTCGATGCCCGGAGGAACCACCTGGTAGTTCACATTCTGCCAGTTCTCATACCGCGCGTATTGGTGATCCCTCTCGTGCTGGGTGCTCACCACCACCAGATCCGCGCTTGATAGGCAGTCCTCCTCCGATTCGATTCTCCGTTCGATATTGAATTCCTGATTGGCCTTCTCCATGGTCCAACCTTCATCCAGGAGGTAGGCTAACTTGTCCCTTCCGAGCGAGTGGCCGGTGAAGACAAAGGGAACCCCGAACGCCCCCGCGACTTCACGGGCCACATAACCCGCGTCCGCGTAGTGACCGTGCACCAGACTCGGAGTTTTCCCCGCCTCACGAGTGAACTTGATCATCGCGTCGACATATTCATCGAGATAAGGCCACAGTTTTTCTTTCCGGTGATACGTTCCACCACCGCAGGAAAGACGGACCAGACGGCACTTGGGGCCCAACTCCTCGATTTCCTCCGAATAGTCGGCGGAGACCCGTTTATCCCGAATCTGCCGGGTGAACAGGTCCACCTGCTCGACCTCATCGAAGGTCGCGAGCGTTTTGGCCAGTTCGAGGACATACCGGACCTGCCCGCCCGTGTCCGCGTCCCTTCCCATCTCGATTTGACTTCCACGGATAAGTCCGTGAACACTGATCAATTGGATATACATTCTAGGCTCCCCTCATCATTTCTTCCGCTCGCGGTCGGTAAACCGTGTGGAAGAGGGTGTGGATATATCGATCCAATGAGGACCGGTTCATGACATTGAGATATTCCCAATACGAATAAAGGTTGGTCAGACTCAAAATCTTGTTGGCGTGTTGAGACCAGGCGTAAGCGGTGCGCACTCGTTCAATGCCATTTCTAACTCGATCCTCCCAGACCGATTTATCGCTGATGACTCGATAGATGGCGTCCGCGAAAGCCTCATGATCGTTTGGGTTTTCGATTTCTCCCGAAAGCCCCGGTTCGACAATTTCCGCAGGGCCGCCGAAACAGGTGACTACGACTGGGCACCCGCAGGCCATCGCCTCGATCACGGTCAATCCGAAGGTCTCCATCAGGGCGGGTTGAACAAAGATCCCCTTCATATCCGCCACCACTCGATAAATCTCCCCGGTTTCCACTTTGTCCAGCCTTGCGCCTCGCCACCGAAACACACCATCCAATTGGTATTGATCGCGAAGTTCGTAAATCCGGTTGATCTGTTCGATTTCCTCGATGTCGCTCGATCTGGACGCATCCGTTTCCGATGAGATGATCACCAGGTTGGCTTTCTTCCGCAGTCGTTTGCTCTTGCCGTAAAGCTCCACCAGCCCCGCCAGATTCTTCACCTTGTCGATACGGGACATAGCGAAGATCGCCGGTCGGTCTGGCTTGTCCAATCGCCCAACCGAGCCTTCCGAGGGGTTCTCTCCAAAGGTGGACTCGACCAGGTGTTGTCGCACCGCCTCGACTCTCCGATCCTTTTCATGGGCCGGATAGAAATGCTCCTCGTTCACCCCAGGCGGGACGATGTTGAATCGCGCCAACCTCGGATCGAGACCCGACTGAACCCGGTACAACCCGGGCATGGAATAGGTTTCGTAAGATTCGAACATGCCCATCTCGGTGTTGGTTCCGCCAATTTCGCGGAAGGAACTGGTGATGATGAAATCCGCCGAGTTATAGGCGATCAAGTCGGCGGTGAACTGGAGGGAGAAATGGTAGTCGTGTTCCATGTCCGCCCATCGCAGGTCGCTGAACAAATACTTCGTTTTTTCTAGCGCATGCACCGCCGCGCAATGGGTTGTGCCAAAATCCTCACAAAGCAGATGCGCCACAAGATTCCCGTCGGAATAGTGTCCTACCACCAAGTCGGGGACCCCGGGAAACTCGGCCAAGACAGCATTCTTGGCTTCATCGGCGAAGACCTCCAGGTAGGGCCAGATTTGAAACCGGGAGACATGATGGGGAATCATCTCCCCATAAAGGTTCCTAAATGGAACTCGGAGGATCCAGCAGTTGTCGGTCCCGTAAACCTTTTCGCGAACTTGGTTGCAGGTTGTGTCTTGAGCGTCCAAAATCTGACGGGTCAGGATGACAATCTTCGGGGTGATGTCCAATCCCGATTCGGCGAACTGGACTTTCAACTGCCGCTCCAGTGACCGAGCTTGGTCGAGAACATAGGTCACCTGCCCGCCGGTGTCCGGTTTGCCCAGAACGTTTTCCTGAGCGAACCACCCGTGCGGAGAGACCATCAGAATGTTCTTGACCAAGGGCAGTTTGCCGATAAGTCCCGCCACATGATCCGGATCGGCCGATTGAAGCACCTTGTCCAGCAAACGAATGTTGCTTCGAATATCGGAGACCTTCGCCCCCCAACCCGGCTCGAAACCGTGTCGCCTCAGATCATGCGCGACATCCTCGTAGGCATCCTCTTCGGGGTGCCCGTCCAAGAAACTCCTTGTGGTTTCCAGATCCTCCTGAAAAGTCTCGTATCGCATTTGGTGATTGTTCACAAAAAGTGGGCGACCATCCAATTCGAACTGGCTTAAGAATTTTAGGAGCGCATTCTGGAATCGATCCCGATCTCGATAAAGTTCCCCCGAAAGCCTTCGATTCAGAACGGTCATGCCGCGCCCCATCTCGTTGGTATCGACCACCGTCGGGAAAGAGTCGTAAAAGGAGGAGAAATCGATTACCAGACCTCGCTTGGAGGCCATATCGTATCCCTGAACGTATTCGTCTTTCGCGAAAAGGTATTGCCCTCGAGAGACCGGCTCGAAATCCTCCCCCTCCGGGTGAAGGCGGTAATAACGTTTGATGCCGATTCTTGGTCGAAGGAAAGCGTAAGCGTAATCGCCCGACAGGAGGATTTCCTGGCAACCCCGATAAAGTTTTTCGAGCGATTTCAGCGTGTCGTCCTTCGGAATCGATTCCTGTTTGACAAACCGCTCGATGGTCTTGGGGACCTGATCGGCGAGGAGGAAAGAACTCTCTTCCGAACGGAGAAACAAGACGAATCTCTTGGCCAACCTCACTAGATCTTTGTTGACGCCATCATCCGCGCTCTGGTGCACCGATCGCTTATCGTTCAAGGTCGCTTGTGTCGCCATAATCCCCCAGTCCTTTTAAGATTTTTTCCTAGCCGAGATCTCGGAAGGGTATCGAAGACCCCAGATTTCACGGATTTCATCCAGGGTTTCCATCAGCATCAAAGTTGAATCCAGAGGAATCGCATTGCTTTCTTTATCCCCCCGATAGAAAGCATCCATCGCCTCGAGCGCCTCGAAAGCGTACCCGTACCCGATACGTTCGAAACGAAGGGTTTCCTCCCGCTTGGAATTGCCGATCGTTAAAGTGTCCGGTTGCGAGAATGTCGGAATTCGGATCCACCCCTCGGTCCCCAGAATCAGCGCCTCTTGGGGCAATTCGGTTCTGGAGGCGCAGGTCAACACAGCCATTTCCCCGTTTGGATACTTCATCACGATGCCCGCCTGCTCATCCACACCGGTCTCACCCAGGTGCGCCTCGGCGGAGATCGCTTCAGGTTTTCTCCCAAAGATCAGTTGAACCAAAGCGACCGTGTAGACTCCGACATCCAGCAAGGCCCCTCCCCCAAGAGCCGCGTTAAACAGACGAAACATCGGGTCGAATTCGATCCGGAAACAGAAATCCGCCTTGACCATGCGGACTTCGCCGATGGCTCCATCTTGGATCTTCTTCGTCACCTCCCGAATGGCGGGGAAGCAGTAGGTCCACATAGCCTCCATCAGGAAAAGATCCTTGCCCCGGGCAAATTCAATCATCTCTCGCGCCTCGGTCGCGTTCAGCGCAAAGGGTTTTTCGCAAACCACCCCTCGGCCGTTCTCGAGGCACAGCAGGGTGTTATCGTGATGGTAGGGATGCGGGGTTCCGATATAGACAAGATCGATATCGGGATCGGCCGCGAGCTCCTCGTAAGAACTGTAACGGCGCGGGATCTTATGCGTGTCGCCGAAACGTTCGGCCGTCTCCCTGGCGCGAGACCCGATCGCGATCAGTTCGGCTTGTTCGATTTCGTTGAGATCGGAGGCGAATTGGCGGGTGATATCCCCGGTACCGAGGATCCCCCACCGAACATGAGGCCTATCCTCCCCTCGATCCGCCTCGGAGGTCGTTCCGGATTCAGGCACGGCGGGGGTCACCCCCCTCCATGGAGAACTTCATTGGTCGGATATATCGTTCGTTTTGAATCAAAACCATGCGTATCAGTTTAACACATCTGCATTTTCGTGCATCCACGCGGTTCTGAACATCGGGGATTCCCCGAAAAAGTGGGATGAATTTGTTTCAGTGGGCAAGAAATCAAGACATGGTTTTAATAATCGAATGGAACGCCACCCGCCGATTCAAGTCGCTTGGGTTAAGACAAAAAGAGGATCAATAGGATGTTCTACCCGACCATTCCCATCTGTTTGGCGTACTCGAAGACGTTCCCGGCGGCGATAATCTCCGCGACATCGCCCAGAGGCGCGAGTTCGTGTTCGAGACCTTGAGAAATATTGCGAATCTTGTTGGCGCTCGCGTCGATTTCGACTTCGTCACCGGTCCGATAGACTTTGGAGAGATCCTCCAGGGAAGTGGCGGGGATCAGGTACCCGCCGTTGATGCAGTTGCGATAGAAGATGCGTGCGTAAGAGGTGGCCACCACCGCTTTGGCCCCCGCCTTCGCCATCGCGAACGGGGCGTGCTCACGGCTCGATCCACATCCAAAGTTCTTCCCGCCGACCACGATCTGAAACCGGGATTGCCAATCCCCCTCCGGAACGAAGGTCGTTCCCCCTTCGGGCAGGCCAGATTGTGGTAGAGGGACACCGGAAAGAGCGAAGGTTCCGTACTTCTTGCTCTCCTCGGGATCGTCGAGGTCGTAAACCAAGTGCTCGGCGGGAATAATCTGATCCGTGTCGATATCGTCCCCCAATACAAAACACTTGCCTCGAATGCTCTTCAAATCGTTGGACATGGTTCAACCTTCTTCTTTTGGAATGTCACCTGATTCTACACGACCGCCGGGAGCGTTCAATCCATCTTCACTTCGATGGACCCATTGCTGGTTCGCGCTTGTACCAACCCGCCCCCGGAGCCGACATGCCCCTCCAACCGATTGCTCTCCTGGACTTCCGATTGAGCGAGTTCGAAATCCGTCCGAACCGTCCCGTTATTCGATTTGAGGTCGACATGAAACCCGGAACCCCTCGGGAGACGAATTTCGACACCTCCGTTCGAGGTCTCGCAAATGACCTTCTCCGAATCGAGCGGGGCGTTCAGAAGTTCAATCTCGATTTTTCCATTGCTCGACTTTAATTCCGATCCGCCGCCAACCTGTTGCGCTTCGATTTTTCCGTTCGTGCTTTCCGCCTTGAGCGGTCCGCCAATTCTCTCTCCCTGAAATTTTCCGTTCGTGGTTGACACAGTCACCGGGCCGGCGACATCGCGGATTTCCAACTTCCCATTGCTGGATTTGGCCTGGACCTCCGATTCGAGATTCTCAATCTCAACGCTCCCATTGCTGGACTCAACCTCCAGGGCCAAATGCTTGGGGATCAGGATTTCATAGTCGATGGACGAACTCACTTCGCTTCGCCATTTCGGAACTTTTGTCAGGATTCGCAATTCGCCGTCTCCTTGCTCGATCACGACCTCCGTCTGGTCGAGTTCCTTCTTGGCCTCCGACAAGTTTCCTCCCCCTCCAAGACCCAAGAATCCCAGCCACCCGCTTTGGAAGTGCACTTGTTTTTTCGCATGAACCCACACCGTGGCCTTTTCCCAGGAACTGACTTTCGTTTGGCCGTTGCTATTGTGAAGAACCACTCGAGTTCCCGTCGGGGCGGCGATCTCCGTCTCCATCACTTGGCGATAGGTCCCATCCGACACCTCTTCCACCGGAGAGTAGGTTCCGAACCGCTCTTGGCCTGCCCCCTCGGTTGCGAAAGAACTGCGTTGATCGATCAAAGCGTTTCCCACGATCATTCCGCAGATCACCGCGAACATCACTGTCAGAAACAACCCCCAACTTACACGTCTTTGATTAGTGAAATCGAGTGTAGACAAGGTATGGCCCTCCTTGATCGATGATGATGGTTAGGTGGATCCTTGAAATTCCGATTGGACAAGAGTCCGTTTGAACGGACGGCTCTCAATGTCGCCACGGAATTGATTCCGTGGCGATCTTTATCGCACCCATTTGCTTCGCGTTGACTTGATCCAATTTCAACTACTCGTGCAACCGAGTTTCCCAATCGTAATCTTTAGCGGTGACAATATCCTCGATGCGGCGAATCCTACGGTCAAGATTTTGGTAGGTTCGCTTGACTCGATGGAGCGCCATCGACCTTGAACTCACATATGAGTTGTAGAATTCCTGATCCTCCACATCGGAGAAGGGAATCACCGGCTCCGGTTTCATCAGGATCGCCGCAATGAAGTAGACCACCACCGGCGGGAAGAATCCGCCCATGAACAGGACCACGAAGAAGATTACCCTCAGCCAAAAGACCGAGAAATCGAGGTACTCGGCGATCCCTTTGCAGACCCCGCAGACTATCCCATCGCGAGATCGGTACAGCGTTCTTTCTTCCGTGTTGTATCGCATCGTCATCCCCTTTCGGATTCGTCAATTTCAATGTTTGCCATGGAGCCCCCTTCCGCCGTTGGACCCTTGCTGTGGGAGCGGCTTCCAGCCGCGATTGGCGGGATCCACACACTCCGTCCCTATTCGCGGCTGGAAGACGCTCCCACGGCGGGGGGAGGATCCTAAACCGCCTTGATAACCAGGATCGCGCCCACCAAACAGACCGGCGCTCCAATAACGATGAGCGGTCCGCCGAAGCAGAACAAAGCGCCGATCCCGAACAGCGCGCAACCGAACAGGATCGCCAGGGTTCTTCCCAAGAGTTCAAGAAAGAACAAAGCAATCTTGAAAGGCAGCAGCGCCACATTTTGAAGCAGTTGCACCATCATTAATCCTCCAACTCCGAAAATCGGTCCATTTTCGCCCGCTCTTTCCGGGCTCTCGCTTCCTCGATCAACAGTGTCTCGAGCGATTCCACCCGGTCTTCCATCTTTTGAAGCCCCTGGTGAATCTCTTGCATTAATTTCGCTTCCTCGGGATCGACCCCGCGCCGCGCATTCTTCCCGCCGCCCTTCAAGATTTTCAATGTGGCGATAAAGATGCTTCCCAAGATGGCGACAAGCACCACGGTCACGCCGCCAACAATCGCTACAATATCCTCATTCATGGTGGCAACCCTTCTAACTGATTAAGTTCATCGGTCCGACAGTATCGTCTCCAACGAATCCAGCCGCTTCTCCATATCGTCAAGACCTCTCTGAATATCCCGCATCGTCCCCACATCCGTCTCCCGGGTGCGTTTGCGTTTCTCCGATTTTCCTCCGAAAGCATGGGAGAGAACCCACACTCCGAGCCCGGCGATCGCGACCAAGATGAGAATCGGGATTCCGAGAAAGAGGAGACCGACAAAGAGGCCGATCAACCCGCCGATCAGCGAGAAGGGAATTGCTAGGATTCCAATAACCAAACCAATAAGGGCCATAATGAGGCCGAAAAAGGTCCTCACAACAATTCCCAGAACCGGAATCAATAGTAGGATCCCCAGGATTATTAGAATCGTTTTAACCAAGCCGTTCATCGGGCATCCCCTTCCTTTCTTCGCCTCACCCCAGGTGCATTCCATAATAGCACACTCCCATCGTTTCCGGTGTCACTCTTTAACTCCACCGCGTTTTTTCGATTCCCGCCACGAATACTCAAATCCCGCCGTGGGAGCGGCTGGAAGCCGCTCCCACGAGGATGGTGATTATTCCGATCTCTTCATTTGCTCTCGGAGGTTTTCGAGTTCCTTCTCGATATCCTCGTCGTCCTCGAGCTTGGCGAACTCATCGTCCAGAGTCGGACGCTTCCCGTAGTTGACCAGGTCGGCCTTAGCCTCCATTCGGTCGATCCGCTGTTCGAACTTATCGAACCGCATCATCGCCTCTTGGGTTTCGGCTTTCCGGATCTCGTTTTGGGCGCGAGTCTTGTGCTGGGCGTGAATGTGACGCTGCACCAGGACCGCCTGACGCTCGCGGGCGGCGTTGAGTTTGTCCTCGAGTTGGCGGATATCCGCTTGGTATTGTTCGATCAGACCAGTCGCCTGTTCCATCTCACGCTCGAGCGAATCGACCCGTTCGGTGTAACGCTTCTTCTCGTGAAGAGCCTCGCGGGCCAGATCCTCGCGTCCCTTTGAGATCGCGAGTTTCGCCTTGCTCTCCCATTGGTCCGCTTTCTCTTTGGATTCGTCCAACTGACGTCCGATTTTCTTTTTGGTCGCCATGGCGCCCGCGCAGGAGGCCCGGATTTCGACCAATGTGTCTTCCATCTCCTGGATCATCAACCGGACCATCTTTTCGGGGTCCTCGGCCTTGTCCAGCATGGCGTTGATGTTCGAGCTGATGATGTCCCTCACTCGTGTAAAGATTCCCATGATTCTAATCCTCCGTTCTCGTCTTATTGAGGAACTCTTCCTTCTATTTTTAGGCGGCGTGAATCAGCCGCCGATTCTCAACATTGCCTTCCGTATCGATCGACATCGGAGAAAAACTGATCGTCTTTCCGATCCGCTCCAAGCACCGATACAGAAACTCAAACTCGGCGCGGTCCTCGACAATGCAGCGTTTCCTCTCGCCGCTCGCCAGATCGACAAAGCGGTCGACCCATCTCTTCACCTCGCCAGGATTCGGCTGGCGCCCAACCATTCTTAGACTTTCCGGGGCGGGCGTTCCCACCATCCCCCACTCTCCTTCGATTACATCCAGCCAGTAAGCCATTTTTCCGCTCCTCATTTCCATATCCATCAATCGGTCTCGGCTTGCACCGATTGGAGAATTCCATCCAGAACCCCAACCGGGGTCATTTGCGGCGCTTGGACATAGGCGACCACTGTGCCGAAGGCCTGACACTTGCGAACCGACGTTTGGGACGGATACCGCAACAGTCGTTGCATCGCCCAATCCGCGTCTTCTCGGTTTCTGAAGTCCACGAAGTACAGGCAAACTGTCTGCTCCCCGGCCCTCAACATCTGAAAAGACGCCCAAACCTGCTTGTTTTCGAAACAACTCCTGAAGAAATGGTGATCGAACAACTGTTCCTTCGTGTACACCGTCTCCTCAATCACCTCGACTCCATCGGTCTCGTTCAGACGGAGCCGATCCACCGCGTCATTCTTCGATGCATTTGCCTCGGTTCGGTCCTCCGCGAGAAGGAGGTGCGAGGTGACTAGCAATCCCATCAGCGGGAGGGCCAATCGGGCGAAGAAACTGTTGTTTGCTTTTCTCATGGTTGACTCCTCGCCTTTCGATTTTCTTGAACTGCTCTCTTTGTTCGTTATGATCTCGTATATCAGCATCTGTGCCAACGTTGATAGCAAACACAAAGTCTATATTTTTCAGTCACTTAGGGAGATGTCTCCCCGTTCCGACAAAGGCGGAGAGGAGATGTGGAGTGGTAAATCCCACTAACATGTGGTGAAATACGCTATGGCTGCGGCAGAGGATCCCCACAACCCCGGATATGACCCCCATTCCCACCCTTCTTCCCCAGAGGCGATCGGGGTTTCGGAGGTTTTCCTTGAATTCCAAGAACAGCTCTCGAGAGTGGCCAAAGTCAATCGCCCGGTTCTCCTCATTGGCGAGCGGGGGACCGGCAAGGAGTTAGCCGCCCGACGAATCCACCACCTCTCGCAGCGGTGGGAATCCCCGCTTGTGGCCCTCAATTGTGCGGCTCTCTCGCCGACCCTGATCGAATCGGAGCTTTTTGGACACTCGGAGGGGGCTTTCACCGGTTCTCGCGGGGCTCGGAAAGGGCGTTTCGAGTTGGCCGATGGCGGGACACTCTTCCTGGATGAGATTGGCAATGTGCCGATGGAAACTCAGGAAAAAATCTTGCGGGTGGTCGAATACGGAGGATTCGAACCGGTCGGATCCTCACGAACCATTCGAGTGGATGTCCGAATCGTGGGCGCCACCAACGCCGATCTGCCGAAATTAGCGGAGATGGGAGAGTTCAAGGAGGATCTCCTCGACCGCCTCTCTTTCGAAGTCCTCTATCTCCCTCCGCTTCGAGCACGCAAAGACGACATTCTTCTATTGGCCAACCACTTCGCCTCACGAATGAGTTATGAGTTGCGAAGGGCGGAGCCTCCGGAATTCTCGACGGAGGCTGAGCAAAAACTCCTCGCCTATTCATGGCCAGGAAATATACGCCAACTGAAAAATGTGATCGAACGAGCGGTGTATCGAACCGACCAAAACCTCATTGAGGATATTGTTTTCGATCCTTTTCGATGTCCCTACCCCGTGGCGTCCGCACAGTCCAACGATTCCGGGGAGGGAAGAGGCGCCCCCCCCATGCTCAAGAGCGACGACACTTTTGAGGATGCCGTGCGCGACTTTACCGTAACTCTGATCCGATCCGCTCTGGAGGAATGCAAACACAATCAGAAGAAAGCCGCGGAACGACTCGGAATGACCTACCATCAGTTCCGTTGGGTCTACCAAAAACACAAGGATCTACTCCAATCGGAAGACGATGAATTGTCAATTTTGTGAAAAGCGTTACGGAATTGGCCGGGGTTCGTTGCCTATCCTTATCGACACCATCCGGGAATCGGGATAGTCTAGTTCTGAATTATCCGCGATCGCGAAAGCGATTGTGGCGACCATCGGTTCCGGATGGCGAAATGAAATGAAATGGTTTTTCAGCTAGTCACGCAAGAGGAAAACACACATGAATTTGTTTAAGCAGCGCGGATTCACCCTCATTGAATTACTCATTGTTATCGCCATTATCCTGATCCTTATCGCGATCGCTCTGCCCAATTTTCTGGAGGCCCAGATTCGAGCCAAAGTCACCAAAGCCCAAGGAGAAATGAGAACTCTTGGCACCGCGATCGAGGCCTATTACACCGATTACAACCAATATCCGGCGGATGGGGATGACCTCGACCCGACGTTGTTCCCCTTCGATCCCGCCAACTTCGATTCCTTCACCCGCATGAAGGTGCTGACCACTCCGATTGCCTATCTCACCGAGATTCCCTTCGATCCCTTTCATGGAGAAACCGTGGATCTCAGTCAGACCAGCGCCGCCGTCTTGTTCCTGACCGGCCCGCCCTTCACCTATGCCTACAATACTTTCGGAAGTTACGGGGCCCAATCTCCCGGCACCCCGGACAACTTCGGCCGTCCCGACGATTGGGGAGTGACTTCGCTCGGACCCAATGGGCTCTTTGACGCCGATATCAATGGTCCGGTTTATTACTCCGCGACGAATGGCACAAAATCGGTTGGCGACATCATCCGCAAAGGCGGGCGTCGAACCATACTCGATTCTCTATAGATCTCATTCAACCCATTGTCGATTTGTGATTACGATTTCCTAGAACCGAATGGGAAAGGAAAGCATCATGTTTAAACAACCGCTTCAAAACCTGCTTGCCATCTCCGCCATCCTTTTATCAACCGCCTGGGCGTCACCCACGACCGCCGAAGTCAATGGGTGGCTGAACTGGCGCGGCCCCCTCCAGACTGGAGAGTCGTTGGAAAAAGGCTTACCGGACACCCTTGAACTCAATGGCGAAAATCACCTCTGGACAAAGGATCTCAAGGGACGCGGCGAACCGCTGATTGTCTCCTCCGATGGCGAGGAGCGTGTGTACGCTTGGGGGTATCGTGGGGAGGGTCCGGACCTCCGGGAATACTTGGTGTGCCTCGACCCGGTCTCCGGCGAAACCATCTGGGAGGAAGGGTTCAACGATTTTCTCAGCGACAACGTTTACGATCGATACACCATCGGCAGTCCTGGGGTCGACCCGGAAACGGGAAATGTCTACCTCCTGACCACGCCCGGCATCTTCGCCTGCTTTACTCCGAAAGGCGAACTTCTTTGGCAACATTCCTTCATGGAGGAGTATGGCCGTCTTACTTTTCCCAATGGTCGAACCGGATGCCCGGTGATCGATGGTGATTTGGTCATCGTGCGGGGCATCACCAGCAACTGGGGCTCGGATGGTCCGGCTCGGGATCGATTCTACGCCTTTAACAAGGTGTCCGGCGAACTGGTTTGGACCTCCACGCCGGGCGTCGGGCCGCATGACAGCTCCTTCTCCACCCCGATCTTCGGATGGGAAAATGGCCGTCGCGTTTTCTACTGTGGAACCGGTTGCGGGAATATTGTCTGCGTCAATGTCAAAACCGGCGATCCCGTTTGGCGCTATCAGTTCTCCCATGGCGGCGTCAATTCCACAGTCGTCCCGGATGGCCAGGGCAACATTATTGCCATTCATGGCAAGGAGAACATGGACAGTAGCGAAACGGGTCGGATGATTTCGCTCAAAACCGGCGCTGAACCAAAAGAGGGCGAGTCTGGACCTGTGGTGATCGATCAATCCTACGAAAACTGGCGCGCGCCCCTCATGATGTTTACCAGTTCTCCCTGTATCCATGACGGCAAAATCTATCAAACGGTCCATACTGGTGAGTTGGTCTGCGTCGATTCGAAGAGCGGGAAAATTCTCTGGCAAGAGAAGCTTAGCGCCGACCAGATTCACGCTTCTCCGATCTACGCCGACGGGAAGATCTATGTCGGTTTTCCGCAGGGAGATTTCTACATTCTCCGCCCGGGCGAAACCGGGGCGGAAACCCTCTGCCACCTGAAACTCGAGGGCGCTTGCCTTGGAGCCCCGTCGATTTGGAATGGGCGAATCTATGTTTTCACCACCGATCATCTGTATTGTTTCGGGAGCGCGAAGGGTGGGAACCCTCCCCAACCCTCGTCGGAAAAACCCGCTCCCGAACCCGGCCCCGCGGCCCAACTGCAAATCGTTCCCTCGGAAGTTCTGATGCGCCCCGGCGAGACCGTCTCCTTCGATATCGACTCGCTCGACTCGAAGGGGTTCTTCGTCGATGACGTCGATTCCGCCGAGTGGAGCAAATTCATCCCGCCGACCGCCAAGGTCAAGGTCAAGATGGACGCCGAATTCAACGATTCCGGCGAATTGGTCGCGGGGGAGGACGCCACGATTTCAGCCGGCGCCTACATGGCGAAGTCGGGTGACCTGAAAGGGACAATCCGCGGAAGAGTTCTGCCGGAACTTCCCATCAAGGAGGATTTCGAATCCTTCGAAATCGATGTTCCCGATCCGAATGGCGAGGGCAAGTTCGCCTTCCCTCCGCTCCCTTGGATTGGCGCCCGGTTCAAATGGGACATTCGTGAAATGGACGGCAACAAGGTCCTTTCGAAAACTCTCGACAATGTCCTGTTCCAAAGAGCGATCACCTTCATCGGCCATCCCGATGAAAGCAACTACACCGTGCAGGCGGATGTCATGACCGATGGCAACCGTCGGATGAAATCCAACGTCGGCGTGATCAACCAGAGGTACTTCATCGCTCTTATCGGAAACGCTCAACAGATCGAGGTCAGTTCCAATCACAACCGACTAAAAGTAGGCGTTCCGTTCAAGTGGGACGCCAAAAAGTGGTACACTCTCAAAACCCGGGTGGATGTCGCTCCCGATGGCTCGGGTGTCGTTCGCGCAAAGGCCTGGCCGAAAGGCGAGGACGAGCCGGAGGGTTGGAATATCGAGGTTCCCCACAAACACGCTCATGCACAGGGAGCGCCCGGTCTGTTTGGGTTCGCGCTTCAAAGCCGCTTCAAGGTGTTTGTGGACAACGTCGTCGTCACCCCCAACGAATAGGAAGAGAATTTAGAAAAGGAGTCTCACGATCCTATCATGATGCACAACAGATATCGCTCCATCGCAATGTCCCTCGCGATTCTCGGCCTGACGGTCGGGACCGCTTACTCGTCGGATTGGCCCCAATGGGGAGGCGATCCCACCAAAAACATGGCCTCCGAGGAAAAGGGCATCGTCGACCATTTCAAACCAGGTGAGACCACTGGCGATGACGAAACAGTCGACATGTCCACCACCAAAAATGTGAAATGGGTCGCAAAACTCGGCTCTCAAGCCTATGGAAACGTGACCATCGCCGATGGTCGGGTCTATGTTGGCACCAACAACGAGAGTCCTCGGGACCCCAAGCACGAAGGAGACCATGGGAACGTCTATTGCCTCGATGAAAAGACGGGCGATTTCCTCTGGCAGCTTGTGGTGCCCAAACTAGGGGCAGGCAAGGTCAGCGACTGGGAGTTCCTCGGAATCTGCTCATCGCCCGCCGTGGTGGGGGATCGCGTCTTCGTGGTGACCAACCGCTGCGAGGTGGTGTGCATGGATGTCCATGGCATGGCGAATGGCAACGATGGTCCATTCGAGGACGAGGGCCAATACATGGCCGGTGAGGGGAATCCGCCGATCGAACCCGGCCCGACAGACGCCGATATCCTTTGGACCTTCGATATGCGCGACGAGCTCGGCGTTTTTCCTCACAACATTTCCAGTAGCAGCGTCCTCCCGCATGAGGGCAAGCTCTACGTAACCACTTCCAATGGACAGGATTGGTCGCACGTCAACATCCCCTCTCCATTCGCCCCGGCGCTGATTTGTCTGGACCAAGAATCGGGCGAGTTGCTCGGTGAGGAGGTCAGCGGGATTTCTGAGCGGCTGATGCACTGCAATTGGTCATCGCCCGCTTTCGCCGAGGGCATTGGCGATGACGGTCTCGTTATCTTTGGCGCGGGCGATGGATTCTGCTACGGGTTCAACCCAAATCCCGTTCCCGATCCGGACGATCCGGAGTTTCATATTCTGAAAGAAGTCTTCCGCTGCGATTGCGTCCCTCAAAAATACAAGATTGACGAGGATGGCAATCCCATCAAGTATCCCGCCCCCGAGGGGCCTAGCGAAATCATCGCCACACCTGTGGTCCACGACAATAAAATCTATGTGGCCATCGGCCAGGATCCCGAGCACGGTTCCGGCGTTGGGATTTTGACTTGCATCGACGCCACCCAAAAGGGCGACATCACCAAGTCCGGCAAGATTTGGACTTACGACAAAATCAATCGATCGATTTCGACCGCCTCAATCGTGGATGGACTCCTGTTCATCGCCGACTACGATGGTTTCATCCATTGCCTGGACGCCGAAACTGGGGAGCCCTACTGGGTTCATGACACCATGAGCCACATCTGGTCCTCCACCTTCGTCGCCGATGGGAAGATCTATCTGGGCAATGAGGATGGGATCCTCTTGATTATGAAGGCGGGAAAAGAAAAGGAAGTCTTGAACGAAATCCAGTTCGACGCACCCATCTATTCGACTCCCGTGGTCTCCAATGGCGTGCTCTATGTCGCGACACAAACGCACCTGTACGCATTGGAAAACACGGACAAAAAGTGAAATGAGGCCGCCCATTAAACCATGAAAAAACTTGTCGCCGTCGCGGGGATTGTCCTGTTTCTGCTCCACCAGGATTTCTGGAATTGGAATAACCGTGACCTCTGGTTCGGGTTTCTTCCGGCCGGTCTCGGATACCACGCCATTTACTCTTTGTTGGCGGCTTCTCTCTGGGCCTTGGCCTCCTACTTTGCTTGGCCCTATGAGATTGAGGAATTCGGTGAAACCGGACAACTCCCGACCGAAGGGGGCTCCGACCGCTCGTGACCTCTCTCCTTATCATTTGCCTCTACTTGGGCGTGCTCCTGACCCTGGGAGTCGCGAGCAATCGTTTTTTCACCGGCACCTCAAAGGACTATTTTGTCGCCAGCCATTCCATCGGTCCGGTCTTACTTCTGATGTCGGTCTTCGGCACCACCATGACCGCTTTCGCCTTAGTGGGAAGCACCGGCAAAGCGTTCACCAGCGGGGTCGGCGTCTATGGCCTCATGGCCTCTTGGTCCGGTCTGGTTCACTCCGCCGTCTTCTTCCTGGTCGGAATCAAGGTTTGGGCGATCGGCAAGCAGTATGGGTATGTGACCCAGTGTCAGTTCTTTCGTGACCGTTATGAAAGCAATTTTCTCGGTCACCTCCTGTTCCCGATCCTTGTCGGGCTCGTGATTCCCTACCTCCTCATCGGACTCATTGGGGCCGGTCGTGTCGTGCTTCCGATTACTTCTGGCGCATTCCCGGATCTCTTCCCCCACCCGAATCCCGCCTTGAATGGCGGAATTCCACCTTGGCTCACCAACCTGGTTATCGCGGGGGTGGTCCTCATCTACGTCTTTTTCGGCGGCCTTCGCGGCGCGGTCTGGGCCAATACTTTGCAAACGATCGTTTTCATGACCACCGGCGTCGTCGCATTTTATCTCATCTCGAATCGTCTCGGAGGAATGGACGCCGCCTCCCAACAGGTTCTTGAAAAAGTTCCCGAGCGTCTGGCGCGCGAGGGGATGATGGGACAACTTCAGTTTTTCACCTACTGTTTTGTTCCCCTCTCGGTGGGCATGTTCCCCCACCTGTTCCAACATTGGCTCACCGCCAAGAGCGCGAAGACTTTTCGTCTCACCGTCGTCGCCCACCCGATCTTCATTATGATCGTTTGGGTTCCCTGCATTCTCATCGGTATTTGGGGGGCGGCCTTTTACGCGGGTCAAACCATCAATCCCAATCAGGTTTTAGGTCGCATGGTGGGTCAACTCATCCACGACCCCTATGTCAGCGGCATCTTGGGAGCGGGCATTCTCGCCGCCATCATGTCCTCGCTCGATTCGCAGTTCATGTGCCTCGGAACCATGTTCACCAACGATGTCATCGTTCATCACTTTGGCGAGGACCATTTTAACGATAAACAGAAGATCCTCCTCGCCCGGTGCTTCATCGTCCTCATCGTCGTGATCACCTACATCCTGGCATTGTATGAGCCCGCACAGGTTTTCGATCTCGGCGTTTGGTGCTTCAGCGGATTTGGCAGTCTTTTCCCCATCATCGTCGGCGCGGTCTATTGGAAGCGGGCGACCAAGGCGGGCGCGATCGCCTCGGTTCTAGCGATGGCGGCCACCTGGGGGTATTTCTTTTATAATGACGTCATCATTGGTGAGGCGCATGGGGAGGATGAGTTATTGATTGCTGGCATGATGCCGGTGGCCATTATCTTTTTCGTCACCCTGGTCGTATTCGTGGCCGTCTCGCTGGTGACCAAACCGCCTTCCGAGGAAACAATCCGAAAGTTCTTTCCCGAACCGATTCAGAAGTAGGAGCGCAACACGAATGACCGAAATGGAAATCGCCCCTCAGTCCGCGGTGGACCAGGCGAAGGAAAAATTAAACCAGCATGTCAAAGAGATCATCCACTGGCATTTCTCCGATGAAACCGGTTGCCCCTTCTGGTTGGAATGGGCCAAAAAGGCAGGCTGGAATCCCATCGAAGAGATCCAAACTTATGAGGATATCGCGAAATTCCCCCATTTCGAGGACAACTACCTTCGCGATCTCCCTCATCATCAGTGGATTCCCAAACCTTACCGGGGTAAACCTTTCAAGATTTTCGAAACCGGCGGCACAACCGGCATGCCCAAACAGCGAATCAGTTGGGAAGACCACCTGATCGACTACTCGGAGTTTTCGGGAACGCTGGATGATGAGTATTTTCCCCGTGGCGGGAACTGGTTGATGATGGGCCCCACCGGCCCGCGTCGCCTGCGTCTCGCGATCGAGCATCTCGCCAACATTCGCGGCGGTTCCTGCTATTTCCTCGACCTTGATCCTCGTTGGGTCAAGATCCGGTTGGCGCAAGGAAAGACCGATGAGGTCAAAGAGTACATGGCTCATGTCATTTCCCAAGCCGCCACGATCATCAAACACCGAGAGGTCCGTTGCCTTTTCGCGACTCCCCGCCTTCTCGAAGCCTTGGGCGAGGAGATCTCGGTTCCAGAGGCGGGCGTCCGCGGTGTCTTTTGCGGCGGAACCTCGATGACTTCTCAAGTCATCCGATTCCTCTGCGAGGAGGTGCTCGAGGAGGAGGGCATGCTGGTCCCGACTTATGGGAACACCCTGATGGGCTTGGCGTGCAGCAAACCGGTTGGACCCGAGGATGACTACGCTCTCACTTACTACGCCCCCCAACCGCGCGCCGTCTTGCGCGTGGTCGATCCAAACGAGACCACGAAAACGGTCGAATTGGGAGAATGGGGTCGGGTCGAACTGACCACCCTCACCAAGGAACTTTTCATGCCGCGCTTCCTAGAGCGGGATGAAGCGATCCGCCGGGACCCCTATGTCAAATTCCCATGGGATGGCGTGGGCGAGGTTCGTCCCTTCGGGTTCACCGAGAAGAAGACCATCGAAGGGGTTTACTGACCAATGTCGGAGGAGTGGAGGCTTTAGCCTCCAGGGCCTGAAACTCGACACAGGGGGGTAAAGCCTCCACTCCTTTCGTCCCGTTTCTCAGGAGACCGGATTAATTGCACAACCCGGGTTGAGACACGGTCTCGGAGAACTGCGCTCCTGTGATCGAACCCGTCCCATGACCGCTGACCGACCACTGTCCCGTAAAGTCGGCGTCCAGTATCGGCTGGTTCACCGTGAACTTCCCGGTGAATGTTCCCACTTGACCGCCGGTGGCGTTCGACTTGATGACACCGTTGGAGATAGTCCCGTCTTCAGCCACATCGCATTCCCAAATGGTCACCGATAGTTCGAGCGAAATCGCGAATGGGACGTATTGACAAACCGCACGTCCGCTTCCCGGGCAGATATAGAAAACCCCCGCCGCAGTTGGCAATGGCGCTCCCTGCATATCCATTCTCCAACTCCCGCCCACAGTGGCGCCACCCTGTTCCTCGGTGGGAGTGGAGGTGGGCGTGTCGGTCGCTGTCGCGGTCGGCTCCTCCATTGTCGAGGTCGATGTCGGCGTCTCTGTCGGAGACTCCTGAGTGTTGGTTGGCGTCGAGGTCGCGGTTGGCTCTCCTTGAGTCTCCGTCGGGGTCATATCCATCGAGGTCGCTGTCGCTGTTTCGGTCGGCGATTCCGACGCGGTTTCGGTCTGAGTCGGTTCCATCGAAGTGTCCGTGGGGGTGGCGGTCGGAATCGTCGGAGTCCCGGTGGGAGTGGCGGTGACGGTCGGCTCGATAGGGGTTTCGGTGGATGTGGGAGTCTCGGTCGCGGTCGGCGTGGCGGTGGGCTCCTCACCCTCCTTGTACAATCGAACCACTCGGAAACCGAGATCGCCCTCCGAGGAGGTCGGGGACAGTCCTTTCCTATGAGCGGACCGGCAATCCAACGCTCCGGTCAACCAACTCCCGCCTCGAGCCTGGCGCAGCCCGCTTGCCATGCTTTCCCACGGGGACCCATCGAATGGCGCTCCGACATAGTTTCCAGTGGCCCAGTCCTGGCACCATTCCAAGACGTTCCCATGCATGTCATACAATCCAAAGCCATTTGCAATTTTTTGTCCGACCGGTTTGACCCCAAAATTCGGGCCGCCTCGACTCAGGTCGGAATTCCCAACCCACCACATATAATCCGATCGCACCCCAGGCAGCGTTCCAGCCTCGCATTCCGCACCGACATCGTCGCATCCCAGAGAGTCGCCAAAATAGAAACGGGTCCGGGTTCCCGCCCGGCAGCAGTATTCCCACTCCGCCTCGCTCGGCAGACGGAAAGTTCCCAGCCCCATTCCATTGAGCGCCTCCACAAAGGCTTGGCAATCGTTCCAAGAGACAAAGTAGACCGGGTAGTTGGGGCCGACTCCGAGATTCCTGTCGCCTGAATAGTCGGGCAGCGAGCCCATCACCGCCTCCCACTGTCCCTGTGTGATTTCCGTTTCCGTGATGTAGATGTCTCGGTCGATGTTTACTCGGTGAACCGGTCGCTCGAAGACCTGAGATCCGGTTTCCGACTCGGCCGCGCCCATGAAAAAGGTTCCCGAGGGAACCCGGACTAGTTTGAGGGGGCGCGTGCCGGGTTCGAGACCGGGAAGATTCACCGAGGAGGCCCTCCGCTCCCCGGATGCCCAGTTCCCGACAATCTGAAAAAGATCCTCCGCCCCCACATATCCGTCGCCGTTGACATCGGAGGGATTGGGGGTCAGTCCTTGCCCGAAAGCGGGCGTGAGTAGAAGAATAAGGATCGCGGACAGAATCTGGGCGCTTCTCTTCATGAGATGGAGTTTCCCTTCTCTATAAAACTTGTGTCGACATTCAGTCGGGTTTTAAGTTCAACGGGCGAGCCGGTTTTCCATGCAGTGGAGTAAATCCCGTGAACCTGACGATCCGGCAGGCCATCGGCTTAGCGCTAATCCAGCCAAATCCTGCTCGATCCAGGTCAATCATGTCAGCATGAAAGCGTGGATTCAACCCTTTTTCCAAGAGGGAGAAAAGAGGGAAAGATACAGAGGATTTGCCTATGAGAAGGGCCGCCAGCGGAGACCTTGACCGAAGTTGATCCGTTCTCAAGAATCTAAAGAGGACCGCGAGGACCGCGCGCGCGATCCCGACCGAGTGAAAAGGAGAGGGTTTATGATCGATCCCGAGCGACTCATTGGGGGGCTGCTTAATAGCGCATTGGGCGAGGGTTTTGGAAGAAAGAAGAAGCGCTCGAAAAAACGGTCTAAGGGCGGCATCCTGGGGGGTGACAAGGCGATGGTCGGGATGGGCCTCTTGGGTCTCGCTTTCGCGGCCTACGATCACTACCAACAAAAATCGGGTGGTTCGTTTCGTCCATCGGCCCCGGGTTCGACCGGCGCCTCTCCGCCGCCACCGCCAGCCATGTCGCCACCGCCTCCTCCAGGAGCGACGACGCCCCCTCCTCCCCCCGATACGGAACAGGAGGCTCGGGAAAGCGAGGCCTTGTTGATCTTGCGGGCCATGATCGCCGCCGCGAACGCCGACTACACGATCGATTCCGAGGAGCGGGAGGGGATTCTTCAGAAAGCCCGAGAGGCGGGGCTTTCCGAGCAGGAAATGTCCCTGATCGCCGAGGAACTCGACCACCCCAAAGGCTTGGCGGACATCGCCCGCGAGGTGAGAAGCCCCCAACAAGCCGAAGAGGTTTATGTCGCCTCTCTATTAGCCGTTGAGGTGGACACGGAAGCGGAGAAAGCCTACCTCAAAGCCCTTGCGCAACGTCTTGATCTGAGCCCTATGACAGTCCAAAAATGGTGCGACCAATTCGAGGTGTCGCTGGATTCGCCACCAAAGGATGTCATCGATTGACACCGACTTATATGAGTTGCCGGGTCACGAATCGAATCTACCATCGAAACAAGAAAGGTTATGAACATGAACCAATGGTATCTGAGTTACGGCGGCCAGCAGATGGGCCCCTACGATCTCCAGCGCGCCTCCGAGGAAGCGCGGCTGAACCCCAATGGGTTCGCTTGGACAGAGGGATTCACCGAATGGAAACCGATCCCGGAGGTGATTGAGTTCAAGCAGGCTTCGGCGGTCGCGGTCGCCGCCCCTCCCCCGGCCCCCAATCAACGCGCCGATGTCATCGACTTCGAAATCCGCGGTCATGAGATGCAATTCGTGGAAATCGAACTCGACCCCGGCGAATGCGCCATCGCAGAGGCGGGAGCGATGATGTACAAGGACCCCTCGATCGAGATGGACAGCGTCTTCGGCGATGGCTCCGGAAAGGATGAGGGGAGTTTCATGGGGAAACTACTCGGGGCGGGGAAGAGGTTGCTGACCTCCGAATCCCTCTTCACCACGGTCTTTCAACACACCGGAACCGGCAAAGCCCATGTGGCTTTCGCCGCGCCTTACCCGGGGAATGTCATCCCGGTCAACCTGCAAACCGTGAACGGGAAGTTGGTTTGTCAAAAGGATAGTTTCCTTTGCGCGGCTCGCGGCGTTTCCATCGGCATCGAGTTCCAACGAAAGATCCTCACAGGTCTCTTCGGCGGCGAGGGTTTTATCATGCAGAAACTGGAGGGAGATGGCTTGGTCTTCATGCACGCCGGGGGAACGATCGTCGAACGCCAATTGGGACCGGGTGAAACCCTCCATGTCGACACCGGATGTGTGGTTGCCTACGAGGGTTCCGTGGACATGGACATCCAACAGGCGGGCGGCATTAAGACAATGCTCTTCGGCGGCGAGGGTCTCTTCTTCGCCATCCTCCGCGGCCCCGGCAAGGTCTGGCTGCAGTCGCTCCCCTTCTCGCGCCTGGCCGGTCGAATGCTTATGGCCACCCGGAGAGACAAGGGCGAGGGCTCGGTCCTCGGCGGTCTCGGCGGCCTGATCGATGGCGACAATTCATTCTAAGTCTGGGAGAATAACTCAATGAACCACCTCCGCCCCCTATCGTTTCCGCGCCTCCCCTCGTCATTCCCGCGAAGGCGGGAATCCAGAATCGACGCCGGAACCCTTGCCGTTTTCCTCACCCTCCTTGGCGTCGCGCTGGTCCATCACCCACTCTCCGCCGCCCCCACCGTCGGCGTCTTCTACTACCCCTGGTACGCCAGCGATTTTCATGGCCGTCAATACTTGAGGGAACACCTCGTTCCCCCTCAACTCCCCGTCCTCGGGGAATACAACGATCGCGATTCGGAGACCATTCGCCAACACGCGGACTGGTGCCGCTATGCCGGCATTGATTTGTGGATAGCGAGTTGGTGGGGACCCGGATCGCGGGAGGATGTCACACTTCGAGACCACATCCTCGGACACCCGGACTTGGGCGACATCAAAATCGCGCTCCTCTATGAAACCACCGGTCGGACCTCGAATTTCACCAACTACTCGAACCTCCAATCGGATATCGAGTACATGGCCGACCACTATTTCAACCAGCCGGAGTATTTCAAAATCGATGGCCGACCTGTCCTGTACGTTTACCTCACCCGGGTCCTCTCCTCGATGGGGGATCTCGAGGACGCGGTCCAAACTCTCCGGAACGCCGCGAACTCCAAAGGGTTCGATCTATACATCATCGGCGACCAAGTCTTCGGGGGCGCCCCCTCTCAACCCGGCGACATCGCCCTCCTCGACGCCATCAACGAGTACGATGTCTACGGCAGCATGGGTGCATCCGGTTACGCAGGCCAATCCGCTGTCGATCAGTACAACGCCCGTCAAAACCAGTGGAAGAGTATGGCCGACCAAGCGGGGGCCGTTTATATCCCCTCGATCACTCCGGGATTCAATGACAAAGGAGTGCGCGCGGGTCACGATCCAGTCTCACGGAAAATCACCGAGACCAGCGAATTTGGGACGCTCTTCCAAGCCCTCCTCGGCGCCGCTCTCGAGCGCACCGATCCCTCGGCGGGCGATCTTCTCTTCATCACCTCCTGGAACGAATGGCACGAAGACACCCAGATCGAACCGACCTCTCCCGCCCCGCCCACCGCGCAGGACGACAGCCCCGACGGTGACGATTACACTCTCGGCCTTCCTTACGAGGGCTACAACCTCCGCTATCTGAATCTCTTAAGGGAGGCGACTCTTCCTCAATCCGTCGAGCGATGGAAAGACTACGAAGAGCGCGAGCGGTAATTCCCGAAATTCGATAAGAGCATTGTGAAGGCAGCATTAGCAGGGGGAAATGGGGATTCGTGTTGGGCAAAAGGAATTACGTGGGTTAAATGGAGCGGGAGACGGGGCTCGAACCCGCGACCCTCAGCTTGGAAGGCTGATGCTCTAGCCAACTGAGCTACTCCCGCTCGGTGGAAAGTCAAGTCTATCTCAGTCCACGCTAAGGTCAAGAGAAACCGCTCCCCCAGCGGGAAGCGGTTCCCCTTGATCCAAGGGTTATTTTTTCTTGTTGTTCAGGACCTTCTTCACCTTCGGCGCCGCGATGCGACGAACCACCGGCATGTCACCGACCAAGGGACGGACATAGTTCTTGAAGGCTTCGGTCACATAGTTGCCCTCTTTGTTGATGAACTTGTTGGGCATCTCGGTGGAATGACGGGCCACATCCGAAAGTTTGGCCAGGAAATATTCGACCGCGTAGTCTCCAATGCGGCGAATCGCCACCGAGCCGTCCATGTTGTGCCAAATCGCGAACTGAGCGGCCTTTTCGCCCACCTCTCGAGCCTCGAATTGGTCGACTTCGCTGACACACCCCAGGAAACTCCTCTGGAGATAACCAAAGGTGTCGGCCCGAACCCGCTTGATGCTGGTGCCTTCTTTGATAAATGAGGCGAGCAGGTCCCCCAGGGCGCCGGTTCCGGACAACTGAACATTGCCGTGCGAATCCTTCTCACCGCCGGTGAATTGAGAAACGATCGGCACACCCTTGGCATCGACGATTCCCTCCGACGCCGCGATGATGCAGCGGCCGTATTTATCAAAGTTCTTCTTCACATCCTTGAGGAAATCGGTCTTTTTGAATGGGCGCTCCGGAAGGTAGATGAGGTGCGGACCGTCATCCGGGTATTGCCTTGCCAGACAACTCGCGGCGGTGAGGAAGCCGGCATGACGCCCCATGACGATCCCGATGTAAACGCCGGGAAGGGCCCGGTTATCCAAGTTCGCCCCCGCGAAAGCCTGAGCCACGAACTTCGCGGCGGAGCCAAACCCGGGGCAGTGGTCGGTCACCTTGAGATCGTTGTCGATCGTCTTCGGAATGTGGATCACCCGGAGTTCGTAACCGGCCTTCTCCGATTCCTGGTTGACAATCCGGCAGGTGTCGGCGGAATCGTTTCCGCCGATATAGAAGAAATACCGAACATCATGCGCCTGACAAACTTTAAAGATCTCTTTGCAGTAGGCGATATCGGGTTTGTCCCGAGTGGAACACATCCCGGAGGACGGGGTCACCGCGACCGCCTCCAAGTTGTGGGTCGTTTCCTCGGTCAGATCGAGAAAATCTTCGTTGACGATTCCATTGACTCCATGCAGGGCGCCATAAACACGGGTCACTTGGGGGAATTTTCTCGACTCCAGCACAGCCCCGACCAACGATTGATTGATCACAGCGGTTGGGCCGCCCCCCTGAGCGACCAAAACTTTGCCTTCAAGAACAGCGGACATTTTATAAACTCCTAGTTGGAAGTGGATTGATACGGCGGTTCACGAAAAACAGGCGCGGATTGTGCCATGAGGAGAAAGGGCATTCAAGCAGCCCGGGAATAGGAATTAACTCCACAAGCGGGCCCAGACACTTCGCCTTTTCCGTCGTATGCGTAGGGCCTCCTCGTAGAAATCATCATCCGAAAGGTGATCGCAAAGGAAACAAGCGTGAGGCGTTGAGCAAACCGGCGGCAGAATCCCGATTCTATCGGCTAAAGTCGATTCAGTGTTCACGAGGAGCGCCACCGATTCCATTTCCTGGCGAAACCGTCGGAAAGGTTCCCCTCCCCAGATTTCCTCCAGGGACTGACAGTTGACATTGCCGAGGGGAGGGAATGGCCCGTCAAGAAGGAGATTGCAGCATGGGTATACGTCTCCGTTCCCCCGTATCCCCAAACTGTACCAAGGGACGGAGCAGTGCCTGACTGACCCCACTTCCGCGTTGACATGAGATTTATCGATCCGAGGCGCGATCTTCTCCATGCAATAATCCTGCAGGACGGGATTCGAAAATCGGAACTCTAACCGACTCAGGTCATTCTCCTGATCGATCAATCGACCAAGATCCAAAAGGAGCCATTCCATATCCGAGTTCGTCAAATCCTGGCTTTGGGCGATCCCGTGCAAATTTCGAAAGGCGATTCGGTCTGCATTCAGTCGAAGTCCGATTTCGTACATTCGCGGTATGTCCTTGCGGGTTTGCCGGCAAATGGAAAAGGCAACAATCAAAACCGGGAGTGGCTCTTGCATGCCCGCCGCCGTATCGAACAGAGTTTGGACACCTTGAATCGACCGCTCGAAGTTCTCGGGTCGAGTTCGCATCCCCTCGGCGTAAGAATATCGGTCGGCGTAATTCAAACTGAAAATGATTTCATCGAGCCCCGCCTCAATCAGGCTTTGGCAGTTCGCTCGAGTCAGGCAAAGACCATTGGTTGTAAGATTCTCTATTCGAACTTTGTGAAGCTTAAGGATATCCAGAAGTTCCTTGAGGTGTGAGTGAAAGAGCGGTTCACCACCTCCCGAGAGACGAACGGATTGGAGACCTTTCGATCGTCCCTCGCGAATGACTCTCTCCACCACCTTGGGATTAAGTTCAAGACCTGCACGGTTCTTTTCGAGATTGTTGCAAAAGAAACACTCAACGTTACACCGATCCGTCCAGTTCAATTCGATATGATAAGGTCCTCCTTGAGGGCGCCCCGTTCGAAGTCCTTCCAACACCGATTTACGAATATTCGGAGTTATTCGGTTCCACCCAAGAAGCATCTCTTATGTCGTCCTTTCAGATTGAGTCTCGGTACATTACAGAGCGTGACAAAGGCCATCCTCTCCAAGCCGCAAGGAAAATGGGCATCCTCGACAAGGGGGCGGCACAGTCTGGGACAACCACTCGTTCTGGAAATCTCGATAGACCTCAGACTCAATGATCTGTTCCAGTGGTTTCTCGAGGACATTTCCCAAGATCCAATTTCGATCGAACCCCGGATCGGAGAATGGACGGTGGTTATTTGGGCTGATGAGGCTGCACGCGGTCACGTTGCCTTCATGTGATAGAAACATTTTGAAAACTGGACCGGATTTCCCCCAATACTCGTCCGTATGGATCAATGGATGAAAATTGAGAATCAACTTACCCTCTGCGATTCGCCGACACTCGTCCTCAATGGCTGCCATCTCCTCGGCAAGTTCGGGGGCCAAGTCGGGTGATGTCGGGTAGTTCCAAATGGCCTCATCCATGAATTGGCGAGTTGCGGCCAGTTCAAGATGTTTTGCCGTGAATTTGTCCACTCCGGATCGGCGAGCAAGGGCGACCGCACGCGGAAGTTCTCTGAAATTGGATTTCATCATCACATAAATCCATTCCACGCCAGTGCGCGAGTGGTGACGATTCCTTCTCTTCATGAACTCTGTCAAATTATCGACGGCCTGTTCGAATCGGTCCCTTCCTCTCACTTTGGCGTAGGTTTCCCGAGTACCCGCGTCGATAGACACGTTCAGCGTGAAGGGAGGCGCACTCGCAAGCTTTTCCGCCATTTCTCCGTCCAATAGTAGTCCATTTGTTACGAGGGCAGTCTGATAATCCCTTGTCGAAACCGCCTCCAACCATTCGGGGGCATAGGGTGACATGAGAGTTTCCCCCCACCCCGCGAACACGACCGACTCTATTTTTTGCAGGGCTGGGAGGGAATTTAGAAAGACCGCTCTCGGCATTGCTTTCTGAGGAGTCGTGTCGAAATCTCGTGGACACATTGCACAATGCAAATTGCATTGGTAAGCAAGTTCTACATAGATGGCTTTTGGCCAGCAGGGCGATGTCAAGGAGTCAGTCGATCCAAGCATCGAACGGAAACCGTGATTCAATGATTTTATCCGCGGGACAAGGTTGATCACTTTTTCGATCTCATTCACCCAAGGCTTCGGAAGTTTAAGAAATTATATCTTATCTCTATCTACGTCGTCAACTTGTATTATTTAGAATATTGCTGATCCCTTGGAATGCCTTTCTCACATCTCTGTCACCATCTACACCCACCCCCCCAGGTCCGGTTACACTCCTGCTTTCCGCCACCGCCGATAGGCATAAGGAGGTTGCACCCATGCTGTTGACCAATCGCAGGACTTTTCTCAAAACCACCGCCGCTGGAACGGTGGCGCTCACATCCCTTTCCGAACTCACCGCCAATCCGGATAAGAAATACAAAACCGCTCTCATCGGTTGTGGGTGGTGGGGAAACAACATCCTCAAATACGCGATGGAATGTGGCGAATGCAAGATTGTGGCGGTCTGCGATGTCGACCAACGCTTCCTGGACCAAACTGCCGAACGGGTCGAGAAGGAGATGGGCAACCAGCCCAAGAAATACGGCGATTTCCGAGAACTCCTGGACAAAGAAAAACCGGACATTGTGATCAACGCCACTCCCGACCACTGGCACCCGCTGATCACCATCGCCGCGGTCGACTCCGGCGCGCATGTCTATGTCGAGAAACCGGTCGGTCACACCATCAACGAGGGCAAGGCGATGATCGCGGCCGCTCGACGGAACGACCGTGTCGTCCAGGTCGGCACCCACCGTCGGGTTTCCCCCCACAACATGTCGGGGATGGAGTTCCTGAAATCCGGCAAGGCGGGGAAGATCGGCATGGTCCGCGCGTTTGTCCATTATGGTGGTGGCCCCGGAGAGGTGGTTCCCGATTCCGAGGTCCCCGAAGGACTCGACTGGAATATGTGGTGTGGCCCCGCTCCGTTGAATCCTTTCAACAAGCTGATGCACCCGAAAGGTTTCCGGAATTTTCTGGATTACGCCAACGGTCAGATCGCCGACTGGGGTGTCCACTGGATGGACCAGATCCTTTGGTGGACCGAGGAAAAAGGTCCACGAAACGTTTCATCGACCGGGGGAAGATTCATTAAGGAGGACAACACGACCACTCCGGACACCCAGGTCGCCACCCTTCAGTTCGAGGATTTCACCGCCACTTGGGAGCATCGCTATTACGCCGCCAACCACAACGAGAAACACAACATCGGCTGCTATTTCTATGGAACCAAGGGAGTCTTCCACATGGGATGGCTCGATGGTTGGAATTTTTATCCGGTGAATGGCGATCCCGTGATTCATGAAGACCCAAAACTCGACGAACCCGACCAGCAAAACATCCGTGGCCTTTGGACCAATCTTCTCGATTGTATCAAATCGGGCGATCGTCCGGTTTGCGATATCGAGATCGGCCACCGCTCGACGAACATGAGCCTTCTCGCCATGCTTTCCCTCAAACACGGAAAGAGTGTCGATTGGGACCCGGACAAAGAAATCATCCTCGGCGATGACGAAGCCAACAAACTCTTACAAAGGGAGTACCGGTCACCATGGAAGTATCCCGAAGCCTGAATCGATGGGTTTACCCTAAGGTCTGGAACGAGAATCCCTTCTCGTTCCCACTGTCGCAGGAATCCCTTCCTGCTTGTCCGGTGGGAGGAAAGCATTCCTCCATAAGTTGCGACGAGAAGGGAATCTCGTCGCAGGTCGGTGGCTCAAGTTGCGCCGAGAAAGGAATCTCGGCGCAGACGGTCTGGGTGAGTCTGGTTCTCATTTTTCAAACCTTGTTCGCCTCCAGTGCCTGGTCCGGCGCCGAATGGATCGAACAGCGATTGAGCCATCCACCCGAGGTCAAACCCTCACATCTCGAACAGATTTCGGAATTCCTGATCAGCCGTATACCTCCTCTCGACCTTCCATCGAGCCCCGAAGCCTGGACCGCTGAGGCTCAATCTCTGAGGGATCGAATCCTGGAGGAGGTGGTCTTCAAGGGTGTCCCGGACAGTTGGAGGGAAGGGAACCACAGCGTTGTCTGGGGGGACACGATCGAAACCGGGAAAGGATACAAGATCAAGAAACTATCCTACGAATGCCTGCCCGGCTTACATGTCTCCGCGCTCCTTTACGAACCCGATAATCTCACTGAAAAAGTTCCCGCTATCCTTAATGTGAATGGCCACAATGCCCCCGGGAAGTCTCGCGATGTCGAACAGATCCGTTGCATCAACCTCGCCAAACGCGGGATGCTCGCCCTCCACCCGGAGTGGCTCTCTTTCGGCGACCTCGAAACCTACGAACTCCGTCACAACCGAGGGGCCTATTTGGACCTATGCGGGATCAGCTCCCTGGCCACCTTCTATTTGGCCATGCGCGGCGGTCTCGATGTCCTCCTTGCCCATGAGAACGCCGACCCAAAACGTGTCGCCATGACCGGTCTCTCCGGCGGCGGGTGGCAGACCATCGTCCTGAGTTCGCTCGACACACGGATCACCGCCTGCGCCCCCAATGCGGGTTATAGTTCTCTCGAGGACCGTGTCAGGAACCGGAGCGATATCGGCGACCTGGAACAGAGCCCAATCGATCTATTAACCATCGCCGACTACACACACCTGACCGCCATGCTCGCCCCCCGTCCAGCGCTCCTCATTTACAACAAGAACGACGATTGCTGTTTCAAGGCCGAGCGAGCCATCCCCTCGGTCTACGATCCCATCGTCCCGTTCTATGAACTCTATGGCAAAGCCAATGTTTTCACCTACCACATCAACGAGGACCCCGGCACTCACAATTACAAAGAGGACAACCGCCAGCATTTCTACAAGTTCCTCTATGAAAATTTTTTGCCGGACCAGAAGGTGAATTTGGAGGAGCTGCAGACCGAGGAGGAAATCCTGAGCGATGAAGCGCTCTCAGTCCCACTACCCGAAGACAACGCCACCTACATTTCCATCGCCAAGGAACAGTTCGATCGCCTCCCTCTCTATCGTTTCGAAAATCTCTCCGGTGAGAAACTGGAATCGGCCAAAGCCGAGGCGCGAGGAAGACTGAGGGAGGTTCTCCGTCTGCCGGAGTGGGAGACCCGGACCGAAGCGGTCATCCGTGAAGAGGATCAGGGGATGACCTATTCGGTTGACAACCTCATTCTTGGCGAAGATTGGAAACTGCCCGTTCATGTTTTTTCAAAGGGGGATCCCAACAATACGGTCATTCTGATCGCCGATGGCGGCATCGCCTCGGCCACCGAAAAAATCGCACGACTCGTGGACAATGGTTATGAGGTTCGTGCTGTCGACCTCCTCTTCTTTGGGACCAATGTCCCTGGCGACACCCACCCCTGGCAGTTTGCCCAGATGTTCACCAGCATCGGCCACCCCGGCCTGGGCGTTCAGGTCGGTCAACTCCTCGCGGTCGTGGATCAGGTTGAGGGGGATGTTGAAATCGTAGCCCGGGGTTCCAGTTCCGAAGTGATCGCTCTCGCGGCCGGAGCGCTGAATCCTGATAAAATCGAAGTGGTTCGCACGGGCGGGAAGATAAGATCGTTCAAGGACGGGATCCTGGCCGCGGAGGATTACCACGACAACCCGACGTTTTACTGTTTTGGCTTGCTGGAAGTGGTCGATGTTCCTCAACTGAGACAACTCTGTGCGAAAACGGAGGAGCGATGAGTCGGACGGGGATCGTCCTTTCCATCCTGATCCTGGCGGCGATCCCCAATATCGCCGTTGCCGAGGACAAGGCGAGTCCACTCACCGAACACCCCCGCCTCTTTTTCACCGTCGCCGAAAAGGAGGCCCTCCTCGAAAAGAGGGAGAAGGGGGCCGGTCCGCTCATCTGGAAAAACTTGATCGAGTCAGCCGATTGGTGTTTGACCAAAAAACCTCGTAAGGAGTGGATTGCCCCGGTCGAGGACGATCCCATTTACGAAAACCTTTACGACCGTTTCTACGCCATGATGATGGACATGGCCATCATCGAACACTTCGCCTTCGCTTACGCCCTTTCCGGCGAGGAAAAGTACGGCAATGCCGTCCACGATTGGACCCTTTCCTGTGTCGAGGCTTGGCGCCCCGATGCGGAAGCGACCCCCGATGGTGGCAAAGCGTATGCGGTTTCTCGATTGCTCAAGGGGATCGCGACCAGTTATGACCTCGCCCACGACCGATTCACCGATGCTGAGCGCGCTCGGATTCGTGAGATGCTCGCTCAGACCGCTAGCAACTATTACGAGAATTACTTCACGACAGACACGATTTCCGGCCCCGGATTCCACACCCACCACGCCATTGTCGAGTTCGGATCTTTCGGGATCGTTGCGCTCGCCCTTCTGGGCGAAGTCCCCGAAGCCTCGGACTGGCTCGATTCGGCCACCCGAAAATTCGAAGACCATCTCCTCCCCACAGGCCTCGCCCCCGATGGCGCTCAAACTGAGGGGGCCACCTTTTGGGCTTCGACCATGCACTACCGTCTCTTCTTCATGGACGCTTTGCGACGTGTCACTGGAAAGGACCTTTTCACCGAATACAAAGATTATATGAACGCTGACCTTGCGCTGGCTTCGATCGCCACGATCAAAGAACCCGGTTGGAACGAGACGAATCAGACCGTGATTCTCGAACCGCCCTATGGCCAGCTCGATTACTACTCCCCCGTTCTCCTCTGCCTCGCTCGTGAGTACCGCCGCCCCGTTTACCAACGTCTGGCCCTATGGGATCACTCCCTTGGCCACATCCAAAAAACCCGCTACATCACACCCAACCGAAAGGAGCAACTCCTCTTCGAACTGGGCGGATACGCCTATCTCTGGTACGACCCGACGGTTCCCACCGAACCAGTCGACGCTTCCCTCTCCTACCAGTTCGATTCGGTCGGCCAAGCCTATGCCCGCGGCTCTTGGGACCCAGGCGGTTTGCTTGTCGCCATCGATAAAGCAGGCCAAGTAGTGATCCACGCCGGAGGCATTCCCATTCTGAATTCTCCAGGACTTGGAAAGGCGTTGGAATCAACTCCCGGCGCCGTTGTGGCGCGGGAGGAGAGTGGAACTGTGGAACTGACCTGGGTTTCGGAGACTGGGACCCTAATCAAGGCATTCCTTAAACGCCCTGATCGTCTTGATATCCAATGGGAGGAGTTGGATAACCCACTTAACTTCACTTCCTTTCACCAGCCGCAACACGATAGGGACAGACTGATTTGGGGGGAGACTTGCTCGGTAACAGTCCTCCACGGGGAAGTGGAGGAGATCAACTCTGACGGAACCATTCCTCAACTCGCGGTCGGCAACGGAAAACTTCGATTGATCGACCCAATCTCTAAGTCTTACCCGATGCTCCAACTCCAACCGGCGCCAGATGGAAAAGTCGGAATTCAGATTCATCTCCAGTAATGTGCGCCGAGTTGAAATCTTCAAACATCTAGGAGCAAGTAATAAATTCGGGTAAGAATAATTGAATGATGATGAGTCGCGGGACGAGAACAAAACTGGAGCCTGATACACCTTCCCAAGAGGAAATCCAACTCTCGGATTCCTACCTCTTGCGTGGCTTGTTGGTTGCTGCAGGATCCTTCTTCCTTGTGCTCGGTTTTCTCGGAGTGTTCCTCCCGATTCTTCCCACGACTCCCTTTCTGCTTTTGACCGCCGCCTGCTACGCTCGTGGATCGAAAAAATTTTACACCTGGCTCCTAACAAACCGACTCTTTGGCGGGTATATACGAGATTGGAGGGAGCACCGAAGTCTTCCTCTCAGAAGCAAGGTGGTGATCCTCATTCTGCTTTGGGGAACGATCCTAATGACGAGTCTCTTCGCCTTATCTTCCCCCATCGGGAAGGTCGCCATATTTCTCGTGCCGATTGGGGTTTCACTTTTGATTTTTCGGATTCCGACTCGAGAAGTCGCAGATCAAACTTCCAGTGTTTGACCGAAAAAAAGGGAAACGATCGAGTTTGCGCTTGGAAAGTGTCAACTGACGCAGACAGTTGGCGAAAAAATCCAGTTTAAACCCTTCTTTTCCTTCTCTGTGTCTCCTTCCTTGAGTCAAAAAAGACTATCACTCTCGTTGCTATCCGAATGTGTTGTCCCTATACTTGAATTCGACAAATTTGGGCCCGCCCACCCATTTCGAGCCAATATTTTAAGCATCTTCTTGCCGATAAAAGTCGGTGAGAGGACTCCCCCACAGGGGCCGAATCTGATATAACGATTCTGCAATTCGGCTCGGACCAAGAAGAATTCAGCGCAGGTGAACATGACAGATATCGATGAATTGAGGCGAAAATTCGAGGAGGTTGAAAACCTTCCTTCTCTCCCCACCGTGGTTCAGGAGATCTTGGACGTTACCAACGATCCTCGTTCCGGCGCCCGAGATATTCAGGCCGTGGTCGAGAATGACCAGACTTGCTCGGTGAAACTTCTTAAACTGGCGAACTCGGCCTACTACGGTTTCAGCCGACAGGTCTCCTCCATCAAGGAAGCCATCGTCATCATTGGCATGGAGGGTGTGAAGAACGTCGCCATGAGCCTGGGAGTGGCCGAGTGTTTCCTCGAGTTGGGGAAAGCGAACCAGCATTTCCTTAACAATCTCTGGGTTCATTCCATGGCGACAGCGACCGCGGCGGGGGTTTTGGCGAAGAAAGCCCAAGGGGTTTCCCCCTCTTACGCCTACTGCTCGGGATTGGTTCACGATTTCGGGAAACTAATTCTGGCCGGCGAATTCGGTCAGGAGTATTTCGAACTCTTCGAGAAAGCCAAAGAAGAAAAGAAGGGTCTGGTGCAAATCGAGAGGTCGGTGCTCGGCGTTTCTCATCCCCAAGTCGCGGGTTGGGTGGCGAGATCCTGGGAACTTCCCGATTTGGTGATCGAATCCGTTGAGCTCCACCACGAGGCATTCAACCTGGAAGCCCCCCTACAACATGTCACGCTCACCGGGATTGCGGACGCGTTGACCTACGAGGCCAAAATCGGCGATGGGGGCAATGGCCACCCGCGCCGGATCGACGCGCAAGATTTGGCGAGGGGAAATATCGATCAGAAAACCAAGGATCAAGCCGTCGCGGATATGGTCAAAAACCAAGACCGTTTTTCGGCCCTGTTAAACGCCGCTGGATGATATCGATGTTTAAGTTATTGATCGCGGTCTCCCTCACGATTTCCTCGCTATTCTTGACGCCATTTGTGGTTGCCTCGGAGCCTCCCATCCAAGTCCTCACTTTCAACATCCGGTACGGGACTGCCAGGGATGAGGGACACACTTGGGACCTCCGTCGAGAGGCGGTTGTCGGCGCGATCGAGGAACTCTCTCCGGATTTTGTCGGACTTCAGGAAGCGCTCGATTTTCAGAACGACTTTATCCTCGAAAATCTGAATTCGCGATACACCCTTGTCGGGGAAGGGCGTGAGGGTGGAAGAACAGGAGAGCATGCTTCAATTCTCTTTGATGCCGACAAATACACTTTAGTCAGGGCTGACCGATTCTGGCTTTCCGACACACCCGACATACCGGGGAGCAAGACATGGTCGGATCTCCCACGAATCCTCACTTGGATCGAGGTTCTCAACCGCAAAACCTCACAAAGATTTCTGGTGATGAACACCCATTTCTCCCATGTCTCCGACGAGGCGCGCTCGAAAAGCGCCGAATTGATCCTGAATCGCCTCCAATCGATCGACCCTCCCGAGGGGACCATCGTTTTCCTCATGGGGGACTTCAACTGCCGGCCTGATTCCATGCCTCACGCCACCCTCACGGAATCGGACAAGGGTTTTCACGACACTCAACAAACATTGGGCGCTCCGGAACAAAGGACTTTTAACGGTTTTCGCGACAATGAGCCAGATGCGGGGAAACCCATCGATTGGATCTTGTATAAGGGCCCCGTTGCTCCCCTCTCTTATCGTGTTCTCACCGAAAAGCGTGAGGGTGTTCTTCCCTCCGACCATTACCCGGTCCTCGCCGGTTTCAAGATCAAGGCTCAGCCCTGATCGAAGTCCCGTTTTTGACCCGGATTTGAAGTTTTCTTGACATCCTAAATTCCCCAGATCAGTTACAATTTCAGTCGATCTCCCCCGTGTGGCGGGAGTCATGAATCAATGATCAATCAAAACTCGGCATTGGAGGATGAAATGAAGAAATCTTTGTTGTCTGGGATCGCGCTCGCCCTTTTTGGAGCGCTCATGTTTTCCGCGGGGTACACCGGCGCTCAAGAGAGCGACAAGGACAAGCCCGCGATCTCGCCGGGAGAGATCCGGTTTGTCGCGATGCGGGTGAAGGATGTGGACGCAACCGATCAATTTCTCAATGAAAAACTCGGGTTCGAAGGCCAGCGGATGGGAGAATTCCACGTTTATGAAGTCTCCCCCGGCCAATACCTCGCCCTGACACCATACGCGGATCGCGATTCCGAAGGCGAACCGAACATGGTGGTCGGTTTCGATGTCGGACGTATCGACGATTACTTTAAACAAGTCACCGAAAAAGGGGTCAAAGCGATCGACCATCTTTCGGAGGATCTGAAGGCGCTGGAGCGTCCGGTTTATCGCCAGTGGGGCGCTCGAGAGTTCGCGGTCCAAACTCCCGATGGAGACATCCTGGTCTTTTCTAGGCTTCCTTAAAATCAACCAGGGCAAACTCGTCTTACCTTGGAGGAAGAGGCGACTCGGTATGAGTCGCCTCTTCCTTTTCAGGCTTGTTCTTTGTCTTCGGAGGCGGAGGATCTCGCCGTACTATGTTAGTCACGGTCCGGGTTTCGACCTTGTCGGTCGGGCCTCCGCCATTGTTTCCCTTGTATTCCGTCGCGACCGACTCCCAAGAAACCGTTTCAACCAGACCCTGTGGCATCAGAACCCAATAATAACCATCCGTCTCGCAGAGTTCATGCGACCGTGAAGCTTCCATGGATGTGACTTTGAGGATTTCGTGGAATTCGACTTTGAATTTATCCCCTTGCTCGGTCTCTTTTTTATCGACACAAGTGAATTTTCGTTCTCTTTCTTCCTTAAACCGGAAGAACTCGTCCGGTTTTCTCACCATCTTCCCGGACCATTCCTCTCCCACCACCGGCGTCTCTCTCGGTACGAACCCTCGAAAGTCGATGAGCTCGAAAATTTCCCCGGTCTGAACATTGTTCTGAATCCCAGTCTCCGAATCGCCGGAGACCGAAAAACCAAGCGCCGGATGAAGCCACACCGGGGGGAGACGGGTTCCCTCGAGTTCCGAGACCCCCTGTATTTCTTTTTTCCCCTGGAGCTTCGCTTCGTAACGGTAACTCAGAACACGAATGTCCAACCCGAGCAATTCGCCGTCGATCTTAATGAACCGAATTCGGAGTCTTCCCACATCCCTGACACTTGCCCCCGGTTCCTTGTCCGATTCCAGCCGAGAAAAACTCTCCCGCGACCAGGCATAATCCGAGGGATCCAGCCACGCCTTGCCAAAAAGGAGGAGATCCTTTTCATCAGTCCTTTGCGCGAATGAAGCAGGGACAATGGCCAGAAGGACGAGGAGCGAAAGAATGATCTTGGTCATGACTTATGAAAGCATTCCCTCGGCAACTTGAGCAATCACATACGGGCCATCGGGAAGCGCGGCCACAGTGGCATTCGGACCCTGAGTCGCGAAGGCACGCTCGAGACCGCTCTGAAGCGAATCGATTGGGACCAAGTGGACCCGTTCCAATTCTTCTGAGGATAACCCTTGTGTACAGGTCTGGATCTCGCCTGCATGGAGCAGGATGTTGCAGAAATCCTGAACCATCCATTGGTCCATCTTCAGATAATCCACCTCCTCGAGCCTCGCCATCATCCCCTCGGGGGAATCGAGTTGGGCCATCAATTCTTGGAAAGGCGGGCTCCCTAAGCCTTGACCGAGGTCGGAACAAAAAATGATTGTCCCGCCCGGTTTGAGAATCTCTTTTGCAGCGATCATCCCCTTGATCGCTTGATACAGGGTTTGATCGAGGGGATATCCCCCGCTGCCGGTGACCACGATATCAACGGGTTCATCGATGGTGTCGACCACATACTTTTCGATTTCACGGCACCCGGCGCGATGAGCGCTGTCCAGGTTTCCGGAGAAAACACCGGTCATCTCTCGGACATCGTTGAGAGTGACATTCACCAGGAAATCGCAGCCCACCCTTTCCGCCAGTCGTAGTGCGGTTTCGTGGAAGGGGTTGCCATCGAGAATTCCAGTCGAGGCCCGCTCCTGCTGGATCATCCGGTAGCCGTGCATCACTTTCATTGTCTCGAGCGAACAGATTCCCGGGAGAATTCCCTTGCGTCCGCCGGAATAGCCCGCGATCAGATGAGGCTCGATTAAGCCGGTCACGATCTTCAAATCCGCTTCGTGGTATCGCCGATCGACCAGGAGTGGAACGCCGCTTTCGTCTGTCCCCAGATCGACATGGCTATCAACATCGGTTCCAAAATGATTCTCGACCCGATAGTTTGCTGCGATCTCAGCGCCCACAAGTTCGATCAACTCATCGCCTTCGTTCGGTCGGTGCATTCCAGTTGCGATCAAGATGAGGATCTGGTCTTTGGCCATTCCCGCCCCTTCCAGGGTTTGGAGGATCGGTGGGAGAAGGAGTCGATTGGGAACCGGGCGGGTAATATCGGAAATAACAATCGTGGCGTTCTTCTTCCCACGAGCGATATCAGCGAGTGGCGCGGAATCGATTGGATTGACAAGAGAGGCCTCAATGGCCTGGGCTGGGTTGGCTAACCCCGGCCAATGGCGGACACGAAACACCTTTTGAAGGTTTTCGTCCGGAATCTCGACCGGCAATCTCGTTTTTCCATAGGCGACTTCGACTAACACGGGGCGCTCCTTACGTTTTTCTTCAGTCTAATTCAAAGAACCCAAGGTGTCACATTATTGAAACCGAAACGAATAGACGTCGGCATCTTTCAACTTGAAATGCAGTCGAACCTTTTTTCCCGCGACTTGTGAAAGATCCACGTTTCCTTTCCAGGTCACCGTCCGCGCAATTTCGTCGCCGACCATCTCATCGCAATCCTCGAGACCATATCCGTCAATCGGATTCCCCTCTTCATCCTGGAGACCGACCCAAGCACTCCCTGCCGCAGAGGTGGCAAAGTTGAGGACCAGGTTTTTTCCCTCGAAGATGAAGGGACGAGTTGTCGCTTCGCCTCCTTGGTATGGGCCATGGAGCGAGACGAACCCATCCGTCCGCAGGGTTAAACGCTGAAGATGATGGGTGGGTTGGCCATAATTCCTCTGAACATACAGGGACATCTCCCCATCGCCAGTCGGGACCACTCCATAGGCCGGATAATTCGTGCGCGAGGTCCAATTGCCCATTCCGAGTCCGGGTCGGACAAACCCTTCCATGAAGGTCCGGTCATATTCATTTCCCCCTCGGGTGGTCATGAAGACCGTGTCCGAACAATCTCCGGAGTATTGCAGATCGCCGCCAAGTCTCTTCGCGGTCGACTCCGAGATCACTCTTCTTCCCGGCATGAACCGTGCGCAGATGGCGAGATAGATGTGAGGCGCCCGGAAGTAGGGGTGAGTCTGATTCGTATAGAGATGCTCTCTGGGGGTGTCGCCATAGGTCATCTCGACCGGCTCCTCCCAGTTGAGAAAATCCTTGGAGGTCGTTCGGCTGATCGAGCGCACTCCATCCGAAAAAATTCGGAAGTAGGAAAGGTAGCAGCCCTCCTCTTCCGACCAGAATCCCACGTTTTGAGAATCGAACGCGCCTTTGGTGATGACTCCCTCATCCCGCAGCTTCTTCCAATGGATGCCATCGGGAGAGGCGAAGGGAACCAAGCCTGTCTTGCCAGTGCCGGCCAAGGCTTTGAACTTCTGATCGGGATCACAATCCGGATTCTTGTCGAGAAAGGGCGCAAAGTTGTGAGAGAAGGGCGCGGCGTTGGCCAGGATCGCATTGTTTTCCAGCGTTCCATCGACCTCATGGATTCCGAGATTCGGCTTCACCCAATGAACGCCATCGAGGCTCTCGGCGTAACAGGTGGTCTCCCCGATCGATCCATCCTGTCCCGCTTCGGGCATGCCCCGGTAATACATTCGATAGAGATGCCCATCGTAGATGATGGTCACATACCCCACATACTTCCCCTCCCAAGGATTGTCGAAGCGGATGACATCCTCGGCGGGAATCGGATGATGGAGTTGCAATCTTGTTCCATCCATCTCCTCGACGATCTTTCCATCGACAAAGAGCGAAAGCCGGGATCCGATATCCCAGACGTCCTCGCCGAGCGCTGGCGAAATCCAGATGACAAAATTAATGAGCAAAAAGCAAAAAGAAATTCTTCCAGTACGGTTCATTAGTCTCTCCCTATTTGGAATCTCGATCAAAGTCTTCAACGATTATCTGAGCGAATCGGAGGGGATCTCCGAGATGGTTCTCTATGACATCGACCATGATGTCCAGATTGAACTCATGGTAACGATGGACGAGGATATTTCGAAATCCGACCATCCCCCTAAGACTTCTGGCAAGGTCTTTGTCGATGACCCCAGCTTCATGGAGAAGGTTGAAACTCTCACCAGAGTCCTTTGGCAACCCGATCTTCCTTCTTTTGATTGTCATGTTGGCTAGGTCGATGCAAATATCACAAATCCTCTGAAGGTTCATCTCAATCGCATCCTGCCTTAGGTAATCGGTCCTGAAATCCTCTCCGGTCTCAAGCGCATAGTATTTGCGGACTTGTTGGAGGCACCTTTCGAGACTCTCTTTCTTACTCAAGACAACAGGATCAGACATGATGGAACCGCCCTGAGCGAATTCCTTCTTCGATAATCTCTTTCCGTTCAAACTCCAGTTGCTGATACAGAGCGATTGTTAGAATTTCAAATTCGTCGGCGCTCGATTTATCCGAGCAGAAAATTCGATTTCCTTTAGCCACAACCTGAAAACGGAAGACCGTATCGACACGTCGAAGATTGATGAGGTCGACTCGGTCTATTTCGGAGCAACGCTCTATTGACTGGGTCAGGTCGATCCACTCGACCAAATCGACTTTCGCGGCGGTCGTGTATGGCAACAGGACCGCGAGATCGAGGTCGCTCTCCCCGTGGGTCGCACCCTCGGCTTGGCTCCCAAAGAGATAAATCGCAATTGTGTCGGGATATCGATCTCGGATAATTCGCACGATTTCTTCCACCGGAAGATTCATTTCCCCTCCTCCTTATGATTATCCTTACCCCATCCCAAACCGTTGCTTCAACCCCGACCAGATTTGAGGGAAACGGGAACGGGTGCTGTCGAGGACCGCGGCGAGGATGATGATGGCTCCGATGAACAGATCCGACCAGATATCCTCCATCCCGAGATGCACCAGAGCATAGTTCAAAACAAATAAGAGCGCCGCCCCGATCAGCGTGCCCCACACCGATCCCTCGCCCCCCATCAGGCTCGTTCCGCCGATCACCACCGCGGCGATGACTTTCAATTCATACCCTTTCGCCAGGTTCGGGTCGAGGGTGTGGAGTTTGGAGGTCAGGAAAATGGCGGCCACACCGGCCAGCATGCCGCTGAGCGTGTAGGCGATAATCTTGATTCGGTCGACCTGGATGCCCGAAAGCCTCGCCGCTGTTTCGTTCCCTCCGATCGCGTAGACATAGGTCCCCCAACGCGTAAAACGGAGAAAGAGCCAACCCAGGATCATGAGCAGAACCATGAATGCCGGCGCGTAGACATAAAGGTTGTTGAACACCTCCGCCTGGGGGTATCCCGTGTCGGTTGCGGCCGTAGTCATTGTTCCGACTCCCGCCGGTCCGGCATTCCCAATCAGGACCTGTTTCCCTGACGGCCCCTTCGCCAATACGCGCGCTTTGTGGGCGGTCATCGAATGCAGGCGTTCGGGTTCGCCGCCCCCTCGGATCAGATACATCGACCCGACATTGCCGGTCGAGACCACCACCACTCCCTCGGGGTAAATAAGAAAACCTCGAATCGGTTTCTTCGGAGAATCCCAGATCAATTCGACCTGACCATCCACTAGCTTCTGAAGTTTGCTTGGCTTAGCCCCTCCGCTGACAAACCAGATCGTCCCGTCCTCGTCGACTTGAACCTGCTCGATCTGTTCATCCTCGGACTCCAACAAGACTTCGGGTTGCTTGTCTGAGGCGATCGATATCAGTTGCGCGGGTCTGGCTGTCCCCGCCAAAAGTTCTCCCTCCTCGCCTAGCGTGAGAGACAGGACGGATTCCGGTTCACCTATCTTCCATTCCTCGATCACGTTCCCTTCCGCGTCGAGATGAATCAGCCTTCCCGGGGAGCCTGTTCCAACCGCCAATGTTCCGTCCGAAAAGGAGAGCAGGGAAGCGACCCTTTCGGCGCCGGTCTCATAGAAAAGCTTCTTGGACCCATCCGGACTGCAGAGCCAGACCTTCCCACCCGGCTCCCCTCCAGCGTAGACCGAACCCTCCGGCCCCTCGGCGAGAGCAAGGATCGCCTCCTCGTCCATCTGGATTTCGGTCAAGGGCTCCCAATCGGATCCCACAAGTGCGACCGAGCCGGGTTGCGCTCCACCCATCCAAACGCGGTCCGAGCCGATGGGAAGCAGCGCGGTTGTTTCTCCGCTATCCGAGTAGTAGTGGCGTTCCACTTCGGGCTGCCCCTCGATAACCGCGTCCGGGCTCAGAATAGAAGCGACCACCTCTTGCTCGACCCCGAACTTATTCAGCCCGATCTGTTTCCCTCCCGATAGGCCAAGCGTAAGCCCGCTGCAGGCCGACAGCATTCCGAGGGTTACAATGAACGGCGTGACTTTTAATTTGGCGATCACCAGACCGCTGAACAATCCACATGCCGCCCCCGTTCCGACCGCTACGAGGAGCGAGATCCAAAGGGGAGGCTGGCTCTCTCCGATCAAGAGCAGCGACATGGTGTAAGCCGACAACGCGCAAACCGAGCCGACCGAGAGATCGATCCCGGCGGTCAATATGACGATCGTCTGGCCGATACCCATGATGGCGATCGGCGCGATCGCTTGAAGAATGGAGATGGTGTTGGATTCAGTCGCGAAAGAATCGGTCCACAGCGACATGGCCAGGATCATCCCCAGCAGGATGAGAAGAATCCCGACCTCTTTCACCGCGAAGATGCGTTTGAGGGGTTGAAGCGCTGAGGGGCTCAAGAATTCCGACCTTATTTGAGGGCGTATCCCTTATCGTTCGCGAACTCCTCGACATTCTCGGGAGTCACAATGACCGAACCCGTGTCGATATCGTCCGCGATGTCCTCCATGTCCTCGCCCGCCTGATGGAGACGAAAGAGGGTGCGGAGAGATTCATAACCCATTCCCACCGGGTTCTGCCCCACCAGTCCCTCGATTAAACCGTCCTTCACCAGTTGAACCTCGGCTTCGATCGTGTCAAACCCGACGATGACCAGATCCAATTCCTTATCACGACGGACATTCGCGGCGGAGACCGCCCAGGAGGCGGTGCAAAAGATCCCATCGAGGTCCGGGTGGGCCGAGACATAAGCCTCGATGAGTTGAGTGGCTCGGTTCAGATCGTCATTGCAGTATTGGATATCGGCGACTTCGATATCTCCATCTTCGATCCCCCGCTCGAAACCAGCGATCCGCTCCTGGTGGTTCAACGCGCCCGCGCCGCCGCTGACAATCAGGATCTTGCCGCCATCCGGCATGAATTTCTTCATCAGCTTCCCGGCCTCGTAGCCCGCCGACTCGTTAAAGGTTCCGACATAACAGAGTCGCTCGGATTCGGGTGAGTCGGAGTCGAAACAGATCACAGGGATCCCCATGTCCCGCGCCTTGGCGATCACATCGACCACGCTCTCCGGCACATTCGGCGCGATCCCAATCCCGTCGATCCCAGTCTGAAGAAGGGCCTCGATCTTTTGAATCTGCAGGCTTGCGTCTGCCTCGGTCGGACCGACAAACTCGGCCTTGACCCCCAGTTCCAGCGCCGCCTGCTCCATGCCCAGCCGCACCTCATCCCAAAACGGGTTGTTCAGGGCTTTCGGACAGAGCGCGAAATTGAGGTCCTCCTCCTTCTGAAGCGCCTCATCCTGCGCAAAGGACGCGCACAGACTCCAACCAGCAATCGCGAGAACAAAAGTGAATCGCAAAAAGAAATATCTCATCGGGCCCTCCACCCTTCATTCCATGTCTTCCATGTTTCTTTTCCATGGAATTCCATGATTCAAACAGGAAAATCGAGAATACCACGCTTTCTCATTTAAGACAGCGGGCTTTCTGCAGGCATGGGCCACGCTAAGGTCGGGCTAATACCTCCCCCAAATCGCGAATCCCCATCGACGCCCAACGGGGATCGGAAGAGTATTGATTATGTAAAGAGGTTCCGTATGTTCCAATTGCACTAGATCCATGAGATTGTCAGATTGTCGATTACCACTAGCGAAAGGAAGAAAACAATGGTCCGAGTCCCCAATCATCGTGAACCGACCCACCCGGGTCAAATGTTGCTCGAGGAGTTTCTCCAACCAATGGGGATCACACAACAGAAACTCGCTGACGAAATTCGTGTTCCCTACCAGAGAATCAATGAGATCGTCAACAGCAAGAGGGGGGTCACACCAAGCACCGCGCTTCGGTTGTCCAAATTCTTCGGGAACTCGCCTGATTTCTGGTTGAACCTTCAGATGCGATGGGATCTGTTTAGGGCGCATCGGGAGGAATCGAAATTGCTGAAACAAATCAAGAGGACGCCAATCGTTGGGCGTCCCACAAACCCATCGGAAATGGGTCTGTCCACGAGTTGATTCGAGCCTGCGAAGAACTGAACAACCGTACCCTTATCGACGGGCCGTCCCTTGGCGCGCCTAGAAACCGCCCCAGTCGAGGAATGGGAAAACATCCACAAAGTCTTCTTGCTGCGCCCCAATGTCCACATTCCCACTTGTTCTTGTATCGCTTTGATCGACATCCCAATTCCCCACCCAATCTCGCACCGCCTCGTACTCCGGAGGGGATCCCGCTCCAAGGTAATCAACAGCGGGATTGAAAGCTTGTAGGGGCTTGAAATACCAATTCGCGACCACCGGTATGTTGAGGAACGTCCCATCCCAATAAGAGGGATCGCTATAGACTGCCCCTTCGTTCTTAATCGGCGTGACACCCGATCCGCTGAAATCGCCTCCAGCGTTTCCAAAAAATCCATTGTTGATGAGTGAGAACTCTCCTCCTGCAGCCTCGTGTTGAATCCCCACCGCCATCTCGCTCCCATCCCCATGGATAATGTTGTTGGCGATGGTCACGTGGACGGTATTTCCAGGGTCGGGGGTCCCATCCGTAATGATGGCCGCGGAGTCGTGACCGTAAAAAGTGTTGTTGACGATATGCCAATCAGCGTGTTGGTAGGCGACGCTCCCGGCGTGAGTGTTCACATGGATCCTCAGAATGCTCCCCCGATCGCTGGTCCCACTGATAATGTTGTTGGCCACGATTACATTCGCGGGAAGGCCCCATGAACGCTCCTCCAATCGGATGAACGACTCACGTCCCGACATATCGTGAACACAGCGATTCACAATCCCCAAGCGAGTGGCGCCCTCCAGGATCGCCAAGTTCTCCACATTGTGGCTGAAACAGTCCTCGATGATCAAATGGTCAAGGCTCCGGTCGTACTCCTCCCGACCCCGGATTTGGAAAATCGCATCCTCCCAATTCCTGAAAATGCATCCCTTGGCCGTGACGCCCCCCAGGCCGAGAAAGGTCTCCGGCGTTCCAATCGAATCGTACCCATGAAAATAGATGGCGTTACTGCCGAAGAGAGAGCCGTCCACCGTGCTTCGGCCATCGAAGATACAATTCTCAAAGAAGTACTCGTTGTTGGCGCCGATCTTCGGATTGACCGCGCTCGTGAAATCGACGTTGTTGCCGAAGTCCCAATAGTCATCGTGGCCTTGGTTTGAGAGCGTACCATTTGTAAACAGGCAATCCACAAACACCGTTCCAGAGGACATGCCGTTCATGCAATAACCGAGAGTCCCATGGCGGAATTCGAGGTTCTTGTAGGTTACATTATTCCCGCAGTGATACACATTGGTCTCCACAAAGACTGACGGGTCCGATACAAACCAACCGTAGGGTTGTTGCCCCCTATCCGCTCCATCGAGATACGTGATCACCGGTGGGTCGTTGGGGTTCTCGCCACGAATCGTGAGAGGGTCGGTGTGACTGACGAATGCCTGCTCGACCGCCTCCTGGGTCATGTCGAAAACATTAGGATAACGCGCCGAGTCGACCCCCGCATCGCCGTTCGGTGTGAGCTGCTGGTCATAAACGCCGGGTCCAACAACGACGACATTCGGGATTCCGTCATTGTAATCCATCGCGTCGAGCGCGCCCTGGATGGTGGTGAAGTCTCCCGTCCCATCTTTTCTCACAAGGAAGAAATTTGGAGAACTGGGTTCCTGAAAGCCGAACCAACCCGCCACCGTATTCCCGACACCGTTTTCGCCCATCTCGGTATGAACCCGATCGTGCCCCGTTTCCCCCGGAGAACCGCCTCCGAGGTCAATTGAGGATTCTTGATCCGCTTCGAGATAAAGCGCCGATTCGTTGGGAACAATGAGATCGTCGTCGACCGCAATCGAATAGAGGTTTTGAAATGGAATATAATTGACCTCAACCCAACGGTTGAGATAGTTCGTCCCCAAAAGACCTTCCTGGCCGATTACCTCAATGTCATCAAAAGCAGCCGAGGGAACTCGATTCGGGACAATGGCGGCCCGGAGCGCGTTGAAATCGATTCCGTTATGCGGCGCGTCGAGCGAGAGGAATCGATCGATCATCCGGCAGTTGTCAACGAGCATCTCGGCTTCCACCCGATCCTTGGGAAACTCCTCCAGGAACCATCGACCCACCACGCCGCCTTGGCCGTGCCCGACCAGATCGATTTCGGCCGACGTAAAGCTCGCGAGATTCCGGTTTCCCGATTCCTGAAGAAAGTGATCCCATAGAATCCTCGCGGCCCGCGCGCTCGCACTCTTCTTCCCATAAGGACTGAGGGGGGAGATTTCCCGTCTCAAGGATTGATACTGACCATAGAGGATGTAATTGTATTCTTCCTCGAATTCCTTTGGAAAATCCTCCGGATGATTCCAGTCCTCAGCGGAACCAAGAATGTCATGAAGCAGGATCAAGATTCGCTCGTACTCCGCGGCATTTAATAAAGGGTCCAAATCATTCGTTCCTTCCGGAGAATCTGCGTCCACCAGAATGAACCCTTCCTCTTGATGATAGCCCGCGTAGTAGGGCCCTTCGATGCTGACCGTGATCAAAAGGTCGGAATTAGAATAGAGGTCGTATAACGGAACCCTCCCAGTGGCGACTTGTCTCCCCGGATCGATCGTGGTGGGGACGGTCAGCCAGCCTCGCGTGTACCGGCTTTCATAGACAACTTTCACTTCGTCCAGATCCTCAGTCCATTTTTCGACCTCTTCGAGATTGATGGGAATCTGGACTGTGAAAGTCGGAACTTCTCCTTTTTGAACCGGATTCCCTTTGGCTGGGCTCTTTAGGACGCCGATGGTCGGCGCCAAACGATCGGTGTTTGGATCTTTCACTTGCTTGAGTGTAATTGTGTAGTTCCGATCGAAAGAGCCGGCGGAAAACCCGACAGACGCGGGCTCCTCGAACCCCTCGATGGTCCCGGTCACTCCGCCCCATGAGGTTCCAATTACCAGTTCATCCAAAAGGATTGACCCGCCCGAATAGAGTTTCCAATTCTCCAAGATTTCCAAGATCGATGGGGCGTCGATTCGGTCGTCCTTCGATAGGGAATGCCAAACATCGGTTTGGGATAGAAAAAAATCCCCTCGGGTGGAGGATGACGATTCTTGGGCAAGGCAGGGAGCCCACGCCATCGCCAGGGAAATGAGAAAAATGAGGAGGCCACACCGCGAAAAAATCATGCAAGACTCCGACACTCGGGATGTGTCCAGCGAGTGTCGAATTTTACCATGATCAGAAATAAAAATCTAACAAAGAATCACCGCGTCCCGTAGTGGTGTAACGCGATGCTGGCGCGGTTCAGATAAGAACAAGTGCAGCCCGCGGTGGCGTCCGGCATCAGCACCAGACCGCCCGCCGGGATGGCGTTGATCCAGCATCCCGGGCGGATGCCGCCAAAATTTTCGGTGCCGGCGTTCGCCTCGAGATCGACATAACCGAGCGTGGCCGAACGGAAGAACATCATGTTTTCCGAACTGGTGATCATCCCGCACCCATAGGAACGCTCCATCGAGAACCCGATGTCCTCACCGGTCATCAGATCGAAGGCCCCCGGTTCAAGGTAAACCGTCCGGTCGTTGATGATCGGGCGCGAAGAGGATCGGTATCCCATCGGTCGCTCGATATTGCGATCCCAGAGTCGGCTCCCCTCCTCGGCGCGATAGGCGCTCATGCGTCCTCCGATCTCGGAACTCTGCTTGAACCGGGTGTCCTGATATCCCATGAGTAGGACATCGTGATCCTCGGAGAGAGCGAGGAGGGTCCCATAAACATCCTCCTCATCCTTCCAAAGGACGTCGCCACTTTGCGAATCAAGCGCGAGGAGCACGCCAGGTTTATGAATTTGAGATTGAACCTCCTCTGTTCCGCCCGGCTCCTGACCGCGTCTCCTCGATTTGGCGACTGAGTCGGCCAGGTCCATCGGCGCCTTGGGGCGGTCGATCAGAAAAACTTTGCCTTCCCCGATCGCGATCGCATTGTGACGGATCGAATCTCTCGGTTCGAAGGTCCATTTCACTTCGCCGGTCTCCGTGTCGAGCGCGAAGAAGAAATAAGACTCCGAAAAGAGGTTGTTCATATAGGACTCACGAAAGGCCTTCTTGATCACATGCCCCTCATCCGACAGGGAGCCGTACAGGATTCCTTCCTCGCAAGCGATATATCCCCAGGTCCGGTTCGAGCGTCCATCAGGCGGCGGGGGAGCGGTATAAGTTTTCAACAGTTCACCCGAGTGAAGATCGATTCGGAGACACTTGTCCTCATGCCGAACATACACCTTTCCATCCGCCACACAGAAATTCGAGTTGGTGGCCGCCGCTCCCACCAGATGTTCCTGGTTGTAATCATTCAAAATGCCCGGTAGCGGGTATTCCCAAAGCGTCCGCCCGTTGTAAGCGTCCGCTCCGCGTAACGTGTCCATGCCCTCGACCACCAGCACGCCTTCGGCGAAAAGGGGCGCCGGTCCGCGGCCATGACGCTGCGGCATTTTTTGGTCGGCGTCGCGGAACCACAAGATCCCGAGCGGGCCTTTCACCAGTTGGTCATTGGAACAGATCGTGTTGGCGGGATTCGAATACTGATGCGTCCAGTCTCCAGTCCCTTCGAGTTCGCCCCGTGTCGACACCTGCATGGCGCCCGGTTTGCCGAGACAAGCGACGCCTCCATAGGGCCTCTGACTCCGCTCGACACCCTCGCCGGGAGCCGCCTCGACACCTTCCACAACTGACCGACCGGAAACCACCAGGTTGGCGAAATACTCGGGGAAGGGATGATGGCTGGGATCGCCCTGGACCAGAGTGATCCTGGTTCCATAGAGACCCGCGGAATCCAATTTGGCGCGCGCCTCGGCCAGTTTATCCGGATCCGATTCAATGCCAAAGATTCGTAGATTTGATTGGTGGGCGAGTTCATAGGCCAACGCCCCATCTCCGCATCCCAGGTCGAGGCAGTAACCCTCGGTGACTCCGCTCTTCTCCAGGATCTCCTTCGCGGCTTGGGCGTAGGTCGCGTTCTCCCCATAGGGATCCGCGTCCTTTTCTTTGCGGTGCACGATCGGATCGGGTTGATCGCCGCCGAAACAATAGATCGCCCCATCATCCGTCGAAACGAATAACCGACCGCCGGCCGCCGCGAGACCGAGCGGGACTCCCGCGACGTTTTCCGACCAGACCACCGAGTTGGCCTCGATGTCGGTGATCGAAACTCTTCCATGGGTTCCCGAAACCACTTCATCGCCGGCGATAATCAGAGAGGTCGCCCCGGAATGAGGGACGCTCATCGTCCAGAAAGGCTTTGTCTTCAAAACCCATTTGGTGGTCTCCTCCCCCTTCCGATCGGCAGTCATCTCCAAAGTTGCCAGCCCGACAAGATGGTTCGCCGCGAGCTGTCTCCCCTGCGAATAGACCAGATCCTTCGGGCTAGCGGCCATCACCGTTTGTCCCAGCGATCCCAAGTTCTCGCCACCCGAGGCTTCGAAAACCGCATCGCTGATCAGGAGATAATCGTCGGTGGCGAGAGCGTTCGAACCGCCCAGTCGACGATTGCTTTGTAGATGAAAATAACGGAAAGACCCATCATTCCGATTAAACGCCGCCGGAACCGCACGCCCCGTGGGGAGGAATAAAAAATCCTTGTTGGCGATCAGGTAACCCTGCGCCGAGACGCCGCTCTTGGCTCGCGCACCGCCATGCGGCTGGTCCATCTCCATCCCGCCGGAATCCTCATTCACCCAAAGGGTTTCGCCAGTTTCGGGATCGATGGCGTAGATAAAGATTCCTTCGGAGGGCCAAATTCCCGCCGCGTAGTAAAGGATGTCGTCGACAATCGCGGGCGCCCCACGTACTGGCCAGTGCGAGATCATGCGATCGTTCCCGAGAATCAAATCGGAATTTGGACCTCCACGCTTTTTCCAGATCAGAGAGCCATTACTCGCGTTCAAACAATAAAGGAACCCGTCATCCGAGGGGGCGAAAACCTTCCCCTTCCAATACGCCGGCGCGAACCTGACAGGACCCTCGGTGAAGAAAGTCCATTTCTCTTTTCCCGTGTCCGCATCGAGCGCATAGACTTTCCCATCTGCCGAACTCCCGAAGAAAGCCAAGCCCTCTGCCACGGTCACCTGGTGGGCATGGTCGAAGGGCATCCGCATCTCGGCTTGCCAAGCGGGCATGGGAGCATGAGCGGGATGGTAAACCCACCTAAGGTTCAGATCCTCGGCCAGCGGTTCCGGCGTGTATCCGGTCCTCCCCGCGTCCGCCTTGAACTGAGGCCAATCGGCGGATTGGGATTGTATGGAGCAAAAAAAGGTGAAGATAAGAATACCGAATCGCATAATGGCCCTCCCGACCAACCTTGAAGGAGTAGAGATTAAAGTCTCTACTTCCCCTGTTAAGACATTCGTAGGTTAAAGAGTCCGTTTCAACGGACGGCTCTCTGCGTAGCCACGGAATTGATTCCGTGGCGAACTCAGGCCGTTTGCCTCCGCACCTGAACCGACTTTGGTCACTGAGCAAAGGGCCCTCACTTGAAACGGAGTCGGACACGCGCGATCTCGCTATCCGCCAAACTCATCCCTCAACTCACGCTTCAACACCTTCCCCAGTGCATTCCTCGGAAAATCATTGACGAAGCGAACCTGCGACACCCGTTGGAATTTTCCCAGCCTCGCATTGGCCCATTCCATCAGCGCTTGTTCCGTGACATTCGCGGATTCCTCGGGGATCACCAATGCCACCGGAGTCTCGCCCCATTTCTCGTGCGGCGCGGCGATCACGCTCACCTCTTTCACCTCGGGATGGGTGACAAAGACCTCCTCGATGTCGCAGGCGTAGATGTTGACTCCGCCAGAGACAATCATGTCTTTCTTTCGATCGAGGACATAAAGGTAGCCATCCTCATCGAGACGGCCGATGTCTCCGGTCATCAGATAGGTGCGCCCGCGCTCGTCCAGCCAGATCGCTTCGTCCGTTAAATCGGGGCGGTTGTAGTAACCCTTCATCAGCCCCGAGGCGTAGCCGACGATTTCTCCGATCTCGCCTGTCTCCGCTTCCTTGAGGTCCGGGCCGACAATTCGGATGTCGTTGCCCATCCAGGGTCGGCCCACCGACCCGGGCTTTTCGAGCATCTCCCTCCGAAGAAGCCCGGTTCCCACGCCCTCGGTCAACCCATACAGTTCGAAGAACTCGCATTCGAAATTTTCGAGGATTGCCTTCCTCAATTCCAGATTGAGAGTCGACCCGACTGAAACAAGGACTTGCAGCGATTCGAGATTTCGCTGCTTGAAGGTGGGATTGGCGATGGTCGCGTGAAATTGGGTGGGCACCATCAGGGAATGCGTGGCCTTCTCCTTTTCGACCAGATCGAGAAAGGACCCGGTGTCGAACTTATTCATCAGGATGACCGTGCCGCCGGTCATGAAGACAGGGAGCATCATCGCCCAAGTGCCGTTGGTGAACAGTGGCGTGGTCGCGATCGAGACCGAGGATTCGTTGACTCGGAAGGGAATGGCGAGACTGTAGCCCAACATGACTCGGGTGCGGTGGGTGTGCACGATTCCTTTCGGCGTTCCGGTCGTGCCGGAGGAATACACGATGACAAAGAGGTCCTCCGGTTCGAATTCAACCAGTGGATTCTTCGGATCCGATTCCGCTAGGAGGTTCTCATACTCGGACCATCCCTCCTTCTCGTGTCCAACCGAAATCCGTCCGGCGTCCATCAGGCTGTCGGGGACTCCACCGGCCACCTCGAAGAACCCCTCCAAGCAAGCGTCCAGGAACAACACCTTGGATCCCGAATCTCGGATCATTCTTTCCACCGCGAGTGGCGAGGCCATCGGAGAAAGCGGAACCACCACCGCGCCCGCTTTCACGATGCCGAAAATCACCTCGGCGTTTTCGATACTGTTCAACATCAGGAGAGAGACCCGATCCCCCTTCTCGATTCCAAGCGAGAGCAATGCGTTCGCCACACGATTGGTTCGTTCGTTGAACTCCCGCCAGGTGACACGCCTTTCGCCCATCACCCACGCCACCTGATTCGGTTGCCACTTGGCGTATCCGGAGATCATGTCCGGGATGGAAATAAAGGGAGTTTGAAGGTTTTTCATCTGGGGTGTCCGCCTGATTCGAATTCAACACAGTTTAACCGTTTAAATAAGTGTGAATAGTCGGTTTCACAGATCGGTTTGTTTTCCATTGACAACCGCCTCTCCACTCTTTACATTCCCACGCTCTGTCTGAAATAATACTTTTCGCGTGGGCGCTTAGCTCAGCTGGTTAGAGTGCTTGCTTGACATGCAAGAGGTCACTGGTTCAATTCCAGTAGCGCCCACCATTGATTTGACCACGCATGGGCCCGTGTTCTCCGACAGCGCATCGACTCGGAGGTCGGGCCTATTTGATTATAAAACGCTGTTTTTTACCATCGCCCCGGCATCGCCCGATCCGGTGAGAAACCACCCCGAAAGAGTCTGGAGTTGGTGAGAAGCGGCAACGGAACATTGAGATGGAAACCGCGAGCCAGGACAAACTCTTACTGACCCTGCCCGATGGATCGACCCGCGAGGTCGAAGCCGGCGCCACCGGTCTGGATTTCGCGCAGTCCATCGGGAAGAAACTGGCCAAGGATGCGATCGCTTTCGAATTGGATGGGAAGGTTTATGACCTCTCCTCCCCGATCGATCATTCAGGCAAGGTTCGCATCCTCACCTTTGCCGACCCCGAGGGGCGCGCGGTCTACCGCCACAGCACTGGTCACATCATGGCTCAGGCGGTCATGGATCTATTTCCCGGGGCCAAGCCCGCCGCGGGCGACTGGGTCGATGAACGCTATTTCTACGATTTCCAGGTTGAGGAATCCCTCGGCGCCGAGGAGATCGAGAAGATCGAGAAACGAATGCAGGAAATATGCGCCTCGAATGTGAATTTCGAGCGCATCGAACTTCCAGCCTCTGAGGCGCTCGATATCCTCGGCGACACCCGCAACCTGTTCAAAGAGGAGATGATCAACGCCCTGGATGCCCAAGGAGAGACCATCTCCTGCTATCGTCAGGGAGACTGGGTCGACCTTTGCCTCGGACCCCATGTCCCGAGCACCGGCCGCATTCGATCCTTCAAGATCCTCTTCACCGCCGGGGCATATTGGCATGGCGATGAAAACCAGCCGCAACTCCAGCGTCTCTACCTCACCTCCTTCCCCGACAAGAAGGAGCTAAAGGATTACCTCGCCAGGATCGAGGAAGCCAAGAAGCGCGATCACCGCAAGATCGGTCAGCAGCTCGAACTCTTTACGACCTCCCAGGATGTGGGACAGGGCCTCATATTGTGGATGCCAAAGGGCGCGACCCTACGTTACACGCTTGAGACGTTTCTCCGAAACAAACTCTTGGAATATGGTTACCAGTCGGTCTACACGCCGCATATCGGGAAACTGGAACTCTATAAGACCAGCGGGCATTTTCCTTACTACAAGGAATCTCAGTTTCCTCCCATCCACATGTGCGAACACGATGAGGAGCAGGAGGGGAGCGAGGAGGCCTACCTTCTCAAGCCGATGAACTGCCCGCATCACATTAAAATTTACGATACGACTCCGAAGAGTTTCCGCGATCTGCCCTATCGACTCGCGGAATTTGGAACCGTCTATCGCTATGAAAAATCCGGCGAACTTTCGGGGATGACCCGGGTTCGAGGGTTCACCCAGGATGACGCGCACATCTTTGTGGCCCCGGAACAGCTTGAGGACGAACTCGAGAAGACAGTCGAACTGGTCCTTTTCGTGTTGAAAAGCCTCGAATTCACCGATTTTCGTGTCCGGTTCGGGAAACGCGACCCGGACAATGACAAGTACGGCGGATCCCCGGAACTCTGGGACCAGGCCGAGGCCAATATCCGCAATGTTCTGACCAAGATGAACATGGATTTCACCGAGGAGGCGGGCGAAGCCGCCTTCTATGGCCCGAAGATCGACTTTGTGGTTCGCGACTGCCTACAAAGGGAGTGGCAACTTGGGACAGTTCAGGTAGACTATGTTCTCCCGGAGAGATTTGATTTATCTTACACCGGAACGGATGGAGAACCCCACCGCCCGATCATGATCCACCGTGCGCCGTTTGGGTCCTTCGAACGGTTTGTAGGCATCCTGATCGAACACTTCGCGGGGAACTTTCCGGCGTGGTTGGCGCCGGTCCAGGCGCGAGTTTTGCCTGTGGTGGATGAGGTTCTCCCTTACGCGGAAGAGGTTTATACTCAACTCAAAGAAAAGGGAATTCGAGTTGAGTTGGACCGCCGAAACGAGAAAATCGGGTACAAGATTCGAACCGCTGAGGTCGAAAAGGTGCCCTTCATGTTGATTGTGGGAAAACGAGAGGCCGAGGATCGGTCTGTCTCCCTGAGGGTGAAATCCCAAGGAGACCTGGGTTCGATTCCTCTCGACGAAACCCTGAATCGGGTGGCCGAAGAGGCTTCGTGTCCCACATAATCGAAGCGATTTCCCGAAATGGCTTAAAAACTCGGATTTTTTCTGAGAATATACGGGTGTCAAAATCTAAACGACGGGGGTTTTAAGGAGCTCTGAGACGTTCAAGAGTTGTGAGCGGTCGCGTGCCGCAACCGAAAGACCGGATTAACCACGCGATCCGTGAAAAAGAAGTCCGCTTAATCGATGAAGGCGGCGACCATGTCGGAGTGGTTTCCATTCAAGACGCGCTCAAGCGCGCCGAGGAGGCCGGTCTCGATCTAGTCGAGGTGTCTTCCGCTTCGAGGCCGTATGTTTGCCGTGTCATGGACTACGGCAACTACAAATATGAACAGGCCAAGAAGCAGAAGGAAGCCAAAAAGAAACAGCATACGACCGACTTAAAAGAGGTCAAACTGCGGCCTCGGATTAGCGGTCACGATTACGATTTCAAACTCCGTCACGCCAAGAAATTTATCTTGGCGGGTGACAAGGTGAAGTTCGTGGTCATGTTTCGCGGGCGCGAGAGGAGCCACACCGAATTCGGTTATGAGCTTCTCGAAAAAGTCCAAGAGGAATTGAAGGATCTGATCAAGGTCGATTCGAAACCCTCCGCCGAGGGACGCAACCTGATCATGGTCCTCTCGCCCGACCCGGCCGGAGTGAAGGCGGAAAAGGCGCGCCTGGAGAAAGAACGCCAACGGATGGAGCAAGAGGAAGAGGCTGAGGTCGAATCTGAGGTCGAATCTGAGGTCGAATCTGAGGTCGAATCTGAGGTCGAATCTGAGGTCGAATCTGAGGTCGAGGATTAGGAAATCAAAAGGCGATCGTAATCCACCGTCAACGGTGGTGTGTCGCCTTTCAGTATTTGAGGACCCATTAGGAGATATTGCAATGCCGAAAATGAAGACCCGCCGCGGCGCGGCCAAGAGACTGAAACTGACGAAGTCAGGGAAAATCAAAAGGCATAAAGCCTTTGCGAGCCACATCCTGACCAAGAAGTCGACCAAACGCAAACGCGGTCTGCGTCAGGCCACCTTGATCAGCAAGGCCGATGAGAGCCGTGTCAAGAGAATGTTGGCCCTCTGACGCCAACCCCGAACGATACGATTAACTGAAGGAAGGTTTTTTCAAAATGCCGAGAGCAACCAACAATCCCGCCTCCCGTAAGAGGCGGAAAAAAGTCCTGAAGTTGGCGAAAGGATTTCGCGGAGGACGCAAGAACCTTTACCGTCCCGCGCATGGCGCCGTCTGGAAGGCCCTCACCTACGCCTATCGGGATCGCCGCCGCCGCAAACGCGAGTTCCGTGCGCTGTGGATTCAGCGTATCGGCGCCGCCGCTCGGATCAACGACATGAGCTACAGCCAGCTCATCAATGGTCTCAACAAGGCGGGGATCGAACTCGACCGCAAGGCCCTGGCCGATCTGGCCATCGCCGACGAGGCCGCGTTCTCGAAGATCGCCGAGCAAGCCAAAGCCGCGCTGGCCGCCTAAGGAGCGAAACGAAGCGAACACGATGCCGACAGGGAATTCATCGCTGATCGAGAACCTGGAAGACCTCCGCAAGGAGGTCTTTTCCGCTCTACAGGGGGCGGGGGATCTCCGCGCCCTGGAGGAAGTGCGTGTTCGTTATCTCGGGAAAAAGGGAGCCATCAAGTCTCTTCAGAAAGGGCTTGGTTCGCTCACACCCGAGGAGCGCCCCAAAGTCGGCGCCCAGGTCAACCAACTCCACGACGAAGTCGAGAGCGCCCTCGAGTCGAAACGGGACGCCTTAGAGAGTAGCGCTCTTGAGGAGCGGCTTAAAAAAGAGCAGATCGATATCTCTCTCCCCGGGCGGGAGGACCGTCCTGGAACCCCACACCCGGTCAGCATCCTGATCGACGAGATCTCCACCATCTTCGCCCGTATGGGGTATGATATTTACGCCCATCGCGAGATCGAAACCGATTACTATAACTTCGAGGCTCTCAACTTCCCCGCCGATCACCCCGCCAGAGATATGCAGGACACTTTTTTCGTGGGTGAGGGTCTCCTTCTCCGGTCTCACACCTCGAATGCTCAGATCCATTACATGGAGCACCAAAAGCCTCCATTCAAAATGATCACTCCGGGCCGTTGCTACCGCTGCGACACCCAGGACGCCACCCACCTCCCCCTCTTCCACCAGGTCGAGGGACTCGTCGTGGCCAAAGACATCTCGATGGCCCACCTCAAGTGGACCCTCGAAACTTTCCTCCGCGAACTTTTTGGCCCCAAGACCGAGATCCGCATGCGCCCCAGCTTCTTCCCCTTCACCGAACCGAGCGCCGAGGTCGATGTCTGGTTCGAGGGCAAGGATGGGGAAGGGAAGTGGCTCGAGATGCTCGGCGCCGGCTTGGTCGACCCCAATGTCCTCCTGGCCTGCCAGATCGATCCCGAGGAATGGTCCGGCTTCGCCTTCGGAGTCGGAGTCGAACGCCTCGCCATGGTCCGCTACGGCATCAAGGACATCCGCATGTTCTACGAGAACGATGTGCGCGTGCTCCGGCAGTTCGAGGGGCAGAGGCAGAGCTGGCGGCGGTAGGCGGAATGATCGACGACCCCGACGAGGAAGCCCCAGAAAAGCCAGTCGGCGATTTAGAATTCCTGTGCACTCTCGGCGGACAATTCGACTCAACTGATGTGTCTATTTGGTTTCGCTCCCCCGACCTTGACCGACAAGAGATAACAGAAGTCTTGGGGGTTGAACCAACGAAGGCCTGGAACGCTGGCGAGTCCCATTCAGTTGGTAATTCAAAAAGAACAAGAAGATTGAAGTTCGGGTGTGAAATTTGGACACTGGAGACCCAAAGATGATTCCTTTCACCCGAATCAAAGATCGAGGAGTTGTTCTTCTCAAAATTGCACCAAAGATCTCAAAGTCTGGGCAATGCTGGCGGAGAAGTACGACTCGAGTGTATCTGACCGTTGGTGGGACGATTCTGAACTTCAATCGCGAACTCTCATCTGACCCCCAAGGTGCTAAAACTCATCGCGGAGCGCAATTTGATCTTGAAGGTTGACGTTTTTTATTGGGGGGATGACGAGGATGACCAGTTATAGATAATCGTTAACCCGCTTGCTTCATCGGCCAGTCTGTTTCAACAGACTTCGATGTGTGTAGCCTCGTCTCTTTAGAGCGTGGCGGGCTGCATCGCTTATTCACGTCCCGAATAGAACGATCGTCTCACGGTCTATCGGATTTCTCCCTGCCGGTCCTAAGGAAACGATTTTAAATTGCCGGAAAGTCTGATTCGTGTCATTCCTGCGAAGGCAGGAATCCAGAGGGTAGGCCCCGGCCCTGGATACCCGCCTCCGCGGGTATGACGCATTCGGTTTCCTTTTACTCATCTGCGGCCGCCTGGCGCACGGTCGAAATGACAATAGCGGGGGGCGAACGACGATGAGGGTCAGCGGCAGACCTGGCGGCGCTGAGGTGAATACATCTCACCAGAGTTGATGGTATAATGTCCATACCGTTCACTGAGATCCACATTAGTCTGCTGGAGTTCAGAACTCGAGGTTGAGCCTCCTCCGATGAAGATCAAGAAATATTTTCTAGTTCTTCTTATTCTCATCAGCGTTCTATTCCTGTCCCTCTTTATCAGTCGCAATCCCCCCAGCCAATCGAAGTACTCTGTGGCGCCGATCAACGATGAATTGAAATATGCGGCGCCAATCTTCAACAATCGCCGAACTCTGATCACCGCGACTTACCGTGTCAGAACTGAGGAAGACAGGTATTTTCCAGTTCTTCGTTTCCAGGACGGAACCACCGTGAAATTCAACACCCAGGATCGGGCGATCGATCTCAACAATAAGGATCAACTCCTTTTCGCTAAGAAGCGAGAAGGAGAGCGCCTACCGAGCCATTGGTACGTGGGCGAACCTGATGGATCGACAAGGGAATTAAGGTTTCCAGTTCCTAAAGACATCAGTATCAAAGCTTTCAATGACCGCGAAGAGTTCTTGGCCTCCGACCTCAACGGTGGTTTCGTGATCTTCAGTTCAACTGGCGAGCGACTCTTCGAGGCGACCCCAACGCACCGAGGAAAGAGCTTCCGACCTCTTCAATTGACAAACAGTCGTCTCGTGCTGGGCAAGGTGATTGGATTCACCTTCTTTCTTCCGGCAATCTTCGATTGCGGGGACTCAGACTTTCGCGTTTATGGTAACCCATTTTGCTGGCGACATGCCATGATGTTTTCTAATGGAATCAATGACCGCGGCGAGATGGTGGGGTCGGCGGAGTATTGGTCGACCTACCAGGTATTAACGCATAACCACAGGCCGGTAATACCCTTCCTTTTTGACGGCAAAGGATTTTTCAGCCTAGACGAAGTTATGGTCGGAGAGGGATGGAGCAAATGGTACGGGTCTATTGAAAACTCTGAATGGGTGATTCACAGGGCATTGGACATCAACGATGAGGGCGTGATTTTGGCGGAAGCGGAAAAAAAAGATGGGAGCTATGAAGGGTACGTTTTCCTTGTGCCTAACACTGAATAGGATTGATTGCCGGGGTAACGAAGTCTGTTTCAACAGACTTCGATGTGTGTAGCCTCGTCTCTTTAGAGCGTGGCGGGCTACATCGCTCATTCACGTTTCGAATAGAACGATCGTCTCACGGTCTATCGGATTTCTCCCTGCCGGTCCTAAGGAAACGATTTTAAATTGCCGGAAAGTCTGATTCGTGTCATTCCTGCGAAGGCAGGAATCCAGAGGGTAGGCCCCGGCCCTGGATACCCGCCTCCGCGGGTATGACGCATTCGGTTTCCTTTTACTAATCTGCGGCCGCCTGGCGCACGGTCGAAATGACAATAGCGGGGGGCGAACGACGATGAGGGTCAGCGGCAGAGCCTGGCGGCGCTGAGGTGAATACATCTCACCAGAGTTGATGGTATAATGTCCATACCGTTCACTGAGATCCACATTAGTCTGCTGGAGTTCAGAACTCGAGGTTGAGCCTCCTCCGATGAAGATCAAGAAATATTTTCTAGTTCTTCTGATTCTCATCAGCGTTCTATTCCTGTCCCTCTTTATCAGTCGCAATCCCCCCAGCCAATCGAAGTACTCTGTGGTAATAATTGATGACAAATTGACGTACGCAGTGTCGATCTTTAATAACCACAGAACTCTGGTCACTTCATCAGACCGTAGCGGACCCCCAGACTATGAGTACTTCTCCAATCTCCGCTTTCAGGATGGAACAACCGTGAAGTTCAAGACCCAGGACAGGGCGATCGATCTCAACAATAAGAATCAACTGCTTTTCGGTAAGAAACGAGAGGGAGAACCTCTGCCAAGCCATTGGTACGTTGGCGAACCTGATGGATCGACAAGGAATTTGAGGTTTCCAGTTCCAGAAGGTTTCAACATAAAAGCATTCAATGACCGCGAAGAGTTCTTGGCATCTGACCTCAATGGTGGCTTCTTAATCCTCAGTTCAACCGGCGAGCGACTCTTCGAGGCGACCCCAACGCACCGAGGAAAGAGGTTCCGACCTCTTCAATTGAACGAACAGTCGCCTCGTATTGGGCACGGTGAGAGGATTCAGTTTCTTTCTTCCGGCAATCTTCGATTGCGGGGACTCAGGCCTTCGCGTTTATGGAAACCCATTTTGCTGGCGACATGCTCGTGATATTTCAACGGAATCAATGACCGCGGTGAGACAGTGGGGTCGGCGGAGTATTGGTCGCTTTACCGGAAAATAACAAACAACTACGGCCCGACAATATCCTTTCTTTTTGACGGCAAAGGATTTCACACTCTCGATGAAGTTATGGCCGGAGAAGATTGGGAGAAGGTTGCGGGATCTGTTGACGAACTCTGATATGGAAAATTCAGAAAGTCATTGACATCAACGATGAGGGCGTGATTTTGGCGGAAGCGGAAAGAAGAGATGGTAGCTATGAAGGGTACGTTTTCCTTGTGCCTAACACTGAATAGGATTGATTGCCGGGGTAACGAAGTCTGTTTCAACAGACTTCGATATGTGTAGCCTCGTCTCTTTAGAGCGTGGCGCGCTGCATCGCTTATTCACGTTTCGAATAGAACGATCGTCTCGCGGTCTATCGGATTTCTCCCTGCCGGTCCTAAGGAAACGATTTTAAATTGCCGGAAAGTCTGATTCGTGTCATTCCTGCGAAGGCAGGAATCCAGAGGGTAGGCCCCGGCCCTGGATACTCGCCTCCGCGGGTATGACGCATTCGGTTTCCTTTTACTAATCTGCGGCCGCCTGGCGCACGGTCGAAATGACAATAGCGGGGGGCGAACGACGATGAGGGTCAGCGGCAGACCTGGCGGCGCTGAATAAGTCCCAACCCCCTATCCCGCACGCAAAAAACAAAAACCCCGGGCCGCGACTTCACCTGCGCAACCCGGGGTCATCGGATGTTATCAGTCGTTAACTAATCTGACTTCCCTTAATACAGATCCCAATCTGAAACCGCGCTCTCGCCCGGCACATTGAAGATTCGCGCCGCGTGAACGACCGGGAGTGTTTTCGGTTGCCCATTGCAGAGAACACTGGTCGTGTTCGCCGAGGGGACTCCGCTGGAGGTCAACCACATCACGCCCACTTGGCTTCCCGTGAACCCAATCATGGAATGGGCGGCCTTCCCGTCGTTCCCGCCGAAAGTCGTGCCCGCGAATGGAATCTCGCTTGCTCCGCCCAAGTTGAGAATCGTGAAGGTCTGGGTGACAGGATCGAATGTTGAATACAACTCGGACAGATTGTCATCCGCACCCTGAGTCGACGCGTAAAAACTCGGAGTGCGCGGGGTCCCGTCCGCATTGTAAACGCGCACGAGGGCGGTGTTGTCGTCCGGGTTCCGGTAAACAACCGCCAGATCGCCGTCTTCGTTGGTGTCGACACTCGTCGTGTGACCATTCTTCGCGGCCCCGATTGGTTGTGGATCCAAGTCGTCCATCGGAGTCAGGATCGGAAGAGGGGTCACCGTTTGAGCGCCCACATCCACTTGGTAGCGCGCGATGGCCACTCTCACATCTCCGCCCGCGGTCATGTAGTTGCCTGGAATATAGATGATGTCCGGGCCGGCTTCCGGCACGGTTTCGTCGTCATCGCAGGTCCAGCTGCCGTCTCCCGCTTGCGGGAAGAGCGAGGCGTCCGAACCGTCGAACACCGCGTTGGTGTCCACGCTATAGATGATGGTTCCATCGTTCAGCAGCACCGTCATGTTCAATGAGCCATTCACCACGTAACCATTTCCGGCCGAAACCACCGGACCATCCGGATTGGCCGGATTTGTCGGCGGGTGCGAACCGGTTGTTGTGGTGATATAGGCTCCCGCGGCGTCGCTGATCGTGAAATAAGCGGTGGCGCCTGTTCCCGTCTGATGAAAAGTCTGGGTGCCGAGGTTGGTTCGATCGCCCATGTTGTAGAAATTATTCCCGTTCGAAAGGATTGCGCAACCACCGATTCGGATATCCGCGGTGACATTGGACCATAGGTTCCCCGTTTCGAGCGTGGTCCCGCCATTGATATTGCCTGGGGGGATATTTCGACCGGCGGTCAGTGGGGTCACCAGTGCGCCGTTACGGTCTAAGCGTTGGAAAACGCTCACGTCATCGGTCTGATTTGCATAATAAGCGGCCCCGTTAAGAGTGTCCGATCCGCCGCCGTTCAGGACGTTTTCCACATAGCTCTTCCAACTATTCCCGGAAAGGGAGCCCACCGTGTCGAGATCTCCGGCGATCGTGGTGAAGATATAGTCGCCGGTGTTGTCGTCACCCTGGAGGCCGCCGAAAAAGGTGCCAGGACTGAATCCCGGGTCGATTCCGAGCGCGGTCGTCACCCAGTCATTCATCCACTCATGTCCCTGATCGGAGAGATAACCATCCTGGTTATGGGCGATAACTCCATTGCCGAAACCATCATGGGTCACCACCTTGCGCCGCGGTGTGCACCAAGGGGAATCCGCGCCGTCGAGGAACGCGAAATAAATGAACTCCGCTCGTCCTCCCACTATCCCAATGGAATCCCAGCCCACGTCGCGGGTTCCACCGCCGCCGCTGCCTTGAATGCCGGGGGCGACATCGACATTACCGGTCAGGGCGGTCACTCCGGTCGGCAATCCCGGTTGGGGCGGGGCCGCTGGCGGAGAGGACTGCCCCCAACTCGCCGGACTGGCGAGAAGAGCAAGACTACAAATAATCGCTACCAAAAGATGACTTGATCGTATAATCATTGGTAATTCCTCCATCACATTCTTGATTAGTCGTAAAATTTCAGTTACATAGGTATCTAAACCGTGTCGTTGTGAATGGTTGTGAGACCTCCTCTCTAGCGCCTTGGCTATTTCATTCGAGAAGCACCTACACGAACCCTCCGCAAGTGATGGAGGGAAGGAAAACTTACCTCGGTTTTCACCGAATGCTCAAAGATCGGCGTCGGGCGCAAACCCGATTCCAAGGATTGAGCGGTTGAGGCGAGCGAAAAGAATTTCGTCCGAGGTCCCGGCATAACGCGAGGGCAAGACCTTTCGTCATCACGGTGGAGACCGGGAAAACGGTTTCTTGACAGGAAATCAAAGGAAATTTAAATGTCTTTGAATGAAGAAGCATTTCGATGGTGGATGTGAGAACGGGGGACTTGGGCCCGAAGAATAAGGTTTGACAAAGAATGAGCGTGGCGTCGATCCGTTGACCGAAATTTCTAAAGCACTTTAGGAGTTCGGTAAAAATCTTTCGCATTATTTGCCACCACAACCCATCATTCGCTACCAACCCTTCCAAGGGGCGCCCACACATTCATTTGCCCCAGATGCTTGCAGCCAAACCTAACACCCTTTAGGAGGACCTGCAACAATTATTTTTCCTTTTTTTCCAAATTCTCCAGGTTCTCTTGTGAGGCATAATTCTTCGAAATCTAATTAATCGTTTAAATTCAAAGAAACAACCACATTGAAAGAATTGGAGTGGAGGCGGATCCATGTGAGATTGTGAATGGAAGTTCAACAAACTGAGTTGGTTTGGACGTTATTGGAGGGGATCCTGTCAATCGGGATGCGAAAACGATGATTCATCCATCGCCTTGAGCGCTTCAATTCCATCCGGATTCAAAGAAAATCTGTGTTCCTCCAGCAGATTCTCCATGACCGACTGAGTCGTTTCCAGAACGCGCTTTTCAGTCAAGGTTCGAATAACCTCACCCTGAACATTCTCGAAAGGCTTTAAGGTTGAGGGAATCAGATCCTCGAGTTTGAGAAGAATCGCATACCCTCGCTCTCGCATCGGTTCGGTCATCCACTCTCCGTTATCCAGAGTTTCGATTTCTTTCCAGACCTCCGGAGAGTAACGTCTTCCAGGAGACAGCCAAGGCGTCAGGCCTCCCTCTTGGGCTTCCTCGCCATCCGAGTATTTCATGATCGTTTCTTCTTCGGCGTTTCCGGATTTTATCGTCGCCAAGACTTCGAGCGCGCGTGCTTCCGCTTCGCGGAAGGCGAACTCTTGATCATGTGCGTTGGCGGCCTCCCTGGGCCGAACCGCGATTTCTCGATAACGGCTGGTGGGCGTGGTCATAAACTCTTCTGGGTGCTTCTCGTAATAAGTTCGCGCTTCCTCCTCGGAAAGAGTGGGCATCGATTGGACACGCTGACGAACGAGATCGAGAAACTTTTCTTCCCCCAAAATAACAATCAGGCCGATGCGCATTCGATTCAAGAATGTCGCCTCGGTTGTGTATCCGCTGGCGACCGCGTGTTGATAAGCGGCCATCGGATAGAGGAGGTTGTCCACCAAGGCTGTTGTGTGGGTCCTGTGAATTTCTTCCGGCGATTGCGAGGAGGAGGGCGGGGAAGCGACCCTTGAGAACTTGAGGAACTCAAGATAATCCGAGAGGTGGATCTCAAAACCCTCGGCCTCGGCCACGATCGGATTTTCACCGTCGTCCGGGTGGGTCGCCCAGCGGATCAATCCGGCAAGGCCCTCCTCATGGACCTCGGATAGCGCGGGATCCGTGAGTCGGTTCCGAAGTTCGATAAACCGCTCTTTTTGAATCTTGTAGCGAAGCCGGCTCTCGATCTCGCCGGCGACTTCCTCAAGGGGCCGAAACCCTTTTACCACCTTGTTTTCCAGCCGCAGAATATAGAAACCATTCTTGGTTTCGATCACATCGCTGATTTCCCCTGGATCCAGAGAGCACGCCGCCCCTTCGAGGACTGGGTTGATCTGACCCAACTGGAAATCGCCCCGCACATCGATCTCCCTGGTTGGGACTCCCATCGCATCGGAGGCGATGCCGACAAAATCCTCGACTGAGACGATTCCTCGATCGTTCCGCAACGCCTCGAGTTTTCTGTGTGATTCCTCCGCTTTCTTACGCAATCCGTCCCTTCCCTCTTTTTCCGTTTCACGAGTGGCGTCCAGGAAAATATTCCTGAACGAAAAAGAAGGTGTTAGCGCGAACTCTTGTTGGTGTTCATCGTAGTATTCTCGCAAGTCGCTTTCGGGCAACGAGCCCTTGATAAACATTTCCTCCTCGAGGATGCGCGTGTAAGCCTCACGATTTCTCAGTTCCCAAAGTTTCCATTCCAAGGGGCTTTCGGGGAGAGACGGTGTCTCGGTCGCTTCCAGGGAACCGGCGAGAATCAAATCGGTGGCGAACATTCGGATGAGTTCTTCGGGCGGAGGAAGTTTTGCTTGCTTCTGTTTAAACTCCGCCCGCTTATATCGAAGGAATAACTCAAAATCCCCCTGGGAAATCTCATGACCGGAGACCCCGCCTATTACTTTCTCGCTCGGTTGCTCCGATAGGGATCCTCCCCAGACCGGTCCCACCGTAATGAGAGTGCAGAGCATGAGGAAAGAGAGTGGGCGTGTCATAGAAAGGCTTGACCTCATTTTGGATTCGTCGATCCTTGGATTGAATCTCATGAAGGGAGGCCGAGTCAGGGCCCCCCATTCGTTCACAGGTCAGGTATACTAGAGGATTTCTCCAATCTCAATAGTCTTAATTTGTAAGTGCTTAAGCTCCCGTTGAAAACAACGCTTTTCACCGTAATGGCGAGTCGTCTTAATCAAGCCTTATCTCGACTCGCCAAGCGATTCATTCTCCAACAAACCCTCATAGATCTTTTCCGCCATCACCCGATGACCCTCCTCGTTGGGATGGAACCCATCCGCGGTGAACAATCCTTTGTTTCCCGCCTCCTCATCGAAAAGGTCGATATACAAAACATCGTTCTCTTCAGCGATCTCCACCAAGACTTTCCTTAGCGGTTCGTTGGATTTGAGGTAGGAGAGCATCGCGTAGTCGGCGCCTTCGGATCGGACAATTTCAATGATCTCCGCCGTGTTTCGTTTGAGTTGTTCCAGGAAAAATGGGTTATCGACCCAGGCGCCATCCTCGCCCCGCTGGTCCCGGTCGAAGAAGGTCCAGGCGCCATGCTCCTCGACCTTCGGATGATGAAGGGCGTAATCGCGAACGATGCAGGCGAGGCGGTAAATCCTCAAGTCAGCCACCCACTCCGGCACATTGAAACCGAAAGCCACCCTCGCGGAGAGATCGTTCAAAGCCTCATTCGTGTCATTGATTCCGAATAGGGCCAGCACGAATTGCGGACGGTAAGTTTCCATCTGGTACCGGATGTTTCGCAGGATGCTTGTGCTGGTCTGACCGGGGACCCCAGTGTTGATCACCCGATAGATCTTATCCGACCCGTCATTCAGCATCCTCTCCAACTGCTTGGGATACGCATCCTCTGGGGAGACCCCTTGCCCGAATGTGGTCGACTCGCCAATTGCCAGGATACGAATCTCGGAGTCGTTCGGATTGGTGGGGCCTTGAGATAGATTCCTCGGGACCAGCCAGATCCAACCGGCCAAGCGGAGCATCGCCTCCAATAGAACCAGCAGAAAAACCAGATACCCAAGTTCGAGAACGGCCCGGCGCGACCACCGCCGCCACCGCGATTGAGGTTGGGTGTCTTGGGGGGATTCCGTCTCCATGGTCATCCCTGGTCAACCCCTATCCCTCTGGTTGGAAGGCCTTTCGAAGTTCTTGCCCCTCTCTTTCAAAACCAAGCCCCTCAAGGATTTTTCCAATTCGCTCTGACCAGAAGTTCTTCTCATTGGCATTCAACTCGGGATCGCGATTTAATGCGTCTGTCAAACCTTGAACATACTTCCTTGCGTCGAATTCCTCGAGTTTCACCACCCGTTTCCAATCCTCCTCAGGCAAGGCTTCGAAGAGATCGACATAATTGCGGTAGGGAGTGGTCGGTTGACCGACCGTTCGAAGATAAATCTTCGCCGCTTCCAGATGATCTCCATCGGACACATGGAATTTAAACAGCCGTTGAGCGGATCGCCCGAGGGAGTCGCCGTGATCGATCGAATACTCATACAACGGCCATGCCTCCCCCAGCATGCCGTTCTGGTCGAGGATCTGCGCCGCCTTGAACGTCCAATAGGCCTTGTAATCGTCCTCCAGGCTTTGCCCTCGTTCCAAGGCGGAAATAAACCCCTCGGAAAAATCTTCCGGATGGAAACCCCAGGATTGAACCACCTCGTTTCGCGCTTCCGCGGGGACTTTGTCGACAAAGGAGACATAATCGAAATAACGCGAATCAGGTTTGCCGAAAGCGTGCTCGTAAACCTCCGCCGCCTGAAATGGTTTGTCCTGACTCAGTGCATAATCCCCCAGAGCCGAGGTGTAGGCCCCGAAAGTTCGCGGGTAATCCCACCGGTTCATTTTGGCCATCCCCTCCATGGCGCGCGCCTCGTAGGTTTTTGCCAGATCTACTTTTCCATGCGCCTTCAGGACTTGCGCCACGGAATATTCAAAGCGGAAATCCAGGCGGAAGTTTTGGTCGAGATATTCGATGGCTCTCAGGAACCGAGAAGACTGCGAATCTCCATCGAGGTCGGATGGGGGAAGATAAAACAACCCCTGCTCAATACGCAGTTCGATACAACCCTGTTTTCGCAAGGCGCCCTGCAATTCAGGATCCTGCGAGTAGGCCTTGAGAACGACCCAAGTGTTTGAATCCAAACGGTTTAGCAGTGGCTCATACCCGCCCTCTTTCGAGGGTTGGTAGTAATCGAGCCGATCCTCCGGGACGCCCAACATTTCGAGTTGATCTCGCCAGAGCGGCTTTTCATCCACCAAAACCAAGCGTGTTTCCTGCATGAAATCCGCATCAGCCAATTCGGCGACAGGGACCATCCAAGTGCTGCCATATTCCGAATAAGCGACTTCGGCGCGAAAGGGTCCCCAGCAGGAGAAGAGCAGAGAAGCGATCAGCAAACCCTCCGCGCCCCGTCGAATCCACCGCCTCTTCGGGGCTCGAAAGAATTGTCCGATCCATTCGCCAATCGAAAACGCTCCGTAGACAACCAAGAGGATAGCGAACGGAGTCGTGCAATAGAGATATCGGTGAACCAGGAAGGGCGGGTTGTAGAAATAGAAGAACGCGAATGGCGTCATCACCGAGAGAAAAAGAAGGAGCGTCTGGAGCCGCTTCTCCCTCCAGGATGAAATGAGTGCGGCCAGGATGAGAAACCAACCGAAGGTGACGATCCCTCCTGTGTGCAACTCGCCCGAGATCAGGGGCGCCAATTGGATTCGCCATCCCTCTAAGGTCTTCAGCGGCCCCCCCGAAAGAGTCTGACTCACGTCCGCTTCCGAGGCGAAACGCGATGGAATAAGCAGCGTGTCCCAACTGAGGTAAGCCCGAATTCTTGGACCGATCAGCACCAGTGCGACGATAAAGCTGATCGTGAGAAGCCAAATGAGTTTCGTTTTCTTTGTTCGCTCTTCCTCTCTCCGGCTACGAAAAGACTGAGCGATCAGGATGACAGCGACCACCGCCATGCCTGGATAAGTCAATGCACCCGCGGGTTGCATCATGAGGCCAAGAAAGAGACAAATCGCCGCGAGCACACAATCGAGCACTTTAACTTCGGACAAGCCCCTCCATATAAATCCAGCCGCGAGGATAGAAAAAAGACACGCCCCTTGGTAACCGCGAGCATCGGTCGAGTGGAACAAGAAATTGGGATGAAGGAGCAAATAGGCCGCCGCTACGATTCCCACCGATCTTCGATAAAGAAGCGTCCCCAGCCAATAGACTGCAGCGAGAGTGAGACCTCCCATGACGATCGAGGGGAGACGGAGCGCGGTCCAGGATTCGCCGAACATCGTGGTGGAGAGTTTCGCGGCGAGAATGTACCCCTTGTGGGTGTAATAAGTCCCGATCAGATGCGAGAAGGATTGGCGCGAATCCCTCAGTGTGGTGATTTCATCATGCCAAGGGTATTTGCCCGGAAGGGTCAGCGCAACCGCCGCCGTATAAGCCAGCAAGAGGACGAGCAAGACCGAGAAAAAACGCTTGTCACGTTCCAGAGAGTTGGACATGGTTTTTTGAGTCGATTCCAAATCGACGATCAGAGGTAGTCCTCATTCACCCACAGCCCCTTGAGCAATCCGCGTCCGGTTCCAAGCGCGAAAGCGAAGGACCGGAAGAGGATCACGAAGGGCGAGATCAAGCCCACCACTGGGTCCTTGCCGATCACCCACAAGGTGAAGGGGAGACTGAGGATGAGGATCCCAATGACGAACGCTAACGGCAAGTAAGACCAGGGGAAGGGGAGCGTCAAGCCGAGGAATGAGACCGGAAATAGGATTGCCAGGAGCGTTTCGAACTTCAGGGCTTGAGGAGTGTATGAATCCTTGAGGATCCTCGAACTGTGCCGACGATAGAGCAGATTGCGCCAGTAGGCTCTCCAAAATTTCTGACTCAGGTATTTTCCGAGGCTGTTCGGGTGACGGTGATAAACCACGGCCTCTGGTTGAAACACCATCTTGAGCCCCTTCGAAGCGAGTCGATACGAAAGATCCGCGTCCTCTCCGCTCGCGATCGGAAAACGATCGTCAAACTTCCCCTGCTCCATGAACACCGACTTTCGATAGGCGGCCGAATACGTTCCAATAAAATCGATGGTCGGATTTTTTCGCATCCGACGATACCGATCCTCGATCTCCAGTTGCGCGAACCGCGCCATCGCCTCGGTCTGTCGGGATTGGTAAACGCCCTGGACCCCCACCACCGACGGGTCGCTGAAGGGCGCCGTCATCCCCTCGACCCACCCGGGATCCGGGAGGCAATCGCTATCGGTGAAGATCAGGATCTCTCCGATCGATTCGTCGGCCCCGTAGTTCCGTGCCTTGGCAGGCCCCCGATTCTCCTGCTTGAGGATTCGAATGGGGTATTCCGGATGATTGCCGCGCCACTCCTCGGCGGTGTCGACCGACCCGTCGGTCGAGCCATCGTCCACCAGGATGACCTCTTCGGGGATCACGGTTTGAGCCGCCAAAGCCTCCAGGAGGTTGGGAATATCCGAGGCGGCGTTGTACATCGGGATGATCACCGATGCTTTCAAGGCCCGTTGGGTATCGTTCATTCCCATCCAAACCTTTCGGCAGGTATCCTCAGCAACGTGTTGCTGGCTATGGTCATCAAGCAGACCAGAACGAAACCGAACAATCCAAACAGGAGCGCATTCTCCCAGATCACCGGAGAGACCGGCGTCCTTGGGGGTGTGGGGGTCGACATCATCCGAACCCCAAGCATCTCGTCATAATTTACATTCATCGCCTCGAACGCCCCAGTCCGTCCCAGGTGTTCCGACATTTCGTCCGCCAGTTCCCGATCCACTTCCAGCTCGGCGATGGAAGCGTAGGCTTCATACAACTGTTGATGAGCGGTCGCGACTTCCTTCTCCAGAGAGGCCATCTCCTGGTCAATGTCGGCGATCTCTCCGCGTAGGCGGAGAATCTCGTCGTGGTCGGTGCTCGCGCTTAGTCTTTCTTGAAGGACTTGTCTTCGCTTGAGCAGCGACTCCGAGTTTTGAAAACTCCAACGGATCTGGTCGAGGTCCTCGGAGAGATTCTCGGCGAGTGAGAGCAGAGGCGGTTTTTCCTTCTCCTCTTTGCTGGCGGGCAACACTTCCTCCGGGGAGATCCTTTCGACCGCTCCATACAGTTGGACCAATCCCTTTCTCTTTTGGGCCTCCAGGTCCTCGAACGAATTCTCCTTCTTGATCTCCTCGATCCGTTGAGAGATCTCGGTCGCTTGCTGTCGAATTCCTTCGATCTTCCTCGCGAACCTCTCCTGAAGTTCCAGGGTGGGTTCGAGATATTGCTCTCTAATCGTTCGAATCAGCACCTGACCCCAGGCAAAGGCCACCAAGGCCGCGCCGGTCGGGGTCTCCCATTCGGCCTGCAGACTCAAAACAGGTTGATATTCGACCTGATGCATGTTCTCCAGAGAGGTGCGGATCCGAGAGGAGAGGTGTTTCTTGAAAAGGATGGGATCGAGCGAAGCGACGTAGTCCGTATCCAATTCCAGAAAGCCCGGGAGAAGATCAATTGGCGGAAGGTCCTCCCAAAGGTCGGAAACCGAATCCGCCGAATCGAGATCCAAACGTTTCGAAATTTGCGAGGGTTCCAGTCGAGCCAGCGCCTTCCACTGCGGACTCTTGCTCCCCCCCTCCTCCGATTGGATCGACTCCATCACCTTTTCGATCAAGGACCTTTGGGCGACTAGAATGTCGAGCGTTCGTTGCAGCACATAATCGGAATTGGCGAGCGAATAGGCGGTTTTCATGTGAATTGGGTTCGGAGCCAGTTTCAACTCCGAGGCGGTTTTCGGAGGGGTGACCAAAACCAGACAACCCGCCTGATACCCCTTCGGCAAAAACAGGGAGCCCACCGCCGCCAAAACGGCCAATGCCACTGTCCCGAACGCGATCGCCCGCCAGTGGTTGAGCAGAACAATAAACAGGGGTGTCGAAGCGTTCATTGAAAAAACGATTCTCCCATGAAAAATCAATGCCTGGAAGCGTACTCAATTCACATCGGCAAAGTCCACACCCGCTCCCGAGTTCAATCCTGGCATTCTCGCGGGAGGGTCTATTCAAGATCACATGAACCTTTATCTTCGTAACTTACGGGATTCTTGGATATCCCGAACCGACCCAAGGAGGCGAAAATGTCCAAAAACATTGTGATTTTGACCGGGGACGCCGCCGAAGCCCTGGAGGTTTTCTACCCCCTCCACCGGATCCAGGAGGAGGGCTGGAAAGCGACTGTCGCCGCGCCCAATAAGAAGACCCTCCAGACCGTGGTCCATGATTTCGGACCGGAAATGGAAACCTACACCGAAAAACTCGGATACCGGATCGAGGCTGAGGTGGCGATCACCGACACCAAACCCTCCGACTTCGATGGATTGGTGATCCCCGGCGGGCGAGCTCCTGAGTACATACGAAACGCCCCCGGAGTCGCCGATTGGGTCAAGGCGTTCATCGAATCCGGAAGACCGGTTGCCGGCACCTGTCATGCGGGACTGCTTCTCGCCAAGGCGGGAGTCTTGTCCGGCAGGAAGTGCGCGGCTTATCCGGAACTCGCCTGCGATATCGAAACCGCCGGCGGGACCTTCATCGATGAGGCGGTGGTGATCGATGAGAATTTGATCACCGCGCGAGCTTGGCCGGACAACCCGCAGTGGATGAGAGAATTTATTCAGGCGGTCCATCACAACGGATGAATTCGAATCGGCTGATCTGCCTATCGGGCCTCCTCCTGTGCCTGCTTGTGGGGGGCTATCTACGCCTGCGTGGCGATGATTGGGGATCGGGCGCTCCGCGGTCGCACCGAGGGATGTACGCCCACCCGGATGAGCGCAGCGTCTATGACAAAACCGGTCGTCTCGAATGGGAGGAAACCGAACGCGGTGAGGATGAATCCCTCCTCGGATATTGGAAACGGATCTACTCGGTCAATTTCTTAAACCCCAACAGCGGGATGAATCTCGATTCGTACAACTATGGGTCCTTCCCATACTACGTCCTGTTTGGCCTCTCAAAACTTTTCAACTCGTTTTCCCCGGATCAAGCGCGGGGCCGCATCCTGAATCTTTCCTTTGAGGTTTTCTTTTTCACTTTCCTTGTCTGGATCCTCTTTTATCTGCTCGCGAGGTGGCGACCGGGTTGGGAACTTTCATCTTGGAAGACAGGCGCCTTCTTGATGGCTTGGTCGGCCTTTGCCGTGATCGCTTACATTCTCGCCGGACACTGCTTCACTTTAGGGACAGAGGGTCCCGAATGGAGCTACCAGAACTGGGGAGTCCTCGCACGACCGCTTTCCGGGCTGGCGGGCGTGGCCACCATTTTTTACCTCTACCGCATTGGGGCCCGAATCTACTCTCGGAGGGTCGGTCTCTTTGCGGCGATTCTTCTCACCTTCACCGCGCTCCATCTTCAGTTGAGTCACTACTTTACCTTCGATGTCCTCCAAGGGTTCTTCTGCGTCGCCGCGATTTACTCGCTGGTGGTTTTCCTCGATGCTGAAACCTGGGGCAGACGATGGCGGTCAATTGTGGCGGCGTCGATCTGGATCGGGATCGGGATGTCGACCAAATTTGGCTCGATCCTCCTTTTCATCCCCTGGTTCATGGCCCTCGCCCTCGCTTACTGGCGGCATCGTCCGCGCATTCGATTCTTCTCCTGGCGCAATGTCGGCTTCGCGGCGCATCTCAAACTGATCGGGCTGGTCTCCTTTGTCCTCATTTGGGCGGTCACCTTTTTCACCCAGCCCTTCGGTTATCTCGACTACCCTCCAGTCCCTCGAGAGGCTCGAAACGCAACCTCAACCGCTCCCTCGAATCCGACCACCCTTTCGTTCATCCACCTCAACTTCGAGGCCGGGCCTAAAATTGTTCCGCAAAAAATCCGAACCAAATTCTTGGAGTGGGGCGAATCTATCGAGGACTACACCGGCAAGATTGGAATTCGCTTCGGTTGGCTCGATTACCACAATGTCAACAAAGCAAACCAGGATTGGCTCGCCATCGGAGGCAGCCGTTACTGGAGAGATGTCACCGAACAACGGAACATGGCGCTCGAGGGCGGGGTTCCTTGGACCCGGCAGTACTCAAACACGATTCCGTTCTACTACCAATGGAAGAACCTCATCTTCTGGGGAATGGGCATCCCCCTCGGTCTTCTCTGTTTGTTCGGTCTTTTCTATGGTTTCGGCAAACCCTTTTATCGCCCGACCTGGACCGAGTGGGTCATCCTCGGCTGGATGATCCCGAACTTTTTCACCACTCACCTCTTTCACACCAAGTTCCCGAGATACCTGACACCGCAACTCCCCTTCTTCTGCCTCTGGGCGGCGGCTTTCGCCGTCGCGGTCATCGCCTATCTGAGGATGCGAGAACGCCGCCGCGCCGAGGGAACGCGAGGATTTCGGTTTTCGAGGGTCTTTGCGGGCGCATGTGTCCTCACTGTGATTTGGAGCGCCCTTTACTCGCTCGCATATGTCAAAGTCTACACCGGAACCCACCCCTGGGAGCGCGCCTCCGACTGGTTTCAGGACGAGGTCAAACAGGGGAGCCATGTCGCCACCGAGGTCTGGGATGACCCGGTCCCCACTGACCCGGGCGTGATGAGGAATTTTGTCCATCAGACCACTAACCCGATTCATTCCGACACTCCCCAACACCTCAGCACTGTGGCCAACCGGTTGGAATGGGCCGATTACTACTGCTTTTCCTCCAAACGAAACTATGGCGCTTTCCTCCAAGCGCCCGAGGAGGGGCCGAATCGCGTCCGTTTCTACAAATCCCTGTTCGGCGGGAATCTCGGTTTCCGTCTGGTCAAGACTTTTTCCGAACCGGTGACGGTGCTCGGGATTCCGATTCGATTCGAACTCGCCGATGAATCTCTTTCCCTCTACGACCATCCGACCGTCCATGTCTTCGAGAAATTCGAGGAGCTGGATGACGCCGAAATCCTCAACCGCATACTTCACCCGCCGCAGTGGATTGAGGACCTGACTCAAGAGCAGATCCTAACCGCCAATGAAAACCGTTCGATCCTCGCCGAGCCGGCCACCTATGCCTTGGAACGATGGATCTTGGGGATTCTCCTTCTCGGGTGGGTTTTCTGGCCGATCTCGTTCCAACTCTTCCGGAGTCTCCCCGATGGAGGACTCTCAGCCTCCCGGATGATCGGCTTCCTCTCGATCACTTACGCCTCCTGGCTCGGGACGAGTCTCGGTTTCTGGGAAAACACTCGTCTGGCCACCACCCTCTGTTTCCTCTTCTGGTTAGCGGTTGCTGTCGTCTGTTTCTTCCGCGCCCGGCCCCAAATGATCGAATACTTGAAATTGAATTGGAAACGGATGGTGGTCATCGAGGCGACCTTCTTCGTGGTCTTCGCTTTTTTTGTCTACCTGAAAATGTCCAACCCAGACATTTACCAGGGCGAGAAACCGATGAACATCGCCTTTGTGAACGCCGCCTACCGCGCCAAAACCTTTCCGGCAATCGACCCTTGGTACGCGGGCGAAACCATCAACTACTACCACTATGGTCACCTCTGCTACGGTCTACTTGGCAAATGGTTGGGGGTCCCGCCGGAATACACTTACAACCTGGCGGTCGCCACCATCCCAGCCTTCGTTTTCTGCCTGGTCTTCGGAATCGTTTTCAACCTGACTCGAAGTTATTTGGGCGGACTGATTGGGGCCTTCCTGACCGTGTTCGCGGGGACTCTGAAAAGTGTGATCCAGATGGCCTCGCTTCTCCCGAACGGTCCTCAGGATCCCAAGATCTTTCGGGAACGGTATGAGGCAACCGGTCTGTACGATTATTTCGTTGCCGTTTGGGAACAGATCAAACTTACCCTACTCAAAATAGGGTTCCTCTTCTGGCACAGCCCGATCTGGGAGAAAGTCTCACTGGCATGGCGGTCTGTCTGGAATCCGGACGCGATGGCGCAAGCCGATCAGCAAAGACTCGCCAACTTCTACGACTTCGACAAATACTTCTGGAAACTCTCCCGCGTCACCAAAAGTTCGGTCGCCAATGAGTTCCCAGTTTGGACTCATGTCTTCGCCGATTTCCACGCTCACCAACTGATCATGCCGATCGGCATGGTTCTGGTTTCTCTGCTGGTCGCCTACTCCATCCGGCAAAGCGGCTATTGGCGACTCAAGGGACTCGGGGCCTTGCCAGAAGCGCGGAACCTCTACGGCGGCTCGATCACTAGCGCTTTCCAGATCCTCTTTATCAGTCTCCTATTGGGAATGGTTTTCATCACCAATGGTTGGGACTACCCCGCGCTGCTTGGACTGACTCTCTTCACCTTCCTGATGGTTTTCATTTACTCAGGCGGCGACTGGTGGAGGGCCAATCGATTCGGTTTCGGTCGCTACTTGGTTCGAATGAATATCTGGGGGAGGGGCATTAAGCGGCTCACCATCGGCAAATTCGGTTTCATCCAAAATGTGGTCCTTTTGCCGATCGTTGTGATCGCCCTCAGTTACTTTCTGTTTTACCCCTTCCATCGCTACTTCCATCCTCCCAAGAGGGTCGCCGGTATTGGCTGGATGCACCAAGCGGCGTCGGGTTGGACCACCCCCTATGAGTTCCTGCAAATTTTCGGGATCCCCCTTTTGATTCTGATCCCCATCCTGATCACTTGGTTATGGCGCTGGGGAACCGCCTCAAAGTGGGGAGGGTTGAAGGTTTTCCTGACCCTCATCCTTTCTCTCGCGGCCTCGATCGGTCTGGTAAAATACTTCTCCGGATTGACCCTCAAGAGTTTCGATCCGGCTTCGCTCGAATCGCCGCCAAGCATTCGGGACAGCCTGATCTACTGGCAATGGGTCGACTCGGAAATCGCTTACCTCGTCTTCGGTGTGGCGCTATTCATCGGACTCCTTCTCCTGCCCGGAATCTTTGCCAGAAGGTCCCGTTACGAGACCCGATGGGCGTGCCTATTACTTGCGGTTGGATTCGCCATCATTGCTGGATGTGAAGTGGTCTATATCAATGAGGGTTGGAGCGCTCCGCTCCACCGTTGGAACACGGTCTTCAAATTCCACCTTCAAGCCTGGCATTTTATCGGGCTTGGAATCGGATGCTTCCTGGGCCTCTGGTTCCAGAGAAATCCCGAAACCCCGGGAGTCGTGGCGCGGTCGGCCGGACGGTTCTTCCGGTACGCTATCGGGTATCCGATTCTCCTTTTCTCCCTCTACTTGGCCGTGCTTTTCCCGTTGATCCTCCCCTACTTCACCGGATATGGCGGCGGTTTCACGATTCGGAGCCGTCAGATCGAGGGCGATTTCACCCTTGATGGCCTCAACTTCCTCCGCCACAAACACCCAGACTACGCCGCCGTGGTGGACTTCCTACGAGCCGAGACCGAAGGGCAACCCACGATCGTCGAGGTCAATGGCGAGTCCTACCACCATGATCGCGGTTGGATCGCCACCCACACCGGCCTCCCCACCCTGATTGGCTGGCCTCATCATGTTCGCGAGCGGGATCATCCCCCGGAACCCCGTATCGAGTTGGTCAAAACCATCTATAACTCGACCAACCGTGAACGAGTGCGCGATATCCTGCGGGATAACAAAGTTCGGTTTGTGATTTTGGGACCGACCGAACGGAAATTTTTCACCTCGATCCAGGGTCTCAGAAAATTCGACGAGTGGAACGACCTCTTTTATCCGGTCTTCCGATCCAACATCGAAGAACCGGGTGTCACCCTCTATGGCGTCCACCCGGCTTACCAACTCTCGGAGGATTGGACGCCCCCGGGGGGTTCGGAAGCCGCGTTCACCTTTTTTGAAAAGGAATCGGGTCGCCCTCTCTTGCGCGGGGCGGCGGGATTCGGCGGAGGCGAGTATCGGGAACCGAGAGGGCTGGTGGTCTCTTCCTCCGGAGAGGTCCTCATCGCCGATTCGATGAACAATCGGGTCCAGGCCTTTGACCCCAAGGGAAATCTGAAATGGATCCTGGGCGAACAGGGAGAGCAAATCGGCGAGTTCAAGGAGCCCCGCGATTTGGCGGTCGATGACGAGGGGCAAGTTTATGTCCTCGACACCTGGAACGCGCGGGTTCAGGTCTTCAGCCCGACCGGTGACATTGTCATGGACTATCCGGTTCCCGGAGGTTCGAACGGGATCGCGGTCGGGTCGGTCCCCCTCGCCGTCTTTGACCGAGAATCCAAGGATTTGGAGATTCCGGATGCGCCCCTTCTTGGGGCGACCATGACCTTCATCGCCAACACCGCGGGAAGAAACATTGTCGTGGTCAATAAGAATGGAGAACAGACGCAGACTTGGGGGGCAGGGAAACTCGTCGAGCCGGTCGATGTCGAAATTACCTCAAAGGGATTAGCCGTGGCCGACGCCCGCGCCAAGAAGGTCTCATGGTACGATGGGAGAGGGAGATTCCTTAACGAATGGGAAATTCCGACCGAGACCACAGGCGATCAAACCAATGAACTGAAACTGGCCTGGGACGAGAGGCGAAAACTTCTCTTGGTGACTGACCCAACTCACGATAAATTGTTTGTGTATTCGGAAAAGGGCGACATCATCCTCGACACAACTGTCGAGGGAGGTCCCAGCGGGGTGGGTGTGACCCGGGATGGCAGGGTCTTTATCGCGGCCAAGCGAGAGGGGAAGATTCTTTTGGTTCCGGTTCCAACGAAGAGATGATACGAAAAACAACTCTTGCCGCGGCGGCAATCACGCTCCTGCTCCTCATCCTCGCGGTGACCAAGGATCAGTGGTTGCCCCCCAGTTGGAACCGTGACTGGCACAACGCATGGATGGTCTCTCCACAGTCGGGGACCGATCCTCGGGAGGCCATTTTGGAGGACCATCGGGAACGAGTTGAGGCGATTGAAACGGATTACCGAGAACGAATCGAGGAGCAGAAAGAATTGAACGCGCGCCTCCAGGAGCGTCTCGGGGAATTGCAAAGGTCGAAACAAGAATCATGAGAACCGGAAAAGTACTGATCGTCGACGACGAAGAAAACCTGTGCCGCATCCTCTCCCTGGTCCTCAAAGACGAGGGCTTCGAGATCGAGGTGGCGAATGATGGCCAATCCGCGGTCGGTCTGATCGACAAAAACGCCTACGATTGCATCCTGACCGATGTGCGCATGCCGGAACTCGATGGTCTCGCGCTCCTTCGCGAGGCGAAAAAGCGAGACCCCGACCAGGCTGTGATTGTCATGACCGCCTATGGCAATGTCCAACTCGCGCAAGAGGTGATGCGCGCCGGGGCGTTCGATTATGTGATCAAACCCTTCGACAACGATGAACTCGTCCGAACCATCGCTCGTGCGGTCGAACTTCGAAGACTCCGTTCCGAGAGGGAAACGCTCTCCGAACAGCTTGCCGACCAACTCGGACCCGGACAGCTAGTCGGAGCCAGTCACGCGATGCAGCAGATTGGGAAGGCGATCGCTCAGGTCGCGGATACCGACGCCACCGTTCTGATCACCGGGGAGAGTGGGACTGGAAAAGAATTGGTCGCCCGCGCCATTCACCTCAATAGTTCTCGCGCCCAGCGAGCCATGGTGGCGGTGAACTGCGGGGCCTTTCCCCGAGAATTGATCGAGAGCGAGTTGTTCGGTCATGAGAAAGGCGCCTTCACCAGCGCCAACACCGCCAAGGTGGGACTGATCGAGAAGGCCAATCAAAGCACCCTCTTCCTGGATGAACTCGGCGAACTCCCTCTCGAACTCCAAGTCAAACTCCTTCGTGTCCTCGAATCCGGCGAGGTTCGCCGAGTTGGCGCGGTCACACCCCGCAAAGTGGATGTTCGCATCATCGGGGCCACCAATAGGGATTTGCGAAAGGAGCAGGAGGAGGGTCGATTCCGCGAGGATTTGTACTACCGTCTCTCCACCTTCCCCATCGAGATCCCCCCGCTTCGTGAGAGGAAGGACGATATCCCGCTTTTGATCGATCATTTCCTTGGTCTATGCAGCCGTAAAATGAATCGTTCCCTTGGTGGAATCTCGAAAGACGCCATGGAGACCCTTCAGAACTTCCGTTGGCCGGGCAATGTTCGCGAACTCCAAAATCTCCTTGAACGTCTGGTTATCACCAAAACCGGCCAGTACATCGAAAAAGAAGACCTCCCCCGTGAAATCCTCGACCCCGCCTCCTGGGCCGAGGGTGAGGAAATCGCCGAACAGCTCCCCTACAAGCAGGCCAAGGCGGTGTTCGAGAAACGCTATTTCAAAGCCTTGCTGAAAGCCCATGATTACAATGTGACCAGCTCCGCCCTCTTCGCCGGTCTCTCTCGGAGGCACCTTCAGGAGAAGCTGCGCGAGTTCAAGATTCGAGTTTCGGATCAGAAGAACGATGAGGACGAGGATTAAACTCCTCCGAACTTTCAAATCCCGAAAGGCGAGATTTCATGAAAACCTCTCTGTCCCTGCTTATCCTGGCGCTGGCGTTTACGGCGTACTGCGAACCCCATCCGCCCAAGATTGAAAAACTTGGAACTGTCGAATGCGATCTGGTCGAGGCCTCCCCCATTGTTTTCAAGGATCGCCTCTACCGATTCGAGTATGTCCGCGACCGCTACCAACACAATGAACTTGGCCAGGCCTATTTCCATTTTGTGGACCAGGGGAACGGCGAAAAGTCGCCCCCCTTTGCCCTCGGCTACCACCTCGGGACCGCGTTCACCGAGGGAGATCGGATGTATGTCTACGGTGTCGAGATCTGGGGATCCTCCGTTGTCCAGGTTTTCTCCTCGGACGATCTCATCGAATGGGCCTCGAAGCCCGCTCTCCTCACGGATGACTGGGGTTTGTACAACACAGCGGTCGCCAAGGCCGATGATCGATTTGTGATGGCCTTTGAAGTGGGAGAACCGAAAGAGGTGGTCGGAAACCGTTTCACCATCTATTTCGCCGAATCCAAAAACCTCCTCGATTGGGACATCCTCCCGATGGAATGTGTCTACACCAAAGAGAAATACTCCGCCTGCCCCGACCTTCATTTCATCGATGGCCAATTCTACATGACTTATTTGGAGGCTTACCCCGGCCCCTCCTACAATCCGCACCTTCTCCGCTCGAAGGACTTGATCGAGTGGGAATCCAGCCCCTTCAATCCCATCCTCTCTTTTTCGGAGGAGGACAAAATGATCGCCAATCCGAAACTCACCGCTGAGGAGCGAAAGCACATCGCCGAAGCGGAAAACATCAATAACTCCGATGTCGAACTCTGCGAATGGAAAGGCAAGACCCTGATCTCTTACAGCTGGGGCAACCAACGCGGCGTCGAGTTCCTGGCCGAGGCGCAATACAATGGACCACTCCGCGAATTCTTGAAGGGATTCTTCCCTTAAGGATGGGCAAGGGGTTCTTCCAACTTCCAGGGGCGATGAGTACGCATTCCGGAACCCAGAATTTCAAGCCGGCGGTATCGATCGAATTCTTGCCCCTTAAAAAGGACCGGCCACTCAGTTAGGATTGCATCCATTCAAATCCGTATTGCCTTGTGCGATTTGACACCGTTTGTGTGCGACTTAAATCCATTTTGACTTCGAGGTGTTCGACTATGTCGAGGATTCAGTCGCTATTCATACTACTCCTTTGCCATTCCATACTCATCGTCGGGCCTGCTTTTTCCGAGAGAAAGTGGGAGTTTTTCGATCAAGACCCCGGTTGGGAGGGGATCAACAACCGGTCCGCGTCGTTCGACCCGCAAGAGGTCGTTCAGGATTTCGGCTATTGTCCCGCCGAGGGAGATCAGCCGGCGAGGATCGGTGGGAGGATCACTCCGGCGGGGGAACCCGCCTACTATGCGAAAGCGATTGAGCCTCTCAATTTGGATCAACCCATCGCCGCTTCCGGAAAGTTGACGGTGGCCGAGGGGGGCGGGCATTTCCTTCTGGGATTCTTCAACTCCCAAACCATCAACGAATGGAGGACCCCGAACACGCTGGTCTTTCGGATCAATGGACGGGGCGAGTTTTTTCATCCTCACCTGGAGTACACGACACGACTCTGGAAGGCGCAGGGCACCGTGATCGGCCGTCACGATATCGAAGCGGACCGGGTCTACCCGATCGAGGCGGAGAGCGGGACCAAAGAATACTCCTGGTCGATCAGCTACGACCCGAAGGCGAATAACGGAGAGGGTGCGATGTCCTGCACCTTTGAAGACGGCAAAGCCTCTTGGGATTTTCTCGCCGGACACCGTGAGGAGGGGGCGACCTTCGACCGTTTCGGCCTGCTCAATGTGATGAAGAGCGTGGACGGTCCCGGCCACGCTTGGATTTCGGACCTTGTGATCGATGGGCAGAAGATTGACCTGAGCGAAGACCCGAAATGGGACTGCTATGGGAATCGGAAAACTTACATGACCACCAACATCCGACCGCGCTTCGATTTCGGCTACAGCGAAACCCAATACGCGGGTGGCCGATCATCCGGAGAAATCGGGGGCCTCATGTTCCGGGGGGATTGTCGTTATCCCGAACGGATGGCGGCTTATGGAGATCGGATCGAAGAGGTGAATTTGGAGAAACCGCTGCAAGCCTCCGGGAAGGTTTCCCTTCGCATGGGGGTCTCGGATAGCACCACTCTGTTTGGGTTTTATCACTCGGAGAAATCGATGAAACAAAATCCCTCGCAAAACACGGGCTGGCCAGAAGATTTTTTGGGAGCGGCGATCGAGGGCCCCTCTTCGGAGGGTTTCAACTTTTATCCGGCTTACCGCATGGAGGGAGACAACCAAAGCCGTGGACGAGGAAGCGATCCCCCCATGATCCACCCGGATGGGGAGTTTCATGCGTGGACTTTGGACTACGATCCGGATGGCGCCGAGGGAAAGGGAAGGATCACCGTCACCCTCGACGGTCACCCGGTCACCATGGATTTTGAGCTGGGTCAAAAGGAATCCGGAGCGAGTTTCAACCGATTCGGGTTTGTCACCACCTGGATCGACGGAAACGGTCAGCGGGTGTTTTTTGACGATTTGAATTATACGTGGAAGCAGTGAGCCCGCCCGTTTTTGTGGGCCCGGTCGCACCGGAATTCGGTTGAAATGAAAAAATGGATTTCACAGTAACATGATTTTGAGTCGAGCGGTCGACCAGGATTCGGACGCAAACGACTACGAAGCGATTTGGTTCTACTTGGGCGCTCATCGTCATCATGGGACTCGCTATCCAGTCATCTACGCGGCAACCAATGGGACCAAATCGGATGGCGACTTGGTGGTGACGAACCGTGGGCACGAGGGGCCCTGACAAAGGGACCCTCGCCCCTCAGACCTTCCAGCCTTCGTAATCGAGAAGTTGGTAGAGTTCCTCGCGCGTCTGCATTTTATCCACGACGCCGGCTTGTGTCCCTCTTTCGAGGATTTCATTGAGCACCTCCTCCGAGGCTTTCATCAGGATCCTCAGGCAGGTCTGAGGGTAAATCGCCATCTTCACCCCCGCCGCCTCCAACTCTTGCGCAGTCAATAGAGGCGATTTCCCGAACTCGGTCATGTTGGCGAGGATCGGAACCGAAACGGATTCGGCAAACTTTTGGAATTCCTCCAGGGATTGAAGGGCTTCGGGAAAGATCATGTCGGCGCCGGCTTCGATGTAGGCCTTGGCTCGTTCAAGGGCCCCCTCGAACCCTTCTCCGGCTCGAGCGTCGGTGCGGGCGATAAGAACAAAATCGGGGTCGGTCCTCCCCCCTCCCGCGGCCTCGAGGCGGTCGACCATCTCTTGAATCGGAACAAGTTGCTTTCCAGGGAGGTGCCCGCATTTCTTGTCGGCGACCTGGTCCTCGAGGTGGATTCCGGCCACACCCTGTTCGATGAACTCCTCGACGGCCCGACGGATCATTCCGGGTCCACCATAACCGGTGTCGGCATCGCAGATGACCGGGAGAGAGGTCACTCTCGCAATCTGGCCAGCCATCCGGGTCACCTCGGTCATGGAAAGAAGTCCCACATCGGGAAGGCCGAGCATGCCATTGGAAAGGCCGGCCCCCGAGACATAGACTGCGGGAAAACCCACACGCTCTACCAGCCGGGCGAGGAGTGGATTAAAGACTCCTGGGGCCTGAATCAGCCCCGGCGAATCCAGCAGTTTTCTCAAATGGGAGGATTTAGTCGACAAAGGCGCGAATCCTTTCCTTGCACCCCACCAAGGGGCGAACATTTTCGAAGTTCATTGTATTCAGCCAAATCGAGCCGGTCTATGGGAGTTTTTAACCCCCGTTTCCGGCCTCGATTGTCACCCTCGAACCTTTGACAGCCTACCCCCCACCTTGAAAACGGGCATAGGTTGTGTATATTCACCTCTTGCCCATCGGGGGCCTGTAGCTCAGCCGGTTAGAGCGCACGCCTGATAAGCGTGAGGTCGTTGGTTCGATTCCAACCAGGCCCACCATTTAATCCTCAGACACAATCCAAAGTCGATCCGCTCCCTGCCTTCTGGGTATGAAGATAAGAACTCCCAGAAAAACTTTACATTCTTTCGTAGGGCGATCTTGGGTCGAAACCCAAGACCTTCCCTGGGCATGAACCTGGTGAATTCCAAAGGATTGGGGAAAGTTTTGGTAATCGGAATCGGTTGTGGATCTCATCCCTCTTGAAAATTGCATCTTTGTGCACTAAAGTGATTGTAAAGTCAGTAGGATCTCTGCCGAAAACAGAAAGGGAGAGATCCCAACTCGACTAAGTTTTCATCCAAGGGGAGAGGCTAAGACCGTGGAGAATGTCACCGATATTCAAAAAGAGATTTGGTTGTTCATCAAACAAAGCGTGGAGGAACAGGGATACCCACCCACCCTGCGGGAGCTGGGAGATGCTTTCGACATCGCCTCCACTAATGGCGTCCGTTACCATCTCCGGATCCTCGAGAAGAAGGGATACCTCCAGCACCGAAAAGGTTCTCGACGTGGCATCCAACTTCTGAATCCGGATGGATCGTCTCCATACAAACAGTCCTATGACGACATCGAATCGCTCCCGACAGGGGAGGGAAGCGACAATGTCATCAACCTCCCCGACAACAGTCTCCCACCCGGACTCACTCATTGGTGGAAACCTCTCCCGATCGTGGGCCGAGTCGCCGCCGGCTCGCCGATCCTGGCCGAGGAAAACAAAGAGGATGAAATCGGCGTCGATCAAGCCCTGTTTGGCGGCGGGCCCGGAGTGGAGCTCTTCGGCCTCCGTATCAATGGCGACAGCATGACCGGCGCCGGAATCCACGATGGCGATCTCGCGGTCATCCGGAAACAGAGAACCGCTCGCGATGGCGAGATCGTGGTCGCGACTGTCAATGATGAAGCCACGGTCAAGCGGTATCAGCCCGAGGATTCTCGAATTGTCTTGAAAGCCGAGAACCCGGATTACCCCTCGATCATTGTCACTCCCGAGGATCGCTTCCGTATCGCGGGCGTGGTCACCGGTCTGATCCGGAGAAGGGTTTTCTGAGTGACGTCATCGGTTCGACTTTGGAACTGAATCGTGGAATCACACGGAAAAGGCCGGAGAAGCGCGGAAGGACAAGAATCGAAAATTCTTGCGTGGCATTCCGTGTTTTTCCGGCCACTCCGCGCCCTTCCGTGATTCAAAAACAAATCTCCTACGACTTCCCAATCTTCTCCTGTCCCCCCAAATAAGGACGCAATGCCTCTGGCACCGTGACATTTCCATCCTGATCCTGGTAACACTCGAGAATGCCGATCATCAACCGGGAAGTGGCTAGGGACGAGCCATTGAGGGTGTGCAGGAACTCCGGTTTCCCTTCTTTGCCGCGTCGAAAACGGATGTTGCCGCGTCGCGCTTGGTAGGCTTCGCAGTTGCTGCAAGAAGAGACTTCATAATATCGGTTCTGCCCGGGAAGCCAGACCTCGATGTCATAGGTCTTCGCCGCGGCTTGGCCGAGGTCGCCTGAAACCAGGTTGGTCGTCTGGTAATGAAGTCCGAGCTTCTCCACCGAATCCTCCGCGCAAGACCGCAACAACTCCAATTCCTCATAGGACTTATCGGGGGCGACCAGAGAAAACAATTCGACTTTATTGAACTGGTGATTCCGCACCAACCCTCGTTCTTCGGTCCCATAAGTTCCCGCCTCGCGTCGGAAACAGGCGGTGTAGGCGGTGTATCGGAGGGGGAGCTTCTCCTCCAATACAATCTCATCTCGGTGGAGCCCGCCAAGAGCGATCTCCGCCGTCGGGATGACATAGAGATCGTCTTCGGTCACGTGATACATCTGGTCGGCGAACTTGGGAAGTTGCCCCGAGGTGTAACCGGTCTCCGAGTTGACCAGATACGGGAGCCCCAGCGGGACAAAACCCCTGCCCTCGTTCTGATCCAACAGGAAATTGAGCAGAGCTCGCTCGAGACGCGCCCCATCTCCCACATAGATCGGGAACCCCGCGCCGGTGATTTTGGCGCCTCTTTCAAAGTCCAGGATTCCGAGATGGTCCGCGACCTCCAGGTGGTTCCGGAAGGGGAAGTCGAAACTGGGCTTCTCGCCAAATGTCTTGACGACCTGATTGTCTTCCTTGTTGAGCGACCGGAGCACCGACTCGTGCGGGACGTTTGGAAGACCGAGCGCGATTTCCTCGAAACGGGCTTCGATTTCCTTGAGTCGATCCTGGGCCTCCTGGGATTCCTTCTTGATCTGGGAAAGTCTGGCGATGAGTTCGTCGGCGGATTCCCCGGCCTTCTTGCGCTGAGGGATCTCCTTCCCGACTTTGTTCTGCTCGGCGCGAAGCGATTCGGAAAGAGTGATGGCGTCCCGTCGTTGACGATCGAGACTCAGCAGTTCGGTTAGTTCCAATCCCGGAATTCGAGACTGTAAGGCTTCTTCCGCCGCCTTCGGATTATCGCGGATCCACTTGATATCGAGCATTTTATCTTCCTCTAACCTGACATAGAAAAGGCTCCCCCGACTATCCGCCGAGGGAGCCGATCGTTAACACTTATCCAAGCGATTAAGACAGCGGATCGAAAAGATCCTTGTCGTCCAGATCAACCTTCTTGTCCGCCGACCAACCCGGTTTCTTCGGTTCCGGAGCGGGGGGCTCCTCGGCGGGCGGAGGGGTTATTTCGGGAATGGTTTCATCCCCATGTCCCTTCTCCTCTTCGCCGATTTCCAATGGGGGCGGCTCCTCTTTCGAACCGCCTCCGCCGATCTCCAATGGTTCGTCCTCATCAATTGGCGGAGCGGGTCTTTCGGGTTTGCTCTCCTCCATGGGGGGAGCCTCCGCGAAGGGATCGTCGAAAACAGTGGTCTCCGAGGTGCTGAAGGGATCGTCGAATGTCGATCCGCCGCCGCCTCCGAAATCGCTCGGTGGGGGCGCAGCGGCCGGACTCCCAAAAATATCGTCCGACCCGCCAGTCTCGGAGGTGGAGGTCTCTCGCACCTCAAACAAATCGTCCTCGTCGCCGGCGGCCGTTCCGGCGCCCGCCATTTCCGCGCCGCCCAGGGCCCCGGTCGTGGAGGATTTCTGGGCCGCTTCTCGTTTGGCTTGCTGACGTTTCTTTTGGCGTCTCTTCTCCGCCATGGAGGCGAAGAGCAGATAGAGGATTGCCAGAGCGACCAGCGCCACCACTCCGACCAGCGTGTAAAGCAGGGCGGGGCTTCGGACATACCAGATGAGATTCATCTCAGCCACATCCGTGGTGACATTCCCGACAATATCCTGGGCGCGAGCCTGGACCTTATACCCCCAGGAATACCATTTGACCGGATGCCCTTCGGCGGTGAAACTCGCGCTCGATCCAAGCGCCGACCAGGGGGGATCCGGTTCGTCCCTCGTGATGACGCGGAACTGATACTTCAGATTCTGATTTTGCGTGTAATTATCATTCCCCGTGACCGTCAGGGTCGGAACCTTGGTCTCTTCGTTGTAAGTGACCGCCTCGGCGAAATCGACCGCGGGAGGAGTGCGGTCGACCGTGAATTGGGTCGCGATGTAAGCGCCGCCCATATCCCCTTGTTCGCGACTGCCAAAGACTTGATTGCCGAATTCATCCTGCGCGATCACCTGGAAGATATATTTCCCTTCACGCAACGGTTGCCCGTCCTCGCCCGAGAATTCGTAGTCCGTGAAAATCTGTGGGGTGGACCAATCCGAAGTTTCGCCATCGTTGAAGATGTACCGAACCGAGGAAAAGAAGTTGACTCCCTCGTCCTGAGTGTTGTCGGTCACCCTCCAGCGGAGAGAGACTCGATCGCCGCTCACGAAGATCTCTCCATCCTGAACGGGTTGTTGCGGTTTCTCCTGCCAAACCAACATCAGGGAAAGATTGACTCGGACAGACACCGTGTCGCCGAAGGGGTAAATGTTCCCGTTCTCGTCCTTGGCGTAAAGTTGGATCTGGTGCCAGCCCTGACGCAGGCCCGAGATTCGGATGCTGTCCCGCCGCGCGAATTCGGTGACCGGGTTGCCGTCCAACCGGTAGGCGATCAAGGGATCGTTCTCGGTCGGAGTGTTGTCCTCGGTGGTCCACCGGATTTCCATGTTTCGAGTTTCGATCTCCACCGGCGGCAGCGAATTCCGGTCCGCCTCGATCTTGGGCGGGACATAGTAGGTCTGAAACTTGAATTCGGTCGGTTTGGGCTCTTCATTACCCGCGAAATCCTTGGCTTGAAGGAATAGCGTGTAGTACCCGTCCGGCAGAGGTTCGATCGGATTCTCTTTGGCGGCTTCGTACTCGAACCAATTATGGGGCTCCGGTTGATCGTCGGGTTTCTCCCGTTTCATGATGGTCCAGCGATACGTCATCCGCGTCGCGATATCGTCGACAGCGTCCCACAGGAAAACCAGGACCGGCTTGGTGAAGGCGCCATCGACCGGATAAATCAATTCGCTGGTCGGGGGTTTGTTGTCCTCGCGGAAATAGAGAACTGACTGCCCGGCCAGGTTGTCGGTCGTGCCCCACACCACCTGGACCTCGTTCTTGGTGAAATCCAGTCGGGGGAAGGAATACTGCGCCTGTGGGTCGATGACATTTTGCCAGTCTCCCTGGAGCAATCCTTTCCTGTGTTGGAGTTGAGTCGAACGACGCAGCTCGATGTCACCTTGGATGAAGTGGTAATCGCCTCCCCCGTAGAGAAACGTGTTGGACTTTTGATCGTCCAAGACCTGAGAGAAATCCAAGGTGGTTTCCCAGGTCACTCCGCCATCTCTTGAAACCCGGCACTCCGGACCGTATCGGTCCACCCAATGAACGAAGATCTCGTTGTTGGGACCTGTGGTTAAGTTGACATAAGAGGCCACGCTGTCGGTGTCCGAAAGGAATTTCTCCGTCTGCCAGGTTCCTCCGAGACGGCGGGAGTATTTGATGAGTGACCGTTCACGGCTCCTTTCGGTGGTCTTAATGAGACCTTGGTCCAACGCCTCTTGCATCCCCTCGAATCCGGGACTCGTCTTGGATTCCGTCTCGGTCTCCTCGAGTTCCCACCAGGTCATGATCACCCCTCCGCCGGGGATGGGGGCGAGATGAGGGTCGAAACAATTGAACTTCGAGGTGCTCAGCTGTTGCGGACGGCTCCAGTTCTTGCCGCCGTCCTCGCTGAAGGTCGCGTAGGTGTGAATTACATTGTCGCCGGCCTCGGCGGTGTAACCCACATAAAGCCCCCGTGCATCCACATGCAGCGCGCATTGCCCGTAAAAGGTTTCAGGTTCCGCGATGATTGGGACCGGGGTCTCCATGAATGTCTTCCCACGGTCGTCCGATCTCGTGTAATAGATGGCGGTTTGAACGGGCGAGGTGGATTGATTGGAAGTTTGGTCGGGGCGTGATTGAATTTGTTCCAACTGCTTCAGGAGATCCTGGCGGCGTTTTCGAATCGCGTCCTTTCCTCCAAGCGCCTCGACCTGGACATCGATATTGCGCCTCTCCACCAGCTGAAGCATCTGGATCTCGTCGAGGATCAACTCCTCCGGGGGAACCCCCTGATCGTCGGCGACAAAAGTGTAGGTGGCTCGGAATATCACATGTATCGTGTCCCCATCCACCGCGATGTCCGGGTACGTCGCGCGTTCCGAACGGGTGGGAATCCGCTTGGGCGCCGCCCATCCCGGGTAGGGATTCTGGGCCTTTGCCTCGGGAAGGATGAGCCCTAGGATGAGTCCGATTGCCGTCAAGCAATACAAAAATCTCGGGTTGGAGGAGGTTGTTGGTTTCATGGCGCGGGAGTTTACCGAGGCCGATCACCGCTTTCAACCAGAGCCGACTTCCCGGCCAACCGCCCATTTGGCCGGTTTCCTTTCTCGATTTTCCGGTTTCGTTTATCATGGGTCATAGTCTTGAGAAAAACCTTTGAGAATGAAGGAATTTGAAATCATCCATGGTTGCTTCGATTCTTGTAGTCGATGACGAAAAAAACGCCCGGGAGGGATTGGCGCAAGCCCTCGATGGCTCGTTCGGAAAGGACGCGATCAACGTGGAGACCGCCGAGGATGGCATGGCGGCCATGCGCCGGCTTTCAGAGAAGGCGTTCGATTTGATGATCGCCGATATTAAAATGCCCAACCTCGATGGCATGGAACTCCTCAAAAGGAGCCGGGAGAAACAGCCCACTCTGGAGGTTCTCATGCTCACCGGCCATGGCACCATCGAGATGGCGGTCGAGGCGATGCGGCTGGGCGCCAAGGACTATCTCCAAAAGCCGGTCAATCTGGATGAACTCGAACTGGTCGTTCGGCGCATCCTCGATCAACAGAAACTGCTTTCCGAAAACGAGTATCTCCGCACCAAACTTCGCGAGAAGAACGGCTACCAGGAGCTCATCGGCTCTTCCCCAGCCATGAAGAAACTATTCGAGAAGATCGAGCAGGTCGCCGTCACCAAGGCGACTGTTCTGATCACAGGCGAGAGCGGAACCGGGAAGGAACTTGTGGCCGAGGCGATCCACCACCTCTCTCCTCGGAAGGATCAGCCCCTGGTGAAAGTCAATTGCAGCGCCTTGAACGAAAACTTGCTGGAGAGCGAACTCTTCGGACATGAGAGAGGCGCCTTCACCGGCGCCATCCGCCAAAGAAAAGGACGATTCGAACTCGCCGACAAAGGCACCATCTTTCTCGATGAAATTGGCGAACTCAGTCTGGATGTCCAGGTCAAACTCCTGAGGATCTTGGAGGAGAAAGAGTTCGAACGGGTTGGGGGGAACCAAACCATCCGGGTCGACACGAGGCTCATCTTCGCCACCAACGCCGACCTCGAAGAGAAAGTCAAAGAGGGGACCTTTCGTGAGGATTTCTATTTCCGACTCAAAGTGGTCACCCTCCACAACCCGCCCCTGAGAGAGCGCAAAGAGGATGTCCGTCCCTTGGCCGAGTACTTCGTCCGACAGTTTTCGCTCGAGAACGGGAAGAAACCGATGGAGATCGAGGAGTCGGCCATCGAGGTGATGAAGAATTACGATTGGCCGGGGAATGTTCGCGAACTCCGGAACTTAATCGAGCACATGGTTTTGCTGCGCGACGATTCGCCCATCACCGCCACGGATCTGAGGGATTATTTGAATGTCGCCTCCCCCTCCGAGGGGGTCAGCCTCCCCATGGGCGTCCCTCTGGCCGATGTGGAGAAAGAATACATCCTCAAAACCCTGGAAGCCCATGAGGGAAACCGGACTCGGGCCGCCGAATCCCTCGGGATTGGGCGCCGAACCCTCATTCGGAAACTTGCCGACTATGGGCTGGGTTCAACCTAGGATCGTTGAGGGCGGATTTTAGCGCGCCCTTGCCATGGTGGCGGTGCGGATGTCGAACTCGAAATTCAGCATATTGTCTTTCGTGAACGCGTTTCCCTCGTCCGTTGTGAATTTGCCAAAGGGAACGGTGATCTTAGCGTCGGGTGGAAGCGATCCCTGGTAGTGATAACGATACCGTTCCTTGATGACGAAGGTCGGATCCGTCCATGAGAAATTGTTCTTGTTGATCACCACCATTTCGCTCCCCGACTCCCCGACCCGGCTGTCATCCCGGATGATGTATTGGGTTGGCGGTTTCTCATGACGCTTGACATCGGACATGAAACCGCGCACCAGGAAGACGATTCCCAGGATCAATATCAGGCCGGTGATGATTCGTCCCATGGTGGAGTCACTGCTCGATCGGAGCGTTCTGAATGAACCGGAGTTCTTTCCGAACGTCGGCGAGGTAGACCGAAAGCTTGGGGATGTCCGGGGCCAAATCCATCGCCATGGTGTATTCCCGTTCCGCCCCTTTGTAGTCGCCGTTCATGTGATAAATTCGTCCGAGCACGAAATGGAGCATCGGGCTGTTCGGGTTGTACTCCTCGGCCTTGCGAAGCATCTGCTCCGCTCCAATGAAGTAAGAATGGTCGAAGAACTTGTAGGCTAGTTGCGCATAGGTTTCCGCGACTTCCCGCTTGATCGTTCGCGCCAGTTCGTCGCGTGGGGCGGTCGGCAGGAGTTTTTCGTAGATGTCGATGCTCTCCTGGAAGTTTCCCAATCGGGCCTTCTCTCTCGCCTCTTCAATGCCATCCTTGCAACGCTGGATCCGTTGGCTCAACAGCACCCAGTCGATCCGTTCTTGGATGAACGGATCCCCCGGTTTGAGGCGAAGGGCTTCTTGAAAAGATCGCAGCGCTCGCTCCGGATCGTCGTAATTCTTCAGGTAATGCTCGCCTCGTTTGAGCAGGTAGACCACATACGGCTCGGCGTCGGTTCGAGTGATGTCCGGGTTCTCGACCGTGACATTCGAACCGTTCAGCAATTTGAAATTGGTGTCCGAGGGCGATCGACGAACCACATGCCCATCCAACCGATTGTTGTTGCTAAACCAAATGACATCGGCGAAGGCGGGGGAACAAAGACAGGCAAACGCAAAAAAAATAGTTAGAATCGACTTCAACATCGAAAACAACCGTCCCTTCATGTGGTTTTGTCTCCATCGTAAGTATATCAACTGAATCGCGATTGGGTACCCACTTTCCTTACTTTTCCCTCTCTCCGGAGGATCTTTCTTCTGGATGCGCCTAACCGATCACCTAACTCAATCTTTCCATTATCGGATGCTATCCAACTTATTTTGATGGATTTGTGATATTCGTGTTGACATCCCCTCGTAAGTTCCCTACGATAGCGTACACATAGTGAAATTTGGGGAATCTTTCAGAGGGGAAGGGGGAGAGAATGACCCAACTGAAGAATCCTACCGCTGGCGGAACTCTGTCCGGCGTAGATCTACAACTCGAAGACCTCACTCGAGAACAAAAAACCGTTTTAGGCCGTATCGCCCACCGGTTCCGCGAAGCCGCGGTCGGGCAGGTGTTGACCGGTCCGCCCGAGACCGGGAAGTCGACCCTAGCCGAAATGGTGGGCAAGTGTCTTGAGGAACAATCGGAAACCGTCTTGATTTCAAAGGGCAAGGACCCGGCCGGAGGCCAAAAACGGCTGATGTTCGAGGCCTATGGCGCTTACCCTTATTTCCTTTCGGCGGTTCTGAAACAACTCGGATTTTTCGTGCGGGGGGAGGAGCCCGACCTCGTCGAGCAACTCGTGGAACAACTCCGCAAACTCCGCACCGAGGACAAGCGGCTCCTGCTTATTATCGATGACGCTCAGGATATCAGCCCCACTGTCTGGAAACGCCTTCAGCCTTGGCTCGATTATCAGGACCGCGGCGTCCGGATGATCCAAGTCCTGCTGGTGGGTTCTCCCGAGTTGAAGAAGAAACTCGGCGATCCGGCGATGCGTGGATGGAGGCGCTGGATCCATGGAACCTACGATCTGAGCCTTGTCAAAGGATGGAAACTCGCCGGCGAGGAAGCGCGTCGGATGCTCAAACGCGCCTGCGAGGTCATCAACGAAAAGACTCAACCCACCGATCCGATTCGACCTCCGCAAATCTCCTGGTTCGCGGTCCAGAAAATCGTCAAGGAGTCCGGCGGCCGACCCGGGCGGATGAAGGAACTCCTCAAGCGAGTCCTGTCCGCGAACATTCGAGAGGGGGGGAGCCGCATCAGTTACCGCTTCCTGCATCGCGCCGACGCGCTGCGATCTCCCGCCATGCAATGGTACAAACTCCGTCAAAACAAGAGCGCCACCGCGACCCAAAAAGCGGCCGACCTGAAGAAAAAATTTCAGTTCAGTCTACGAGGGAAGAAAATGCACGAAAGAACGAAGAACCCGAGGATTCCCGAGCACCCGCTCGGTTGGATGCGTTACGCGTTGGGAACGTTGTTGATTGTGTTCATCCTGGGCGCTGGTTGGGGTGTCAGCGCCTGGTTGTCGGTCGCGCCGGATTCCGCGGACACACTGGTCTTGGCCGAGGAAGAACCGGCGGCAGTCGAGACCGAAAGCCCGGTTGAACCTGTCGATGTCGCCGCAACGGAAGCAGTCGAGCCCGAACGGGACTTCGAGGTGGCTACCACCGAACCGGTTGAGGATTACCCGCTCGACGTGTTCGACCAATCCTGGGAGCAGATCGATCCCGTCGCGGTCAGTCAAGCGATCTCCGCCTCGCTCGAACAGGAGTTTCAGGAACTCGACTCCTCGGGAGTCAAAATCGGCGATGCGTTCCCCCCAAGGGAGGAATCGCTTCCTCCAAGGGAACCCGCGCCTGCTGTCGAATCCGAGTCCGAGACTGTGGCTGCGGCGCCTCCAGCCGAGCCGGCGGTCGAGGAGACCGCCCCTATCGAGGAGGCGGTGGCCGAGGCCGAATCCGCCTTGGATTCTCTCGAGGATTTCACTCTTCCCGAACGCGAGGAGCCGAAAGAAGAAATGGCCAAAGCCGAGCCGGAGCCCCTCGACGCGAAATCGTTGGGAGTTCCCGAGGGACTCATCCACCAGACTGTGAACACCGGCGTGGTTTCGATCCCCGCACCCAAGGCGGGACAGAAACCGACCGCCGCTCCCAAGCAGGCGCCACGATCCACTCGGACCCAACCCGCCGCGTCTTCGCCGCAGCCTCAATCCAATTCGAGGGATCGTCTCCTGGAGGCGATGACCCGATTGGAGAAATCGCTCAAATAATCGCCCGCCTCATCGGGTGCATCTTCCAAGAGTTTGGGATCGGGAGCCTCTACCCGATCCCTTTTTTATGCTTACCCTGTCGGATCGTTATGACTTGATGGGAAGTTTGAGGTGCCGAACCTTCGAGAGGTGTTTTCTGTTTTCAAACAGTTTGAGGAAATAGTTGTAAGTCGTTTCCTGGGCCCGCTTCTTGGGATCCCGCTTTTCTTGGTAAGGGTTGGACTGCTCTTTGTCCAAGGTTCTCGCCTTGTAAGTGTCCAAGATCTGGAGCGCCATGGTGTGGACCACCTGCTTCTTCAGGAGTTCGGAATAAACCGGGAAACCCACCTCGACTCGCCAAAGAAGGTTTCTTTCCATCATGTCTCCCGATCCGAGAAAGACTTTTTGATCCTTCCCTTGCCCAAAGATGTAAACCCTTTGATGCTCGAGGTAACGGTCGAGGATGGAAATCGCGCGGATGTTTTTGTGCGGCAAGAGACCATAGGTTGTCCGGACCACCAGGTCGACATGCACCCCCGCGTCCGCCGCTTTGCGCAGACCGGACAAGATCTTGGTGTCGGTCAGATGATTCACCTTGAGAAAAATATAACCGGCCTTTCCTTTGCCCGTCTCCTCGGCGATCAGGTCTAGAAAGCGCTTCCGGGATCGGAAGGGGGAGACAATCAGATGACGGAAGGCGGGTCTTTGTGAAAGGGCCGGTCGCTTTTCATCCTCGAGATAATCGAAGACCCGCGCCACCTCGGTTGTGATTCTGGAATCATGGGTCAGCATCGCGCTGTCCACGTACAACCGACCGGTGTCCTCGTTGAAATTGCCGGTCGAGAGGCAGGCGAACGTCTGATGTCGTCTCCGGATCAGGATCAATTTGCTGTGCACCTTCATCGGCGGGGCCCCGTAACTGACCCGAACCCCCTCGGTCGCGAGTTTCTTGGCGATCGCGATGTTGTGTTTTTCGTCAAACCGGGCTTGGAGCTCGATCGAAACGAAAATCTTTTTTCCGTTCCTCGCCGCGTTCAGAATCGCGTTGACCACCTGAGAGGTCTTGGCGGTCCGGTAAAGGGTGATCTTGATCTCGTCCACAAAGGGATCGATCGCCGCCTCACGCAGAAGGCGAATGATGTGATCGAAGCTCTGGTAGGGATAGGTCACCAACAGATCCTGATTCTCGATCACCTCCATGATGGGAGTGGTGCTGTCATCCAACACCCGATGTTTCGCGGCGGATTGTTTCTTGTAGTGAAGGTCCGGGCTGAGTTTTGGAAACTGCATCAGGTCCTTCATATTGTGGTAACGCCCGCCGGGAATGAGCATGTCGTCGGCGGTGATTTGCAGCTCGCGGCAGAACATCACCAGCATTTCCGGAGGCATCGCTTCGTCGTAGACCAGCCGAGTCGGCCTTCCGCCCTTTCGCTGGTTCAGGACACGCTCCATCTTCTTGATGTAACTTTCGGAAAAATCGTTGTCGATATCCAACTGCGCGTCCCTGGATATCTTCATCTCGTAAGCTTCGATTCGCTCGTATTCGAAAATGTTGAACACCTTATCCAGGGAATACCGGATGAGGTCATCGAGATACATGATATTCCCGTTGGGCAAGTTGATGAATCGAGGCAACTTCGGCGGTATCTGCAGAAGGGAATAGAGCACCGCTTTTCCGTACATCGCGATGCCGAAATAGATTTGACCATCGGTCAACTGCGGGAAGGGCTGCCCCTGACCAAGGATGATCGGAACCAAACTGGGGAAGACATTTTCGTGGAAGTAATTGTCCAGGAATTCGGCAAGCGCGCGCTTCTTGGTGTCGATCTCCTTTTCGCTGACAATCCGGACGCCCTTTCTCTCGAGCGCTTTGATGATATTGGAGTAGGCTTTCCGGAAACGATCGTCCAACCCTCGGGACTTATTCCCGATCTCCTCCACCAGAATTTCGAGTAAGGGGTCGTGGCCAACCTCCAAGCGACGATGGATGCTCGCCACTCGCACCTTGAAGAACTCATCCATGTTGGAGGAGAAAATTCCCAAGAACTTCAGCCGTTCCATCAGCGGATTGCGAGAGTCCTCCGCCTCCTGAAGGACTCGCTCGTTGAACGAGAGCACCGACATTTCGCGGAGTTGGTTGAGGTTTTCCATCGAACTTTCGGCCATTTCCGCCTTGCGCTGCCTCAAAACCGAAGCGGCCAGAGGTTGAGCCTCGGCGATTTGACCGACTTGTAAGGGAGACAATCTCAGTTTCGTGTTCATTCTCGTTATGGTTTTATGGGCCGGGTTGCCAGCGTTCTTGGGAACTGTTTCCAGGTCCACCGGCCACCCAAATCTTCCATCTCCTTCGGCGGCGCTTCGCTTTCGTTATAATAAATGCCTTCGATCTCGCCTCTCTGGTTCCGTTTTAAAGCAAAGTCGAGGCGTTTGTCGAGTGCTAATGTAAGATTATTTGAGCGAAACGACTTGAGCCCGCCCGCCGCGAGGGCGACCACTTGCCCCTCATTGTCGAAACGAACGCCCAAAACACCCTCGAAATCGGCTTGGAATTCGTGGCCGTCCACTTGAAAGACACTGGCCACCCGATCTCCAGAGGCGGACTTTTCGCCATGAATGAACAGGTGGGTCCCATCGATCAGGCGCGCCATCCCATGCCGACTTGGCGCCGCGGACTCGTATCCGAAATCCTTTAGGACCTCGGTGGCGGGAGATTGCGAAGCAACTCCCATCTCACGAAGTCGCTTGAGGCCTTCCTCCAGCGCCTCCTCCTTCGAACCGACCATCCGATCCTTTGGCCAGGACTGCGACAGTCTTTCGGTTGGATGCCCCTCGAAATCCATAGTCCGGTCGCCGAGCAAGAAGATCGTCGTCCTTTCGGGACTGAATCCCTCCAGAAACGGGATCGCCTCCGCGGGTTCGAATTCAGGATTGATGAGAACCGCGACATCGTAACTTTGTGGTCCGTATCGAAGCCGTCCATCCTCCCCCATCCGGAGTGAACCGTTCCATATTTCCGAGGAGGGAATGAGATCCGCGGGGCGCCCCGATCGCCAGAACCCGTCGGCCAAGGCGACTCCCGTTTCGGCATAGTTCGCATGACTCCAATTCATCGCGGCGGCGTGACCGAAGATCACCGCCACGGGGCAATCCAATGGAGTGTCCGAAATGAAATCGAGAAGCCTCACTCGAACTTCGCCCCGCATCCGGTCGGACCCCAGCACCGCCTTCTGCCCCGCCATCAAACTCCCGGTTTGGGTGGTCGGCCAAGGAGGGTGGTAATTGATTCTCCCGCCAGAGAGAGCCCCGCGCCACATCTCTCGGACATAGTCCTCGGGATCCTCCGAATAGTACATGTTGCACCAAATTCGGCTTCCCCACTTCTTCGCCAGTGAGGTCCTCACCGAGTAGGGTGTCGACTCGTCGGTTTGCGCCAAATCCCGTTTGGCGATCCACCAGTCCAGGCCGTTCTTCTTGAACTCCTGAACCCCCGGGAAAGGATACCAGGTGGGGTGAGTCGCCACCAACGCGTCTTGGCCAAAGACTTTCTTCGTGGCCCGATAGAATTGAGTCTCGATCTCACCGTTTCTTCGGTAAGACATTCTCATGAAATGATTGATCGCCTTGACCCGCTCCGCCTCTTTCCCCTCTTCCCCATAAGTCATCAAAAGGAAATCACGGATCAGGTCGCGCCCATCCATCTCCTCGCGGTAAGCCTCGGCCCGATAGGTCGAATACCAATAATCGTTCTTGTCAGGGCAACCCTTGAAGTCGGGCGGAAACCCCCATTCATCCTTGCATGCTCCCGCCAAAGGCAAATCGCCATAAAGTTCCAATAGGCCCTCTTGGTATTCCAGAAGGTGAGGCGCGAAAACCGCCGGGGTGAAATGCTCGAACCCCGCCGCCAAACACAATGTTTTTCCCGCCTCGTTCTTGCCCAAATCGACACGTATGGAGACCTCGTCCGTCCCTTCCGCAACAACCCCGCAATCCTTTCGGTCAATCTCATGGACGGTTCCCGGCAAGACCCCTCCCGGTCCCCGTTCAAAGAGGAAGATTCTCTCGACGCGACCCGATAAAGGGATGTAAGGCGTAGTCCGGTGGGTGTAATGGTCGGAGAGATGGGCGCTTTCGATCGAGATTTCCCCGCGTCCGAGTTCGTCGAGTTGGACATCCCTCAGCCGAATCATCCACTGCTGTTCATCCGGGAATTTTTCGCGAAACCCACCCCGCGCCAAACGCACATCGAGGTCGAGAGCGATGCCCACACCCAACGATCGCGCATATTCGACCGCCTCTTTAACTTGGGACCGGGTTTCGGGATCGACCAGCTCGCGGTCTTTGACGCGTAGGCTGGTGGTCAAGATATCGAAAGGGGACTTTTCCGCGATGAGGTCGAGGTAGGGCCGATAGCCCTCCGGTTCGAACTCGCTCTCGTGCCAGAACCAGCAGCCGAGAATCGGCGGCGTCCCCTCGAGCGAGTCGGATAGTCCCTCGTTCTCAGCGAAACTCAGGGACGCTAGCCAAGAAAACGTCAGGAAGAGGAGGACGGATGTTCGCAATCCCCGACCGAATCTCGAACCGACAGAGCAAGCCGATCGTGGCCCCCTCTCGGTCCTCCCCTTGGTCTCGTTGCCGGCATTGCGCCGTGAACAGTGGGATCGATCGAACGTCGGTTACTCCTCTTCTTCCTCGGAAGTGTCGGTCGAGGCGGTCTTCTTGGGAGAGGTCAAAATCATCTTCCCAATCTCGAGGCGTTGTCCCGCTTTGAGAGTGAAACTCAACACCTTCCCCTTCTTGTTCGCCACCGTCTTGTTCTCGGACTTGGTCTTGGTTCGGATCTTGTAACTCAACCGGGTTTTCGCGAAGGGCGAAAGGAGCTGGACCTCGCAAGCGCGTGTCGCCTCGATCAGGACCGCTTCGACCTTCCCCTTTTCCATGGTGGCGGCCACTAAGTGACCCTCGCAGGTTCTCCATCCCCAAAACTGGGCTGTGGTGTTCTTCGGAACCCCCGGGAAGAGTCGAATCACCCCGTCGGTGCACTGAAGGAAGAGTTCATTGACAGCCCCGGCGAACCCAAGGTTGGCGTCGATCTGAAACAGGTTGGAGGGGGTTTCCCCGTTAAGTGGAAAATGACTGTTGAGGCCGTTGACCCGGGCGTAACGATCGATAAAAGTTTCCAAAGTCTCGATCGCTCGCGTGAAATTCCCCAATCGTGCGTGAATCGCCGCGAGCCAGATCATGGTGAAACCGACCGCCCGCTCCCAACCCAGTTCCTCCAATCCGGAGAGGGTGGCGTTGGCGGTCTTCATATCCGATTTCGAGGAAGACAAATTGACTTCGTCCAATGGATAAACCGCCATCATTTTTGTCAGGTATCGGTGCGGTTGGTCGAAATCGACATTCCGACCATCCGCCCATTTGCCATTCTGCATCGGATAATCCGGGAGATGGTCGAGAATGTATTGCCACCGTTCGACTCGCTTCGGATCCTCACGGATTTCCGCGTGGTCGGAGATCTCCATCAACTTGGTGAACAGCGTCTTGATCAGCGCGATGTCTCCGGGAGGGTTTTCCACCCAGGCCTCGGGCGTCCCTTTCCCCATATTCGGGCAGAACGAGGGGAACACAGTCACCTTTTCGGGGCCATCCTGGAACAACCAGTTTTCGAGGAACTCGGCGCATTCCAAAGCGAAGTTATACGCGACCGTGGTCAGATAGATGTCATCGCTGGAGTGTTCCCAAATCTTCAGGAAATCGATGGCCACCCAAGCGGTGCCCCCCGGCCACTCCTTCGCGGCCAGCCAAGTGGAAAGTTCCTGTCCGCGGGGGCCGAAGGAGAGTGGAACCTTGACCCCGCCCCACCCCCAGTGACGCGCCGTATCGGTTCGCATCTGATCCCGCAGTTCCAGAGCAAAAAGTCGGATATACGGTTCAATCATGTCCAACCGGTTGGAGGCGAAAGCCCCCCAGTAGGACATCTGAAGGTGAAGGTCCGTCCGGTAGCCGCCATGCCACGGCGGGAACCCGTGACCGCTATACAGACCCTGCAGCCCCATCGCCTGCTTGCCGACCGCCGAGCAGGTTCCCAACAGGTATTGGCTGAGATACCAAAACTTTTCGATCTTCGGGTGGTCCGGCCAGGAAAACCCGGATCGATACCAGTATTTCTCCATCGCCTGTTGATTGCGTCGGATCGCCCCGCGGTAGCGTTGCGGCTTTTCGACATTCAGAGTGGCCCGGACTCGATCTTCAGGAGAAGAGGTGGTCTCCGAACAAGCCACCACCACACGCACCTCCAGGGAGGTGTCATCGAGATCGTCGAAGATGATCGAGGCCTCGGTGTTGTCCTGGCTACCGAGGCGGGAGGGGATGTCGCTCTCCAGGCCGACCACATAGAAGAGGTTGTCCGGGAAGGTGTATTGCAATTCCAAGAGCGTTCCTCGGTGACGGAAAATTGGATCCGGCAGGTGTTGCAGGTGGGGCCTCAGCAACCTGGCGCGGATGTTTCGAAGCGGACGATCCGCCTCGATCCGAATTCGAAGCACATTCTGATCGGCCGCAAGGAAGGTCTGGAGTTCGTATTTAGTTGGCGCCAAGGGACTTGCCATGAAGTCGCTGGTCCAGTTGGTGGTCACCTCGCCAGTCAGCATCGAGTGGCTTTGCTTGTAATTGGAAAAGGAGGATTCACCGATCGGCTCGAGAATCACCCATGCCGCCGGTTGAAAAGAGAGGTAGTGCCTCGGGGTGAGATTCTTCCCCCGCTCTTCGATCTTGTTGATGCTCTTCCAATCCTTTTCGGCGATCCAATTGGAAATCTGACGGAAAGGAACCTGCGGCAAATTGGAGTCGCCCCCCGGCACCCGGTGATCCCACAGATCCCCCTTGTTGATCAGCCACATCATTCGATTCGGGGCGCCAAAATACATTGAGGCCATATCCCCATTGCCCAAGGGAACCCCCTCCAACCAATTCAATTGGGGTTCCTCGATCTTCCAATCGTGACGAGCGATCACCTCTCGGGGATCCTCGATCTTATTCAGTTTCCGCCAATCGAGGGTTCTTGTGGCGGTTCGATAATCCAAATTCAGCGCTGGCATGGTATCTCCTAAGTTTTCGACTCGAATCCCGACCTCGATTCCTATCGATCCAGGTCGAGATAAAACCGATCCACTCTTCAGCAACGCCGGTCGAGTCGTTGACGGCCGAAGAAGCCTCTTCCCGATGGTGGGGAAGATCGATGGGAAAGGTCCAATTTCCTTCCAACCCAAAAGGCAAAGCGGGGATTTTGACCCTTTTTGACTCAAAAAGCAACGATTTCAGTGGTTTTGAGGGGGGATTTTGTATGAATCGCGGGGGAGGGCGTTCGTCTTAAGTCAATTATTTTGAATGGGTTAGGCTCTTCGATCGAACGGCCTCCGCACGGGGGGCGCGGTTGGGGATTCCGTCTTCACTGGGAGGTCCTCTTTGATCGCCGACTTGATATAGGAGACCAATTCATCCATCGGGGGCTGCTCCTTCATCGCCTCCACCACCGCCTCGACATTGAGGCTACCCTCGGCGGGAAGGCCCATGTGGACTCGTTTCTTTCGGATCACCTGTTTTAGGAGGCGGATGCTATCTCTTTCTTGGGGGCTCAATCGTTCCTCCTTGAATCCGATGGTTTAATTGACTTCGCGATCAATCGAGGCCGGTCGTCCTTCCTTGGCGTGTGTAGAAGAGAAAGTCCAGAAGTTCCGACCATCCTCATTCTTGCCTCACAAGATCTTAAAATCAATGCGAGAATCTCGGTTCGAGATTCTGAAGCGGCGGGGGTAAAAAATAAGGGTTTGGATCGAACAAAAGGGATTGTAACGGATTAAATGTCTGTTAAGATCAAGTGACGGAAATGTGACTAGGTGTTTCTTAATTGTTAGGTGTGTGATGATTCACGGACATTTCGAAATCATCTTCGAGTCTTCAACTGACCCCTTGTGTCAACACCTCTTATCACCGAGAGTCCTGCCCAACAAACCGGGAATCTAAAACCGCTGGTTTTATTCATAATTCATTCATTTCATGAGGAGGAGAAACTGTATGAAAAGTAGGAGAGGATTCACCCTAATCGAACTCCTGATCGTGATTGCGATCATCCTGATTTTGATTGCAATCGCGCTGCCCAACTTCTTGGAAGCGCAGATCCGCGCTCGGGTCACCGCGGCCAAAGCCGACCTTCGCACAGTCGGTATCGCCATGGAAACCTATTTTCTCGATTTTGACATGTACCCGCCCGATCACGACCCAAGTACATTGACAGTTGGAGAGAACGGCCTCTTCTATCTTACAAGTCCGCTCCAGTATCTGACCGAATTGCCCGAGGACCTTTTCAATACTGGGAGTTCTGGGTTGAACGATGCCGGAGACGAAGTCCGATGGTACGAAATGGGGTCGACAGGAGTGCCTTGGGTGATTGCACAGATCGCCAAGCCGAATGTCAACGCCTATGCGATGTATAGCACTGGTCCTGACGGTAATGAGGATTTTTCAGACAATGACAACTGGCCTCTTGGAACCTCCCCCCCCTGTCCAAATGGCATGGGGTATCTCACCTACTCGCCGACCAACGGAACCAAATCGGTTGGAGATATCCTCCAACTAGGAGGCGAAGTCACGGCGGGCTGGTATTGCGTTGACCGGTGGAAAGAAGTTATGGGCCGCGATCCTCGACGTCGATGAGACTAATCGAGTGGGATTGAGGCCAGATTGGCGGTTCATACAACTTAAAGAAGAGAGGGTTAGTGAGAAATGGACAAGAAGCGTGGATTCACGTTAATCGAACTCTTGATCGTCATCGCGATCATTCTGATTTTGATTGCGATCGCATTGCCAAACTTTTTGGAGGCGCAGTTGAGGGCGCGTATCACCAAGGCCAGAGGAGACATGCGCACCATTTCAATCGCCTTCGAGTCGTACTTCATCGATTTCGGGAACTACCCGGATGACAACGATTCGGACGATTACAGTGAAAGCGGGATCTACCAGCTCACCACGCCGATCCAATACCTGACCGCGATCCCCATCGATCCGTTCGTGCCGGAGAACTCGAGTTTTTCCAATCAGGGAGATGAGTATGGTTGGGAAATCACAACAACAGGTGGATCCGCCCTCATCGCTCACCTCCATCCCACGGAGCGGGATTCGAACGTTCACGCCTATGTCATCACCAGCCATGGCGTGGACACCGATGACGATTTCTCCTGCGGCAGCGGCGATTGGCCCTTCTGCGGGCGGTCTCTGAGCGCTTGTCCAGGATCCGGCTATCGTAACTACGCTCCAACAAACGGCAGCAAATCGGATGGGGATCTCACGCTCCCGGGAGGAGAGTACAGATCTGGAAGGTACTGTGTGGATAGCACATTGATCGTTGGGCGCTATCCAAAGCATATCCCCTGATCGTCCGTCACTTACGATCCTAATTATGCGAATTGAAATGACCTGAAATTCCGATCGGAGTCATTCCTGCGAAGGCAGGAATCCAGAGTGGGTGGCTCTGGCCCTGGATACCCGCCTTCGCGGGTATGACTTGACTGTCGTTTCCTTTTTCGAATCTGCGGCTGACCCGCCACCTGCCCGAGAAAACATCGAAAAAAGGAGAGCCAACCTCAACTGGGGTTGGCTCTTTTTTTTTTATCCCCCCGAAAACTTATCGCATTTTTTCATTGAACGAATCCTCCCAAAGTCCTAAACTTACACCACAGGGTGCAACCTATTGGAAAGGGTGGTGACGACCATGTCGGATCATCGGTTGCGTTTCCTTGGGTGGGTCCTTGTCCTTCCCCTGTGCGTCTTTCCAACTTCCGCCTCGTGGGCGGATTGCGGGAGCATTCCCTTCTACGCTCCCACGATGACCGATTTCACGTTCAACCTCGTGGACGCTTCCTTCGATGCCCTGGCGCGGGGCGTGGAGGGGGCCCGGAACCGAGGGGACCGTGTTATCGATGTCTCTTTCGATCCCCTTAAAGTGACTGTCTTCGAGCCCAAACAGCGAGCGATCGTCCTTCACAACGGAACGGAACAAATCCTCCTACTTTCGACCGATCTTAAGGCATCCGAAAAGACCGCTGTTCTGGAGGTGATTCCTCTGCCCGCCAAACCCTCCGTCCAACTCGGGTCATTCGAGACCTTCGAAAAGGCTCAACGCTTGGTCGTTCAGAAAAGGATGTGGGCGATGGCCCATGGAGGCGCTCCCGCCGGAATGCTCTCCCTCTCGAAAGAGGCGGGAAAAATTCACTTCTCGAAAAAGATGGGGGCGCATGAGGTCACAGTCGCCCAGGTTCTCGACCCGGATGGGTTCGTCAATTTCGTCCAATCCCATCTGAAGGAGAAATACGGCGCCCAGGAGGCCCCGATTCAGCCCGACTTCATCGGGATCATCGAGGACTACCTGGACGATGGTTTCAAATGGTTCGCCTTCGACGCCATCGTGGTTGATGAGAGCGACAACAGTCGCGAGCCGATCGCCTACCGGTTCAAGTCCGACCGTGTCTTTTACCCGATGAGGATCTCCCAACTCGAACGCGGCGAAACGGAGGTCGAGATGCTGGTCTTCACCCCGACCGGCGTTACTGAATTCGGAGGATTGTCCGCCGACCTTTTCGACCGGGAGAAACAGGTCTCTCTCCCATCCGTTGAGGTCGACTCTCTCTCCGAGCAGTGGACCGGCTTCTTCGGCGCGATTGAAGATGTGGTCCTGGACCAATGGGCGATCCGCGGGGACATCTCCGGGTTCGACCAAGACGTTTGGGTTTGGTGAGATTTGGTGAACCGCCGCGGCGCCCCCAACGATTGGATCGACCACCCCGCCTTCGCCAAAGAGCGACGAGGGGAGGCGATCCGGAGTCTTTTGAAACCCTTTAAACGGGAATCGCTGATTCTGCAACTGACCCTCTTTGTCATCGTCCTGCTATTGTGGCGCATCCCGATCTTCAATCCGATCAAACTGGTGGTCGTGTTGTTCCATGAACTTTCGCATGTCCTCGCCGCCTTCCTCACGGGAGGCGCGGTGTTTGGAATCGCCATCCACCCCGGCGGCGCGGGAGTGACACTCGGAATGGGGGGGAACGAGCTCGCGATCGTTTCCGCCGGTTATGTTGGAAGTCTGTTCCTCGGCGTCCTCCTGTACTTCCTCTCCACTTCCGACCGTTCCACCGAGGTCTGGGGGTTCCTGACCATGGTCTGCTGCCTCTCCCTCGCCTTCGGATGGCTCAACAGCTTCACCGCCTTTTTCGGCTATGGGACCATCTCGCTGCTCCTGTTTGGGCTGTTCAAACTGGATGACCCCCAGCAACAGTTTTTCATCCGCTGGATCGCCACCACCTCCTGCTTGTATCCCGTTCTCGATGTGGCGGGAGAGGCGCTTGGCGAGAGAGCGGATGGTTTCTCGGTGGGCGGGCGCGTTGTGGGAAGCGATGTCAGCCAGCTCGCTCAAATGACCGGAATCTCTCCGATCCTATTGTCCCTGGGTTGGGGGATCGCGGGTTTGGCTCTCTTGGTTTTATTGGTGACTTGGTCCGCGAAAAGGGACGCGCAGCGTCAGCTCAAGGAGAGACGGGGAGGCGATTCCAACTTGGCTCCTCTCACATACACCGAGAAAGGAGACCGCGGCTCAGACCGATTCCCGGAATACGAGATCTACTGATTCCGCTGAAAATCCCGCTCCTTGTGGCCTCGCCATTCTTAAGGGAAAGAAGAGAGAGGGAGGGAAAGAGGCAAAAAAGGAAAAAGAGGGAAATGGGTTCTTAGAAAAGCTCGAAGAGAAGAAGGAAGAAAAAAGGAGAAAAGGTGAAACTGTCACTTTGTTTCCAGTTATCGTCAGTATCCCTTCACCAATCGTCGGATCGTCAAGAAGACGAAAGGCCAGTCGATCAATGAACGACTGGCCCCTCTAAGGCGTTCATTTAAAGAAAATTAACCGTTTTTCTTCATCCACTTCTTCAACTTGTCCAAACCATCCGCATCCATCGCGCAGACTTCCTTCAGCACTTCTTTCAAATCGTCATCCTCATTGTTCCACCCGGCGCGGACCAGTTCGAGACGCTCCAAAAGGAGATCTCGACCAACGCCGCTGGGACGCTTGTGGACCGAAAATGCGATTTCCTCAACATATTCGGCCGTCGGAACATCAAGCGTTAGGTTCAACTGACAGGTTGGTCTTGGCATTCTTACACTTCCTCCAATCAGGACAGATTCGTTACAGTTAATATTCTGCTATGTTACGATTAGTTTGTCGAGTAGGGTCATGCGGATTTATTGGATGCGAATCGTCACAATCCAGGGGAGGGAGTGAGCCAGGTTCTTCAGGTTGGAGGGTGGTGTGGACCGCCGAGGTCAAAAACTGATCGGTCGGTCCCAAGCGGCCAAACAGGCTTCCTTAAACGCTTCCGCCAATGTGGGGTGCGCGTGGACGACTCGGCCCATGTCCTCGCTGCTCGCCTTGAACTCAATCGCGGCGACCGCCTCGGCGATCAGGTCTCCGGCGCGGGGGCCGATGATATGAACGCCTAGAATGCGGTCGGTGTCCGCATCGGCGAGGACCTTCACCTTCCCCTCGACATCTCCCAGGCTTTGGGCTCGGCCATTGGCCATGAAGGGGAAGATCCCCTTCTTGTAGGAAACTCCCGATTCCTTGAGCTCTTCCTCGGTTTTTCCGACCGACGCGATCTCCGGATGAGTGTAGGCGACACCCGGGATGGCATCGTAATTGACATGGCCATAACCGGTGGCCATCTTTTCGACACAAGCCACTCCCTCCTCCTCGGCTTTGTGCGCGAGCATGGGACCTCGGATCACATCTCCGATCGCATAGATCCCCTCGATGTTGGTCTGGAAGTCCTCATCGACCTCCACGCGACCCCGACTGTCGAGGGCGACCCCGACCTCCTCGAGTCCCAATCCTTCGGTGTTGGGTTTGCGTCCCACCGCCACCAGGACCCGGTCAGCGTCGATCGAGTCTTTCCCCTCCATCTCGATGGTGACCTTGGTTTTCTTCACCGAAACCCCGGTCACCTTGGTCTTGAGCGAGAACTCCAGCCCCTGCTTTCGAAAGACCTTGTAGGCCTCTTTCGAGATTTCAAGATCCATCCCCGGAAGGATACGGTCGAGGTATTCCAGAACCGTGACCTTTGCTCCCAGGCGCTTCCACACCGAACCCAGTTCCAGTCCGATATATCCAGCTCCGATCACCACCAGATGCTTCGGAACCTCTGGATAGGAAAGCGCCTCCGTGCTGGTTCCAACACGGTCCCCATCCAGTTCCACTCCGGGAAGCGAGGCGGAGACGCTGCCGGTGGCGATGAGGATTCTCTTGGCTTCGATCGTCTCCTTCTTCTTGCCTTGGGCGGAGATTTCCACCTTGCCGGCTTCGAGAATCTTGGCTTGCCCGTGGTAAGGTTCCACCCCGTTCTTCTTGAATAGACCCGCCACCCCGCGAGTCAACTGACCGACCACCTTGTCCTTCCGCTCGAGCATGGCCTCCAGGTTGAGGCCGACTTTGCCGGTCTTGATTCCATGACTCTCGAAGGAACTTTGGGTTTCACGGTAGAGTTCGCTCGATTCGAGCAGCGCCTTGCTAGGGATGCAACCCACACGAAGGCAGGTCCCTCCCAACTCTTTTTCTTTGTCGATACAGGCCACACTCATCCCCAATTGGGCCGCCTTGATCGCCGCGACATACCCGCCCGGCCCGGCGCCGATTACAATCAGGTCATAAGTCTTCTTCTCAGCCATCGTCAAATCTCCAAAAGAATGCGAGCGGGGTCTTCGATCAATTCCTTGATCGTCCTCAGAAAGGTCACTGCCTCGCGACCGTCCACAATCCGGTGATCGTAAGTCAACGCCAAGTACATCATCGGTCGAATCGCCACTTGGCCGTCGATCGCCACAGGGCGATCGTTGATCGAATGCAGGCCGAGCACTCCGCTTTGAGGCGGGTTCACGATCGGCGTGGAGAGCAGGGAACCGAAGACTCCTCCATTGCTGATGGTGAAGGTCCCTCCTTCGAGTTCCTTGAGTTCGATCTTGTTCGCCTTCCCACGCTCTCCGAAATCCTTGATCCTGAGTTCGATCTCCGCCAGGCTCATTGCCTCGGCGTTTCGCAACACCGGAACCACGAGCCCCTTGGTGCTGCTGACAGCGATCCCCACATCGTAGTAATTGTGGTAGACGATATCCTTGTCGCGGATTTGAGCATTGACCGCTGGGAACTTCTTGAGCGCCTCGATCGAGGCCTTCACAAAAAAGGACATGAACCCGAGTTTGACTTCGTGTTTCTTCTGAAAGGCTTCCCCATACTCCTTACGAAGCGCGATCACCTCCGACATATCCGCTTCGTTGAACGTGGTCAACAGCGCCGCCGAGGACTGAGCGTCGACCAGTCGCTGAGCCACCGTGCGCCGAAGCGGGCTCATCGGGACGACCTCCTCCTGCCTCCCGGCGGGGGAGCCTTCCGCTCCCTCTTCCCCTGGTGGTGTCGATTGCGAGTCGGAAGGGGTGTTCGAATGACGAATCACATCCTCCTTCAGGATGCGTCCCCCCTTGCCGGTCCCTTGAACTTCGTTGGCGGTCAAGTTCTTCTCGGCCAAGAGGCGCTTGGCGGCGGGCATGACCTTCTCTTCTTGAGCGGAATCGGCGCTCGCCTCCTGCTTGGGCGATTCATCGGGTTGGGTGGGCTTCTCTTTCGGCTCCTCGGATTTCGCCCCCTTGTCGGCGGATTTCGAGGACTCCTTCTTGGAGGCGGATCCGCCCGCTCCCTCTTCGAGCGTGGCCACCACCTCGCCGACATCCGCCCACTCGTTTTCCTTTTTCTTGATCTCGGCGATCGTTCCAGCGCCGGGGGAGGGGATCTCGAGGGTCGCCTTGTCGGTTTCGATTTCAGCCACGGGGTCGTCCGTTTCGACTCGGTCTCCCTCGGATTTCAACCATTTGACAATCATCACCTCGGTGATGGATTCGCCCACGGACGGGACTTTGATTTCAAGGGGCATCTCTTAGACAGGTTCCTTCAATCGGTATTCTTGTTACGCGAACGCTTTCTCGATCAGTTCTTTCTGCTCGAGTAGGTGACTGCTCATCGACCCGGTCGCGGGGCTGGCCGAATGGGGACGGTAGACCCCTCGCAACGGGTGCTTCTTGAAGATACGGGTTCCGAAACGGCCCTTAATGTAACGCCACGCCCCCATGTTAGCGGGCTCTTCCTGAACCCAATAGATCGGGGTTCCCTTTTCGAACGGTTCCAGAATCTCCTGGAGGCGGTCCTCCCGGATCGGATACAATTGCTCCAATCGGACGATTCTCACATCGTCTCTTCCGAGTTCCTCTCGCTTCTCCAGGAGCTCGTAATAGATCTTGCCCGTACAAAGCAAGATTCGTTTCACTTTCACTCCATCCACCGGCGGATCCGGGATGATGGGAACGAATGTCCCGCTTTCGAAGTCGGCGATGTCGGAAACGCATTTCGGGTGACGCAGCAAGCTTTTGGGCGACATCAGCACCAGCGGCTTCCTCCACCGTCGCACCACCTGACGGCGAAGCAGGTGAAAGAACTGCGCGGGCGTGGTCAGATTGGTCACCTGAATATTCTGTTCGGCGCAAAGCAACAGGAATCTTTCGAGCCGAGCGCTCGAGTGCTCGGGCCCTAAGCCTTCGAATCCGTGCGGGAGTAGAAGAACTATCCCCGAAAGTCGATACCATTTGTCCTCGGCGCTGGCGATGAACTGGTCGATGATCACCTGCGCCGAATTCACAAAGTCTCCGAACTGCGCCTCCCAAGCGGTCAATCCATCCGGGGTGTCCAGACTATAACCGTATTCGAATCCAAGCACGCCCGCCTCCGATAATGGGCTGTTGAAAATCTCAACAGGAGCCTGATCCGGAGCGAGATGCTGAAGGGGACGGTAGACATTCCCATTCTTGATATCGTGGAAAGCCGAATGACGATGACTGAAGGTCCCCCGTTCGCTGTCCTGTCCGGATAGGCGGACCCGATACCCCTCCACCGCCAGACTGGCCATGGCCAACGCCTCGGCCGCAGCCCAATCCAAAGGTCTCTCCCCTTGCGCCATTTTCAATCGATTTTCCAGAATCCGTTGAAGTTTCGAATGAATATGGAAACTCTCCTGAACCTTTGCGGTCTTGGTGAGAAGGCTCTTGATCTTCTTCCGCGAGATGCCGGTGTCGACTTCCTTGACCCCTTTGTGGCTTCCGCCGGAATACCCCGCCCAAATACCCTTGGGGAGTTCACAATAGGGGTGGAGTTCTCCATTGCGCGCGACCGACAATTCTTGTTCGAGGTGTTGGCGACGTTCCTCCGCGATTTCCTCGGCATGCTCCTGAGTCACTTCTCCGAGCGAGAGAAGGTGATCCATGTAGCTGTCTCGCACCGACTTGTGCTGTTTGATCGTGTCGTAGAGCAGCGGTTGGGTGAACGAGGGCTCGTCCCCCTCGTTGTGACCGTGCAACCGGTAACAATACATATCGATGATGACATCGCGCTTGTACCGTTTGCGGAAATCCATCGCCAACTCGACCACCTGGGCCACCGCCTCGGGGTCTTCGCCGTTGACATGGAAGATCGGGATTTGAAGCATCTTCGCCACCGCGGTCGCATAGGTGTTCGATCGACTCTGGATGGGCGAAGTGGTGAAACCGATTTGATTGTTCACCACCACATGGAGCGTTCCGCCTGTGTGGTAACCCTCCAATTGGCTCATATTGAGCGTCTCTTGGATGATTCCCTGGCCGGCGAAAGCCGCGTCCCCATGGATGAGGATTCCCATGCATTTTTCGCGATTGGAGTCATGGTAACGGTCCTGCTTGGCACGCACTCTGCCCAGGGCGACCGGGTTGACGAACTCGAGGTGGCTCGGGTTGAAACAGAGCGATAAGTGAAGCGCCTCGCCGTTTTCGGCGACCCAATCGCTGCTGTAACCCAGGTGGTATTTCACATCCCCTCGTCCGATGTGGAGTTCGGGATCGACATCCTCGAACTCCCGGAAAATCTTCGAAGGGCTTTTGCCCATGATGTTGGCCAGAACGTTCAAGCGACCGCGGTGCGCCATTGCCATCACGATCTCCTTGATGCCGTGCCCCGCCGCGCTCTCGATCGCCATGTCGAGAAGGGGGATCAAACTCTCCGCGCCCTCCAGCGAAAAACTCTTCGCGCCGACATACTTCTTTTGGATGAATTCCTCGAACATGACCGCGTCGGTCAGTTTCCGCAGGATTCGGCGCTGCGCGACTCCCCCCACCTTCAATCGGTTTTGGCTGGTTTCCATCTGGACTGTCAGCCAGTCCTTGACCTCGTAATCGTCGATGTGCATGAACTGAACGCCGATGTATCGGCAGTAAGTATTCCGCAAGCGCTTTAAAACTTTGCGGACGGTCAGCTCGCTCGCGCCATAAAGTGTGTCCTTCGCCACCGGTTCGTCCAATTCCGATTCGTGGATGTCATGGAACGCGGGGTCCAACTCCGGCACTTCCCCTCGGGGTATGCCGAGCGGGTCGAGCCTAGCGATCAGGTGTCCCCGGACACGATACGCCCTGACAAGTTTATCGATCCTCAGCTGAAGGTTGGGTCGGCGGGTCGGCGGAGCTGCGGTGAATTCGGCGAGTCGATGACCGTTGGTGGGGGGAGAGAAGAGGCCTCTCGGCTTGAAGGTTGGGCCATCATAGGGATGATAACCGTTGGTTCCGTTCGGAGAGATCTTTTCGAAATACTCCCTCCATTCCTCCGAGACCGAATCTCTGTTCTCAAGATATTTCGAATAAAGACCTTCGAGGTACGCCAGGCTGTGGCAGTTTAGTGGGTGTGACCAAGACTCGCTCATGTTGTGTGACGCCTGTTGACGTTTTCCTTCCAACGCCTGTTCGTCGATTCCTTTCCCAATCGATATTCCCTAAAAATCTTACCGGACCCAATCCCTTTGGGCAATAAAATAAGCGCAACCGATCCATCGGTGTGCGCCCTCTCGTCCCGCTGATATTGAACTTGGGGAAATTACCCAGTTGGGTTTCCCGGGTAAACCCTATTCCCCAATTTTATTCCCAGTTTCCTTATGTCTCTTCAGGGAAGATTAGGCCCTCGCGGCCGCCTTCAGCCCATAGCGGAAGTTCCGGAACCCCTGAAGGGGATGCTTCCAGGAACGTTTCATGTATTTCGGCTGGAAGAGCGCTCTCCGCAGTTTGTGCCATTCCCAACTCTTATAGGCTTTCCGGATGTACTCTTCCAAATCCTCGCCGGATAACGCCTCGGTGCGCACAACCGACATGCTGTTCCCGTCGAATTTGCTCCAGTCCTTGGTGAGCAGGTGTCCCTTCTCTTCAAGTTCCTTATAGAAACGACTGCCCGGGAAGGGAGTCATGATGGAATACTGAATCGAATCCGGGTTCAACTCCTGCGACCAGTTGATCGTCTTCATCGCGGTTTCGTGAGTCTCTCCCGGCAACCCGAACGAGAAGGTCAGGTGGACATTGATTCCGATTTCCTGAGTGTACCTCACCATCTCCTCGACCTTGGCCAAGTCCAGGCTCTTATCCGCGGCGTCCACCAATTCCTGGCTGGCTGACTCGACCCCATATTTGACTGCGGCCAAACCGGATTTCTTCATTTCGCGAAGCGTTTCCTTATCGGTCGTGTCGGCCCGACACATCGCCGCCCAGGGAACTCCAAGATCCCGTTTGGCGATTTCCTCGCTGAGTCTGAGTAACCGCTTCTTGCCAATGTTGAAGGTGTCGTCATCGAAATAAAAGGATTTGAATCCCCATTTCTTCACGGTGTATTCGACTTCATCCGCGACATCGACCGGGTTTCTCGTGTTATACAGGTTGCCCTCGTACATGATCTGCGGCCACACGCAGAAGATGCATCGGAATGGGCACCCTCGGCTCGCCCACATCTGCAGACTGGGGCCCGGAATCCCGCCCGGGTGGTCGTGGTAATTGTACATCGGCAATTGATCCCTCGAGGGCCAGGGAAGGGAATCGAGATCCTTGATCACCTCGCGGCGACCGCCGTCGTGAGTCTTTCCGGTGGCCTCGTCGAAGAAGTTTAAACCCTTGATCGCGGTGAGATCGCCTCCGGTGTCGAGAGCGTTGGCAAGATCTTGCGCGATGAAGTCGTATTCGCCCCGCATGGTGAAATCGACAAACCGGTGGGAGGCCAGGAAATCGTCATCCTCGTCCAGCAGATGAAGCCCGCAATACACGACCCTAGCGTTGGGGCATTTATCCTTGATCGCCTTCGTCTGACGGATATCGGTGTCCATCGAGGGGGTCGAAACCTCCAGGATGATCAGATCCGGATCGAATTTGGTCGCACGTTCCACATAGTCTTCTTCCGTGGTCCGCTCGGCGATACCGTCGATGAGCAGGCACTCGTGACCATCCTTTTCGAGAAGTGCGGTCGCATAGGCGAGATAGAAAGGGAAAGGCATGTACGGGCTGCAATCGGTCTCGTAATGCGGCCAGCGAGATCCGGCCCGCACTCCGTAATATCCCGGTCGATACCAGGGACCGTTGCCAAGAAAAACCTTCATCAATTTCCTCCAAATAGGTCAACCGCAAATGTAGAAGGTGCGAATTACGATTTTCCCCTTCACTACCGGTTAATCTACAATCTTCGGAGAGATTTCTCAAGGTGGTTCCCATTGGAATTTCCCGGCCCCTATTCGATAGGGTCCTTGGATTGGAAAGACAAAACCGCGAAAAAGGTCTATTCTCTTGGTTAGAGCGATCTCGAATGGAGGTCCCGACTATGAATGAATCGGAAACTCGCCTTATCCAGCCGAAACTTTTCCTAGGGTTTCTCGGAGGTTGGAGGTTGCTCCTGGTCGGGAGCCTCTTCCCCCTCGCACCATGGGCATTTGCAAACGAAAATCTCTCTTTTCCCGCGATTCCGGGCGTGTCGTTTGTCTCCATCGAGGATGAGACAGTTCCATGGAAGGCGTGGGGAGAACACGAGGCCAGCGGTTTTTCGTTCATGTATGACCTCGTTGGGGATTCCTCCTCGCCACAAAACCTCATTGTTCTCTTTCCCGGAGATCCCTCGGTTCCATGCTTTTTGGAGCCGGCGCTTCGCGAGGCCGTCCCAAAAACCGGGTCCGCTATTCTCGTTCAACCCCTGATCGAGTCCGAGGACCGGATGGTGTGCGGCAAGGAGGATTCTTTATTGGAGGTTTGCCGCTCCTTCGAACGCGCCTTCGACATCCCGCCCGAAAGGGTCATCCTGGTCGGGGAAAAGGCTCGGACACAAACCATTTTGAATCTGGCCACCAACCATCGAGCCGATTTCGGCGGCGTGATGGCCTGGGAGGGGGATCCCGGAGCTGCGCTTCCCGCCAATTTGGTGAACACTTCGATCGCTATCCTTGGGGACCGCAAAAGTCTCGATTCCTTTCAACTCTTTCTGGACGATTGCAAGACGGCGGGAGTGCCCGTCCGGATCAACTCCTACTGGGGTCAGGTTGAGGAATTCGAACTCGCCAATGACTTGAGAGAAGTCCTCGATTGGATGTCTCGGCCGGAATCCAGGACCATCGGGCGAAACATCTCGCACGCCGCTTACATCCCCCGCTACGGTTCCTACGGTTGGATACGCATCACTCATCTCACCGAGCCCGGTTTGCCGGGGCGAGTCGAGGGGCATTGGACCACCACCGCTTTGGTGGATCTTAAGGCCGAGGGAGTGCGGAAATTCCGGGTACGACTCGATTCGACTTTCGACCGGTATGGCAAGCAGGTCTTCTTTTCGGTGGGGAAACTCAATCTCCCGGTCACTTTGAAACGGGACATGGAGGGAGTCGAGTTTCAATATTTCCCGGACAAGGACCGTTGGACCGCCCGATTTGTCAGTTTCCAGGAGCCCGAACCCCTGACTATCCTCTCGCCCACTATCGAGGCCGACTTCAAACAGGGCGAGAAGATCCCCGGGTTCGCCTCCTTCCTGAGGCTTGAAACGGGCGCCAAATGCGCATGGGGATTCCGCTTCCCGTCATCGATCCCCAACGGCGAGTTGACCGACGAGAACTTGTATTGCCTTGTCCCGCCGATCCCCATTGTTCAGTTAAATTGGACCTACGCCGAGATCGAGGCTTTTCATCAGTGGCAGGCAAGCCAAGTGGAATTCGGGTTCGAGAATTCATTTCCTCCAGGCGTCCGATCCAACGCCGAGGAGAACCCGGACACGAGGATTTCCGTGGCCCTGCCTCTATCGTTCCTGGAAGCCTATTGCCACAGTCGATTCGAGCCCTTGCCCGATTCTCTCGAGTCCATCGACAACCTTCAGCATTTGCTCGGAATCTATCTCAGCCGCGAGCACCTTTCCTCGAACGCTTCGTTGTAGAAAATAGACGCGGTTCGATAACGAGACGAAAGGTTGATGGCTCCCCCATCGTAAATTCGATGCACCACTCGCGACGTGACTTTCTGAAACCTCGATCCATCGCTCAATTCCTCTCGACTGTGACTGGCGGCGAGTTGGACCTGAGACCGATGGCGAACATCGCCCACTCCGGGATGCTGTGTCGAACCGGCGTCGATTCCATGGCGACCCGATTTGAAATTCTCTTTGAGGCGATCGATCTCGAGCACGCCTCCACCGCCGAAAAGGGGCTCGAGCAGATTCTTGAACTCGAATCTCAGATGACGGTCTATCGTGAGGAAAGCGAACTCTGCGCGATCAATCGGTCCGCTTACGAGGCCCCGGTGGAGGTGGAGCCTCGCCTCTTCGAACTCTTTGAACTTAGCCGCATGCTCTGGGAGGAGACCGCCGGGACCTTCGATATTACTCTGCATGAACTCCTGAAGATTTGGGGAGTTTTCAAGGGCCCCACGAGAGTCCCCACCCAAGAGGAGATCGACACAGCCCTTCAGGGTCGCGGATTCGATCGGGTCGAATTGGATTCCTCGAATCGCGCCGTCCGCTTCAAAACCCCCCACACCGCGTTCAACCTCGCTGCCATCGGCAAGGGGTACGCGCTCGATCGGGTCTCCGAGACTTTGATCGAAAACGGCATGGAGCATTTCCTCCTGCATGGGGGGCAAAGTAGTCTCTACGCGAAAGGAGCGACCACTTGGGAGCAGGGTTGGCTGGTCGAACTCCTTCACCCTCTGGACCATGCCACCCCGGTCGCCAAGATCCTCCTAAAGAACCAGTCGCTCTCGACCTCGGTGCTTATCCCGCAGAAACTAAGAGGCGGTCCCGTTTCCGGCCACATTCTCGACCCGAGGACCGGTCTGCCCGTCGAGGGAAACTTGCTATCCGCCTCGGTTTTGACCCGTTCCGCGGCGGTCGCGGAGGCTTTGTCAACCGCCTTCCTGGTCATGGGTCTGGACAAAGCGCTCGAATACTGCGAAAACCACCCTCGCCTGGGGGCTGTGTTGACGCTCTCAAGGGAGGATTCCACTACTCCCGAAATTAGAATCATTGGTAGCGCGCTGGATTGCGTGGAGGTGTTATCTTGAGCTCACCTAAAGGGCATGACCTATCGACATTTCAGAAATTCATTCTGGTCACACTTCGTCTCGCCATCGGTTGGCATTTTCTTTCAGAGGGTCTCGGCAAATTGACCGCCTATCCCGGTTGGTCCGCCAAGGGTTATCTCATGGGGTCCTATGGTCCCTTTTCGGATCTCTTCCATCAGATTGCCCAGAACCAAGCCATGTTGAGTTTTTCCGATCTCGCGGTCACTTATGGACTACTTTTGGCCGGGTTCTGTCTTCTTCTCGGGTTGTTCACCCGCATGGGATGCATTATTGGGATCGTTCTCCTAACGATGTTTTATGTCTCCTATCCGCCTTGGGCCTTCATGCCGGGGGTCAGCACCACGACCGATAGCAACTACATGATTGTCAACAAGAATGTGATCGAATGTCTCGGTCTTCTGGTGGTGCTCTCATTCCCCACCGGTCGATTTGCCGGTCTCGACGCCTTGGTTTACCCGATGTTTGGAAAAAACCTTCCGTCTTGGTTGGTGGGCAATCCATCGGTCGAAGCGTAATTACGACTCGTTTTCAGGGAGACTCCCTGAGAAACCCAATTAATGTCAGAAGGCCCCGGGCGGTTTGTCCCACTCGGGGCCTTCATTTTGTTTCCCGCGCACACCCCGAATTATCCAGCCGCATGCCCAAAGCCGAATTCGATGACTCGTGCTCGACGACGGCACTCGGTATTGATGCTCGATATAGAGATCGAGCCCGGACTCAACTCAAATTCAAAGTGATCACATCGAGCGTGTTCGATCCTCTCCCTTCCCCCGCTTTGAGTTCTTTCCAGGAAAGAGGGATTTCGCAGACGGTGGGGGCGCGCCGATAATGGATACGGACCCCGCCCGATTGGGGGGAGGGGATCGACCGGAATCGGACAAGTTGGCTATCATCAGAAGACGAATATCACGCGCAAGAGAATTCGCAATGAGAGTCAACATTTGTTGGTGCCATGTGGTACAACGAAGAACGCTCTGGTTCTTCAGTAAAAGGGGTCCGAATCTTCCCATTTTGGTCGAAGGTTAAGAGTGGTTCGAGGGTTAAGACCGAGAAAGCCATGACTCGTAAACTCAAGTGGGGGATGCTTTTTTTGTGGCTTGCCGCTTTTAATTCAGCGGCTTCTGCGCAAATCATCAATCGTGAGAATATCGAATCGAAATTCACCCTCGATGTACCGATCCCGGAGTTGGATGACTTTGGGTTAGAGTACGAACACCTTGACCGGTGGGACGGTTTCTTCAATGAGAGGACTCAGACTCACAACCAGATCTTTCTTCGATATAGCCTTCCCGCCCTCGAAAAATGGTCGGTGGGAGTGGGATATCGCCGGAAAACCACCGATCTTCAGAACGGTGGGGATGACAAACAAAACCGTTGGATGCTGGACCTCTCCTTCAAGAAGCCAAAATTGTTCGGGACCAATTGGGATCTCGGTTTTCGAAACCGGTGGGAATTCATCGACTCCAGCGATGTGGACGACACCCAGAGAGTGCGAGGGCGACTCAAACTAAGGCATGACATCCCATACGTTCACATCCGTGAACGACCCCTTCAGTTCCAAATCTATGACGAGCTCTATTATGACCTTAGCGAGGCCGCGTTTAGCCAAAACTCGGCCGGAATGGGAATTGTCTTTCCCATCCTGCGAAAAGCCGAACTCACCCTGAATGCCGAGTGGAAGAATGTGGGATCGGTCGGGGATATTCAGGAAAGCGACAGCACCGCTTTGGTCAGTTTCACCTTTGCCTACGCCCTTCCGAAGGATTGGTTTGCGGACCTGATCGGAGGCGAGGTGGGATCCCGCATGAAAAGTGGAGAGCCATCTCCCCCGCCCCCAGGTCGGTTCGACGGCGTCCTATCGGAGATCCCGCTGGAGGCTCCCCTGCAATCGCCACCCAAAAGAACCGAAGGAACCCCTCCCAGTGGTGGTGAAACCATTCAATCCATCGACGAGATGCCTTGGGAGTCCAATTGATTCGGAACTGGAATGGGCGCTGGTTTGTAGGATTTGCCGAAATGTGACGGTTTATGAGTTTTCTTCACAGAGTTTGAACAAAACTGCGCGAAAATGAAAAGTTGATAGATTTGGTATTGGAGTGCTCATTTATCTCTAATTTCCTTGATTTTTTGAATATTTCACTTGACACAAGACCGCATTAGGTTGCTATACTTGCTTATTGTTACAAGCTGGAGCGGATTCCTCGCCTGCAATTTTTTTGGATATTTATTTTTGAGTGGAAAATCGCGAATTCTGGAATGGACCCAAAGAATCGCCTCGACCGTCCTCCAAAGCGACCTTTTCTTTAGCCGTTATCGATATGTTCACATTGCGCGGGCGCCTTCAGGGCAAGGGTGCTTAAAAGGTCGCCTTTTTCTTGAGGGCATTTGCTACGCAAAAAGCTGATCCAATTAGGGCTGATTGATTGCATTGAGAGTGAGAGGTGGGCAATGACACGGGTGGTCAATTTCCTGAAGTCCGGTCTTGTCACCGGGTTGCTGCTTGTCTTACCGGCCTATTTGGCGGTCCTGCTTTTCATTAAAGTCCTGGTCCATTTGGGAGGACTTGTTAAACCTGTCTCCTCACAACTCCCGGATGGGATTAATCACCCCACTGTCATCGCATTGCTGTCCTTCCTGATCATCTGCTTCATTGTCGGAGTCCTCGTGAAAACGGCAATCGGGAGAGTTTTGGCCGAGGTGATCGATCAGGCCATCTTCAGCCGTATCCCCGGTTACGATGCAATCCGAAGTATCACTAGTCAGTTGCACGATTTTGAATCGGAAAAAGGATTCAAGCCCTCGATGATCGAGGTCGAGGACGGGTCTCTCTCCCCCGCGTTTTTGATCGAAACTCACAACGAAGGTCTTAGTACAGTCTTCGTTCCCTCTGTCCCCACCCCGATGGCGGGCGCCATCCTCATTATGGCCTCATCCCGGGTTCATCCGATCGATGTCTCGGTTCCGGCCATGATGAAATACATTTCGAAGTGGGGTTCCGGCTCCGAGGAAATCTTGAGCGCCCTGAGTACAACCGGAGTGGATTTATCCCGATTGGGAAATCAACTGGCCCACCCACCCATGATTCCTTCCCTGGAAGAACCTCCGACCGCGAGCGCGGTTGAAGGGAGAGGAATCGGAGATTGTGGGTGAACTAATGAACAGGAGGTTCGAAGGATTGGTTGAAGGATTTCAGGGAATGGCTTTTAAAGGTCTATGTTTGGCGGCCCTCATGGCCGGAATGCTCGTGGTCTCTCCCTCTCAAGGGGGCGATCAAAAGACTGTGCAGTCCGAAACCCCCGACCCTGACGGCATGGTGATGATCGAGGGTGGCGAGTTCACTATGGGTTCCGATGATGAAATGGCGTTGCGCAACGAGGGGCCGGAGCGACTCGTGAGAGTCAGCAGTTTTTGGATCGACGAGACCCCGGTCACCAACGCTCAGTTCCGCCAATTTGTTGAGGCGACCGGCTACGTCACCACCGCCGAGAAGCCGGTTGACTGGGAAGAACTCAAGAAACAACTCCCTCCGGGAACCCCCAAACCACCGGATGACATGCTCCGCCCCGGGTCGCTCGCGTTCACTCCTCCCAGTGGCCCCGTCGACTTGCGAAACATGGCCAATTGGTGGACTTGGACCACAGGGACCGATTGGAAACACCCTCAGGGGCCCGCAAGCAATATCGAAGGTCTCGATGGTCACCCGGTCGTCCAGGTTTCCTGGTTCGACGCGGTCGCCTATGCGAATTGGGCCGGGAAACGTCTGCCCACCGAGGCGGAATGGGAATACGCCGCCCGGGGCGGCCTGGAGGGAAAACGGTACAACTGGGGAGACGATTTTATGCCCAGCGGCCAATACATGGCGAACACTTTTACGGGCCAATTCCCCTACGAGAATACGATCGCGGACGGTTTCGCCGGAACCTCTCCTGTAAAGAGTTTCCCGCCCAACGGGTACGGTCTTTACGACATGGCTGGGAATGTCTGGAACTGGACCGCCGATTTCTACCGGGCCGACGCTCACCTTATCGCGATGCGTGAGACCGAAGAGAAGGGGGAGCCCTGCTGCATGAATCCGACCGGACCCACCTCGTCTTGGGATCCCACCAGAGGGATGGCCAACAATGTGGAACGAGTCGCAAAAGGCGGGTCGTTCCTCTGTCACGAAAGCTATTGCGCGAGTTACCGCCCGAGCGCACGAAGGGGAACGCCGCCGGATACGGGCAGTGGTCACACCGGGTTTCGATGTGTCATGGATGCAACCGCTGAATCTCAGCGTTAAATAGATTGAATATTTTTTTATTGGAAGGAATCAACTATGGGAAAGCAGAGGAGTAAATCAAGCCTGGTTAGGGTTTGTGGAATGGTTTTAATCGGGCTATTGGCTCTAGCGCCATGCGCATTGGGCCAGGACAAACCCAACATCGTGGTCATCTGGGGGGACGACATTGGTTATTGGAACATTAGCGCCTACAACCAGGGAATGATGGGTTACAAGACCCCGAACATCGATCGCATTGCTAAGGAAGGGGCGCTTTACACCGACTGGTATGGCCAGCAGAGTTGCACCGCCGGTCGCGCCTGCTTCATCACCGGACAGTCAGGCTTCCGCACCGGCTTGCTCAAAGTCGGGCTGCCGGGCGCCAAGGAGGGATTGCAGGCCCGCGACGTCACGCTCGCCCAACTCCTCAAGGCCCAAGGGTATATGACCGCCCAGTTCGGCAAGAACCACCTTGGCGACGCGGATAGCACCCTGCCGACCATGCATGGTTTCGACGAATTCTTTGGCTCGCTTTACCATCTCAATGCTGAGCAGGAACCGGAAAATCCTGACTACTTCAAGAAACCCGAGCTGAGAAAGAAATACGGCACACGGGGCGTGATTCACACATGGGCGAATCCGGACGGCACGCAAAAGATCGAACTAACCGGGCCGCTCAACATCGAGCGCATGAAGACTGTGGACGAGGAGTTCACGAAAGCCTCGCTCGACTATCTGGAAAAGCGCAAAGCCGACGGAAAACCGTTCTTCCTTTGGTGGAATTCCACTCGCTGCCACATTTTCACGCACCTGAAGGAGGAGAGCAAGGGCAAGAGCGGACTCACGCCATACATCGATGGCATGCTTGAGCATGACGCGATGGTCGGGCAGCTTCTCGACAAGCTGAAGGAACTCGGCCTCGATGAGAACACGATCGTGATGTATTCAACTGACAATGGCGCCGAGAAATTCTCCTGGCCCGATGGGGGTGCCTCGCCCTTCCGCGGTGAGAAGAATGAGAACTGGGAAGGCGGTTACCGTGTGCCCTGCGCCATCCGCTGGCCCGGCGTGATTGAGCCCGGCACGATCGACAATAACATTTATTCACACGAAGACATGCTCCCGACTTTGATGTCCGCCGCGGGTGTGCCCGATGTGAAGGAACAACTCATGAAGGGCATGGAGGTGGGCGACAAAACCTTCAAGGTTCACCTCGACGGATACGACCTGCTGCCCTTCTGGAGTGGCAAGGTGGACGAATCTCCGCGCCATGAATTCTTCTACTGGAATGACGACGGCTCAGTCGTCGGCCTGCGCTATGACAACTGGAAGATTGTGTTCCGCGAGCAGCGCGGTGAAGGCTTCGATGTTTGGCAGGAGCCCTTCGTGACCCTGCGGCTTCCCAAGATCTTCAACCTGCGCAGCGATCCGTTCGAAGAAGCCGATCATATCGCCATGGACTATGGACACTGGAGGATCGATCGCACCTTCCTGCTCGTGCCTGCGCAGGAATACGTCGCGAAATTCATCGCGAGTTTCAAGGAGTTCCCGCCAAGCCAGAAAGTGGGCAGTTTCAGCCTCGACCAGGTGCTGGAGAAACTCACGAGCGCCGGCACGAGCGGCCAGTAATTTTTGCTGAAATACCGGGGTGCCTCTCAATGGCGCCCCGGTAATGTTTTGGTGCGCCAAAAGAAACCATTGCAATATTGCCTAACTTTCGAAACCGGATAGAAGAAACAGGAATTTAGGAGGACAATACTCGTGTCGGCAAAGATCAGCGGCGATCTTTTCAATCAAGTTGAGATGGAGATTCGTGATGTATAGAGTGTGGAGAATGAGTGTTTGTCTGCTCATGCTGTGCATGATCGTCCCATCATTGCAAAGCGCGATCGCGCAGGATGGGACCCAAGCCAGCCAGACTGGACAGGGGGATGAGGCGACCCAGGCGAAGCTCGAACAGATGCTTGCTCCGATCGCCCTCTATCCGGATTCGCTCCTGTCACAGGTTTTGATGGCGGCCACCTATCCGGATCAGGTTGCCGAAGCGGCTGAATGGTCTAACGAAAATCAGAGTCTGGAGGGAGATGCCGCGGTTAAGGCGGTGGAGGACAAGGACTGGGATCCGAGCGTGGCCTCCCTTGTCGCCTTCCCCATGGCGCTTTCGATGATGGGCGACAAACCGGATTGGGTTGCTGAGTTGGGCGATACGTTTCTTGCGAATCCAGATGGAGTGATGGACACGATTCAGGTCCTCCGCAAGAAAGCTCAGGACGAGGGAAATCTCAAATCGAACGAGCAGCAAACAGTCTCCGTCCAAGAGGTTCAGCCGGAGGCTCCCCAGAGTTCCTCACAACAATCTGTGGTGGTCAACCAGGCGCCGGCGACTCAAACCCAGGTGATTGTCATCGAACCGACTGATCCGCAGGTCGTCTATGTTCCCGCGTACAATCCCACTGTGGTTTATGGACCCTGGTGGTATCCCAGCTATCCGCCCCCCTTCTACTATCCGCCGCCACCCCGTTATGGCTTCTACGGTGGACTCGCGACTGGAATTGGGTTCGGCGTGGGGTGTGCGATTTCCAACTCGCTTTGGGGCGGTTTCAATTGGGGGCGCAATGACATCGATATCAATGTGAATCGCTACAACAACATCAATGTCAATAAGCGCCTGGATGTGAACCGAACCGATGTCTCCTGGAAAAATGACGTTCGGAAGGATCGTCGGAATGTCTCGATCGATCAGAACAAACGGAACGAAATGCGGAATCGCACCAGCAGTTCCGATAAACGCGAGGCCTTCCGAGGGCGCACCGCCGACCGAGACGCGGCCATGGCCTCCCTTCAGAATCGTGGTCTCGATCCCGCCAAAGAACGCAGCCAACTCTCCGGGCGAGGGGGCGATCAGGTGCGGAATCAAGTCCGTCAGGTCGAACGAAACAACCCGCTCGAACGCAACCAGAACCTTTCCGGGGCGCGGGATCGTTCGGGCGCTCAAAACCGTATATCGAATCAAGAGCGCGCCGCCGCTCAGCAGCGTCTTTCGGAAAGAGGCGGCGGTAATTTTCAGAACGCCTACAACAACCGTGGCAACGCTGCGGCCGAGAGTCTTCGCAACCGCAGTCCGCAATCCCGCGAATTCAGTCGCCCGGCAACCAACAATATGCAAAACAGAATGCCGGAACGATCGGTTTCCCGCCCCCAGACAAGCCAAGCGTTCAGTGGCATGGGAGATCGGGGCGCAGCGACTCGCATGCAAGCCCAACGCGGTGAACTGAGCCGCGGGTCCGCGGGTGGTTTTCAACGCGGTGGCGGCGGCGGCGGTCGAAGTTTCAGCGGCGGTGGCGGTGGAATGCGTGGCGGTGGCGGCGGAAGAAGGCGATAGGAGATCGATGATCATGAAAAAAACAACCTACATTAATTCTCAGAAATTCCGTTCCAGTATTCACGCCGGGTTCGTCGCCCTTAGTCTCGCAATAATACCTTGGGGAAATCTCGGATTCGCTCAGGAGAATGTCGAGATGGAGGTCGACTTGGCTAATATGGAGGAATCCCCTCAAGCGCATTTCGGCGCCCCCGAAGAGTTGGTCAATCATCTGGTCATCGCGGTGGCTCGTGCCGACAAAGAGGCGCTCGAAATCCTCTTCGGAGATAAATGGACGGATCTGATTCCCTCCGACGGACTTGACCCCGAGGCGGCCGACAAATTCCTCAGCGCTTGGGCGATGAGCAACACCCTGATTCCAGAGGACCAAACAACTCGTACTCTAGCTGTGGGGGCAAATGGTTGGACCTTCCCGGTGCCGATCGTCCTCACCGATGAAGGATGGGGGTTCGACACGGAGGCGGGGATTGACGAAGTCCGGTCGAGGCAGATCGGCCGAAACGAACTGTCGGTCATGCAGGCGCTTCTGGCCTACCGTGATGCCCAGTTCGAGTACTCCTCCATGGATCGAGATGGCGATGGCGTCGTCGAATACGCTCAGAAAATTCTGAGTTCGCCCGGCGCCAAGGATGGCCTCTATTGGGAAACCGAAGAGGGGTCTGACGACCTGAGTCCCCTTGGCCCTCTATTCGCAGAAGGTGGGCCTGACGAGGGGACCTACCTTGGTTACCGTTACCGCATCCTGACCTCCCAGGGAGAGAGTGCCGATGGAGGAGCCCAGGATTATGTGGTGGACGGAAACATGACCGGTGGATTCGCGTTGATTGCCTGGCCCGCCGAGTACGATGTCACCGGCGTCAAGAGTTTCATAATCAACCAAGAGGGAACGATTTACGAATCCGACCTCGGTCCAGATGGCGAGGCGATCGTAGGTGAAATCGAGGGCTTCAACCCCGACGAAAGCTGGAGTCCCGTGCCTGCCGCCTTTACCGATATCGACGCTCTTTAGGGTCGATGACTGATTTAGAGATAGGTTGCTTCTTCAAAAACGTCCAATCCCGGGTGGGCTTTGTGCCCACCCGGTGGTTGTTTTTCAATTGAATATGTGGACCCGCACCTTGTTGAGATTAATAGAAGAATAATGCTTGAATGATTTGGCCGATTACCTCGGTCTAAGCCCCCAGGTTATTCGTCCCTTCCACGGCGCCTTGGGCCTGAGCTAATCTGTTGAGAAAGAAGGAGACACCATGGAATCCACCCCGAAAGAAACAACTACGATGGAATCGGTCAAGGACACATTCACGGAGACTCTCAACTCTCCCATGAAATACCTCGATTTGGCGATGGGGAGATTGCGGGAACTGGGGCTCGTGTCCGACACCCCTCAAGAGGAAGCCCCCATCATCGCCTTGCTGGACCAGATCACCGACCTGGATGAGGGGAAGGTGGTGGCTATAGCCAGGACCCTGAACCAAGCCTCATTTTTCAATGAAGTGGTGCGCGAACAGATTGGCGCCATGGAACTTGGAGAGCGTTATGAAAAAATCACCAACTCCTTCAACAGCATTCGTGACGACGCCAAAAGCATGGTGGAACAGCTCGAGGACGGCGAGCTGAGCACCTGGGAGCGAGTGCAGAATGTCTGGATGAAGGTGACCCGCGGCGACATCCCGAAGCGGTTCGACGATATCAAGGAGACTTACCTGGAGGTCGCCAAGGACTCCAAAGATCAAATCGAACGTGAGCATATCATTCTCAATGCTTACCAAGATTTTCGCGGCGCCCTGAAAGAGGCCGAGGTCCTGGCCCTTGAGGTCCTCAAGAAAGGGGATGCCGAACTTGAAGCCGCCAAGGGCGACCTCGATGCGGCCATGAAAGCAGTGGACGGTTATTCCTGTGAGGACGCTGCCGAGCGGGCTAAACTCGAACTGGCCCGGGATGAGCGGTTGCGCGATGTTCAGGACAGCGAGAAAAGATATCAGATCGCCAAAGACCTCTCCGACAACTTGACAGTGAGTTATCACACCTCCGAGGTGATCATGGCCCGATTGAGACAAACTAACTCCGCCAAGGAGAGGGTCTACCAACAGGCCATAAGTTTCTTCGGAACCAACGAAAGCGTCCTCACCGCTCTCTCTGCCTCTTTTACCGGATTGCATGGGCTTCACGAAAGCACGCGAACTCTTGAGGCAATGAAGGAGGGGGTCAGCAAAAGTCTCGAGGACCTGGGCGATATCGGTGGAAAGGTTCAGGAGGCTGCCATCAAAGCGGGTTATGGCCCCACCATCCGCGCCGATGCGGTCAAAAAATTGGTCGATTCGGTGGTCAACTTCCAAGAGAGATCGCGTGAGATCATCTCCGAAATGAGGAAACTCAGCACTGAGAACGCCGAGGAGATTCGCACCGCAGTCGAGGATGGCAAGCGCCGCCTCGCTCGATTGGTCGAGGAAGGTGGTGCGCTGCCCCTCTCTCTTCCCGATAGAGCGAAGACATCGGGCGACCAGGCCTGATTCATAGGCGGACCAAAAGATGCCCGGATCGGCAACCGAAGAAAAACTCCCTTTGGATGAAGTGATGTTGGCCATGGATGTGGTCGACACACTTCGTCACCGGGAGATGCTGGTGGCTCGCGAACTCAATGAGGAGGAGCGTGATAAGCAGCTCATCGAGCGGTTGCGGGAGATCTATGCCGCTCAGGGCATCGAGGTCCCAGACCGCGTTCTAATGGAGGGCGTCGAGGCTCTCAAACAGGAACGCTTCACCTACACGCCGCCGCCTCCAAGTTTCGGGGTTAAGCTGGCCCGGATCTACATTAACCGCGGCGCATGGGGACGGCTGATTGGTTGGACTTTTGGCTTGGTCGTGTTCCTCTGGCTGACTTATGCTGTTCTTGTAGCCGGCCCGAGAAATCGTGAGTTGGCCTCTCTTCCCCGAGACCTTCAAACGCAGCATGAGGCCATCCTCGAAGAAGCGAAAGCCGATGAAGCCAAGTCGCGCGCCGATAGCCTATTCGCAAAAGGAACAGCCGCACTGGAGGAAGGAGACAGAGGGGCGGCCAGGGAGACAATCGAGTCGCTACGGGATCTGCGCGAACAGGTCGAGCGGGAATACGAAGTTCGAATCATTTCCCGCGAGGGTGAACGGACTGGGGTTTGGCGGGTTCCCGATGTCAACCGGGACGCGAAGAATTATTATATTATCGTTGAGGCGGTGACTCGTGATGGCGATGTCCTATCCCTCCCAATCTTGAATGAAGAGAATGGGAAGACATACAACGTAAAGAAGTGGGGCCTGAGAGTGGAAAAGCAATTCTACGATAAGGTGGCCGCCGACAAACAGGAAGACGGGATCGTCAACGACCGTCACGCCGGGGAAAAACAGCGTGGATGGCTCCAGCCCGATTACGATATCCCAACAACGGGGGCGGCCATCACTTCGTGGTGAGACAAATAGTATGTGGAGCGGACCGGAAACTTTAACCTCAATCGACCAATCCCTTGGGGAGGCTCGTCAAGCAGTCCAGGAATTGGACCGCCAGATCCAACTGACGAGCAAACGCTTGATGGAACTTCGCCAATCCGAGGGGGATAATTACAAGGCTCTCGCCCGAGAACGCCTGGATCAAATATTGTCCGGCGAGCTGGTCGATGGACTGGACAATGTTGGCCGCCAAGTCGCGGACTTGCTCAAGGTTCGCGATTCCGAAATCGAGCGCCTCCAAAAATCCGTCCAGGAATCCCATGAAGTCCAAACGCAAATGGAAGCCAAACGAGAGGAGCAACGAAAACGCGTGGCCGAGGCGGCGGAAAGACTCGATGATTCCGAAGCCGCGACCCAGGAGCGACTCCAGTCCGATTCAGAATACAAGAAACAATATGAGAAGACCCAAAAGTCCGATCTAATCGCGGACCAAGCGGAGAAGAAAGCGGAGGAGGCGCAGTCGAATCGGGAGGAGAAAGGCAAACCTTACGAGGACGATCCTTTGTTCATCTATCTGTGGAAACGGGGCTATGGAACATCGCGTTACTCGGCCAATCCTCTCATTCGATTCTTCGATGGCAAGGTGGCCCGCCTCTGTGGATATCATGACGCTCGTCCGAATTATCACATGCTCCTCGAAATTCCCGAACGATTGAAAGAACACGCTGACCGCCAACGGGAAGCGGCGAAAGCCCAACTCGAAAAACTTCAATCGATGGAGCGGGAAGCGGCCGAGGCGGATGGAATCCCCCAACTACAAGCCGAGGTCGACCATGCCGAAGAAGAACTCGATAAGATCGACGCCGAGATCGAAAGGGAAGAGAAGCGCTTTCACGACCTCGCGGAGAAACAGGCCCAGTACGCCGCTGGGGAGGACGAACGGCTCCGCCAGTGCATCGACTTGATCGCCGCTGAGCTCAAACGGGACACTCTCATCTCGCTCCGTCGACACGCGGAAGCCACGCGTGGGCAACGCGACGATGCCATTGTGGTGGATTTGGCTCGACTCGACCGCGAGAAGGATCTCCTTGACGAGGAACTGAAAAACCACAAGAGAATGTACGAACGCAGGTTAGAGCGACTTCGGGAGTTGGAAGAGGTTCGTCGCAAATTCAAGCAGAATCGCTATGATGACATCCACTCCTCCTTTCCCAACGGTCAACTCGTGGGCTCCATCCTCGGCGAATTCCTAAGAGGGCTCGCCACCTCCGGAGAGTTATGGACCACGATCCAACGGAATCAACGGTATCGTCGAAGGGGGGCCAACCCCACCTTTGGAAGCGGAGGACTTGGCCTTCCTGGAAGTGGGAACGTTTGGCGAATGCCAGGCTCCTCGCGAGGGGGAGGCTGGCGCATCCCCAAATTTCCAGGTGGCGGCGGTTTTGGCGGAGGGGGCGGCGGAGGGTTTCATACCGGTGGCGGCTTCTAACGCCTTCTCTCGACGCTTTTCTAATCCAGGTTTTCTTTCGTTTTTCTCCCTCGATTCACGGGCAAGAAGTTGAATTTAAAAAAAGTGATTGTGGTTATATTCAAATTCTTGACACGGTCCAGAATTTGACCTAACCTACCTTTCATGTTGGATCCTGAAAATCTTCTTCGTGAACATGGTCTTCAAGTTACCGCCCAGCGAATGGCAGTCCTCCGAGCAGTCTCGGGTCGACCTCATTGCAGAGCGGAAGAGGTGGCCGAGGATGTTCGCACAGAGATCGGCGCGATCTCTCGGCAAGCTGTCTATGACACCCTCGGAATCCTTGTCGAGAAGGGAATTATCCGGCGCATCCAACCGGCCGGTTCCCCCGCCTTATATGAGGATCGAGTCGGTGACAATCATCACCATGTAATCTGTCGCGTTTGTGGAAAGACGGTCGATGTCAGTTGCGCGGTCGGCGAAACGCCGTGCCTGACGGCCGCCGACGATTCGGGTTATGAAATCGATGAAGCGGAGGTGATCTTCTGGGGGACTTGTCCCGAGTGTCTCGAGGCAAGGCCGGGTTTGAATCAAGACTGAAAAATCAGCAGTGGGATTCTTTACATTTCAATTCAACTAAAGATCAAAAAACAATAGGAGGAGTGACATGTCAGGTACATTAGCGGCAAGCTTGTTCCCCGCCATGAGGGGAATGGCGCAAAGAAAGAGGATGGGTTCTGTTTGTGGAACGAAAGCAATTTGGATTGTTGCCCTAATTGTAGTCTCGTTGATCGGGATTCAGAGCAACATGGCGGTGGCGGAAGAGAGTGGCGAGATGGCCAAATGCCCGGTGATGGGCGACATGGCGGATTCGTCTCGGGTCACGGTGGCGTCGGGAATGTCGGTCAAGGACTGGTGGCCGAATCAGTTGAACCTGGAGATCCTTCGTCAGAACGCGGCCAAGAGCGATCCGATGGGCGAAGACTTCAATTATGCGGAAGAGTTCAAAAAACTCGACTTGGAGGCCTTGAAAAAGGATCTATTCGAGCTGATGAGGACGTCGCAGGACTGGTGGCCGGCGGACTACGGCACCTATGGACCGTTGTTCATTCGAATGGCCTGGCATAGCGCGGGAACCTACCGAGTCCAAGACGGTCGCGGGGGCGCGGGGGATGGAACCCAGCGCTTCGCGCCGCTCAATAGCTGGCCCGACAACGCCAGCCTCGACAAAGCGCGTCGGCTCCTCTGGCCGATCAAGCAGAAGTACGGAGATAAAATCTCGTGGGGCGATCTGATGATTTTCGCCGGCAACTGCGCCCTCGAGTCGATGGGATTCAAGACGCTCGGATTCGCCGGAGGTCGCGAGGAAGTCTGGGAACCGCAAAAGGATGTTTACTGGGGACCTGAAAGCAAGTGGTTGGGCCGCGAACGATACAGCGAGGAGGGTGAACTCGCGAACCCTCTGGCCGCTGTCCAGATGGGATTGATCTATGTCAATCCGGAGGGACCCGCCGGCAAGCCCGATCCGATTGCCGCGGGTAAAGCAATTCGGGACACCTTCGGTCGCATGGCGATGGACGACTATGAGACAGTCGCCCTGATCGCCGGCGGTCACACCTTGGGCAAAGCCCACGGCGCCGCCGATCCGAGCAAGTATGTCGGTCCCGAACCCGAAGCAGCCCCTATCGAACAACAGGGTCTCGGTTGGAAGAACACGTATGGAACGGGTAAGGGGGCCGATACGATCACCAGTGGTCTGGAAGGCGCCTGGACCTCGTCGCCCGACGATTGGAACCACAACTACTTTGCCAACCTGTTCGAATTCGATTGGGAACTGACCAAGAGCCCCGCCGGCGCGAACCAGTGGCATCCCAAGAACAAAGAGGCGCAGGGGATCGTGCCGGACGCCCACATCAAGGGCAAGTTCCACGCGCCGATGATGTTCACCACGGACATCGCGCTGATCAAGGACCCGGAGTACGCGAAGATTTCGAAACACTTCTATGAGAACCCGGTCGAGTTCGATGAAGCCTTCGCCAAGGCGTGGTTCAAACTGACTCACCGGGACATGGGCCCCACATCCCGCTACCTCGGCTCGATGGCTCCCAAGGAGGAGTTCTTGTGGCAGGACCCCATTCCCGCTGTCGATTACAAGTTGATCGACAACCAGGATGTCGCCAGCCTCAAAAAGAAAATCCTTGACTCGGGTTTGTCGATCCCGCAATTGGTCTCCACCGCCTGGGCTTCAGCCTCGACATTCCGCGGCTCCGACATGCGCGGCGGCGCGAACGGGGCGCGTATCCGACTCGAGCCGCAGAAGGATTGGGAAGTCAACAATCCGGAGGAGCTTGCTAAAGTCCTGGACACCTTAGAGGGAATCCAGAAAGAGTTTAACGATGCACAGTCCGGCGGGAAAAAGGTCTCGCTAGCCGACATCATCGTTCTCGGTGGGTGTGCGGCCGTCGAGGAAGCCGCGAAGAAAGCCGGGCAGGACATCGAGGTTCCGTTCTCGCCGGGGCGCAACGACGCCTCGCAAGAGATGACCGATGTGGAGTCCTTCAGTTACCTCGAACCGACCTCGGACGGTTTCCGTAACTTCCAGGGCGATGGAGAAGACCGACCGGGTCCCGAGTTGCTGATCGACCGCGCCAACCTGCTCAATCTCACCGTCCCCGAAATGACAGTTCTGGTCGGCGGCATGCGCGCTCTGAACGCCAACACCGGTCAAACCCAACTCGGCGTCCTCACCAAGACCCCCGAGACCTTGACCAACGATTTCTTTGTGAACCTGCTCGACCTGAACACGACCTGGGAAAAATCCCCGGATTGCGATTATCACTTTATCGGAAGTGACTACGCTTCAGGCGAGAAGAAGTGGGAGGCCACCGATGTCGACCTCGTCTTCGGCTCGAACTCCGAACTCCGCGCTGTCGCGGAAGTCTACGGCAGCGAAGACGCGAAAGACAAATTCGTCAAAGACTTCGTGGCCGCTTGGAACAAAGTCATGAACCTCGATCGCTTCGATCTGGATGCATCGTAATCGTTAAGATTACCTCTGACTCAAAAGGCCCTGCTCGGAGATTTCTCCGGGCGGGGCCACTTCATTTTTGCGCTTGACCCGCCCTCTGTCTGGACGATTCCCATGTTAGAATATCTTGTTGTTCATTGAGGAAGGGGGGGCGGATCTCCCGGTTAACATGGACGGATTTTGAAGTCCAACTTCGGTGCCGAGAAGCGTTTCTCCCACCAGCAAGAGAATCATGGAGTCACCTTTTCGGCGAAAACGGGATATAATCATCTTGCAACGCAAGACCGGAATCATAATCGTTTTGCGAATTCTGTAACCGTTTCGCGAGGAGACCATGGGAATCGAGAAGATTGCGTACACTCACTTGATCTCTCGGTTCGGTCTGGATGTTACCGAGCCTCCCATCGCGTCTTTCCTCTTAGACCGAGGATCCCGTCGGACTCAGATCGTGGGCGGTCGCAGGGAGGAGTACTATCCCCCACGCGACAACCCGGGACCCCATTGGATCGACCACCTGAAGTTCGCGCTCAAGCATGAAGGGGTGAACCTGGAGGTGTTGTCCGCGCTCTTTCAGGCCGCTCCCACCCGGGATTTGACCGCCTGGATCAAGAAATCTCCCACCAGTCGGTACACTCGCACCGCGTGGTTTCTCTATGAGTGGCTCTCGAACAAAGAACTGCCGGTGTCCGACCTGAATCGGGGAAACTATTTCACGGTTCTTGATCCAAAGAAATATTACGCGATACCCCGCGAGAAGGGAGCGACCGCGGAGAAGCGATACCGAGTCGTCAACAACCTTCTTGGACAACCGACCTATTGTCCAATTGTTCGCCGCACCGAGGAATTGAGTCGTTTCGAGGGATTGCGGCTGGACAAGCGGGCCGCCGATCTGATCAAGACCTATCCTTCGGAACTCCTTTACCGGGCAGCGCAGTACCTTTACGCGAAAGAGACCAAATCCTCTTACGCGATCGAACATCTCACCTCGGACAAACGACGAACCGCGCGCTTCGT
>JACKFH010000109.1 GCA_020632575.1 Candidatus Omnitrophota bacterium | reverse complement strand
GAGTTTTTGACATCTTCCTTGCTTGGCCAAGTGACCTTTTGAAGTTCGGCGAGCACGGAAATCAAGAACTGACCGAACTTGCCCTCCCGCAAGAATTTGACGCTCTTCAAGCCATCGATACAACGTTGGATGAACTGTTCCATTGGAGGCGTTCCATCTCCATTCCCACAATGATTTTGTTGGCAGGCCAGGAGGGATTCGAACCCCCGACCCCCGCGTTTGGAGCGCGGTGCTCTACCGGACTAAGCTACTGGCCTTCAACCCTATTATTTTAAACCTTATCGACTTTCGCGATGGAGAACATGCTTCCCGCATCGCGGACAAAATTTCTTGACCTCGACCCGCTCGGGGTGGATCTGCTTGTTCTTGGTGACCGTGTAGTTCCGCGACTTGCACTCCGTACAGGCCAGGGCGATCTTATTTCGAGGCAATCGCTAACCCACCCGTTCAATTGATTTTATCGCCAACTCTCGACGTAAAAAACCTCTCTGGTTGACCAGAGAGGTCAGTGGAAACAAGTCTATGTTGAACAAACCTGCCTGAACCGAGGTAATTTAGGGGGGCAGGCGCCCCATGTCAAGAGGTTTGGCTGTGATTTGTGGGATTCTCTGTCTGAAAAACCATTCCCTAAGGAAGCCGATCATGTTCGATGACCTCCCTGGGGAGTGTTTCAATTTGAATCTTTCCTCCACTCACCCGAACGAAAAAGAACGCCATGCCGGGCTCATGCTTCGCCTGGTTTCCATCGATCCTATTTCGGGAACCCAACAACGAATTCTATTACCTTCGAACGACCATTTCTCCAGCTGCGACAAATCTCCTTGGGCCAAGGAACTGGGATTCCGAAGGAATCAATCCCTGGTTTCCAATTTTCCCCAATTTCGAAAGAGTGACAGACCGAGCTTTCTCTCCTTTTGCGCATTTCTTGAGGTTGTGACTCGCCTGATCAAGGTGTTAGAATGCGACTTCGCAATCTGGAGAAAGTTGGATTCTCCGGACAAGTAGTATCAGAAATATGAACCGCAACCAAAGGACCCTTCTCAATGATGGCGCCCCATCGGATGGTGAGGAACCCACTTCGCACAGAGGCCTGAGTCTGGTCCTTCTGAGTGGCGGGGTCGGCGCTCTTGCGGGACTGGTTGGGGGCGTGTTTCATCATCTCTTAGAAAGTGCTGGTTCCGCGCGCCTAGCGCTCACTGAATTTCTCCATACCCAACCGTTTCCTGGCTGGTTGGTGACCACTCTGATCTGTGCGTTGACAGTCACCCTGGCCATCTGGATGGTGGCTCGATTCGCTCCCGAAGCCTCCGGAAGCGGCATTCACGAGGTGGAGGGGATTTTGGCGGATGACCGTCTCCTTCGATGGCGCCGGGTGCTTCCGGTAAAGTTTTTTGGCGGTTTGTTGGCGATCGGCTCCGGACTGGACCTTGGGCGTGAGGGGCCGACGGTTCACATGGGCGGAGCCATCGGCGGTTTCGTTGCGGAGAGTTTGGAACAGCCGGAAGATTGTACCAAGACACTCGTAGCAGCCGGCGCGGGCGCTGGACTAGCCGCCGCCTTCAATGCCCCCCTCGCGGGCATCATCTTCGTAACCGAGGAGATGCGCTCCGAATTCAAATATCACTTCATCTCCTTATATAGCGTCATCGCGGCCAGTTGCATGGCAGTGGTCGTGAACGATTGGTGGCTGGGACAGGGGCCGGATCTTCCCATCCGGAATGTGCCTCTTGCCCCGCTTCGTGAGGCTCCCTTGTTCCTTGTGCTCGGTGTTCTGATCGGTGTAATTGGAGTGGGGTTCAACTGGGTCCTTTTGAGGGCTGTTCGATCGATGGGGAGGATTCGTCGCCGCCATTCTCTCATGATGGGGGTGACAATTGGATCGATCAGCGGAGCCCTCCTCTGGTTTCTGCCTGAGGCCATGGGCGGGGGGGAAACCCTAGTCGAGACCCTGGTCGCGGAAAAATGGACGGTGGTTCTCTTGTTGGGATTGTTCGCGGTTCGCTTTGTGACAACAGTCGGAAGTTATGGTTCGGGTGCTCCCGGCGGGATTTTCGCGCCGCTGCTCGGACTCGGCACGATCGCGGGAGTCGCATTCGGTTCCGCTGTCACGCTTGTCTTCCCGGGAATTGTCTCGACCCCGGGCGCCTTCGCCGTAGCCGCCATGGGAGCGCTATTCGCCGCGACAGTGGGGGCTCCCCTGACAGGGATTATCTTGGTGGTCGAACTCACCAATGCTCATAGCGCGTTACTGACAATCATCCTGACTTGTCTCAGCGCGTCGCTCACAGCCAAATCACTCGGAGGGACTCCGATTTACACTCAACTTCTCCAGGTGGCTCTGTCTTCTTCCCCGGAAATTTCGAAGTCACCCAAAGAAACTTGATTCATATTCCACTTCGTTGGATCCTGTCATCTTGGAGTTCTTATCACCCCGCATTCCGGATGCTCCTCCTGAATGACCATGGAAACCTATGGGGAAAACAATTCTCTTGGAATGATTTCGCCTGCTGATGAGGTTCATTGATCCAAGCCTCGATAACCACTAAAATAAAATTGTGGGACGGAATTGGCCCTTGGCCTCGGACATGCATCCACTGTTATCCGCAAATCTCGTTTTCCGAATCGTTAAGGGGAATGGATCGGTCTCGGTATCGACCGGCCTTTGAGGAGAGAAGGAGAGTTAAGATGTTACATTTACCTACTAAGGTGATCGTCGCGCTGACGGCGACACTGGTGTTGGCGACACCGGTCCTCGCGCAGGATTTGCAGCCATTCGAATATGCGCAGGCTCCGAGCTATGCACAGTCTCCCGCGGCGAATCCCTACACACCGTTGACCCCCGCCGAATTGGATGAGCTGGTCGCTCCGATCGCGCTTTACCCCGATCCCTTGATTGGGATTTTGCTCCCGGCGAGCACATTCCCCCTCCAGGTGGTTCAGGCCTCGCGTTATCTTCATGCCAACCAAGGAGTGGTCGATCCGCCCCAAGGTTCCTCTTGGGACTCCAGCGTGATCGCTCTGCTTCGATACCCCGATGTCCTTTTTATGATGGATGAACAGATTGAATGGACCGGGAGATTGGGCGATGCCATGTACTACCAAGA
>JACKFH010000108.1 GCA_020632575.1 Candidatus Omnitrophota bacterium | reverse complement strand
GGGGAGGATTTCATGACCATGCTAAGTCCGATCACTCTGCCGCCCAGGTCGAGCCGGATCGTCAGTGTCAATGATTACGCCGGGATTCCTAGCGGATCCAAAGGAAGCCTGCTCGCTCCCTTCCAGGTTAATGGAACCGGGTTCTTGGGTCTGGGCGCGGTGGGATTTACTCGAGCCGAGGCGCTACTGCCGCATTCCGAGTGTGTGGGCGAGAATGAAACGCCGACTCAGACTCCGACGGGCACGGTAACTTCCACTCCGACACTTTCGGCGACTGAGACTCCCACCGGAACTCTCACCATCACTTCCAGCCAGACGCCGACAGTGACGCCCACGGCGACCGAGATGGGAGAAGAGGACGAACAGATGCGAGCGGATATCAATCGGAATCGAAAGATCGATCACGAGGACCTGCTGATCCTATTGAAGTGGTATCTGACCGAATACAAATAAGGCGCCGAATTAGACGCCTCGGTCGGCGAGTTCCATGAACCGGTCAAACAACGGCTCCGCGTCATGGGGTCCCGGGCAGGCCTCGGGGTGGTACTGCGCCGAGAACCAGCCGGCTTCGAAGTTTTCCAAGCCTTCGACCGTATTATCGTTGAGGTTGATCAACGAAACCTTCCCCTGGCTCTCGTCCACCTTGTCGCCGTTGACCGCAAAACCGTGGTTTTGCGAGGTGATGAAAACGCGGCCTCCCTTGGTTTCCTGAACCGGTTGATTGCCTCCGCGATGTCCGAACTTCAATTTGTAGGTGCCGGCCCCGATCGCGCAACCAAGGAGTTGGTGGCCGAGGCAGATGCCGAAGATTGGAACCCTACCGATCATTTTTCCGATTGCGTCGATCGCGTAGGTGACCGGCTCCGGGTCGCCGGGGCCATTGGAAAGCATCACCCCGGTCGGCTTCTTGGCGAGAGTCTCCTCGGCGGTGGTTTGGGCAGGGACCACTTCGACCAGATTCCCGCGTTTGGCGAGGCTTCGGAGGATGTTGAATTTGACACCGTAGTCATAGACTACGATATGACGTTTGAACTCGCCCTGAGGCCTTTCAGTCACCGGAGCGTTCTTCTCGAGATCCCAGAAATAGGCGTCGGGAGTGGTCACCCGAGTCACCAACTCCTGCCCGGCCATCGAGGGAATGCTCCGCGCCTGTTCCACAAAGGAGGCCAGATCTCCCTCCTCAGTGGTGACGATCCCCCGCAAGACTCCACCAACTCGGAGTTTTTTAACCAACGCGCGAGTGTCGATCCCCGAGATTCCGAGGATGTCCCATTTTTCGAGTTCCTCTTGAAGGGAGTTTTTCGACTGCCAATTGCTGGGATATGGGCAAGCCTCTTTGACAATGAATCCGGCCAAATGGATTTTCCTGGATTCCATGTCCCCCGGGTTGAGACCGTAGTTCCCAATCAAAGGGTAGGTCATACAGACAATCTGACCGGCGTAACTCGGATCGGTCAGGACCTCCTGATAACCCGTTAACGAGGTGTTGAAAACCACCTCGCCACTCGTTTTGGTCCCTTTGCCGATCGCCCATCCCGGATAGACTGTGCCATCTTCTAAGGCCAGAAAAGCCTGTTTTTTCTGAAATTCAGTCAAGATTCCCCTCGTTCGTTGATGGAGTTGTACACCGTGCGAGAGAGTGCCGGTCTCACCATCGACTGTCAAGGCTCGCCCCTCTTGCTGATACTTGATTCTATGTCGATCTATTCTTTAGGACGCGCATTCCGGGGACGCAAGGAGGTCTTTGCTTCAGTCGCTCTTGGTGTCGTGAATCCGATGGTAACCCGCCATATCCTCCATCCTGAGTAGGATGAGATGGCTTATCTCGAAGGTCTCTCGTTTCGGAGCAAGGGTTCGCCGATTCGGCGAGGGCGCAAGCGTTTTGAATGTGAGCCGGTGGACACCCGCTTTGAGGTCATGAAGATCGAAACAGGTCCAGACCGGATCGTTCCCGGAATGCCAGAGATCCAGAGGTTCGCCCAATCGATGTCCGTTAAGGAAGGGTTGATAAACCCCGCCGAAAATCGAATGCGATATGTAGGCGTTGATCTGATATCGACCCGGCTCATCGAGTTCGAAATCGAAGACAATTTCGCCGTCTTCATCTCCCGGGGAAAACGAAACGCTGGTCGGCGTGATCGCCATGGCGCCGGCGGGAGTCGCGGCGATCACTGTTTCCGAGGCCATGAGAATTCGATACGGCGCGATGCGCTCGGAGGCGGGTGGTAGATTGCTCTCCAGACCGACCGGCGGGGTCTGACACCAAAAGGCGACCGAGCTGATCCAGTCCGGGCGGTCGATAAAGCCCTCGACCACCTCCCAATCGTCGGTGAACACACTTCCTTTGTGTTCGATTTCGAAACGGAGGGATTTGGAAAAAGCGATCGGATCCCTGAGATGCCACCGATAAGCGGTGTTCCGGTCTCCTGGGAAGTACCCTTCCCAGAGGGAGACCCCGTGATAGGGGCGGGAGAATTTTCTAAATCCCCAAGCGTCGCCGAAATAGTCCTCGGTCCCGGTTCCGACCAGACGAGGCTTCTCTTCTCCGTCGATATAGAACCGGTCGTCCCCCTCGCCGAACCAGCCTGTCTCCACCTGTTGCGCGGAATAGACCGTGCCCAGGTATTTGCCAGTCCCCGTCGCTTCGAGAATCGTGTAGGGACCGGGCTTGGCCGGAAACTCTTGGTGGTATTTGGCGTGGAAATACAAGACATCCTCTGGCAGCGACTCGACCTTTTGCCAATCCAGATAGAAATAGAAGAGTTGAGTCAGATACCGGTCGGACTCATTGGTCACCGTCACCCGGGCGCTCTCTCGAAAGGGCATCTCCCAATAACAATTGCGGGACCTGCCGAACGAGGAGGTTGCAACGGGAATCGAGGAAAAATCGGCCTGAGCCGCATGGCCCACCCCAAAGAAATCTCCGAGTGGAGAGACAACGCTCGGTCGTTCCGCGCCATCCCAATAGATGCGAATGACCAGGGACCGCGCGAAAAAAGGATCCTCGGAACGGGTGGTTGTCCAGATATGATTGATGATTCCGGGACCCCGAAGCTCGCCAAGGATTAGAGTCTCACCCGGTTCGATAGTCCGCCAATCGATGTTGTCTTCGAGGTTGGGATCGGAGCTGCTCTCACGATGGGTCTCGAATTCGGGCGGGAGAAGGATGGGGGAGATTTCGGCCTCGGT
>JACKFH010000107.1 GCA_020632575.1 Candidatus Omnitrophota bacterium | reverse complement strand
CACACAGAGGTGAACCATGAAAACACGTCAACTCGGAAGAACGGGTATCGAAGTCAGCGAATACGGCCTGGGGACATGGGCGATGGGAGGGGGGATCTATGGGATAGTCGATGACTCCGAATCTATTCGGACTATCCATCGTGCCGAGGACCATGGAGTCAATTTTCTGGACACCGCTCCCATGTACTCGATTAGCGAGCGTCGTGACGGTCGCGCGGAAAGGGTGATCGGTCAAGCGCTGAAAGGCCGGAGGGACAAGTGGACCATCGCGACCAAGTTCGGTCGTCACTTGAATGGCAGCGAGAATTGGAAGGAGATGGACCAGGATTTTTCCGGCAGGCGAGCCATCCAGAGCGTCGAAGAATCCCTCTCACGATTGGGGACCGACCATCTTGATGTCCTCTTTGTTCACTCGCCTCCGCGCGATCTTTTCGACCCCGATGACGCGTTCGGCGCGATGGAGAAACTTCGCAAGGAGGGCAAGATTCGGGTGGTCGGTTACAGTTTTTGGGAGTCGATCGAGGACACCCTCGATATTGTCGAGCCGCACTTGAGATCCGGGTTGGTCGGCGCCGTGCAGGTGATCATCAGCCTCTTACGCCCTCAGGCCGAGGAGATTCTGTTCCCCATCCTTCGGGAGACTGGAACCGGCGTGGTGGCGAGAGAGGCCTTGGCGAATGGTTTTCTCACCGACTCTTTCACCGCCGAGTCCGCTTTTGACCAGCAGCACAACAAATCCCGCATGGACCGGGAACTCATCGAGGACCGGCTGCGTCATGCCGACAAGTTCAAGTTTATCGTGGAGGAACGAGAGGACATCCAAAACCTTCCCGAGGCCGCTCTGGTCTGGACTCTCTCTCACCCGGAGGTCTCCTGTGTCATCCCCGGCGCCAAAACCGTGGCCGAACTCGAACAATGCCTCGTCCGCGCGGATGCCGAACAACTCAGCGCCTCGCTCATGAGTCGCGCGAGAGACCTGTCGGCGGGGTATACCTGGGTCCCGAATCCGCAGCCCAAGTGATGGGCGCGAAAATCCTCGATCCATTCCGAGGTGAAATATAAGCGGAGTCTGTGGAAACAGACTCTGCTTATACACTTCTCAGAAAGAGATCTACTTCGCCAGAAATTCATCCGCCCCCACATCAACCGAGCCCTTGGAGACCCGATGGACCGGCCTCGCTTCGGAGTCGAAATCATGCAGCGGCGCCCCCAATCCTTTGCCCTTGTCCACGCAAGGGGAGTCTGCCGTGAGCCGGTAAGAGGAAGGAATGAATAATCCGATTGGGGATTTGGAGGCGTCGACCTCATCGGTGAAATCGCCCCAAAGAGATAATTTCTTTCCATTGAGATCCGAGACGATTCCCCAACTCTCACCAAGACGGAGCGCTCGACCGATCGCGTTGTCCGGGGGAGTTTGGTTTCCATCCAACTCCAGAACAGTCATGAATCGATCCGAATTATAGGAGAGCGTCTTCGCGGTTCCTTCCCAGGAGTCCGATTCGAAATCGGCGTCGCCATCGAAATTCTCGCGCCCTCTCAGGTATCCGGAGATCTCACCATTCACCTCGATCTCGCCGCCGGCCTCCTGATGCTGAAAGAGTCCGCCCTCGATCAGGCAATTGAAGAAGGCAATGTTTCCGCTTTGGACATTGACACCCATACCGCCATTGCCGGCGACGATGGCGTTGGTGAGGTAGACCGATCCCTGTTCGACAGAGACTCCGGTTTCGGGTTGGTCGCAGATGGTGTCGTTGGTGCACACCAACTCACCACGGGAATCGACAATGGCCCCGCCCTTGTTGAAAGCGAAGACATTATTGGTCGTGACCGCCCAGGCATCGACCGCCACGAATCCCGATGAGTGGTTCCCGATGATTCGGTTGCCGTTGAGATCGGCGGAGCCGACCTTGCTCAAACGGATCGTGGACCCGCCCTTACCCCCTTGGGCGTTGCCGACAATGGTGTTGAATGCGATCGTTGGGTGCGACCCTTTCATCACATAGATCGCGGCGCCGTCATCGTCGGAGGTGTTGCGAGTTAGAAGGTTACGAGCGATTCTCGCGTCGCAGTGATACTCCAAATAGATCCCGCCCGCGTCGCCGCGCCCGCTTGCGTAGTTCTCAACCAGCACATTTCCATCGATGCGGGGATCGGAATAGTCGCTGCACCCAATCGCCCCGCCGTTGCTGCTACGGGTCTGTTCGTCTTTCGTTCCGGATATATTTCCGACGAACAAATTCTTTTCGACGCGGGGCGAGGAGAGGCTCAGGCACAACAAGGCCCCACCGTTGCCGACTTCAGTGTGGTTTCCGCTGAATAGGTTGCCTCGGATGACAGGCGAAGATCCCATCAGAGCGATCGCGCCGCCGCCGTTCCCCTCCTGATGGATAGTGTGAGCGGTGTTGAAATCCGAGGGGCGAGTCGTTCCGTTATCCCGAAAGACATTGTTGGTGATCTCGGGGGAGGCGCTTTCGCATAGGAGCCCGCCGCCAAACCCATCGGTCCGCCCCCCCACGATCGTGAAGCCATCTAAGCGCGAGTCATCCGCGCCAAGCAGCACACGCCTCTTGTGGTCACCGTTTAGCACCGTTTTATTCGCGTCAATATCACGCTTCCAATCCTTCGTGGAGTAGCCGCCAAAGAGGTCGATTCCTCCCTCCATTTGGAGCGTTTCTTCTGTGTAGGTTCCCATGGCCACCAGAATCGCCACCCGCTTGTCCGATGAAGGCTTCGCACTGGAGAGTGCTTGGGTGATAGAGCCGAACGGCGCAGTCTCTGAGCCATCCGCCTTTTGACCCGCTGAGGAACCCGCGGTCACATAGATCACTTGGTCATAATTGTCCAGTGAAACCGGTTCGGTTCGGGGTCCATAGTCACCGGACCATCCCGTCGCGCCCAGGGTCATAGTAAGAATGATTGCGATGGCGCTCACCAGGACCCACATCCTGGCGCTCGCATCACTCTTTGAGGTTTTCCATCCGAAAGTAAAAGCAGTCATGTTATCCATCCTTTGAGTTATTCGAAATCAATTTCCACGGAGGACAGGATCGGCGAAGCCGCCCCGTTTTCCGTATCGAGTATGGCTCGATACTGAATCCATCCAGGCGCCTCTTCGAAATCGAGAGGGGTTCCGGAGTCGGTGAAAAAGGTTCCGACTCCGCCCGGTCCATGCCACTTGGCGTCCTTCAA
>JACKFH010000106.1 GCA_020632575.1 Candidatus Omnitrophota bacterium | reverse complement strand
TAAGCGGCGGCGGGTGGTTTGAGGTTTTGAATGGATTCCCGCCTTCGCGGGAATGACATGAAGATGGACCGTGAAGGACGAGTAGGGGGATAGCCGAGGGAGAAATCCTTCGGCTTTTTTATGGGCTCCAACCTTCGGGCCCCTCTGGGTCGATTGCAGAGATTTGAATTTTTCCTTTTCATTCAGTCTGGACCCGGAAGAGAATCCCGCTATCGTAGTGCTCTTGGAAAATGGTTTCAGTCCGAAACGAAACCGCTGGGAAGGGACGAAGACAAGATGATCGTTGGAGTTACGGGATATTTTTGCGCGGGGAAAGATACGATCGCCGAATACCTTCAGAAAAAAGGGTTCGCCCATGTTTCGCTTTCGGACATGCTCCGGGAGGAACTGAAACGTCGAGGGAAGAAAATCACCATTCCGAACCTGACCGAAGTCGGAAACGAACTTCGACGAATCAGCGGACCTGGCGTCCTGGGGGAGAAAGCGCTCGGGGCGATGGACTTCTCGCGCAATTGGGTGGTCACCTCCATCCGACATCCCGCCGAGGTCGAGGCTCTTCGGTCACGACCCGATTTCTTTCTTGTGTTCGTGGATGCTCCGAGGAAGGTTCGTTTCGAGCGCTCGATGAGCCGCGCGAGAAAGGGGGATCCGATCACCTTCGAGGAATTCGAGGCCGCGGAAAAACAGCAGCTCGGCGCGAAGGGGGGCGATCCGGCCGCCCAAGCATTGGCCGCCTGCAAGAAGATCGCCGATGAGAAGATCAATAACAACGCGACGTATGAAAAATTGGAGGCCAAGATCACCGAGATTGTGGCGCGGGAGTTGTTCAACCATTTCCTCCCGCGACCGGATTGGGACGAGTATTTCATGATGATGGCCGAAGTGGCGGCCACCCGAAGCAATTGCATCAAACGTCGCGTCGGAGCGGTGATCGTTCACAACAAACAGATCCTTTCCACGGGATACAACGGCACACCGAAGGGAATCAAGAATTGCAGCGATGGAGGCTGCCCGCGTTGTGGCGGAGGCGGGGCCTCCGGAGCGGGGCTGGATGAATGCTTGTGTGTCCACGCGGAAGAGAATTCAATTGTCCAGGCCGCCGCTCATGGCGTGCCCATTCGTGGGGGGACACTCTACTGCACCCTTTGTCCCTGCTCCTACTGCGCCAAATCGATTATCAACGCGGGGATTGAAGAAGTTGTTTACGGCGGCGCGTACGCCATGGATGTGGTGACCCGAAAACTTTTCAAAGAGGCAGGTGTGGTTTTCCGGAAGCTTGAGAATCCGGGAGTGAGTGTCCGGCCTGTATTTCACCGGTAGGCGGTTTCGCCGGGCGCTTGGCGGGTGTTTTCGATATGTTGATTTTTCGTTATTCGCTTCTCCTTGTTTTGTCGCTCACTTCTTTTTGCGGATCGGGGACCGCGGGGATTGAGGTCCCGGTCACTCAATTCGATCAGGCGCGATCCGGGGAATTCCAATCCTGGGTGGACCGTCGGGATCTCCTGGTCATGCACCATCCCTGGGTTCCCTCGGCGACAAGGGGATCCTGCGAGGCGACCGCAACCGTTTCCCTTCCCTCCAATCTTATCCCGCCGATCCGGCTCTCCCTGTATCAGAGCGACGATTACTTCAACGATTTCTGGCGCGCGAAGAACGACAGTTGGTTAGGCGGGGATGGGTTTTACGGTCACCGTTTCAAGCAGGTATGGGTGAACGATCGGCTTCTCTGGGAATCGGACGTGGCCGACGCGAACGCTCCCCAGGCCTCGGCAAACCTAGATTTGGAGATTCCCACAGAGGCGCTGGAGGATGGGCCCGTCACCGTTTCCTTGAGGGTTGTGGACAAGGTCTCCTCCTGGGTGGAACTGGCTTCCGATACGCAGCACATCAGCACCACGGAAACGGCTGCGGAGAAGCCGGGGGATCCGGCCAAGTTCTGGACGCATGTTTACTGGGGAGATGTCCAGATTCTCTCGGGGTCGGAAAAAACCGACGTCGGCCTTCCTCCCGTTCAAAGGAGACTGAGAGACCAGGTGAAAGTCCATGCGGGTCGTCCTACTGAGAAGCCCTCAATCCAGCCCAGTTACCCGTTTCGTCTTGCGTGCTCATCGCCTTTTCCCAAAGGCGGATACCCTGTGCGTTGCGGAATCCCGATGCCAAGGTTCCTGGAGGAAGAAGCGAGCCATTACAGGATTTCCCAGGAGAGCGGCTGGGTGGTTCATTCTCAGATCGAGAACTTCACCCATCCTGTCGATGGTTGGCGAAAGTGGGTGGCGGTTGAGTTTGTGGCCCGACCCGGGATGGAAGAGACTGAGATGAAGTTTCAATCCTTCGGCGCTCCGGAGCAAGGACCGCCGATCTTTACGCGGCCGACTGAATCCCCCGAGGGAATCCAGTTCTTTCCCGGTGGTTCCTCTCATTTCAAACTCTGTCAGGGAGAACCCAATCTTTTCTTCGCTTCCCGCGAGGTCCGATTCGATCCAGAACACACGGATCAACTTTCCGAACTCCCCTTGATCCAAATCGAGGGGCCAGTCACGGGGATTCGATCAGGTTATCCCGATCGGGTCGAAACACTCGCGTGGGAATCGGAACCGTTGATCGTCGATAGTCCCCGATGGATGGTCATTGATCAGGGGAAACAACACCACTTTCTCTCGTTGAGAGGGATTGAGGGAGTCGAGGAGACTCGGTTCAAAATCGAGTCGACGGACGCGGGAATGACCGTCACGCTCCTCCCCTACTATGTGGATGGAAAGGCTGAGGATTACCCAGCAACTGCTGGAGAAAAGAAGACCTTCGAACTGCTATATTCCACTTTCGAGGAATCGGATCCCGAGGAGGACTACCCACGATTGGCGGATAATTTCAACCGACCGCCGCTCCTGATCAACACTGAATTTCTCGGTGAATCGGAGGTGTGGGGGAAGGGTCTGCCCCCATCTGGGGAAACCGGAAAAGTACTCACTGAGTTCCTTCAAAAAAATTACCCCGATCCTTTGGGAGCCAGTTTCCAGTGGGGAAAAACTCTTCGCGACTATGGGGACATCATCTACCAGGGAACCGACTCTTGGCGGAATGGTTATTACGATGTCCGTCAGGGTTTCGCGGCCGCGTATCTGATTTCTGGAAGCCGTGAATGGGCGGATGCTCTCGACCGCACGGTCCGCCATTATCTGGATGTGGACACGATTCATTGGAGCGAGGCGCATCCGGACCATGTGGGGCTGCCTCACGGGTATGGGATCAACCACACCTCGATGGACCCCTGGAACCCGATCACTCGCGCCAATGG
>JACKFH010000105.1 GCA_020632575.1 Candidatus Omnitrophota bacterium | reverse complement strand
TCCTCGCCTGGCAGAAAAGACCCCGACTTGGTGAAGGCGTTTATCCACGGCGCCAAAAGGGAACTGGCGCTCGTTTAAAGGCTAAAGAAAACCCAATCGCAAAAACTTGGTTGCACAAAAGGTCAGGGACCGGGGAATTCTCCGGTCCCTGTTTCTTTTTAGGGGGACGATCCGTTATCTTAAGAACCCCGCCCCCTAACCCCCTCCCCATATTATGGAGAGGGGGGACTCTTCATTCCCCCTCGCCGCAATGCGGGGAGGGGGCTAGGGGGTGGGGTCTTTAAAAGGAATTCATCAGACTATGACCACACTCACCCAAGACCCCCAACTCCTGGAAACCCTCAACAAGATGGACGCTCAACGCCTCCTCTCCTGGGGGGCCGAATACCATGGCAAGCGCGCGGGCATCATCACCAGCTTCCAGGACACCGGTTGCGTGATGATCGACTTGGCCAAGAAGGCGGGTGTCGACCCGCGGGTCCTCACCATCGACACCTATCGCCTCCATCCCGAAACCTACCGTCTCATCGAGGAAGTGGAAAAGAGGTATGGGATTGAGGTGGAGCGCTTTGGGGCCACGCCCGAGAAGGTGGAGGAGATGGTCAAGGATTATGGCGAGTATCTCTTCTTCGACAGCAAGCGGATGCAGGAGTATTGCTGCCACATCCGCAAGGTCGAGCCAAACGAAGAGGCGCTGAAGACCTTGGACGTCTGGTACACCGGTCTGAGGCGGGATCACTCCGAGGGACGGAAAGAGACTCCGAAAGCCTCCTACGTTCAGGGGCCCAAGATGGGGCAGCACATCCTCAAGATCGCCCCCCTCGCCGATTGGACCACCGAGCAGGTCTGGGACTACATCAAGGAGAACGACCTCCCTTACAACGATCTCTACGATCAGGGTTACGCCAGCATCGGCTGCATCATCTGCTCGACCCCCATCCGTCCCGGCGAGGACAAACGCGCGGGCCGCTGGCGCTGGTTCAACGACGAAAACCAGGGGGGCGGCGGCGACAAAGAATGCGGGATCCACAAGGGGTGATGGGGTTGTGAGGATTCTCCGCACGGTCACCTGTGCCGCGAATCCTTTCTCGGCGCAACTTCCGGAGGAATCCTATCCTCTGAAGAGCGGGAGACGCGCGATGGAGGCTGAACCTCCGTGTGGCAGGAAGGGATTCCTGCTTAAGTGGGATCGAGAAGGGATTCTCGATCCAGGCCTTTGGCGGATATTCGGACTACTCTTGCTTGTCCTCTTTCCCTCGCCCTCTTCGGCGCAAGTCAAACTCGGCGTCGATGTCCTCGCCGAAACCAACTTTGAAATCCTTCACGGGAAAAACGTCGGTCTGATCACCAACCACACTGGCCGGGCCAGCGATGGCCAGAGCACCATCGACCTGCTTCATGAAACCGACCAATGCGACCTGATCGCTCTCTTCTGCCCGGAGCACGGAATTCGCGGGACGGAAGACACGAATGTGGGCTCAAGCCTCGACCAGAAAACCGGTCTGCCCATCCATAGCCTTTACGGGAAGACTCGAAAGCCGACTCCGGCGATGCTTGAAGGATTGGATGTGCTCGTCTTCGACATCCAGGACATTGGCACTCGGTTCTACACCTACATCGGGACCATGGCCCTGGCGATGGAAGCCGCGAAGGAGGCGAAGATCGAGTTTATGGTCCTCGACCGACCTAATCCGATTGGCGGAGTGCGTGTGGAGGGGGCGGTTCCCCCGAAGAAACAGTGCGGCGGCCTGACCTCGATCTATCCGATTCCAACAAGGCACGGGATGACGGTCGGGGAATTGGCCCAACTCTTTAATGACGAATATGAGATCGGTTGCAATCTGAATGTGGTCCCGATGAAGGGCTGGAAAAGGTCGATGTATTTCGACAAAACTGGCCTCACTTGGATCCCAACCTCTCCGAACATGCGGACGCTCAACGGGGCCATATGCTATCCTGGGATCGGAGTCTTGGAGGGAACCTCTATCTCCTGCGGACGCGGCACCGACCAGCCCTTTGAGATGTACGGGGCCCCTTACCTTAACGCGGAAAAGGTCGCCGCCGACCTCAATTCGCAAAACCTCCCCGGAGTCCGATTCGATACTCATCCCTTCACCCCCACCGCCAAGGGCCACAAATTCCAGGGCCAACCCTGCCAGGGAATCCTGGTCACCATCACCGACCGAACCCAGTTCGATCCGATACTTACGGGCCTGCATTTCATTCAAACGATCCACCGTCATCATCCCACGGAATACACCAAGGAGGATCGCTTCGCGACTTTGATTGGGGATCCGGAGGTTTGGAAGGAATTGACAGAGGTTGGTGTCGCCCCGGAATCGATCTTGGAAGGATGGAAACCGGAGTTAGAGCGGTTCAAAAAAACGCGGCAAAAATATCTGATTCCGGAATATAAAGAGTAGGGGGGGTGGCAAAGCGTAATCCGCTGCGCTCGATTCCGGAACTCAAGATGGGTCTGGTTCGAGAATCCCTTCTCGGACCGACTTGCGCACGAATCCCTTCGTGCCAACCGGAGGAAGGGATTCCTCCGTAAGTTGCGCCGAGAAAGGATTCTCGGCGCGGATGGTTTCGTCTTGGGCTTACGGCACACTCCATCAACGCGACGCGACTTTCTCCGTCCCGTTGGCGAGCCGGTCCACTATTTCCTCCAATTTCGAAACTCGGTCTTTCAATTCGGCCAGTTCCGCGTCTTTTCGGGCAATCTCCCGATCCTTCTCGGCGCGCAGGCCTTTCACCGCCTCGACCAGTAGCGCGGTCATCCTCCCGTAATCGATTCCAATGGCGTCGATTCCATTTTCTTCATAAGCGACAACCTCCGGCAGCACCACGCCGACCTCTTCGGCGATCATGCCGACATCATGCTTGCCGCCATGGTCCGCGTCCCAGTCGAAGGTGACTCCTCTCAACCGGGAGACCTTCTCCAAGGGTTCCTCAATTTTTTCGACATTTCGTTTCCATCGAATCGAGGAGGCGCTCATATAATCCTCACCCGCCCCATCGGCGTAGAAATCGAAACCCTCCGGGCTGTTGCTCCTGCCCCGCACGCCATAAGTGATACCGAAATTTCGGGTCGCCTCCCCGAACACCCCGGTTCCGCTCGCGCTAAAGGTCCGACCATAAACCCCATAGTTGAGACCGGTGGGAAAACTGGCCTCTCCCAAAACTCCGCGGCCCTCGCGGCTATTCGTTTCCCCGTGGACACCCTGGTTGACGCCCATCGTGGGGGTGGCGAGCCCATGAACACCGGTTCCATCCACACTGTCGCTCTGGCCATCCACGCCCACATTCTCCCCTGT
>JACKFH010000104.1 GCA_020632575.1 Candidatus Omnitrophota bacterium | reverse complement strand
CGCCAACTATGCCACCTCCAGGTTAATGCCGGTCCTTGAACCTTTTCTGGCGAAGACGTATTTCGCGCCTAAAAATTTCTGTTGAACTTTTGGTGGCTTTCGCTAAATTTCCCTCGCTTTCATGCATCTTCGATCATTCCCAATCGAAAAGTGGAGTTGTTCCAGTTTGGAGGTGTTTATGTCCCCGTTCCAAAAGAGTTCCCAAGTCACCTGCTCCTTAAGGAATCTCTTTGTTCTAATTGCTCTGTTTCCTTGCTTGGGATACTGCGGAGTGAACGGAGTTTCGAAGTTCGTTTTTGTACCGGAGGGAAACAATTTCTATATCCCCCCGCTCCCACCCACCCAGTGTTCCTCCATTATCCCCAACGCTTCGGGAGGCCGCGATCCTTTTGTTTATTTGCAGGCGCCTGTCACACTCAATTCCGCGACGGCGGCGTATGTCCCTTCGATCATTACCGGCGCCTCAGGCGAGACTTGGATCGCGGCGCAGAATGTTGGAAACGAACAGGCCCCCATTCGTGTCTACTATTTCGATGATAGAAGCGATTTTATCAGTGGCGACTGTGGAGTGATTGGGCCAGGCAGTTCTCACCTTTTCGGCCCCGAGTCGATCCCTGAAGGGGCCAAAGCCGCCGTTCTCTTATTCGAACTGGACGAATTCTATGGCACGGGTCATTCGTTTTTCGATGATTGTAACGGCTTTCGGGACACGGGTTTACCGGAGGACAAAACGATATCGAAGGGAACCTCGAGCGGGAGCGGGATGGATTGTATTGTCTCGGTCAAGAGAACCTTTTTCAATCTTGAGTCGGGGAGTGAACGGGCAACCACATTATACAACGGATTCTCCGATCGATTCGGAGACTATGATTTCAGTGGAACCCATCGCCGCTACGCCCTACCCAAAGTATCGACATCGGCGTCTGTCGAAACCAATATCTCGATCTTCAACGAGGACCCCGCACCTTCGATTGTCAACCTGCGCTTTGTCGAGGCAATCTCGGGGAATGTGATCTACGATGGAACTCAATATCTGGTGGGCTATGACCAAGCCGTCATCCAAGCCTCCGATTATGTGGGTGAAGGATTCGATGGGGCCTTGATTGTCGAGGACGCTACGGACGACCTGATCAGCCGTTACGCCATCATCGCCGACATTCAGTATGAAACAGGACCGATCGCCACGTACCGCGCGATCCCCCTCGACAGCGGCCCGTTCGAGCATGTGGGCGATGATTATGCGATCACGCCGGTTCTTTTCGAGCCGGGTAGGGACCACGAAGTGACAGTCTTTCCAGACGGGATTTCTGCAGCAAATTTCAATATCGAGCTGCTCGACGCCAATGGAATGGTAATCGATGTGCGCACTCAACAAGCTCCCCCGGAAACTCCCGTGTCACAAACCCTCCCCGATCCGAACCTCGGCCCCAACCCGATCCCTGGTTATATTCGGGTGACATCGGACCAAGAATTCCAGGGTGTCGTGCAGGCGGTCAAAACCAATGATTCGAATCAAGTGGTCGAGTCCTACGCAGTGAATATGCATCTGGAAAAAGAGGTGGGGGATCCACGAATCTTCTCGGACCCCTCCAAAGGGAACTTTTCTCAGGAGGCGGGAGGCGCCGACCTCCTCGCCCTTCCCCTCCTCAACACCTTCGATCCGACCACCGGCAAGGGTAGCGAGATTTGGCTCACCAACACGAATCCGCGCGACGGACTGACCTCGATCAATTTATATGTTTACGACACCGCCGGATTGGTGGATGTCGAATGTTATGTGTTAGGTCCCAGCGAAACCTTGAGAATCCCAGTCGATTCACCAAGGCTTGGAGAAGGGGCTCTTGCCTCGGTGGTCATTGAAGCCGTCAGCACAAGCCAAAAGGCCATGACCACGAATGATTCGTTCAACGCCTTCGCCCTCGCCGCATTGGCGGTGGAGAGAACCAGCGACCCTCATCCTCTGGACACGTCGGTTGACCTCGCCAATGGCGATAACGATCCCCTCTCCGCTTACACAACGTTTCGGGGAATCCCGGATGTTGCCCTCTTCCATTTTCCAGTGGTTCGTTCCGGTGATCAAATCGACAGCGGGACCGTTTCCATCCAGTTGACCCTTACCTCGGATGAGGCGCCCATCGACGGATTGGCGTTCGGTACCGTCTTCTTCGATGAAGAGAACGTGGCGGGTGTGCTTCTCAGCCCCACCGAGGAGACCCCTCTCACCTATTGCATCGAGAACGACCAGATTCCGGCAAACGCGAGGAGCGCGGCTGTGCTCAAACTTCCGATAGGCGCCACCGAGGCCTTGCACCAGTTCCTCAATATCGACCGGTCCGGAGACTATGTCGATTTTGTTTTTCTATTGAACAAGTTACTCCCTTCGGACAACCCGTTGATTCATGCCGTGATACATCGCGAGGAGCCAACGGCGAACGGAATGGGCTTGGCGCGCTCCTCGTATGAGGCGCAGCCTTTCGCACCGACATTCCTCGACCCCGACAATCTGATCCTATCGGGACAAGAACTATTGTTCCCAGTGGTCTTAACCGACGGGGGGTTCGATACGACTCTCTATATCCAGAATGCCGAGCGGGTCGAATTGGGTTGCGAAATTCTGTTCTTTGAGATCGAAAAACCACAAGAGGCCCCACTCGCCAAAGGACTTTCCCTTGGCGATCCCCTGGTTGATTGGTTGGGCGCCAAGTCCTTTTCCACCACCCGGCCCAGGTCGGTGCATTTGGAATCGATTCATCCCGGATCGACTCGCGCGATCCACCCCCGGGATTATGTGGGGAAGGGTTTTCGTGGGCGCGCGGTGATCCGGAGTTTGGGTTCCATTGTGGGTTGCGCCGATATTTTCAGCGGGGGAACTCTGGCGACCTATAGCGGTCGCCGGGTTGCGGTTGGAGGGCAGTCTGGCTCTCTGGAAGCCTATGGACCGCTCGCACTCTCCCCTCTCGCCGGTTGGGAGACCTCGGTCTATGTCCAGAATCTGGGTAGGACCGACGATGCCAAGGTCCGGGTCACACTTTATGGCTCCAACGGCGTCCCCACTCAAATCCAATCGGGATTCGCACCCGCTCGATCCAGCGTGGAATTTCGATTTCCGCCCGCCGATTACCAGGAGAATCCGGAGACCGGCGAGGGGTGGGTCCTGATCGAATCCGAAGATTACCACATTGGAGACGGACTCTTTGTGGAAGCCCCCAACGTTCTGGGAGTGGTCCATCTGACCAAACGGAGCGAGTCCGGTTGCATCCTCGAAGCCGTTGCCTACAACACCTTAAACCGTCAAGAGGCTTACCTGGAGGACTTTATTGGAGCGATCAACAATTACGCACC
>JACKFH010000103.1 GCA_020632575.1 Candidatus Omnitrophota bacterium | reverse complement strand
GGAATGAGCACCTTCGACCTCGGCGACGACCTGCTGAGCGAGCACCTGCGGGAGGTTCCCCCCTTCCGCGCCCTTCTGCGCGCGACCGAGTGTCGACTCATTCGGGAGGCTGGAGGCCTGACTCCTCCGGTCATCGATCTGGGTTGCGGCGATGGCCATTTCGCCTGGCTCGCGTTCGATCCTCCCCTTCCCATTGGACTAGACCCGGACATTGGCTCCCTCAGGGAATCCAAGAGGAGAAACTGTCAACGAGACCATGTCGCGGCGGAGGGGGGCGCCCTCCCCTTCGCCGACGAAAGTGTCAACGCCATCGTCGCGAACAGCGTGCTGGAGCACATTCCCATTCTCGATCGTACGCTTGATGAGGTTTATCGTGTGCTCCGACCTCAGGGGCGCTTCGTTCTCACAACGCCGAGCGATCGTTTCGGTAAGATGTTGTTAATGTCCACCCTTCTCAGGTCGGTGGGATTGAAGTCCGCTTCCCGGAAATATGGGGACTGGTTCAACAATCACTCCAGGCATTACCACACGGATGGGGTCGAAATCTGGCGAGATCGACTAATAGCCCGAGGTTTTCGGATCGAGGTTTCCCACGAATATTTCTCCGCCTCCGCTCATCGCGTATTCGATATCCTCCACTATCTCAGTCTGCCCAACCTACTCACCCGAAAGTTGACCGGACGCTGGGTCCTCTTCCACGATTCGTTCGTTCAGCACCTTTGGCATCGTTGGCTCAGTCCTTACTTCAATGAGGACCTCCCTGAAAAGGGGGCCTACCTCTTCATCCATGCGGTCAAAGAGGATCCCACCGAAACGGAAGAGGCGACCCCATGAGGAAATTCCGGCAACTGTTTCTCGCGATCATCCTCCTCCTCGGATCTGCTTTCGCATTCACCGGTCTGGATTGGGACGAGGGCTACCACCTCCATCCCGATGAACGGTTCCTAACCATGGTCGAAACCGATATGAGCTGGCCGGAGAGTTTGGGACAATACTTCGATGAAACGGAGTCGCCACTGAACCCTCGCAATGTCGGTTGGCCTTACTTTGTCTACGGGACTCTTACGACCACGATCGTGAAGGGTTTGTCGATCCTGGTTGGGATGGAGGGCTACGACGAAGTCTACCTGGTCGGTCGGGTCTTCAGTGGCGTTTGTTTTCTCGGAACGATTTTTCTGGTCTATCTGTTCACGGCAAAGGTCTATCGCGATCCGAGAGTCTCCCTCCTCGCGTCGTTCTTTTTCGCTTGTTCGGTGCTACCCATCCAGAACGCCCATTTTTTCACCGTCGACTCGGCCTGCACGCTATTCATTACGGCAGCCTGCTACGCATTGGCCCGGACCCAGCGACGGACCAGTGTGGGGAACTTTTTCCTGGTCGGACTTTTTTTCGGATTAGCGATGGCAACCAAACTCTCCATCTTCACCTTTGCCCTGGTGGTCACCGCTATAGGTTTCGATGTGATGAGGATACGGGTGAAGAGGGCGAGGGGCAAAACGAAAAAGGTCAAGTCCGTCCTCTTGGTTTTCACGCTGCTTCTCCTCTCCGGGATGGCTTCCTTCATGGTCTTTCGGATCGCACAACCCGACGCTTTCAAAGGACCCGGTTTCTGGGGGCTGTCCCTGAGCGATCGGTGGATGGATAACATCCTCGATGCGCGAGACCTGATGAACGGAGAAGTGGACACTCCCCCCGGCCATCAATGGACCAACCGAACACCTCTTTGGTTCCCCTGGAAGAATATGGTGATCTGGGGCATGGGAGTTCCGCTCGGCATACTTGGTTGGCTGGGCTGGGCTGCGGCGCTGGTGGCAATCATTCGAAGCGGGAAGCGTGAGCACCTCATCCCAGTTATCTGGGTCGGCATCCTCTTTTTTCATCAGGGGACTCAATGGGTGAAATCGATGCGCTACTTCCTCCCCATCTACCCGATGTTGGCTGTCTTGGCCTCATGGGCCCTCTGGCGGTTTTGGGATTCCTTAGCCCGGATGTGGAATTATTGGGACAGGCGTTGGCCAATGGGGCGTGTAGCAATGGCAGCCACTTTCGCACTTATTCCCCTTATCACTTTCTTATGGGCATGCGCATTTATGAGTATTTACTTGACCCCCCACACCCGAGTCCGTGCGAGCGAATGGATGCGCGCCAACATCACGACGAACGAATCCATTGCCAATGAGCATTGGGATGACGCACTCCCATTGCCCGAAAAGAATCCAGATTCGCGGCGACGTGTCCGGTCGGAGAGCATCACTTTCGAATGGTACGCTGACGATTCGAAAATCAAATTACGGCAGACCTTGGAAAAACTGGATCGTACGGATTACATCGTATTGAGCAGCAATCGGTTGTATGACTCTATCCCCCGACTTCCCATGCGCTTCCCAATGACCATCGCCTATTACAACGCTCTCTTTAACGGTGAATTGGGATTTGAGAGGGTCGCCGAGTTTACCTCCTACCCCGGTCTCTTCGGCCTAACTTTTCCCGACCAATCGGCGGAGGAGGCGTTCAGCGTTTACGACCATCCCCGAGTCCAGATCTTCAAAAAGACCGATCGGTATTCTCCCCAAAATGCCGCAGTGATCTTGGGAAGAGTCAATTGGGATCGAGTCCGACGGTTGTCCGCCAGGGAGGCGACCGAATTATCCGATCAGGAATGGCGGGAGATGACCCAGAACCTCCATTCGAAAGAGTGATCGGCTGGGGGCTGGCCGGCTCAATGGCACATCCGCCGCATCGTCTCCTCGCTCCAGTTGGCCTCGATGTCATCGACCAATCCAAGAAGTTTCTCCGACTCGCCACCGGGATCGCCCCGCTCGATCGAATAGTTGAGAAGCAAGCGGACCGCTTCGAATTGGCCGGTGTGGAGAAGAATGTTTCCCAGGCGATAAGCCAGTTCCCCACGTCGGACTGCTGTGAGATTGACGGTCCGATCGAGGGCGGACAAAAACCCGTTTGCAAAGGCCATTGAATTGTAGTCCTGAAGGTTGGCGATGAAGGGCCATCTCGGTTTGGGGATGTTTTCGAACAGTTCGATATAAAAGGCGGGAACGGCGCCCGGATCCTCCGTGATGGCCTCGAGATAGGTTTTCGCCGCCTCGATGGTCTGACCTCTTGCCAGCAACCACTTCGCTCGGGCGTTAACCGCGGGGTGCGCTCGCCGCTCGGGATCGAGAAAGACCACATCCTCGATTTTCCCCTCGCCGGATTCCACCAGACGGTCTTCCCGCTTCCTCAAGTAATACTGCGCCGCGAGACTCGCCAATGAGAGATCGGTTCGATAGTCCAATCGAAGTTCCTCATGAGCGGTGTCGAGAAGCGCGGCCACTGTCTCCCGTTTCAGGTCTTCGTTGGCGAAACCACTTGAATAAAAGTAAACCCGCATTCCGAAGAGATCGACCGGAACAAACCCTCG
>JACKFH010000102.1 GCA_020632575.1 Candidatus Omnitrophota bacterium | reverse complement strand
CGACGGAGTTTCGCCATCCATCTTCGGACAGAGAAGAGCGATCTGAGGAAGGATCGGGAGGGAACGCTGGGGGATTTTGTGGAGGATTTGAGTGTCTGCCCCGTGATTTACGGATAAATTAGAACCCGATGCAAGAAATCCGCCCAACTATTGAGAGTGTTTACCGAACGGAATCTCGTCGCGTGTTCGCGACCCTGGTCCGTTTGCTGGGAGATTTTGACCTTGCCGAGGACGCTCTCCACGAGGCCTTTACGGCTGCGGTGGAGAAGTGGCCGGAACAGGGTCTCCCTGATAATCCTCGCGCTTGGCTGGTCTCCGCCGGTCGGTTCAAAGCGATCGACGCGATAAGGAAGAAGGAGCGCCTGAACGAGTTGGCAACCGATCTCGCGGAGGAGGCCGGTCCCGCCGAGTACGAGATGGAGGATCTCGACGAGGCCAAGTTCGGCGATGACGATCTCCGTCTGATCTTCACCTGCTGCCACCCGGCATTGGCGTTGAACACGCAGGTGGCCATGACCCTCCGAGAAGTGTGCGGACTCACCACCGAGGAGGTGGCCAGCGCCTTCCTCACCTCCCCGCCTACAGTGGCCCAACGGATTGTTCGGGGCAAGGCGAAAATTCGTGACGTGAAAATCCCCTACGAGATTCCCTCCAAAGCCGACCTCCCGGAGCGGCTGGATTCAGTGCTCTCAGTCATCTACTTGGTTTTCAACGAGGGATATTCCGCCTCCTTCGGAGACTCGCTGACTCGGGCGGACTTGTCCTGTGAGGCGATCCGTCTGGCGCGATTGCTCTTGGATCTATTACCCGACTCCGAGGTGATGGGATTGCTCGCTTTGATGCTCCTTCACGATTCGCGCCGCGAAGCTCGAGTCGACTCGAAAGGCGATCTCGTGTTGCTCGAAGATCAAGACCGATCCCTCTGGGATCGGGAGCAAATCCGTGAGGGTATGGAGTTGGTCGAGCGTGCGATGACGGCTGACACAGTCGGGATCTACACCATGCAGGCCGCCATCTCGGCGACCCATGCGGCAGCGGCCTCGACCGAAACGACCGACTGGGGGCGAATCGTGGCCCTCTACGACCTGCTCCTGACCGCCTCCCTCTCTCCCGTGATCGAACTAAACCGGGCTGTTGCGGTGGCGATGCGAGATGGTCCCGAGATCGGATTGGATCGGGTGGATGAAATCTTGGGGCGCGGCGATTTGACCGGTTATCACTTGGCCCATGCTGCACGCGCGGATCTCTGTCGAAGGTTGGGTAGGGCCGATGAGGCCATTTCGGCTTATGAAAAGGCAATCGCCTTGACCAATCAGGGTCCGGAACGCCGCTTTCTGCAAAAAAGATTGGAAGAACTGAGTTGAGAAAATTCTTTTTGAACAATGTCGATTTGCGCCGATCTCGCGCGACTACTGAGTGAAAGGCGCCAGATAACAGAAGGAGAGAACCAATGAAAGTGATGGTCATCGTCAAAGCCACCAAGGACTCCGAGGCCGGAGTCATGCCAAGCGAGGAACTCCTCACAGCTATGGGGAACTATAACGAGGAGCTGGTTGAAGCGGGGATCATGGAGGCCGGAGAGGGACTGCACCCGAGTTCCAAGGGGGCGCGGGTCCGGTTCTCCGGGAAGGACCGGACGGTCATTGACGGTCCCTTCGCGGAGACGAAGGAACTCATCGCTGGGTTTTGGATCTGGAAGGTGGATTCGATGGAGGAGGCGATCGAGTGGTTGAAGAAATGTCCGAACCCGCATGAAGAGGAATGCGAACTTGAAATCCGTCCGATCTTCACCGCGGAGGATTTCGGCGAGGCGTTCACCCCCGAACTTCGGGAACAGGAGGCCAGCATTCGAGCGCAATCATTGGGTCTCAAAGCCCCTCGGTTCGAGGATGCTCCCGAGATGACGATCGCGGGGATAAATCGGACCTACTCTTTCGAGGACCGGATGAAGATCCCCGCCCAATGGGAAGAATTCGCGCCGAGTATTGGGAGCGTTCCCGGCCAGGTTGGAAAAAAATCGTATGGAGTCTGTTGGAACTACAATCCCAATGTGGGGTTCGACTATCTCAGCGGGGTCGAGGTGTCTGGCGCCAGCGATCTGCCCAAAGATTTCGCGACGGTTCAACTTTCGGCGCACCGATACGCGGTGTTTACTCACACCGAGTCGGTTTCCTCCATCGCGGAGACGATCGACAAAATCTGGGGGAAGTGGGCGCATGAGTCCGGTTTGCCGATCGCCCAAGCCCCCTGTTTCGAAAGGTATGCCGAGGAGTTCAATCCGGAGACTGGAATGGGTGGAATTGAAATCTGGATTCCGCTCAATAGTTGAATTTCAAAGAGTTCAACACCCCATCAATCAAAAGAGAAATGGAGAAGAAAATGTCACGAAAGATCTTTGTCAATCTGCCGGCTAAGGACCTGGATGCGTCGGTCAAATTTTTTGGGGCGCTCGGGTTTACATTCAACGCACAGTTCACCGATGAAGCCGCGACCTGCATGGTGATCGCCGAGGACATCTACGCCATGCTGTTGACTCATCCCAAGTTCGAGCAGTTCACCCCTAATGCCATCTGCGACGCTTCGAAGGAGACCGAGGTGATTACCTGCCTGAGTTGCGAAAGTCGCGAGGAGGTCGATGATCTCACCGACAAAGCAATCGCCGCTGGAGGGACCGAACCCCGTGGTCCACAAGATCATGGGTTCATGTACGGGCGGAGTTTCCAGGATCCCGACAGTCACATCTGGGAACTCATGTGGATGGACCCAAGCGCGATTCAGAAGCAGGACTGAATCAGAACTGGAGCGCCAAAGGATAAGGGAAGGAGGACGACCGTCGTGCAAAGTATCACACCCTGTTTGTGGTTCGACAACAACGCCGAGGAGGCGGTGAATTTCTATGCCTCCATCTTCGAGGATTTGAAAATCCTGAAGGTTTCGCGGTTTGGGGAAGCGGGATTCGAACTTCATGGGAAGAAGCCGGGCACGGCCATGACCATCGAGTTCGAACTCAAGGGACAAAAATTCACCGCACTTAATGGCGGGCCGATGTTCAAATTCACCGAGGCGATCTCTTTCCAGGTGGGTTGCGACACTCAAGAGGAGATCGATCGCTACTGGGACAAACTCACCGAGGGTGGAGACCCGAACGCTCAGCAGTGCGGGTGGCTGAAAGACAAGTTCGGTTTGTCCTGGCAGATTGTCCCGAACGTTTTGGGAGACCTCATGACGGGTAGCGATGCTCAAGAACGAGTCATGGAGGCGCTGCTTCAGATGAAGAAGCTGGATATCGAAGCGCTGAAGAAAGCGCACGCGGGGTGAATGAAAGGAGAAGGAACCATGAAATACATGTTGTTGATTTATGGCGACGAAAAGGCCTGGACGGTCGAAGAACGCGAGCAGTGCATGGAGGATTCAACTCAGATTTGTCATCAGCTGAATGAGCAGGGCAAATACCTGGGATCCTCCCCTCTGCAGCCGGTGTCGATGGCGACTAGCGTGAGGGTTCGCGGAGGCAAGCGGATGGTGACCGACGGTCCCTTCGCGGAGACGACCGAGCAACTCGGAGGATACTACATCATCGACGTGGACAACCTTGATGAGGCAATCGAGATCGCGAGTCGCATCCCACCCGCCAAGAAAGGGACAGTGGAAATTCGCCCAATTCATGAGCTCGAGGATCTGCCGATCGCGAGTTCGGCGATTTCGGTTCAAGAGAGTCGTTAATTCAAATTTCGTTTCTGACAAGGAGAAAAACCAAAATGCAGATTCAACCCTATCTTTTCTTCGAGGGACGTTGCCAAGAGGCGCTCGATTTTTACCAAAAGACTCTAGGCGCCGAAGTCGTGTTCAATATGACATTTGGACAAAGCCCGGACCCCACCATGTGCGCGCCGGGGATGGAAGACAAGGTGATGCACGCCGAGTTCAAGGTCGACGGGACAAATATCATGGTCTCGGATGGGCGGTGTCAGGACGCGGCCAAGTTTCAGGGTTTTTCTCTCTCGATCAGCGTTCCAACTCCGGAGAAAGCGAAAGAAATTTTCGAGGCTCTCGGCGAGGGGGGCGAGGTTCAGATGCCGCTCATGGAGAC
>JACKFH010000101.1 GCA_020632575.1 Candidatus Omnitrophota bacterium | reverse complement strand
GCCGATTGTGGGTTGGCCTGCGCCCGGACTTTGGTTTTGGTCCATGAAAAGATCGAGCGTGACGATGTCCCGCTTCTGATGGGGACCGGAACCTGGTTGCTCCAAATGAATGACTCGGGAGTTGAGGGTTCGATCCAACAGGTCTGATGGTTCCCTCTTAGGAAAGAACCACTGGGGGTCGACCGATCGAATAGTAAGTGAACCCCTGTTCCCTCACACGTTCCGGATTAAAGAGGTTGCGGCCATCGAAGATGACGCGCTCTTTGAGAAGATCTTTCAATCGTTCGAAATCGGGGCGGCGGAATTCGTTCCACTCGGTCACAATCGCGAGACCATCGGCGCCCTCGCAGGCGTCATAGTTTCGTTCCACGAACTCGATCCGGTCGCCTAGGATATTACGCGCGTTGGCCATGGCCTCGGGATCGTAGGCGGACACTCGACAGCCCTCATTGAGAAGTTTCTCGATGAGGGTGAGGGCCGGGGCTTCGCGCATGTCATCGGTTTTGGGTTTAAAAGCCAGACCCCAAACGGCGATCTTTCGGTCACGCAGATCCGCCCCAAAGTGGGATTTGATCTTCTCGAACAACACTCCTTTTTGTTGGGCGTTTACATCCTCGACCGCCTCGAGAATCCGCATGGGAAACCCGAGTTCCCGTCCGGTCCGGACAAGCGCCTGAACATCTTTCGGGAAACACGAGCCGCCATAGCCGGCTCCGGGGAAGAGGAAGGGGTGGCCGATTCTCTTATCCAACCCGATGCTTTCCCGAACACGATCCACATCGGCGCCGGTCCGTTCGCAAAGGTTGGCGATCTCGTTCATGAAGGAGATGCGGGTCGCGAGCATGGCGTTGGCCGCGTATTTGGTCATTTCCGCCGACACATTGTCCATGACCACAATCGGGTTGCCGGTTCGGACAAAGGGGCTATAGAGGTCTTTCATTGCCTCGATCGCATCTGGATCGGAACCGCCAATCACCACCCGGTCGGGCCGTGAGAAATCGTCGATAGCCGCTCCCTCTTTAAGGAATTCGGGGTTGGAGATGACGGCGAAAGGGACCTCGGTTGTCTCCGCGAGGGTCTGGCGGACCTTTTCGGCGCTTCCCGGAGGGACGGTGCTTTTCACGACGACGATCTTCTTGTCGGTCATCGTCTCCCCGATGCTCTTCGCCACGCCCAGCACATGCCTCAAATCGGCGGATCCATCCTCGGCGGGAGGGGTGCCGACCGCGATGAAGAGAACGGCGGAGCGGGCGACGGCGTCCTTGAGGTCGGTGGTGAAGGAGAGGCGGTTTTCCTCCTGGTTCCGCAAGACGAGTTCCTCAAGTCCGGGTTCGTAGATAGGGATATCCCCTTTTTCGAGTTGCGCGACCTTCTTTTCGTCGATGTCCACACAGATGACATCGTGCCCGCAATCGGCTAGGCACGTGCCGGTAACCAAACCGACATACCCGGTTCCAACGACAGCGACTTTCAAGAGGATATCCTCCTTGCGACCCTTTTCCTTGACCGATTGGTCTGATCGGGATCATGGGTCCGGCGTATGTAGGTGTCAACGCCGAGGGCGGGCGCGGGGTGCTTTTCCTCGATGCCGGTCTATGCCACCATGGAGATCCGAGGTTGGGTGAAAGGCGCTCCTAGGTTCCTTTGCGCTCACCAGTGCGATCGTAATTTAGCGGAGGTCATTGAAACGAAAATGAGGAAAGCAACCCTATTTGAAAGATTTTTTGGTGTATTTTCGCTTGGCGTTTTGTGTCAGATTTGTTTATTGGGAGTCCCTTCGGCATTTGGGCAGGGAGCCCCAGAGCCCGCGGCGGCCACCGCCGAGGCGAGTAGCTGGCCGGAAACGGCGCCCGATGTGTTCAAGGTCAAACTCGAATGTTCGCATGGCGATATCATTCTCGAAGTGCACAAGGATTGGGCGCCCATCGGCGTGGAGCATTTTTACGAGCTGGCCAAGATGGGATTCTATGACGGCGCTCGGTTTTTCCGTGTCGTGCCCGGGTTCATGTCCCAATTCGGAATTAGCGGCGACCCCGAGATGACCCGGAAATACGGCGAGAAAAACATCAAGGACGATCCGGTTAAACAATCCAACACTCCCGGAATGGTCACCTACGCCAAGACCATGGCGCCGAACTCCCGGTCCACTCAGCTGTTCATCAACACCGGCAACAACACCTTCCTTGATGGTCAGGGATTCGCTCCTTTCGCCCGAGTGGTGGAGGGTCTCGATGTGGTGAAAAAGATAAACTCGGAATATGGCGAAAAACCGAATCAGATGAAGATCCGGACCGAGGGGAACGAATACCTCAACAAGGCTTTTCCGAACCTCGACTACATCGAAAAGGTGACCTTTGTCGAGTAATGGTCGGGAAAATCTTGGTCGAAACCGAAACAAGGAGATGACATGGGAATCGAAGCCCACATGAACACAACGAAAGGGACCATTGTTTTGACCCTATTTCCGGAGGACGCTCCGGTGACGGTCGCGAACTTTGTCAATCTCGCGAACCGTGAGTTTTATGATGGCGTGGTGTTTCATCGCGTTATCTCGGATTTCATGATTCAAGGAGGCGACCCCACGGGGACCGGACGCGGCGGTCCGGGTTACCGATTTGAGGACGAATTCCAATCGGGTCGGAAGTTCGACAAGAAGGGTGTTCTCGCGATGGCGAACGCGGGGCCGGGAACCAACGGCAGCCAGTTTTTCATCACCCATGTCCCCACACCCCATCTGAATAATCACCACACCATCTTTGGCGAGGTGAAGGAGGGTCAGGAGGTGGTCGACAGCATCGCCCAAGGGGACAAGATCGAATCTTTGAACATCATTGGCGAGATCGAGGATTTCGTGGCGGAGATGAACGACCGGATTGGATCCTGGAACGCTATCCTCGACCGGAACTGATTCCGAACTTTGGACCTTAATACAAGAAGATCATGACAATGGCGGTTGGCCGATGGGTCAGCCGCCTTTTTTCTCGGACTTCGAAACCGAGGCAATGTCCCACACACGGATGTTGCCCTCGTAACCGCCCGCGTATCCGGTCTTGCCATCCGGCGAAAAAGCCACGCTGTATACCGGTTCTTCGTTGTTGGCGATGACTTGAAGGACTTCTCCCGTCTGGACATCCCAGATTCGCACGGTCCGGTCAAAACTTCCGGAAATGAGTTTGGTTCCATCCTCGGAAACCGAGATGGTGCGGATGCTGCCGAGATGACCGTTGAATTCTCGGACCAGCATTCGGGTCTCCCGCTCCCACATCCAAATCACATTGGTCGACCCGCTGGTGAAGACGTATTTTCCATCACGGGAGTAGACCACGCACATCACCGCGACAGGGTGGGAAATGGCCTCGCCGATCTCTCTCCCCGATTGCGTTTCGAGAAATCTTAGCGAACCGTCTTCGCACCCGATCGCCACTTCATCGCCTCCGGGCGAGAATGCGACGCTGTAAACGGTCCCGATCTCCGGTCGATCCTCCCCATAGGTCCACAATTCCTCATGAGAATTGAGATCCCAGGCAATCACCTCGTGGTTCGATCCGCCCGAAACTCCGTACTCGCCGGATGGGGAAATATCCACCCCGTAAATGGTTCCGCCATGAGCGCCCAGTTCGAGAATCATCTCCTCGGTGTCGATATCCCAAAGACGGACCTTCTTGTCATAGCCGCCGGATAGAATCTGACGTCCGCTAGGACTCACCACAGCGTAGCGCACGCCGCTTTCGTCGCCGACGAAATTGCGGGTCCAAGCCTCACGATCCCGATCCCAAACTCGAATGATGCCATCCAGTCCCGCGGAAACCACGCGGTTGCCATCTTGGGTGAAACCGATGCTCATGACATTGGCGGTGTGCGCTTTTAAAGTGTGTATGTCGCCCGACTCCCCCTTTGGCCGGAGATGGCGATAGGAGAAGAGACCGAGCAAAACAAAAAGAGTGACTAAGAGGACTCCGGTTCCGGTTAGGCGCCGGAATCGTTTAAAGTGGGTCAAATGAATCGGTCTCCTTTTTCGACAAAATCAAGGTCGTTTTGTGTACACTCTACATTCTTTACCTGAAATTTACGCTTGTCAAGGTTCCGCGGGAGCCGGAAAGAGCCTTTTAAAATGGATTTTTCAATCGATATAGGGGGTTTCAAGGTCCATCTTGTCTCCGGCGGAAAGAACCGTCTGGATGGAGGAGGGATGCTTGGAATCCTCCCCAAGGAGATTTGGAACCATTGGTAT
>JACKFH010000100.1 GCA_020632575.1 Candidatus Omnitrophota bacterium | reverse complement strand
GAGTCGGCGAAATGGTCCCGATACCAAGCCAGGCTTCCTCCCGCCGAAAGCATGCATCCCATCAAATACCAGGTGTCCGGAACCGCGTGGTTGAAGGTGTGCAATCGCTCTTTGGGATCGACTTGGGGCGCTCCGGTGGCCGCGAAAACCACCCCCGAGGTCCCCAGCGAACACATCACCTGTCCATGATTGACAACGCCTGTCCCGACCGCTCCGGCCGGTTGATCGGCGGCGCCCCCGACACAGGGAGTCCCCTCCGCCAATCCGGTCTCCTTCGCGACCATGCGAGTGATCGTCCCGCACACCTCCTGCGAACCGCGCACCTCGGGGAGAAACTCGCGAGGAATTCCCAAGCCATCGAGTATCGTCCCACTCCAATTGTTGTTCCGCACGTCATACATCAATGTCCCGGCGGCGTCGGAAACCTCGGTCAGGATTTCGCCAGTCAATCGAAAACGAACATAATCTTTCGGCAGAATGACATGCCGAACCTTTTCGAAACTTCTCGGTTCGTGCTTCTTCAGCCAAACCACCTTAGGAAGCGTAAAGCCGGTCAGGCAAGGGTTGGAGACCGCCTTGTGGAGCGCTTTTTGGCCGATGTGGCGAGTCACCTCCTCGCAAACTTCGGCGGTTCGATTGTCATTCCACAATAGACAGGGACGCACGACTTCGTGATCCCGGTTGAGGAATACGGAGCCATGCATCTGCCCCGAAAAGCCAATCCCCTTGATCGACTTCGCATTAACACCGGAAACCTTCAGGACCTTTCGGATGGTTTTCTTGGTCGCTCGCCACCAATCCTCCGGATCCTGTTCCGTCCAACCCGGTTTGGGGGTGAGCAAAGGATAGGACTCCGCCGCGGAGGCGATCACCTTTCCCTTTAAATCGACCAAGATCGTCTTGGTTCCCGAGGTTCCCACATCAATGCCTAAAAGGTGCGCGGCCACTTGAACGCCTCCAGTAATAGTTTTTATCCCGTTCTGTTTTCCGAACCGATCGGTTCTCACTGTGAAACGAAGATTATCAGCGCGAACTTCGATTTCGTAAACCTCTGTAATTTCTCCGAGGCCGAATTTATGATCGTGTCTGGCCGCCACATAGCCGAAAAACAAATTGAAATGACTGGAAAAACACCCTCCGCGAAAGATTACCTCGTTTTGGTCGTCGATGACGATGAGAATGCCGGAAAACTGGCGGTGGCTCATCTCCAACGCGAGGGCTACGAAACCCTCTATGCTCCGGATGGCGAGACTGGATTGAAAATCGCCTCGATCCGAGAGCCGGATGTCATCCTGCTCGATCTGACCATGCCCGGGATCGATGGGTTCGAGGTCTGTTCTCGTCTCAAGGCGGAGGATAAGACGAAGAAGATCCCCATCATCATTCTCTCCAGTCAAAGGGAGCGAAACCAGGTTTTGAAAGCCCTCCAAAAGGGGGCCGATGATTTCATCGTGAAACCGCTCGATGCCCAGGTCATGCTCCACAAACTAAAAACCGTGCTTCCGCCTCACCCAGCCGAGGCCGGCTCCGAAGAGGAAGCCCACTTCGAGGAGAAACGTGAGTTCGTCCGTTTGAGCCAACCGACCGAGGCCACTATCGAGTTGCCCCTCGAAATTCTGGACATCTCCGAGGGCGGACTCGCGGTTCTCTCCGAGACCCCGATTCCAGTTGGTAAGATCTTTACCATTAATTCTCCCCTGCTGAAGGAGATCCTTCAGATGGAGGACATCCCGGTGCGAATCACTCACTCCATTTGCGATCGAATCGACCGCCCCTGTCGCCTCGGCGCCGAATTTGTCGGTTTGCCCGAAAGCGCTCGAAAGAAAATGAGGCAGTACATTTTCAAAAAAGAGACCGAGAGGGTCAGGGTCAAATAGCCTGCGATTTATTAAAAGATTGAAATACTTGAAATATCTTTTTTATCCTGCTACCTTGAATCAACGACGCCAGTCGTGAATCCCTTGGGTCCCGGAGGAAGTCGATGGCTTTTGAGCGAGTCTTGGTCGTGGATGACAATCGATACTCGCGAAAAGGTCTCGTGGCTCAGCTGCTCGATCTTGATTTTGAGGTGGAATGGGCCGATTCCGCCCGGACCGCTTTGGATCTTCTTGAACGGGACTATTTCAATCTGGTGGTGACCCGTTTGCTGATGCCCGTGATGGATGGATGGACACTCCTCGAGGCAGTCAAGAATCTCCCGAAATACTCTCGCGAGGGGGCTGAATCCCCTCCCCCCTTTCTCTATACCACCACCCATCGTGACGCCTCCATTCAAGAGCGAGCCGAGCATGCGGGATTCGCCGGATTTCTCCTAAAACCGATTGAACAGGATCGCCTCAAATTTAGCCTTCGCAAAGCGTTGCTTCAAAGAGAGGATGAAGTACGGTTCCACCTCTTGGGTTCGGACGCTTCCCTTCTCAAATCCTTGGCCGAGCGCTTTTCGATGGAGCCTTCGGAGATGGTGGCTCTCTTAGTTGAGGAGATCTCCCTCTGCGGAATGGATGAAACGGTCTCATCGGGCAAGGATCTCAGAGAATTCCTCCTTTCCCGCCTTCGAGACAACCTCCTCTTCCTGCCTGAGAAAGTTGCCTAAGCCCGTCAATCCATCCCTTTGTTGCCAATCGGTATCGAAAAGCCTCATTATGGAGGTGAAATGCACCGAAACTTTGTACGGAATGAGGAGAGTCGAACCGTAGGGTGGGTGAAATGATGGAAGATTCGGAATCCGAAATTCTGGCGATTCAGCTGGCGAGGAGAGTTCTACAACAGGAGATCACCATCGATTTCGCCTTGGTCCGAGCCCAGACCTCGGGAGTTCTGACCCAGTTTGTCGCCAACTTAAATACGTTGTCGGGCCACGATTATTTCGATCTAGAAGTCATGAAAGCACGAGTGAGCCAGGGGATCGCCGGGCGGGCGGTGGCGGGGCGGACCGACCCGTTTCCACTGCCAAAGGAATTGGAAGGGTGGAATCCCGACTGGATCGACAATGAGGAAAACCTAGAAGAATTGCCTCCCCTTCCCGAGATTGCGGACACTTCGAACGTTGAATCTCAAGGTGTCCCCGATGCGGGGGAAAAGACTTCCGCCGAGGATTTTCAGAAGAAATTTCGAGAGGGAATTCAGAACCTGGATCGGAAAGTGAAAGAACTCCGCCTGCAACGGGAAGAAGTGAATCGTCTCCTTTTTTTCCTCGAAAAAGTCCAGGAAAAACGGACCGAACCTCCTCGTCCCTGGATTGGAAGCGTGGTCATTTTGATTGTTTCCTGTTTCATCGCCGGGGTCGCTTTCTTGGTTCTCCGGTCTCCGGTCGTTCCGGCGCTGCTGATCGTCGGCAGCGCCTTTCTGGCGGCCTTCCTGTTTCAGCGAGAATACGCTTGGTACGAACGGTTAATCCGAATCGAAAAGGCGGACGCCGAACACCGGGCGCGGAATATCCATCTTCATAAGAAACAAATTGAGGAATGCAAACGAGAAATTCGCGAGATTCGCAAAGACGCCCGTCTACGACTCGCCAACCTGGAGGGGGTTGGAAAAGAAATGGCGAAATCGATCAAGGCCGAGTTTCCCGTGCTGTTTTCGGATTGATCTCTTCGGATCCCTGAAACGAGAAAGAGCCTTCTAGACCTCGAATTCCTCGAGGAGTTCCTGCACCGCTTCGTCCGACCTCCGATCGAAGTCGTACTGGTTTCTAACCAACCACAGAAAAGCGTCGTTTCGATCCACCTTCTCCCACGATGGCCCCTGACCGTTGCGGTCTCGCTTAAGAAACCAGTTCTTTTTGGAGGAAACAAAGAGTGTTTCTCCCTCGCTTTGGGGGGAATGGTGAATTTGGCGCGCTTTGTAAGGAATAAAGACTTTTCCTGGATTTTCAAACCAAACCCAGCCGTTTGGAAGCACCGATCGAGTTTTCATCGCGCCCTGCCCCTGTCATCCGATCCCCCAAGCGCCAGGAGACCGTGTTTTCAATAGAATTTGATGGTTCGGGAATGAGAAATAAAGATCCCGAGGCGAAAAAACTGTCCGGAATGAGAGAATCGAGTAAAAAATGGGGTGGGTGAAGGGATTCGAACCCTCGACCCCATGGACCACAACCATGTGCTCTAACCAACTGAGCTACACCCACCATTGGAATCCCCGAAAGTTTCGAACGAACCCCCCTCGATGTCAAGCTTCGGGGATGGAACGGATTCGACTTCGATGGCCAGGGGAGATCATTCATTCGTGCTGTTGCACAATTCAACAATGCCATTTGCATCGATCCTTTTCGCCCGGCTTGTTTCAAAGTGAATCGATCCCGACTCATTCTGCCGGATTCCCCCCACTCAGTTGCCGATCTGAAAACCCGTCGGAAATAGACGACAGTCGCGTTTTGATTTGAAACGCCCTGGGCACTTAAACGGTTTAAATAGATCCAGTGGTTCACCTTGTATCAATGCAAGGAAGGCTGACGGTTCCTGTTGTGGGTTCAACTGATCAATTTGTTCAATTTGAATAACTTGTATAATGGCTTAAACTAGATAAATCAATTATGGCATTCCCTTTGCCTTTCATGGGCGAGAAGCACAGGAGGGGATACCATGAAAAAACTCGCCCTTGTAGTTGCCGGACTTTGGCTCACCGGCGCCCAGGCCGCCCAAATCGGGATGCTGGCCTCCAACCACGAATTCAATATCTACCAGGATGGCGACCTGGTGGAAACGGTCTTTTCCCAGGATTCCATGGTCAACCTCGAACTTCCCTCCGGCAAACACACGATCGAATTGATCGATATGGGCCCGATGCCGACCAGCACCGCGACTCC
>JACKFH010000010.1 GCA_020632575.1 Candidatus Omnitrophota bacterium | reverse complement strand
TGGTCTTGCTCGGGTCGATGGATTGCGACTTCGATCCGGCTCCGGTCCATGGGTTTCAGTTCGATTCCCGAATCCTTGGGCTCGATCGTCCACCCTTTGGGAGCATCTGAAAGTTCGAGTGTTCCTTTCACGGTTTTGTCACCGAAGTTATAAACGAAGACCTCAAACTCGGCCTTTTCGTCGGGGGCCAGGGTTCGCTCGTGTTCTTGGGTCCAGCCATGGACTCGCTTCATCCGATTGGCGGATGGCGTGCGCAGTTGCAACACCACCGAATTAGGTTCTCCAGATTTCCACTCAATTCCCTCTCGGGGCTTCAAGGGGAGTGAATCAGCTTCTCCCAGGGGGAGTACGAGAAAGACCGCTCCCGAATTCAATAGTTGGGGCGCCTCGGTTCCAATCGTTCGGCCAAGGTGATCCACCGCTTTCTCCACCTGGAAGTTCTCAGACAGATTCCAGTCCGCCACTGTCTTCCCGCGTTTGTCCCAGTTGCCCGGAACCTCGGACCAACCGACCAAGATATCCCTCTCGACTCCATCCGGTTTCCCTCGAAGAGCGTGTATCTGAACTTGAGGCGATCCCTCGCGAACCCACTGGCCCAGGTATTTTGCTCCATTGAGCATCCGGCCCAATGTCGCGAGGGCCACATAACTCCGCCTTGGAGTCAGGTCGGGGCGAAGGAGGCCGAATTGAACTCTGCCGTGCTGTTCCTTGTAGTCGTGCAAGAGGAAATGGAAATGCTTTGACGATCCCGCCGCTAAGCTGTGGATATAGGACTGAGCGATGAATTCGGCTTTGAGCCGACCATCACTCTCTGTAAAATCACCCACTTGCGAATCCGGATCGGGGGCCATTCCCCGATCGCATTCGGTCACCCAAATGGGTCGACCCGAGGAGGCTCTGCGAGTCGGAGCCCAAAGGCGGTCATAAGAATCCGGCCAGTCATAGGAGTGAATCGAATACACATCGAAGTAGGACCAAGTGCGATTGCGAAGAACCGCATCGGCGATCGAATCGGTGTTAATCCCGCCGCAGGGATTCCAACAGACAGTGAGATCCGGTTCCGCGGATTTGAAACCGAGGTAGCAGGCCTTCTGGTAGGAGCACATCTCGTCGATGGCATGCCCGCCAAAGTTGTCCGCGTTCGCTTCGTTCCAGGGCTCCCAACCCTGGACAGTTCCCGCAAACCGTTCGCCCATCGCTTGCGCAAAGCGGTAAGCGATCCGGAGGTCGGCGGGAAAGCGTCCCCGATGGTCCCCCTCCTCGACCGCCCACTCCGGAGTGCCATGGAAGGTCTGAAGAACCTTCATCCCGAGGTCGGTTTGCATCTGGGCGTTGCGATCGTATTTCGTGTCGTCGACGTATTCCTCCGAGCTGGGCTGGACCTCCCTCCAGCGCAATCGATCGCGGATCCAGCCAACTCCAGCCAACTCGGCGAGGCTGGCTTGGGCCTTAAAATCCTGTTCGGAGGCGCCCTCGGTCCAAGAGAGGGCGGCGTCCACCGCGACTGGAGTGTCATCGGGCGAGGGCTGGTCCACCGGAGCAAGCACTGCTGCCGTAGTAAAGCCCAACAAGTCGTCCGAATCTCCCAGGAACTGAATCCGGTACCAGCCGATCCCGGGATTTTCGATCCTCACTTTGGATCGGTCTTTGTGAATCTCGACTCCTTCATGAGGCTCGCCCACATCGTCCAAAACTTGAATGCTTACCGTCTTTTCTTGGATCGATTCAGGAATTTCAATCGAGACGGTTTCAGTCGATAGGAAAACATTCCCGGGGTGCTGAGGGAGCGGGAGAATGGGTTCGGCGCAAAGTGCGGAGCACAACAAGACGGGGACCAGCAATGGAATCAGTCCTTGCGATGATTGAAACTTGTTAGTGGAGAGCATGGTTCATTTTTCCCAGCGGGCGGAAATTTGGGGTCCTTTCTTCCGATTGGAACCTGTGAGAGAGTCGCCAGAGAATTGAAAGAGTAATCTCATGGGGTTCAAAGTTTTTCTCAAACTCATCTTCCTGTGGGCAGCCGCGCTCATCATTGTTCTTGGCCCCTATCTGGCGATTGTGCATGGTCTCCCCTGGTTGGTCCAGGAGAAGGGGTGGACCTTCGCGAACGCCGATCCAAACAAATTATCTGCCGCGTTGAATCCGCATTACTGGATCGTCCTATTGGTCTATCTCACCGTCTCTTTCTTCTTCGTCCCATCCTACGATTCGGAAAACCTGGGCCTCTTTGGGACCCGGAGAGACAATCCCTTTTCGATGGAGGACGATTACAACCGGACCCTGCAGACGGTTTATCAACTCCTTCTCCCTGGGAAACTTGTCTGCGCCGCGGGATTATACACCCTCGCGGTGGCGAAACGCCTAACCTCTTCCTCAACCGAGGGAGACTGAAAGGAATTCCTCGATGATTCGATGGCTCACACTTTTACTTTTCACAATTTCAATCGGAGCCTCGTGCGAAACAGACCGCCCACCCAACATTGTCTGGATCTGGGCGGACAACCTGGCCTACCAAGACCTCGCTTGCTATGGAAACGAGTCGGTCGAAACTCCAAACATCGATCGATTGGCCGAGGGGGGTGTTCGGTTCACTCAGTACTACATCGCGCACACGGTCTGTAGCCCTTCGCGGGCTGGCTTTCTCACTGGCCGCCAACCGCACCGGGTGGGTATTGTCGATGTTCTCCGTCCCGATAGCCCATCCGGGCTTCCCGATGATGAGATAACCATAGCGGAAGCGCTGAAAGAGCGGGGGTACAAAACCGCCGCTTACGGCAAATGGCACCTGGGAGACCGAAAAGAGTTTTTGCCAATCCATCATGGGTTCGACACGTATTTCGGACTTCCCTACAGCATGGACATGCTGCCCACACTTTTGATCAAGGACGATGAGATCGTCGAAAGGCTCGATGGCGACAAGGTGCAAACCATCACGGAACGCCTTGTGGACAGCGCAATCGAATTCATTGAGGAAAACCGGGAGGATCCCTTCTTCATTTACTTCAACCACACCATTCCGCACCCGCCGATCAATCTGAAACCGGAGGATCGACGCGAGGGGAAAACTCTCTACCAATCCGCGGTCGAGGTGATGGATCGTGAAACGGGCCGTCTGATCGACTGCATCGACGAGCTCGGTCTGCGCGAGAACACGTTGATTGTCTTCAGCAGCGACAACGGTCCGATGGTGCGCGATGGCGAAACGGGAGTCCTTCGGGGACGAATCCGCGACGCCCATGAGGGAGGGATCCGTGTGCCGATGATCGCGAATTGGCCTGGAAAGATTCCAGAGAAACGGACGGTGGAGGAACCCGCCATCGCGTATGATTTCTTTCCAACGTTCTTGCACCTCGCTGGAGCGGAGGTTCCGACAGACCGAATATACGACGGTCAGGACATTTGGCCGCTGCTATCGGGCGAAGGGGAAATTGAACGGGAAAATCCGTTTGTTTGGATCTATTTCGACCGAGTGACCGCGCTCCGGTCGGGCAATTGGAAACTCCACCTCGGCGACCGAGAGCGTCAACTCGAGGAGCCGACCCTGTACGACCTCGCAACCGACCCCGGGGAATCCCGTTCCCTCACCGCGGAACGCCCCGAGGTGGTCGAGGCGCTCGTGAAAAAAGCGGAGGAAATCGAAAGCGATCTCCCCTTTGTTTGGAATCTGAAATACCCGGTGCGAGACACCGCCAAGAGACCCAGCGGAGTGCGAAGGGAGTAACGGACCTCCGATTCAGAATGGGAGTTCCTCCTCATCGAGGGGAGGCGGAGGTTCGACCGTTTGTCGATTCGAATTAGATTTTTCAGTGCCGCCACTCGACGGATGATTGGCGACAAACGACTGAACCGAATGAAGACCCTTCATAAAATCGTCGATGTGGTCTTGGAAAATGAGTAGTCGTGAACGCTCAAAAGAATCACCCTTCTTCCGTGACTCTTGGATGGAAAGATAGGGTTTCCCCTCACAAGTTTCTTTCACATCCAGAAAGTACGTTCGGCTTCCCGCCCTTACTCTTTCTTTGAATAGCTCGTTAGCGTGCTCCATGAGGGTCCTCCTTTGTTCTTGTTGGAATGCCTCGATACTGCATATAAAATCAGTAATCGTCAAGAAAAAAACTTGTCTTTTCACTTAATCGAATTGTGACTTGATGAAAGATTTTCATAATATTAATATTGACTTTAATTTTATTCATGCTAGACTGCTTATATCGAGTCAGAGGAGAGGGTATCGAATGATGAAGAGTTGGATCGAGCACCTGGATTCGGAGGACCTGGCTTTCATGAAGCGGTTCCTGTTGGCATCCGGGTCCCTCAAAGAGATGGCCAGGATTTACTCGGTTTCCTATCCGACTGTTCGGCTGCGGCTCGATCGCCTGATTCAGAAGATCCAAATCATTGATGAGGCTCAGGAATCCGGGCCCTTCGAAATGAAATTGCGGATGAAATTGGCGGATGGAAAGATTGACACGGGAACATTCAGGGAGCTGATGACGCTCCATCTGGAAGAATTGGAGGAATATCATGAAAAAACTGATCGGAATTCTTAGTTTGGCGCTGTGTTCCGTCTGTTGGGCCGAGGTGCGAACGATTGTCGAGGTGACCCCCGACATGTGGATTGCGGATTCAGTGGAGATCCTCGACGCCACCAAGATCGAAAACGAGGTCCCAATTCCGCCGGGCGCCGTGTTCATTGAGAGCGTTTCCCCCGAAGAACGAACATGGCCTCTGCTGGTCTTCGATTCCCCGGATATCACTTCGAAGAACTACGCGATTCAGGGGGAGGTCTACCATATCAATGTCGAGGATGAGGGCTATTTGGAAACGTGGAATCATTTCGAAGGCGAGGGGAATGGCCCTTACTTCACCCGGACCATGGCCGAATTCGGCCCGATGCGCTGGATCGCGAACACCTCCATGGGGTTTCGCGACTTTTCCCTGCCCTTTCAAATCTCGAAAGGATCAGGATCTAAAGCCAACCAAGATCGAAATGAATTTGGTCCTCCCTCAACCGGCCGTGTCTACCTGAGGAATGTTCGATTGGTGGAATACATTGGGGAATCTCCCAATGCCACCCAGGTGAATGGTGGAGTCCGGCCACAAGCAGGAGAATCGGCGGAATTCTCGGATTGCTTGGAGGATTATTAGGGGCAATCGGCTTTGTGGACCTTTGGTGGCGAAAGGCAAGGCCAAGGGAGCGACCTTTGGACTTCTCATTCTGATGGCTGTCAGCGGGCTCATCCTACTCATGTTCGGGTCGATCGCGTTTTTTGGGGACAGCCTTACCATGTCTATTACCCGCTGGTATTGACAGGATTGCTGGGCTCATTTTAGGACTCACGTTCGTTTTCCTACTCAAACGACGTTACGCCCAGGTTGAAATGCATCGGATGAAAGCGATGGATGTCTCTTAAGGATTGGTTTCTGTCTCCGTCTTCGCTGGCGAAAATGGGCCTTCCAGAATTGGCCGAAGTCAAACAGCAGAAGAGCCTCGGCCGTTCCAGCTCGAATCCGTTCGCACCAACCCACGAGATCCCGAGCGTCGATGAATCCATCGATGGGATTGGGACGGATGTCATAATTCATGTGCGGGATGACCATTCGGCTCACCGCCAACACGGAGGCCCAAAACCCGTCCTCGAGGCGGTATGGCCCTCCTCGATCACGCCTACTCCGCCCGGTTGGGCAATCGAGGCGCTGATTTCATAAACGCTGGAGGTCGAGGTTAGCCCGCCTCCGTTGATGCTCAAGGGCCGGATCGAATAGGGCCCCCGGTTAGTTCCTCCGACCAGGCTATGGTAGCCCAAGTTGAACACATCGTGAGAATCAAGATGCAAACAATTGACGTTTTCATCCGTTTCGATCTCCTTTCATCTGTCGCGATCCATTTGCGTCTAGCGCGGGTCTAACAAAATCTCGGCCGGCGAAACTGAGACACCGAGTCGAACACCATCCGCGCTGGTCGTTACACTTCCGTCCGGATGGCCATAGTAATGCATCCCCGGTTTAAGCCCTTGGTGAGAATCCGAGATGGCCCCCTTGGCGAACAGTGTGACGGCGATTGTTTCTCCTGCTGTCCCATCCTCACGGGCGATGCCGATGATGGAGGAATCATAAGGGCGGACCAACCGGATAATGCCAGGACCGGGAAAGGTTGGACTCGTCGTTATAGGCCACTGCAAATTTATTTGGGGAGAGAACCGCCAACGATTTGACTCGAATCGAGCGGTTGGTTTCGAAGATACCCTCCAGAAACCGCTCGACTCTTCCACCATATATTTCACCTACCGTCCAAGACCCCATAAGAGAGAAGAGGATAATCCTCGGCCAAAGGCGACGGCATTGGGGGAAAGGGCGCCGATCCGAATCGGATAGTCCGTGGCGGTGGTCCGATAGGGGAATTCCTCTGAATACCGAATCGAATCGCCCACCACATGCCCGACCCGGATAACCCGGAAATCGCCTCTTACCGCTGAACCGTATGCAAACGCCAAAGCGAATGAATTCGAACCCAAGGGGACACAATCGACTGTAAAGACGGGGTCTTGGGAATAGAAGGTTTTGGGTCCAAAACGAGTGTGTTACCCACGACTTCCGCAATGGCGGCTAATCCGTCCCCGGAAAGCAATTCCTGAAAGGCGACAAGAACACGGTCGGTCGAGAGCGCCGCAAGCCGCACCAAGGCAATTTTTCAGGATGAAAAAAAGCTTCCGGCCCGAGAGAGAGACTGGTTCCCGATACATCGGCAACCCTGGCTGTCGCCACCGTGGTCGTTCCAATTCCCGGAAAAGCGACGATACACCGGTCAGCGGAAATCGGTGTGAGTGCAATGGCGCCTATTGGATTGACATTCAACTGGACGCTACGTCCAAAATCGATTCCGCTCTCGCTCATCTCGCCGGCTCTGACGATCCCCTCGAAGGTCTCCTCCAATCCGGCAAGCCACGACCAGATGAGTATCTGAAAGCTTGGCGATCGCCACATCCCGAACCGCGTAGGGAAAAAAGGTTTCCGGCGACCCGAAGGAGATGGTATCGCCAGCCACCGTCGCGACTAAAACTTTGCCGAAATCGCCCTCCACGGGATCCTTGTAAGCCACAAGGAATTGGTTCTCGTTCAGAGTTGCGAGATCCACTTGGACCGAGTTGTCCGGTATCGAGATCCAAACAATCGGTCCGACCCCGGCGGAAGTGTAACCACTCCTGATTTCCGAGGAACCCTCCACGAAGGAGACGACATCGCCTGTGTTGACGGATTCGCTGACTGCAACCACGAATTCGCTGGACAGCATGTCGACATTGCCCGTGCCTTGCGAAAGAAAATCGGAGGAGTCGTATCCATCCAATGTGTCGGCGTCCCCGGCGGTGTCGGCGTAATCCGACTCGATGGCGTGTGTCGCCTCCTCGGCCTGACCGGCGACCATCGCGCGCAGACTCAAAAAACTATATGGCGCGCTCGATAGGACATGATCGGGAAAAAGCCTCTGGACGCCATTTACTTGATCGCTGAACCAGATGCGGAGAAGAAGATTGCTCCCATCAAATATTTCCGCTGGAATAGCGGTCATGTTCGTGAGGGAGGCGTCCCCTAGATTAACACTGTAGAGGCCGCTCACCACCGGAATGACAACTCCCAGATTCGGGAACCCCAAAGACGCGGAAGAGGAACCGTCATTGGTCCAGAGTTCGTCGCCGCTTTCGGAGTCGATCAAGGCGAACCGGAACTCGCCGGTTCCGGAAAACGGTTCGCCGTTTACTTTGACAACGCCTTGGTGGTTGATTTTGAGGGGGATTTCGCCCACTGATTCGAGGACGGGAAACGAGAGAAGAATCAGGGAAAGTAAAGAAGACCTGATGACAGGGCGGATCACAAGACATCCTCCTTCTCGGCGAATCATCTTAGAGGATAACAAAGGACCCGACCGGGTCCACAACTTTTTCTAGATTATTGTGGAAAACACTTACCGTTTTATGCCTGGGGCAGGCCCCAGAAACCGATTGGGGAACACGTCACCGTTCCGAGGGATTGAGGGGAGACCGTAGGAATGATACCTTCAGCCTCTTGAAGGATGGACATGGCGGGCCGTTCGGGCCTCCCCCCTCAAATATCGACTCTTTGGAGAATGGACAATGACCGACCATGGATTAGGAACCCGTATGCTTCACGCGGGGCAAGAACCCGACCCAGCCACGAATTCGCGCGCGGTGCCCATTTATCAAACCACTTCCTATGTTTTCGATTCGAGCGAACACGCGGCGAATCTCTTCGCACTGAAAGAATTCGGGAACATTTACACCCGAATCATGAACCCGACTCAGGACGCCCTCGAGAAAACCCTGACCTCGATGGATGGGGGAGTCGGCGCTCTTGCCCTCTCCTCGGGTCAGGCGGCCGCCACACTTGGAATATTGAACATCGCACGTTCCGGACAGAACATTGTTTCAACGAGCTACCTCTACGGTGGAACCTACAATTTGTTCCACTATACGCTGCCTAAGATGGGAATCGAGGTCAAATTCGTGGACTCCTCGGACCCGGCCAACTTCGAGAAAGCGATCGATGACAACACCCGCCTCGTGTTTACCGAATCGATTGGAAACCCCAAAAATAATGTCGACGATTACGAGGGAATCGCCGAGGTCGCACATAAGCACGGCGTCCCCTTCATGATCGACAACACAGTCGCACCGGGGATCTTCCATCCCTTCAACCACGGGGTCGATATCGCCATGTATTCGATGACTAAGTTCATCGGCGGGCATGGCACCTCCATCGGCGGCTGCCTGATCGATTCCGGGAAGTTCGATTGGAACAACGGCAAATTCCCCGAGATCACCGAACCCGATCCCTCCTACCATGGCGTCAACTATTGGGAGGCCTTCGGGCTCCATGACAAGGCCCTGATCAAGGGGGCCGCGTACATCCTCAAGGCTCGGGTCCAACTTCTCCGCGATATGGGACCCTGCATCTCTCCGTTCAATTCCTTCCTGATTCTCCAAGGATTGGAAACCCTCCATCTTCGGATGAAGGCCCATTGCGAGAACGCCCAGAAGGTGGCGGAATGGCTGGAGGCGCACGATAATGTGAATTGGGTCAACTATCCGGGTCTCCCCAGCCACAAGGACCACGGAAACGCCAAGAAATACCTCAAAGGAAACAATGGCGCGATCCTGGGATTCGGCATCAAGGGCGGCATGGAGGCTGGGAAGAAACTGATCGACAATGTCAAACTCTTCAGCCACCTGGCCAACATCGGAGATTCGAAGAGTCTGATCATTCACCCGGCCTCGACCACTCACCAACAGCTGACTCCCGAGGAGCAGGAGTCGACCGGTGTGACCGAGGATTTCATTCGGCTCTCCATCGGCACGGAGACGGTCGAAGACCTCATCGCCGATTTGGATCAAGCGATCGCCGCCTCTCAGGCCTGATCGGAAGTCCAAACGGAGGGAAAGGACGGTTCCGATATCGTCTGCGAAATCGATGGCTGACACGAAACAGGAATACGACGGTTTGGGTCTGGTCGAGACCCAGACGGTCGAACTCTTCCAGTCCGGATTCGAGTTCGAAAGCGGGGTCCGCTTCGGGCCGATCACGGTCGCTTACGAAACTTACGGAACCCTGAACGAGGCCAGAGACAACGCCATCCTGGTTTGCCACGCCCTCTCGGGTGGAGCGCATGCGGCGGGTTGGCATGAAGACCAACGAAAGCCGGGCTGGTGGGACACCATGATCGGCCCCGGCAAGTCCTTCGACACCAATAAGTATTTCGTGGTTTCCTCCAGCTGCATCGGAAGTTGTTACGGGACCTCCGGTCCGGCATCGATCGATCCGGAAACCGGCAAACCCTACGGCCTCCGTTTCCCCATGGTCACCATCCGGGATATGGTCGAAGTTCAAAAAGGCCTTGTCGACTTCCTTGGAATCAAAAGCCTCCTGTGTGTCGCAGGCGGCTCGATGGGCGGCATGCAGGTGCTCGAGTGGACCGTCTCTCACCCGGAATGCGTCCGCTCCGCCATCCCGATCGCGACCACTTGGCGACATTCGGCCCAACAGATCGCCTTCAACGAAGTGGCTCGGCAGGCGGTGATTGCCGACCCAGCCTGGAATCAAGGGGATTACTATGACAGCGAGGGCCCCCGTCTGGGTCTCGCGGTGGGACGGATGGTGGGGCATATCACCTATCTTTCCGACAAGGGGATGGAGGCCAAGTTCGGTCGCCGTCTGCGTGGGAAAGAAAAATACGGCTACGATTTATCGATCGATTTTGAGGTGGAGAGCTATCTGAAACACCAGGGAAGCAGTTTTGTGGATCGTTTCGACGCCAACTCTTTCCTTTATGTGACCAAGGCGCTGGATTATTTCGATCTGGGGGAACGGTTCGAGAACATGACCGACGCTTTCCGAAACGCCAAGTGCCCTTTCCTGGTGATCGCATTCAGTTCGGATTGGCTTTATCCTCCTTACCAGAACAAGTCGATCGCGGAATTCGTTCGACGCGCGGGAGGAGACGCCACCTTCTGTGAGATCTCCAGCGACTACGGTCATGACGCTTTCCTTTTGGAGTATGAACAGCAAGCCTCTCTGATCACAGCGTTTCTGGAGAGAAGCCAGAGACCGGTTCATTCACATGCTTGAGCACCCCGACAACAAGACCGCCATTTTCAACTGGATCTCCGAGCGGACGCCGGAAGGCGCCCGAGTGCTGGATATCGGTTGCGGGCGAGGGGATCTCCTCCACCAACTGGTGACCGAAAAAGGGATTCAGGCCATGGGGATCGAACTCTCTCAGGAGAAGGTGATGGCCGCTGTGGGACGGGGTCTCTCGGTCCACCATGGCGACGCGGATGAGGGCCTTTCCTCCATGCTCGACCGGTCGTTCGATTTGACCGTCTTCAGCCTGACCATCCAGGAATTGGCCAAACCGATCATGGTCCTCAAAGAGGCCTTCCGAGTCAGCAAGAAGGTCGTGGTGGTGTTCCCCAATTTCGGCTACTGGCCCGGCCGCTGGCAACTCGCCATGCGAGGCCGCTCCCCGCAAACGGTGACACTCCCCCACTCCTGGTTCGATTCCCCCAACCGACACTTCCTCACCATCAAGGACTGGAAAGAGCTCTGCCAAACCGAAGGCTGGCAAATCCTCGAGGAGGGCTACCTCGCCGAAGGCAAACCCGTCCGCTTCATGCCCAACCTTTTCGCCGAAGTGGCGATTCATTTGGTGAAGGCGGAGTGACTTGACGCAAAAAACAAGTTCGGATGAACCAAAATCCTTGACCACCCATTTCAATCAAACTTCTTTTTAACCTCCCCCGCGTGCTTCTGCACCTTCAGGAAACCCTCGACCAAGGATTCCATGTCGGCTTTGGGGCCGAGGAGGAGGCTTTGGTGGATCCACATGCCCTCCTCGCCGCAGATGCGCTCGACCACTGGGAAGTGCATCGATTTGAAATCGATCCCTCGTTTCTCGAGTAGGGGTTTGATGAAGGGCCATTCGGAATAGCGGTGGACACAGCCCTGGGAGTAGATGGGGACATACCCCTCGTCAATGTCGAGGCCCTCGGCCTGGCAGGCCTCGAGAAAGTGATTCCGGTGCAGTCCCTCGAACTTGCTTGAGTCATAGCGGAACAGGACGAGGTGATGGGCATGCTTGGTCACCCCCTCCGGGTTCACCGCGATCGGCTGAATCCCATCGACTTCCGAGAGCATGGATTCCAGGTAGGTGGCGTTCTCATGGCGCTTGGCGTTTTGTTCATCCACAAAACAGATTTGGCCAATCAGAATCGCGGCTTGGATGGCGGACAGACGGAGGTTGGTCCCATAGAGTTCGTGCCCATACCAGACGCCATCCGGAACACGACCGCAGTTTTTGGCGGCGAAGACGCCTCGGCTAAGTTCGAGACTGTTGGTGGTGACTGCGCCCCCCTCGCCGGAGCTCATGTTTTTGGAGGTCTGAAAACTGAAGGTCCCAAGATCCCCGATGCTCCCGACTCGTTTCCCCTTCCATTCCGCGCCATGGGCTTGGGCGCAATCCTCGAGGACCACCAGGTTGTGCTTCTTCGCGATCTCCAGAATTCGATCCATGTTGACCGGGCAGCCCGCGATGTGCACCGGGATGATCGCCTTGGTGTGCTCGTTGATCTCCGCCTCGATCTTGTCCGGGTCCATCAGGAAGGTGTCCTCATGGATATCGACAAAACGGGGGACGCATCCCATCCCCATGATGGGGGTGATGGTTCCAATGAAGGTGTAAGGGCTGGTCAGGATTTCATCCCCCTGCTGAATGCCCGCGGCGCGCAGAGCGACTGTGATCGCCTCAGTCCCATTTACGCAGCTCCCACAGTATTCGACGCCAATGAATTGGGCAAAGGCTTTTTCGAATTCCTCGATGTAGGGGGATCCGACTCCCCACTCGCCGGAATCCATGACCTCTTTGATCTTGTCCATCATATAGGGTTGAGCGACCGGCCATTCCGCATAGGGCTCGGTCCGGACTTTGGGTCCGCCTAGGATGGCGGGCTGTTGTTCGATGGCGCTCGAGGTTGAAATCGACATGACTCTCTCCTAACCGTGACGGCTGCAAAATCAGGTGAAGCAAAGAGGAGAGGATACCGCACTGGGAAATCGTTGGAAATTCCCTCCGCCTCGGCTAGAGTGCTTTATCTATGAAGATCCGGAACATGACGCTCGAGGATTTCCCTGAGTTGGCGGCTCTTTGGGAGCCAGAGGGAATGGACAGCTCACGGGACCACTATCAGAGGGTGCTCGAAAGAAATCCTGACACCTGCTGGGTGGTTGAGGAGGGGGGCGAAATCCTGGCCGCCGCGCTGGGTTTATTTGATGGACGGCGGGGATTCGTCCAGTCGGTTGTGGTGCGGAAGGACTGTCGCAACCGGGGATTGGGCGCCCAAGTGGTCCGGAAAACCATTGAATCGCTGAGGGAGTGCGGGACGGATCGGATCCGCTTGTTTGTCCGGAAGCGGAATTCGGGGGTCCTGAAGTTTTATGAAAAGCTCGGTTTCGCGGTGGAGGAGGGCTGCCACTACCTTTACGACACCTCGGGGACGCCGGTCTGAGGGGATTGTGGGGTGCGGTAGTCATGAATACCAACTCGGGTTAGATTCCCCCGGAATCGGGGGAAAATGTCAGGAGACGTACGGTTAAAAATGTCTGTCAAAATCCGCATACCGACGCCGCTTCAGAGCGCGACCGAACAACAGGCTGAGGTTCAGGCCGAGGGGGCGACAGTCGGAGATCTGTTATCGGACCTGGAATCGAGATTCCCGCCCCTCAAAGCGAGGCTCCGGGACGATTCCGGCAAACTCCGTCGTTTCATCAACATCTATTTGAACGATGAGGACATTCGGTTCCTCGAAAACGAGGCCACTCCGGTGAAGGAATCGGATGAGGTTTCGATCATTCCGGCGATCGCGGGAGGCTGAGTGAATCAATGGTCCTCCGAGCGGAAGGAAAAAAGGTGTTGATCGCCGATGACGCCCCGGAAATTGTCGAGATGCTACATTTGGTCCTCGAGCGCAGGGGCTACCAAGTGGTCGGTTTCGATAATGGAAAAAAAGCGGTCGAAGCGATCCCCGAGGAAAAGCCCGACATCATCCTCCTCGATATCATCATGCCGGGAATGACCGGTTTGGATGTCTGCGAGAAGGTCAAGAACGATCCCGCCACAAAGGATATTCCAGTGATCCTGATCACAAGCGCCACCGAGGGGACCGATTTGGATGACGGGTTCTGGAACATCGGGACTCAATCCGACGATTTCCTTTCAAAACCATTCAACCCGGCCGAACTCGCCGCCCGGGTGGACCAACTGGTTCTAGGCACTCCCCTTCCCCCTGAATTTGTCAAAAGAACCCGATCCGGGGCGCAAAGAGTCGACCCCTCCGAATGACCGACCTTCTCATCTCGGCGTATCTCGGTTTCATCCAGGGCCTGACGGAATTCCTTCCGGTCAGTAGCTCGGGACATTTGGCCCTTTCAAGAATCCTCCTTGAGAAATTCGGGGTGAGCACCGGCGGTCTCGGTCACGATCTCTTCATGGAGGTGCTTCTTCATGTGGGAACCCTGTTGGTGGTGATCGGGTACTACCGGAGAGAGATCGGCCAGTTCCTGAACGAGTGGACCGGTTTGGGGAGTGCGCCATCGACCACTGTCCCAGCGGGGGTTTGCAAATCCTGGACCCTATACATCATTGTCACAACTCTGGTTACCGCGGGTTTGGCGATCCCGATGAAGGATCAAATCGAGGCGGCTTTCCACAGTCTGAACGCGGTGGGAATCGGTCTCCTGTTCACCGCTTTCATCCTGTTCGTCTCTTCCTGGGCCTCGAAAAACCGGCCTGAATCCGCCGCGAAATCGATGAACCTTGGGTTCGCCATCATCATCGGTTTGGCCCAATTCATCGCGGTCAGCCCAGGAGTCTCCCGGTCGGGGACCACCATCGCGGTGGCGCTTCTCCTCGGGCTCAAGCGAGAACAGGCGGTCACCTACTCTTTCCTCATTTCGATTCCAGCAATTCTGGGGGCGGCCCTCTTGACCGCCAAGGATGTCGATCACGTTCACCTGCTGGGTCCGATGATCGGGATGGTTGTGGCCATGATCTTCGGATGGCTCGCTCTGGTGTTGCTTGTTCGCTTGGTTCTTCAGGGCAAACTCTGGGGGTTCAGCGTTTATTGCCTCATTGTTGGCTCTCTCGCCCTTCTTCTCGGATGGTTCAGCTAAGAGTTATTCAATTCTGATAAACCATTTCCCGATGTTATCAGATTTGACCAACTCCGTTCATTTCTTCGACCCCTCAGTCATCCGCACAATATCCATAAGTTGATTCTTTTCAATGCCTTAACGATTTTTGGATAATTGGCCTATTCATTGCTCATAGGAGGGCTGACTGCGGATCTACTGCATAAGAGAGGTTTTGAACACTTTGATTAAAAAAGTTTGGCTCGGTTTGATGCTGCCTTTGGTGGGTGTGCTGGTGGCAATGGCCTTGATGGCCCATGGAACACCGATAACTCGTGGATCCGAAACCCCGAATGCCGGGATCGAGCCGCTCGGGAATTCCGACGGAGCGCTCTTGGCAAATGGGACTCAGGAACGGCTCGGACCCCTCGAAGGGCCAGGCGCCGCGGGGGACCAAGGTGGGGAGGCGCCTCGAGAGAGTCCCTTCCCGGAACCCACTACTCTTGCAATTGTCGGCGCGGGTCTCTTAACACTCACCCGCAGGAGCCGGTGATCGCCCCAACCTCAGACTTTAAAAGAGGCCAGTGAGGGTCTCTTAGAAGTACGGAATACTCCTCCGTCACCATTCTAGGCGGAGGTTTTTTTTTACCTTGACCTTAGCAGGTAATGCCCAACCAACCATTCGGCTCCCCCATTGAACCGAAAAAGTTCCGAACAGGCCATGAAAAAAATCCGCCATCTCTGGAACCAGAGTTTGGCTTGCTCTCTCCCATAGGTTTCGGAAAAGAGTGAAAGAATCTCCCCCGGACAGTTGTCCTGATTTCGCAGCCAGGCCTCGAGCGTCTTCGAGTAATGGAGTCCATTGACCTCCCATTGAGCCTGGACTTCCAGGTCCCTGTCGAAGTGTCGGAAGAGGCCTTGGGAGGGCATGATTCCCCCCGAGAAGAAATGGCGAGCCATCCAATCATCCGCCGAAACCGGTTCAAAGGCGTACGGCATCGATCTGTGGCAAAAGATGTGAACGAAGAATTTGCCATTGGGGGCAAGCCATTGTTTCACCCTGGAAAAGAACTCGCCGTAATTTCTCAAGTGTTCCAACATCTCCACGGAGACAATTCGATCGAATCTCTTCTCGATGGAGAAATCGTTCATATCCCGCGTTTCGACCTCAATTCCCTGAAGCCCTCTTTCTTGGGCCTTGGCCAGGATGAACTCTCTCTGTGTGGATGAGTTTGACACGGCGGTGATCCTGACCCCCGGAAACCGTTCCGCCGCCCAGAGCGAAAAGGACCCCCATCCGCATCCAAGGTCCAGAATGGATTGTCCCGACTCAATTTCCGCCCTTTGCGCGGTTGTCTCCAGCATTTCCTCTTCGGCGTCCGCCAAGGTCCGCGCGCGTTCTCCCCAAAGACAAGAGCTGTATTTCAACCGGGGGCCGAGAACTATTTCAAAAAATCCTGGGGGGACCTCGTAGTGTTGTTCATTGGCGGCTTCAGTTTCGACAGCGATTGGGGATGTCGATAGGAAATGGACAAACTCGTTCACCTTCTTGGCGGCCGCCCCGGGATCGGAGGCAACCTCCTGGGCCAGCCGGTCTCGAAGAAGCCGACGGATCCCCGCTCGGATAAGGAAGTCGGGTAGGATTCCCTTCTCCGCGAGTTGGATCGCCGAGATCACGATGCATGCTCCCGGGGAAACCAGGGGAAGAACCGGTTGGTGGTCCGCTGGTATTCTCGGTAGGCCTCGCCACGGGACTTCAATGCCTGCTCCTCGGTTGCGGGGATTCCGGTCAATTTAAAAAGGAAAAAGTCATAGTCAGGGGAAACAGGAGGTTGATCCATCCCCACCAGTGGCCGATCCCAACAATGACATAAGTCCACCAATGCAGCCATTCGAAAAAGTAGTTGGGGTGACGGGAATACCTCCAAAGCCCCTCCTGGCAGACCCTCCCCCGGTTGGATGGATTCGACCGGAAACGGGCGAGGTGGAGATCGGAGTATGTCTCACCGAGCACAGCAGTCACCCAGACAGGGATGCTAATCCATTCGAAAAACGAAAGGCTCGCTGCGGTGTTCGTCAGAGCAAGGAGAAATGGGATGGAAAACACGAGGCCCAACAGAGCTTGCGCCTGAAAAAAGAGAAAGAAGAACAGGCCGGAGCGGTCCCCCCAGTTTCGCCGCAGATTCTGGTAACGGCCATCCTCCTCCTTCCCATAAACACGATTGAAAAAGAGATAAACTGTGAGTCGAAGCGACCACAAGACTCCCATCGAACCGATCAGGATTCTTCTTTCCAATGGGGCATCCGAAAGAACCGCGTAGCCGAAGGCGAGCAATCCGATCGATCCGCTCCAACCCACATCCACAATCGAAGCGTCTCGGACGATCCGCTCATAGAGGTAAAGGAGAAGAAAAAGCGCCGCTAAAACCCCCCAACCGGAGAGCGCGAGGAGGAGCGTGCCCATCAGCTCATCCTCCTTCTCTCCAAAACAATCTGTTGGACCCCGAGGGTTCGAGTGTCGAACGCCGCCTCGCAGTAGGCAAAGTAGTACAACCATTTGCGACAGAAGGTTTCATCGAACCCGAGTCCGAGAATCCGATCCCGATTCGCGATAAACCGCTTTCGCCACTCTCGGATTGTGGTGGCGTAATGGGGTCCGATATCCTCGAGATTCGTGATGGTGAAATCGGTGGAATCCCGAATAATCCGGTCGAGAGCCTCCACCGATGGAAGAAACCCGCCGGGAAAGATATGTTTCTGAATCCAATCGCGCCCGTTGCGGTAGGCTTCGTAGTACTTGTCGGAGAGAGTGATCACCTGGAGCACAACTCTTCCATCGGGTCGAAGGATTTCCTGGCATTTCTTGAAGAAGACAGGAAGGTGTCTTTGTCCCACCGCCTCCAGCATCTCCACGGAGACAATCCGATCATAGACACCCGATATCTCTCGGTAGTCCTTGAAATCGATTCGGACGCGTTCGCTGAGTTTGGCCTCCTCAATGAGATTACGAGAATACGCAAGCTGCTCTTTGGATAATGTGATGGAGGTCACCGGACAATCCCACTTCTGAGCGAGTCTGCTGGCAAGTCCGCCCCACCCCGTGCCGATCTCCAAAACTCTCCCGTCCTCCGGGATCTCCGCTTTGGACAAGATGCGATCGATCTTTTCTCGCTGGGCTTCCTCAAGGGATGCGCCATCATGCGAAAAGAACCCGCAGGAGTACGTCATCGATGGGTCGAGAAACATCTGGAAAAACTCATTGTTGAGATCGTAATGCGCCGCCACATTTTTTTCGCTCCGTTTTCGAGTGTTGGTTCGAAAACGGTTCACGGTCCGTCCAAGAGCCCCGAACAGGAAAAACGGCCCCCAACTGTACTCTTTCATCAGGTCGCGGTTGAGGATGAGAAGTCTCAGGAGGCAGGTTAAATCATCCGCACTCCAATCCCCGGCGGTGTAGGATTCGCCAAAACCGATGTCTCCTCCAAGTACGGTGCGTCGGTAAAACCGGGGATTGTGAACTCGAACCTCGGCGCGCGGCTGCTCATCCGATTTTCCGAAACAATCTCTTGTTCCATCCGAATGGATAAAAACCAAGGAGCCTCGGCTGAGGTTCTTCAGATATCCCGTTAGAAGTTTCTTGAAAAAACGATCCCTGAATCCCATTTTGGGAATCGCCGTGGTTTGTGGCGATATGGGTTCGGGTTTTGGCTTCACCGGCAGCTTTTTCTTGAAGTAGAGGAGGGCCGCCTGATAATGAATGCGGGCCATCGTCAAAGTTCGAACCCAGGGGTGTCGAATCAATTGACTCCGTAAACTTCGACTGGTGAATTCAATCCAAGCCCCATCGAGGGTGGCGGTCAGGAGCGGTTTCTCGCCCTTCCGATAATGAATTCGAATAGACAGGCCATCCGATCTCGACTCGATGCGGAATTCGTATTCGCCCTCGCGATCGAAGAAGGGGGAGACATGAAAGACCTTTTCGGAACTCGATACAAAAGCCATGCCTCCACCCGAACTTTCACTTGGTTCGAGGAGATAAATGTGCCGTTCTCGGAAGGTGTTATTCACCTCCGCAAGGCTCCATTTCAAAGAGCCCTCTTTGTTTCTCAGGAAATAGAAGGAGACTGGATTGAACCCCAATCCAAAGAATTTGGGCACGGTGAGCAGCTCGATGTTCGAGACTTCCTCGCTTGAAATTCCTTGGTCCTCGAGAAACCCGAGAACACGCGACTTGAGGGATTCCTCCCCGGGAAAGAGATACTCTCCCTCGAGGAAGGAGAAGAAGCGTCGTGAACCGAGGCCAAAGAGCCACGATTCGGAGGCGATCTCCTCGACTTCATCGAGATCGAGAAGAAACATCGGGTAAGAATAGGTGAAAGAATGTTGTACCTGAGCGTGGCGTTTGTGGAAAACCACGCCCTCCAATAGTCGAGTCCTCATAGGTCCAAACCGAATAGAGCGCCAATGGCGGCTCCGGATTTGACTGCATCTTCATGAAAACCGTGGCCGAAATACCCGCCACAAAAAAGGATCCGACTATTCAAATTCAAATCAGGCAATTGTGCCTGTGTAGTAAGGGATTTTAACGTATAAAGCGGATGAGTATAACGGGTCTGGTAGATTATCTTGTCCGGTTCCAGATCGATCTGGGGATTCAAAGTGACGAAATACTGACGCTGGGTCTTGAGATTTTGGAGCCGGTTCATGTGATAGGTCACAAAAACCGAGGCCTCGTCGCGGTCGGATGGGGGCGCCAGGAAGTTCCAGGAGGCCCAAGCATTTTTATAAGGGGGCATCGCTCGCTCGTCCCAATGAAGAAAGGCCTCGTTCTCCTGGTACGCCCATGGACTTAGCAACCGCTGCTGGCGTTCGTTTGGGGATTTGAGGAGGGAGAAGGCTTCGTCAGCATGACAGGCCAAGACCACAAAATCGTAGGCCTCTTCGCTCCCATCCTCCAACCGCAAGTTAGCGCGATCCTCCCGTTCCTCAATCCATTCTATCTTCGCATTTTTGAAGATTCGACCGCGAAACGAGGTGGTGAACTTATCGATATAGGATTTGCCTCTCCCGGTAAGGGTTTGCCATTGGGGACGATCTCTCAGGGAAAGGAGTCCATGGTTCTTGAAGAACCCAATCAGGGATTCCGCCGGATAGTCCAGCATGTTTCGTGTCGAGGTGGACCAAATCGCCGCCCCCATTGGGAGGAGGTAGTTCTCCACGAAGCAATCCGAAAACCGGCGGGATTCCAGAAACTCTCCGAGAGACTTCCCGGAAAGCAGCCCCCCATTCAATGCCTCGAGCGCCTCATGAGAGAACCTTCGCATGTCGAGGAGCATCCGATAGAAATCGGGCCTCAAGAGATTCCGCTTTTGCGCGAAGAGCCCACCGAGAGATGTCCCGGCATATCCAAAATCCGTTTCCGTATTCCAATACGAGAAGGACATATCGCTCGACTCGATAGGGACTCCGAGTCTTTCCAGGAAGCGATGGAGATGAGGGTAGGTCTGGTCGTTGAGGACGATGAAGCCGGTGTCGATGGCTGTCCCCCGGTCCTCCCCATAGGGGATCACTTGGGTGTTGGTGTGCCCTCCCAGACGATCGTTCTTCTCGTATAGTGACACCTCATTTCTGTTTTCCAACAGATACGACGCGACGATGCCAGCCACACCCGCGCCAACCACAGCGATTTTGTAACGTTCGGGATAAGCGGGCTTGGTCGATTCCACCGACAGATTTCCTTCCTAGGATTATTCAGAGAAATCCTTTTCTCTGGGTTCTTTGGGAGAATTATGACCGGATACGGGCGAATAGGCAAAAGGAAAAATTTTAACGGACCCACGAATCATATTGAATTCACGCTGAATCAATATTACAATATAAAGAGGAAAAATAGTTTTTAATGCATCGGTTAAATAAACTCCGACCGGGTCCAGAATGCCCGGATCGATTGCGGAATGGAGGTTTTCAAGTCGGTGAAGAGATCTTTGGCATTCTTCCTTCCCCTTCTCTTCTACGGCTGCATGGATTCTCCAAAGGATCCAATCCGGATCGCGATGAATCCTTGGCCCGGGTATGAATTTCTTTATCTTGCCCAAGAAATGAACTTTTTCGAGGAGGAGGGGGTTCAAGTGAAGATTCTCGAGTACTCCTCCTTGGGGGATTCCCGAGTCGCTTTCGAACGCGGTCAAGTGGATGGAATGTGCTGCACCTTGGTGGAGCTGCTTGTTTCCAAATCCCGGACAAACCGGGACCCGCGACTCGTTTTTGTGACCGACTACTCGAACGGAGCGGACATGATTCTGGGTCAGCACGAACTGACTTGTATGGCGGACCTAAAAGGAAAGCGAGTCGCCGTGGAGGTGGGGACCCTGAACATGTTTCTGCTTGCTCGGGCGTTGTCACAAGCGGGCCTTGGGCTGGAGGATGTCGAGATTCATCAATTTGACCAACAGGGAATGGAAACCGCCTTCGTGAATAAAGAGGTGGACGCGGTGGTGACCTATCCCCCCGTGGCAACAACCCTCCTCAACCAGAGAGGAGCGAAAAGACTTTTCACATCGCGCGATACGCCAGGCGAGGTGATGGATGTCATCTGCGTGAATAAGCAAATCATCGATACCAGGTTTAGTGATCTGACGGGGATGCTGCGCGCTTGGGATCGATCTCTGGACTATGCTGAGGAGCATCCGGAGGAGGCGAGTCGGATTATGGCCCGAAGAGAGGGAATCCAGCCCATCGAATTTCAGAGCGCGCTGACCGACATTCAAGTTCTCAGTTGCGCGGCCCAGGATTTTTCTTCGGAAGGAATGGGAGAAATAGAGAATGTCCTCGAGTCGCTCATCCGAATCCTCGATGAAACGCATCAACTCACCAGTCCGGTTTCCATTGGATCGATCGTTGACGGTTCCATTGTTGAAAGGATGTTCGCGAAATGACCTTGAAAAACTTGGCGTTTCGGGAATTGAAGTCAATCCGGGCCAAAATTCTGATCCCTCTTCTGGGATTGACGATCTTGTTTATCGGGGTTTCCACCTGGTTCACGTTGGAACGCTCGAATCGGCGATTGACCGATCAGATCCGATCGCGGGCTGACACCCTTGTCGATTCGTTGCGGTACGCCGCCGAGGTCACCGAACAGCGTTCCAATCTGCTCCGATTGATTCAGTCGCTTGGGGGCGAGGAGGGAATCGAATGTCTGATCGTCGCGTCCGGGGATCCATTGACCGTCGTTGCGAGCACTCGGAACGCCTGGACAGGAACACCATTGGATGAACTGGTGGATCAATCCATGCGCCCCAATCCGAATTCTGACGGAATGCGCCAGGAATCCCGTGGACGTTTTCTCGAGGGACGGAACCATTACGAAGCCATCGCTTACTTCGAATTGGCCAACCGGGGAGAAAAAGGAGAAAAGATTCGGCCCGCCGCCATTTACGCTCGCCTCAACGTGGAGAAACTGATGGGGAGAACCGTCAAACGGCTGGAATGGTCGCCCTCTGGGTGGCGTTTTCGCTGATTTCTCTGGCGGTTTTCGCGTACTATCTTATCCATTACACAGTGGTGGCCCCAATCGAATCGCTCCGAAGATCGATAGACGGGTCAGCGTCCCTGAAAGAAGACCGAGCCATCCATGCTCTCAATGACGAGATTGGCGCGATCGGCAGGCGTCTTCACCAATCCCTGAACGATCTTTCCGAATCGATCGCCCGAACGGAAACCATCCTGGAAACGGCGCCGGACGCCGTGATCTCCATTAACGAAAAAGGGGAAATCCTTTCCATCAATCCTTCCGCTCTGGCGATGTTCGGCTACGAACGCGAGGAATTGATCGGCCGACAGATCACGCGTCTGATGCCTCAACCCCATTGCGAAAACCACTCTGGTTACATGAATCGCTATTTGCAAACCGGCTTCTCGAAAATCGTCGGTGGCCCAGGGGTCGAGCTGACCGCCAAAAGGAAGGATGGAAACGAGTTTCCGATTTTCCTCAAGATCGGAGAAACGAAATCCCCGTCGGGCTCTCTCTTCACCGGGGTCTTTCGGGACATCAGTGTGGAGACCGCGGCGAGAATCCAACTCCAAGAAAGCGCGCATCGATTTGAAACGCTGGTCGAAAACATTCCTGGGGCGGTTTATCGGTGCGCTTGCGATAGCCAATGGACAATGGAATACATCAGCGATTTCATCAAAACGATTTCGGGGTACGGCCCGAAGGATCTCATCGGAAATAAGATTCGAAGTTATGTCGACCTGATCCATCCTGATGATCGTCGCACCGTCGAAACGGCTGTCATGACCGCGGTAGACCGCGGGAAACCCTTCCGGATCGAATATCGAATCGTCGATAAGGAGGGACAAATCCACTGGGTCTATGAGCAGGGGCAAGCGAACTATGACGAGGAAGGGAACATTCTTCACCTCGATGGCGCCATCTTCGATTTCACCGACCGAAAAACCGCTCAGGAACGATTGATCAAGTACGCCGAGCAAATCGAACTTCAAAACATGGATTTAGAGGAGGCATTGGAGAAGGCGGAATCCGTGGAGAAGATGAAGAGCGAATTCTTGGCCACCATGAGTCATGAAATTCGCACCCCCATGAACGGCATCATCGGCATGAACAACCTACTCTTGGAAACCGATCTCGACTCGGAGCAGGAGGAGTTCGGCAAGTCCATCAAATCTTGCGCCGAAGGTTTGCTGACCATTATCAACGATATCCTGGATTTCTCGAAGATCGAAGCGGGCAAATTGCTATTCGAAACAATCGATTTCGATCTGCAAGCCGCAATGGAGGAGAGTCTGGATCTAATCGGCCAGATTGCCTACGAAAAAGGATTGGAAGTCGGTCTTCTTATCCAATCGGATGTCTCAAGGGAAGTCCGCGGAGACCCCGGAAGAATCCGCCAGATCGTTTTGAATTACCTCAACAACGCCTTGAAGTTCACTCAGACCGGCGGAGTGAATGTTCGCGTCGAGAAAGTGGATGAGACCCTCGACGATATCTCGATTCGCGTATCCGTGGAGGACAGCGGGGTCGGGATTCCGGAGGATCGAATCCAACACCTCTTCAATCCCTTTACTCAAGCGGACGCTTCGACCACCCGGAAATATGGAGGAACCGGACTCGGGCTTGCGATCTGCAGAAAACTCGCGGACCACATGAAAGGCGAGGTCGGGGTTGAAAGTGTGGAGGGACGAGGAAGCACATTCTGGTTCACCGCAAGACTCGAAAAACAGGTCAAAGGAGAAGTCGTCGCGGAGACCGGGGCTCCTCAATCCGACCGGAGAGTCTTGGTTGTCGAGGACAATTCGATGCACCGCGGGTTTCTCCAGGAACAATTCTTGGTGAACGGCGTTCTTGCACAGGGGGTCGAATCCGGTGAAAAGTGTTTGGAACTTCTCGAAACCGATCCATCCAAGGAGTCCTCACACTCCCTCATTCTGATCGATTCCAATCTACGAGATATCGGCTCATCAGGACTGGCCAGGCGAATTCGAGAAATCGTCCACGACGAGAGTGTCACCCTGGTCGAGATGGTACCTTGGAGCAGAAAGGGGAGCGCCCTCGCGGATGGATTCGACGCTTATTTGTCAAAACCGATTCGCCAATCGGACCTCAATCGGTTGCTTAATTGCAACCATCAGTCGACCGGAATCCCAAAAAGCAACTCTCCTCTTAAACCGCTCAGTGAATCGGGAACCGATTCCACGACCAAAAGGGGTGTTCGACTTCTTCTAGCCGAAGACAATGTGGTTAATCAAAAGGTCGCCATGCGGATGCTCGAAAATGAGGGCTATCTCTGCGATGTGGTTGCCAACGGACTCGAGGCGATCGAAGCGTTCGCGCGCGGGCAGTACCACGCAATCCTGATGGATTGCCAAATGCCGGAAATGGATGGTTATGAGGCGACTCGCAAAATTCGCGAGCAGGAACAGCGGAATGGAACCGGAGAAAAAATCCCCATCATTGCGATGACCGCGAATGCAATGGCCGGCGACCGCGAGCGGTGCTTGAACGCGGGGATGGACGATTATGTGACCAAGCCCATCAACTTGGACCTATTGAAATTGGCTTTGGAACGATGGACCTATAGCCCCGAGGTTTCCAAATTGGTTGGATAAATCGACTACATCATGTTGAGCTGAAGTTTGGCGGCTTCGCTCATCTTTTCGGGCGTCCACTGGGGCTCCCAAACAAGTTCGACATGAACATCCGACACACCGGGCACCGACAAGACTGCGCTTTCGACATTTATCGGGAGTTGCGCGGCCTCCGGGCAGTTGGGCGAGGTCAGGGTCATCTGGACATGAACTCGCCCGTTTTCGTTCTTCTCGGCTTTGTAAATCAACCCCAACTCATAGATGTTGACCGGTATTTCGGGATCGTAAACGGTCCTAAGCGCGTTCGCGATCTCTTCGTCGATCGAGGGGGCGGTTGATTCTTGTTCGATCGGTTCCTGTTTTTTTTCTTCCATCGTCCTTCTTCTTACTAGGCAAAGATTCTGCGGACACTTTCCAAGCCATCCACGAGAGAGTCAATATCCTCCTTCGAATTGTAAAGACCCAGCGAGGCGCGGACAGTCGAATGGATGCCGAATCGGTCCATCACCGGCTCCGCGCAATGCTGCCCGGTCCGGACCGCGATCCCCTTCTGATCGAGCAGAGTGCCGATATCGTTGGGGTGAATATCCTCCATCACGAAGGACAGCACACCCGCCTTGTTCCTCGCGGTTCCGATCAATCGGAGACCCGGAATCTCGGTCAATCTCTTGGTCCCATAGTCGAGAACCTCTTTCTCATGGGTCGCGATTCGATCGAGGCCCAGACTTGAGAGATAATCGAGCGCGGCGCCCAGCCCGATCGCGCCGGCGATATTCGGGGTGCCCGCCTCGAACTTGTACGGAATCTCGTTGTAGGTGGTCCCGTTGAAAGAAACCGACGAAATCATGTCGCCGCCCCCTGATAAGGGGGCATGGCTTCCAGATGCTCGGCTTTCCCATAAAGAATGCCAATGCCGGTCGGACCATAAACCTTATGTCCCGAAAAGGCATAGAAATCGCAGCCGATATCCTGAACGTCGACAGGCATGTGCGGAGTCGCCTGGGCGCCATCGATCATGACCGGCACGCCACGTTCGTGGCTCTTCCGGACAATTTCCTTGACCGGGTTGATGGACCCGAGGGCGTTGGAGACATGGCCGACCGAGACGAATTTTGTTTTGTCGGTCAAGAGACGGTCAAACTCCGATTCGATCATTTCCCCCGAATCGTCGATGGGAACCACCACCAACTTGCAGCCTTTTTCCTGGCACAACATCTGCCAAGGCACGATATTGGAGTGGTGCTCCATGTGAGTGATGAGGATTTCATCCCCTTCCGAAATCCTTGGACGAACAAAACTCGAGGCCACCAAATTGATCCCTTCGGTGGTTCCGCGAACATAAACGATTTCGCGGGTCTCCCCCGCGCCGATGAATTCCGTTGCCTTCGCTCGCGCCCCTTCATAGGCCTCGGTCGCCAACTGACTCAGGGTGTGAACCCCGCGATGAACATTGGCGTACTCCTGCTCGTAGGCCTTTCGGATGGCGGCGATGGTCTGGGTGCACTTCTGTGTCGAGGCGGCGTTGTCGAGATAAACAAGTTTCTTGCCACGAATTCTCCGCTGGAGAATGGGGAAATCGTTCCTAATTCTCGCGACATCGAGAGCCTCTTTATTCTTCATCGCGCCTTGTGGTTCCAGCACCGTCGATGGTGGCGTCATTTGGTTCTCCTTAGTGAACACCCTTCCGATAGCGTTCGGCGATGATCTGTTCGAGATATTCCCGCAGGGGCTCGATCTTGATCTGTTCGATGATCTCATTCGCGAACGCGTAGGTTAACAACCCTTTCGCCGATTGCTCGTCGATTCCGCGCGATTTCAGGTAAAAAATCGCGTCGGTATCGAGCTGCCCGATTGTCGCTCCATGCGTACACTTGACATCGTCGGCGAAAATCTCGAGTTGCGGATCGGGCGTGATTTTCGCGTCATCCGACAAGAGAAGGTTTTTGCTCGACTGGATGGCGTCGGTCTTTTGCGCTCCTTCTTTGACAATGATCCGTCCGGTGAACGCCCCGCTGGAGTGGCCATCCAAGATTCCTTTAAAAACCTCATGGCTGTGACAATGAGGCTCGGCGTGGATCACACGGGTGTGGTTGTCGATGTGCTGCTCATCTTGAGTCAGGAATAGACCATTCATAACGCACTCGATGCCCTGACCGTTCAAGTGGGCGGCGATTCCGTTTCGGCCGATTTTCGACCCGATCGAAATGGCGTGCGTCCGGTACTGGCTGTCTCTCGCGAGTTCGATTTGGACAGTCCCGATATGAAAAGCATCCTCGCTCTCGTCCTGAAGACGGTAGTGATCGAGAACGGCGTTGTCTTCGAGGACAGCCTCGGCCACCGTGTTGGTGAAATAGACGCTTCCCTGTTCTCCAACATACCGTTCAACCAATGTGGCTTCGCTCCCCTCCTCGGCAACCACCAGAATTCTCGGATGCGTCGAGTGCGGGCGCTCGTGCGATGAACTTAGGAAGATGAGGTGAATCGGGTCCTCGATATGAGTCCCTTTGTCCACCTTGATCAGGGCGCCGTCCTCATGAAGGGCGGTGTTCAGAGCCACAAACGCGGGGTTTTCATCCTCCCCGGCGTATTTCGCCAAGTGCTTCTCGACCAGTTCGCGATGGGAGGAAAACGCCTTGGTGAGCGGGATTACCGTTAACCCCTTCGGTAGATTCTCTAGATCCGAATGGGCCTCGGAAAATCGACCGTCGACAAAGACCATCCGGTGGGCTTTGAACTGGTGAAAGACAATACCCTCGAGAAGTTCTCCCGCCCTTGAAAGGTCCCCTTGGGGATGCTCGAACTCGACCTCTCGGTCAACGGTCGGAGGTTGGTGTGTTTCCACGCCTCGTCTTTCGGCGTGGGAAATCCAAGTTCGTTGAAACGGGCGAAAGCCGCCTTGCGCGCATTCAGAAACCAAGCCTGACCGTTTTGCGAAAACCGGTCCTGGACCTGTTGGAAATGCTCCCGAAAGGTCTCTCTCCCTGTAGATTGCACTGTCTGCTGATTCATTTCGTTTCCTTTTACGCGGAGACTGAGGCCGGTTCTCTTTCGATCCAGCCATAACCTTTGCTCTCAAGTTCCAGAGCCAGTTCCTTGCCGCCCGACTGGACGATTTTCCCATCCACGAGAACATGAACGAAGTCGGGCACGATGTAGTTCAACAACCTCTGGTAGTGGGTCACCACGATCGCCGCTTTCGAGGGGTCCCTGCGGAATTCGTTGACTCCCTCGGCGACAATCTTCAGAGCGTCGATATCGAGCCCGGAATCCGTTTCGTCGAGGACCGCGAGAGTCGGATCGAGGACCAACATCTGGAAGATTTCGTTCCTCTTTTTTTCGCCTCCCGAAAATCCCTCGTTGATCGAGCGACTGAGAAAACGGTCATCCATATGGACCAATTTCATCTTCTCTCGGAGAGAGAGAAACTCGCCCGGGTCGATTTCATCCTCGCCGTGGTGCTTGCGGATCGCGTTCACAGCGGTGCGCAGGAAGTAGGAGTTATTCACCCCGGGGATTTCGACCGGGTATTGGAACGCCAGAAAAATCCCTTCGCAGGCGCGCACATCCGGGTCCATCTCCAGGAGATCCTTGCCATTGTATAGGATCTGGCCCTCGGTGATTTCGTACTCCTCGCGCCCGGCCAGGACCGAAGCGAGAGTGCTCTTCCCGGATCCATTGGGCCCCATGATCGCGTGGGTCTCTCCCGCGTTCACGGTGAGGTCGATCCCTTTCAGGATTTCGTTTCCCTCCACATTGGCGTGGAGATTTTTGATTTCGATAATAGCCATCTTTTCGTATTCCTTTTATTTCTTCATCCCCGTCATTGGGAGATTTTCTAATGATTAACCGACACTCCCCTCGAGGCTGACATCGAGAAGTTTTTGAGCTTCCACCGCGAATTCCATCGGAAGTTCGCGGAAAACCTCTTTACAGAAGCCGTTCACAATCATGGACACCGCGTCCTCGGTCTCGATGCCCCGTTGGTTGCAATAAAAGATCTGATCCTCTCCGATCTTGGAAGTGGAGGCCTCATGCTCGACTTGGGAGGTGGTGTTGTTCACCTCCAAGTAGGGAAACGTATGGGCTCCGCACTTGTCGCCGATCAACATCGAATCGCACTGGCTGTAGTTCCGCGAACCGGTCGCGTTTTTGCCGATCTTCACCAACCCGCGGTAGGTGTTTTGGCTCTTGCCGGCCGAGATCCCCTTCGAGACAATCGTGCTCTTCGTGTTTTTGCCGATGTGGATCATCTTGGTTCCGGTGTCGGCCTGTTGGTAGTTGTTGGTCATGGCGACCGAGTAGAATTCGCCAACCGAATTGTCTCCCAGGAGGATGCAGCTCGGGTATTTCCAGGTGATCGCCGAACCGGTTTCGACCTGGGTCCAGGAGATCTTGGAATTCTTGCCGGCGCATTTCCCTCGCTTGGTGACAAAGTTGTAGATGCCCCCCTTGCCTTCCTCATCGCCCGGGAACCAGTTCTGGACGGTCGAATATTTCACCTGGGCGTTGTCCAAGGCCACGATCTCGACCACCGCGGCGTGCAACTGGTTGGTGTCCCGCATTGGCGCCGTGCAACCCTCGAGATAACTGACCGACGCGCCCTCATCGGCGACAAGTAGGGTCCTTTCGAATTGTCCCGTGCTCGCCTCGTTGATGCGGAAGTAGGTCGAAAGCTCCATCGGGCACTTGACCCCTTTGGGGATATAGCAGAAGGACCCGTCGCTAAAGACCGCCGAGTTGAGGGTCGCGTAAAAATTGTCCGTGTAGGGAACAACCGAGCCCAAATACTTCTTAACGAGGTCAGGGTGTTCTTTGACCGCCTCGGAGAAGGAGCAGAAGACGATTCCCTTTTCGGCGAGGGTCTCCTTGAAGGTGGTCCCCACCGAGACGCTGTCGAAGACCGCGTCGACCGCGACCACCCCAGCGAGGACTTCTCTCTCTTTCAGGGGAATCCCCAATTTCTCGTAAGTCTCGAGAAGTTTCGGGTCGACTTCATCCATGCTTTTCGGACGCTCCCCCTTTTGTTTGGGGGCCGAGTAGTAAGAGACCGCCTGAAAGTCGATGGGAGGATAGTGGACGTTCTGCCACTTCGGCTCTTCCATGGTCAGCCAATGGCGATAAGCCTTCAACCGCCATTCGAGCAACCACCGCGGCTCCTCTTTCTTGTCGGAAATGAGTCGAATGACCTCCTCATTCAATCCCGGGGGTACGGTGTCCGATTCGATCTCGGTGGACCAGCCATACTTGTACTCCTTACGAGCCAAGTCCTCGAGCATCATGGTATCCGTCGTCATGCCTTCTTCTCCTTTGAGAACGAACCTTCTCGAGGGGTTCGCTCGAAATCGATCAATTCAAGATCTTGGGAGTCAAAAAGACTCCCTCTTCCGCCAACCCCTGGGAGCTCCCGCAGCAGGGCTGCACCATCTCCTCCAGGGTGATGGCGGACAAAGCGTCGCAAACCGCGTCGTTAATTCTTTTCCAAGGGCTGCTGACCGCGCAAACTTCCTGGAGATCGCAGATATGGTCCTTTTCGTGATCCGCGCATTCAATAATCGCGATCGGCCCCTCCAACGCGGTGATGATTTCCGCGACGGTGATCCGCCCCGGGGTTCTGGAGAGGCTGTATCCACCCTTCTGGCCGCGATGGGAAATTAGCAACCCCTCGCGCGCGAGCGTCTTTAGGATCTTACTGACCATCGGTTGCGGAATACGGGTCGAATCGGAGAGGCAACGGGCGTTGTGGACCGCGCCCACCCCCTCAGCCGCCATTTCGGCCATCAACAAAATTCCGTAATCGGCGATCTTCGTAATTCGAATCATTGCTTAAACCCTTGCTGGACCAAATTGGTCCACTTTCTCCATCCCGCCCTTCCTCATGGGAAGACTATTTATCTCATCAGGGGAGAAAACGGGCGGTGTAAGAGCCCCCACTCTGGAGGTGTCGAGCCCTTATAAGACTAAATTAGTCCTCTTTATTTCCTTTGTCAAGGTGTTTCAGGCTCTGGTGTTTGAGGCTCTGGCCATGCGCGGCGCGGGGGTTGCGAAAATTCAATCCATGGTATAATCAATAAAAGAGATTAAATCAATAAAGCAAATAAAACACACCTTAAAGGAGATTCGCTCCGCAGATCCCTTGTTAAGGGGTCCCACCATCTTGAAGGAACGCAAGACAGGCCTGCCATTCAAAAGAAAGTAAAGGATTTTGAGAGTGTTTCGTGCAAAGCCTTAGCATGTCAGACGGGTTGAGCAAGGATCGCCCGCAGTTTTCGAGGGGGATCCGATTGGTTTGCGCGACTGTTGTGTCGCTCCTTGTTGTCACCATGGGAGTTGCAGAGGAAACGCAACCTCAACCTTCTTCCGACCATCCAATCCGGCTTGGAATGTCGACCGCGCTGAGCGGTCCCGCGGCGGACCTCGGAATCAACATGAGACTTGGAGTCGAAGCGGGAATAGATCGTTTGAATCGCTCCAACAAGACACCAGAACAAGACCTGGAACTTGTGGCGATGGATGACGGTTACGAACCCAGGCGAACGGCCCCGAATATCCGCAAGTTGATCGAGGAAGAGAATGTCTCGGGTATCATTGGAAACGTGGGAACCCCCACGGCGATCGCGGCGCTGCCGATTATGAACGAACAAAAGGTTCCGTTCTTCGCCGCGTACACCGGGGCGGGAATCCTGAGGAAGAATCCTCCCGACCCGTATGTGATCAACTACCGGGCGAGCTATGCCGAGGAAACTGCGGCCATGGTGGAGGCGCTCATCAAGTATCGTGGACTTCGCCCTGAGGAATTCGCTTTCTTCACACAGCGTGATGGGTATGGCGATTCGGGTTTCGAGGGCGGGATCGACGCGCTGCTTGCGAACGGGCTAAAGAATGAGACGGATGTCGTTCACGCTCGGTATGAACGAAACACCATGGCGGTGGAAAACGGCCTCGCGGACATTCTTTCGGCCGGTCGAGATCCCAAGGCAATTATTATGGTGGGAGCCTACAGCCCCTGCGCGAAGTTCATCCGTCTCGCCAAAGGAATCGGGCTCCACCCCTATTTCCTGAATGTTTCCTTTGTCGGAGCGGAATCCCTGCAACGGGAATTAGGGGATCTGGGAGAGGGAACGATTATCACGCAAGTGGTTCCCCACTATGAGTCCGACCTTCCACTCGTTCGGGAGTATCATCGAGACCTAACCGACTACGATCCATCCGCCAAACCCTCTTTCGGATCTCTCGAAGGTTATATCGCCGCTCGAATTCTCGGGGTGGCACTCGCGGAATACAACGGCCCGATCGACCGCGAGGGGATCGCTCGCGCGCTTCTCGATCTTGGAGATTTCGATCTAGGACTCGGGGTCCCTCTCCGACTCGCCCCGGACCACACTCAGGCCTGTCATCACGTTTGGGCGTCGGTCATTCGCGACAATCGAGTCCAACCCCTGAATTGGGAGGACATCCCATGAACCGTCCAGAAAGGGTCTCCCATTCCGGTTGGAGCGTCGCTCAAATCGTTTGGTTTTTGATCGCGGCCGGAACTCTGGGAGGAGTCCTTACTCTGACCATGGTAAATCGCTCGATCACCGAAATCCAACAACAACGAATTGCGTCCGAGGAGATGAAATCCAAGATTCTCCAACTGACGCGGGTGGCGCAATCCTCCATTCAAGACTCTCAGGAGAGAGTCGCGTCAATACTATCTGGTGGTGAGGTCGGTCCGGAAGATTTGGAAGTTGAAGACGGCTCGGCGGTGGAAAGCGCTTTGGAGCAACTCTCCGGAAAGGGGTTCGCGCGGGAGGTGGCGGCGCTTAAATCTCTTATGCCGAGGTTGCGGGAGATTGAGGTCGAGTGTGAGACCTGGGCGGCAAAGCGGGACTCCACACTGGAGTCACTTCGCGATCGGTCCGGACAGACACGGGATATCCTTCACGATCTTCAGGGGAGTTTGGACGAGGAAGAGGGGAAGATTCGCCTCAATCGAGTTCTCCGAATTCGAGGATTGGGATCCAAGACCAATGGGGGCGCGGACGAGGGGATTTATACGGATCTCGAGGAATTGGTCGCTAAGAACGAGGGAGCAGTGGGCAATCTTAGGAGAGAGGTCGCCACTCTCTCCGTGCTGACCGAAAAGCTCATTGGCGTTCAAAACCCCGACGCCTTGCCGGACTTCCGAGACAATGAGTTCGCCCCCTCTCTAAAGAGAATGACAAGGATCGCCCAACAGGAGGAGAGTCCGATAACCGTTGATGAGGTCACCGAAATCGAGAGGCTTTTGTTCGGCGCTCGGTTCACGCGCGAGCCCGGAGAGCACACTATCCTCACGAGTCGAGATGGGTTATTCGCTTTGAAGAGACAAGGTCTCCTGTTAGATCAAGACCAAGGTCGCCTCCTCACAAGTTCCGCGGAGGCTTTCAATCGGGCCGATCACATTCTCCACCTCTTCGATAAACAATTCGCCCGGGTGCAGGAGGAGATCGCCAAACAGATTTCCGAATCCCTCCAAATCGTTTGGATCCGCGCATTGAGCATCAGCGTCGTCATCTTTGCCATCTTCGCCATTCTGGGATGGGTGGCGACCCAATTGATACAAAAGCAAATGGAGCGGTTGGACTCGGCCTCGGAGGCGGCGCTTCAGGCAACTCGCGCCAAGAGTCAGTTTCTTGCCAATATGAGCCATGAATTGCGAACGCCGATGAATGGAGTCATCGGAATGACCCAGCTTCTCCTCGACACGGATCTCACGAGCGAACAGAAGGAGTATGCGAAAACGGTCGACATCTCCGGGAAAGCTCTTCTCGCCCTCATCAACGACATCTTGGATTTCTCCAAGATTGAGGCGGGAAAACTGGAACTCGAAAACATCAAGTTCGATCTTTACAAGGTCTTCGAGGAGACAGTTGAAATCCTTTCTCCCAAGAGCGAGGAAAAGGGGCTTGAACTCGGGTTCCTCGTCGATCCGATGGCGCCTGTGTCGCTGGTCGGAGACCCCTCGCGCCTTCGTCAAATTCTGATGAACCTGGGAAGCAATGCGGTGAAATTTACCCAAGAGGGTTCCATCTTTTTGCAGGTCCTCCTGGAGAACCACCGGAATGACGAGGTCAAATTAAGGTTCGAGGTGAGAGACTCCGGGGTGGGCATTCCCGAGGAGCAGCGGTCGGCTTTGTTTCAGTCATTTTCGCAAGCCGATGTGTCGAACACTCGGAAGTACGGGGGAACAGGTCTGGGGCTGGCGATCTCCAAGCAGTTGGCGGAGATGTTTGGAGGGCAAATCGGATTCGAGAGCGAAGTTGGGAAGGGATCGACCTTCTGGTTCACTTCTGTGTTCAAGATCCAATCGGGGTACGCGTGCGAATTCAATTCGAAGAGATGGAGCCTGCGTGGCCGCAAGGCGCTCCTGGCCGTTGGGAGTCTGATCGATCAGGTTATTCTGGATTCTTATCTCGATTCGTGGGGTTGTCGGGTGTCGACCGCCGCGTCAGGGGAAAGCGTTGTCAGCAACTTGGATGAGGAAATCGAATCCGGAAGTTTCTACGATGTGGTCATTGTCGATTCTCAACTCACAAATCCCGATCCCCTTCAAATCGCGGAGATGGTTCGGAATTCGAACCAGCATCCCCCGCCCCACCTGATTTCGGTTCTTTCAATCGATGACCTCGCTCGATCTGGAGATTTTGAACGAGCGGGTTTTCAAGGCTACATTGTCAAACCGATCCGACCCGACGATCTATTGGATTGTTTGGATATCGTCTTGGATATGGACCCGGAAAGCGCCGCAAATCCCTCAACCAACGGGCATGCGCAAAAATCACAGGAAACTCATTCAGACTTTCAACGGAGGGATTACAGGATTCTCCTGGTGGAGGACAATTTCATTAATCAGCGTGTCGCGGGGCAAATGTTGGATAAGATGGGATATGGCTGCGAGGTGGCGGAGGATGGTCAAGCGGCTCTCTCCAGGTTGGAGGAACATCCCTTCGATCTAATATTGATGGATTGCCAAATGCCCGGGTTGGATGGGTACGATACAACCCGAATGATCCGGGAAGGAACGGGAGGGATCCCGGAAGTCCCGATCGTGGCCATGACCGCCAACGCGGTCGCGGGGGACCGTGAGAAATGTCTCGAGTCGGGGATGGATGACTACATATCCAAACCGATTGACCAAAAGCAGCTGGCGAAGATGCTTCGAAAATATTTGGTTCATCGAGCCCCGTTGGGAAGCGATTTCGCTATTTGATCTTTTGAAAAGCCTCGAGCGCTTTCTCTCTCTCCTCGGAATGATCGACCATCGGCTCCGGGTAGTCTTCGCCCAATTCGACTCCCGCCTCTTTAAGGACTTGGGAAGAAGCCTCCCACGGAGCCTGTAGATGAGCATCTGGTAGTGAGGCAATTTCAGGAACCCATTTACGAACATATTCCCCACCGGGGTCAAATTTCTCACCCTGTTTCATTGGGTTGAAAATTCGAAAATAGGGGGCGGCGTCGGCGCCGCAGCCCGCTGTCCATTGCCAGCCCAAGGTGTTGTTCGCGAGGTCGGCGTCGACCAGCGTGTCCCAGAACCATCTCGCGCCCTCAATCCAGTGGATGCGCAGGTCTTTCACCAGGAACGATGCGACGATCATGCGCACGCGATTGTGCATGTACCCGGTGGTCCAAAGCTCCCGCATCCCGGCGTCCACGATGGGATAACCGGTTTGTCCCTTTTGCCACTGTTTGAGTTGGGCCTCGTCTTCTCGCCACGGAAAATCCTTGAACTTTTCCCGAAGGTTGTTCTCTGGAGTTTGCGGGAAGTGGTACAGCAGATGATGGGCGAACTCCCGCCAAGCCAACTCGCGAAGGAATTCTCCCGTGGAATTCCCCCGCTTCGATAACACATCGGATGGGGCCTCCTCGAGGAGTTTGCTCCAGATGGTTCGAGGACTGATCTCGCCAAAATGAAGATAAGGGGACATGCGAGAGGTGGCTTGTTTCGCCGGGAAGTCCCGTCCCTCGGGGTAATCCTCCAACCGCGATTCCTGAAATTTGTCGAACTCCTTTCGCGCTCCGTCCTCCCCCGGCTCCCATGCCTCTTGGATTCCTCCCGCCCAATCGATCTTGGGGAGGAGTTCAAGATCATCAATATCGATCGATGGATGTTCAAAGCCCTCCGCCATTCCCTTCCGGGGTTTCGGAAGGGGTTCGGCCGGGTCGAGATCCATGCGGACCGCTTTCCAGAAGGGTGTGAAAACTTGGTAGGGGTTCCCTTCCTTGGTTTCGATCTCCCATGGCTCATACAAGAGCGATCCATTGAAGGACCGGACATTCAACCCTTGGTCTTTGAAATGAGTTTTCACCTCGGTGTCTCTCGCAAGCGTCGCCGGATCGTAAAGTCGATTCCAGAAGAGGCCGACCGCGCGAGTCTCTTTGACAACTCGTTTGAGGGTTTCTAAGGAAGGACCCTTTGCGATGACAAGATCTAGGTTGTCCTCTTGGAGATCCTTCTTCAGGGCTGCCAAGGAGTGATGAAGCCACCATTTGGAAGCGCCTCCCGGCTCCCAGGGAGCCTCCTCCTCGGGGGACCAGACGTAGATCGGCAGGACGGGGTGATCGGACTTACAAGCCCAATAAAGTGCGGGGTTATCTCTTAAACGAAGGTCTCGTCTGAACCAGACAATGATGGGACCCTTTGGGTCGGACATAAAAAACAGCCTCCGGAATCAAATAGAACAAATGCAACGTACAACATGGATCCAGAAACAGAGTAAACGATCTTAACTTCGTGAGGTGACTCCCTCAATCCAGTTTGCTAAAGTGGTTTAACCATATTCAGGAGGTCTTCTTCGATGAAATCCCTTAAGCCAGTTCTTTTCATCCTTTTATTCTTATCCAATCTCTACATCCCAGCGACACTCGCCGCGGACAATGGATTGGATTATCGGCATCCGCGACCCGCGGGGTTCTTGGAAGCCGATGCGCCCGCCAAGGAGAAGGAACTCAGTTTCCAGTCTCTGTCCAAAAAAGCGAGCCGGTTTTATGACATGACCGCCACCTTCCCCAAGGGATCGGCTCCGGAGTTTGAGGTGGAAAAGGTCGAACTCAATGGCGAACCGGTGGATGAGTTCATTGTCGAGAACGCCGGGATCTTCAACGGCAATCATCGGGTTCACGGCATCGAGGACTTCGCGGTCTCTTTCGAGGGAGACTGGCGCTTGGCCAAAGAATACGAGGTCAAGGTGACTGGCAAGAGTGGTCAGGGAGAGGCTGTTGAGGTCGCTGTCGCGGGAACCAGTCCGAAAGAAGAAAGCATGGCCGCCAGCGTCGGGTTTCAGCAGCCCACCATTGAGGACCCCTACCATCATGCTAATTTCTCCATCCCGGAGGCGGCGGTTGTTTCGGCGACGGTTACAAAGGTCCTTGTCGACGGCGAAGAGCATCGGAACTATCGGGTCTTCCAATCGGGCTATCGGGAAACGGACAAGGGCCGTGAGCAGGTTCGGGAGGAGGATTACAAACTCCGAATCAAGCCCGGTCTGGCTGCCCAGATCTTGGTGGCCTGTAATTGGACGAACAGCTCGGACCACACGGTCGAGGTCTTTCTTCAGACCGAGGAAGGCGAAAAGAGTTTCAAAGCCACGGGTAAGGCGCCTGGCAAGGGGGGGTACTGGAATGCCGACTGGCCTTATTTCATATCGCTGACGCTCCATGAAACCGTGGGAATGATTCGGCAGGGCGAACCTGTCATCGCCACCATCGGAGTCTTCGAGGACACAATCACTGACCCAGCGAAGGAGCTGCGAGTCGTCGCCTACGATCCGACACACCCCGAGGCTGGAGAGGATGGGTACATCGTCGCCCCCTGCCAGGTGATCTCGGCGACCACCTGGAACGACAAAGAGGTGATGGCGCTCAAGGATGTGGATGGCGAAACGGGAGAACCCATTCACCGTTACGATCCAACCACGACCATCGAGTTGGTCTTTGCCGCGGATGTCCTGCCGTATGAAGAGAAGATTTATCAGGTTCTCTACGGTAACCCCAACGCGGAAGCGATTGATTACGAGTCCGATATCAAAGTGACTCCCGGAGATAACCTGGGGCAAACCGTCGTCGCCGCCGATTATGAGATTGGCCTCGCCACGAACAGTGGAGCGGTCGAAACAGTGATCCTCAAAGGTGAGGGTGACCCGGTCTTGCTCGAACACAAACTTGAAACCAACGGGGCTGTCCACTGGAATCCAGGTTGCTACGCCCCGCCCACGCCTTGGGTGCATGCCAGCGATTGGGAGAATCCGGAGCTTAAAGAGATTAGCGGCCCGGTCATGCACCGCCGTCGGGTTTACGCTCCCCTTCCCCATATGACCGATGTGGCTGCGAATGTTTCCTACGAGTTTTTTTCGGAACAACCCTACATCATTCAGGAATCGTTGACCGAAGTGATGAAGGACATCTTTGTGAAAGCGCTTCGGAATGGCGAGATCGTGTTCAATCACGCGGTTCTCAACGAGTTCGTGTGGAAGGACTCTCTCGGAGTGGTGGAGAGCCTGGAGATCGAGGGCTCGCGCGAACACCCGATCCATGCTTTGGAAATTCCGCCCAATGTGGAATGGATGGCCTTCATCAATCGTGAGAAAAAGGTTGGTTTCGCGTCCATCATTCTGGATTACCTCAACACCAATCAGTACGGGGATCTTCCCTCGGAGGCCCAGCCCTATTTCTACGTTCAAAATGGACCCTGGATCTATTGGTCGAGGCCGATCGTCTATCCCTTCGGCACGAACAACCTGACCCGGATGATGCTGGTTCGGAAGGGAAGCCTTTACTACGAGAAAAACGCATGGGTCCCCTTCCGATTGGGTGATGAAGATCCCTTCCAAGCGATCGAGGAAACCCAGAAAAGACTTCGCCATCCGTTGCTTGTCCACGAATGGATGGGGACCGACAATCGAACCCCAAGAGATTGGATCATGCCGCTCTTGACCATGCCCTTCAATGAAGGAGTGGCAGGAGCCGCTGGCAGCCAGAAAGGTGGGGAAAAATGAGACTAATCAATCGAGTATCACTTCTAATTCTATGGGTTTGCATGCTTTCACCTGTCGCATGGAGCTCGGAGAACGTCGTTTTTGCCGAGCAGGGACGGGATGTGGGAGATGGCAATGTACTTTACGACACGCCATACGATCCGAATTCGGTGGACGAGGTCTCCTTCTATTTTCCCACGAGTGAACACCCCTACTACGAGATCGTGCTTCCGCTAGGCGATTGGGATGAGGGGAAGAGCGCCACAGTCAAAGAGATCCGAGTCAATGGCGTGAATTGTGAGTCCTTCTATGTGTTTGTCGATGGTTACTCGCATGTGCAGAGCGGTTGGATCACAAAGGATAGCCCGAACGCCAAGAATGTCGTGGTGGTCGCGAGATCCCTCTGGCATAACGACACGGAAACCAAAGTCGAAATGGACATCACCGCTCAGGACGAAGAGGGAAATTCGAAGGAGGTGAAAAAAGAATTCACCGCTCGATCTCCGAAGAAAGGTGGCGGGCCCAAGAGTTGGAGAAGGTATCAGTCGCTCGCTCTCCATGAGAAAGTGGGGGTGGACCGAAAAAACGAGCCGGTCGAATTCTCGGTCACCGTACGGAAAGAAAACTGCGGAGACCTCGCGAAAGAGATACGGGTCTTCGAGGTCGGGAAGGAGGGCGACCTGACACCGGTCGGCTTTCAAACATTCGATGAGCAATCGTTTGGTGGGACACCGCCTGGCACGTCCAACGAGAATTATCTCCAACACCCGAGCGAGTCCCTCTCGGCCATCTTTCTCGCCTCGGTTCCCGCCAACGAGTCCAAGGTGTTCGCACTGGTTTATGACAACCCCGACGCTCCAGAGCCTCCGATGGCCAAGACCGACTTAACCGTTGAGGGACCGCCTGTGGGAGCGGTTGTCGAGAACGATTTTTACCGGATCAAGCTCGATGACAAATGCGGCCAGATCGTCTCTTTCGAACTGAAGGGGCGTGAGGATGACCCAGCACCCAAGTTGACGAACTCACTGAGTCTGGCGGCTCACTGGAACCCGGATTCCTTTTCGGACAACGGCAAATGGGGGCACACCTTCGCCTGGGATCCGCCAGAAAAAACAGTTGTGTCGGCACGCGGACCGATCTTGTTTCGGGTGACCAACAGCGGGCGAATGCCAGATTGGACCCCACAAGTCCACGCCACTGTCAGTTACTCGTTTTACGCATCAAACCCTTATGTCGGGATGAAGACGATCACCGAGGTCCGAGATCCCCTGAACGCCAATGCAATCCGCAATGGTGAACTTGTTTTGGATTCCCATTTGATTACCCACTTTGTGTGGGGGGAACGGAACGGGGAGATCCACCAAATCCGGACGGCGCATGGGCCCAACTGGCAGGATGAATGGGCGACTCGTGTCGACCAGGATGTCCGTTGGTTGGCGATGACGAACGAACTCGACGATTACGGAGTCGGGGTGTCCGTTCAAAACTCATTGTCGTTCAATCCGATTCGCGGAGAGGCGACCACTCACCGCCAGGCTTATTACATCTACTATCACCATTTCTGGAGCATTCCAGTAACCTACTTCACCCGGGGATGGGTTTACCCATTCAGCGATTATCAGAGGGGCCCCATCCTACCGGCTCATGTCGGTTCCACCTATGTGGAGGATTCAGCCTTCGTTCCCTTTTACCTGGGAGAGGAAGGCAAGAGGTACGAGACCATCGAGACAGTAAGCGAGCAACTCAAGAATCCGCTTTCTCAGAGGTGGGGGAGATAAGGTTCGCGAAGAAGTTGCTGGGGCGGATGAAGGACTGATTCATCCGCCCCAGGTTTTGATTCGCTCAATATTTGAAGCCCGCGTTTGAGGTTTGCATGGGCGGGGTCAGCAGATCTTTCAAATTGAATTTGGCGATCGGCTGGGTGTAAGCCGGTTCCCCTTTCGGGCCGGCTTGAGCCGCCCAGAAATCGAGCGTTTCCGGGGCGAAGAGCGCGGTGTGGAGGTTCGATTTCATCGCCACGCCCCCATCCATGAGTTTCCACGCCTGTTGCATGTCGACTTTCCCATAGACTTCCCCGACTCGGTCGGCGAGACATTGATACCGCTTGTCGGCGGACATAAGGACCGCATCCTCATAAGGGCGAGGTAACAGGGGGTGCGAATCGCCAGGATTGATGATTTGAAGATCCTCGACACCCTTCTCCTTGGCGAGTTCGGCGGCGTAAGAAGCGACCCCCGCCATCCGTTTGGTCTTGGCGTCGGATAAGACATAAAAGTATTCGCAGGTTCGAGGAGTCTTGGCCATCCAATCGAGCGCCTCCTGCGTGGTTTCGAACCGTTCCATGATCTCACGCATCATGATCGACATCGGGATGCCATCGGTGTAACCCTCTCCTCGTCCACCCATTTCACCCATCGCAAGACCCTTATCGTTCATCGCGGTCACTGTACTGCACATTCCGGCGTAACCGATGTCGGCCCAGGCGTTCCGCCCCTCGGGTTGGAACACCTTAACGACTGCTGTGTTTTGGAGGCCAACCTGGGTCATGTAGTCGAGAACGCGACCATGGTAGAGAACTCCGCCCTCGGTCGCTTTGCCACACATCGCAAGGCCGCTACAGTGGAAAAGTTCGGGGAAGACATTGGTGGATAGCGCCCAGTCTCTCGAGATTCCCGAGGCGTCAGCCATCGCCACAATCTCTTGCTTGTATCTTTCAGGAACATATTTCTCCTGGGCCTTCCAGGTCTCCAGCATTTTCTTGGGGAACCAATCTCCCGACTCGACTGTGTAAAGGAACCCGACGCCATGCAAGGTTCGGTGCATGTTGTAATGGATCGCCTCCTTGAGGAGTGTGCCGTGTTGCTTGCCCATCTCCTCCGGAGTTCCTTTGAGAAGGACCACCCCAACGCCTTGTTCCTTCCGGACTCCAGCGAGCGGATCGGGGACCATTTTCTTGTTGAACTGGGTTAGGAGCGCCTCGGAGCCATAATCGATCATGGTGTTGAACATGGCGCGCATATCGGCAATGTCGACCGACTCCTTTTCTTTCGCATCGGGGAGTTGGAGGAGTTTTTCGAAGGAATCGACCGGAACTTGCTTCCAGTCTTTGAAGCTCAAACGCCCGCCGTATTTTTTTGACTCCGAAACGATGTCGACTGTTCCATCCTCGGACCGCTGAATTCGAAGGTCGATATCCTCATCCTTTTGGATCAGGATGCCGTCCTCATCCGTCATGTCGACTGTGACGTCATCGGGAACGGGGAGAAACATGAGCACCCCGGGAAGACCTTGAATCCAAGGGCCGAGCGCAGTCCAGGAATTGCATTCCGTGAGCAGGGTCGGTCCCTCGAACTTGTCATGGGAGGCGACAAAGACTTTGTTCTTTTCAGGCAGGTAAACCCAACTTTGGGTCTCGCCGAAAGCGGCTTGAACCGAGGGCATTCCCTTGACCTTGGCCGAGATGGCGTGACGGCCCTTCCCATCCCAAGCAACGGCGATGTTCCCCGCCTTGCCCATGACCTCGCCATCGAGGACCAGTTTCCAGGCTTTGCCCTCATCGGGATTTTTCGAGGCGGGTTGGGTCAGTTCCGTGAGGATCTGAATCAATTCCCCTTTGACCGCGTTCACATCGGCCTTCGCGATTGCCATGGAAGGAATGAGCAAAACGATAATGATCAGCAGGGCTAGTTTTCGCATGTTTTGAGCGCCACCTTTTTGTGAAATCGATTTCATGGAGGAGGGCAGGATTGTTCCTCCAGGTCACAGATATGATACTTCCGCTTGAGATGGAGGGGCAAGTCGAGATTTTGTCAATGGCCAGAATGAAAAAGACACATCCGGGATTCTTAGGTTAAGGCCCAGAGGGGAGTTCAATCTTCCATTCCTTCGAAAACTGGATGAGATCCGCCTCATTGGTGAAGCCATCGCAATTCAGGTCGAAGGGATTCCCCACGCCCGTGTCAATAATCTCGATGAACGCAATCAGATCCTTGGCATCGATAAACCCATCCCCATTGAGGTCATAATCCTCGTCGCTCATGGCGACCACACAAGGTGTCGGCGTGAAGGTGGGCCCGCCTGGAGTGACTGTGGGGGTTTCCGTCATCGTGGGTCCCATCTCGGTCTCGGTGGGGGTCGGCGTATCGCCCCCGCCTGGAAGGATGGGATCGAGAAGCCCGATATAGGCGGTGACTCCGTTGCCGTTCACGGTGTCCACACTTGTGCCTGAGGCCCCCGCCGCGTGGAGGACAGCCCCAGAGCCGTTCGTTTGGAAGCTTCCGGACCAGGCTTCGGCACTGGCGGATTCCCAGCGGACTCCATTGCCGTTGGATTGGGGTTGGAATGCCCAAGAATCGAAGCTCGACATCAGCAGGACCCATCCACATAAAAGCGACATGACAATTGATAGATTTGACGTTTCATTAGGTCGCATTTCCGCAAACCTCCTCGTCCCATACAAAGATGATAGCCCAAAGCCGTTTCTTCCGCATCATTAGGATTTCATTCCTTGCCCTTCGATGCTACTCCTGGAATGGGGGGAGTGATATAATCGTCGCTTCAACGGCCAAACTAGGAAGGCTTCAAGCCTTGCGACTCGAATCTCCGCCCAAGAGCCACAGACGTTTTGAATTCGCCAGGAAAGGCGGTGTTCGAAATGGTGCTTCTTTCCCGGTGGAAATCATTTCTCTCGCTTTGGATTGTTCCAATCTTCATCTTCTGCGGTCTCGGACCTCCCTCATGGTCGCAAATCCTCATCGACCATACCTGCACCGACCTCTCGAAAGTTCCACCCTCTTATATCCAAACCGCGAAAACCCAGTTCCGCATCTGGTTTGCTCACACTTCTCACGGAAGCCAGATCACCACAGGTATGGAGATGCTGGCGGGCGATCCATTCACCTACAGTCTGAACGGCGTCGGCGACACCCTCGTCTATGATGACACTCTGTGGGCGGACCTCGGGTACGAGGGAGATTTGACATGGGTGGACACCACACGAACCCAGCTCAACTCGCCGGGTAATGATCGAAACATGGTGATGTGGTCCTGGTGTGGTGGCGTGTATGACAACACTGAACCAGGGATCAACGCCTATCTTAATGCGATGAACCAATTGGAGACCGATTTCCCGACCGTCACCTTTGTTTATATGACGGGACATCTACCCAGTCCCGAGGAGGACGATTGGGGCAATCTCCGCGCCCGCAATAATCAAATTCGATCCTACTGCGCGGCCAACGGGAAAATCCTTTTCGATTTCGCCGACATTGAAAGTTACGATCCGGATGGAGCCTATTTCTTCGATCAACACGCTCACGATGATTGCGGCTATGACGGCGGCAACTGGGCCGATCAGTGGTGCGCGGCTCACCCGGGACAATGCCCAAGTTGCACGGAATGCGCTCATTCGCATTGCCTGAACTGTCTCCAGAAAGGGCGAGCCTTTTGGTGGATGATGGCGCGTCTTGCCGGTTGGGATGGCGGCTCCGGAACGACAACGCCCACAGCCACCTCGACCGCGACGCCGACAAGTGGGGGACCGACCCACACACCGACAACGACTCTCACGCCAACAGCGGAGGGGGCCACAACCACTCCGACCCCAACGTCATTGCCTGGATCGGAAGTGACACTCTCCGCGATCCTGGACGCCTGCGAATCCTTGGCTCCTGGCGATATCCCCGAGGATCTCTTCACGCCCCCTGTCGCCGCGGTCTATGTCGCCACAGCCGCGGATGGCGGCAGCGACTCCAACTTGGGGACCTCGATCGATCAGCCTTTCGAACACCTGCACGCCGCGATCAACTACGCGAACGACCACCCCGAAACGCCACTGACCATCTACCTTCGCGGCGGCGTCCATTATCACGAAAGTTCCGAGGACCGATATCTTTCGATCAACCGAGGCAATCTCTATGTCACGAATTACCAGAACGAGCCGGTCACCCTTCGCCCCTACTATTGGCCGAACAACCCGAGCGATGACTGGGGCGATCAGATCGCTTTCGAGTTCTATGGCGATTCCCAAAACATCACTTTCGATGGGTTGACTCTGGAGGGTTGGCAGACGCTTTTCTTTTTCGGTTCCGAGTTGGCCACTCCGCCACTCCGGAACATCACTCTTAAGAATCTGGTCGCTCGCAACTTCAAACGACGTGGGGGGGGCTCGGATTGGGCGACCGCCTTTTTGGAGACGAACTATCTGACGGAGGGGGCCATCCCCACTTTCGCGAACCCCGCGACGGAGCGCTATCAAATCGAGAACTTGATTCTTTCCCATATCACCATCGAGGGAGTCGATCTGGGAATCAATGTGGGTGATGAGGTCTACGCCAATGTGAAGGGAATGAGGATCGACCATGTCAATATCATCAACCCGCCCGCGGCGCCCGGGGACAGCGCGGCTGACGCCATCGCCTTGGTGAACTGCTATGGCGCGCTCATGGACCATTGTCGGATCGTCAACATCGCCGACGACGGCATCGATTGCAAATCCTGGAAGGTGGCGGTGGTCAACACTTATGTCGAGGGAACGGGACGAAACGCGGTCAAGTTCTGGAATGGCGGCGAGTTGATTAACTCCATCCTCTACGATGTCACCAACATCAACGACGGAGCGATTGTCTTCGAGGGCGGTCTTTGTCGCATCGTCAACTCGGCGCTTCTCCATCACACGGAACCCCAGGGATATGCGATCACTTTCTACGCCTCCAGCCAGCCCGCCTCGGACAGTCTCGAAATCATCAACTCGGCCTTCGGGGAGGTGATGGGGTCCTATGTGGACACGAACAGTTTCAGCGCTCGCAACAATCGGTATTTCGATGTCCTCAACAGCGCGATGATTCTTTCGGATGGTCAGATTGTCGCATCGGACGCTTCGGCCCTGAATCTTTTGACAAACTGTACCGGCAATGCGATGTCAACAAACCAATTTGTGAACCCGGAAGTCGGAGATTTCTCTCCGACGGCGGGCGGTGAATGGATCAACCATGGAGTTTCATCGGGAGTTCTTCTGCCATCCTTTGATTATCTCGGCAACCCTCGTATCCAGGACGGTGAAGTCGACATCGGCCCGATTGAATTCGGGTTAGGAACCCCCACGTCAACGCCGACAGCAACGCAAACGCCGGATGTGTCAACGAGCACGGCGACTCCGACAATGACACAGACGCCCGCTCCGACGATCGATCCGAGCCATCCCTATGTCGATGTGAATGGCGATGGGATCGTGGACGCGGAGGACATGCTCCTTATTCTCAAGAACTGGCATTGTGTGGGACCGGGTCGTTGATACGACGAGAGAAAAGGATTTCCCGAAACCCTTACAGGTTCGGTCTTTCCTCCAGGCGAACTTCTTCAAATCCTCTCCGCTTGGCCACGATCCGATAGGAGAACTCAGCGTTCGAGTCTCCACTCCTCAATTCAACCACGGTAAAACTCGTTGCGGTCTTTTCCTCCACCGCGACTCCTTCGGACTCACTATCATTCAGTTGAACAAACACATGATACGGCTCTTCGAGGTTAACCGTTTCCGAGAAGAGGGGATCGATTGGGATGACCGCGCGGCCATTCTCGAGGTGACCGAAACCATAATCCGTAAACCAAACCTCGGCGGCTTCTTCGGTATAGAGGGCGCGTTGTCCCTGAGAGGTGGGCACCACCGCACTTTTTGCGCCGCCTACAACCTCAAGACCCTGACCGCCGTTGGTTTCGATGTGGACACCTTTGCTCGAACCGCCGGAACCCACGAAATATCCGGCCCAGCCAGATGAAGTCGTCTCACCGTAAACACCGTTTCCAGCCCCAATCGTATAACCGACCAGGGCGTTGCCATCACCCTGAGTCGACGCCGCGACCGAGTTGTTGTCGTTCTCGGGGTTCGTAATTCTGAAGTGGCCGGTTCGCCCGGTTCCACTGGTTTCAACATACAGCGCGGAATTATCGCCATTGCAGAAGATGCGAGATCCACCGTTGGCCCGCACGGAGAATTGATCGTCCGCCGTGGAAGAAAAGTCCTCGAAAGTAGAGTCCGCCCAAACGAAGGCGCCATCATGCAAGGCCTTCGCCATCCTGCCACTCGCGAAGCTACTTTCTCCGCTCGCCGTGTTGTTCTTCCCCCCGGCCACTATGCTCCAGCGTCCGGGTGCGTAATTGTTGTCTCCTCCGCTGACTACAGAAGCGACCCCTGAAGCGCCGTTGTACAGGCCTCCACCGACCGAACTGGCCATGCCAGCAGCGTGGTTGTCCCGACCACCACTCACCGTCGCATAAGCATCCTGGGCTAGATTATGTTCTCCACCACCGACTGAACTTTCGCTTCCCGCCGCCACATTCCCGTATCCTCCACCTACCGTGCTCGAATAACCACTTGCCGAATTCGACCAGCCTCCGGAAACTGCGGAGGTTTCGGCTCTTGCTTTGTTTCTGAATCCTCCACTCACGGTGGCTCCGGAACCTCCCGCGACATTCCCGTTTCCACCCCCAATAAAGCTGTAATTCCCCGTCACCGAATTGATGTGATCCGGCGATCCGCCACCGGCGATCACACTCCCATACGTTTCTGTAAGAATTTCATTTCCCCAATACCCCCCCACAATGTTGGGGCTGCTAGGCTTGGGGGCGAACAACAGAGTTCGCGTGCCGCCAACGATGATTTGGAAGGATTGATCGTCGGTCGTGCCTAGAACCCTTCCCTCTCCACCGGGATTCCCTTCGATGCTCCAATACTCCGCATTGTGGTGATGGTCCAAATCCGCCTTGTCAGCGAGACCACTGGATAGCGCATCGGTCGTCGCGAACTCCGATGCGGCCATCCCACCCACAGTCTCGGCGTCCTGGGCACGCAGCGCAAAAGGAACACTGTGAACTTTCACCCGCTCCGGGAAGACATCGTTGGGATCGACGCCATCCCCGTCCTCATCGATAGCCAGTTCATACCACATCTCGGCGGCATCGAGAGCGGCCTCCGGCGGATCGACCGCGAGCGAGAATCTGCCGGAGCTGGTCAGGGTCGTCGTACCAGAGACTTCGACGATCGAAGAACCCTCCGTCTCCGAATCGAAGAAGCGGACACGGTAATCTCGGACACCGGTGAGGGGATCTCCTTGTGAGTCTTGAAGAGTTCCTTGGATGTTGATGGTGGGGGGCGGGTCCGCCCAGGAGATGTATGAAGAAGTAAGCGTGAGCAAAGGGAGCATTACTGAAAAATGTAATGCGAGAGTCTTCTGGGCCATGATACCGCCTCCTTGGTTCCTCGGTCGTTCATCACCATGGGGGCGGGCCATGAGTTTTCTCTCAATCTATCCAGAAAAGATCGGAACAATTTCCCTCTTACCATTCATTCATAAATTCGATCTATCCTCCAGGCGAACCTCTTCGAATCCCCGCCGTTTCGCCACAATTCGGTAGGAGAACTCGGCGTTGGAGGTTCCATTCCTCAGTTCGACAACGGCAAAGCTGGACGTTGTTTCATCCTCAACCGCCACTCCTTCGCACCTGCTGTCTTTGAGTTGAACAAAAACATGGTAAGGCTCCTGGAGGTTGACTGTTTCGGCGAAGAGAGGGTCGATAGAGATGACCGCGCGGCCATTCTCCAGCTGTCCGAAACCATAGTCGGTAAACCAGACCTCGGCGGCTTCTTCGGTATACAAAGCACGTCGTCCCTGGGAGGTGGGCACCACCGCGCTCTTGGCTCCTCCGACAACTTCCAGTCCTTGGCCTCCGTTCGTTTCTATATGGACACCCTTACTCGAACCACCTGAACCCACAAAGTATCCCGCCCATCCAGAGCCCGCAGTCTCCCCGTAAACGCCATTTCCAGACCCAATCGTGTACCCCAACAGGGCGTCCCCCCCACCCTGGGTCGAAGCGGCAACCGAACTGCTGTTGTTTTCCGGATTCGTAATTCTAAAGTGGCCGGTCCGTCCGGTCCCGGTGGTTTCGACATATAGCGCGGCGTTTGAGCCATCGCTAAAGAAACGAGATCCGCCATTGGCTCGCACGGAGAATTGATCGGCGGTGGTGGATTCAAAATTCTCGTCGGTGGAATCGGCCCAGACAAAGGCTCCATCATGCCGCGCCAAAGCTTTCCGACCGGCCGCGAAGCTATAATCGCCCGCGGCAAGGTTGCGAATCCCTCCCAAGACCACACCGTTCATTCCGGATGCGGTGTTAAACTCTCCGCCGCACACTATCGATTGGGTCGAGCTTGCAACGTTGTAAAAACCTCCCCCGATAAAGCTTTCCCTCCCCGAGGCGATATTCTGAACCCCCCCGGCCACTGAACTAAAGAAATCGTAGGCCTCATTGAATTGTCCTCCACAGATAGCGCTTCTATAACCGAGGGCCCGATTCCCCAGTCCACCGCCAACGAAGGAGGTGCTTCCCGCTGTGTTTCCATCTCCTCCCGCAATGGTCGAAAAGACCCCCGTGGTGGAATTGGGGGCTCCTTCCCTTCCCCCGCCACCAACAAAACAGCCGTACCGATTATCTTGGACAGAATTCCCAGAATAACCTCCGATGATGTTGGGGCTGTCGTCATTCGGCTCGATGCGTAGCGCTCTTTGTCCATTCACGCGGATTTCCAAGGTTTGATCGTCGCTGGTCCCGATGTAATTTGTTTCGGGGTTTGTTCCCGAATTCCCGGTGAGACTCCAGGAATTCCCAGAAACGCCTGTTGTCGCCTCTTGTTTCCACAGACGCACGAGTTCGAGGACCTCATGAGGTCCGACCACTCCATCACCATCGGCGTCGAGGACCTCGCCTTGGATCGGTTCCGATGTGAAGCAAAAAAAACCAATCAAGAAAATGATGAAGACTTTCGCTTGTGTGAACATTTCCCTTCCTCCTGGTCATTGAACCAATTCGGGCGGAAATAGGGACGGATTGATCTTTCCTTCTCACTGCCGGTACAAGATGAGCGATTCTCTCCGAGACCGGGTCATTTCCATCATCTGTTTTTTCATCGCGCTTATCTCCTCACGCATCGACTCCACCTGCCTTTCCAAGCTTACGATCCGTTCATCCTTTGGATCCTTCCGGTCTAATGCGGGTGGATCGTGGGGAAAACCGACAATTGCCCGGATGACTTTGACACTCTCCTGAGAGGATTCTTCAATCGCGTATCCCGCAATCGGCATCGTGGCGCGCACCGGGGACATCGCAATTCCGGTTCCATCGTTTTGTCCAGAAGGGACGATTGCATCTCCGGCATGGACCGGTCCACGAACGCGGATCTCAACCTGACCGATAAACGCGATCGGGATGTGTTTCCCTCCGTCTTCCTGTTTGGGATCGTTTCCCAGAAGGGCGGGAGCCGTGGAGACCACCAGTGCGCGTCGCGCACCATCGGTTTCGAGGCTCACGCTTCCGCCGTGGAGTCCGACCAGATCTCCGGGCTGAGCAGTGACGTCGTCCGTCTCACGAAGGGGGAGGTATTCGGCGAAGTCCCCACCCGTTGTCTTGAAGGTGACCCCACCCGATCCATTGCCCTCCACGGCCCCGATGTTGCCTGTGGAGTTCATGAATGTAATGAAATTGTTGGTGTCGTCCGGCGTTTCGACGTGCACCTTGAGAGCCAGCACATCGGGGCTGGCGCCGGTCGAGGTGTTTTCGATGGCGGCGACATGGTTGCCGATTCCCGCGCCGCCGGAGACGCTTTCGGCGACATGGAGTTGCGAGACGGGATTGTTGGTTCCAAGTCCGACTCCACCGCTGGCGCGGACCAGGAATTGGTTATCGTCGGTGGAAGCGAAGTCGGAAAACGCCGAATCCGCCCAGACGAAAGATCCACGATGGAGAGATTTCGCGCGATGTCCCGCGGCGAAGCTGTATTCGTCCCCCGCTTCGTTGGCCACCCCCCCCGCGACGATGCTATTGAAACCCGACGCAATGTTGTCCTGGCCGCCCACTACGGCGCCCTGCCTGCCATCCGCTAGGTTTCGCACACCACCCATCACCATGGAGTGGTCTCCCGAAGCGATGTTCGAGCCGCCTCCTCCCACGAAGGCATTCTCTCCACTGGCGCTGTTGGAGGACCCTCCGATGACCGCGCCCCTGGTGGCGCTCGCGACGTTGTATCTTCCCCCCGCCACGATCGAATACTCGGCGGTGGCCAGGTTCTGAGTTCCTCCACAAACCACGCTGCTTCTTCCCGAGGCCAGATTGCTGGTCCCTCCCGCGACGAGGCTCACCACTCCTCGTGCATAGTTTTGAATACCGCCACTCACGGTGGCGCCGGACGCGGATGCCTCGTTCGATCTTCCCCCGCTGACCGTTGCGTGGGAAGCGTCGTCCGTCGTCCCCGCATCGTCGCCTGCTTGGTTATTACTCCCTCCCCCAACGGTCCCGAAGTCGTCGGTGACTCGGTTCGCGAGATCGGGTCGGTCGTCCGATAACTGCCCGCCGCCGCCAATTACGCCGAAGTCGGCCTCGATCGAATTCCCCTTGCCTCCCCCGATGACGGAATACCGACCCGACACCGAGTTGTTCCATCCTCCTCCGAGGAATCCGAAGAGACCGTCCAGCGAATTCTCCGCTCCTTTCTCCCCACCGCCCGCGATCGTGCCCCCGGATGAGGTCGAGGTAACGGTATTTCCGCTATACCCGCCCACGAGGATCGGACTGGTGGCGTCGGGAACGATCCAGAGCGCGCGGTCTCCGTTCACCCGGACCTCCAGTGACTCCTCGTCTTTGGTCCCCAAGAAGTTTGTCCCCGGGGTCGTTCCCGAGTTGCCGGTGAGGCTCCAGGAATTGCCGGTTACACCGGTGGTCGCCTCCTGTTTCCAGAGTCGCACCAATTCGAGGACCTCATGAGGACCGACGATCCCATCGCCGTCCGCGTCGAGGACTTCGCTTTGGGCGGAACTGAAGAGAAGAGAGAAAGACAAGGCGAAGGTCCACAAAAGGGAATTCGATTTCATGATTCAACCTCCCGTAACGATCCAATTAGCAATGGCGGAGAACGCGGGTCTCCCGGGCGGTTGACACATAGCGGGCGGGTTATTCCGGGGCGAGGTATAGGCGGTCGTTGGATTATAACACTCGCAACTATCACAAGCAGCCAACAAAACGATTTTTTTTGAAAGGATCGCGTGTGGGAGGTCCCGCCTTCAATCGGGGACCCGGAAGGTGGATCAATCGATGGCTCTCTACCCCGCGTCAAGGGTTGAAACGATTCCTCTTTGAATGGGGATGGACCGACTCTTCGGCGAAATCTTTTGCTCCAAAGTGTTCAAATGATGCGAAAGAGTCCGGAGAATGAAGCGGTCCACCGATTCCGGGTACATCTGTCTGGCGGCTAGTTCGAAAAGAAGCCGTGTGGCTCGACAGATCCTGGCGATATCCATGTCGTCCAGCCGATTCATGACCCGCGCGTAATCGATGTGGCAAACCAACCGCGCCGCGAGAGCTCGGACTTCGCCTTCGATCCGTTTACGGGATTCGAAGGCGATCGATTCGGACTCGGCTGAGCGGTCCGAGCCCGTGATTTGAGTGAGTTCCTGGAGAAGTCGGACCAACCTTTCTCGGTCTCCCTGCAGGTTCCCTAAAGCGATAGATTGGGCGGTGGCGATCATGGGCGGTTTGCTCCTTTCCAAGTGTAATGATTGCTTCTCGGATTTCGCTCGAACACCTTTAGCTTAGAGATGACATCCGTCAAGCGTCAAAAGAAAATGAAAGGGGCGATGCTTACAGCGGTTTAGGCTCCAGGAAATCCTCCGAACTCCCTATTTTTCGTTGCGATCTCCGGAGCGTGTCGCTACCTTATCCCCATGAAACGCTCCTGGCGAATCGTCTTATCACTCCTCCTAGTTCTCCTTGTCTTCATCGGATACCGGTTACTGTTCGATAAGCCGCCCGCCTACACGCTGACCGATTTGGGGGAGATCGAGAATGAAGACTTCTGGATGATTCTCAACGACCGAGACCAATTGTTGCTTTATGTCAGGAGCCTCGTGGATGACAAACCCGTCGATCGATGCCGGATCTGGGAACAAGGCAAGGTCATCCATTCGTTCGATCAAGCCCGATTCGGATATCCTTTCAGGGTCTATGATTTCAACGACAACGGTCAAATCGTCGGTCAAATCCGCAAAGGGGAGGTCAACCAAGGCTTTCGCTGGGCCCCTGAGGATGGAATGACTCTGTTCGAAGTCGAGTACATCGCTTCGATCAATGATAACGGGTTGATGGTTGGAACCGCCACTATTGGAGACTCTACTGAACAGCAACCCTGCCTGATTCACTCTTCCGGTGAGGTTGAATCGCTGATCGATCAACTCGGTGATGGAAGCGGACCGATGCGAATCGACAACTCGGGCCGGATATTGACGAGTTTGTCCCCCGCCCAAGAGGGTGGAAGAAGATATGGAGTTTGGTGGGATGAAGGGATCACCGAGATTCAAATCCCGGAAGGATCCTTTATCAACGGGAACCCCGACTTTCCGATCCTGATGGAAATGAACGAAACCGGAGCCGCCACCGGATGGACGCGGACCGGCAAGGGTTTTATTTGGTCAATCGAAAGCGGATTCTCGCGACTCGAGAGCGACGAATCGGTGGAGCGGCAGCAGGCGTGGGATCTGAATAATCAGGAAGAGGTCGTGGGGGCCTTCATTCTCGAAATGTCGGGAGCCATTCCCTTCCCGAAATCTCTCGAGAAGGTTTGGTGGATTCGGGAGAAGCCATCGGTGGATCGAGAATCGCCGAAACGGCAATCGGATGCATGCGATCTTGTGGAAGAAAGATGAAGCGATTCCACTCCAAGGGGAGGTCGACCGAAAATCCGACCTGACACTCCTCAGCGCCCAAACCATCAATGACAACGGTCTCATCGCCGGGTATGGGGAGGACGAGAACGGGAATCTCCACGCTTTTCTCCTAACGCCTAACGAAATGCGCTGAGAATGGAGTCGAGGATTTATCCTCGGATTGGAGAAACTCGCCCCGGTGTGAGGATAAATCCTCGACTCCATACACTGACGCTTCCGTTTCGTTTCATCAATCGGCGCTCCCAGCGCTCACCCGCTCGGAAAGACAGCGGAAATCGGCATGACAGATATGCGGACGCTCTCACCATGGTCGGGTCCTTCTTTCTCAAACCGATCGAGAATGTTCTAATCTCACATCGAACACGAAAGGACCTCACACCATGCCCCAACCCATACGCATTGGAATCATCGGCGCCGGAGGGATTGTCAAACACCGCCACCTCCCGGGCTTTCGAAAAATCGACGGCGTTGAAATTGTCGCGGTCTGCAATAGATCCGAGGAATCGACCAACCGGTTCGCCGACGAAAACAACATCCCTCACCGATTTTCGGATTGGAGAGATCTCGTCCATTCCCCCGAGGTCGACGCGGTCGTGGTCGGGACTTGGCCTTACATGCACCGGGATTGTTCGATCGAGACCCTCAAGGCGGGGAAGCCGGTCTTCTGCCAGGCGCGAATGGCTCGAAATGTGGAGGAGGCCAGGGAGATGCTGGCCGCCCAGAAGGAATCCGGTCAGGTCGCCATGCTTTGTCCCCCACCCATCGGATTGAAATGGGACCGGGTTATCAAACGGCTTCTCGCTGAAAAGACAATCGGGAAGGTGTTGACCATCCGGGTGTCGATGATGGGCGGAGACTATCTTGATCATGACGCTCCCATCCATTGGCGTCAGATCCGTGAGTACTCGGGAAACAATGTCCTGACTCTCGGCATCATGGCGGAGGTAATCCACCGTTGGTTCGGAAAGCACAAATCCGCGATGGCCTATGCGCAAACTCATGTCACTGCACGTATGGACCCCGCCACGGGCGAGGAGAGAGAGGTCGACATCCCCGACGCGGTTTGGGTGAACGGGGAAATGGAGAGCGGAGCCTTGATCCAATACTCATTTTCCGGGCTTGCACATTTGGCCCCCAAGAACTGTGTCGAAATCTACGGGTGTCACGGCACAATTGTGTACGACTTCGTCGAGGAGAAGATCTTGACCGCTCAATTGGGTGAATCATCGCTCAAGGAAATGGCTCTCTCGGACGATCAATCCAAGGTGTGGGAAGTCGAACTCGACTTCATTCGGGCGGTGCGAGGGGAAGCCCAGCCCGAACCCTCCTTCGAGGATGGCGTCGACTACATGGAATGGGTGGACGCGGTGACGAAATCCTATCGAATGGGCGCTAAAGTGACTTTACCGCTGGGTGGATGAGGAGTCGTGTCGGCATCGATTCGACTCCAATGAAGACCTGCAGATGTGGCGCTGAAATCGCGCCGAAAGGGCTACGATGATTCTGTATGTTGGGTTAGTGCATCCGGTTGAAAAAGATTATGAGGAACGATTCGAAACGGTTGTGCACGAATGGTATCTGACCAACCGTGAACGATTCGGCATCAACGGGGTTTACCCCTACGACCCCATCCTGAGGGAACTCGCCATCGACATTGGAGATCAAGCGGAAGAGCCCATCGCGGATTCGCTCGGAGCGACCTTGAAGAATTTGGAGCCGGCTGGTTCCGATGTGTTGATTGGAAGCGGTTCCGTGCTGGACAAACTCTCGGGAGTTCAGCGTGGAGATCATGTCCGAAGGAAACTTCTCTATCTTCTCGACGCTCTCAGGCAGATGAACGAAAGCGTCGAGAGTAAAAGAGTCCGCCAAGTCGAATACCTCCTGGCCGGCATCGCCACCGAAATGGTGGACATTATCCAAACCGGTCCAACCGCGACTGTCGGTCAGATCGAACCGACTCCTCTCGAGGAGAAATTTTCACGGAAATTGGATGACTTCTGGGAGAAGCTCTGAGCCGGTCCGCGAGTGGTTGAGGCCAAATTGAATTCCACGGATTGCTATTCAACGATCAAGGGATTTGAAGAACTTCTCGGATTTTCTCCACAAGCAATGTGGGACGATAAGGTTTTTGGATGAAGCCCGCCAAACCTTGGCCGATGAACCGGCTTGTGACTTCGCTCTCACTGAATCCGCTGGAGAGAATGACCCGGACCTCAGGGTTGATTTCTCTTAACTTGGTGAAAGCCTCCTCCCCGGACATCCTTGGCATGGTTAGATCGAGCACCACAATCTCGATTGCATCTTGGTGTTGGAGATACTTTCGGATGCATTCATCGCCATCCTCCGCCAGGAGCGGGCGAAATCCCTTCTTCTCGAGGATTCGCTGACCCACCTTTCGGATCGCGCTTTCATCATCGACCAGGAGAACCATCCCTCGACCCTTCCAATCGTTCTCTTCCGGGTCTTTGGCTCGATTCTCCTTGGATTTTTGGGAGGAGGCGGGGAAGTAGAGACTGAAATCGGTTCCCACTCCCGGATGAGATTCAACCTGGATGGCGCCCTTATGGGAACGGACGATGCCCAGCACCGCAGCCAGCCCCAGTCCTCTCCCTTTGAACTTCGTGGTGAAAAAGGGATCGAAGATTTTCTCGAGGATATCTCGAGATATCCCGACTCCGTTGTCGGAGACCTCGAAATAAACATAATTCCCTTCCGGCAGGTCGTTGGCCAGATAACACCCCGCTAAGAAATCCCTCGAGCAGGCGCGGACGCCGGTGGTCAACTCAATCCGTCCGACACTTCCCTCCATGGCGTCGGACGCATTGGTGATGAGGTTCATGACAACCTGTCTAATCTGAGTCGGGTCCCCCTCGAAGGTGGGCAAGTCGGGCAAGAGGTGATAATCGATTTGAACCTTCTTGGAGACCGAAACTTCCAGAAGGTGCGCGATCTCGTGGGCCAAACGAGAAAGGTTGATCTGCTGGAGCGTGAATCTCCCCTTGCCCGCGTAAGCGAGCATCTGGTTGCAGAGTTCGGCGGCGCGTTGACTGGCGCTGATGATATCGGCGAGATTCTCTCTCCCGGCAATATTCCGAGGCAATTCAAGGAGAGCCATGTCGGCGTTTCCGAGGATGCTCATCAGAAGATTGTTAAAATCATGAGCAATGCCGCCAGCGAGAACTCCCAAACTTTCAAGTTTTTGGGTCTGGAGTAGTTTCTCCTCGAACTCCTTTTTCTCGGTTACATCGAGATGGGTCCCGCTAGCCCTGATTGGCGTGCCGTCCGAAGCCCGCTCGACCACTTTTCCCCGGTCAAGAATCCACTTCCACTCACCCGATTTCGTTTCCAACCGATGAATGGATTCGAACACCGGGGTCTTTTCATCCACATGCCTACGCCAACCTTCGAGAACCTTTTCTTTGTCCTCGGGGTGCAATATAGATTTCCAGGCGTCGATAGTGGCGGGGAGTTCGCTCAATTCATATCCCAACATTTCCGCCCACCGTTTGTTGACCACATGCTCGCCGGTCTGGATGTTCCAATCCCAAAGACCTAAGTCGGCTCCCTGGAGCGCCAATTCGAGACGGTCGCGACTTTCCCGGACCTCCTGCTCCTGCAATCTTCTTTGCGTGATGTCCTGTGAGATCATCACCAGATGCTGGATATCGCCTTCCACCACAATGGGCGACATGCGTGTGTGGTACCAGAAGAATGCTTTCCCGTCTCCGTACCCCTCGATCTCGAAGTCAATGGTCGATCGGGTCTCGATCGCCCTCCTGAGCCCCTCGGAGGCGATCGATCGATGGTCCCGGTGAACGAAATCTAGGAAATTGGCGCCGATCGCATCCTTTTCCGCCATCCCCTCGGGGATGTGATTGATATAGACAAATCTTCCGTCTCGATCGACCACGGATATATAATCGGGCACCGTTTCGGCGATCGTACGCAAGCGGCTTTCGCTTTCGAGAAGAGCGATTTCGGCATTCTTTCTTTCGGTGATATCCACCATCGCCACTTGGATCGCCGGACGACCTCGCCATTGAATGAGTGAAGCGTGAATCTCCACCCAGTGGAGAGTTCCATCCTTTCGAAACCGCCTGAACTCGTAGTTGTTGGGGACCTCCCTGCCGGCCATTCGATCGTAGTGTCGTTGTCTGACCATCTCCCGGTCATCCGGATGGATCCGATCGATGAACGAGTCCGCTCGCTGATCCACCATCTCGGAGACTTCATAACCGGAGATTTGGGCGTACTTCTCATTCAGGAAAACATATAAGCTGTCTTGGATGATGGCGATTCCTTGGACCGAGTGTTCGAGAACCGCCTTGAACGCCAACTCGGTCCTGACATGGTCGGTGATGTCACGTCCGACCCCTGGTAAAATTCCAAGCGCCCCGTCTTTATCGAAGATTGGAGTGTCCACCCACTCCTGATATCCCAACGTTCCATCCGCGAGAAAGAATTCGATCGTATGTTTGACCACTCTCGGATTCTTCACCCAGTCTTTCAAATCCCGCTTGCCGGATTCTCTCTCCCCCGGCGAGAGCAGGTCGATAACCCGCTGTCCCAAGAGGTCATCTCGAGAACGACCAAACTTCTCGCAATAGGCGTCATTGACAAAAATCAACTTGCCATCGGGGGTGTACCGGCAAACCATTTCCGACTGGCTGTTGATGATGGTTTCATACATCTGTCTCGTCCGCTCGAGCTCGTCCGACTTCCGTCTTTGCGCCGTCACATCGCGGCCGACCCCATAAATCAAGCCGTCATCGGGATGGATCCACCCAGACCATTGGAGGTGAAGATAATCGCCCTTTTGAGTTCGGAAGCGGTTCTCGAAGGAATAAATGCGATTGCCTTCTTGGAGGTAGGCGATTGTGGCGCGGCTTTTTTCTCGATCGTCGGGATGGATGAAATCGTAGAAACTGGAGGAGAGAAGTTTATCTTCGGACCAACCCAACGTTCGGATGAACGCAGGATTCACCTTCAGCAAATACCCGTCCACGCTGGCCAGACAACAGAGGTCGAGAGAAATCTCGAAGAAATTCTCAATGGATTCCGCGAATTGCTTCATGAATGTCCAAATAATGATGCGCTGTCCAGATTTAGTTTGGGCAACGGACACGCGATTTTAGTTTAACAGCGAGCATCATTAAAGTAAAGTTTGTGGCTTTCATCAAGAGACCGTCGAGGAATAGTTCAACAGCGGGAGTGCGGATTGAAATGAGTTTCAGGAAAAACGCTCGGGCGTCAAAACCGAAAGACGCCCGAGCGTTTTGTTCTTTTACCGAGTAAACGCGTTGACCGCCACCGGCGTGTTGACTGGGAAGCCCATCATGAGGCTGACCTCCGAGGGATTCCCACTGCCCATATCGATGGTGGCGTCCTCAATGACCGAGCTTCCGCTATCCGGGGTCAGAACAACTCGGATCGGGACGAGTCCGACGAAATCGCGGCCCTGGACTCGCACTTCCTGAGTCGCCGATGAGTTCAGGGGGAGTGTTACCAACACCGCTTCGGTCGTCCCCTCGGGAATGTCCTTCCCGGCGACATGTGTCACATCGAGCCGAGGCAAGGGATCGGGGAAGACCTGCATGAAGCCGCCGACCGAATAAGCTTGTACAAAGGTGACAATGAGTTGGAGTTGCTTTCGATCAATGACATCGACGCGAACTCGGCCCGTTCCTCCCCAGCCACCGCCGCCTCCTCTCACATCGATCGTTCCCGTTCCTCGGACAACAGGGGCCACCAGACGCACCGATCCTCCGCTTCCAGCGTTATTGCTGTCTCCACCCCCCTGAGCGTCGATGCGACCACTGCTGGCAATGAAGATTTCCGTATCGGAGGCGATCAAACAAGCGCCACCGCCACCGCCGCCCCCTGTCCCGGGCTGGCCATTTGTTCCCCCGCCGCCCGATCCGCCGACCAAAGGAACAAGCAGTGGGCTGCCGTAGATTCCTCCATCATTGGGTCTTTGACCTCCTCCGACCGGAACTCCCGCTTTCTGAGTATAGGATGCCCGCCCTGTCTCGTTGGAGATGTTTCCCCTCTTCCCGGCCCCCGGTCCATAGCCATCGCCAGAAGGAGAACCGGAGATCCCCGGGATGCCTCCAGCGTAACCACCCGGACCTCCGAGGCCACCTATCGGTGGGCTCGAAGTGCCGCTCTTTCCGCTGACGTTGATAATCCCGGCAATTGTCACACCTCCGGTGGCTAGCATGTACACCGGAGTGTTGAGCGAATTCTGATTGAACTGAAGGGTGGCGCCCGCCTCGATGTCGACCGTCGTGAAATTGAAGATCCCGTCTGGTTCGGGGACATCCATCGTGACTGTTCCGGAAGCGCCGGCAATGAATAGAGCGCCATCGCTACCGTCGCTGCCCGAATCGAATTGGGCGTATGAAGGGGCCACTAACGACAATCCGACTAAGAGCATGACGAAAAATGGGGTTGTTTTTTGACTCACGATAGATTTCCTCCTCGATTGGGACATCGATTCTTCATTTCATTTCATCCACGGGTATTTCCACTTCAACAGGTGGTTGTGTGACAACAGTGTTCAATGAACCCGGATCGATCGCCTCCTCCGAGGAGGTCACGATCACACTGGCCGGTGGCGAGGAGACTGTGGTGTTTAGAGAGAGCGGAATGTCCGATTGGCTGGACGCAACGATGACGGAAGTGGGAGGATTCGTGACCACCGTGTTGATGCTGATCCCTCCCGTTCCGGATTGAGTCGAACCGATGATCGCATTGACTGGCGGCGCGGAAACGAAGGTGTTGTAAGAAAGCCCTCCGGCGTCGGCCCCGTCGGACCGGACGAGAACCGTTTGGACCGGAGGAGCGCTGGCCACAAAGATCGGCGGGCGGTCGTTCGGATCGGCGGGATCGGAGATCGGCACACCCGTTTCAACGTCAACCTCTCCGCCATCGGGGAAACCATCCCCGTCGCTATCGCCATCCATCGGGTTGATCCCGAGCATCGCCTCCTGGCAGTTGGTGAGAGCATCCTGATCGAAGTCTTCGTCCCGATTCAGGATTTCATCCCCGTCGGCGTCTTCATCGCCATCGGGCGTCCCGTTTCCATCCGTGTCGGAATTCCTCGGGTCCAGCCCCATTTCGATTTCAAGGCCATCGCTCAGACAATCGCCATCGGAATCGTTGATCCCCGGAAAAGTGCAAAGCAAAACCTCTTCGCAGCCGGTGAGGCCATCGAGATCGAAATCGCAATCGCATCCGGGGAGGTCGAGGATCGCTTCGAACCAATGATCGCCAAGAAAGAACAACTCTCCGCCGACATTCCCCTCATCGCAAATGATGGAACCGTCGGGGTGATCGAGGTCGTCGGATTGGAGTGCTTCGATGACACATAATAACTCGGTGGCGTTGAAAATATCCTCCGAAGATTGGGCCAAAGAGAACTGTGCCGTCATGCCTAAACCAAGGAGGGAAAGGAGGAGGAACGGGCGGATTTTCAAACGAAAAGCCTTCTTCAATCAAAGATGGTCAATCGTACGCGGGGAAGGTAGTGATTCGGATCTGGGGTGTCAAGAAATTTTTTCTGTTTTTTTCTTTCTTGACGGTTCCCCTTGGGCGCCCACAATGGCTCTTCGAACAAAACAATCGTATAATAACGACACTATGCCTTTGACATTAACTGACCGAAAAACCGACTGGAACGAAATCGAGGAGCGCCTATACGATCTGGATTATTCCGGAGACGAGGTGGCGATCATTCTCCCCAAACTCCAGCGTTTCGACGAATTGCGTCAAGAGAAGAACGCGATCCTTCTGGCCCATTACTATCAGATTGCTCCAATCCAGATAATCGCCGACCACGCTGGGGATTCTCTTGCTCTCGCCATGGCTGCCCGCGACACAGGAGACGCGGAGATCATTGTCTCTTCGACCGTTCATTTCATGGCGGAGATGGTGAAGATCCTCAGTCCCGACAAGAAGGTTCTTTGCCCCGCGCCGGACGCGAGTTGTTCGATCGCCGAGGGGATGAATGGGGCGACCGTCCGGCGGATTCGCGAGGCCTTCCCAGGTTGCTCGATTGTCGGTTACATCAACAGCACCGCCGAGGTCAAAGCGGAACTCGACGCCACCTGCACCTCCGCCAACGCGAGGACGGTGGCCAGCCGGATCGAGGGCGAACCGGTGATCCTGATCCCCGATCATTACTTCGCGGAAAACATCTTGAGCCAGATCCACGATGACCGTCGATATTTGGTATATCGCCGACACGAGGGGGACGATCTGATCATGTTCGACCCCAAGGCTGGAGAGGAAATTCCCATCCCCCTCGAGGATTCCGAACCCCCGATGCTCAATAAAGGAACCTGTGTGGTGCATGAGGAATTCACCCCAGCGGAAGTGACACGCCTCAAGGAACAGGAGGGAGTCGAACTGGTCTTGGCCCACCCCGAGGTAAATCCCGAAATCGCCAAGATGGCCGACATGGTGGGCGGCACCTCGAAGATGATCGACTATGTGAAGGGTGTCCCCGCCCAGAAGATTCTTTACCTGACCGAATGCGATCTTGCGGCGCCACTTCGCGAGGCGTATCCCGACCGCAAGTTTGTGACCTCCTGCAAACTTTGTCCCTACATGAAGAAAAACTCGCTCGATCTGCTTGGTCGAATGCCTCGATCTGGAGCGCTACGAAATCGAGGTCGACCCAGCGGTGGCAGAGGGTTCGAAACGCTCGCTGGAGCGGATGTTTGAGCTGACGCGGTAGGAGTTCCGGAGCATGGGCGGTGGAGACTTTATATCCTGCTTTACACTATTGAGAGAGACTCAAGCGACGAGGTCCAGAAACGAACATGAAACAAGCCACGCCAGCCATTTACGAGAACGGAGTCTTCCGGCCCCTCGGTAAAGTCGACTTGGAAGAGAACTCCCGAGTCGAATTGTCTTTCGAATCGGCTCCAGAGAATGGGACAAGCGAGAATAAATTTCCGGGGGAAATCCAAAATCTAATCGGCACGATGTCAGAAGAGGAAGGCCGCGAGATGATGGACGCCATCGAGGAAGCTTTCGAACGAGTCGACCTGGATGAGTGGAAATAGAATCGTACTGGATACGAATGCGGTTATTACCCTGATAGTTGGAGAGGAACCGCTAAAAAGAATTGTCAGGCGATACGAGAATTTGCTCCTCCCCGTAATCGTTATCGGAGAACTTGTTTACGGTGCGGAGAAGTCGGCCAAACGTGAACTGAACTTCGAACGTATTCGGTTGTTCAAATCCGGATGCGAAGTACTCGCGGTGAATGAAGCGACCGCACATAGATTTGGTGTTACAAGAAATCTCCTTAGATCGAAAGGTAAACCGATTCCCGACAACGACTTATGGATCGCGGCGCTCGCCATGGAACACGAAGTTCCGGTGCTCACCCGAGATCGTCATTTCCAATCTGTGGACGGACTCCAGACTGTGACTTGGTAGTCCGCACTCCTGGTTCGGGATTCCCTTCCCGAACCCACTTCCGCACGAATTCCTTCGTGCCATAGACCTCTCCCCCGCGGGTCTCCCTTTTCCTCCTTTGCCCTTATCAGTCGTTTTCCATTTTCTCTTGATCGGAACTTCCCACAGATGTACAAGTCCATAGACTATGATCGCTCGTCCCGGATGGTTCCTGTTCTTGGTTGCCCTTCCCGGTTACTCCGCGACGCTTCATGTCCCCGACGAATTCCCCACCATCCAGGCCGCTCTCGATTCGGCGGTCCATGGGGACGAGATCGTTGTGGCGACGGGGACCTACTACGAAAGAATCCATTTCAGGGAAAAATGTCCGTCTCCGGAGCCTCGATCCGACCGATCCGGCTGTGGTCGCCGCCACGGTCATCGACGCCAGCCAAGCGGGATCGGCGGTCACCTTTCAGGGGACGGAAACCGAGGAATGCGTCCTGTCCGGGTTCACCATTCGGAAGGGTTGGGCGGTTTTTGGCGGTGGGATTTTCGGGGGCGGATGCCAGGCGACCATCGAGTACAACACGGTGCGCGAATGCCGGGCTTCGGGAGGTCCCAACCATGGCGGCGGGTTGTACGAATGCGACGGTCTCATCCAACACAACTTCATTTACGACAACGCCGCCCCCAATGGAGAAGGCGGAGGTCTTTACGGTTGCGGAGGCAGCATCTTCTACAACACGATCCAGGACAACTACGCCAACCGTGGAGGCGGTCTCGCGGTCTGCTCGGCGCGGAATCACGGGAACTTTGTCCTCGACAACACCGCGACCGGAAACGCCGGGTTAGGCGGTGGATATTATCGTTGCGGCGGACTGACCACCAACTGCGTGGTCGCCCGCAACGATGCCGACTTCGAGGGGGGCGGGTTCTATTCTTGCACCGGCAGCATTTTGTTCTGCACGGTCTACAGCAACGGCGCATTCGAAGGTTATTCTTTCCACGGTTGTTCCGGCGTCCTTCAGAACAACATTGTCGGCGGACCCGTTTCGCCCGTGGTCAACTCGCGGCAGCCCACCTACTGCTGTTTCACCAATTGGGATGGCGAGGGCGAGGGAAACTTTCAAGCCAACCCCCGATTCGCCGAGGGTTATCGTCTGGCTCCCGATTCCCCCTGCATCGATGCCGGTAGGGCGGCTTTCGTAACGGTCGATACCGATCTGGACGGCGAGCCTCGACCCTACGACGCCACCGACCGACCTCGCGGTGACGGGTCCGATCTGGATATTGGGGCTTACGAGTTCATCGGAACGGCTCAACCCAACCCGCTTCCGAACCGACCGGTCAACGAGTCGCCGATGGATGGAGAGACCCTGCTTGGGTTCGTGTTCAGCATGGTCTCCTCGCCCTTCTCCGACGACGACCCGGAGGACGATCATGTCGCCAGCCAATGGGAGGTGAGTCTGACCAACGATTTCACGGACATCTGGGGGGGAACGGGATACACAAAGAACTTCCTGACCACTCTTCGCGCCATCGTGGAGGGCGAACCTTTTCCGGCGGAGACGACTTTTTGGTGGAGGGTGCGTCACGCCGATTCGTATGGGGCATGGAGCGAATGGTCGGTCCCCACGAGTTACCAGACCCGTGCGCCGGGTGCGCTGCTACAGGTCCCCCAGGATTTCGCGACGATCCAAAGCGCCATCGACAACTCGGTGGACGGCGACGAGATCGTGGTGGCGACAGGCACCTACAAAGAGGACATCGATTTCCTCGGAAAGAACATCGTCCTCACCTCCACCAACCCGCTCGACGCCACCGTGGTGGCGACCACGGTGATTCGATTATCGAACTCTCGCTTCCCAACGGTGAACTTTTCTCGCCCGACGGGGCAACCGACTTTTCCGACCCTCACGGGATTCACCATTCACGGAAGCCCGTTCGGTATCGACTGCAATGGAGCCGACGCGACGATTTCCCACAACGTTGTTAAATCGGGTCCCATCGACCAGTGTGACGGATTCATTCTCGACAATCGGATAGAAGGCGGCGAAGGGATTCTCGATCCCGACGAGGCTCTGATCGAGGGCAACACAATCCTCTCCGGAGGCATCCAAGGTCAGTTCTCCTTCCCGACCATCCGTGACAACCTGATCACCGGGGTTTCCGGTCGCGCCATCACCGAATGCCACGGTCTCATCGAGGGGAACACGATTACCTATAATGGTTATGGCGCTATTGGCGATTGTGACGGAACGATTCGAAGAAATGTGGTGGCTTTTAATACGACTCCCAATTCACACTCACATCGTGCTGGTATCGCATTTTGTAATGGGACAATTGAGTTCAACCGAATCTTCAACAACACAACTCAGGGTGGAGGAATGGAGGAGGACTTTCGATTGTGATGGGACGTGATCAAAAATAACTTCATATTTGGAAACTATGCAGAAGATGGTGGAGCTGGAATTGTAAACTGTGATGGACCCATCTTTAATAACACAGTATTTGGGAACAAAACTCCTGAGAATAGGGGGTGGTCTTTGGGACTGCAATGGAACAATCACGAACAATATCATTTGGGGAATATCTCAGGTGAAGGTGACCCAGGTAGACGAATCTTCCGTTCCCTCATATTGTTGTATTCAACACTGGGATGGGTCGGGAACAGGCAACATTTCTCTTGACCCACAATTTATCGATGCGGACAACGGTGACTTTCGATTTCTCCACTTCACCATGCATAGACGCAGGGGCGTATATTGCAAGCGTTTCGACAGACTATTGGGGCGATCCTCGCGGACTTGACGGGACGGTTGAACCTCGTGGCGACGGGTCGAATTATGATATTGGAGCCGATGAATTTCTTGGAAAAGAACTCTTTCATCTTGGCTCGGATATCGATGGAACAGGCTGGGTGGATGCGGTCGATCTTCTGCGATTGAGAGATCAATGGAAAGCGCCTGTTTCGGAACCCTCGGAGATCGATCTAAATGGCGACGACCGCATCGATTCCACCGATCTCGATATCCTCATACGCGATTGGCATCGGGGAACCGGGCCGGGGTGAACCCACTTCGCGGCTGGAAGCCGCTCCCACGGCGTGGTGTCTTGCCCTGGTTCCCTCCCACGGCGTGCGTCATGCTCTGGTTCGCTCCCACGGCGGGTGTCTTGCCCTGGTTCGCTCCCACGGCGTGTGTCTTGACCTGGATCGGGTTTCCCTTCCCGAACCCACTTCCGCACGAATCCTTTCGTGCCATAGACCCCCGCTTCCGCACGAATCCCTTCGTGCCATAGACCTCTCCCCCGCGGGTCTTTTCCCTTTTCAGTCGTTCTCCATTTTCTCTTGATCGGGACTTCCCACAGATGTACAGTCCATAGACTATGATCGCTCGTTTCGGATGGTTCCTGTTCTTGTTCGCCCTTCCCGGTTACTCCGCGACGCTGCTTGTCCCCGACGAGTTCCCCACCATCCAAGCCGCGCTCGATTCGGCGGTCCATGGGGACGAGATCGTTGTGGCGACGGGGGTTTATTACGAGAGAATCCGGTTCATGGGAAAAAATGTCCGTCTGCGGAGTCTCGATCCGACCGATCCGGCTGTGGTCGCCGCCACGGTCATCGACGCCAGCCAAGCGGGATCGGCGGTCACCTTTCAGGGGACGGAGACCGAGGAATGTGTCCTGTCCGGGTTCACCATTCGGAAGGGTTGGGCGGTTTTTGGCGGGGGGATTTTCGGCGGCGGATGCCAGGCGACCATCGAGTACAACACGGTTCGCGAATGCCGGGCTTCGGGAGGTCCCAACCATGGCGGCGGGTTGTACGAATGCGACGGTCTCATCCAACACAACTTCATTTACGACAACGCCGCTCCCAATGGAGAAGGCGGCGGTCTTTACGGTTGCGGAGGCAGCATTTTCTACAACACGATCCAGGACAACTACGCCAACCGTGGAGGCGGTCTCGCGGTCTGCTCGGCGCGGAATCACGGGAACTTTGTCCTCGACAACACCGCGACCGGAAACGCCGGGTTGGGCGGTGGATATTATCGTTGCGACGGACTGACCACCAACTGCGTGGTCGCCCGCAACGATGCCGACTTCGAGGGGGGCGGGTTTTATTCCTGCACCGGCAGCATTTTGTTCTGCACGGTCTACAGCAACGGCGCTTTCGAAGGCTATTCTTTCCACGGTTGTTCCGGCGTCCTTCAGAACAACATCGTCGGCGGACCCGTTTCGCCCGTGGTCAACTCGCGGCAACCCACCTACTGTTGTTTCACCAATTGGGATGGCGAGGGCGAGGGGAACTTTCAAGCCAACCCCCGATTCGCCGAGGGTTATCGTCTGGCTCCCGATTCCCCCTGCATCGATGCCGGTAGGGCGGCTTTCGTAACGGTCGATACCGATCTGGACGGCGAGCCTCGACCCTACGACGCCACCGACCGACCTCGCGGTGACGGTTCCGATCTGGATATCGGGGCTTACGAATTCATTGGGACCGCTCAACCGAACCCGCTTCCGAACCGACCCGTCAACGAGTCGCCGATGGATGGAGAGACCCTGCTTGGGTTCGTGTTCAGCATGGTCTCCTCGCCGTTCTCCGACGACGACCCGGAGGACGATCATGTCGCCAGCGAATGGGAGGTGAGTCTGACCAACGATTTCACGGACATCTGGGGGGGAACGGGATACACAAAGAACTTCCTGACCACGCTTCGCGCCATCGTGGAGGGCGAACCTTTTCCGGCGGAGACGACCTTCTGGTGGCGGGTGCGTCACGCCGATTCGTATGGGGCATGGAGCGAATGGTCGGTCCCCACGAGTTACCAGACCCGTGCGCCGGGTGCGCTGCTACAAGTCCCCCAGGATTTCGCGACGATCCAAAGCGCCATCGACAACTCGGTGGACGGCGACGAGATCGTGGTGGCGACAGGCACCTACAAAGAGGACATCGATTTCCTCGGAAAGAACATCGTCCTCACCTCCACCAACCCACTCGACGCCACCGTGGTGGCATCGACGGAATTGCGGGGATTGAACATTCGGTCTCCCGCGATCACGTTCACGCCTCAAATCTTGGGCAACACCTTTGGGGTCCTCAGAGGGTTCACGATCTTCGCCCACGACAACCATGGAATCGACTGCAATTTCACGATGGCGACTTTAGAAAACAATGTCATCAAATCGGGACCCATCATCGATCCAAACGGTCCCGTCCGTAACAATCGAATCGAAGGTGGACCAGGAATTATCGATCCCGGAAACGCAACTTGCATCATCGAGGGCAACACAATCCTCTCCGGAGGCATCCAAGGTCAGTTCTCCTTCCCGACCATCCGCGACAACCTGATCACCGGGGTTTCCGGTCGCGCCATCACCGAATGCCACGGTCTCATCGAGGGGAATACGATTACAGGAGTTTCTGGTCGCGGAATAGCCGAATGTCATGGGTTGATTCAAAGCAATACGATAACCTATAACGGATTTGGTGGAATCGACGAATGTGATGGGACCATTAGGAATAATCTGGTTGCTTTCAATAAAACCCCGACAAATTCAGGTGGTGGTTCGGGAATCGTTGGCTGCGATGGAATAATCGAAAACAATATTGTGGCATGGAACTCAACCGATACTAATGCTAGTGGAATAGCTGGATGCGACGGCACGATAAAGAAATAATCTAGTCCTCTTCAATCATGCTGTTGAGGGGTTGGGCGGACCACCAGTGATGGGGCGGGTTTGTTAGGGTGTGATGGACTCATCCTGAATAACACAATAGTTGGGAACGAAGCGCGGGAATTCGGCGGTGGGCTGCGGGGATGTGAAGGAACAATCAAGAACAATATCATCTGGAACAACACCGCAGAAACAGACCCCGAAATCTCCACGTCAACGCCGCCAAGTTTCTGCTGCATCCAAAACTGGGATGGGAGCGGTACAGGCAATATTTCTCTTGATCCACAATTTGCAGATGCGGACAACGGCGACTTTCGACTTCAACCACACTCACCATGCATAGACGCTGGGGCGTATATTGCAAGCGTTTCGACAGACTATTGGGGCGATCCTCGCGGACTTGATGGAACGGTCGAACCTCGTGGAGATGGGTCCAATTACGATATCGGAGCCGATGAATTTCTTGGAAAGGAACTTTTCCATTTGGGATCGGATATTGATGGAACAGGCTGGGTGGATGCGGTCGATCTATTGCGATTGAGAGATCAATGGAAAGCGCCTGTTTCGGAACCCTCGGAGATCGATCTAAATGGCGATGACCGCATCGATTCCACCGATCTCGATATCCTCATACGCGATTGGCATCGGGGAACCGAACCGGGGTGAACCCACTTCGCGGCTGGAAGCCGCTCCCACGGCGTGGTGTCTTGCCCTGGTTCCCTCCCACGGCGTGCGTCATGCTCTGGTTCGCTCCCACGGCGGGTGTCTTGCCCTGGTTCGGGATTCCCTTCCCGAACCCGCTTCCGCACGAATCCGTTCGGGCCATAGATCTTTGACACTCGCGCGGACTTGTGGTCCGTGCGAAAGATTTACCGAGGAGTGCCACTCCTCGTGGTTCTCAGCTCGTGGATTGAAAATTTCAAACAAATTCAAGGCACGGAGTACAACTCCGCGCCAGCATCAGTGAAACTTGGAGTAGAGGTTTTAACCCCATCGGGGGGGGATCAATCCCCTACTCCTTCAGCACCTGTAGCCCGGCAACTCACTTGCCGGGAGTGCGGGGAGACAATCGGTCTATTCACCCGGCAAATGAGTTGCCGGGCTACGAATTCTCTCAACGGGTTGTTAGGTCACCAAACTCCCGCGGGCGATGATGAGCTTGCCGGAGCGGATCATTTCGATGATGCCGAATTTGCCGAGCATCTCCTCCATGGCATCCAGTTTCGAACTGTCGCCGGTCACCTCGATGGTCAGGCTGTCGTCGGAGATGTCGACTGTCTTGGCGCGAAAGACATCGATGATCTGAAGCAGCTCCGTCCTCGTCTCCGGAGTCGCGGTCACCTTGATCAGCGCGAGTTCGCGTTCGACCGATTCGCCGCTGACATGCTCGGCGGCTCGGACCACATCGACCAGCTTGTTGAGTTGTTTGATGATCTGATCGAGGGCTTCGGGTTCGCCGAGAGAGACTATTGTCATTCGGGAAAACCCCTCTTGGTGCGCCTCGCTGACGACCAGGGAGTCGATGTTGAACCCCCTTCTCGCGAAGACCTGGGCGATCCGGGAGAGAACCCCCGGTCGGTTGTGAACGAGCACACTGATGGTGTGGCTCGGGGTGGTTTTGGCGGTGATGGCTCCGTTGGTTGCGTTCATCCTTTTGTCCCTCACTCTTAGGGCTATCGACCCGCCTCGCGGGTCCCGCTTTCGGGGCAGGATGCCCCTCCCACAGCATCAAACAGCCTCGCCGATCAGGTGCTTCCGACCGGTTTGGCCATTTTAACCTTGGGCTTCTCGACCAGCATTTCCGAGATGGCCGCTCCGGCAGGGATCATCGGGAAGACATTGTCCTCCTTGCCGGTGACCGCCTCGACAATGCAGGGGCCGTCGTTGTACTCCATCGCCGCTTTCAGGATGCGTTTCACATCCCCGCCGCGTTTGATCCGGAACCCCTTGGCTCCATAGGACTCGGCCAGTTTGACAAAGTCCGGGTTGCCATAGAGATCGACTCCGGAGTATCGGTTGTCGAAAAAGAGCTCCTGCCACTGACGCACCATTCCCAGGTAGGAGTTATTGATGATCAGAATCTTGACCGGCAGTTTGTGGATCGCCGCGGTGGCGAGTTCGTAGAGCGTCATTTGAAAACCGCCATCGCCGACCACCGCCCAGACCTGGTCTTTGGGGCGTCCAAACTGAGCGCCGATGGCCGAGGGAAAACCGTAACCCATCGTCCCGGCGCCGCCACTGGAGAGCCACTGGTAGTCGTGGTCGGTGCGATAGAACTGCGCCGCCCACATCTGATGCTGACCGACATCGGTGGTCACAATCGCTTTGCCATTGCTCAGCTTGTAGAGTTCATCCAAGACATGCTGAGCGGTCAGCGGTCCCTTCTTCGGATACTTCAGGGGAAACTTCTTCTTCCAACCGTCAATGCGAGCGAGCCATTCCTCGGTGTCGAGTTTGGGCACATGCTTGGTCAGCTCCTCGACAATCGGTTTGGCGTCGCCAACCAGACAAACATCGGGTTGAATGATCTTTCCGAACTCCGCACGATCGATATCGACATGGATCTTCTTCGCGTTCGGACAGAACTCGCTCAGTTTCCCGGTGATGCGATCGTCCCAACGGCCTCCGATCGACATGATCAGATCGCAGTCCACGATCGTCTTATTCGCGTAGGCGGTCCCATGCATTCCCATCATCCCGACCGAGAGCGGGTGTGTTTCGGGGAATCCGCCCTTGCCCAGCAGGGTGTTGGTCACCGGGGCGTTGAGTTTCTCCGCGAATTTCTTGACCGCTTCCGCCGCCTTGGAAATCACAACGCCATGCCCCACATAGAGGAGAGGGCGCCGAGATTGGGAAAGCAGATCGACCGCTTTATAGATGCTCTCCATGTCGCACATATTCGGGAGATCGTAACCCGGCAGGTCGAGAGTTTCCGGGAACCCGACCGTGCATTCCGCCGAGGCGACATCTTTCGGGATGTCGATCAGCACCGGTCCGGGACGTCCCGTCTTGGCGATATGAAAAGCCTCTTTCATCACCCTCGGAATATCGTTGGTGTTCTTGACCAGATAGGAGTGTTTCACCACCGGAATGGTGATGCCGAACACATCCGCTTCCTGAAAAGCGTCCTTGCCGAGCATCGGGCTGATCGTCTGTCCGGAGATGACCACCATCGGAACGGAGTCCATGTGCGCGGTGAGCAGACCGGTGACCGTGTTGGTCGCACCCGGACCGCTGGTGACCAGGACCACACCCGGTTTTCCGGTTACACGGGCGTAACCATCCGCCATGTGAGTCGCGCCTTGTTCGTGGCGGGTCAGTATCAATTTGATCTTCGAATCGAGTATCGAATCGTAGACCGGCATGACCGCGCCACCGGGGATTCCGAAAACGTATTCGACATCCTCCCGTCTCAATCCTTCGATGACCGCATCTGAACCGAGCATGATCCTTCGTCCTTCCTTCCGAGTGCGCCCTTAAATAGAAAAACAGCCCCAACCGGAATTTCCCGGGGCTGCTCGACCGTCTGAATTCACCGACGGTGGGCGATGGTGGAAGTTTAGTCCTCAAAACCAGACTTTGTCAATAGATTGCGGATAAAGATGCAAAAATAAGACGCTCATCTGCTTCCAAATCAGGCTCCTTTTCAAAATGGTGTTAAAATAGGATGAAAATCAGCCTTGTTGATGGTCCATGTCTATGATGAATTGCCATTTTGGCCTCTAAACTCTTGAACCAATATGCTATAGCAGATCATATTCATAAATTCACCCCACTTTTTGACATGCTCTGAGAGTGCCCTCACAAAACATGCCGATTTTCTCCATAACTCGACCTGAAGCTGGGTTACATTCCATGAAATGAGCGTGAATTTTGTGCAAGTTCCTATTGTTGAATCCATATTCCAGAATTTTGCTCGCCGATTCAGTGCAATAGCCCTTCCCCCAGTAGGGTTTTCCAACCCAGTAACCCATCTCCGCATTTTCGTGATCTTTATCGATGTGCAGGCCAATGGATCCGATCAGCTCCCGGTTTCCTTCAAGATAATGGCGAAGACTGCCGATTTGCCCTTTAAAATCTCTTTTCCCACCGCTTCGATGAACTTAACGGCGTCTTCCTCCCTATAAGGATGGGGAATTCGGAGTGTGGTCGCTGCGATTTCACGGTCACCGGCGAGAAGTGCGATCCGCGCAGCGTCCGTGGTTTCGAAGGGACGGAGAAGGAGGCGCTCGGTTTCGAGGGTGGGGAGCTGGTCGGGGACATGGTGAGGCTCCTTCAAGGGAATGGCGTTCATCCCTATATTGCCTCTTTCAGCAAAGCATTGCACCCAACCACCACCCGAAAGGACCGAAACTGTGACCGACCAACTGAAATGGGGCATCCTCGCCACCGGAAACATCGCACACACATTCGCGAAAGGAGTGCAAGAAAGCGAAACCGGAGTATTGGCCGCGGTGGGTAGTCGGTCCCAGGAAAGCGCCGACAGTTTTGGAGATGAGTTCGGCATCGAACGTCGTCACGCAACCTACCAGGATCTTCTGAACGATCCAGAGGTGGACGCGGTCTACATCGCCACACCTCACACCGGTCATAAGGAATGGGCGATCAAGGCGGCTGAGGCGGGAAAACACATCCTTTGCGAAAAGCCGATCGCCATCCGCCATTCCGACGCGGTTGAGATCATCGAAGCGGCCAAGAAAAACGATGTCTTTCTCATGGAAGCTTTCATGTACCGTTGCCACCCCCAGACTTCGAAACTGGTTTCTCTGATTCAAGATGGCGCGATTGGAAAAGTGAAGGTGATCAAGGCGACCTTCAGTTTCAATACTGATTACCATCCCGAGGAGCGCCTCTTCGACCGCGCCTTCGGGGGCGGGGCGATTTTGGATGTGGGATGCTACCCGGTGTCTATTTCGAGGCTTGTGGCCGGAGCGGCGACCGGAAAAGGTTTCGAGGAGCCGATCGAACTAAAGGGGATGGGCGAACTCTCGAAAGAGACGGGCTGCGATCTGATTGCCGCCGCCAATCTGCGATTTCCCGGCGATATCATCGCCCAACTTTCGACCGGCATCCAACTCGAACAGGAGAACATCGTCGAGGTCTGCGGTAGCGAGGGTCGCATCCTGATCACTCACCCGTGGCTACCCAACATCGAACCCGGAGTCCCCAAAGTGATCCTCATCCGCGACACCGAATCCGATTTCGAGGAATTCCGTTTCGATGGCCTCCCAGGGCTCTACTCCTACGAGGCCGACGCGGTCGCCGAGTACATTGAGGCCCGTCAGGTTCCGTCCCCGATGATGAGTTGGGAGGATACGCTGGGGAATATGAAAACGCTGGATTGGTGGTTGAAGGAGGTGGGGGTGATTTATGAATGAAGAGAATTTGCCATGGGGGCTGTTTCTCCTCTCTGTCCTTGAGATCGGAAGTTGGTGGGGTTTCCGTCGGAGGATTCCAACTCTATCGCAAAATTGCCCTTTAACGAAGAACCGTTGATTTCTGGCCAGTTCCCAGGTGGAGTTTCTCCCTTCCTCGATTTGTGGCATGGTTTCCAGGTTTTGTGCGATGTGAAATTTGCGAATAACCGCCTTGTGGGAGTTGAACCAATGAAAAATTTCTTTTTTCTATTTTCCGTCCTGGTTTTCCTAAATCTCAATTCAGCCTTTGCCGAGGAAGCGCCCTCGTGGATTTGGGTCGATTCGGTGGGAGATAAACAGGACGCCTATTTCCGTGTTGAATTCGATTTAGCGGAGGCGCCCGCTAGCGCGACTTTCGCGGGAACTTGCGACGATGAATGCAGTGTCTACTTGAACGGCAAACAGATTCTCAGTCTCCGAGGGTGGGACGAGGTCGGTACGGCCCCCGCGATGGACGCTTTGCGACAGGGGAAGAATGTCCTCGCGATCGAGACCGAAAACAACAACGCGGCCGCCGGTTTGATCGGTCGTTTGACTGTCGAGAGTTCCGATGGAACATTGACCCGAGTCGCCACCGATGGTTCCTGGAAGACCTCCACGGAGGGGGCGGAGAAATGGAATCAAATCGATTTCGACGACAGCGGATGGAGCAACGCCACTGTGGTCGGCGAACTCGGCGAAAAAAATCTTCCGTGGTCAAAGTCAGTCAACGCCGAGACGTTCGCCAAAGCCGAGACGATGAGGTATGACCTGAGCCCGAAAGCTAAACCGGTCGACAACCTCAATCTTCTCCCAGGCTTCAAAGCCGAACTCCTTTACACAGTCCCCAAACCGATCCAGGGCTCTTGGGTCAATATCACACCCGCCCCTGATGGTGGATTCTTCGTTTCCGATCAAGGGGACGCAGGGCTCTTTCATATAAAACCCGCGAAATTGGGGGATCCCGAATCGCGGACCATCGTCGAGTCCCTTCCCGCGGATATCTCGAGCGCTCAAGGACTCGTTTGGGCGTTCGATAGTCTTTACGTGGATGTGAACGGAGGGGGCCGAAGCGGTCTCTATCGAGTGACCGACAGCGATAACAACGGCGATCTCGATCAAGTGGAAAAACTCCGTGCGATCGATGGCGGTGGCGAGCATGGCCCCCACGCGGTTATCCTGTCCGAGGATGGGAAGAACCTCTATGTCGCCTGCGGGAATCACACCCATCTCACCGAAATCGATTCAAGTCGGGCCCCACAGAATTGGGGGGAGGATCTGTTGCTTCCCCGTCAGTGGGACGCTCGTGGCCACGCCAAAGGGGTGCTCGCGCCAGGCGGGTGGATCTGCCAAGTGACCCCGGACGGGAAAACCTGGGAACTGATCAGCAATGGCTACCGAAACGAATACGACATCGCCCTCAGCCCCGAGGGCGAGATGTTCACCTATGACGCCGATATGGAATGGGATTTTGGAGCGCCCTGGTATCGCCCCACTCGAATCTGTCATGTGGTGAGCGGAAGCGAATACGGCTGGCGGAGCGGAACCGGAAAATGGCCTGTTTACTACGAAGACAGCCTGCCGCCCGTGGTCGACATTGGCCCGGGATCCCCGGTGGGCGTTGTCTTCGGAACTGGCGGCAAATTTCCGGCCAAGTATCAACGAGCGTTCTTCGCCCTCGATTGGACGTTCGGAACTATCTACTCTATTCACCTCGAACCGGAGGGCGCCTCTTACAAGGGAGTCAAGGAAGAGTTCGTCTCCGGCTCTCCGCTCCCAGTGACCGATGCGGCGATCGGGTCGGACGGCGCCTTCTATTTCACGGTCGGAGGGCGGGGGACCGATTCCGCGCTTTACCGAGTCTATTACGATGGCGATGAGCCGACCGGGTTTTCCAAGAATCCGGAATCGAAAGAGAGCGTCGAGGCTCGCGCGCTTCGTCATGAACTAGAAAGTTTTCACAAAGGACCGGATCCCAAGGCGGTCGATTTCGCATGGCCACATCTGGGAAGCGAGGATCGGTTCATTCGGTTCGCCGCGAGAATCGCCATCGAGAATCAACCAGTGGACCAATGGAAAGACCGCGCTCTCTCCGAAGAAAACCCACAGGCCGCCGCGGTCGCGGCGATCGCCCTAGCCAGGCAAGGCGACGCCTCGCTCCGTGAGGATCTACTCAACGCTCTGAACCGATTCGATATCGCGAAACTCACCGAAACCGAAGCGCTGGGAATCCTGCGAGCCTATGCCCTCTGTTTCATTCGGATGGGCGCCCCAAGCCCGGAGATGCGTCTCAAGGTAATCGACCTTCTGGATCCCCACCTCCCATCGAAGAGCGACAACATCAACACCGAATTGGTCCGTCTTCTCGTCTACCTCGACGCTCCCTCGGTGATCGAGAAAGGACTGGCGCTCATGGCCGAGGCGAAGCCGCCGAAGATTCCAGCCTGGGGCGGACTCCTTTCTCGGAATCAGGGTTATGGCGGGACCATTCAGGCGATGTTGGACAACCATCCCCCGAGCAACAAGATCAACTACGCCTTCATGCTTCGCAATGTCCGCTATGGCTGGACCATGCCCCAGCGCGAACAGTACTTCCAATTCATCAATGACGCCGCGAAGTATCCCGGCGGAGCCAGTTATGCCGGGTTCCTCGAGAACATTCGCAAGGAGGCGCTGGATAATTGTTCTCCCGCCGAGCAGCAGGCCCTCGCGCCCATCACAGGCCAGAGTCTCCAGGCGGTTCCTGAGTTTGAAATCAAGCAACCCAAAGGGCCATACCATGAATGGACCCTGGATGAAGCCCAAAAACTGGTTCAGGCCAAGGGGTTGCACCAGCGCGATTTCGAAACCGGTCGCAATGGATTCTACGCGGTCGGTTGCGTCGCGTGCCATCGATTCGATGGAGCGGGCGGGAACATCGGCCCCGATCTTTCGAGCGTCGGCAATAAGTTTTCGATGAACGATCTCCTCGAGGCGATGATCATACCGAGCAAAGTGATATCCGATCAGTACGGATCCAAGGAAGTCACCCTCAAGGATGGAACCTCCTATCGCGGGATCGTGGTCGACAACTCGGGGAGCAAGGAGGAGGCCGAGATCGAGGTCTACACCTCCGATCCGAACGCGCCGCCTGTCGAGATCAAGATGGAGGATGTCGATTCGATTGAGGAATCGACCATCTCCCAGATGCCGGAAGGCTTGGTCAATTTCTTCAACGAGGATGAACTCTTGGATCTGCTCGCTTACCTGGTTTCGAGAGGGAATCCTCAGGCGGAGGTGTTCAAGGACTAGATCGAAAGCGAACACGACTGGTCCTTATTCCTTAACAGCCGGACTCTTCGGACAACTCCAATGTATCTGAGATTGCGAGATCATGCCGTGATGGCGATAAAAAGCCGTCACGGCATGATTTGATTTTGCGCCTCCCCCCGAATCGATTTCCAACGGGCTCCGCCCCCTTCTCCAAATCCGATTTTCTACTGCCTCAAGAAGAGCCAGCGGCTTTAATCCGGGTGGGATCATAAACCACAAGAAGAATTTAGTTGTATATCACTAATCAGTATTGACAGATATAGTCTTCAAGTGCTATGGTTGTCAAGACTCGCTAAGAGCATGACAAATGATGGAACGAGGACTTCGAAATGGCTCTCCGATTGAACTCTTTCCCCTTCCCCATGGCGCCTCTGCTGGCGCTCCATCTTCTTTGCTGGTTTAGGGTTTCCGCTGGAAATGCGGAGAATATCGACCCGGAGGCCCAATCCAACGTTCCGGACATCGAGGTCTCCTCCTCGATTCTCGATTTTGGAAACAGGCCGATTGAAAGTCTTTCACCGGTCGTGCTCAACCTGACGATCAAAAACGCCGGAACCGCGAATCTTCGGTTTGTCATGGATGAAATCCGGATTGGGTTGGAAGACGAATCGGACTTCTCCGCTCCGAGGAATGAAACGGACTTCGGGGATTCCTCGGGAGATTCGGCGTTTTCGATCAAAAGACTGATTTGGCGATTTCGGGATGAATCGAAATCTCACTTTCTACCGCCTTATGAAGAACAGGAGGTGTCTGTCGCTTTCGAGCCGAAAGACACCCACCGATACGAGGACGTGCTTCAAATCACGACGAACGATCCGGATGAGCCTGAAACCCTTGTCCGACTAGTGGGTGGAGGATTCCATTTGGGCGAAGCAACACCGATTCCCACGCCGCCTCCGAGCCTCACTTTTCCCGTTTACTACAACCCAAACAATGGGCACTGGTACGGACTCGATTTCGAACGGCGGACCTGGGAAGAGGCTCAGGACTATGCAGTACAGGTGACCCATGAGGGGTATCGCGGCTATTTGGCGACATTCACCTCCGAAGAAGAACTGGAGTGGGTGATGACCAATGTACCCTTCTGGGGAAGGCAAGGCGCTTGGATAGGTGGATATCAGGACTCGCCCGGGACCGACTCTCAGGAAGGTTGGAGATGGGTGACGGAGGAAACCTGGAGTTATTCGAACTGGAATGAGGGTGAACCCAACGAGATCCTTGAGAGTGAGGATTCTCTCATGCTCTGGTTATTCGCGGGGGGGACATGGAACGACAACAATGGCTTCAGAGAAACAGTGTCAATCGTGGAGTTCGGCCCCCCTGTTCCGACAGCAACCCCCACCTCGACTTCAACGCCTACACGGACACCCACGGCCACGTTCACGCCCTCGAAGACACAAATCCCTCCTTTCGTTCCCCAGCACTGTGATTCCGGATTCTATGTGCTTGATTCCTTCGGGGGCCGACATCGGGTGGGGAATCCGCCTGTCATCACCGGAGATCTCTTTTTTGGCCGTGATCTGGCCCGCGATCTGGAAAGGGCGGACACTCAGAGACTTGGCTCAAGTCATGCAAAATCCTATGAGCAAGCAGTGCTTGATTCTCTCGGCTCGGTTCACTTCGTTAAGCACCCCTCCCGGGCCCCTCTCCAGGATTTCCATTTTGACGAGAACCCCGATTTTCCGAAGGGGCGCGCGGTCGACCTGGTTATGACCGCAGATGGCCAAGGTTTTTGGGTCTTAACTGACTTTGCGGGCATTTACCGCGCCGGTAGCGCATTGCCTCATCCTGCTTCTTCCTCCCTTGTGAAATCAACGGTCACAGGATTGATTGGCTTCGACGTTCCATTTGGTAGTCTTCGCGATCCGAACCTTCCCAACCCCGGTGGGGCTTCGATCCGTGCTGTGGCGATGATCGTGATCGACGTCGAGAAGGATAACCAAGCAGACGGGTACGTCATCCTGGACAGTCAGGGCGGGCATTTTCATCTCGCACCGGACGGTCATGAATTCACCGCTGGAGAATTCCTCAACTATCCGCCCAACCACCCCTATCATCTCCTTGACCCGGGCGCTTACCCCTGGCCCTTCTTCTACGGCATGGACATCGCGCGCGACCTGGAACTCTTTCCGACCCAGGAGGGTGCGGTCATCCTGGATGGCTTCGATGGGATTCATCCGGTGCCATGGAATGTGGAAGGGAATCCTGTTTTTTTCGCGACCAATCGCCTCTCGGTCCAAGACCCCTCCTATGTTCAGCTGTTTGGCCTGCCTTACGTGACGTATGGAGTGGACGATCCCACCACGCCGGAGATCGATGAGGGAGATCCCAGGGTGGTCGGCATCGATGCGGCATCGATCTTCACGGACCTCGAATTCTCCGCGGGGTGTGGCTATGGCTTATATACCATGGACAAGTATGGCGGGGTGTTCGCTCTCGGGACTGCCCGGAAGGAAGAATCCGAGGTCTCTTTCAACACGCCTGGAGCCCCTTATTTCTTCCCGTTCCTCCTTGCCGAGGACCTCGAGTTCTATGCGTTTGACGAGTCATCCTTCGAAACGGATTTCTCGGATTGTGAGTCTTGCTTTGACGGTTTCCAGTTGTATTGATGGAGAAAAGAAAGGCGCTACTCCGAACCCATGAACTCCAAAAACTCCTGAATCAAGATCTCCTTATCAATCTGTTTCCCGGGCTTGCCCACCAGATTGATTCGAAATTTGCCGTCGATCGCGTGATATTCGGAGGAGTTTTGAAAGTTTTTCTTGCTCTCCTTCCATTCGAGCGAGGCGTAGTTGGGGATGAATTTGGCAACCACCTCGGGGCCGACTTGCTCGCCATCGTAATCCTCGAAATCCATGCACGAACTGCCATCGGCGTGACGGAACGAGAGATACCAATCCTTCCCGAAGAACTCGATCCGGAACAATGTCCCCACCGGAATGATCATCGCTTCGCCTTTCATCCCTTTTACTAATCCTCCAGAAAGTAATTGTAGTTTTCGCTCGGTTCCACTTCGATGACTTCATAGACCTCGGCCGGAGTTTGGGCGGTCAACAACTTGGCGCGAATATCGGCGTTTGAGATCATTCTTGCCACCGCGGCCATCACCTGGAGATGCCGATCCTGGTGCTCCTTCGGGGTTGCGATCATGATGATGTAGTGGACGGGGCGATGATCCGGCGCGTCGAAATCGATACCGGCGGGGCAGATGCCCATCACTCCCATGATGTCGGGACCCGAGGCCGGGAGTTTGGCATGCGGAATCGCGACCCCTGAGCCCATGGCGGTCGAAATGGACTTCTCCCTCTCCTCGATCGATTCGATGAGATCCTCCACCGTCAGGTCTTTAATCCCATGCGTCTTGATCAGGAACGCGGCGAGTTGTCGGATGGCGTCCCATTTGTCCTCGGCTTCCAGCGGGGTGACAATGTATTCCTCTTGAATGAATTTGACGATTCGTTCCCGATCCTTCCCCGCCTCGCCGGCGCGAGTGACCGACCGACGGACCAAGGGCGGCCCCAAGATTTCAAAAATCACGATCGAGGCCAGGACAACATTGGTGATGTCCTCGATCATCTTCGGGTTCGCCGCGGCCAAATCGGGATCGCCCTGCAACAACACGACTAAACCGATGGCAAGCCCCGCATGGGAAAGCAGCGCGGGTCCAATGTTGGATCGGATTCGAGCGATATCGGTCCCAAGAAAACCTCCGATGGCTCCCCCCGACACTTTGCCCACGAATCGAGCCACCAAGTAGGCGGCCCCGATCGCTCCAAATTTCCCGAGTGAATCCAGATGGATATCCACTCCCGCCAAGGTGAAGAAGCAGGTCATTAAAACCGGCTCCAGACTTTCCAGCGAAGTGACCAGGCTCTCTCCATCCCGTCCGGAGTTGCCGAGGAAGATTCCGAGAGTCAGGCTGGTGAGGAGGGGGGAAGCGTGGAGGATTTCAGCGGCGCTGATCGAAAGCAAGATCGCCATGAACAATCCCGAGAAGGGCTCGATCTTCTTCTTTCGAACAAGGTAGACCAACAGCGCTCCGACTCCGCTTCCAATAAGAATGGAAAACAGGAGCCCTTTGCACGCGACCACCATGGCGGTCAGGATCGCCATCTCGCCACTCGCGAGAAAATGGGTGACTTGGGCTTTGATCAAAGAAAAAATCAGGATGCACAGAACATTGTCCAACGCGACAACCGCGAGAAGCGTCTTGATGAGGAGACCCTTCGCCTTCTCCTCACGCACCACGGCCAACACGGTCGCGGGCGCGGTTTCGGTCGCGATCGCTCCCATCAGCAATGCGGTGGGAAGACTTTCGGTGAACCAGTAGATCCCGGAGGCGACCAGGGTGAAGGTCATCGCGACTTCCGCGATGGCGAACGATCCGATTCGTTTCAGGGCGTTGTGAAGGCGACGGTAGCTGAGGTGGCCTCCGACCACGCAGGTGATCATCCCCATCGCGAAAACGGTCAACGGTTTCAGCGTTTTCGCGGCGGAATCGTCGAACACCATGAACAGAGAAGGCCCCAACAAAACGCCGGCCAGGATGTTTCCGGTGACTTTTGGAATCCCGATTTTTCGCGCAAGCAGACCCGCGGGGTATCCCACCACAAACAGGATGGAGAGGGCGAGTATGGGATTATCCGTATTGAAACCGTTCATGCTGGCTTGCTGTCAGCGCCTTTCTCGATGCCGAGGATTCCTTCCATTATGAAGATCACAGCCCCTGGATGAAAGACTTGGGGGTTGCCTCGGGTGGTTTGCCATTTCTAATTTGGAGTGGGCGGCGCCGAATAGCGAGCCTCTAGTCCTCCAGGAAGTAGTTGTAGTTCTCCTTGGATTCCACCTCGATCGCCTCATAGACCTCGGCGGGGGTCTTGGCGACCAGGAGTTTCGCTCGAGTGTTGGTGTCGGAAATCATTCGGGCCACCGCGGCCATCACCTGAAGGTGCCGCTGTTGGTGCTCGCGGGGAGTGGCGATCATGATGATGTAGTGGACCGGCTTGTTGTCGGGAGCATCGAAATCGATTCCGTTCGGGCAAATCCCCATGACCCCCATGATGTCCGGTCCCGAGGGGAGCTTGGCGTGGGGGATCGCCACTCCGGAACCCATCGCGGTCGAGATGGATTTCTCCCGCTCCTCAATCGACTCGACCAGATCATCGACCGTGAGTTCGGTCAGGCCATGGGTCCTCTTCAGAAACGCGGCGAGTTGACGGATGGCGTCCCATTTGTCTGTGGCCTCGAGTGGGGTGACGATGTATTCCTCTTGAAGGAATTCCACAATCCTCTGACGGTCCTTGCCGTCTTCATCGGCGTTTCGGATGGACCGCCGAACCAGCGGGGGACCGATAATCTCAAAAATAACCACCGCCGCGAGGACAACATTGGTCAACTCTCTGACCACTTCCGGATAATTCGACGCAATCACTGGGTCTGAATTCAAGATCACGATGAGTCCGATGGCCAGACCAGCATGGGGAAGCAGCGCCATCCCGATGTTTTCGTATACACGCGCGATCTTGGTTCCGATCTTGCCCCCGAGGTAGCCGCCTCCCAGCTTTCCCGCCGACCTCGCGATAATATATATTCCTCCAAGGACACCGACTTGGCCAATCGTCCCAATATCGCAATCGACCCCCGCCAGGGTGAAGAAGCAGGTCATCAGGGCCGGTTCAAGACTCTCGAGCGAAGTGACCCAACTTTCACTCTTGCGTTCCGAGTTCCCCAGAAAGATTCCCAAAACCAGGCTGGTGAGAAGGGGGGAAACCCCGATCGCCTCCGCTCCGCCGGTGGCGAGAAGGATCGCCATGAGCAGCCCCGAGAAGGGTTCGATTTTTTTGAAGCGAACAAGTCGGGTCAGCAAAAACCCCAAAATCACCCCCAGTAGGACCGCGAATAGAAGTTCTCGGAAAGCCAGCAGAACCCCCGAGCCCACTCCCCCCTCTCCACCGGTCATTCCCCGGATTTGCGCCCGCCCCAGAGAAAAGAGAACCACCGCGAACACATTGTCCAAAGCCACCGCCGCGAACAATGTCTTGATCAGGAGACCCTTCCCTCGCTCCTCGAACACCACGGCCAAAACAGTGGCCGGGGCGGTCGCGGCGGCGATGGGGCCGATCAGCAGGCCAACCACCGGGTCTCCCGTGTACCAATAGGCGCCCCCGGATACGAGCAGGACGGTGAAGGCGGTTTCGAAAAACGACACGGAAAGGATGCGGTAAAGGGCGTTGTGGAGCCGGCGGTAACTCAGGTGACCTCCCACCACACAGGTGATCAATCCCATCGCGAAGACAGTCAGGGGTTCCAGGATTTTGGCGATCGAGTGATCGAAGACATTCAGGAACGAGGGTCCGAGCAGAATCCCCGCGAGGATGTTGCCGGTGACTTTGGGCATCCCCCCTTTACGAGCGAGGAGACCCGCCGGGTAACCGGCCGCGAAGATAAGCGCGATCATCAGCAACGGGTTGTCTTGGATCTGAAACACCGGCAATTCCTTTGTCAATCGGGCCTTGGATATGCCACGCATTATGGAGGAATAAACAAACCGGAGGAAACCCTTTGCCGAAAACCGATTCTTCAGTTTATGATTGCCGCTCGAAATATGCCGTGCGACTGAGATATCGCACTCGTTGCGATAGGATTGTCCACAACCGACCCAGAAGCGGTCGAGACAAGGAGAAGTGACATGAGAAAGAAAAGTGTGGTGGCTCCCGATTGGTGGGATTACACAACCCTCGAGGATGATCTCCTGGCGGATGTCGCCAAACTGACCGAAAAGGATCTTCAACAACTATCTCGAGAAGGGTTCCAAGTGGTTTACTACGAAACGCTCGAGGATTTTTACCTGGCGGAGGCGCTGGAATATATCGAGGCCTGGATGCAATCGACTCCCGACAACCCTGTCGGCGTTTGCGGACCGATCGGGCCCACCGAACAGCTCCCCCTCGTGGCTCGGTTGGTGAACACCTTGGGAATTAACTTGGGTCAAAAAGAGGCCCACTTCTGGGGCATGGACGAATGGGTTCTCGACGGAAAAGCGGTGGATGCCACGCATCCCCTCTCCTTCGAGAAAGCGGATCGCGAACTCTGTTTCGATCGAATCGAGAATAAACTCAAAATCAACGAGGCCAATCTGCATTTTCCGACCGGCGATCTCGATGCCTACAACAATCCGTATGACTCGGTCCGCTGCGCGGTCATGCAAGGCGGCCAGGGCGATGTGAAACACTGGGCCTTCAACGACCCATTTAAGAGAGAGGGCGCCTACGCCGACGCTCCCCCTTCTCCCGAGGAGTTTCGCAAATTGGGAACCCGCGTCGTGGATCTCCATCCGATCACTCTCATGCAAAACGCTCGAACCTCCGGCGGCGGGAAGGTGAACGAGGTGCCGACTCAGGCGCTCACGGTCGGACCGGTGCAAACTTGGAAATCGGACAAGGTCTCGATCTGGCAGGCGGGAACCCATGACAACCCCTTCGGTATGCGACTGACCGCGTTCATGATTGGGAAGAAGATTGCCGATTCGGCGGTTCCAATGAGTTTGTTGGCGGACCATCCGAATGTTCAGTTCAACTACTATCGCCCCGCTATCGGAAGCTGCGAAGTTGAAATGCATTAATCGAAACACCGGTAACTCAAATGAAGTCGAGATGAACTCATGGTCGAGGATCTAGCAAAGCGACATGAATTGGTGGGAGATCTTTTCGAAATTCCCAAAACCAAAGAGGAATGGGATGAGTATCGCTTATCCCAGGAACAAATCGAGTTCTATCGGGAAAACGGCTACCTGGCGGGAATAAGAATTCTGGACGATACCCAGATCGAGGCGCTTCGGCATGAACTGTCTCAATTAGTCGATCCGGAGCATCCCGGAAACGGTCTCTTTTACGAGTACAACTCGAACGAATCGACCGATCCCTCTCGCATCCTCTTTCATGCTCTCGGTCACTGGCGAATCACCCCCGGATTCCATGACTTGTTATGGAATCCCGCCTTCACCATGGCCGCCTACCAATTACTGGGCGGCCCTGTCCGGTTCTGGCACGACCAGATTTTTTACAAGCCGGCCAATGATGGGGGAGTTGTCGCTTGGCATCAGGATTACTCCTATTGGACTCGCACTGTTCCGCTCAACCACCTCACCTGTTGGATCGGTCTGGACGATTCCACCAAAGAAAACGGATGCGTTCACTATGTCCCCGGCAGTCACAAATGGGATCTCCTTCCCATCACCGGCCTTGCCGGCGATATGGACGCCATCAAAGAAGTTTTGACCGAGGATCAGTTCGAGAAACTCCTCAATCCGGTCCCTGTCGAGTTGGAAAAAGGGTGCGCCTCCTTTCACCATGGCCTGACCATTCATGGCTCCTTCGAGAATAATTCTCCTCGTCCGAGGAGAGCCGCTGTGGTCAATGCATTCCTGGATGGCACGAAATCCGATCAAGACGAGCCCATGCTGGCTGGGACGGAACCGATCCCCGTTGGGAGTCCGATGGGCGGAACCTTCTACCCGATGTTGAAAGAAACGGCATATTAGAAAAATATCCCTTCCGTTCGCGCTCTCGGATTGTTAGGATCGCCACATACTGAAGAGGTGGGTGCTTTCGATGAATCAATCCACTGGCTCGACACATGGCAACGTGCGCGGAGAGCACTACGCCAAGAAGATTTTCGACCTCCCTAAATTCATCACGGCGGTCCTGTATCCGGCGCTCGACAAATACCTCGACAAGGCCTTTCCGGAATTCGGGTTCAAACGAGGCCCACAGGGGCATTGGGTCGCGACGGATGCTCCAGTGCATTACCGCGACTACGGACACCGCAACAACAAATTGATCGGAACAGGCTGGGGATTTCGTTCGCTAGGGACAGGTCGCCCAGCGGTCTTGTGGCTTTCTTATGTCAACCGAAGATCGTTCCCGACGCCCGACGAATTTTTTTCCGCGACCAAGAGATTGGGGGAGAGAATCCGAATCACTTGGGACTGGAGCGTCTCCCGCGATGAGATTCAACAGGCGCTCCTCCAGGAGAAGCGCGATCATATTCTCGAGGCGCTATTCGCCTACGCTCAAGGCGCCCTCCATGAAGAGGCGGGGAGATACACTCGCGGCTACTTGGCTCGTCAGGTCGGTTTCCCTCTTCACAAACTCCAAGAGATCGACATCGGTTTCTACCCATCGGTTCATGAGGTGCAGGACGCTCTGATGGAGGCGCAGTTCACCATGGAGGAGGATCAAAACCTCTCCGAGGTGCTCGGCGTTTTCCATCCGAAGTGGGAGGGACGCATTATTGGACCTGTTTGGGATGTATCCGGCGCGCGTGTCGTCAATCTCTGGGGGCGTCATCCCGGAGAAACCCCGGTGGGAGAGGCGGAGTATGTCAGTCTCAACCGTCCCGATCCGAGTCAACCGTTCGGAGGGAAGGAGTTTCCGATCGGCCTCCACCGCGCGGCCCAGTTGAAGAAGAAAAACCTCCTGCTTGTCGAAAGCCCGGTTCACGCTCTCATGGTCCAGTCTATGGGAGTCGAGGATCCTTTTCCGATCGCGGCTGGCGGAAAACTCACCTCCGACCAGGCCCGCACGCTTCAAAAGTTCCTCCAGCGAAGCGGAACCCTGACCCTCAATTTCGATTACAACCCGAACCTGACCGACATCCATGTCACCTCCAACGAGGCCATCGAGACTTTGACAGGCAACACCTATCCGCTTTATGTGGTCGATCCGGTCGAGATGGCGGGAAAGGGGAACTATCCCCGACGGGTCGATCCCGCTTCGCTCATCCGGACGAAAGGGGTCCAACATTACCGCGTGCTCCTCTCCAAGCGGACCGATGTCCAGCACTATCGAGGGCACGCCAAGGTGGTGGAATACGCGAGCGACGATCCGCAGCAGCAGGACACCGGCAAGGATGTCATCGACACGGTCGAGGGATTGGTCGATTCCCTAGAGGGGCGACATCGAGCGCCCGAACTCGACGAACTTTTCAATAGCATCGCGATGGACACCCCTATCGATCTTCCCGAGGAGGAGGACGAGGGTGAGATCGAGTTCGAAATCCCTCAAAAGAAAGCCCCGTCGACCTCGGCCATCCAACCTCCCCCAGATTCCGATCCCATGAACCGGATCTTGAACCACGCCAAATCCATCATGGAGTATGAGGGTTTGGAACGGGCCACCGAGTTTCTCCAAAGCCAACTCAAAAAGGAGGCCGCGGCCCGAGTTGTGGAGGAAAGCCAGACCCCCAGCGGCCCAATGGAATCGGACACGGCAAGATTCTCGCCTCACAGCCCCGACCCCAAAGCGGGACAACTTGCCGAAAACCTCCGAGGCGGGCTGGCGAAGATCGCGCGGGAGGTCGAGGAGGGGAGAATGGAGATTTCAGCCGCCCTGGAGATAGTCCTGCGGTGTCAACGCGGGGTTCAATCGCTGCTGGAGGCGATCCAGCGCAGGAGCGCCGAACCTCCTTCCCCCTAATGCGTTTAACCCTCATTGGATTCTCGGTTTTAAGTCCATGGGAGTTGCATCTTATCGAACTTACATGTAAACTGTGAGGAAAAGGTGTCGGAACTACGACGCCTTTTTGAACCTGCACCGTCTAAACGCCTTTAGGTCCTCTCGAATTCCATACGGCAAACCATGAGGAAGGGTCGAGAATTAAGCGCGTGGGGATGCTGCATGGAAAGTCCCGAGTAGGAGGAGTCGTTTATGCCATCGAGCAAATTGACCCAACGGAGGTTCGAGAAATTGGGCAGGGTCGGCCTCAAGGGTTTCACCCTGATCGAACTTCTTATCGTTATCGCAATCATTCTTATTCTCATCGCGATCGCGCTTCCCAATTTCCTGGAAGCTCAAATTCGAGCCAGGGTGACCAAATCCAAGGCCGAAATCCGGACTATCGGAATTGCCATGGAATCGTATTTTCTGGATTGGAAAGTCTACCCCTACGAGTCGGAGAACGATTGCGCCTCACCTCAAGTGCGCTCGCGTTGCGGCTTGGCGTGGCTCACTTCCCCGATCGCCTATATCACCTCCATCCCCCCGGACACTTTCCCCGACCCGAATGGTAGCGAACTTTCCTGGATGGAGACCGGAGTCGTTCCCGCGCCGAACGTGTTTCTCGCCTCAGTCACCTGGGGTCTGTTCACACGCGGTCCGGATGGCATCGATTCCGAGTTGACCTCTCGCAGTCCTGAAATCGTTTATCAAGAAAAGGGCGATGGCAGCAACGACACCTATGCTCCGACCAACGGAACCAAGAGCGCGGGCGATCTGTTCCTCTTTGGTGGGGACGGGTACTTCATCGGCACGGTTTGTCAGGGTCTTGGGACAAAGACGAATTGCCAGACCATTGACCCATTGATTGTGGATGGCCTCCCTTACGTTCACCGTCTGCCACCCGACTCTCTGTAAGACTTCTTCAGAATTTAACAAGGAAAAAGCCGGCTCGATCCATTCGAGCCGGCTTTTTCGCTTTAGGGGAGTCCGGGGTGGGAGATCCGGAAACTCAAAATTGGGTCATCCTCGATTTACCAGTGGCAATGACCTCGGTGACCCCAATACCGCGGATAGTAATTGTATCGCGGCGCATAACGATAAGATCGGCGGTAATGCGGGGCGTGCCGCCAACCGTACCCATAATGTCCATCGTGGCGATAGTATCCGTGATGTCCGTGATGTCGGTGATGATGGTCGCTATATTGGAATCCAAGGCCGCCATGGCCCACAGAGAATCCCCAGTCGCCGCCCGCTTGCGCGCTCGGGGCGAATAGAGCCGCCCCTGAGATCAAGCAGGTCGCGAGGACGAGAGACTTCAGGCAATTGCAGTGCATGTCGTTCCCTCCCTTCTTTTGTTTGGACTTTTTTAGAGTCTATTTCCTTAACGAACACCACACCCCGATTTGCCCGCCGAATTTGGCCGCCCGCGAATAAACGGTTGTGGAAATAATCCAAGGTTGGTCTATACTCGCGGCATACCACAACTTGAGGTTGTCCAACATGGCCGAGGAATCCGAACGTTTGCAGGAGGGCGCCGCCCTCGCTAAATCCGGTCAATACGACCAAGCGCTATCGATTTTTCAGGAAGTCCTCCAAATCAATCCGGATCATGTTGAGGCCCTGTTTCTCGCGGGCGCCTGTCATTACAAGTTGGGGGATAACGACCAAGCCTCGGAGTGTTGGAATCGAGTGCTCACCCTCGAACCGGACCACAGTAAAGCCAAGGGAATGCTCGCGAAGATTCCCTCTACCACAGAATGGGGGGCCGACAGTTTTAGCGCCCCCTCGGAGCCCGTTCAGGTTGAAAAACCGGCGGCCCCCTCCGCGCCTAAGGCAGCGTCCAAACGCCAGCCTCGGGACACGGGTGGGATGGTCAAAAAGATTGCAGTCCTCTTGGCGATTCTTGTTCTTGTTGGATTTGGAGCGGACATGTATTTGAACCCATCTTCTTATCCGTTCCTTTCGAAGCGGTCCGGCCAGTCGGAAAATGCCGAACAGCCTTCCCCCGCTGCGAGCGATTCACCCGCGGAGAAGAAATCCACTCCACTTGCCACAGGGATTTCCGGAAAATGGTTTTTCTTGTTCGAGGGATCCCCCTCCGAATTCAACTTTCATCCCAATGGACGACTCGCGGTCACGATCAAGAGGGAGGGGGGACTCACTTTCAATATGGATGGCAGTTACGAGATATCCGGGGATACGATCACGTTCACTGTGAACACTCCGGAGGGACCCGAGCAGGTGAAAGCCTACAACGCGAAAATTGTCGGCCCGGATTTCACTTTCAACTACGACTCCCCCGATGGACCCAAAATCGAGGCGGAGCGCAGGTAGTCTCTGCTTGTTGAGGCCGAAAAGAGGAGACGATTTGTTTACGCAATGAGATCCACATGGACAATGCCCGAATCGTCCTGGGTAATTCCCTTCTCCTTGCGTCGACGACGAGAATTTTCCTTCTCCTCGTCCTCTTCCTTCTTCTTGCGAGGCACATTCAGGTAACCCGCGCCGGTTCCCAAGGAACCCTCCCAGGCGTCAAGATGACTGACTTGGTAGACCGTGTTGACATCCATGTCCGCGATCCCCCCTTCATTTAGAAATCGGTTGATTCAACGGTGCTTCGACCTTCTCCCCTCCCTCATCCCATATCGGCTCCTCTTCATCATATTGAACCGATATCCTCTAAGTCAAGGAACCATGGGGAGTTAAGAACGCCTCGATGGCGGCATTTCAACGAAAACGGACATCTCTGATGATTCGTTTTCTTCAATCGTCTTCTCCTGTGGCGGCCTCGATTCAATTTGTTTTGGACCACCTGAAACTTAGATTCCAGATTGCTTTGACCTTCGCCGATAACTTGTATATATTACTGGATATCTTGCGCCGGGATGGCTTGTTATTTTGAAACGGAGGAATTCTGACCCGCTTGCCGGCAGGAAGGAACGACTAGGGAAAATGGAATTGGTTGCCAAAAAAATTCAACAGGGTTCAATCCTGACCGTCGTATTGCTCATCGCTCTCGCGACGCCGCTTCATGCTCAAGAACAGGTGGTCGAATACGGTCGAATTGTTCAAGCCGACGATGGAACGGGTTCGCTCGATTACATTGTGGGGGAGGACAACTACGCCGCCAGAGAGGACAAGAAAGCCTGGATACCGGTGCTCTCTCCGGTGATGATCCGTTTGGATTGCTGGATCACTCGGATGGTGAACATTCATCAATTCTATTCCCAGCAAGCGGCCGACGAGTATTGGGCGATGGCCGAATACTGTTCGGACATTCCGCTTTCAATGGATCCAAACATCTATAACAACACCGGTTTGAAATACACGGTCCTCGCGCCCATCTACGCATGGTGCCCGGGTATGTTGAATCGACGAGGCCTCTTGGGAGGATGCGGCGGTTACGGTATCCCCTCGCCGATGCCCTCTGTCGCGAGTATGGGTTACTACCCCTCCGGTTCACCCGGTCCTTATGGCCCGGCAACCGCTCCGGTTTCCTCATCGATGTCTTCCCCCATGGTCCCCTCGGGCGGAATGGAACTCCAGCCGATGCCAATGGATGCACCGGTGAACGCCCCCTCGATGGCGCCGTCGGTAAGTGCGCCGACGTCGGTTGAGCCTCCAAGAAATCAAATCGCCTCTTCCTCGAGCAGCTCCTGGTCTCAAATGAGTGATGCTGAAATTCTCGCTCATTTCGGATTGGATCCTTCGATGGCCGCGAGGGCCCAACAGCGCGCTCAACTGGATGGATCCAAACTTGAGGAGCCGGTGGTCCAATCCGAGGAATGGCAATTCGCCGAGGAAGCGCCGACTGTCTCCTTGGAAAAGAAAGAGGTCGTGGCCCTCAATCACGATTCCTACCCACCTTCGGTCGAACCCCTGCAACTCCCCGAACCGGTTGTGGTGAGCGAGAGAGTGATCTCCAAACCCTCCGTTCAGCCAAAGGAATCGATGATGGGCCAGGAGCCTCGTATTGAGTTGGAATATGACGACCAAGTCGCGCCATCGGATTCCGTGAAGAAAGGGTTCTCCTCGACGGACGCCGAGTACGACAAGATGCGAGACATCGAGAAAGAATTGCTCGGTTTCTAATACTTGCAACATAGCGTATTTCGACCCCGTCGATCTAAAGATCGACGGGGTTTTTTACTTCTAGACCCTCCAATTTTTCCTGATTTTCTGTCGATTTCTTAATATATTCTTGGATAGATTCGGCATTCGAGAACTGAGGCGGTTTCGGGCTGCTTCGCGAATATGTCGATTTATCGTGACTTTTCCGCCACACAACCGTTTCTTAATTGGAACGCGCCACATTCTTTCGTGAGGTCCCGAAAATGAGAGAAATCGAACCCCTAAAAATCAAGAACGGTCAAGAGGCCGAATCCATTCTAACCGGCTTCGTTAACCACGGACTCGACTCGAACGCTTATGTGGAGTTCATGGGGTTGGCAAGCGACAGCACCCTTCTTCATTTGGCCGCTTATCTCGATCTCGGGCAAGTGGTCAGAGACCTCCTCGATGACGGGGCGGATGTTAACGCTGTGAATCTGGCGAAGGAAACGCCGCTCCATCTGGCCTGCTCGGGGATAGGATCTCGGATCTTGGTGAGCGCTTTGCTTGTCAATTCAAGCGCCTCTCTCAATTGCCAAGACCGTTTCGGGGAAACTCCGCTCCACCGCGCCGCTCGATTCGAGAACTTGCCGCTCATCGCGTATCTCCTTGATGAGGGCGCCAACCCGCTCATCCTCTCGCGCGATGGAATAACCGCCATCGATCTTTGCCAGGGCGCCCCTCGGCGTTATCTGAGCGAACGAACCGCTCAAATCCTTCTGGAGAACGAGTTCCCCACTCTGGAGGAAATGAAACGATTGAAGGTGTAAGATTATTGCTGACTCAGACGATGCGGTATTGAGTTGGATAGCAATCGCCACCTTCAAACGTTAATCTGATTCATGTTTCTTTCAGGAATCGGAACCGCGGTCCCCCCTCAACGATACACCCAATCGGATTGCCTCTCGGTCTATGAAAACACGGGTCGTCTTCCACCGCTCACGGCCGATTCCGACTCGTTGGTGCGCCAGATCCTCGGCGGCCAAAATGGCATTATCGCTCGACACTTGGCGCTCGAATCGCTTGATGAGGCGTTCGCCTTGGATCCGGATTCCCTGCATGCACGATTTCTGAAAAACGCTCCAACGCTTGCTTCCCGAGCCGCCGAACGAGGTCTCGAGGCGGCTCAATTGGATGCGAAAGAAATCGATTCAGTTATCATTAGCACTTGCACCGGTTATCTCTGCCCGGGACTTTCCAGTTACGTGATCGAAAACCTCGGGCTGCGATCGGATATCCAAGCATTCGACTTGGTGGGTCAGGGGTGTGGGGCGGCGTTGCCGAACCTTCGGATGGCCGAATCCCTATTGCACTCGGGTTCCTCCGACCATGTTTTATCGATCAGTGTGGAGGTCTGCAGCGCGGCGTTCTATTTCGACAACGATCCAGGGGTGTTGATCAGCGCCTGCCTTTTTGGGGATGGAGCGGCGGCGACGGTTTGGTCCCGCAACCAACCGAGTGAAGGTCGACGAGTCGAATGGATCGAAGCGGAGAGCCTGATCGATCCCAGCCACCGAGACACCCTTCGTTTTGAACAGCGCAACGGGATGCTGAGGAACATCCTGACCCGGCAAGTCCCCATCGAGGCCGCCTTTTCCGCGGAGGAGGTGCTAACGAAAGTCCTTAAGAGAAATGCCCTCGCCCAAACCGACATTGCTTGTTGGATTCTTCACGCGGGAGGTCGAGAGGTTTTGCGAGCCTTGGGGAAACGTATCGGACTTGAGGAGAACGATCTCCGCCATAGCGCGGCCATCCTTCGGGACTATGGGAATCTCAGCAGTCCCTTTGTTTTGTTTACACTCGATAGAACCTTGGCCGACTCCTCTCCAGGAGGGTGGTGGTGGATGTCCTCCTTCGGCGCGGGGTTCAGCTGCCACGGAGCGTTGCTGAGAGTGGACTGAACTATGCGTCGGATTGTCGAACCGGAAATCCTGGACCACCTGGATCCAAACGATCCGTCCGCCATCAAGTCAAGAAGAGATTTGCGCTGGCTCAATTGGATCATGGGCCACCGGTCGATTCTTTCCCGCGCCATCAGGAATACGGTTCCCGATTTGTCCGCTTCTAACCGACCCCTTAAGGTAGTGGAATTGGGCGGTGGCGATGGCAGCCTCCTTTTGCGTTTGGCCAAGAAAGGACTTTTCAGCCGGGTCGACGCTCAACTGGTGGATCGCAATCCCACAATTTCAGAGGAGCGGCTAAGAAGTTTCCAAAACCTGGGTTGGTCGGTCGAAGCGATTTCCGGGGAGGCTTTCGGATGGATGGAAGCAAGCGAGGGCGGGATCGATCTCATCCTCACGAATCTGTTCTTCCACCATTTTGAAAATCGAGAACTAGAAAGATGGTTTGAATTGGCTGCCTCGAAGACCCGAGCCTTCATCGCTTGCGATCCGAGGCGCGACCGATTTGCACTGATCGCCTCTCATCTGGTGGGTCTGATAGGGTGCAATGCGGTCACTCGCAACGATGCGGTACTCAGTGTCCGAGCCGGTTTCAGCGGGAACGAGTTGACACAACTTTGGCCGCACAAAGAAGGGTGGCGACTTCAAGAACGCCGAGCCGGGATGTTCAGTCACCTCTTTGTGGCGGTGAAAGAATGACCGAACGGCCTATCACCATTATCGGTGGCGGACTCGCCGGGCTGACTCTGGGCATCGGCCTCCGTCAGCGAGGCGTCGCGGTGACTGTCTGGGAGGCTGGGACCTATCCGCGGCACCGCGTGTGCGGGGAGTTCATCAGCGGAAGAGGGCGGGAAATCCTCGAACGTCTCGGAATGCTGGACCTTATCCTTCAGAGCGGCGCGCGCTTCGCCAAAGACGCTCTATTCACTCTGGGGGATTTCGCCACCCCGGTAAAACCCCTCCCACAACCCGCCCTATGCCTTTCTCGATATGCCCTCGACCACGCTTTATCGCAAGAGTTTGTGCGTTTGGGAGGGGACTTTCGAGCGGGAAAACGATGGAGGGAGGATTTTCAAGAGGGGGTCGTTGCGGCTTTTGGACGACAACCGGTTCAAGAGAACCGAGGCCCCTACTACCTGGGTTTGAAATCTCACGCGGTCGGGGTCTCTCTCGAAGCCGACCTGGAAATGCACTTTGTTCCCGAGGGGTATGTGGGACTCTGTCGTTTGACCGAAGACCGAGTCAATGTCTGCGGACTTTTTCAATTGGTGGGGAAGAAACCCGACCTTTCGGCTCAATGGCGCGATTGGCTGCGAGGGCCGGATGGGTCGGTGCTTCGAACCCGTTTGTCATCTGGTGAATTCGATGAAGACTCCTTTTGCGCCACCGCGGGGTTTTCGCTCAAACCGAAACGGGGGACCGAGTATTCCGAGATTCGAATCGGTGACGCTCTCACCATGATTCCCCCACTCACTGGAAATGGCATGTCGATGGCCTTCGAGTCGGCCGAAATCGCGATTGACCCGATCGCTCGATTCTCGTGCGGAGAGATTGAATGGTTAGAAGCGAAACGAGAGATCGACGAAAGAAGCGATCGACTTTTCGCGCGGCGCCTCAGGTGGGGCAAGCGCCTCCACCCGCCACTCTTTCACTCAATCCCGCGAAGGTCATTGATGTCCTTGGCCTCACACTCCGATTGGCTTTGGAAGAAGTTGTATTCTCTAACACGCTGATGGGCATGAAGCCAATGCAGGTTAGCCGCCACCCCAAGCCAGACAAACGCAAGCAACGCGCTGGATGGAGTCGCGAGTGACTTCCCGAATTGGGCTTGGATCAAACAGACCGTAAGCGCCATCAAGCAGGTAATCCCAATTGTGGATTCGAATTCGGACCGGCTCGGAGAGTTTCTCAGAAGCCATACACCCGCCGCGAAAAGCCAGAGCCAGCCAAGGAGGTTGAAGAATCCGGATTCGGTGGCGAAGTGAAGGAAGTCGTTGTAAGCGTGACGACTCAACGCCTCTTTGCCGAGGAGACGGCTCTCAAGGTGGGATTCGAAGAGGGGATGGACGATCTGATAATTCCCAACGCCGACTCCAGAAAAGGGTGACTGGTGGATCTTGCGAAAGGCGGACAAATAGACTTCGCTTTGAGAAGTCTTTTTCGAATCCTCAATGGGTATCGAAATGATGGGGAGGAAGCAGAGAATTGCCGCGACCGCCACACCGGCCGAACCAAATCGGGGAATCCATATTGTCCGATCGCTACCAGAATTCCTCCACCCCTCGCTGAACCAACAGGTACAAGCGATCCCCAATACGCTAAACAGTCCGAGGCCAAGGACGGCTGGGACTTGATCGGTTCGAAGTAAGAGATCCGGCAGGCTCCCCGACCAGCGATACCCCCACAAATTATCAATCGGCGTAAGTAATCCAAACCTCAGTTTCCGCCCGATTCCCGATAATACCGCGGCCAAAGGAATCCAAGCGAGGAATCCGAAACAAGAAAGAAGGCAAAGCCGACGCCGACCCGCTTGGATCCATCCAAACAAAAGGTGAAGGTTGAGCAAGGTGAATAGCGTAAACGAAGCAAACAGCGCCACCTCCAGGTGTTTGTTCAGAAGAAACCGGTTGTAGGGCTCGAGAAGTCCAGGAAACTGATCCGACCATCGATTCAGCAATTCGATCAGCACATCGTTGTTGGGGCCTAATTGGCCATCCACATTAGCGATGCTGCGTTTGAAATGCTCAACGCTGGTCAGATCTCTAGGGAAGGATTGGCGAACCGCGACGAGGGGGAGAAGCGCCAGGAGAAAGGTCAACCCCCAAACAGCCATGCCTGGAGATCTTCTTCTTGAAATCGCCAGGAATGAGAGAATGCCGATCAAAAAACTTCCCAACAAGCTCGGAAGTCGGAGACCGGATCGCAAAAAGACTTCATTGACCGAGCCAGCGGTGCTCGCCAAAAGGGTGGCGGCTTGTGTGAAGTCTGAGGGTAAATTCTCCTCCAGGTATTCTCTAACCACCTTTTCGGAGCCAAGGTCACCGAGATGGGCGCCCCATCCACCCACATCGTTGAAGTACTCGACATGAAGAAGGTTCATCATCGACCAAAGAAGCGGTTCGGTAAGAGCGAGCAGGAGAAGACGCGGCAGCAGATCCCGCCTTCGAAAAATTGCCACTAAGATGGTAAAACCGAACGCGGCGGCAAACGGCGCAGTCAGTTCCAATTGTGCACGCGACATAAGATGCCAACGGAGCAGCATGTAACCAAGCAATCCGATCCACAAGAAACCGCCGCGAGGCGATTTGAGGACAAAGAATATGGAAGCGGGGATTGCCAGGTTGAGAAACCAACCCGCGTATCGCATCTGACCCATCGTTGAAACCGGCGATCGTATAGTCTGTGCGTAGAGATAATCGCTTGGGATCAGCATGTAGCTTTGAGCCAGCCCGTAAACGGAAACGACCGCCCCGACTAGCACAATCGACACCAGCAAGAGGTGCATTCTCTTGGCCGTTGCGCAAACCTGAACGATCAGGAAAAGACAACCCGCCAGCGAAAAGTAGAGGGTCAGTTCAGGAATCCCTTGCGCCACATTTACCGCCCAGAAGAGGGATGTAACTGAGGCTAGGAGGATCAGCGAAACCGGCCAAGCGTAGGGAACACGCCGTCTTGGAATGCGACTCGCCACCGCGCACCAGCTGGCTAACGCGAACACAGTCAAGACAGTGAGCACCGAGACCTTTGGGACCCAGTAGTGCTCCTTCGTGTTCACATAGAAGACGAGCGGGACGACGATGACAGTGGTCAGCAACAGGAGGCGAGGGATCAACGAAGTGGTGAAGATCTCACTTAACTCCCGGGCGATTGTCTTGCGATGAAGGATTGCGAAAAGGACGAAAAGAAATAGAGACACGAGGAGGACCGACGTGACCCCGATGAACCAAGGTTCGGGAGGAGCATCGAGGTTCCAGGTCTTCGTGTTGACTATCTCGAGGAGTTCCGGTCTCACTGGGGAGTCGCCTTTTATGTCGGAAGATACGTTCTTGGCGCTTACGAGTCACGACCTTTTTTTATTCCGTCGGATGGGTGAACGAATCCGTGTTGGAATCGAGGCCGACAAAAGAGTAAGATCGCAGCACTTGTTTGGAGGAATTGGAGGAAGTCATGCCCACCGGAATCGAAATCAGTCGGGATTTCTATGCTCAGATTGTCAAACCGATCCTCGCCCAAAAATATCCCGAGGAATTGAATCGGGCCGCGGTCGGGGTGTTCGGAACCGGGTCCGATACGGTTGGTCTCGATGATGAACTTTCTCGCGACCACCACTGGGGACCGCGTGTCAACATCCTGATGGCCGATGAGGATTACAATCGAGTCGGAGATGAATTCCTTTCGTTCATGAAGGATGCGCTACCCCCGGATTTCGAGTGTTTCCCGATCGGCTTTCCGAAACTGACCCGAGGCGGAGTCTCGGTGGAGAGCATCGGTCACTACTTTCGGTGTTTCGCGAAGATGGAGACGCCGCCACTTACGGATCTGGATTGGTTGAGGACCACCGAGGCCGACCTCTTTCATCTGACACACGGGGTGGTGTTTGAAGACGCATCCGGAGAATTCACCGCACGGCGTGAGGCCTTTTCGTATTACCCCGACACGGTGTGGAAGAAGAAGATCGCCGATTGGTGTCTTTACTTCACCGGCAGCACAAGCCCCTACAATGTGAATCGCTGCTCGAGGCGAGAGGACTTTGTTTCTGCGGAAATCTTTTTCGGGGCCGCGGTCAAACGGGCGATGGAACTCTGCTTCCTTCTGAACCGCAGCTACGCGCCCTACACCAAATGGTTATCGAGGTTGCTTCCGGATCTCCCGAAACTCGGTAAAGAGGTCATGCCAATAATTGATAGGGCCATCGCCTCCCGGGATTGGCACGAGCGCGTGATGTGCCTGATCGAGATCGCGCATATTTACGCCAAGGAGATGCACCGAATGGGGCTGACCTCGGAGCCGCATCTGCAAGAGTTTGATCCGACTTTCGCCGACCTCACCCTCTATGAATCAGCCTTGCAATTGTACAAGGAACTTCCCGAAGAACTCCTCCACGCCAAATTCAACGAGGAGGAGTATTGGGAATACCTCGCCCGCGAAGTCTTGTTCGACACGGACGATTATTTCCAGAAGCGCCTTCAGAAAAGTTAAGGAAGCGAAACATGCCAATCCCGATGCGTTTCAATCCTCCACCAACGGCGTCCGCGTGACAGAAAACCAATTCCATTCCTCACCCTGAGCCTCCTCCGGCTCCGTTGCGGGGAATAGGAAACTCACGCCCAGGCCGATCAGGAGCGATCCGAAGAAACCGAAAGTTGAAGGCCATATGGAACTGATCGGTTCGCCCCCTGGAAACAATCCAGCGATTCCCATATCGGCCAGGAGTTGTGGGGAACTCCAGAACATCACGTATATGGCCATCAGCGTCCCGCAGATTCCCCCGAGCAATGCGCTCCGAGCGTTGACTGTCTTGGTGAACATCCCCAGGAAGAAGATTCCGAGGATGGGTCCGGTGAAACCGTTGATCAGTTTGTTGGCGATCTCCAGGATCGTTCCGAGACGAGAGACATTGCAGGAGAGAAAAATCCCAATCGCCCCAATAATAAGGGTGATCGTTCGGGAGACCCGGACCTGACGCCGTTGTTCCTCCTCGGACGGATTGGTTTCCTCCCGCTTCCGTCTCTTGTAGATGCGTTGATAGAAGTCGACCATGGCGACCGAGGTGAGGGAGTTGATCGCCGAGTCGATGCTCGAAAGCGAGGCGGCGAAAATGGCGGCGATCACCAACCCGGTCAGCCCCGCGGGGAAGACCGCGCCCATGAAGTAGGGGAAGATTTGATCCTCGCTGTTGCCTTCCCTAATCCAACTTGGAATCCCCCCTTGCTGTTCGAAGTAGGTGAACAGCGCCACGCCCACAAAGATCAGAACAGTCATCCAGATGACATCGCCGATGGCGGTGATCACGAATCCAGAGCGAGCGTCCCGGATCGTTTTCGAGGTCTGGAACCTTTGCACCATCACCTGATCGCTGGTGTAGGTGGTGATCCGGCTGAGAAGCCCCGCCCAGAAGAATCCAAGAATCGGGAGCGGGATGAAGAGGTACCCATAAGCTTTGCCGAAAAAACTCGAAGCCTCGGAAACCGGGTTCTGGTAGCTCGTGTCCCCCACCACGGTGGCGTTCGCCATGATGGCCGAAAATCCGCCGTCCACATTGGCGAGGATGACCAGGATGGTGATGGCGAGCCCGCCGAACATGATGCAGAACTGAGTGACATCGGTCCAAATCACCGCTGTGATGCCCCCCATCATGACATAGAACGTGACAAGAGTGCCCAGCAAAACAATCGTTGGATACAGCCAATCCGGATGGCCGGTCGCGGTGGTGATCGCGAGACAGGGGACATAAAGCGCGGTCGCCATCCATGAGAGGCGCCACAACATAAAAATCCCCGCGGTCAGAGATCGGACTCGAACGTCAAACCGCCTCTCCAGATACTCATACGCCGAAAAGACATCGAGTCTCCGGAACAGGGGAAGGGTGATATAGAAGACATAGGGGTAGAGAATAAACCAGGAGAAGTTGACCACGATCAGGACGATCCCGAATTTCAACACCCCGGAGGGCTGCATCAGGTAATCCATCCCGCTGTTGAGCGCCGCCATCAGCGAGACGCCCACCGGGATCCATTTCATGCTCTTCCCGGCCAGGAAGAAATCCTTCAGGTCTTTTTGCTTACGCGAGTGGTAGTAACCGATTCCCGCCAATGCCATCAAATAGGCGAAAATAATCAGGCCATCCAGCCAATGAAAAGAGACGCCGGCGTGGGGCGAAGTATCCATATTCCACAACCTCTCATCTAAAAATTCCCACACCTTGCGGTGGGGAGAAATGTTCGTTATTCTTCAAAAACATTGAATGAAAACGTTTGCAATGAGGGGACTATACCCATTTCCCCACAACTTTCAAGTTCCAGGATGGAGGATCCTATTCGATGTCCACGATGCTGAAAACGCGGGGGCGGAAGCCCAACCGCATCTATCTGCCCTTATTCTTGTTCGCGCTCGCCTTGATTTTTCACTCGGTTTCAGCTCGAGCGGAGGCTGAACTGAAGCACCGGATCCAGGGGGAGACCGCTCGTCCCCAACCGCCTCTGGTTCCGGTGGATCTTAGATGGGGGCCGCAACTCTTTGTCGACGATTTCCTGATTGCCGAACAGGAGGGGTTGAGCAAGACCACCCACTCGCCCACCCGCTACGAAGGCAACCCCATCCTCGGTCACGAACAAGGGACAACCCAGCCCTATGTGACAGTGGTCCGGGATCCCGAGACGCAAAAATTCCGCATGTGGTACAACCGCGACATCGGGAAAGAGTCCTGTGTCGCCTACGCCGAATCGGAGGACGGGAAGAACTGGACCGTTCCCAACCTGGGCATCCATGGGGAAGCCAACAAACTCTTTCCCATTAGCAGCCCCTTCCAGAATGGCTATGGGGTCAGTGTCCTCGATGAGGGGCTGGAGGCTTGCGACCCGAACCGGCGGTTCAAGTGTGTGTGGTGGGGCCAGGAGAAGGAGTGGCCCGAGGGGGACCCTGGCCTGCGGGTCGCGTTTTCTCCCGATGGCCTGCATTGGACCAAATACGAGAGCAATCCTGTTCTCCCCGATTTCTCCGAGCTCCCATATTTCGAGGTCGACGATATCCGCAAGGCTTATGGCATCGGGGACATCACGGACGTTTATTGGGATGAATTTCGCAATCGTTACGGAGTCATGCTCAAAACCCCCGCCATTCCCTCGGACGGTTACGAGGGAGGCCCGAAGGCTAGGACTTATATCCGCCGTCTCGTGAGCACCTCCATCAGCAACGATTTTGTGAATTGGCTGCGACCCTGGCGGGTGATACTCCCGGAGGAGGATGAGGGGCTGCTCGAGTTCTACGGTGTCGGCGGACCGATCGCGCGCGGAAGTCTGTTGATCGGATTTGTCCGGATGCTCCACGACGACTTGCCGGCCGACCCCGGCGGGGAGGCCGAGGGCATCGGCTACGCGGTCCTCGCCACCAGCCGTGACGGCATCCGCTGGGAGCGTCACGACGACATCTTCTTGGACCGCGCCGAGAATTCCGACGCGTGGGACCACGCGATGACCTGGATCGGTTGTTGCCTCGATGTCGGGGACGAGATGTTCATCTACTACGGCGGCTACAAACGGGGGCATAAGATCGAGGCCAAAACCGAGCGCCAACTCGGCCTCGCCACGATGCCTCTGGACCGATTTGTCTCCCGTGACGCGGAAGGGAAAGGAAGCCTGCGGACCGTTCAATGTTATCTCCGGGACGGCAAAGAAAAGGCGCTCACCCTGAACGCCGACGCCTCCAAGGGTTCGATCCGAGTGCAGCTACGCGACAACCACGGCGAGGTGATCGACGGTTTCTCTTTCGAGGATTGCGAACCGATCACGAGGGATGGACTCCATATCCCGGTCCGATGGAAATCGAAATCCCTGGACGATCTCCTCGCCGCGACCCTTCATCTCGAATTCGAAATGGAAAACGCCAGCCTCTACGGTTTCGATGTGACCGACCGCTGATCGAGAATCGACTACCAAACCCGTCCGCCCAAGAGTTCCCTCCCTGGGCGGACGGCCCTTTTCCCTCATCCACACCTGGTTCGAGAATCCTTTCTCGAACCCCCTTCCGCACGAATCCTTTCGTGCCATCGCTCGCCGGAGAGCTGGATGAGAGGATAAGACTGGGCAGTTCTATTCGCAGGAAGGGATTCCTGCTGAAGTTGCGCCGAGAAAGGAATCTCGGCGCAGGTGTCCCGCGTCATCCACCCGAGTCATCCCCGCATGTCATTCCCGCGGAGGCGGGAATCCCCAACCCCGGCCAATTCCCCCCTTCCCTCTCAACCCCTATCCTTCTAACTTTGGTCCCATCTTTTGGTTCTGGAGGGTTTATCCATGGGCGCGCCGGATACGGTGAAGCGGTTGGTGGAACGGTTTCACACTCAGGTCGAGGATTACAAACGCGGCGCCTACAACGAAACCCAGGTACGCCGCGATTTCATCGATCCCTTCTTTCAGGCACTCGGCTGGGATATCAACAACAAAGCGGGTTACTCCGAACGCTACCGCGAGGTGATCCACGAGGACTCGCTGCGTGTCAAAGAAAAAGTCTCGGCCCCCGATTACTGTTTCCGCATCGGAAGCGAGCGAAAGTTTTTTGTGGAGGCGGGGTGGGGGGGATAAAAGATGTTCTTGATGTATGTTGACGAAAGCGGGGATTGCGGGCTTGTGGATTCGCCCACCGAGTATTTCATCCTCAGCGGTTTGGTCATCCACGAATCCAAGTGGTATGACACCCTGGGGTTGATTCGGGCGTTTCGGCATCGGGTCAAAAACCAGTTCGGGATGGGTATGAGAGACGAGTTTCACGCCTCCCGGATGATTAGCCGCCCCGGCGATCTGGTTCGTATCAAGAGACACCATCGTTTGACCATCATTCGGAACTTCGCGGACCTTCTAGGCTCCATTCCGGAGATCGACATCATCAATGTGGTCGTGGATAAGCGGGGAAAGCCGGAAACGTACAATGTCTTCGAGGTTGCCTGGAAGACTTTGATACAGAGGTTGGAAAACACGATCCTCCGTCGGAATTTCTCTGGGTCGGGGGATCCCAATGAAAAAGCAATGCTGTTTCCTGATCAGACCGATGTCAAAAAGCTGACCTCGCTGGTCCGGAAGATGCGCAGGTACAATCCAGTTCCCGACAGAACCGAAGTTGGAACCGGCTATCGGAACCTCATGCTGACCACTGTGGTCGAGGACCCGAACTTCCGAGATTCCGCGCATTCCTACTTCATTCAAGCAGTGGATCTGACCGCGTATTTGCTCTATCAACACCTGAAACCAAGCGCCTATGTTAGAAAGAAAAGCGGCCAGAATTATTTTTTGAAACTTGAATCCAACCTGTGCAAGGTGGCGTCGTCGAAAGATCCGATGGGGATTGTCAGGCTCTAGGAAAAAGGAAAGGGGGCGTTTCCGCCCCCGGAGGAATCCTACTACACGGATGAGCCGTGATTCAGATTCCATTACCATAATACCCTTCCGGGGCCAGATTTTCAATTGCTGATTGACAAAGCGTGGCATGACCGGGTGGTGGAGTTGGCAGGAGCCTGCTTGCGATGCATCGGGAGATCGAGGGGGCGCGGACCGGGGAGGGAACGAGGCGGGAGCCACGTTCCAGCGAAGTCCTCGAAAGGAGGATCGGCGCAGCCGACCGCGAGATCGATTCCATCGTTTATGAACTCTATGGCCTCACCGAAGAGGAGATCGCGCTGGTGGAGGGGGCGGGGTGAGGGGTGCGGCTCGAGGAGTGGAACTCCTCCAAGAATTCATCGCACGGAGTGCAACTCCGCGCGGGAGCCGAGGGGGGGGGAGCACAAACACCTAGGTGGAACGCTAGTTCCGAAGGGAGGGCGAGTACTGACTGTCATTTCGAGTGTGCAGCGGAGTGGCCGCTGATTACGAATGCGTCATACCCGCGGAGGCGGGTATCCAGGGCCAGGACCTACCCCCTGGATTCCTGCCTTCGCAGGAATGACATGGATCAGACTTTCCGGCAGTTTCAAATCGTTTCCTTAGGACGTTAGGAGAAATCTGAGTGGAGAGACCCACCTCATCGATCTTCCGGGTCTCCAATCGATCCGAGTCCGTTTCAACGGACGGCTCTTCGCGTAGCCTCGGAATTGATTCCGTGGCGGGCTGAATCGAACTGGGTAAGTTCGATTGTTTGTTCAAAGTTTATCCTCCCGACAGATTCCTCCTTGCGTCGGAATGACACTTATTTGACTGTTCAAAAGACCGATGTGGGAATCCCGGTCATGCGGGTTTTCCGATCCCTCGCCCCCATACGGGGAAGGCGAGGCTTCCCCGGAGCACCTTCTGTTCCACCTCATCGAACATCTCGGTGTGCGATATCGTGCGCATCGATGAGAATCTTTTCGCGCGGGTTTACTCCAGGCAGCGGATGAAGCAATAGATGAGAACGGCCACGATGGTCAGGTTGAAAAGGGTTTGTAAGCGGGAAATTAAGGTGTTCATCTTCGGTTCCTCCTTGAATCTCGTCTTTCCCCACCGCCATTCCCTTGCCGGTGTTTTTCCCTTCCCCCCTCTTCTTAGCAGTGTCTGTGCCAGGATTGAAAAAACTTTTTTTCGCCCTTTTGCGCTATCCTCGGTGCGTGGTATATTGAGTGGAATGCGAAATGTCTTTCTATCCCCAGGGTGGTTCGGAATAAAATGACGAAACGAATAAGCCTTCTCACCGTGATATCAACTCTTGCTTTATTGATATCTCTTCCCACGGTTTCCGCGCAAGACTCGAAGAAGATTGATTTCGAATCTCAGATCCAACCGATCTTCGAGAACCGGTGCCTGAAATGTCACGGGCCCGAGAAACAGAAGAGCGGGTTTCGATTGGATCACAAAGAGCCAGCGATGCTCGGCGGCGATTACGGTAAAGCGATTCTCCCAGGCAAGGGGGAGGAGAGCCCCCTTTATCGCGCCATCGCCGGTCTCGACCCGGACCTCCAGATGCCCCCCTCCGGCGATCCCGTTCCGAAGGAAGAGGCCGAATTGATCAAGCGCTGGATCGATGAGGGGGCCGACTGGCCGGAAGGGGAAAAGGAAGTCGAGATTCCCAACTCCGATCATTGGGCGTTCCAGCCGATTAAAAACCCCGAGGTTCCCCAGGTAAAGAACGCAGATTGGGTGCGGAATCCGATCGACTCCTTCGTCCTGAACAACCTCGAGGCGAAGGGCGTGGAACCTTCTCGTCCCGCTGACCGTTGGACTCTGATTCGTCGCCTTTCTCTCGACTTGACCGGACTCCCCCCGACGCCGGAGGAAGTTCTCGCTTTCGTTAACGACACCGACCCGAACGCCTACGAAAAGTTGGTCGACCGATTGCTCGATTCGCCGCACTATGGAGAGCGCATGGCCCGGCACTGGCTGGACCTCGCGCGCTATGCCGACAGCGATGGTTATGAAAAGGACCTCCCACGCCCGAATGCCTGGCGATATCGCGAATGGGTGATCAAGGCTTTTAACCGGGATCTCCCCTACGATCGCTTCACTATCCAGCAACTCGCCGGCGATCTCCTTCCCGATGGCGGGACCCCCGCCAAGGTCGCCACAGGTTTCCATCGCAACACCCTGACCAATCGTGAGGGAGGCATCGACCCCGAGGAAGATCGGGTCAAACAGAATGTCGACCGGATCAACACCACCGGCACGGTCTTTCTGGGGCTGACCATCGGTTGCGCCCAATGCCACACCCACAAATACGATCCAATCACTCAACGCGAGTATTATCAGATGTACTCCTTCTTCGATCACGCGGTCGAAAAAGACATCCCCGCGGTTCTTCCGTGGCAACAACGCGACTACGAAACCAGACTCGCGGAATGGAAGAATGAGAGAAAAGAGATCGAAGGGGAGATCGCCGACTACCGCCCGACCCTGGCCGAGAAACTGCCCGCCTGGGAGAAGGAGCAGGATGTCGCCGACGTTCATTGGGAATTGTTGCGCCCCACCTCGATGGCGTCCATCGGCGGAGCGACCTTCGAGATCCTGGATGACGGGTCGATCTTTGTCGGCGGGGAAAACCCAACCGCCGACGAATACATCCTGGTCGCACCTCTCGGTCTGTCGGGAGTGACCGGATTGCGATTGGAGGCGATCACCGATTCTCGCCTTCCCCGCAATGGTCCGGGCCGCGCCCGGCACGGGAATTTTATGCTAACCGAAATTGAGGCGAAGGTTCGGAAGAAATCCAACCCCAAGATGGACGAGCCACTCAAGTTCGTAACGGCCAGTGCGGATTACGAACAAGAGGGCTACGAGGTCGATGATGCCATCGACGGCAAAGAGAGCACCGGTTGGTCGATCGACGCTTGGCGCGACCCGAGCCTCAATGTGGACCGTCAGGGTGTTTTTGTCGCCGAGAAGGAAGTCGGTTTCGAGGAGGGATCGATTCTCCAAATCCGCCTCGACTTCAGTTATGGCAACAATCATGGTCTCGGAAGGTTCCGTCTTTTCGCCGCATCCGGACCCAGAGAGCACTTGGAGATTCCACCGGACATCCCCGCCATTCTCGCCACCGCGGTCGAGAATCGAACCGAGGAGCAGACCGATCGGCTTCTCGATTATTTCGGAACGATCGAACCCGAGTCCAAAAAACTTTTGGACAAACTCGCGAAACATGACGAGGGGAAACCGAATCCTCCCGACACCAAGGCGCAAACCCTTGTCGCCAATCCGGAGCCGCCAACGACTCACATCCACACTCGCGGCGATTTCCTCCGTCCGGGAGATCCCGTTCAGCCGACCACCCTCGCGGTGTTGCAACCTTTCGAGCCCCGTCAGGAACCCGAGAAGAAACAACCCGATCGCCTCGATTTGGCCAACTGGATCGTGGCGCGAGACAACCCCCTCACCTCCCGTGTCGCGGTCAACCGTTGGTGGATGCACCTCTTTGGCCGTGGCATCGTGAACACCCCCGAGGATTTCGGGACCCGAGGAGAAAAACCCTCGCACCCCGAATTGCTCGATTGGTTGGCCACTTGGTACATGGACAACGGCTGGAGCACCAAAGATTTGATCAGACTGGTGGTCACCTCCAACACCTATCGTCAAGCCTCGGAAACCCGACTCGATCTCGATGAGCGGGATCCCGAGAATCTCTGGCTGGCGCGACAGGGGAGGTTTCGAGTCGACGCGGAAATCATCAGGGATCTATCCCTCGCGGTGAGCGGCTTGCTGAATCCGAAGGTTGGCGGCCCGAGTTTCCGTCCGCCTCTCCCGGAGGGTGTGGCCGACCTTGGGTACGCTCGGTCGGTGAAATGGAATGTGAGCGAGGGCGCCGAAAAGTATCGGCGGGGACTCTATATCTTCTTCCAACGAACGGTTCCATACCCCACCCTCCTGACATTCGATTGTCCCGATTCCAATGTCACCACTGGGAAACGGAACCGATCCAACACGCCGCTTCAGGCGCTGACGCTTCTGAACAACACCGTCTACTCCGAGTGCGCTCAACACTTCGGGCGGAGGATTCTCGAGGAATCCGGCGGTTCGACCGACCAACGCATCCGGACCGCGTTTCTGCTCGCTTTGGGAAGGGAGCCGACCAGGAGTGAGATAGGCATTGTGCAAAACCTGGTTGAGGATTATCTCCAGATGTATTCGAACCAACCGGAACAGGGAAAAACTCTGTTGGCCGGTCTGACATTGGACGATGAGGATTGCGCCGAAACGGCGGCTTGGGTTTCGACCGCGCGAGTGATTCTCAACCTCGATGAGTTCATGACACGGGAGTAAACCATGGATCCAATTCAAGAAAAAATTCATCAATCCAGAAGGGATTTCCTCGCCACCGGGGCCAGTGGTCTCGGCGGAATGGCGCTCTTGTCCATGCTGGCCCGAGATGGCCTCTTTGGCGGCCCCGCAAGCGCGCAGAGCGACATCATCAATCCACTCGCGCCGAAACCCCCGCACTTTGCCCCCAAAGCCAAGGCCTGCATCTTTATCTTCATGGCCGGAGCTCCCAGTCAAGTCGACCTCTTCGACCCGAAACCGAAACTGAACGAGCTTGACGGCCAAAAGATGCCGGATTCGATGACAGAGAATGTTCGCTTTGCGTTCATTCAGAAGGATACTGCGGTGCTCAAGGGGAGTCCGCGAACTTTCAAGAAATACGGCGAGTCCGGGATGGAGTTCTCCGACCTCTTGCCGCATATCGCCACCTGCTCCGATGACATTGCCATGGTAAGGTCGCTGCACACCGAGGCGTTTAACCATCACCCCGGCCAGTTGATGATGAACACGGGAGTCATGACATTCGGGCGACCAAGCATGGGGTCCTGGATCAATTATGGTCTCGGATCGGAATCGGAAAACCTCCCGGGGTATGTGGTCCTCACCGCCGGACGTGGGACGAGCGGAGGGGCGACCAACTGGTCGAGCGGATTCCTCCCCTCAACCTACCAGGGAGTCCTCTTCCGTAATGGCAAGGAGCCGGTCCTTAATCTGAACAACCCGCCGGGGGTCGACGAGGAAATTCAGAGGCGCGGTCTCGACGCTCTGCGCGACCTCAATCACGAACATTTTCAATCGACTTTCGATGAGGAAATCAAGTCGCGCATCGCCTCGTATGAACTGGCTTACCGAATGCAAGCCGCCGCCCCGGAATTGATCGACCTTTCGAGCGAGGACGAAAAGACGCGCGAGATGTACGGTGTGGATCGCGACGAAAATGGGATGAAAAACTACGAGAACGGCGGACAAGGCGAATTCTCGCTGTTTGCCCGCAACTGTCTTCTAGCCCGCAGGATGGTCGAACGGGGCGTCCGGTTCGTGAACCTCTACCACGCCACCTGGGACCATCATAAGAACCTCGAACAAGGTCTGAAGTTCAACTGTATGATGGCGGACCAACCCATCGCCGCGCTTCTCAAAGATCTGAAACAGAGAGGTCTCCTCGACGAGACCCTGGTGATTTGGGGCGCCGAGTTCGGCAGGACCCCGCTCGGCGAAAACCGTGTGGGTCGTGAACCGAACACGGGGCGCGATCACCATCCCTTCGCCTTCACCATCTGGATGGCAGGCGGCGGAATCAAGGGTGGTCAGGTCATCGGCGAGACCGATGAAATCGGCTGGAATGTGGTCAAGGACCCGATCCATGTCAACGATTTCCACGCCACCGCGCTCAACCTCTTCGGGTTGGATCACCTGAAACTGACCTATCGTTACAAGGGGCGTGATTTCAGGTTGACCGATGTCGCCGGCAAAGTGGTTGATCGGTTGATTGTGTAATGGGAGCGATCGAGAAGCATCGGTGCTCGCGCGGAGTTGCACTCCGTGCGAAACTTTGTGGAGGAGTTGCACTCCTCCTGGGGGTCATTACTCTCGCCTTCCCATCATCCTGTTCAGCGGCCGACAAGGAATCCTGGCCCCCCGAAGTCCAAGAAATCCAATATCTCTCACAAGCCGACCAAACCGAACAGCCGGCCCTCTATTACGACTCCGGTTCGGATAAGGAGAAACCTCTCCTTGTCGCGCTTCACACCTGGAGCGGCAACTATAAGCAATCGATGAGCATCCCCTATTTCGAATGGTGCATTGACAAGGATTGGGTCTGCATCCATCCCAGTTTTCGTGGGCCGAACAAGACTCCCGAGGCGATGGGGTCGGAACTCGTGGTTCAGGATATTTTAAGCGCAGTGGATTACGCCAAGGAGAACGGCAAGATTGATGAGACCCGAATCTATCTGGTGGGAGTGTCCGGAGGGGGCCATGCCTCCATCCTGATGGCGGGACGTGCTCCCGAAGTCTGGACAGCGGTCTCGGCGTGGGTTCCCATTTCCGACATCGAGCGATGGCACCGGGAGTGTATTGAACATGGGGAAAGATATGACCAGGACATCCGGGACTCGGTCGGGGGCAATCCTCTAAACAGTCAAGAAGCCCGCGACGAATGCCACAAACGCTCCCCCATCACCTATCTCTCCGCCGCGAAAGGGCTTCCCCTCGACATCAACGCCGGGATTCATGACGGTCACACCGGCAGCGTTCCGGTGGGGCAGACCCTCCGAGCCTTCAATGAGGTCGCCGAACCCAAGGATCGAATCTCCGAAAAGTGGATCGAAAAGGTCGAACGGACTGAAAAGATCCCCGAAGGCTCCGAATTCGAAGGAGAAGACCCACTCTACGGCGATAAAAAAGTCCTCTTCCGAAAAGAATCCGGCAAGGCCCGTGTCACCCTTTTCGAGGGAGGGCATGAGATTATCTATGATGCGGCGCTAAAGTGGTTGGAAGGGAAAAGCAAGTGAACGGAGACCGAATCACATCCCCCCTCGTATAGTCCCCACCCCCGAAATCCGCTAGAATCAAGGAAAGTCACCGTTTTCCGAGTCTTCGGATGGAACTCGAGTCCGTTTCAACGGACGGCTCTCCGCCTAGCCACTGAATTGATTCCGTGGCGGCGTTTAATGGACCCTTATTGCTCCATTGGAGCCAAGACCGGTGAATTGAAAGCGGCTAAATTTAGTTAAACCCACAGGAGGACCCCTGTTCCATGCCAACCATCACCGTCGATCAGGCGGTTGAATGTCTCCGCAGAGGCGAGATGATTATCGTGGTCGACGAAGCTGACCGCGAGAATGAAGGCGATTTTATTTGCGCCGCCGAGACCATCACCTCCGACCAAGTCAACTTCATGGCCAAATACGGCCGTGGACTGATCTGTGTGCCCACCACAAAACAACGCCTGGAGGAACTCGACCTCCCCATGATGGTCGACCAGAACTCCGCGCTGATGGGGACCGCGTTCACTGTCTCGGTCGATTACAACATCGGCACCACCACTGGCATTTCCTCCGCCGATCGCGCGGCCACCATCCGGGCGTTGGCCAATCCGAGTGCCAACCCGAAAGATTTTGGCCGTCCCGGACACATCTTCCCTCTAGCCGCCGATGAGGGCGGGGTGCTCAAACGCGCCGGTCACACCGAGTCCGTCATCGATCTTTTGAAACTGGGGGGTATGCATCCGACCGGGGTTCTTTGCGAGATCCTCGATGAGGATGGGTCCATGGCCCGGATGGAGCGTCTCGAGGAAATTTCGGAGGAGCATGGGATCGGCATCCTGACGCTCGTGGACCTGATCGCATACCGAATGCGCAATGAGCGCTTGGTCAAAGAAGTGACCACCTGCAGCCTCCCGACCGCTTACGGGGATTTCAGGGTCCACGCTTTCACCACGGAGGTCGACAATTTCGAGCACCTCGCTTTGGTGAAGGGGGAAATCAATCCGAACCAGCCGACCCTGGTCCGCATTCACTCCCGTTGCCTGACCGGAGATCTTCTGGGATCTTTAAGATGCGATTGCGGAGATCAACTTCAGTACGCCTTGAAGAGAATCGGTGAGGCCGATTCCGGAGTTCTCCTCTACCTCAATCAGGAGGGTCGTGGCATCGGTCTTCACAACAAGATGAAGGCCTACCACCTTCAGGATGAGGGCGCGGACACAGTCGAAGCCAACGAGAAACTCGGTTTTAAAGGCGATCTCCGCGATTATGGAATCGGGGCGCAGATTCTGGTTGAACTGGGGGTTCGCCGGATTCGTCTAATGACCAACAACCCGATGAAGGTGGCCGGGATCGCCGGTTATCATCTGGAAATTGTGGAGACTGTGCCTGTCGTGGTTAAACCGAACCCGCATAACAGCCGATACTTAAGAACTAAGAAAGAAAAACTGGGGCACCTGCTCCCGGATGTCGAGGACTGAAGTGAAGATATTCGAAGGAAACCTGACCGCCAACTCGACCGCGCGATTCGCGGTTGTGGTGAGCCGTTTCAACCATTTCATCACCGAACGCCTATTGGATGGCGCGCTTGACGCTTTTCGCAGGCATGGGATATCCGAGGATCAGGTGACCGTTGCCTGGGTTCCCGGCGCGTGGGAAATTCCAGTTGTCGCCAAACGCTTGGCGGGCTCAGGACAATTCACCGCCATCATCGGCGTCGGTGCGGTGATTCGAGGATCGACCGATCACTACGAGCATGTGGCCGGCGAGGCTGCTAAGGGACTCGCGCAAGTCGCGACATCAACTGGAGTCCCGGCGCTCAATGCGGTGCTCGCCACCGACAATCTTGAACAAGCCATCGAACGCGCCGGCAGCAAGCAGGGCAACAAAGGTTTCGAGGTCGCCTGCGCCGCGATCGAGATGGCGAACCTGATGGAACAACTTCCACCCGCCTGACCATGAGAATCGTATGTCCTCGCTAAGAACCCAAGCCCGAAGACTCGCGGTCCAGATTCTCTTTGCCCTCGAAGAGGGGGAGGTCGGGAACAACCCCTCAAAGACCTGCTGACCGCGGCGGCGCCCAAAGCCCCCAAAGAGGTGGTGGCCTATGCCACAGAAATTGTGGGCGGAGTCGAGGCCCAACAATCGACACTGGACCAACGCCTGGAGGGAGCTTCTGAGCACTGGAGCCTCGAGCGTATCCACCCCATCGAGAAATGCATCCTCCGCCTCGGCCTCTATGAACTCACCTACAAACCGGACATCCCCGCCCGAGTCGCCCTCAACGAAGCCATCGACCTGGCCAAACGTTTCGGCGATGACGAAGCTTGGCGTTTCGTGAATGGAGTCCTGGATAAACTGGGAGCGGCGAGGATTCAGGCGGAGCAGGAGCAGTAATTGGAAACTCTTCCAGATTCCAGCAGCGTCTGTAATTGTAACCGTCCAAAGAAAATGAGTTCCCAATGCTCCAACTATTTTCCTCGATGTTATTCCGCGCATTCAATAGTGTGGACGCTGATGAGAAAAGAGCATGCCTTCGCCGAACGCTTTGCTGAGTGTCATTTCGACCGGAGGGAGAAATCCGTTGGGAGACATTGACTGGATCGTTCTCATGAAGGTGTGGAAGGGACTGACATCTCCCTTTGAGGTTAATGGCAGTGGAGGAACATTGGGGTCCCGACAGATTCCTCCTCACGTCGGAATGACACCTATTGGAGACGTCCCTTCCGAATTCAGTTTCTTAGTACCGCATGCCGGGCGTTGGTCAACATTTCCCGACAGGGGAAGAAGATCGTCTTGGAACCGATCGATGATTGCACGGCGGAGGACAGTCAGCCGACGACTCAAGAACGAGATACGCTTTCACCATCCAAATAGTCCAAAGGAACCGATATGAATGGTCCAAGGTTCCTTCTTTGGTGGTATGGATTTCTGGTGCTCAACCTGCCTGTTTTATTTCTCATCATGAGAATCTTCTCGTTTCGGTCCTTCAGCGATCTCTTGGACAGTTTCCTCTTTCACTTTCGCATGTATGAGACTCCACCTCGAAACCGAACCCTCGAATTGCTTGGGGTTTTTTTGGTATTCGGAATTACCTTGATCCTGGAAATTCTTATCCTTCGTCGAATATTCCCGACCGTCATTTAATCCCACCCCCTCCCCCTACCCTCGAAAAACCGTTCCTTTACTATCTCACCCGTTCACTGAACCATCCAAATTTCAACGCCGGAGTTGTGGAACCGAATGGCTGTTTCGATGGATATCAAACCTTGGCAGAAATACCTGGTCCTTCGCCCTGTTCGCGATTGGGATCTGGACCCGACTATACAACCTGGGCGAAAAGGCTTTCCACCACGATGAGTCGATCCACTGTTTTTATTCCTACCAGATGGCGACCGATGGCCGTTTCAAGGGCGCTAGCAACAACGATGTGACCTTCGGCTACAACCCGGTTTATCACGGTCCCTTCCTTTATCATTGGGGGCGCTCTTCTTCTTCATCTTTGGCGACAACGATTTCACCGCGCGGCTCCCCTACGCGGTCTTCGGGATCTTTTTGCTCTGGCTGGTTTGGGAGACTCGAAAGTTGGTGGGGGTCCCGATGGCGATCGGGATGCTCGCGGCGGTCACCCTCTCTCCCATCGTCGACTACTACTCACGATTCGCTCGGAACGATGTCTACATCGGGACCGCCTTCTTCGCGGTGGTGGTCTATGCCGGCCTCTATCTCAAAGAGAAGAAATCCTGGCAGCTCCTTCTAGCGGCTCTCTTCCTGGTCCTTGGTTATTCGATCAAAGAGAACTCGTATGTCTATGGATTCTCGCTCGGGGTCTTCGCGGTGGGTTGGGGGATCTTCCGTGCCATCAAATATGGGATGAAAGAGGTTCGGACCTGGTTCACCGACTACCATCCGTTTCTGGTCCTGCTTGTTCTTTACGCCTGTTTCAGCACTTTTGTCTTTCTCTTTGTCGCGGTCGATTACCGTGTCGACCCGGCCCAACACGGTTTTGTCGGCGGTCTTGTGGACATTGCCAAGAACGCGTTCGTTTCGGAAAAACTATCCGCTGATGAGTCCGGGATGGAACTCCGCGATAAGATCCTGGCGCAAGAGCGTTTCTTCACCGCCGAGGGACGCGAGACCGCGAAGAGTTTTTACCTGGTTTTTTCAATCTTGGTCACCGGCCTCTTTCTCGCAGGCCTGGAGTTTCTTCGCCATTTCTTCTGCATGAAATCTCGTCAGGAGGAAGCGCCAAAGAGTAAGAAAAACGAAGAGGAGCCATCTCCTCCACCGGCGCCTGTCATCCCGCTCGGGTTAAGCCTGATCCTCTATTCGTTTTGGTTTATCCTCCTCTGGGTCTCCATATCGAAAGCCTCGGTCGTGGTCTTCCTGTTCGCCATCATTCTATGGATCGCCTTCGAGGTGATTCGAAGCGACTATCTGAATCTCCCGAAGGACTCTCCCAAAGAGAACCGTCTCCTGCGGATCGCCTCACCCTGGCTGACAGTCGCCAGTTGTCTCGCCATCATCGCGTCGGTCTATGTCTTCCTTTTCTCTCAGATGTTCGCGGATTTGCCTGCCGCCGGAAAAGGGAATTCCAATGGGTTGGTGAAGGGTCTCTATGACTACATCGAGTACTGGTTCGGACATCAGCTCGGTGAGTACCGGCTGTGGGGGCCCTGGTGGTTTTACCTGGCCCGAATGGTGATCTATGAGTTCGCCTTCCTCATCGTGGGCTTTTTCGGAGTCTTTATCGCCCTCGCTTGGGTCCTCCTGAAAAATATTGTCTTCGATGACCAAAAGACCACGAAGGAGCAGGGAATCGATTGGGGGCCTTTCAACCCTATGATGGTCTTCATCATCTGGTCGACCCTGTTCAACACCTACATCTACGCCAAACTCCACGAAAAGGCGCCCTGGCTTGCCTTTCACCAAGCCCTTCCCTGGGCTCTCCTGGCAGGCGGTCTGGTTGGTTGGGCCTTTTACACATGGCGGGCCAGATGGGCTCGCGCCCTATTGTTGTTGATCCTCATCCCGCTGACCGCGCTCGAGGTGAAAGCCCATTTGCAGGTCAACATCCTCTGGCCCGACAACAACGCCGAACTCGTTTCTCAACAGCAGGCGGATCGCGACATCCGCGACATGGTCGACTTGGTCGATTTTTGGGCCGCTGAGACAGGTCTCTATGAAGAATTTCCCGATCGCCAGCGAGGACCAGGTCGAATGGCCCTTCCCCTGGTATTTCCGTCATTACAACAAATACCGGGTGAAGACCGCCGACCCCGAGGCGATGGTCCAATTCGGCGACGATTCCACCTTCCAGGAGATGAGGCCAAACTGGGCGGTAAATATGTCTGGCGAAAATACCTCCACCGCAGCGCCTGGATCGAGAACTCGATGGGCTCCTCGGACCTTCCCGGAGGGACCGATCTCAGCGACAACATCAGCGCCTACTTGAATGATGAGAAGTTCAAAGGCAAGAGTTTTCGATGGCTCTTCTGGAATTACTTTTTCCACCGGGAGCGTTGGAGCGACCTGAACCCGAAGTATGGTTACGCGTATTTCCGCAAAGACATGATGCCGACCCTCGAACCGATCGACCTTCCCGATGGAACCTTGGATCGGCCTCGTCCGCTTTCAGCGGAACTCTCATTGGCTTCACCGAAGAATGGAGACACCCGATTCAATTTACCGCGAGGAATGGATCTCGACCCCTCAGGAAATATTCATTTGCTGGATAGTCTGAATGGTCGAGTGGTGGTGATGAATTCGGAGGGAGAGTTGATCCGGACGTATGGTTCTCCCGGAGGGGACAAAGGCCAGTTCAAAGTCGATGGCGCCTGGGGTCCGAGCGATGTCGCCCTCGATCCCGAGGGGAACGCCTATGTGACCGACACCTGGAACAATCGGATCATCAAGTTCGATCCCGAGGGGAACGCGGTTTTCTCCTGGGGAATGTGGGGAATGTCGATCGCCCCTATCCCAACCTCTTCTTTTTTCCGCGCGCGATCACGGTCGGCCCCGATGGTCTGATCTACATCTCCGACACTGGCCATCACGATATCAAAGTCTTTGACAGCGAGGGCAAACAGGTTCGCACAATCGGAGAACGAGGCATCTCCAAAGGACAGTTCGATGAACCGGTCGGCCTACGCTTTGGTCCGGATGGCAATCTGTATGTTTGCGACACCGGGAATGAAAGGATTCAAATCTTCCGACCCAATGGCGGGTTCAAAGACATGATCCTGGTTCCCGGTTGGAACACCGACAAGGTGGGGATGGAGCCCTTCATCGACTTCCTTCCCGATGGCCGCATTGTCATTTCGATGTCCAAGAAGAAGATGTTTCGAATTTACACCCCCGATGGCGAATCCGCCAAGAACTACAGTGTCCAGAATGGGGAGCCGATCGGCATCCTGGTTGGCCCGGAAGGAAAGATCTGGATGGGGGACCGAACACGCAATCAAATCTACCGGGTGACCGCGCCTTAATCTGGCTTCCGGCTACACCAATCCAAAGGAGTCATCTGTGTCAATCGAACTCTTGAAAGAACTCTCCGAGACCCCCGGAATTCCCGGGCGTGAGGAGAACATCCGTAAAATTGTCCAGCGCGAACTGAAAGGGGTTGTCGACAAGATGACGGTCGACAACCTCGGAAACCTGATCGCCTATCGCAAGGGAACCTCGAAGAAACCGAAGAAGGTCATGTACTCCTCTCACATGGATGAGATCGGTTTCATCGTCCAGCACATCGATGACAAGGGATTTCTCATCCTCGATCCTTGCGGCGGGCATGATCCCAGGAATACGATTGTTCAACGAGTGAAGGTTCTTGGTAAGAAAGAGCTGCTTGGAGTGGTTTCGTGGAAGTGCAAACCGATTCACGTTCAATCCGATGAGGACCGGAAGAAGAGTCCCTCCCTCGACAAGATCTATGTCGATCTTGGCCTTGATGTAAAAGAGGTGAAGAAACTGGTCGAGATTGGCGACCCCGTCGTGATCCACCGGGATCTCGAACAGTATGGAAATCGAGTCACCGGCAAAGCGCTCGATAACCGGACCGCGGTTTACACCCTCATCCAGGCATTGAAGAAATCAAAGAAGAACAAAGACGACGTCTATGCTGTTTTCTCTGTCCAGGAGGAGGTCGGTCTCCGAGGCGCCCTGGTCGCAGCGCACCAGATTGCTCCAGACATCGGAGTCGCCCTCGACACCACCCTGGCTTGCGACACGCCCGGTGTCGAGGCCGAGAACGCGATCACTCGTCTCGGCGAGGGAGTCGGGTTGACGGTGAAAGACGGATCCCTGATCACTGACCGAGCCCTCTATGAAGAGTTCCAAGCGCTGGCCAAAAAGAAGAAGATCAAGCACCAACCCAATCTCCTGACCAGAGGCGGCACCGATGGCGGCGCGATCCAGCGGGCACATGACGGAGCGAAAACAATCACGCTCTCGCTGCCGACTCGATACATTCACAGCTCGATCGAGACGATTGATCTCTCCGATCTGGAGGCGAAGATCGCGCTCGTGGCGGAGTATATGAAGGGATCGGTTTGAGTCTGGGAATTGAGGATCTGGCTACCTGCAATTCCCTGGATAATTTGGTGAAATGCCAGACATAATGATTGACTCGAATCCCATAGGATGTGATAATGAAACATAAATTGCTCCCCGTCGGATCAACCGCAAGGTCTCCGGCGGGGTTTTGCTTTTTAAGGGGGATAGGAAATGCCACAAGAGCCTTCGGTTAAGAGGGCCTTCGCATTCTTCGACGGTCAGAACCTCTTCCATTCCGCCAAAGAGTCTTTCGGGTATACATATCCCAATTTCGCTCCGCGGCTCCTCGCGGAACAGATTTGTTCGCTCAGAGAATGGAATTTGGAGGGAGTCTTCTTTTATACGGGGATTCCTGATGCGAAAGACGATTCCTTCTGGAATCACTTTTGGACTGCCAAATTGGCGGTCATGGGAACCCGCCGCGTTCAAACATTTTCACGATCTCTCCGTTACCGCTTTCAACGATTTGTCCTTCCTGACGGGAAGGAACATACACAAAGAATTGGACAGGAGAAGGGGATCGATATTCGGATTGCTCTCGATGTGGTGCGATTAGCGAGAACCAAGGAACTGGATGTCGCGCTCATCTTCAGTCAGGACCAGGATCTCTCGGAGGTGGCGGATGAAGTGAAACAGATTTCAATGGACCAAAACCGGTGGATCAAGGTTGCCTGCGCGTTCCCAGTCAGCCCGACCACGATCAACCGGCGCGGCATCAACGGAACCGACTGGATTCCCATTGACCGAGTGACTTATGATTCCTGCCTCGATTCGAACGATTATCGACCTAAAACGAAGGGATGAAACCATCGCAATGTTCAGGGCAATTGGGATCGTCGTCGCTTTGTGCGCATACTGCTTTCAATCCGCGGGAGCGGTGGAGGCCCAAAACACCATGAAAATCAAAGTCTCCGGCGTTCAAATGTTTGTTTCTCGGAATCTCGATGAGAATCTACCGACTATCCTCAAACACATCGAGCAAAGCGACGCTGACTACCTTCTCTTTCCCGAGTTGAGTTTGACCGGCTATCACGGTGACTTCGATCGGGAGGCGACTGAGAAGGCCTGGGTGCAGATTGCCGAGGCCTGCAAGAAATCTCAAGTCACCGCCTTCATCGGGACTGGGTGCAAGACCGACAACGAGACTTTTATTCAGACCCGTATCTATACCAAAGAGGGAGAGCTCCTGGGAACCTATGAAAAGATGGTCCCGACCAGCGGGGACCGAAGATTTTGCGCACCGGGAAGCGAACTCGGATTCTTTCAACACCAGGGCCTCCCCTTCGGCACACTGATCTGCAACGACTTCTGGGTGACACCGGGTTGCGGTCCCTACCCCGACCCTCGCCTCGCCTTTCAACTCGGACAGAAGGGCGCCAAAGTGATCTTCCAGGCCATCCACTCGGGGTGCAGCCAAGTTCACACGCCGTACCATGAGTCCAACCTGGTTCTCCGAGCGATGGAGAGCAAAGTCTTTGTGGTCACCGCCAACGCCGCCGATCCCAACGGCCCTGTCAACGCCGCCACGGGTCTCATCAGTCCCGCCGGGGAGTGGATCGTTCAGGTTCCGAGGGAGGGGGAGCATGTCTTTGTCGAGGAGATCGAGGTGACGGTCGAATGACGCGACCCGCATGACCCCGGTCCTCTGGCGGTTCGTCCTTCTCCTTCTGGTCTTCATCTCGACTGCGATCTGGCCTGTGGCCCGGTGGACGCTCTCGAAAGGCGGCCATGTGCCGGCGATGGGTTTTTCGACCTCGCTGGTCACCTTTCTGTGCGCCGCAATCGGCTTGCTATTCGTCGGTCCCGCCGAATCCCTCAATGAACTTTGGCTGCCCGGGATCCTCCTGGGGTTTGCTTATTCGATCGGATTCATTGTTCTCATGATGCGCTCGCTCCAGGTCGGCCCCTCCGGCCCGACTGCGACCATCAACAACGCCGCGATGATCTGCGGTGTCCTCTATGGTCTGCTTTGGCTCGAACCCCGAGTCCCCTCTTGGAGCGCACTGATAGGGATCGCTGGTGTCCTTTTGGGGCTTCTCTCCATCGGGTACGGAACATGGCGAGGCGGGCGGGTGGATCCCCGATGGTTCCCGCTGGTTTCGGGAGGCGGGGCGTTGTCCGGACTCTCTTTCATGACCCAAACCTTTGTCGGTCTCAGGAACCCCGAAGTAAGCGGACTGCTGACTTACCTGACCATCGGATTCCTCACCTCGGCTCTCTTTCTAATCCCATTCCTCCCCCCCCTGAACCGGCTCATCCGGATGCGCCGCGAACTGATCGGCGGCGCGATCATCGGCCTCGCCAACTCCCTCAATCTCCCCCTCATGCTCGGCGCGATCCACCACCTTGGCGAAGAAATTGTCCTCCCGGTCGCGGTGGTCACCCCGATGGTCCTCGTGATGATCCTGGGGCATTTTGTGTATGGAGAACGATTGACTCGGACCACCTGGGCCGGGTGCTTGCTGGTGGCGGGAGCGGTGGGTTTGTTGGTGTCCGGGACTTGACCTAAGCATCCGCCGGATTTGCCGTTACCCACCCCTAAGTAAAATCGTACCGTTGTCGGGAGGCATTGCCCGTGGGAAGATTCTCGATTGGAGGGTTTTCCGATGGTTTCTGTTGTTCGATCATTTCTAGTCTGTGGATTCTTTTGTCTATTCGGTCTTTTTTCAATGGCGGAAACACCGCCCCGGTTTGAGATCGTCGATCTCGGGGAGGGAGCGGCGAGGGCGATCAACGACAAGGGAGAGGTTGTGGGTTCCCACGATTTCCAACCCGCCGATTCAGCGGGCTTCATTTGGGATGCCACCCGGGGAAGGCGCGAAATCCCTCGGTTTCCCGAGAGCGCGACTCATTCCATCCAGACACCCGTGGGGATCGACAACAGCGGGGAAGTATTGATTTCTATCAACAACACCCCTCCAAACCAGGAAGGACCGCGATCCATGCGGCTCCGTAATTTCGACTTGGCGTCGGTCCTATGGACGGAGGAGAAAGGTTTCTTCGATCCTCCTTCTCTACCTGTTGGAGGGACAACCTTCCGAAAAATCTTCGATGCGGGTGAATTGTTGGCGGGAGATTTGACTGGCCTCACCCTTTTGATGGCCGGTACGGAAACAGTCGACCTTCGGGATGCCCATCCCACTCTGACATCTCTATTGGATTTGAATCGAGTGGGGGAATGGATCGGTCGAGTCGGGCAGTGGGGTCAGATCTCCAACTCCAAGCGAGTTCAATCGCTCATCGAAAGTCACTTCAAGCAAGGTTGGCACGGCTGGAAGATTTCCGACCAAGGCGACTTGTTGGTTCGCTTTCCTCACGGTTCCAATCCGAGCGATACTTCATACGCAATCCTCAAGGTCGATGGCGAATTGGTCGAACTCGAATCCCCCTCCTCGGCGGACTCCACTCCGAGGGAATTCAACAACCATCTGATCGTTGTCGGCGACATCCTCCCCGACACCTTTTCGGAATGGCTACGTGAGCGCAACCTCGACATTGAACAATCCTGGTTTCAAAAACTAACCGCCAAACTGGACCGCGAGACTTTCCGCTTGGCCGCTCTCTGGATCGAAGGTAAATACTACGATCTCAACTCTGTGATCCGGTCCGACTCCGACTGGGACTTATTGGAGATGGCTGAAGACATCAATGAAACCGGTCAGATCGTGGGTTATGGAATCAACGATGGGAAGACGCACGCGTTTCTGTTGAAGCCTATCGAGGAATGAGAGGACGTATCTGAATTCTCGAAAGAAATATCATGGTTGTCGGAATAGTTGTGGTATGAGAATATCCATGATCGGAGGGTTTTCCAATGGTCCCGACAAGAGTCTTCTTTGGAGCCTGCTTCCTGCTCTGCCTGATGGTCATTCCATCTTTTGGTGGGATTCCCAAATACGAGATCGTCGAATTGACCACCCCATCGGAGAAAGGGTGTGGCTCCATCGCTCTCAACGATCGTGGCGAGGTGTTGTTCCGTGTCCATAACGACCGTAATGTCACCACACATTATCTTTGGACCCCAGAAAAAGGGCGCGTGGAACTCGCGAATCTAGGCGATGGAATCACCTCCGTTATCGATCTCAACGATCAGGGCTGGATGATTGGTTACCGGGTCATATCCGCGACCGACCCAAGAGTCGATGCAGCGGTCCGGGACTGGGAGTCACAACAAGAAAGATTGAAACAAATGTCTCAAGTCAGAAGAATTTCGGAGAGGCCGAGCTCAGCGCCCTCCGAAACCGAACAAGCAACCTCAAAACCGGACATTTTCGATTCCACGCCAAATCAGAGGCGGCCGTTCCCGATTCTTCCAAATCGACCCATGCCAACACCTGTTGAACCCTTCATTTGGAAGGATGATCAACTGCAGACAACGGAAATCTTTGGAAACAAATTTGGAGTGCGAGTCACGAATCTCAATAACCGCGGGGACATTCTCGGAAGCGATGGCCAAGGATTTCTTATATGGACAAACCAGGGCGAAAAGATCCGAGTTCGGACAGAGGACCCGAATCATCTCATCCGGAATCTTCGAAATTTCAACGACGCCGGCGTATGGGTGGGCGATGATGCCCGTGGAAACTTGGTCAGCAACAAGGAATTCCCCGATCCCCCACCCGAGATTCAGAGGCAGGAGGAAGGCATCCGGCATATCACAAATCGATCCGAACTCCTCGTGAGATGCGCGACGATTGAAAACCGCGTCCAATACGAACGGTTCTTTATTGTCACGGAAGAGGAGTGGATTGAAATGGATTATCCGAGTTCTTTGGAGTTAGTCTTTTACGATATGAACGATGACCGTGTGGCGGTGGGGAAGGCTTACAAAATCACTCTCGAAGAGCGGCTACGGAAGGCCGGAGTTGGAGTCGACTGGAAATGGATTGAGACTCTATCAAACGAGCTCGAGTCGATGGAGGACTATTACAAGTTCGCGTGTATTTATCATGAGGGAGAGTTCAAATACCTTGAGGACCGTGTTGTCAACCCTGATGGTTGGGAGAACCTATCATCTGCGAAGGCCATCAACAACAAAGGTCAGATCCTGGGGGAGGGAATCAAGAACGGAGTCAAGACTCTCTTTCTCCTGAACCCGATTGGGGATTAGCTCAAATCAATGATAGGCCCATGAAGGCGCTAAGTCTTTTCATCCCTCTTTTCCAGACCGTTCTATCACCACACCTGATGGCGACCGCGGAAACCTCCGCGCAAAAATATGAGATCATCGACTTGGGAGTTATCGAAGGGCGTGAAGAGGACCACTACCTGGCGAAATGTATCAACAATCGCGGTCAGGTCGCGGGGGATATCTGGGATGCCAGCGCCAAGCCCAGATACTCCGATGGGATTTTTATTTGGGACGCGACGGGGGGGATGCGCAACATCGACTATTCCTTCGGCAACACCTGGGTCTGGGTTCAGGATTTCAACAATCACGGACTGATTCTTGGTTCCACTCGGGAACGGGTCGGAACCGGTTGGCCATCCAGCTTTTTCTGGGATGAGACTCATGGTCTCAGCCACCACGTTGCGGAAGGGCTGGAAGGAATTGCCACAAGCCTGACCAATCAAGGAAAGATTCTCTTTGTCCCGCGACCGCCGACTCCGAATGATCCGGAGTCAGAATTCAATGGCCCGACGATCCTAAATGGTTCGGAAAGGACGATTCTTCGAGAGTCTCATCCAACTCTCATGAGAGCGATCGCGATGAACGAACAAGGGGATTGGGTGGGATGGACCCAAGAGGGAGAATTGCTAAGCAACACGATCGAATTCAAGAACTATCCCTTCCCCTCTGGGAAGCCACCTCCCCAACTTCAGCCGGTATTCCCAAGGCCTCACTCTTTGGAGGCCCACGCGATTACGGATAGCAGGTTGGTTTTGATTAGGGAGTTCGTCGATTTCTCCAAGACTCAAATCGGCGGCGGGATGCCCGCGATTTACCGACATTGGATTTATGACTCGAGTGGGACCTGGACTCAAGTCGCCCTTCCCAGCGGATACCGAGAGATTCGTACCAATGGCATCAACTCCTCGGGCGAGATTGTTGGTGGAGGAACCCTGAGGGAGTGGAGTGCCGAACTCGAGGATTGGGGGATCGAGGCGGGGTCCTCATGGGGGAGCAGGATTCATCAGTTATTCGCGAGCACATTCAATTGGAATCAAGAAATCGCCCTCTATTGGAGAGGCGACTCGGTTTTTGAACTTCAAGATTTCGTTGTCGACATGAAAGACTGGAATTCCTTGGAGGCCGCACATGATATCAATGAGGCGGGTTGGATCGTGGGCATGGGGACAAAGGATGGAAAGTCGCGAGCGTTTTTGTTGAGGCCAATCGAGGAGTGACTTCGAAGCCCCAAAAAGGAAATGCAATTTCTTCCTTCCCGCCTCCGCCCCAAAGCTGTAGTTTCCCCCCATGACCTCCCACAAACCGCTCATTGGTCGTGAAAAGCAGGTTGACGAATTCGAAGAGATTTTCGCCTCGGCGTTGCGAGGCGAGGGGGGAGCTGTGCTTGTCTCCGGAGAAGAGGGGTGTGGGAAATCGCGTTTGATCCGGGATGGGCTGGAGGAGAGCGGGTTTCGGGTTTTGGTTGGGCGGTCTTACAGTCAATCGAATGTTCCCTTTCAGCCGTTCATCGAAATTGCCGAGAAGAGCGGGGTGCCGTTCTCGTTCGGGGAGGGTTCCGCACGACAGTCGGGATCGGATCCGAAGGTGATGACGGTCGAGCGACTGGAGGATTGCGATCTTAGAGCGTACGAGTCGGCCCTGCTGGAAAGCCTGCGGGAGGTGGCGGGCGAGGGGCCAACTTGCCTTCTACTCGAGGATCTTCAGTGGTCGGATCACGCCACCTGCGATTGGATTCCGTGCGTGGTCGAGGCCTTCGCGGACCAGACCTTCCTCCTGATTGGGGTCTATCGCTCGGAAGAGATTCAGGGAAAACATTCCGTCCGAAGACTCAGAAACGAACTCAAGCGTCGCGGCCTCTATCGAGAAATCGAATTGACGGCGTTCGGCCCGAAAGAGACCGACGCCCTGATCGAGCGTCTTCTCGGCGTAGCCCCTTCCCGATCTCTCATCCGAATCATTCAGCAAAGAACTCGGGGAATCCCGCTCTTCATTGAGGAGTTTTGCGACCTGCTCGAATCGAAGAAGCTCCTGATCGAGACGCCTCAGGGGTTGTCCCTGGGTGAAGGGGCCGAGCTGCCCATGCCGGAGGGTGTCCGCGACGCCATAATGATGAAACTGGGGACCTTGTCCGACCGCTCCCGCGCGATGATTGAGGCCGCGGCGGTTTATGGCGACTCGCTCGATTTTGAAAACCTCCTCGCGGTTGAGGACTCGGTCGAGGCTTTGGATGAGCTCCTTCAAAGCGGCCTTTTGATCGAGTCCGAATCGGGAAAGGGAAAGTTCCGTCACGCTCTCCTCCGCGAGGCGATCCTCGAGGAGATCCCCTGGACGCACAAACGAATCCTTCATCAGCGTTTCTCCAAAACCCTCGTTAACCAAAACTCCCCCTCGGATGTTGTCGCCCATCACCTTCTCGGCGCGGGCGAACGAGAGGCGGCCAGAGCGGTCTTCCTCGAATCCGCCGACCGGGCTTACGAGATCGGCGCCTTCGGCGATTCCCTGGTTCTCTATCGACAAGCGTTGGATCTATGGGATGCCGAGACGGATTCCGACCGAAGGTTGGAGGCGGTTCAAAGGCTGGCTCAATCCGCCCAGCTAACCGGCCAACTCGAGGAGGCGAAAAAGGCTTGGCGCGAAATCCTCGAATCGGATACCGCGTCGCTGGATCTCGAACGGGTCGCCCAAGCCAACAAAGGGCTGGCGACCACGCTTGCTCTGGAGGGGCGAGCCGAGCAAGCGGCCCCCTACCATCGGGAGGCGGCGCGGCTATTTGAGGAGATGGGGGATAAGGCGAGCGCAACCCTGGAGTGGCTGGAGTCGTGTGGTCTCGCGACACTCCAAGCCCGTTACACCCAAGCCTTGGCCGACGCCGACCGGGCCAAGGAATTGGCCACCGAGACCCGGGACGACAACCTCTTGGCCCTCGCCATCGGTTCGCGCGCGTTCGTTCTCGCGTTGAAGGGGGATCGCGAGGAGGCTTATCCGGAGATCGACACCGCCTTTCAGCACGCCATTCGGAGCGAGAATCCACAAACCCTGGCGAATGTTTATCAGCGACTGGCGTATGTCCACAATTATTTCGCGGATTACAGCGAGGCCACCAAGCATTTCCGCTCCGCCGCGGACATCTGCCACCGGAACGACCTGGAAGGTCAAGCCGAATTCTGCATGGGGTGCATGGCGTTCGCGGTGATGAAGACCGGAGATTGGAAAGAGGCCGCGAGGATCTGCCGCGAGGTTTTGAATTCCGAGGATGGCGACACCTTCCCTCGCACAGTCGCCGCCGGAACCGCCGGTGTGATTGCCGCCCTCCGAGGAGAGAAGCGAAAAGCTCGGAAACTGCTCGAGGAATCGGATACGCTTTCTCATCAAATCGGGCTTCATGTCATGCCCTTCTATTCACGGTGGGGGCTCGCCCTGCTTGCGGAAGAGGAGGGTCGCGACGACTCGGCGCGGGAGCACTATCAAAAGATATTCGAGATCTGGGAGAACTCGGAGGACCGTTACGATGTTGTCTCCTCTCTTTACACCGCTTCGACCTACTTCTCCCAACGAGGTTTGAAGAAAGATCTTGATCGTTGCGTCCACATCCTCGGCGAGATCGTGTCTGTATCGGGCAACCCGGAACCCCTCGCCGCCTTCGCTTTCGTCCAAGGTGAAAAAGCCCTGGCCGAGGATCATCCGGATGAGGCCGCGAAACATTTCATTCAGGCGCTGGAACGGATAGAGCGAATGAATCTTCCGCTCGAATCGGTTTTCGCTTCGACTCGACTGGGGCAAACTCTCCTACAAACCGGAGATCGGGAGAAAGGAAGGGAGCATCTCAAACGCGCTCTGCAATCCGCCAAAAAACTTGGCGCGCGACCCCTTGCCTCGCGGATTCAGACGCTCCTCGAGGATCGCAAAGGCGCCACCGCATCGTCGTCAAGCGATGGGAATCCCAAGTCGGATCTGGGCCTCACACGCCGTCAGAAAGAGGTGGCGAAACTCCTCGCCGTCGGACTGACCAACAAAGAGATCGCCAACCAACTCTTCATCAGCACTCGCACAGTCGATATGCATGTGGGCCATTTGCTCGACCGGTTGGATTGCCGGACGCGGACGGAGGCGGCAAAGAAGTTAGTGGAGGTGGGGTTGGCTTGAGGACACCATGCCAGAGCCATGCCCAACCCGCACCCTTCGAGTGCGGACTTTAGGTCTTGTACAAAACCTCCAAATATTTCTTCAACAGATCGCTCACCACTCCTCGGAAGGGGAGTGTCGCCGCCATCCCATAAACCGGTGCGCTGCCCGTCTTTTCCTCCGGATGGTTTCGAACGTGCTCGACCGACTCTTTGAGATCCTTGAGGAACTTCTCCGCCACTCCATCCTCCGTGTGACGGAGCGTGACACAGAGGTGAACGCATGGGGGATGATGGAGACCGTTGAGGCTCCACCCCTTTTGGGTCATCAGTTCCATAATCTGGTAGATGTCGAGTGTCTCTGAACCGAATGCGATGACCCAGAGCGGATCGCCCAGGACATGGAGGTCCTCAATCCCTTCGATTCCTATTCGAATTCGTTCGCCGGTCTCGAGTATGTGTTGGGTGGCGTCGAGATACCCTTTCTCGCCCATCGCTAATAGAGCAGCCCAACACGCCGCGACCGGTCCTCCGGGTCGGCTTCCCGCGAAAGTTGGCGAGCAGTAAAGACCGCCCGGCCATTCGGTGATCGCGAAGAATTGGTAGGATCTGAGATCGGAATTGCGATAGAGGATCACCGAGGATCCCTTCGGGGCGTAACCATACTTGTGCGTGTCGACCGAGATGGAGGTGACTCCCGGCAGGCTGAAATCGAAATCGGGAATGTCATACCCCAGATTCTTCGCCCAGGGCAGGACAAACCCTCCGAGGCAGGCGTCGGTGTGAAAACCAATGCCCCGCTCTTGGGCCATCTCCGAAAGTTCCGGGATCGGATCGATCACTCCATGCGGAAAGGAGACCGCCGAACCGATAAGGACCGCGGTGTTTTTTGTGACCGCGTTTCGCATCGCCTCGACATCCGCTTTGAAGTCATCATCGACCGGTACTCGGATCAGCGGGATGTTGAAATACTGAGAGGCCTTGTCGAAAGCGGCGTGTGCGGTCGTGGGCGCGACCATCTCCGGATTCGTGATTCCTTTCTTGTCGATTGCCCAATCCCGATAAGCCTTCATCGCGAGCAAGATACTCTCGGTCCCACCTGAACTGATCGCTCCGCAAACCTGATCCCGCCCGCCGAGCATGTTCCCGGTCATTGAGATGATTTCACTTTCAAATTTGGAGGCGCTCGGCCAGAGATCGGGGTGAAGAGGATTCGACTGAGAATGCAGGGAGTAAGCACGGTTCAGGAAATCGACAAACTCCGGATCGCCATGATAAACGGCTCCGGAAGCGTAACCCGCCTCCCACCTCGAACGCTCCAGATCTCTTAACTCCTCCATTTCCCTTAAGATCTCCTCCCGATCCCTTCCCGCCTCGGGGAAACATTTGTGGGTGTCGAACCGTTCCCGGTAGGGTTTCATCGACTTTTCCATATCTTCGGTGATCTTCTCGAACTCGGCGTCCATCTTCTTCCGGACCGGTCCGATGGATTGAGCGGATTTCTCGATGGTCGAGAGGATTTTAGGATTCAACCGTCCTAGCATTTTGAGGGTTGACTCTTTTAGACCCATCTAGATCTCCTCGGGGCTTCAGTTTTTGGTTTTCCCGACTGCTTTAAAAAGTGTCATTCCGACGTGAGGAGGAATCTGCTGGGAGGTGGATGCCAAAACGACCCATTCCACTTGAAGGGTGATGGAGTCCGTTTCAACGGACAGCTCTTTGTGTAGCGACGCGGTTTTAACCCGTCGCGGGCTCGGTCGTTCCCCGAAAAGTCTGAACCAATTCGACAGAGTTTTCGGCGCCGATTTCAGCCCGCCACGGAATCAATTCCGTGGCTACACAGAGAGCCGTCTGTTGAAACAGACTCTCCCCCAACTAAGCACGATCGTGAAATCAAATTTCTTTCTCCCGACAGATTCCTCCTGACGTCGGAATGACACCTATATGAATTTCAAAAGATATGGGAACTCGTCCCCTATCCTATTTGAACCGATGTCACTCACTCTACTCGCTCCGATTCAACCTCGCGTAGATCCGCCGTTCCTGCTCATACAATTGAACGAACTCCGCAAACAACTCCCGATAAACCGGAAAGTTATCCTCGTTCGGCTGATAACGTTGGCTCATCGGAACCAGATCCGGAATTTGATCGAACTCGATTCTCCCCAAAGCCACCGAGGCCAGGAAAGCCGCACCACGGATGTTGACCACGATCGGGTCCTCCACCTGTTGAATCTCGCGCTCGAGGATGTCGGCGAAGATCTGACACCAGAGTTCCGAGACCGCGCCGCCGCCGACCATGGTGACCTTATCGACCTCGCGACCAATGAACTTTTCAACATAATTGAGCAACCATTTCGAGTTGTAAGCCACCCCCTCGAAGACCGATCGGACGAGGGATCGACTCGCGCTGGGTGCGGAGACAGAGATTGTGGAAACCGCCCCGGATGGTCCGATCGCTGACCGGGGCCCGTTCGCCATAAAGCCATGGCGTGAAGATCACTTTATCGCTGCCCGCGGTCGCCTTTGCGGCCAAGTCGTTCAGCTCCGAATAATTTTGGTCCCCACCCAGCAAGATGTCCCGCGCAAAATTGAGACAGGAACCGGCCGATTCCTGTTCGTTGGTGAGCATGTACCGCCCGGGGATGGCGGCGGGGAGCGCCGCGATTTGATGGACGATATCGGTCTTCTTGAAAGGGACATGGCAGGTGATCCAGGAGGAGGTGCCGACATAGAGGTGGGTGTCGAAATCGCGGACCGCGCCCGAACCGACCGTGGCGGAGTGAACATCAGGGGTTCCCATGACCACCTGGACTTCCTGGGGCAGTCCCCAATGTTTGGCCAATTCGGGCTTAACCGGTCCGAGGATGTCGGTCGCCCTCATTAGCTCAGGCAGTTTTCCGCGATCGATCCCAAAGGCGCGGATCAAGGCTTCATCGTAATCAATGTTCTCAATATCCCGGTTGTCGGTAATCCAGTGCAGCGCCATGGAATCGTAGGAGGCGGCGCACCTGCCGGTCAGACAGAGATTCAAATAGTCTTTGGGCTCGAGGAAGCAGGCGGTCTGTGCGTAAATCTCCGGGAGTTCATGCTGGATATAGAGAATGTGGGAGATAGAATCTTTTCCGGAGTGACTCGGAATTCCGCCGGTCTTCCGAAGCCACTTAAGGATCTTGCCGACTCCATATCCCTCGATCTTGAGAAGTCCCCCGGTGAACCGTTTGGCGTAGGGCTGCCCGCGAGAATCCATCCAAGTGATCGCGTTCATCAGAGACTCCCCTCGCTGTCGACCGCGACAGTCCCCGACCACTGCCCAGTGCAGACCACCGCCCCCATCCGCTCCCTCGGCGCAAGATCCCTGGCAAGCAACCTCCGAACACACTGGTCGATCGCCTCCCACCAATCCTTCGGATGCTCCTCCGCCCCCCCGTGTGGCAGCAAGAAGAGAGGCGTCTCCTCAAATTCGTATCCAAGAACCGCCCCCAGTTCGGAGACCAATCCGACTTTCGGGCCCGGAGGTGCCGAGGTCGATGGAGAGGATATAGAGCGGCGAATTTGTGGTCACTTTTTGGATGAATCACCTTTCGGACTGTAATTTGCCCCATGAAACACCCCAATTACAGTACCCCCGCCCCCAAAATACGGTAATTTTCACGTTTTCGCTCCCTGGTTTTATGCCTATATTTCAATTCATACCGAAATTCTGAAAATCCAAACCAAAGGAGAATCCGCCCATGTGCACGAATTGTATGACCAACACGAATATCGATCCGAACAAAGCCGACCAGTTCGGCCAGAAAGTCATGGACATGCTCAATCTGTCCGGACTCGCCTTCATGATGTCGATCGGGCATCGCACCGGTCTGTTCGATGTTCTCGCCGAGATGCCACCCGCCACCTCGGGGGAGATCGCGGCGAAGGCGAACCTTAACGAACGCTATGTCCGCGAGTGGCTCGGCGCCATGTTGACCGGGGGAGTCGTGGTCTACGATCCCGCGACCAAGAAATACAGTCTGCCGGTCGAGCATTCCTCGATGCTCACACGCTCCGCCGGGGCCGACAACATCGCCGCGCTGGCTCAGTACTTCGCGGTGCTAGGCTCGGTCGAGGACCGGGTCGTCGAGTCCTTTGAGAAAGGGGGCGGGGTCGACTACTCCGAGTACAAGCGCTTTCAGGAGGTGATGGCCGCCGACAGCGGACAATCGGTTGTGCCCGCTCTCGTTGATAGCATTCTCCCCCTCGTTCCCGGACTCATCGAGAGACTTGAGGAGGGCATCGAAGTCATGGACCTTGGTTTTGGTCGCGGCATCGCCCTCAACATGATGGCGAGACAATTTCCCAATAGCCGATTCACCGGCTACGAGATCTCCGACGAGGGGATCGACTACGCCCGCGCCGAGGCCGAGGCGCTGGGGAATAAAAATGTCCAATTCCTGAAGCAAGACGCCGCCACCATCGCGGACGAGAACCGGTTCGACCAGATCTTCACCTTCGACGCTATCCACGACCAAGCCCAGCCGGACAAGGTCCTCGCCAATATCTGTCGCGCACTGAAGCCGGGAGGGGTTTATTTAATGCAAGACATCGACGCTTCCTCGAACGTCGAAAAAAATGTCGATCATCCGCTCGGAACCCTGCTCTATAGTATCTCTACCATGCACTGCATGACCGTTTCTTTGGCAATGGGAGGAATGGGGCTTGGAACCATGTGGGGTGTGGAACTCGCCCAAAAGATGCTGGCCGAGGCGGGTTTCAAATCGGTCGATATCAAGCGATTGCCACACGACATTCAGAACTGTTTTTATATCTGCCGGAAGTAGAATCGTAGACGACACCAAGCGGGAGGGGAGTCACCGATTCCTCTCCCGATTTTCTTTAAATTCTTTCCGTCGCCCCGCCGACTCTCAATCGTTTTGCTCAAATGAAAGTATTCATGAAATCACAGCCCTAGGAGGCGCCACCATGGACAAGATTCAACCGCTTTTCACCGCAACAGCCACCGCTGAAGGCGGCCGCAACGGTCACACCGAATCCGACGACGGCTTGGTGAAAGCCGACCTCTCGGTCCCGAAGGCGATGGGGGGTCCCGGTAAGGAGGGGACAGCGACACCGGAGCATCTTTTCGCCGCCGGGTACGCCGCTTGTTTCGGCGGCGCGGTCGACTTTGTCGCCAGGCAGAATAAGAAAGACGCATCCGGCGCTAATATCACCTGTGCGGTCGGGATCGGAAAGCGCGACGGCGGCGGGTTCGCGCTCTCGGTCAACATGAGGGTGGAGGACAAGAGCATCCCGCAAGCCGAACTGGAAGGATTCGTCAAAGACGCCCACGAAAAAATCTGTCCATATTCACACGCCACCCGCGGGAATGTCGAGGTCGATTTCGAGGTTTTGGGCGGCTGAAACTCGGTGTCCAAAAATGGAGTGGTGATCTACTTCTTCGACCCGTACCACCGCTCCGCGATTTGATCGAGTTCGACGATGACCGGTTCGAGTTCCATCACTTTGTCGGTCAATGAGTAAGTGACTTGGGGCGGCACGGTGGGCTCGTAATGACGGTCGATTAAACCCTCCGCCTCCAGCTGGCGAAGTCGTTCGGTCAGTGTCTTTGTCGATATTGAACCTAGCCCTCGCTTGAGTTCGCCAAACCGGGTCGGCCCTCCCATGTGCAAACGGTGCAAAAGCAGCAGGGTCCATCGGCTCGACAGAATCCCGAGAAGCTTGGTCAACGGTTCATCGTCGTAATCCAATGTATATTCGGGTTGACTGCTCTTCTCTGCCATAGTTTCCTCCAGTAAATCAACTTCCCATTCGGAATCTACTTTACAAAATAAATTTATGCAATAGGCTTGAGAAAGAGCCAGAAAAAAAGGTTCGCGTTTCATCGAAAGGAGTGTGGCTATGGTGAACAAGATTCTTCTGACGATTCTTTTGTGGACTCCCGCGCTCGGGTCGGTCTTCGCGAATGATGGACCGCATCAACGATCGAAAGCGGCGATAGCGGAACTTGAGATCTTCTCGGGAACCTGGGAGATCATTTTGGTCAATCCGGAAGGAGCGACCCAAAACGCCAAGTGGCTTTCGTTCTATGAGGATTGGACCTACGCGGCCAAGGACGAGAACGGCGAGAAGTTGTGGGAAGGGACATTTGACCTCGACCCCGAGGCAACTCCCAAGAATTGGGATCATCGATCGAACGATTCCGCGAAAAAGAACGGGGATGTCCTTGGGATCTATGAGATAGACGGGAGTCTGTTACGGGTCAGCTGCGTTGCCGGCGAGTGGAAGGACGGCGAATGGACGGGAAAACCGAGACCCAAGGATTTCGATCCAAAGGACTCCGATGTCAGTATGGAATTGAAACGATCCGAATCGAATAAATAACAAATCGACACTTCTATCTCACGAGCGAGCTTCGGCCAATCCAGGAGGTAATCATGGACACTGATTTCGACCCAATCGCCAAAAACGAATTCACCGGCAAAAGAATTTTGGTCACCGGAGGAACTCGTGGTATCGGCGCGGCGATCCTCAATCGTTTTCTGATCGGCGGCGCCACAGTGGTCGCCTCCGCTCGCACGATTCCATCGGGTGATGACATGGATCGGTTCATCGAGGCGGACCTCTCGACACGCTGTGGAGCTGAGACTTTGGTCGAAACGGTCACCGAACGGTTGGGTGGATTGGACATTCTCGTCAATTCGGTCGGTGGTTCGGCCTCGCCAGGAGGCGGAGTCCTTGCTCTTTCGGACGAGGACTGGATGGCGGATCTGGAGCTGAATCTCTTTTCTGCGGTTCGATTGGACCGTGGATTCATCCCCGCCATGCTGGAACAGGGCGCTGGAGTCATCGTCCACGTATCCTCCATCCAGCGAACGCTTCCACTCTTCGAGTCAACATTGGCCTACGCGGCGGCCAAGGCGGCGTTGAGCAATTACAGCAAGGGCCTTTCAAAGGAATTGGCCCCGAAAGGGATTCGCGTCAACAGCGTCGCTCCCGGGTACACCGAAACGGAGGCCGCGGTCAGGTTGGTCGAGAGGTTGGCTTCGGAGGCGGGAACAGACACGGCGGAAGCGAGGAGGGATTTGATGAACTCACTCGGAGGGATTCCCCTGGGCCGTCCGAATCGGCCGGAAGAAGTCGCCGAATTGGTCGCCTTCATCGCCTCGGATAAGGCGGCATCCATCACAGGAAGTGAGTTTGTCATCGATGGAGGAACGATCCCGACAGTCTGAATGATTTGATTGAGGCAACCTAATCCAGGTTTAGAAAGCGAGAACTCTCATGAAAGAAACAATGACAATCCCTCAACCCGCCACCCTATTCATCGACTCTGTCAACAATCAGAACCCAAAGAATCTACATTCCGTGTTCGCACCGGACGCCGTCGTCCACGATGCCGGCCGCGAGATTCGTGGATCGGAGGCCATCCAAGAATGGGCAGAGAACGAGATCTTCGCGGTGAACGTTTCGTTGGAAATACTCGATGCAGTCGAGCACGACGGCGAGACCCTTGTCACTGTGAAGGTCGATGGCACGTTCGACCGAACGGGTCTCCCCGACCCGCTTTTAATGGACCAGTGTTTCACGATCGTCGGAGAAAAGATCGTGTCATTGACCTGCCGTCTATCTGAAACGAAACCAAGCCACTGACCCCCAAGGGTTCCGCACGACTAAAGGAGCGGGCGGTCGAAAAAACCGCCCGTCTTTATCTTGCTTTTGCACCTTCTTAGGGCAGACTACGCCGGTTTCCATTCGGGGCCACGCGAGCGAGCTCTTACCGAGGAGTTGCCACCATGCCATTCATCACCACTCAAGACGGGACACAAATCTATTATAAGGATTGGGGTACCGGTCAGCCCGTGGTCTTCAGTCACGGTTGGCCCCTGACCGTGGACGCCTCGGAGTCGCAGATGTTTTTCCTCGCATCGAATGGTTTTCGATGCATTGGGCATGATCGCAGAGGGCACGGTCGATCGAGCCAACCCTGGGACGGGAACGAGATGGACACCTACGCTGACGACCTGGCGGAGCTCTTCGAACAGCTCGATCTCAAAGACGCGGTCATGATCGGCCACTCCACGGGTGGAGGCGAGGTGGCGCGGTTTATCGGACGCCACGGAACGAAGCGCGTGGCCAATGCGGTGTTGATGGGCGCCGTGCCGCCGCTCATGTTGAAGACCGACGCAAATCTCGGCGGTCTGCCCATGGAGGTGTTCGATGGGTCTCGCGAACAGTACTTGGCGGATCGTTCGCAGTTCTTTTTGGATGCCGCCAGCGGTCCCTTCTTCGGGTTCAACCGTCCGGGAGCGAAGGTTTCACAGGGACTGATCCAATCTTGGTGGCGGCAAGGGATGATGTCCGGTCACAAGAACGCCTACGACTGCATCAAGGCCTTTTCGGAAACCGACTTCACCGAGGATCTGAAGAAGTTCGACGTGCCGACACTGATCATCCACGGCGACGACGATCAAATAGTCCCCATCGGGGCGTCGGCGATGCTCTCCTCGAAACTGGTTTGGGGTTCCACTTTGAAAGTTTATCCTGGAGGGAGCCACAGTTTGGGCGACACGAGCAAGGATGAATTGAATAAGGATTTGCTCGAGTTTTTGAAGCAGTGATTGGCGAATTTACCGCAGAAGCACCTCCACCTCGAACTCCGATTCGTCCGCTTTGTCGCTGGAAAACACAATCCTCGGTTCGGGCTGATTGGCCAGGGCAGTTGGATCGGTGACGGTGACAGTGAAGAAAGACTCTGTTGGCGTCGATTTGAGCGGTTGGACCTCCATGCCGGGCGGGGCCTCGAAGCGGGTGATTTGGAAGGGGCTTTCATCGAGGGTGTAAACCTTGATGTCTTTCTTTCCTCCGGCCGCTTGGTCCTTGGAGAAAACGATCCGTCTGGGCAGGCTTCGGAACTGGCCCAGGAGATTCCATTTGACCGTAAGCCGCGGGATGGGGTGTTCGTTCGGTTCGACTGTCTCGAGTTGCAGCATCGTTTCATTCCATCCAATTTTTCCGTTTGGATTGAGCCGCACCATTATTTCGGTTTCGGCGGTTCCATACCCAAGTCCCGAGTAAGCCGCCTTTGGTTCTCCTGGCTCGATTGTCGCTTGCGGATCGTCTGAAGCGAGCGCCCGGATTCTTTTTGGCCTTTCCCAACTGAGGAACCACTGCTCGACCACCGCGGTTCCAATTTCCGGTTTCCCCTCGACCGCGTTTTCGAAGACCAGTTCCGGGGGATCGATCCTCCAATAAGGGAGAACCTCCCCTTGAATGCGAAACTCCACCCGGGGTCGTTCGAAATCGTTGGATCCGATAACGACCACATCCGAAACGGGCCCGACAATCCCGGCCAATTCTTTCCGGACAAACAGAGTGGTGGATGAACCCGGCGCCACCTCGGCATCACCCAAAGCCGCCTCCAATTGCCCGACATCCTCGAGCCGCAAATTGAGGGTCTCTCTTCCGGAATTCCGAATCGTGAAGGTGTGACTGACCTCAGGAACCCTCGCCGAGAAGACCTTCCCGAAATGATAAAAATCGCCGTTCGCGCTGAGGTTCGCCTTTTGCACCTCGACTTTGCCCTCGAGAAGAATGTCGAATTGACGCTCCTCGGGGTGGTTGGTGAAAATCGAGAGAACCCCGGAGTAAGTTCCGGGATCTTCGGAGTTCAGTTCGACCACCGCCCATGCTTCACCGGGGTTCTCCGCATCCAGAACCTCGGCCCGGAAGGGAGGTGTCGCGGTCAGGCTTTCGATCGCGATCGGGAAGTTGGATTTCGATCGAATCCGAACCCTCGCCGCCGCGTCCGTTCCGCTGGCCGCCACCCCCCCGCCTCGGTAGTATCTCGATTTCAGAAGATTGAGATATCGCGGAGTCACTTCGAGATCCCCCTCGACCTTCCACTTAACCGGCAATGTGAGGACAGGGGTTGGAGCCCCTCCGCTTCGGAAATCGAGGGACGCCGATTCGAAGTTGGAATACTTATCGGTTGTCAAAACGCGGACCTCATACCGCCAGGTCTTCTCTTGGTAGGATTCTCTCACCACACGGGTGTTTTCTTGAACCAAATGGACTTGAATCCGTTGAGGGTCATAGTCGATCCGATCGATGACAGGCTCCGGTTCATCCAATCTTCTCTGCGCGATGATTTGAATATTGGCTGGCTGCGAAGTCGAGGACGCTTGAACAACCCCAAAATCGATCTCCGGAAGATCCGCCTTCCACTTTTGAAGGACATAACCCTGTAATCCCAGGTCGATCGAGGGCGCGTCGGGATCGTTGGAATCGACAGTGACTCGGATCTGATCCTTGCCGGTGTATCTTTCGAAACTAAACTCGGCGGTGAGAGTCGCCACTCCGCCCGGTTCGATGTTCTGATCCGATAGGTCGGCGCGAGTGCACCCGCAGGAGGGATGAGTTCCCGTGATGACAAGGGTTTCATCCCCCTCATTGGTCAAATAGAAGGTGTGGGAGACGGAGCGAACTTCATCCAAATACTGAACGCCATAGAAATGAACGCGTTCGTCGACATTGATTTTCGGAGCGGCCTGCACAGTCGCGGTTATTAAGATTCCTCCGAACAGGAGGAACGGAAGGAGAATGGTGGATTTTGGTCTCATACCCTGAATTTATCCCGACTTCGCTCGCTTGAAAACAAGCGCGGGGAATCAGGGCGCGGGATGGCCGATTCTCAGACAGGTTCGGTAGGCATCCGCTCCTTGGCTCGAGCCAAAAGTTTCTGTGTGGCGAGATCCTGCGGACGATAACGAATCGCCAGGCTGAACTCCCTGAAAGCCTCCTCGTACTGGTTGTTCCGGATGGCGACATACCCCCGGTTGAAATGATCGAGGAAGAATCGATAGTCCTCGTGGAGCGGATCGTCCGACCTAGCGACCAATTCATAGACCGAAACCTGGCGAGTCTTCCCTTTGAGGCTGATGCTTCCCAGGGGGCGCGAGAGAAATTTGGACTCGGTCTCGCGAATGGTGGGTTCGCCGACCAGGATGGTGGTGCCAAAATCCTTGTTGAGTTTTTCAAACCGGGCGGCGACATTGACCTCGTTTCCCAGAACGCTGTAATCGAAACGTTTCTGGCCTCCGAGGAGACCCACAATCATGGTCCCGGTGTTGATGCCGATTCGGATCTGGACCACCGGTTCCCCTCGCATCGAACGTTCGTCGTTGAGGAGTCGGAGCCGCTCTTGCATGGCGAGCCCCGCTTCGCAGGCCAAGATCGCATGATCCTCACGAACGATCGGACGACCGAAAAGCGCGATAAGACCATCCCCCGTGTACCGGATCAGCGAACCCTGATTATCGAATACACACTCGGCAAGACGGTCCAAGAGCTCATTGGTAAAGAGGAATAGACGTTCGGGCGAAACGGATTCCGATAAGGGGGTGAAATTGGCGACATCCAAAAAAAGAATCGATCCCACACACTCTTCGGAGAGTAACGCTTTCTGACCGTCCCCCCCCTCCTCGGTGATCCGGGTGACCAGTTCCTGGGCGATGGCCGGTGAGACGGAGCGTCCGAAGGTGTCGCGCAGCAGGCGAATCTCGCGATCGTCCAAGGCGAGCCGGGCGCCAATGCTTCCCAGCAGGGTCAGCCAAGGTATCGCCAGCGCCGGGAGCGTGGGTAGGAAAACGTTTGAATGCACGAGCAGATGGTTGGAATAGCGATACAACGCCCAAGTGAAAATGAGCACAAGCAGAGTAACCGGCAACAAACGTCGATTCGTGCAGACAAAACCTGAAACCAGTCCGATCGCGAGCAGCCAACCCAGCCGCCCGAACACGGTGGGGAAGAAAACATAATCGCCATCCAGGATGGTGGCGATCATGTTGGCCAGGATCTCGGCGGTGAACATTTCATTTTGCGTCTCCCCGCCAACTAGACTTACCGGGGTGGGGTGACGGTTGCGGACATTTGTCTCACCCGAACCCACAATGACAATTCGGTTTTCGAAGAATCGGTTGTCCAACGTTTGGAGATAACTCAGATTCCCTGGAAGGCAGATAAACGTGCCCTCGAAGGAGCCGACCGAGCTCCGGGGACCGCGATAGTTGATGGCGAGGAAACCCTCCTCCACCCCTCCGGAAGGGTCCTCGGAAACCTTTTTCGCCAGATCGGGGCCGAGAACCATCGGCGCCCCATATATGGTGAGGGGTATCGCTTGAGCGTAAAAGGGGGAAAGCCAGAACCCTTCACGGAGATTGGCCAGGGTCTTCGGGAAATTATCTCCCTCATAGGCCTGCGCGACCAGGACCGAAAAGGCGTTCATGGTTTGGTCGCCTGTCAGTTTCATGCGAACCAGAGAGTCCCGTACAATTCCAAAGTCGCCAATCCTTAGGTTTTGGACCCCAACCCCTTTGGCGTTGGTCCTGAGAAAAGCCGGAGGAAGCTGGCTCACACGGTCCATTTTGGTTTCCGGCATACCGAAGGTTCGACCGGAGAGGATGACACTACCGGCTTCGTGAATACTGGATTCAAGCTCTCTTCGATAAGGGTCTTCGTCCCCAATATCCGCCAAGACCAAATCGAGGCCAATCACTTTCGCCTTCTTGTCGTCGAGGACTCGGATCAGTTCGGCAAGGTACTGGGTTTTTGGTCTATCGAGTCCTCGGATGCCTGTGGTGTTGAGGGAGGAATCCTGAATCATGACCAGGGTGATCGGGGCCTCGTTCACCCGGTTCGGACGACTGTTCATCCGCCAGTCGTAAACCAACAACTCGCCGTCCTTCACCATTTGGATCTCCCCAAACAGGGTGATAATGACGGCGATGAAGGCGCCAATCAGAACATTTCTCAGCAGCCTTCCTCTAAGGGATGCGAGATGAACCTCGAAGGGCGCGGAGCCGACGGTTTCTTTCTTCTTAGGCATGTTTTCCGGTCTCAACCTATAAGGTATCCGATTCCGGCGGCTGTGAAAACATAAAAAAGCATGATTTCAGGAATGACCGACAAAGCGCTCCTCGATCTTTCTAGGGTGAAAGGGTTAAACGACTTAGGACCGCCTTTGCCGCCCGTTCCGAGGCCCCGGATTCACCAAGCGAGGCTCGAACCTGTGTCATGGCCTCCACCATCTTGTTGATTGCTCCCTTGTCGTTGAGAAAATAAACAGTTTTCGCTGTGATCGCTTCCGCGGTGCAATCCTCCTGAAGCAGTTCCGGACAAATTTCTCTTCCCGCGATCAGATTGACCAACCCAAGCCATTGAACTCGAACCACGCGCCGAGCGATCCAGGCATCCAAAGGTCGACCCTTATAAATGACAATCTGGGGGACCCCCATCACGGCGTTCTCAAGGGTGGAGGTCCCGCTCTTGGTGATCGAAAAATCGAGGATGGATCGAAAATCGTCCGATGGATTTTTTACGATCGAGATCGACTTCGAATCACCCACTTGAGAGCGCACTCTTTCCAACGAAATCGAGGAGGCGAGCGGAAGGACAAAATGGACATTTCTTACCTCCTTCTGAATTCGGCTGGCGGCTTCGAGGAGGACCGGCAACAAACGATCCACTTCTCGATTCCGACTGCCAGGGAGGAGGCCGATCAATCGTTCTCCCCCCTGATCCCGGAGTCCGTGCTCGTCGAGAACGGTCGATCGGTCGCGAACTCGGCTCAATTTATCGACCAAGGGATGCCCAACAAATTCCGTTTCGATGCCAGCCGCCTCCAGGAGCGGCTTTTCGAATGGAAAGATCACCAGCGCTGAATCCAAATCCCGTTTCATTCGTTTGAGCCGACCCGCCCGCCAGGCCCACACTTGCGGGATGATGTAATAGATGACCCGAATGCCCGCTTTCTTCGCCGCAGTGGCCACTCTCAAGTTGAACCCGGGAAAGTCCACGAGAACCAAGGTGTCAATCTTTTCTCGCTTGCAGATCTCGAGGAGTTCAACACCGACCTTCCGGAACTTAAAAACTTTCCAAATCCAGTCGAGCCCGACCGAAGCCAAGTCGGGGAGGGGGAAATGGATCTTCGCTCCCGCCTGTTCCATCAGGGGGCCGCCATAGGCGTGAACCTCGACCTCGGGGTCCAGTCTCTTCAGTTCGCGGATAACCTCGGAGGCGTGTTGATCTCCCGAAACCTCGCCGGCCACAAAAAAGATTTTCTTCATGGGATCGTTAAACGGAATCCGTCTCTTCTTCTTTCATCAGGATTTCCAGAACTCTCTCTCGCGTGGGGAAATCCGTGCCGGGGAGTTCGACCGCTCCAGCGGCGGTCGCCGCACCCCATGCCAACGCGTTTCGCCAACCATTGTCAAGTTCCTCCCACGCCGCGAGGAACCCGGCGGTGAAAGCGTCGCCGGCCCCCACAGTCCCCTGAACCTCGACCTCGTAACATCCGACCCGTTCGATCGAACCATCCGAGGAAATCCCCAGCGCTCCGTTCCCGCCATCGGTGAGGAGGAGGTGATGAGGAAGATCGTGCGTTTCCATGCTGGCGACAACCGAATCCAGAGACCGATGATCCGTCATTTTCCATTCGTTGTACTCGTCTAGATTGATCTTGACCATCCAGGGGCGAAACTCCTCGACACTCTTCAAAGGCTCGCCGCTTACATCGATGACCAATCTGGCCCCATTGCCTCGGAGAATCTTGCCAAGTCGAACCCAGGTCTCGGGTGGCGTATCCGGGAGAGAGCTGCCGGCGACCACCACAAGATCGTTCTCCCCCACTTCGCGCGCGAGCCCGGATAGGAGGTGGTCGAAAGCCTCCGGTTCGAAACTAGGACCGGGAAGATTCAGATCGGTTTGACGGTTCAATCCGGTTTCGAACACTTTGATGTTCTGCCGTGTCTCACCAGTCATCTCAATCGCTTGAATCTCAAAGCCGACGTTCGAGGCAAGATCCTTCCATGCTTCTCCTCGCCGACCTCCCAAAAGAACCCAGGCTCGCGTGTCGACTCCAAGACGGGCGAGAGCCATTGAGACGTTCATGCCCTTACCTCCCGGTTGTTCGGAGACATCGTCGGGGCGTTGCACGCCTCCCGGTTTCAATTCCTGGAGTCGAAGAGTGACATCGATTCCCGGGTTGAATGTGATTGTGTGGATCATTCCTTTCCTTTCCTCGCGCTCGCCCAAAGTCCGTTATTCATTCCCATCCAACGAAGCAAGGTTCCAATCGATTTCATCGCCACACTTCGGGCTGGACTATCCGTTGTCGAACCGCTGAACGGGATCACCTCGACCTCTCGGAAACCTGTGCTTTCAAGCAGGCGTTTCAGACTTTGGGCGGTGTGAATAAATAGATGCTCGTCGGGGGCGAGCTGCTCCCAACTTTCTCTTTGTAGGTATCGGCGAATACTTCCCGCGTTTGGAGTTTGAAGAAAGAGGGTTCCCTCAGCTTTTAGCCATTCGAAACATTTTTTAGGCAGGAGCACCGGGTCTGCGAGATGTTCGATCACATCGATTCCGACAATCAGGTCATAGGGGATGCTTGTCAGATCCATTTCAATACTCTCGATTCGCTCCGAATGAATGGGAACGGAACCGCCGAAACTCTCCTCGGCAATCCGACGCAATCTCGGTGAGGGCTCAATCCCCTCGCACTGCCAGCCAGCCTTTTGAAATCTTTGCAGAAGTCCGCCTGTCCCGCAGCCAATCTCGAGGACCCGACCGGGTTGAGGATGTCCCTCAGCAATTCTTTCGAAGAGATCATGGTAATAGCGAACCCTCTCTTCCTCTTCGGCTTGAATCCTTCGGGCGCTGGCATCTTCTTCTTCATCCTCATAGGCGCGATTTAGAGATGAGTCGTCCTTGTGTCGAACTTGGAAGAGCAACCCGCAGTTCCGGCATTCCAAAAAAGAGGGGAGACTCGTGAAGGGAGTTCCAATTTGGGCCCCATCGCAGACGGGGCAGGTTTTCACCTCGTTCTCCGGATTCATCCCGATCGATTATCTCCGCTCGGAAGGGCATTCACTCCTCGATCTCCTTTCCCATACGGAAAAATGATTCCACCCTGAATCGTCATTTCCCAACCAGCCATTCTCTCTCAGAATCCATTTGGAGGAAACCTGAGCATTTCCAGACACTCGCAGTCGGGCGCGATTCCGAGAGGGAAGACCCAAGACTTGATCCCGAAGCACTGGCGCGGATGATTAACATCCTACAATCGGTTGGCGAAAATCGTTCAAGAGGTTTTCATCGATGGAGGTTCTTTATCCCATCCGGAAATGAAACAATCGCCTTAAGGAACTCTTGGAGGAATGACCCATGCTCATGCACGGTGGCAAGTTGGTGGCAAAGACTTTGAAGTCCGCGGGAGTGGAGTGTCTCTTCACCCTCTGCGGGGGGCATGTGATGCCGATCTACGACGGTTGCCAGGACGAGGGCATCCGCATCATCGATGTTCGTCATGAGCAGGCCTCCACTCACGCCGCCGATGCGTGGTCACGGGTAAACCCGGGCAAGATCGGGGTCGCGGTGGTGACCGCCGGTCCGGGGGTCACCGACGCGGTGACCGGGGTGGCCAACGCTTGGCGAGCGAATTCCCCGATGCTGGTGATCGGCGGACAGGGGCCGTTTGGAAATCGCGGCAAAGGCTCGCTCCAGGAAATGGATCATGTCGCCCTGATGAAACCGATCACGAAGTGGGCCGACGCTTGTTATGAAACTGCCCGCATTCCCGAGTATATCGAACTCGCCATCCGTCACGCGGTCTCCGGCATCCCGGGTCCAGTCTTCCTCGAGATTCCGATGGACATTTTGATGAATGTGCCTGACGGTCAAATCCCCATTCCCGCCATCTCGACGTCCCCTCCAAGATTGAGTCCCGATCGAGCAAGCGCCAAACAGGCGCTGGAGATTTTGAGCACGGCAAAGAAACCGATGATGATGGTCGGGACGAGCGTCAAATGGTCGAACGCCCAAGGGTCCCTTAACGAGTTCTTGGAGAAGACAAACCTGCCGGCTTATGTCAACGGCATGGGTCGGGGAATGATCCCGCGCGATTCGAAACATCTGTTCAACAGCACTCGCAGGAAGGCGATGGAGGAGTGCGATGTCCTCATCCTCGCCGGTGCAATCCTCGACTTCCGTTTGGCCTTCGGAAAATCGGTTCCAGCGCACGCAAAAATTATTCAATTGGAAATGGATAATCTCCTCATCGGACAAAATCGAGCGGCGGATCTCGCTTTGGTGGGGAACCTCGCCTGTTCGTTCGATCTCCTCAACCAAGTCATGCAAGAGGATTCCCTCTCTCTCGATTTCACCGAGTACGCGGACAAACTCCGCAAAGAAGAGGACGCCAAAGCGGCCAAGAACTCCGCGATGGCGAAGAACGAACAGGTTCCGATCCACGCGGGGCGCCTCTGTCAGGAAATCACGGAGTTTGTAAACGACGACATGATTGTCATCGGCGACGGTGGCGACATCGTGGCTCAAGCGGCGAAAGTTCTTCCCGTTCCGAAGAACGGTTTCTGGATGGATCCGGGTCCGCTCGGCACGCTAGGAGTCGGGATGCCCTTCGCACTCGCGGCTCAAGCAGCCCATCCGGACAAGCGCATTCTCATCATCTACGGCGACGGCAGTTTCGGTCTCAACGGTTTCGAGTACGACACCGCGATCCGTTTCGGTTTTCCGATTGTCGGAGTTGTCGGCAACGACGCAGCCTGGGGTCAGATGATGCGCCCCCAAGCCGCCTATTTCGGCAAAGAAAATTTGGTCGCCACCGAACTCGCCTACACCCGCTACGACCAAGTGGTCGAAGCAATGGGCGGCCACGGCGAGCATGTCACCCAACCGGATCAGATCCGCCCCGCCTTGGAGCGCGCCTTCGAATCGGGCAAGGCGGCATGCGTGAATGTGGAGATCGAGAGGAACTATGAGTTTAAGGGGGGGATTTATGTGTGACCGTCTCTTTTTGGCGGTCCTCAGCATCCTCCTCCTTCTTCCCGCCCACGCCTCCGACCTCGAACGCATCCGAGTCGACTCCGATCAACAAGGCTTCGTCACGGAAACCTCGGGCAAGCCCTTCGTCCCTTGGGGTTTCAACTACGACCATGACGATGACGGCAAGCTGATTGAGGACTATTGGGAGAGCGATTGGCCGAGAGTCGAGGAAGATTTTCGGGAGATGAAGGAGTTGGGCGCGAATGTCGTTCGTGTTCACCTTCAGTTCAACCGGTTCATTGAAAGCCCCACACAGACAAATGAGAACTCATTCAGAATACTGAAAGACTTGTTGGATCTCGCCGAGAGAGTGGGGCTTTACCTCAACCTCACGGGCCTTGGGTGCTATCACAAACAGGATACGCCGAAGTGGTACGACGCCATGACGGAGGGGGAACGATGGGCGGCGCAGGGGTTCTTTTGGCGGGAGGTGGCGAAGGTTGGCTCCAAAAGTCCCGCCATGTTCTGCTATGACCTGATGAACGAGCCGATTGTGCCTGGGAAGAAGCGAGAGGACAGAGACTGGTTGGGACCGGAGTTCGCGGGGAAATATTTTGTTCAATTCATCACGCTCGATATCGGTGAGAGGAAGCGTGAGGAAGTGGCGCGGGAGTGGATAAAGACCTTGAAGAAGGAAATTCGAAAGGAAGACCCAAAGACTCTCGTCACGGTCGGGTTGGTTCCCTGGAGCTTGAAGGGATCGGGGATGAGTTCCGGATTTTATCCCGACAGGATTGTCGACCTTCTCGATTTTCTCTGCATCCATGCCTACCCGAAATCGGATGACCCCGGAGAGGTGATGGAGCGGTTAGAAGGTTTCCAAGTCGGAAAACCCGTAGTCATCGAGGAGACTTTCCCGCTGCATTGTTCTATCGAGGAGTTCGAGTCTTTTATGGAGTCGACTCGAGGTGTCGCGGCGGGTTGGATCGGGTTTTATTGGGGGGAGAAGCCGGAGGTCTACCGAGAGCGAGAAGGCTTCGCGGCGGATGCCACCCTGCAGTGGCTCGAGTTCTTCGAGAAGAACGGTCCAACATTCAAATCGCCGTTCCAGGGCGGTCCGTAAACCCTCAGGCTCGGTTACCCCAAACCTGCCGGATCGTTTTTTCCATCGGATATCGAAAGACAGAATATTCACTGAAGGCACGAGGCGGTCCTAAAACCTAAGAGGATTATTCAAGGCTTGGTCGAGGAAACTCTTTTCGAGTAAGGAGTGAAAACGATCATGAATGAAAAGCGTCTCTTGATACTATCGTCGATACTGGTCATCGCTTTGATCGGGATGATCGGGTATCAAAGCTACCACATTCACAACCTCACCACACATATCCAGAACCTTCAAATTGCTTCGGTTCCCACCATGCCATCAGGGGGGACCTCCAACCAAACAGCCGCTCCTACCGTGACGGTTAGTCCAAAGAGCGGAGCCTCCGTGGATCCGTTCCAGGGATTGTGGGATGACTCCGCATTCGGTTCCGATGAATGGAATCCCTTCGATGAGATTCAGAGGATGCAGCAACACATGGACCGGATGTTTTCCTCGACCCTCAATCGGGTCAACGCCTCCCCCTCTTTCGGTCCCTTGGCGATGGATTCAACCTATCTCCCGGAACTCGATCTGAAAGATGAAGGCGATCACTATGTGGTCACGGTCGACCTTCCCGGATTGGAAAACTCCCAAGTCGATATTCAAGTCGAGGGTCGAAACCTGAGCATCGCCGGCATGAGGGAAGCGGCCACCGAGGAAGCCGACAATTCCGGCAAAGTGATCCGGAGCGAAAGGAATCTCGGGAAGTTTGAAAGGACGGTTGTTCTTCCAGGTCCGGTGGACAAGGATAGTGTCGAAGCAAATTATGAGGACGGTGTCTTAAAGATTACGCTACCGAAATCGACGGACAGTGGCGAATCGAGGAAGATCCCCTTGAACTCCGGGAATCAACCTCCGGCCTCGTAAACATTCCCCGTAAAATCGAATCCCCCCATCGCCCGTTGTCGAGCGGTGGGGGGATTTGTTTTTCTCAGTGATGGAAAGATCCACTCAAAGTCCGAAACGAGGCGGGAAATCAAATCTCAATTCTACTTCACCGCCTCGCACTCCGTTTCTATGGTTGGCCACATCGCGGTCAACTTAAACAGGTCCAACGAATTAACAAAACCATCGCCGCTAATGTCGCCCTTGGCGATCGCTCCAGCCGACTTCTTTCGAGCGCCTTCGATGACATCCAGCACCATCCCGAGGGCGTGACTCTTCATTTCCGAGGGATCGCCGCAAGAGACACCGGGAGCGGTGATGTTGAGTTCATATCGGTATCCCGGTTCGTTGTGCGACCGCTCCGCGATGGATAGTCCGGATTGACTCCCCTCGGCGGGCCAGGAGTAGGCGCGAACCTTCACATCGAAATACCCCCACGCGGGGATGCGATGTTTGAACACGGGGGGATCGTAGTAATAAAGACGAAGATTCAGGTCGTCGGTGGGAATGATTTCATCGTCATAATAGTTCACCGGCTGGTCGATATCGGGGTGCCAAACCTCGATCACCGAGTCCAGTTCAGTGAACCCATTGGGATCGTCGGAACCGCCCTGAGCATCCAAATCGATTTCCACCATCGCTCCCTCAGGACCGTAAATTCGATACCAAACCGCGGACCCTGGGGTTTCCAGGGAGGCCTCGAGTATCACCGTCTGATCTCCAGGATAAACCTTCTGGGAAATCTCGGACGGCGGGGGAACAAAATCCGAAGCCACTTGTGTCACCGCGGGAGTGTCGGTTCCGCTGGCGTAAGGCGGCCGAACCATTTGCGCCTCGGGAATCGTGTCTGGGTCCTGGTCCCACACCACTCTGACGCCATAAGTGAAATTGCGAAACATCTGGGAAGCGTCGAAGGTGTCGCCGCGAGTCCTCGCGCGTTGGGCAAAGGCGTTGAAGAATGTGGGATCGTACCCGCCGCCGCGAGTCATCTTGAATCCCGGAACCGGCCAATAGTCCGGTTCGCACGGATCCCAGGTGGCGGGGATTTCCTTCAGGTAATCCGGCGTGGTCAGGTCGGCCCCGCACTCCGATGAATGGAGTTTGTAAGACTCGCCGCTGGCCCAATCCTCGCACCATTCGAAGACATTCCCCGACATGTCGTAGCAACCGAAATGGCTCTTCCCCTCGGGATACATGCCGACAGGGCTCGATTGGAAACCGGGATATTTTGGATCGTCGCCGCTGTTGTTCAGGACCGAGTCGTAGGGAAAGATGTTGAAATTCCCCCAGGGGTACTGGGTGGGCAGTCCCTTGTCGGGGTTCCAGGTGGCGGCGACTTCCCATTCCGCCTCCATCGGCAAACGACCGCCGACGAAATTACAATAGGCCTCAGCCTCGAACCAGGAAAGTCCGAAGACCGGGTGGTCATCGGGGGGGGAGGTCAATCCGTTCTCCTCGTTCCAGGGGCCCTTCCACAGAGTCGGAACATAGAGGACATCGCGAAAGTCCGGACGGGGGTCTCCCATGAAGGCGGGACGCTCGACCGCATACTGGGCAAGACCTCCAGAGCAGGAGGGAGAGACACGATAAGCCCAGCCCTCATCGCTCCACCATTCGGGTTTGGGTCCGTTGACATCTCCATAGCCGCCCATCTCGATGAATTTGCGGTATTCGTACCAAGTGACCTCGTACTTGCCAATCCAGAACTGATTGAGGCAGACGGGGTGTTGGGGGCTTTCCGATTTGCTGGCCCCAATCTCCGAGGGCATTCCCTCGGTGTGACCAATCAGGTAGGAACCGGTTGGAATTTCCACCGCCGCGCCGGGCCGATCCTCCCTCACAACCGGAGTCGGCATGGGTTTCGGGGCTGCGTCCCACGCCACGCGGAAGCCAACTGTGTGAGTTCTTGAAATAACCCCGGCCAAATCACGGCGACTCGCTCTGAAATAGGGGGCGTCCACCGTGTTGTGACCATAGTGACCGCCGCGAATCCCCCAGTTGAGTGGAAGAGTCGCGCCAACTTCATCAATCAAATCGAGTCGCTTGGCGACAAAGCAGAAGGGATTTTCCCATGGCAGTCCATTCGAGGGTCCTTGAGAGTAGAATTCCGGGTCGAACATGTCTCCCACCATTTCGGAGACATTCCCTCCCATTCCACGGACGCCGTAGCGGCTAACATCGCCCTCGTACCTGGGATTGTCCACCTCGCTTATCGTCGAAAAACCCTCTTTCACCTCGAACCCGTTTCCTGGCATCGGCGCGGAGGCGTCCTCGCCCCATGGAAAAGTGCTGGCCGAGGTGGCGTCGGGTCCCCAGGTCGCCGCTTTTTCCCATTCAGCCTCGGTGGGAAGTCGGCCACCCACGAATCGGCAGTAGGCCTGGGCTTCCCATAAGGAAATGCCAATCACGGGATCATTGGGTTTGGGCGGCCAGTGCCCCCGGCTCGCAAAGCCTGGAGGTCCCGAACCTTCGGGAGTCCAAGCCGGCCCGGTCAGGGTGTGGCCGTAGACATCGTCGATCGACCAATAGGGGAAGGCCGCCATCGAGGCCCCTTTCGAGGTCCAAAAGCCATTGTTGGCCACATCTTCATAACCGCCAGCGTCGATGAAAGCTTGGTATTCCTCCCAAGTCACTTCAAAAGTGCTGATCTCATAATCGTCCAGGTAAACCGAATGGGCAGGAGATTCATTTCGGTCATTTTGGTCGGATCCCATGACGAATTCACCCGCCGGTATACGCACCCGCTCGATCGCGGGGGCATCGGGGTGAGCGAACACAATTTCGGCTGCCGCTCCCCGAAAACTCAACCCGATGACAAGGCTGAGGAAGGCGAGCGACCAAAAAACCCTGGCATAAAGTCGGTTTTTGTCGGTCATGATGGTCTCCGATAGACTGGCGATTATCGGATTTACACGCAAAATCAGTTCCACTTGAAAAATATGATCCTAGGCTTCCCAAAAATCGTTCGTTCTCTGAATTTTCGCTGAATTTTCGGTGTGATTGAGCTAAAAAAAAGCGCCCTCGGCTCAGTCGAGGAGGCAATCGAAACAACGACCGTGTTTCGGAACGCAACCCAATGCACCCTACCCAAGAGTAGTGTATCTAATTGTGACACAAGCGTCTCGATTCAACGAGCAGGGGGGAGGGGGGGACAAGGACCCCCATCCCCAGTGGTTCGAGAATCGGGTGGGAGAATCTAGGCTTTCTGTCCGGTTTCCTTCATGGAACCTCGGACGATTTGAGTCGCCTTCACGGTGATCAGGATGGTCGCGACCAAGCCGGCCCCAAATAAGGCCAATTGCCCTTTGTTCCATTCCCCCTCGAGTGCGAACGACTCGCCGATTGAACCGAGATAGACATAAAGAATGGTCCCGGGGAGCATTCCCACCCAGCTGGCGAGGGCATATTGGAACGGGGTGATGGAGGTCAATCCAAGCGCGTAATTGAGGACATTGAAGGGAAAAATGGGGCTAAGGCGTAGGAGCAACACCATTCTCCAGCCGGATTTTCCGATGGCCCGATCGATCGAATGGAAGGTTGGATTCCCCTCGACCCATTTCTCAACCGAATTTCGAAAGAAGGTGCGCGCCATCAAGAAGGCGGCAGTGGCTCCCAAAGTGCTGGCCAGGGAGGCGAAAAGCGACCCGGCGACCACCCCATAGGCGACTCCCGCGACGACTGTGAAGAACCAGCCGGGAACGAATAGAACGGTCATCAGAGCATAGACCAGAATGAATGCGATCACCCCAATCGCTCCCGCCCGCTCCACCCATTCCTGAAAGGTTTCTAGAATTTCTTCGAACTGTTGTCGGTGGTAAATCCCAAGACCCAGGATCACCACAAAGACCAGGACTCCCAATACGAGTTGGGCGTTCCAGATGGAATGGTGGACATGGTCTTCAGCGGGTCGGTTCATGGCTCGAATACCTGACACACCGCCAGCATTGGAACTGGCTTACTGCTTCCGACTCCTCCCACCCCTCTCAGTCGGAAACTCTAATACAACCCGGAGCGAACGCGTGGACCGACTTGAGACAAGTCGATCGGATTGAAACCGATCTCTAAAGCTGGAGAGTCGGGTTTCAGTCGATAGTCATCCCTTTCAATATCGACGAATAGCGGGTCGACGACAATGCTATTCTTATCGTGTCCGCGCTTCCTCCACTCTTCAAGCGATTGACCCTTGAAATCGATTTTCGAGGGATCTGGGTTCCAATAGACATTTTTATCCATGAACCACTGATCGTTCTTCCAAGTGCTGCCCAAAAGAGTCCCCTGGTCGAAGTAAACAATGTTGTTCACGAAATCGAAGGATTTGTGATCCTCTTCGCGCGAACGTTGAAGTTGCTGCTCCACCGCGAACGCAAAGATGTTGTTCCGAATGGTGTTTTCTTTTCCATAATGCTGATGGAAACCGCCGGTCTTGGTCCGATAGACCACGTTGTCCTCCACCAAAATGTGGGTGCTTCCCTCATCCGGGTAGATCCCCCAACCGCCATAAGAATAGGAGGAGACATCGTGGATCAGGTTATGTGAGAGTTGCGTCCCTTCGGCGATACCAAGGGTGTAAATTCCCCCCATGTCACTGATGAGTCCCTGCCCTATTTCATGGATGTGGTTGAAGGAGATGTTGTTGTCGACGGCATCGCTGGGTCCATACCCCCACGACCACCCGACCGAGATCCCGGTGTAGAAGAAATCGCGCACTTCGTTGTGGATGACGGCATTGTGGCCGCTGTTTCCGACCCAGACACCGACCCCGCTGGCGTAAATACGGCTGCCTCGTTCGATCGTGCAATCGGCAACGGTCGATTTCGTGCTTCCATGCCCCAACTTGATCCCGCCCGCGCCCAAATCCTGGACCACCGAGGCGTTCACAAAACAATCCGAGCAGCCTTTCCCAATCTCCACCCCGTAGTCACCGACTTCTCGAACCACACAGTGCTCCAATCCGGATTCAAGTGCATTCTCAAAATAAACGGCGCCAGGAGTTTCGAACGCCGCTTGAACAGATCCCGCATCCCCCTCGGGGTAAGTCCATTCTGCCCGCCCGAAAACAAGATTGTTGAAAGTCAGGTTGCGGACCGGTTCGTTCTCCGACCCGATGACTCGGACCAACTGTTCGACGCACGGGATCTCAAGGATTGAATCGGAGATCTTTTCGCCAACTCTTGGAAGGTAATAGATCTTCCCCTTCTGGAAGTCGTGATACCATTCACCAGGCTGGTCGAGTCCCTCCCAAACGTTCTCCAGATAGTACCGACCGAACCGGTCTCTTTTGCGTGTGTCCTCTAGACGGAAAGTGGAGCGGCGATCGAAGGTGACCGTGTTCGAATCCAAATCGACGCTCTCGATCCTCTGTCGGGATTCGATCCAGCGAGTGTAGGCGACAATCTCGACATCGTTCAGGTTTTTGAAATCTCGAATGTCCCCCTCCACGAATTTGGCCCCAAGTGAACCATTGCTCCATTTGTCCTCCCCCGAAACATCAATGACTTCGGTGAAATAATAGAGTCCCTCCTCCGGTAGCCTCGCCTGTTCGGCGCGATCCCCATTCACATAAAACTCACGGAAAACTTTCGCCCGGAAGTCATCGGGAAGCTCGGCCACCCACAGCCTCCTTCCTTCTTTCTTTACTTCTTCCCAGCCCGAGATAACCAAACCACCGGAAATGATCGCCTTCTCTCCCGGATGTCCTTCGTAAACAACTTGGATCCTTTCCGATCCCCCATCTTCTGGCCCGAGCAAGAGAGCCTCGTTCAGGTGGTAGACTCCCTTGCGGAGGGTCACACGAATTGTTCCTTCGGCCTCCGGGTTATTCGCTTTGATCTCCTGGACTTTGATCTTGGCCAATTGGAGCGTTTGGATATCTCCCTTCGGCGAAACCTCAATGTTGGCCAGGTCGGCGGCGGAACTGGAATCGGAATAGAAAAAGACGATTAAAAGCAGTGCGAGAGTGAACCGACAAACCGTTTTCATTTGTCCCTCCTTTGGGGGCCATCCCTCAAGTTGAAAAGCAAACCGATTGGAGTCGGTCAACTCCAATCGATCAATGGATGCTTTCTATTTTCGAGCGGAAACTGGACGGTGGCGCCCGCGACATGCGAAGCGAATGCGCCTTGGATCATTTCATGAGCCCAACGGGCTCGTTGCAGACTCACCTCGGGAAGTCGATCCTCCCGAATGGCGGCAAGCAGGTCGGTGACCACATCCCGATTTCGGGAATGGTTATCGAGATTATCTTGATCGCTGGGTGAATCCGGAAGGGGTTTCCAACCCTCGCCATCAAGATCCAACCAGGAGGAGTTGACGATGTGGCGAAAAGGGGCGGGGAATCCCCACAGGACCTTGAGGATTCCCTTCGACCCATAAACGCTGATTCCAAAACGGGAGTCGAGTCGTTGGTCATGCTGAAGGCTCTGAAACGAAATCGGCAACGCATTCGCAAAGGTGTAGTTGGCGATTACTCGATTCCCCACGATGGGGCCCAGCGGTTCGGTCGGATGAACCACATCCTTTGGTTGCGAGGGTTCGCCATCGGTGTAGATAAACGAAGAGCAGGACTGAGGATTCCCGAAGAGCGAAATCAGCGCGTCGAAAAGATGAATTCCCAAAACGATCAGGTCCTCGCCCCCGGCGCGACGGTCCTCTTTGCCTCGAGCGCGGACCTCGAGAACCTCACCGATGAGGCCATCCCGGATGAGTTTCTTGGCATGGAGAAAACTTGGAGCCAGCGAGATTTGAAAACCGACCGACCATTTCAGACCCTTCGCCTCAATGGCCCGCACCATTTCATCCACTTCAGCGAGGTCAACAGCTACGGGCTTCTCCAGATATCCATGCGCCCCCACCGATGCGGCGGCGAGGAGATATTCCTTGTGGTGGATCGGCCATCTCGGAGCGATTGCCACGAGATCCGGTTTCTCTTTTTCAAGCATCTCCCGGTAGTCGGCATAGGAACGCGGGACTCCGGTCTTTTCAACCGCTTGTTGACGGCCCTTCTCATCGGGGTCCGCCAAGGCGGCGAAATCGATCTCATCATATCCTATGAATGCCGTATCGAAACCATGGCCATAGCCCCCTTGGTTCGTGTCCGCGATCAAACAGGCTTTCAGCGTCATGGCTCACTCGCTCCAAGCCACGAGTGGGTGACGGCGATCCTCAAGCGGCAGGTCGATGCGGCCGCCATTGATGTAGGCCGCGTACACCGCCTGGATCATTTCGTAAGAATCGCGGCCGCTCTCGAGACTGACACCAGGTTGGCGATCCTCTTCAATAGCCTCGAGCAAGTCATCGATGGCGAAGGCGTTCATGATGGAGCTGGGATCGTCACCGGAGAGTTCGACATGTCCCGGAAGTCGAACCCAAGGTTTCTGGTTCTCCCCGGTGGGCAACCACGAGGAGGTCTCTTTCCAATAGATTTCCGGGAAGACCTCCATCCGAATCTTGACGATGCCTTTCGAACCGTAAATATCCAATCCCCACCTTCCTCCGTTGCCGTCCTTGTTCTTTCTGGTCGCGAAGAATCCGGGGACCGCGTTGTCGAATCCGAAGGTCGATTGAATTTGATTCCCCAGAATCGGTCCCAAGGGTTCGCTGGGTTGGTGGACATCCGATTTGGTCGCCGGTTTCCCATCGACGGCAATGTTCGAAGCGCACCAGTGCGCGCGGCCCATGAAGTAGAGCATGAGGTCGAAGATATGAGTGCCGAGAACAATCAGGTCCTCGCCGCCCGCGCGGTGGTCCTCTTTGCCACGACCCCGGAGTTCGAGGACATCGCCGATCAGTCCATCCTCGAAGATTAGTTTCTTGGCCAGTTGAACATCCGGGCACATCCGTTTTTGGTGGGCAATCGACCATTTCAAATTCTTCGATTGCACCGCCTCAACCATCGCGTCGGCCTCGGCCAGATCGGTGGAGATTGGTTTTTCGAGGTATCCATGAGCGCCCGCGCTGGCGCAAGCGAGGAGATACTCCTTGTGGTGGATGGTCCAACGGGGGCCGATGGAAACGAGATCGGGCTTCTCCTTATCCAGCATCTCGCGGTAGTCGGCGTAAGTGTTGTTAGCGCCCGCTTCCTCAGCGTGTTTCTTTCGGCCCTCCGGGTCGGGATCGGCAAGCCCAACCACCTCAATGTTGTCGCGCCCCGACCAGACCAGATGGAGGCCATGGCCATAACCGCCCTGATTGGTGTCTCCGATGACACAGGCTTTGTATTTCTTTTTCTCCGCAAAGAGCGGTGGGGTGTTGGTCAGCGTCCCGGCAAGAGTGAGTGCGGCCGCGCCCGCTAAGAATTCGCGTCGATTCGTGTTCATGGCAACCTCCAATTGCAGCACTGGCATCGATGTTCTGGCAAACAGAGGAAGGGTACTCGAAAGTGAGTTTCCATTGAACCGCAAAACGAAGAAGCGCGGATCCAATGGACCCGCGCTTCGCGTTTATCAAGTAAAGAAACAGTCTGTGCGTTATTGAACCGGCGTCATGGGATAGCCGCCACCCATTCCAAGGGTTCCGCAGCCTCCTCCCATGCCTAAGCACTGAAGCGGAGAAAGCGCCACGCCGACGACTTGGTTAACCAAGCCTGTGACGCCGCCCAATCCACCACCGCAGGGGCTCATGCAGCTGGAGCCGCCACAGGGGCTGATGTTGCAAACGCAGCTCAGCATCCCACAGGTTCCTTGCAGGACTTGGTTAGTCACGCAACATACGGTTTTGAGCGAACCGCAGATGAGATTCTCAGCCAAGCAGACGGAACCGTGAACGAAACTGCAAGCGGCATTGGTGGTGCAGCAAACGAACTTGCCGACTTTGTCGAACACGCAGCACACAAACCCGCCGATATTAGGCAGCGGGATGCAGACGCAGCAGGGACGGCAGCAAGGGTTGCATGGACCGCTGAGTTGGATCGGTTTCGGGGCCGGCGGCTCTTGCGCCATCACCGGGGCCGGCGGAGGCGGAGCGGGAGCAGGCTGAGTGATCACCGGTTGGACCGGTTTCGGTTGCTCAACCACGACCGGGGCCGGAGCGGGTGCGGGGGCCGGTTTGGCCACCACAGGCTCGGGTTGAACCGGTTTCGGTTTCACTGGCTCGACCGGGGCCGGCGGAGCGGGTTTCGGAGCGGGGGGCTCGGAGACTTCCACGATCTGTGGACGCTCTGGCTGGCCCGGCTCGGCGGAAACCTGAGTCATGCTACCGAGCAGCGGCATCGCGCTGTTGGCGCTGACAATCGCCGACAAGGTGTAGGGGTGACCGTGGTTGAGATAACGGAGATCCAATTTCATCTCATCGAAATTGGAAGCGACCGCGGCCTCGTCCAGGTCATAGAAAGCGGTGAACGAAATGGTGTAACCGGATGGGACGAGACCCGAAACTCCGGAGGGCAGCAACTGCTGCTCGCGCACAACGGCGTTCGCATAGTGCTGAGCCCCGACCATATCGGTCAGAACCGCTTCATTGTAACCATCGAAAATCCAGGATTCTTCCCATTGGTTGACGAAGGTGTAGACAACCGGAATGGTGGTCGTGGTTCGTCCGTTGGGAAGCGTGCGCTCGGTGATCGGCATTCTTTCAACCGAAAGAGAACCGCGAACGCCTTCTTGATCGGTCCCAGGCGGCAACATCATTTCAACCTTCGCGGTTGAAACTTGCGCCTCCAGGGAAAGTTGAGCGTCGGTCCCGACCGCAGTTGACCAATTCGCGGCATCGGCGGCAACGACCGACAATAGCAAGATACCCAGGCATAGTAAGCCCTTTTTCATGACCGTTTCCTCCTCACAAGCAGAATACTAATTTTCTGCTCAATCCTTTCTAGGATGTTTCTCCCCTCAGATTCCCATCCCTATATTGAGCACTACTATTACATCACCCTATGGTTTGGCTTGTCAAGATGATCGTCACAATCCATTTCGATCTCAAGAGAAAAATCGAAGCCGGTCACTGAGTGAGTCAAAGCTCCCACCGAAATGAAATCGACTCCAGTCTCGGCAATCGCCCCGACAGTATCCAAGTTAACGCCGCCAGACGCCTCAAGGACTGTCCTGCCTGCACTTATGGCCACAGCCTTTCGCAGAGTTTCCGGGGACATATTGTCCAAAAGGACCCTTTCCACTCCGACCTCCAAGAGTTCCTCGAGCTGATCCAACGTGTCGACCTCCACCTCGATGGGAAGGCTCTTCAAGTTTTTCTCCTTGACAGACAGGTACGCCGCGGAAATGGTGGGTGAAAGGCGAATGTGGTTGTCTTTGAGGAGGATCTGGTCGGAGAGATCCATGCGGTGATTCTCTCCACCCCCGTGGACCACCGCGTATTTGTCCCACTTTCTCCAAAGGGGTGTGGTCTTCCGGGTGTCGCAAATTCTGGCGCGAGTTCCTTGAACAGCCTCGACAAATTGGGAAGTCAAAGTCGCGATCCCGGAAAAGTGGCTGACCAGATTTAGAGCGGTCCGTTCCGCTTCCAGCAAAACTCTCGCGCTCCCCACGACTTCGGCCGCGATATCGCCCGCCTGAAGCTGGGCCCCCTCCTCGACGAGGAGCCGCACCTCGGTCTTCGGATCGAGAGCTTGGAAAACCGCCGCAAAGAGGGGACCGGTGCAGAAGACGCCGGATTGTTTGGCGAGGAGTCGCGCCTGCCCTTCCATCTCTTCGGGGATCGACCACAGGGTGGTGAAATCCTCGGAAACATGGTCCTCCTCCAGCGCCATCCGGATCAGGTTCCGTGTGGTTTCATCCATCCGCGCAAGGTAATCGATCGAGTGGTTCATGGAGCGAAGGATAAACAAGGTCGAGGGAGGGGGAAAGATCGGTTCAGCGGTCCGAGCCGTTCCCTTCCTTCTCCACCCCCGGCAGCCGATCGATCGCTTTCTTGGCGGCTTCCCGACCCAGGCGATGGGCCTCCCGAGTGTTCGCGGGAGGCATTCCGGTTTCGGGCCCCTGGTCCTCTTCCTGATGGAGGTGAAGAGTCTGTGTCGGAAAAGCGAACTCAACACCCAACTCTTCGGCGAGACGGAGGACGCCGAGGAAGAAATCGTTGCGAGCTTTGAGTTCTGCTCCCCAGTCGGGAACTTTGAAAAAGACATACAAGAGGATATCCAGTGAGGAGGCGCTGAATTGGTTGAGGTAAACATGGAAGTAATCCTTGCGTGTGTCGGGATGGAGACGGACGAGTTCGCGGATTCCCTCGCAGAAGGCTTCGATCTTATCGGGAGGGGTGTCGTAAGTGACTGAAAGATAAGTCTTCGTCCTGCGGTATTCCCGCGCCCCATAATTGTCCACCGGCGTTGTTGTCAGGATGGAGTTGGGGATGGTGACCAGCGAGTTATAAAAAGTCCGGACCCGGGTGCTGCGAAAACCGACCTCCTCGACCGTTCCCTCGACCCCTTCGACCACAATCCAATCGCCGATGTGAAAGGGACGGTCCATCAGGACAGTGAGCGAACCGAACAAGTTTCCCAAAATGTCTTTCGCCGCAAGTGCGAATGCGAGACCGCCCAGCCCCAGGCCCGCCAACAGGCCGGTCAGGTCCTCTCCGAAGAAGTTCGCGAGCACCAGGATGGCGGTGACAAACACCAAGGTCTTGAGGATTCTCTTGACCAAAGGGACGAGGAGATCGTCGAACTTGTTGTCCGTCCGCATCGCTCGCATCAGGGCCAAATCGGTTCCAACATTCACCGCCTTCAGGCCGAATGAGACTCCCGCGAGAGTGGCCATCACCTTCGCGGCGTCGAGGATGAGATCGTAAGCGGTGGCTGGAAGCCCCAAGAAACGAAGACAGACCCACCAGAAAAGAACCTGAAAAAAGATGCCGAGGGGTCGCCCGAGTTGAGTGTCTTTGGGGCTGAGATTTTGCCAGCCCGGCCGCTTTTTCAGCGAGGCCATGACCCGCATGTTGAGGACCCAGGCGATGATCCTTTGGAGAAGGTATCCGATGGCGATCAAGCAGACCAGCGAAATCCATTGCCAATACTCGAGCAGGAATCCCGGTTGTTTCAGGTAGGAGGGGAATTTCGAACGCAGCCAGAGGGAGGGGGATAAATTTTGGATGGAGTCGGTGACCCCAAAGACCTTCTCGCGGTCCTCATAGATTCGATAGAGATCCGGAATCGTCTCGACTGTCCTCTGAGTGAAGAGCCATTCGCCATTGTCCGCCTTATCAATGACAATCTCTCCCTCGTCCCGCTCGAGGAATCGGTAGGGTTCGGCGTCGGTGGCGCTGGAGATGGCGTAGACATTGATATAGCGAATCCGGTCCATGACCTCCTTGATCATGACCGCGCGATCGGTTCCAAAATCGAGTCGGATATCCTCGGCGACCCCGGAGAGGTTAAGACAATCCACCGCCTTTTTCAGATTCCGGTCCTTGAACTCCCCTTGAGCGTCGCGCATCGCTTCGAGAAAGGTCTTCATCGTAGCTCGCGGGGATTGGTGCTCCTTGGGAACTGGCGGCGGTTGAACAATCGCGGCGGTCGCAGGGGCGGGTTGCCCCGCGGGGGCCGCCACATCTTGGGCATGAGCCACCCCAGTGGCGAATAGTAAGAGAATGAGTAGGTGCGCGAAAAAGGAAGTCGTTTCGAACCGCATAAAAAATATCCTGCCGGATGCTTGGCGGGGAGTCAGCCCCCCCTCAGCCAGAGGAATCGACTCGATCTCGGATCACTGAATATCCATCGGATAATGTCCGCTTGGGGCAGGAATGGTTCGATAACTAATTTGAACCTCTTTCAGTCACGGAATTCGCATTGTAAAACCTGCATTCCATGGAGCCTGTTTCTTCTGTTTCTAAACCCCCATCACCCCCACCAACTCCTCCAGGCTTTTCACCTCCATATCAGGCGAGGCGGTTCCCGCGCCCTTGCCGCTCGCGGTGGTCTTGCGGGTCTGACGGTTGACCCAGACGGTGGCGATGCCGAGTTCCTTGGCCGGTTCGATGTCGTGACGCTGGCTCTCGGCGACATGGAGGAGTTTCTCTTTGGGTATCTCGAGTTTTTCCAGGCCGAGGAGGAAGTGTTTTGGATTCGGCTTATAGGATCGAGTCCGGTCGGCGGTGATCAGGCAATCGAAGTCCACCTCCAGTATTTTGAGCGTCGGACTAAGGAGGGCGTCGGAAATATTCGAGAAGATGGCCAGGCGATAACGTTCCTTCAGTTTTCGCAACGAGGCCACTGTGTCGGAAAAGGGAGGCCATGCCGGGAGGGACTGGACCAGACGGTTCTCCTGGCCCGGTTGCAGGTTGAATTCGTACCGTTCCGCAAATCCTTTCACAATGCTTCGCAAAACACTTTCGTAGGGAACAAACGGATCGGCTTGAGCTGCCGATTCGAGCTTCGAGTAGATACGCAAAACCTCTTCCGAATCAGCCGCAATTCCATGAATGTTTAACAAGGGAGTCATCGCATCAATGATGCCCGTTTCCCAATCGATCAACGTTCCATAACAATCGAAACTCAATGCATCGAAAGACCCGAAATCCAACATTTTGGACCCCTCCGAAATCAATACATTTCCTGAGCCAATCTAAGACCTATCCAAACCGCGACAAACCCGAGGAAATTGCTCATCAGAAAATTGCACAGTGCGATGACAAAATCGTCTCCTCGCGCGAGATCGATTGTTTGAAACGCGTAACTTGAAAAGGTGGTCAATCCGCCGAGAAGTCCCACCAGAATAAACGCCTGGTATTTCTCATCGACCAGCCAGGGGCCGGTCAGCAACGAGCCAAGCAAGCCGATGGCGAAACACCCGATCAAGTTGACCGCCAGAATCCCCCAAGGGAAGACGCCCCCGGTCAGTTTTTGAACTCCTTCGGCCACCAAGAAGCGCAGGATCGAACCCACCCCTCCTCCGATGCCAATGAAAACGACTTTTAGCATGGTCGATCCTTTGAACACTAGATTCTACATTCTCTCGGGAAAAGCATGAGAGATCCTCATACAACCGTCAATGAGAGAGATTTGCATAACCTCTAATCAGGGCGATTCTTTGGGGGAAAGAACCATTCGGTCACTCGCTGGATGAGATAATACCACATTGGAATCAAAGCGACGCTCAGACCGGTGGCGAAAAGCATCCCGCCGAAGACGGAGGTCCCAAGCACCTGCCGGCTCTCCGCGCCAGCGCCGGAGGCGACCACCAGTGGAATCACCCCAAGGATGAACGAGAAGGCGGTCATCAGCACCGCGCGAAACCGCAGCCGCGCGCCGATGACCGCGGCGTCGAACACCGATTTGCCCTCCTCATGTTGAACTTTGGCGAACTCGACAATCAAGATCGCGGTTTTGGTGGATAAGCCAATAAGCAAAACGATTCCGATCTGCGTGTAGACATTGTTGTCCATCCCGCGCAGGAGGACTCCTCCCACCGCCCCAAAGAGCGCCGTGGGCACCGCCATCACCACGGATATCGGGAGGGACCAACTCTCGTATTGCGCGGCCAACATCAAATAGACCAACAGGATCGACAACGCGAAAATCGGGCCGGCGCTTCCGGCGGAGACTTTTTGCTGGTAGGAGATGTCGGTCCATTCGAACCCCATCGATTGGGGAAGGGTCTTTTGGGCCATCTGTTCCACGAGTTCCATGGCGCGGCCCGAGCTGACCCCGGGCGCGGCGGAACCCATGATCTTCGCGGAGGGATAAATGTTGTAGTGCGTGATCGTTTGCGGCCCGAGGATTTCCTCGACCTCGACCACCGCGCCGAGGGGGACCATCTCACCCATGGCGTTGCGGACCTCGAGAGAACGGATGTCCTCGATCTCGGCCCGGTATTCGCTGTCCGCCTGAACCATCACCTGATAGATCCGACCGAATTTGTTGAAGTCGTTCACATACATCGATCCCAAATATGCCTGGAGAGTGTTGAACACCTCTCCGAGCGAGACCTTCATTTCCTTGACTTGATCCCGATCGATGTTGAGAAAGAGTTGCGGAACACCCGCCCGGAAACTGGAATACATCCTCCCAATCGCCGATTGCGAATTCCCGGCGTCGACCATGTCCGAGGCGGCGTTTTGGAGGTTGGCCAATCCTGATCCTCCGAGATCCTGGACTTGGAAGGCGAACCCGCCCGCCACCCCCAACCCCGGCAGCGAGGGAGTCACAAAGGCCATGGCGATCGCCTCTTGGACGCTGTTCAACTTCATGTTGATGGACCCGAGTATTCGCTCCTGGGTCAACCCCTTGCCCAATCGTTCCGACCAGTTGTCAAAGATGACGAATCCGGATGCCTGATTGGAGGCTCTGGCGCCATTGAGGAAAGAAAACCCGGTCACCATGATGGCGTTGGCGACTCCCTCCTCTTCTTGCAGCATGCGGTTGACCTCGTTGACCACCTCTTGGGTCCGCTCGAAGGATGCCCCATCGGGCAATTGAAAGTTGATAACACAAAAGCCCTCGTCCTCTTGAGGGACAAACCCGGTGGGAAGGCGTTCAAAACCGAACACCGCTAACCCGAGCACCAGCAGATAGAGGGCCAAACCGAGAACAAAGATCCGCAGAAAAAACTTGACCGTTTTTTCGTAGGCGTTGGTCCCCTTCAAAAGCAACCAATCGAACCCGCGAAAGATCGGATTCTTTCTTTCCGGCGTTGGCTTCAACAGGAATCCACAGAGCGCTGGGCTGAGGGTCAGGGCGTTGATCGCCGAGAAAGTGGTGGCGATCGAAATGGTGAGCGCGAACTGTTGAAACAACTGCCCGGTGATCCCCCCGAGAAACGCGGTCGGAACAAACACCGCCAAGAGCACCAAGGTGGTCGCCACAATCGGACCGGTCACCTCGGTCATGGCCGTTTCGGTCGCCTTCTTCGCCGACATTCCCCCTTCATCGAGATGTCGGGTCACATTCTCCACCACCACGATGGCGTCATCGACCACGATTCCGATGACTAGCACCAACCCGAATAGAGTGAGCTGGTTAATGGAGAACCCCAGCAGATGCATCACGGTGAAGGTCCCGATCAGCGAAACCGGGATGGTCAGCGAAGGGATCAAAGTGGCGCGGAAGTTTTGAAGGAAGATATAAACGGTGAATACCACGAGACCGAGCGTCATGAACAGAGTCAATGCCACCTCGCGAATCGATTCGCGGATCACCTCGGTCGAATCGAAAGGAATCAACAACTGGAGGCCCGGCGGAAATCTTTTGGCCAGAGCCTCGAGACGATCCTCCACCCCATTGACCACGTCGATCGCATTCGCGCCGGGGAGCTGGTAAACCGCGATGGCCGCGCAGGGAGCCCCGTTCAGTTGAGAGCGAGTGGAATAGGACCGCGATCCGAGTTCGACCCGCGCCACGTCTCGGACACGAACCAAGGCTCCATCCTCCCCGGATCGAATAATGATCGCTCCAAATTCCTCCGGATCGGACAACCGACCGCGCGTGTTGATGGTGTATTGAAACGCCTGACCCTCGGGAGCGGGAGGTTCGCCGATCTGTCCCGCGGCGACTTCCACGTTTTGCTCTCGAATAGCAAGAATGACATCCTGAGTCGTCAGGCTCCGAGCTTTCAGCTTGGCCGGGTCAAGCCAGATCCTCATCCCGTAATCGCCCGCCCCAAACACGGTCACCGCGCCGACACCGGGAACCCGGCGGAGTTCGTCCTGGATATACAGAGTGGCGTAGTTGCTGAGAAAGAGTTCGTCAAACTCGCCATCCGGGGAGTAAACGCTGGCGAGAATGGTGATTTCGGTCGACTGTTTCTTGACACTGACCCCCTGGCGCTTGACCTCCTCCGGGAGTCGATTCTCGGCCAGGGAGACCCGGTTCTGGACAAGCACATTGGCCATATCCAGATTGGTTCCCACCTCGAAGGTGATCGTGATGTTCAGGCTCCCGTCGTTGGAACTCGTGCTCGACATGTAGAGCATTCCCTCGACGCCATTGATCTCCTGCTCCAGCGGCGTCGCCACCGTGTTGGCCACCGTTTCGGCGTTGGCCCCGGGGTAAAGGGTGCTAACCTGGATGGTAGGCGGCGCGATCTGGGGATACCGGGCGATGGGCAAAACGATCATGGCGATGCCGCCGAGGATCACGATGATGATTGAGATGACCCCGGCGAACACCGGACGATGAATAAAAAAGTGGGAAAACATATTCAGGGATTTCCCTCTCCGGGATTTCCCAACAGAGTTCGAGGCGTGGGATAATCTTGGGGAGTTCCGATTTCGGAGGTTGCCGAGGAGAGATCGGTCTTGCTCGGTTGGACCATGGCTCCGGGTCGGGCTTTTTGAACCCCTTCGATCACCACCCAGTCCTCGGGTTCGATCCCCCCCTCAATCACTCTCATCTCCTGTATGAGGTTGCCGAGGGTCACATTCTTCTTGTGGACCTTGTCTTCATCATCAACGACCAAAAGATACTTCCCCGTTTGATCGGTGGAGACCGCTTTCTCGGGGACAAGCAAAGCGTTGGGCTCCCGATCGATCGGGAGTCGAACCCGTGCGAATAGACCCGGCACAATGTCCGGATACTTAATATCCTGATTCTCGAAAACCGCGCGCAAGCGCATGGAACCGGTGTTCGGATCGACACCCAAATCGGAGAAATCGAGACGACCCTCGTGCGGGTACCCCTCATCGTCGGCGAGACCGAGGAAGGCGGGCGGCATCGCGCCATCCTCCTCGCCGCTGGTTCTTTCCGCCTTGCTCTTTTCGATAAGCGAAAGGAGTTCCCGCTCCGGTACGGTAAAGTAAACGTAGATCGGACTGTAACTGACCAAGGTGGCGAGAAGGGTGTTCTCGCCACTGCCCACCAGATTGCCGATATCGACTAAATGCTCCCCGATTCTCCCATCCATTGGGGCGCGAATATGAGTGAACCCAAGGCTTAAACTCGCGTCCATCACAGTGGCCGAAGCCGCTTCGATTCGGGCGAGGGCGGCGTCCTTTTCGGCCCTTCTTTCAGTGAGATCCTTGTCGGTGGTGGCTCCCTGTTCGAATAGATTTTGGGTTCTTTCAAAGAGGGATTGTGCGTTTGCGAACTCCGCGTTCGCCTGTGCAAGTTGGGCCTTGGCTTGATTCAGCTGCGCTTGGAAGGGCCTGGGATCGATCACATAGAGAAGTTGCCCCTTCTTAACCATGTCGCCATCGGTGAAGTGGATGCTTTCGAGATACCCGGAAACGCGAGGTCGCAATTCGACTTTCGCCACCTCCTTGGTTCGACCGGTTGATTCGAGGTAATTGGTGATCTCCCTTTGAATCGGCTGCGCGACAGTGACTTCAGGTGGCGGTGGAGGAGCGAACTCGTTTGGCTTCTGGCACCCGAGAACCATGAGGAGCAAACTTGCCAGGATCGATGTGATGGGTGAAAAAACTCGGCTGTGATATTTCAAGGAGGCGTCCCCTTCAGAGATTGAAACAATTATAAGGGATTAAGCCCCTAGACTGAAGATTCACTCCCTAACGTGGGGATCAGGATTGGCACATTCAAATCGCGCCAAAATGGCACTGTCGGGGTGTCAGGGCTCCCCAAACCTCCCTCTGAATCGGATGGTTCCGAAGGCGTTTGGTCGCCTCCATTTTGACTAACCGACTGGAATCAAAGGACATACAGTCCCCCGCCGACTCCTGTGTCATCGATGGCGCCCCAAATGCTTCAGAAGTCCCCGTACCCGATGAATTGGGTCTCAGAAGAGAGAATGATTTCATTGAGATGAAAGGAGCGCGAAGCGCTATGGCGAAGGCGAAAATTACCCCATTGGCCGATCGAATTCTGGTGAAGCGAGTGGAGGAGGATGTGGCCAAAGTTGGAAACCTCTACATCCCGGACACCGCGAAAGAGAAACCCCAGAAAGCGAAGATTATCGCGGTCGGCCCCGGCAAACGCAACGATGACGGCAGTCGCAGTCCCCTCGAGGTTAAGGTTGGGGATGAGGTTTTGATCGGCAAGTACGCCGGGACTGAAGTGAAGTTGGATGGTGAGGAGCACCTGATCATGCGTGAGGACGATGTCCTCGCGATTCTGGGTTAATCCCTTTTTTGCACCGACTAAGAAAAAGAATTGAAAATTTCTCGATATTGAAAGGAGCTGTACGAGAATGGCATCCAAGTTGATTAAATATAGCGACGACGCGCGTCAGAGAGTCCTCAAGGGCGTGGAGAAATTGGCCGCCGCGGTCAAGGTCACCCTCGGACCCAAAGGGCGCAACGTTGTCCTCGACAAGAAATGGGGCAGCCCGACTGTGACCAAGGATGGCGTCACGGTCGCTAAGGAAGTGGAACTCGAGGATCACTTCGAGAACATGGGCGCTCAGATGGTTCGCGAGGTCGCCAGCAAGACCAGCGACATCGCCGGCGATGGAACCACCACCGCCACCATCCTGACCGAATCGGTCTTCAAAAACGGTCTCAAGTACGTGACCGCCGGCGCCAACCCGATCTCCCTCCAGCGCGGAATCCTGAAGGGTGTCGACACCGTGGTCGATGAACTCGCCAAACTGAGCCGCAAGGTGAAGGACCGGACCGAAATCGCCCAGGTCGCCACCATCTCCGCCAATGGCGATGAGCAGATCGGCGAACTGATCGCCGACGCCATGGAGAAGGTCGGCAAGGACGGCACCATCACGGTTGAAGAGGCCAAGACCATCGAAACCACTCTCGACGTTGTCGAGGGTATGCAGTTCGACAAGGGTTACCTCTCTCCGTACTTCGCCACCGATGCTCAGAGCATGGAGGCGGTTCTCGATGACGCTTACCTGCTGATCCACGAGAAGAAGATCTCCAGCATGAAGGACCTCCTTCCGGTGCTCGAGAAGGTCGCCCAGACCGGTCGTCCTCTCCTGATCATCTCCGAGGACACTGAGGGCGAGGCTCTTGCCACCCTCGTGGTCAACAAGATCCGCGGAACCCTCAAGGTTTGCGCGGTCAAGGCCCCTGGTTTCGGCGATCGTCGCAAGGCGATGCTGCAGGACATCGCGGTCCTGACCGGCGGACGTTTCATCAGCGAAGAACTAGGCATCAATCTCGAAGGGATCACCCTCGAGGATCTCGGAACCTGCAAGCGAGTGGTTGTCGATAAGGACAACACCGTGCTGGTCGAGGGTGGCGGAAAATCCTCCGACATCAAAGGCCGCATTCAGCAGATCCGGAACGAGATCGAAACCACCACTTCTGACTACGACCGTGAGAAGCTCCAAGAGCGTCTCGCCAAGTTGGCCGGCGGTGTGGCGGTCATCAATGTCGGCGCCGCGACCGAGACCGAGGTGAAAGAGAAGAAGGCTCGTGTCGAGGACGCTCTCCACGCGACCCGCGCGGCTGTCGAAGAGGGCATCGTCCCGGGCGGCGGCACCGCTCTCATCCGCACCCTTCCCGCCCTCGCGAAGGTTAAGTTGGACAACGAGGACGAGCAGCTCGGCATCGAGATTCTCGCCAAGGCGCTCGAGGCTCCGCTTCGTCAGCTCGCCACCAACGCCGGACTCGAGGGTTCGATCGTGGTCGAGAGGGTGAAGGAGTCCAAGAAGGATGTTGGCTTCAATGTCGCCACCGAGGAGTACACCGATCTGGTCAAGGAAGGCGTAATCGACCCGACCAAGGTGACTCGTTCGGCGATCCAAAACGCCTCCTCCATCGCCGGTCTGCTTCTGACCACCGAGGCGATGATCACCGAAAAACCGGAAGAGAAACCGGAAATGCCTGATCACGGCGACGGCGGCATGGGTGGAATGGGCGGCATGGGCGGTTTCTAAGAAACCACTCAGCTCTGTCTTTAAATCTACTACACGGAACCCCCGACTGGGAAACCGGTCGGGGGTTTTTGTTTTTTTGCGCTGAGAAAGATGTTGAAACTTTCCCCATTTGGCATGTAATAGTTCCCCTCCCCTTTGCAACCCTTCCCACCCTTGCCATGATCCCAATTCGCAATCTTCTTAAGGAGTTTCTTTTTCCATGACCCAACCAATTCGAGTCGCCGTGGTGGGCGGAGGGATGTTTTTTGATGAGATCATCGGACCCTCTTTGATCGATTTTTCGAGGGGGGGGATCGCGGGCGCGCTCAGCAGTATCGCGATGAGCCATCATGCCCCCTCGGTGGCGGGCATTCCCATCGAGTTTTGTGCGATCGGCACTCACTCCGAAAAATCAGGGACAGCCGGGCGGATCGCGGGGCATGTTTCGAAAGTGCTCGGCAACACCGGACCGAAACCCTATTACGGCGAGAAGGTTTGGGAGGAGATCCTGGAGAACGAAAAGCCCGACATCCTGGTGGTGGCGACTCCGGACAACTTGCACACTCCAGCCATCCTCGCCGCTCTCGAGGCGGGGGTCGATGTGGTCACGGAGAAACCCTTGTGTCTAACCCTTTCCGAGGCGGACCAAATCATCAACAAGGCCGCCAATGAGCAGCGCATTGTCGGAGTTGACATGCACAAACGCTACGATCCCTTCGTTCGCCACATGATGACCCACTCGCTGAAGAAGTATGGTCCGATCAACCGGGTGCGGGCGGTTCTTGAGGAGCCGCTGGCGGTTTCGACCGAAGTTTTCGCCTGGGCCGAGAAATCGAATCCATTCACCTATGTGGGCTGCCACTGGCTCGATGTGGTTGAACATTACATGAAGGTTCGTCCGGTCGCTCTTTACGCGACAGGCGAGAAGAACCTGCTCGCGAATTGGGATGAATACGGTCCCCTGATCGCCGCTCAAAGAGGCAAGCTGAAGTCCGATCTGAAAAAGCAGGGGCCGATCAAGACTTGGGATTCGATGAATGTGAACATCACCTATGACAATGGGATGCGCGGCGATTACAACAACGCTTGGATCAATCCGGAGGAGTTCGAAGCGGGGGTCAACCAGGAGATCGAGGTCTACGGCATCATGGGCCGAGGCATGGTCGACCAACAGGACCGGGGGTTTCGCGAGACGATCACCGGCGATGGGAGTCGCACCCGCAACCCCGCTTTCGGAGGGGTGGTCGAGTCGGCCGAGGTCGGCAGCGAGCTCTTCGGCTACGGCAAAGCCTCCTTGGCTGCCTGTTTCCTCGCGATCTTGAGACGTCGCCGCCTCGGGAAGACAGTGTCGGAACTCAAAGGGACTTACCCCTCCGCCGCCGAACAACGCTGGATCACCATGATCCTCGAATCGGCTGCCATTGTGGCCCAGAAAAACTTCGATCACTCAATGAAGGGGGAGGGAGCCCCAGTCACCGCGAGGTTCTCGGAGGAGGGCTTCGAGGTGTTGGATCCGTTGGGGTGATTTTTCGTCTTTCAGAAAGAAGAACTGCGTTCTTAACTGGTTTGTTTCAGCGATTGGACGTAATATCATAGACAGACTTAGGAGGATCTCAAAAGTGAAAAGATTCTTTTCAATATCCTCACTACTCGTGTTCCTTACCGTGGGTTGCGCCCCCAGCTTTTACAATATCCCAAAGGCATCCAGTGACATCAGAAAAGGAATGACGAAGGAGGCTGTCCGCGCTACTTCAGGAGTGGAGGAGACTTCGGGGCGAATTGTTCACGGTGGGAAAGAATACGAGTACGCGGTCTACTCCCGGTATCCCTCCCAGAAGTATTGGTCAACTGACCGAAGCGCTTGGATCGTTCTATATGATGATGGAAGAGTCTTCACGGCGAGCGACGACTGGTCCACTTTGCCCGCAGAGATAATCGACCCAATTCAAAAAGAATATCGAGCATTAAAGAATGAAGAAATACGAAAAAAATTCGAATCAATGGATTCTTGATCAGAAGAGTTGGAGAAACCATGACCGGGAAGATCTTGAGGAGATCGTAAATCGAGGTGAAAATCGAATTCGAAAGATTGCCGCGAATCGGGGGATCGATTGGGACCTGCTCTCTGAGGAGAAGCGATTGAATTTGATTGATGAAATCCTCCATGAGTCCTAAGAATCGGTCTGAATCGTCAACGCTCTGGGCTTATACGACCTGTTGTTCAAACGATTAACCCCACACCCTTCCCTCTCCCCCTGCCCAAATGTTCACTCACCGTCGGTCTCGGCTTGACAATGACAGTCGGGTGATGTTTCCAATTTGACCGTTTTTCGGCTAAACTGAAATGCTGGTCCGGGCCTTTCCGGCCCTTTCAACGGACATTTCCAATCGGTTTCAAAGATTGAGTGAGTATAAATTTTCGATAGGTTGATCGCTATGACTACAACAACGGATAACATCGACACCAAACAGGGGCTGATTCTGGCCTTTCAGGATTTCATCAAGCAACACGGGCACAAGGAGGCTCAGGATCTCCTAAACCGTTTCGGGGATGACGCCTACGCGCATGGAATCGCCTCTAAACGATCCTTCAACACGCCGTATATCAACACCATTCCAGTTGAGGATCAGCCGGAGTTCCCCGGCGATCGGAAGATCGAAAGACGAATCAAAAGCATTGTCCGCTGGAATGCCCTCGCCATGGTGGTGCGCGCCAATCGCGAGTACAACGGCATCGGCGGCCACATCTCCAGTTACGCCTCCTCGGCGACTCTGTTCGAGATGGGATTCAATCACTTTTTCAAAGCCAAGAACGATAACCAACTCGGCGACTTGATCTTTTTCCAGGGACACGCCGCCCCTGGGATTTACTCGCGGGCCTATCTCGAGGGACGGCTGCCGGTTGAGAAACTTCACAATTTCCGTCGCGAGCTGGCCAAGGGAGGCGGACTTTCCTCCTACCCTCACCCCTGGTTGATGCCCGATTTCTGGCAGTTCCCCTCGGTCAGCATGGGTCTGCCCCCGATCCAAGCGATTTACCAAGCGCGATTCAACGAATACCTCCGCGACCGGGGCGTCCTCGACACCTCCGGCACAAGAGTGTGGGCGTTTGTCGGCGATGGCGAAATGGACGAACCCGAGTCCTTGGGCGCTTTGACAGTCGGGTCGCGGGAACAATTGGAGAACCTGACCTTTGTGGTCAACTGCAATCTCCAACGCCTCGATGGCCCAGTCCGTGGGAACGGAAAAGTGATCCAGGAACTCGAATCGATCTACCGGGGCGCCGGTTGGAATGTGATAAAAGTCATCTGGGGTTCCGATTGGGATGACCTGATCGCCGGAGACGAGGATGGCCTTTTGCTGAAGCGGATGCAGGAGACCCCCGACGGGCAATACCAGAAGTATTCCGTGGAGACCGGCGAGTTCATCCGCGAGGATTTCTTCGGCGCCGATCCCAAACTCAAAGCGATGGTGGAGCATCTCAGCGACGAGGATCTGCAGAAGATGCGCCGTGGCGGGCACGACCCGATGAAGGTCTACACCGCCATGAACGCCGCGGTGAATCACAAGGGACGCCCCACCGTGATCCTCGCCAAGACGATCAAGGGCTACGGCCTGGGCGAGGCGGGCGAGGGGCGCAATGTTTCTCACCAGCAGAAGAAACTCAACGAAGAGGAGCTTCGGGAGTTCAGAGACCGGTTCGACATCCCCATCAGCGATGAGGATATCGAGTCCGCGCCGTTTTACCGTCCGGACGAAAATTCCGAGGAGATGCAATACCTTCACGAGCGCCGTCAGGCGCTGGGCGGGTATGTCCCCGAACGGAAATACAAATTCAAAAAGGTTGAAACGCCGAGCAAGGATTCCCTCAAACGAATTCTCGCGGGAAGCCAGGGGCGCGGCGCGGCGACCACGATGGTCTTCGGCCAGATCCTGCAAACCCTTCTCCGCGACAAGAACATCGGCGAATACATTGTCCCGATCGTGCCCGATGAGGCGCGCACCTTCGGTCTCGACGCTCTCTTCCGTCAGTATGGCATCTACAGCCATGTCGGTCAGAACTATCAGCCGGTCGATTACCCCGGGTTGCTTTACTATCGCGAGGCGACCGATGGTCAGTTAATCGAGGAGGGAATCAACGAGGCGGGCGCCATGTCCACCTTCATCGCGGCGGGAACCGCTTATTCCTCGTTCGACCGTCCGATGATCCCCTTCTTTATCTACTACTCGATGTTCGGTTTCCAACGAATCGGCGATCTGATCTGGGCGGCGGCCGATCAGCGGACCCGCGGGTTTCTGCTGGGAGCGACAGCGGGTCGCACGACCCTGGCCGGCGAGGGATTGCAGCACCAGGATGGCAGCAGCCAGATCATCGCCAGCATGGTGCCGACCGTTCAGGCCTACGATCCGGCTTATGCCTACGAAATGGCCATCATCATCCGTGACGGCATCGAGCGGATGTTCGAAAAGAACGAGGACGTTTTCTATTACCTCACGGTCGAGAACGAGAACTACGAGCAGCCCCCATTGCCCGAGCAGGAGGGGATCGAGGAAGGGATTCTGAAGGGCATCTACAAACTTCGCCCCGCCGAGAACGCCGACGAGACGATCCGGATGAACCTGATCGGAAGCGGCGCGATCATTCGTGAGGCTCTCAAGGCCCAGGAAATCCTCCGAGACAAATACAACATCGCCGCGGATGTCTTTAACGCCACCAGTTTCAGCCTGCTCCAGCGCGACGCGATCGAGGCCGAACGCTGGAACATGCTCCACCCCGAGGAGACGCCGAGAGTTCCGTTTGTCCAAAAGGCGTTTGCGGATAACCAGTACCCGACAATCACCGCCACGGACTATGTCCGACTGAATGGCGAAATGATCGCGCCGTGGATGAAGAGCGATTATTTTGTCTTAGGCACTGACGGCTTCGGTCGTAGCGAAGGGCGTGAACCACTCCGGCGGTTCTTCGAAGTGGACGCCGAGTGCATTGTCCTTGCGGCCCTGAGTCGCCTGAAAAAACTCGGCAAGATCGACGCCTCCTCGGTCGGCCAAGCGATCAAGGATCTCGGCATCGATCCGGAGAAGGCGAGTCCGCTGACGAGCTGACCGGATTTCCGCAGTTGAATTAAGGGAGAAATGCAAGAGGCGAAAATCAAGAATTTTCGCCTCTTTTTTTCCCATGCCTTCCATCCCCTCCATGGGCTTCCATGACTAAAAATTTCCAATCTCAGCGCAACCTCCACACGCTGATGTTTGGGGGCACCGGCGTTGAGGTGGCTGTTGGCGTCGCGGTCGCGGTGGGAGTTGGGGTGCTGGTGGCTGTTGCGGTCGGCGTGGGCGTGTCGGTTTCGGAGGGGGTGCGGGTGAAGGTCGGTTCCGGTTCTTCCTCTTGGAGCGCGGAATAGCAGAGATCGTCGAAAAAAATCTCCACATCCGGGCCGCCGTTGTGGTAGGTGAGGATTCCGAATCGGTCGAATAGCGCCCCGCTGTCTTTCACTCCGGGCTGGAGTTCGAGTGTCCGGACTTCATCATCGAGGGAGATCGTCATTTCTCCCCGCCCCTCGGCGCCGTCGGGATCGTAAGCGATGGTGAAAAACCGGGTGATGGAATCGGGCGGGAGGTAGGGGCCTTCGTCCGGAAGACCGCGCTGTCCGACGCCGTTGTTGTAGGCCGGGCGGAAATAGAACCCGATGCGGCTGGGCCCCTCGACAAAGGCGCCCAGAAAATTCTTGGGAAACCCACTGTCCGAGTCGGTGTGGGTCGAGGAGTTGAACCAGCCGAACAGTGTGGCGGCGTCGGAACTTCCTCTCTCGAACGATATCTTGCCCGAGACCTCCAGCGGGTCGTTTAGACTGAGTTGTCCGACATCGTCGCCGTAGTACCCCATGTTCTGGGGGTTCGAGGCCTCGATTCTCCAGATCAATCCTCCCGCCTCTCCGGTCGCATCCCCCGCGTGATTCGTGTCAGCGCTGTAACCGAAATCGTGCAAGGGCCGAATGTAACAATCCTGGTAAGTCCCCTCGGGACCTTCGTTGCGGAATCCCTCCCAACCCGGATCGTCATCGAAATTCATGAATTCTCCGTCCAGGGTGATATCGTCGAAATAGACAAAGATCGGATCGCCCGAGGAGAGACGCGGGAGCATTCCGAACCGGTTGAAAGTCGCCCCCTCCTCGCGATAGCCCGGCGCGAGCGCGACTGTGAAGGTGGATCCATCGAATGTGAACTCGATCTCCCCATCACCCCCGGCGCCCTCCGGATCGTACCGGAGTTCCCAGTCATGTTTCTCTCCGTTCGAGGGGAAGTAGGTTCCGGTCCCGCGAAAGTCGGTTGTTCCGATCGGCAGACCCGGCGAGCCCCCCGCTTTCCAGGTTCCGGTGGCGTACTCGAAAAAGACCTGAAAGTATCCGGTCTCGGCGTCCAAACGAAACACCAGCGAATTGGCGGTTCGCCATTCTTTCGCGGTGTCGGCGTTGAACCAGCCGAAAATCATGGTGCTGCCGCCCGAGGAGGAGGTGACCGCCAGGGTCCCCGAGGCCGAAAGGGGATCGTCCAGAGTCTTCGGTTCGATCACTTTCCCATAATAGTTCTTGATACTCGATCGCTCGATCCGACCGCCCACCTCGCCTGCGGACTCTCCCGCGTGGTTGGAGGTTCGATACCCATAGTTCTGGACGGTGAGCGGGCAGGGGGGAGTGATTCTCCGGTTGTTGACTCCAATCCAGCCCGGGTCCTTATCGAAATCCTCGCACCGTTGAACCACCTGGAGAGTTGTCGGTCGAGGGGTCGGGGAGGGGGTTGGGGTTGGAGGCGCCACCAGCTCCGCCGGGAAAGCCAGGTTGTCCGCGCACCAGACCACCGGACCGGATCCGCTCGAGTGGACTAGAGCGAAGAAACCGAGGTGAGTCAGGTTGATCGTGTCGTTGCGAAGGGCGGAATCGATATCGATGGATGAGGCGGGGATTCCATCCACATAGATGGTGACTTGCCCAAATCTGCCCTCGTCGGGATTATAATCGAACCCCAGTTGATGGACCGAACCGTCGCCAACATTGATTCCGGTGCTCGGACGGTTCCTACGGTTTTCTCCATCCAGGAACAGGTACATCGCCGCGCCGTCATCGAGGTGGAAACAGAACGCACTGGGTGGGTATTCGGAACTGGGGTCATTAACGGCTCCCGAGTTGGGACCATTGAAGAAACCGAGGTTGAGCGTGCCGCCCCCGCTGATTTTCCGGTAGTAGACGCTGAAGGAAAACGGTTCGTCGAGGGAGGTGATGGGATCGATGGGGAGCGCATAGTAAGCCGGGCCGACCGTGTCCCGAAAGATCGATCCTCCGACCTCGCCCGCCCCGAGACCGCATTCATTGGCGTTTCGAAAACCGAAATCCTGATTGCCCTCGGTGTTCCTAACCGCGTCCCATCCCTGGGGAGCGGAATCGAACTCCTCCACCGCGGCGGTCGCCGCGATGGAGGAGAAGAGTAAGACCAAAACGATGAAGCAAATGGAAATCGATCGCATCAAGGCGAGTCCTCCCGCTAGTCAGCATGCAGAATTTGAATGGGGAAGACGGACATCAAGCCCCCACGCACCGCGAAAGCCGCCACGGCACATGCCGCCCCCGATCTTTCTTTTTCGCACACAAACCAGCAGAAGTCAGGACACAAACCGCCGCCTCCGGTCAGCGGATCAGACAAGCGTCTCTGTCCGGGAACTCCGGAAAGGGCGCGGTCGGCAGAGTCTGATACCAGAAAGCGACCGAGGCGAGGTCATCCTGGAGAGGAAGATAACGTCCCTCCGTCGTCCATCCAAGTGCTTGCATGGTCACCTTGAGATCCTTGTCGAATCGGATGGGATCCATGACATGAAAGCGGTAGAGCCCGAACCGTTGTTGGGAGTTTTCGAAACCATCGGGGCGTATCACTTGAGGCATCCCAAGAAACGGACCGGAATACTCTTTGTACTGATGGTCGACCGCGAATCCATAAGATCCGCCGAAATAGTCCTCGGTGCCTGTCCCACAAATGGTCGGGAACTCACCATCCCCGTCCATGAAGAACTTAATCTCTCCCTCACCCCACCATCCATTGTTATGAACTCCCCAGCACATGTGGGTCCCGACATACTGCCCCTTGCCCTCGACTCCATCGAGAATCGTGTAGACCTCTTTGTAAGGGAGGGGATTGGTGCGACGGAATTGAGCGTGGAAATAGGCCACATCGTCGGGGACTTGAGTCAGTGTGTAGTTGATTTGGTAGTAGCATGGAATCTGCTCGGGCGAGCGGTTCTCGAGAGTCATCCGGCAATGTTTCCGGAAGGGCATCGACCAAAAACAATTGAAACCATTCTTCGGATTCACATTCACGGGAACGGAATTGATCTGAACGGAGGGCCCCCAGCCGCAGGCGAAGAAATCGGGGATCGGACACTCGACCGACGGGTTCTCTTGACCGTCCCAATAGATTCTCAGAATCGTGTCGCGGGTCAGCTTGCCAGTGATCCACATGCTTTGAATCGCGCCGGGGCCTTCGATGTCGGCAAGTGTGAAAGTGGAGGTCCCATCAATGTGAACGGCGGGAGAAACCTTCCAACCCTGGCCCAACTCTCGAGCCGCTTTGGCGCCATAGCCTTCGGTGGCCATCGCGCCTTTCCCCTTTTCACCGGTGAAATTCTCGGCGCTGATCGAGCGGGATTCCGCGTCGGAGAGTCTCGGAAGAGAGCCAAGGCTCATGTCGAGACCGTTGAAGGAATATTGCTGGTCCTGAGCGTTGGACACTCCGACCAGTCCCAACATGACGACCGCCGCTACCATGGATTTGAAGAAAGACATCATCGAATCAACCTCCATTCAGAAAAATTCAATTGCGCCCCAAGGCGGAGGGAAAAAAGGATTATAGCCGCGAGTGGTCGAGATTGCATCCGAGTGGCGACTCGTATCGCCTGGATCGATGTCAATCAATCGGGTGAGATCCTTTTCCAGATGGAGAGAATATCGGCGTAGTCATCAGTCCAGGGCTCAAACCCTATGCCTGGAATCATCTTATGCCATCTTCCTCCTGGCTCCGCCAGTGATCCTAAATCGGAGACTTTCCGAGCCATAATCACCCATTGGGAACCCATCTTCCCTTCATTGCGTTCCCGCCTCGATTGAGCGCCGACCAGATCATCGCAACCATAGCAGACAAGCGGATCGACGCGTCCCTTTGCCAGCGACGCCAGCAATTCGCGAAAATCGAGATGTCGATTCGAAATGTGGAAAACGAGCAGACCTCGGTCGGTCAGTTTGCTCAGATAAATCTCGAGCGCCTCCTGGGTCAGGAGGTGGATCGGAACCGAGTCCGAACTGAAAGCGTCCAGGACAATCAGGTCGAACGACGAGTCCTCCGCCTTGGCTAGTTTCAGCCGTGCGTCGCCGATCACGATGTCCATCTGCGAGTCGTTTGGGAACGCGTCGCTCAGAAAGGTGAAGAGGCTCGGGTCGCCCGCGATTCGCACGACTTCGGGGTCGATCTCGAAGAAGCTCCATTGCTGATCCGAGACATTTCGGGCGTAGTAGGCGAGGCAACCCGCCCCGAGTCCCGCCACGCCGACTTTGTGGAAATTCCCGCTCTGCTGCTGCAACGCGAAAACGTCGCCGATGGGTCCAGTCGGATGGTAGTAAGCGCCGGGAGGGGATTCCCTGACCGGCGGCCACTGTTCGCGGCCATGCACGGTGTTGCCATGGACCAATTGATGGAACCGACGGTCGGCATCCCAGGTGACACGATGGACGCCATACCAAGTGCGCTCAGAGTAAATGAGATGGCCGGAAACCGACGAGAGATGCGCCCCAGGAGGATGGCGGCGAGGCCAAGGCTAAAACGGACGGGTCGCGTGCTCCAAATTCCAAGCACGATGAGGGGGATGGCAAAGACCGCGCCCCTCAGGTATCGCGCGCCTGTGTCCTGAAGAGATCGGGAGGAGGAGTAACCGGAGGCGTCGAGTAGAAAGGCGGCCGTAATCACGAACGCTCCGGCAGCAACCGCGATTGCGATGTCAGGGTACAATTGTCGGGAGGAACCCCCGCGCGTTCATCCGCATCCTTGTTCGAGTTGATTGAGAAATTCGAAACGAAAAAGGCCACAATCAGGATCAGCGGGTATTCGAAGAAGCCATTGAAAATCATCGGCGCGACAAGCACGGTGAGGATGCTTCCCAACACTCCCCCAAGCGACAGGAAAAGATAGAATCGGGTCAACCCCTCGGGCGCGGGTCTGTCTCGGAACAACTCTCCGTGGCATGCAAGAGAGGCAATAAAGAAAGTGATCAGGTGGACTCCGATTAGGATCGATGCCGGCTCGGTCGCCCCGATAAGAACCGTGATGGCCCAAAGGATCAGAACCATCGGGAAGTACCGAATGACCAAATGGTGAGGCACCCACTGCCGGTGACCAAATACCAGAATAAAAGTCAGGAGATAAAGGGCCAGTGGGATCACCCAGACGAGCGGGGCCGCGGCGATGTCGGTGGTAATGTAATTGGTCACACTCACCAAGAGGCTGGAGGGCGCTGCGGCAAGGGCTAACCAGCGGAGTTGGCGACTCGATTCAAGAGTGCCCGAACCAGCGACATCTTTTCGCTTTGGTTGGTCTTCCCGCAATCCGATCGAATTGGCGATCGCTGAATGTTGCCAAACTTTCAGCGCACAGGATGAAGCCAAAACAAAGAGCGCTAAATATCCCATGCGCCAGAACCAAGTTTGCTGAGGGAGGGTGAGGAAGCGCTCGAGCAACGGATATCCCAGGAGAGCGATCAGGCTTCCCAGGTTGCTGGCGGCGTAAAGGGAATAAGGATCCTCTTGGGGAGCGGAACGTATCCAGGAATACCACCGCTGCATTAAGGGTGCGTTTGATGAAAGCATGAAAAATGGAATGCCTATCGCGATCGATAGGGCGGCCAACAATCCAATGATGGGGTGGACGCCACGGTTCAACCAATCTCTAAGCAAAATAGAAGCATCGAGGGAACCCTCGATCGAGGATGTGAGGCCAATGAATAATAGAAGGGGGAGAGCAAGCAGGACCAGATGCATCAAAATCTGGCGTCGTGGTCCCAGACGTTCAGTCACAAAGTGAGCGTAACAATACCCTCCCAACAACGTCGTTTGAAAGAAAACCAGGCAAGCGCTCCAGACAATCGGCGCTCCACCCAGATCGGGAAGTATCTGCTTGGCGATCATCGGTTGGATGGAGAACAACAGCCAGGCGGACACAAAGAGGGTGAGAGAGTAAAGAGCGGTCATGTCAATTCATCGCCGCACAAAACGAACGAAAGATTGGGATCCATCACTTGCTCGACTATGGCGCCCAGTAGGATCCGTTTGGAAACTCGTAGGCTCGCAATGACTCCTCTTTCATTTCGATACTATACCCTGGTTGATGGGGCAACCGATATCTTGCGTTCTCGATCACACATGGATCGAGAAAATGTTCGTGAAGGTGATCCACGTATTCGACCACACGGTTCTCGAGAGATCCTGAAATCCGGAGATAATCGATCGCGGCGAGGTGTTGGACATACTCGCACAACCCGACCCCGCCTGCATGCGGGCAGACCGGAACATCGAATTTAGCGGCCATGAGGAGAACCGCCAGGACTTCATTGACTCCGCCCAGACGGCAGCTGTCGATCTGGCAAAAGTCGATGGATTGAGCTTGGAGGAGTTGTTTGAAGAGAACTCGATTCTGGCAAATTTCACCGGTAGCGACACCGATGGGTGCGATCTCCTTCCGAATGCGAGCGTGCCCGAGAACATCGTCCGGGCTGGTTGGCTCCTCGATCCACCAGGGATTGAAGTTGGCGAGTTCTTTCATCCAGGAAATCGCCTGCTCGACATCCCAAACCTGGTTGGCGTCGACCATCAATCTCCGATCCGGTCCGATCTCTTCGCGTACGATGGCGAGTCTCCGCTTGTCGTCCTCCAGATCGCGGCCGACTTTGATTTTGAGATCGTTCCACCCCTTCGCGACCGCCTCGCGACAAAGACGTCGGATCTTGTCTTCCGGGTATCCGAGCCACCCTGCTGAAGTGGTGTAGGCGGGATAGCCCTCATTCTTCAATTCGGTCTCTCGGGATTCTTTTCCGGCCTCCATTTTCTTGAGGAGGGCGAGCGCTTCCTCGGGAGTGATGGCGTCGGTGATGTAACGGAAATCGATGAGGGAGACGATCTGCTCCGAAGGCATGTCGGCGACCAGTTTCCAGACCGGCTTTCCCTCTCGTTTAGACCAAAGATCCCAGATCGCGTTGATCAGCGCGGCAGTCGCCAGGTGGACCGCCCCCTTCTCCGGCCCGATCCATCGGATCTGGCCGTCGCTGGTGAGTTTCCGCCAGAACGCGGCCATATCCCATTCGATTTCCTCCAGGTCGGACCCAACCACGAGATGTGATAGGGTGTTCGCGGCGGCCACACAAATCTCATTGCCGCGTCCGCAGGTGAAGGTGAGACCATGCCCCTCGAGGCCCGGAGCGTTCGTTTTGAGGATGACATAGGTGGCCGAATAATCCGGATCGGGATGCATGGCGTCCGATCCATCCAAGGCGTTCGAGGTGGGAAAACGGATATCCTTGACGTTGCATTCTTCAATGCGGAGCGACATGACCGA
>JACKFH010000001.1 GCA_020632575.1 Candidatus Omnitrophota bacterium | reverse complement strand
GCGTTCCGATTCAAAATCCCGGATCCACTTTTCAAGCACCCTCTTAGATCGTAAGGAACTCACACATCCAGTCGTGGGATTGCACACAGGATGGCGGGTTCTCGTGGATTCCGACTCCTAACATTGAGTTCCCAAGGGTATCCGCGACTCAAAACATCCCGTACAGCACATTTTCTTGACGACTCAATCCTTCGCTTCCTGTCACCCTGGTTTTTCAGGGTCACCCACGCCATCGGGACACCTCAAGGGCGCCTTCCAAATTGAAGAGAATTGAAGTACTCTAATACTGAATATATCGACGGGGAGACCTTTCTCCCCTCGAAACTAAGGAAAGGACCGCCCATGACCACGATACGGGAGGATACGGACAGAGGGTTGCCTTGCGCGAAAAGGCGGATTGACAAAACGGTATTATGGTTCCATTGTTTTAGACCGGAATCTGTTGCGACAATCGATCCTAAGGTCGTAGGCCTTGGAATGCGAGGTTATGCCCATGTCTGAAAAGAGTTCAGGTGGAATTCCTATCCAACCCCTCATCGGGGTAATCGGTTGGATCCTGACAGTTTCCGCCGCTGGTGTGGGCGCTCTCCTGATCGCCTACGACATGCTTTCCGGGCATAGCAACCTCTACACCGGGGTTGTCACCTACATGCTCATCCCGGTTTTCCTAAGTGCGGGGATCGCCATGATTTTTGTGGGATGGCTGACCAAGCTGCGGCGTCGATCCCGCCACCAGGAAGATAAGAGCCTTGTTCTGGACCTAAACAACCCCAAGCACGTTAATCGCCTGAAAGCGCTTGGAATCTTTGCCGCCCTGTTCGCCTGTCTCTCGGCAATTGGGGGTTACCGATCCTATCATTTCACGGAATCGACCGAGTTTTGCGGTTTGACCTGTCACAAGGTGATGGAACCCGAGTTTGTCACTTACCATTCCTCGCCTCACGCGAAGGTGTCGTGTGTCGAGTGCCACATCGGCAGCGGAGCCGACTGGTATGTCAAGAGCAAAATGTCGGGTCTCCGGCAGGTGTACGCGTATCTGACCAATTCTTACGAGTTGCCGATCGACACGCCGATCCATAATTTGCGTCCGGCGCGGGAGACCTGCGAGGAATGCCATTGGCCGGAGAAGTTCAGCGGAAACCTCGAGAAGACGATCACCCATTACACCTCGGAGGAGGACAACCATCCTTATGCCGTTCGGTTGGTGTTAAAGGTCGGAGGCGGGAGCGGCGAATTTGCGTCTGGCATCCATTGGCATGTGAGCAGCGGTTTCAAAATCGAATACATTTCAACCGATCGGAAGAGGCTCGAGATTCCATGGGTGAAGATGACCGCTCCAGATGGAAAGGAAACGGTTTTCACCAGCGAGGAATTCGACCCCGAAATCCTGAATTCGACTCATGAAATTCGGACGATGGATTGCATCGATTGCCACAATCGTCCTTCGCATATTTTCAAGGACCCGCTCAAGCTGGTCAACGAATCGATCGGGGAAGGCAAGATCGATGTAAAGATTCCGGAGATCAAATACAACGTGATGGGGCTCCTCGAGGAGTTCTACGCGACCACCGAGGAAGCCCACGAGAAGATCGAGGAGACATTGACGGCAACCTACCTCGATGATCCGGAGATTGAAGGGGCGACCTTCGAGGAGTCCGTCAAGAATGCGATCGCCGAAGTGAAAGAGATATACAGTTCAACCTTCTTTCCGGAAAAACATGTGGATTGGACAACCCATCCGGACTTCAACGGCCATTTCCGTTGGGACGGCTGTTATCGTTGCCACGACGGAACCCACACCGCCGATTCGGGTGAGGTCATCACGCATGACTGCAACAATTGCCATTTGATTTCCGGCCAGGCGGAAGGCTTTGAAGAGGTCGCGAACATGGAGTACGAGCTCCAGAAATTCTATCACCCAATGGACATGGGCGAGCTCGAGCCCGAGGACAAGTGCACGGATTGTCATGAAGCTCCCGAACCGACCGACTATGTCGAAGTGGCGAAGGGCGAGTAAATAAATTTGAAAACAAGATTTCGCGAAATTGCGAAAGGAAGTAAGAATCGTAAGGGAGGAGAGTCAATGATGCGTTTGGTAGGTTTATTCATGATGGTGGCGTTCGTTGTCGGTCTTTCCCCCTGTTATGGGGCGGACGATTACGAATATGTCGGTGCGAAGAAGTGCAAGATCTGTCACAGCACGGACAAGAAGGCGGGTACTCATTACAAGGTTTGGGAGGAGGAGCCGCACGCCAAGGCGTTTGAAACCCTCCTGACCGACAAGGCCAAAGAAGCGGCCAAGAAGCACGGGATCGACGATCCATCCAAGGCCGAGGCGTGCCTTTCCTGCCACACGGTGGTTGGGTCGCCCAAACCTGAAGAGGGTGTCTCGTGCGAGGCCTGTCATGGCCCAGCTTCGGGGTATGTGAAGATCCATGAGAAGGAAGGTTATGACGCGGCTGTGGCGGCGGGCATGACCGATTACTTCAACATGGATAAAGAGGCCAAGGCGGCAACTTGCACCAAATGCCACAAAGAGGATCCGATGAACGATTTCTATAAGCCGTTCGATTACGACGAGTATTATAAGAAGATCGATCACTCGGGCGCGACTTCCCCGGAGGTCAAAGCAAAGCGGGAAAAAGAAGGCAAATAAGCCTTCCAGAGTCTAGGTCAATTCTCGAATGGGAGGGCCTCATCGCCGAGGCCCTCCCAAAACACTCACTTCAAAAGTCGATCGGGAGGGAACGATGATTAAGAAATATCGACTTTTCATTCATGTATTTTGGATAATTCTATCCGGATTAATCATATTCGCCCCCCCGTCTTTCGCGGAGGATTGGGAAAACGATGACTGTCTGTTGTGTCACGGAGACAAAGATAGCCTACCGGAAGGGCGTCCTGAATTGTTTGTCGATATTTCTTATTTCGATGACGACAACGCGGCTCACGCGGGGATGGAATGTATCGACTGTCACGCGGATATCGAAGACCTCCCCCATGCGGAAAAACTGGCCAAGGTGAACTGCGCGGAGTGTCACGATGATGTCCAAGAGATCTATGACAGCAGCATTCACGCGCATCCATTAATCGAAGGGACCACCGGTGAGACCGCGAGCTGCGTTTCGTGTCATGGCCATCATGAGATTTATCCGGCCGATGACCCTCGGTCCACAGTGAATCACCACAATCTCGCCCAAACCTGCGTGCGTTGCCACGAGGACCAGGCCATCATTGAAAAGCATCAACTTCCAGGACAGGAGACGATCCAGTCGTACATTCTGAGCGTGCACGGAAGTTCCAATGTCGAGGACCTCGAATCGACCGCCGCCACCTGCAACGATTGTCATGGGTGGCATGACATTCAGAGCCATGATTCAGCGGATTCTTCAACCAGCCGACAGAATGTGGTCAAGACCTGCGGGCAATGTCATGACGATGTCGTCGAGGAGTTTTACGGCAGTGTCCACGGGGCCTTGGGCAAAGAGGGGAACCCGGATGTGCCTGTCTGCACGGATTGCCATGGCGAGCACACAATCCGTTCCCCAGAAGATCGCCAATCCACCGTCAGCAAATACCATATCTCCGAAACTTGCGGACGTTGCCATGAGAACCAGGAAATTATCGACAAGTACAATATCCCCATCGCCTCTCCGAGCGTGATGTATCGTGACAGCGTTCACGGGAAAGCGTTGGCGGAGGGCTCGAACAATTTGGCGGCGGCCTGTCAGGATTGCCATGGGCACCACTCCATCCTGGGCGGTTCGGACCCGGCCTCGATGGTCAATCGAGAACACATCTCAAAAACCTGTGGCCAGTGCCATGACAAGATTGAAGACACCTACGAGCGGAGCGTTCATGGCCAAGCGGTGGCGATGGGAGTTCGTGAATCGCCGGTTTGCACCGATTGTCATGGAGAACATCAAATTCTCAGCCACCTCGATCCGAACTCCCCGGTGTATTCGCTACGGCTGGCCAAAGAGGTCTGCTCGCGCTGTCACGACTCCATGGTGGTTAACCGGAAATACGATCTGCCCACGGAAAAAGTGTCGACTTATTTTGAGAGTTACCATGGGCTGGCCACTCGCTTGGGGGACACCAGCGCCGCGAACTGCGCCAGTTGTCACGGGGTGCACGACATCCTGCCCTCGAGCGATCCCGAATCCTCGATCAACCCCGCGAACCTGATTCAAACCTGCGGGCATTGTCATCCCGAGGCGTCCGAACAATTTGTGGCCGGATTGGTTCATGTTTCGGCTGAGGATCCCGGGAACACAGTGATCTTTTGGGTCCGGCGAATCTATGTCGCGCTGATCGTCCTCACGATCGGAAGCATGCTGTTGCACAACCTCCTGATCGTCTTCCGGCATATCCGCGACAAGTATCAGATGCAGAAGGGAGTCCCCAGAGTCCAGAGGTTTCCCGGAGTGGCCCTGGTGCAGCATATCCTGCTTTCGATCTTCTTCATCGTTTTGGCGGTCACCGGTTTTTCGCTCACTTTTCCCGAGTCGATCTTCACTCAGTTGATGGTGAAATACCTCTATCTTGCCGAAGACACGCGCGGACTTATCCATCGCATCTGCGGGATCGGTCTGACCATCACGGCGATTTGGCACATCCTTACGATTCTTGTCACCCGACGGGGACACCAAGAACTGAAAGCCCTCACATTCAAATTCAGGGACCTTCGTGACGCTTTCCAGAATGTCATGTATCACATCGGGCTTGCCAAAACGAAGCCCAAATTCGACCGATTCGATTACTCGGAGAAGTTGGAATATTGGGCATTCATGTGGGGTACGGTGGTGATGATTGTCACCGGATTGATCATGTGGTTCCCAGCATTCATCGCCCTGCATTTCGGCATGGGCAAGATTTGGGTGGATGTCGCGACGGTCATTCATTACTACGAGGCGTGGCTGGCCACCATGGCCATCATCATCTGGCACTTCTTCTTTGTGGTTTTCCATCCAGAGGAGTATCCGATGGCGATGTCCTGGGTAACCGGGGAATTGTCAGTGGAGTCGATGAAAGAACGTCACCCGGAAGAGTTGGAACGCTTGATCCGCGAGGGAAGGGTTAGCCCAGAAGTTCTTCGCGAGAGTGAAACACTGGCCGAACAGGGAGAGGATATGTAACTCCAAATTCTCTCTATTCGCTTTGAGATTAGCCGGTTCACCGCCCAATTGAACCGGCGCAACTTTGTCAAAAGAACGGAACGGTCGTCTTCTTTCGATCTAAGACGGGCGTGAAAACTGGGGATAAAAGGACGGCAGGAATATGGCGCAAGAAAAATCATTCACGCGGTTCGCGGTCACAGTCGTCGCGTTAGCGATGATGGCGATTCCCTTTTCTGTTTTTGGAGAAGACTGGGAAATTGACGACTGCATGCTGTGTCACGAAGAACAGGAGATTGAACTTCCCGATGGGTCCGTCCAAACGCGAACGTTCAATTTAGAGGGGTACAAGGCTTCCATTCACGGACAGCTCGAAATGGTTTGCACCGACTGCCATCAAGGAATCGAAGATCTTCCCCACGATGAGATGGAAATGCCCAAAGTGGACTGTTCCGAATGCCACGAGGAGGTGGCGGAAATCTACGCGAACAGTCTTCACGGTCTTTCGGTCAAACGAGGAGACGCACTGGCTCCGAGCTGCGCTGACTGCCATACCGCGCATGATATCCTTCCAAAATCCAACCCCAATTCCCGAACCAATCCAATCCACATTGGAGAAATGTGCGGCGCCTGCCACGCCGAGGACGCGCCAGTCGCCAAGACTCGCAATGTCTCCCAGCACAACATTTTAAAGGAATACAGTCAGAGCATTCACGGCGAGGGCATCCAAAAGAAGGGTCTGACGGTGACCGCTGTCTGCAGCAGCTGTCACACCGCCCACAATGTCCTTCCCCACGACGATCCGAATTCGAGCATCAACGCCAAAAATGTGGTTTCGACCTGCATGAAGTGTCATGCGTTAATCGAGCAGGTGCATGAAAAGGTGATCAACGGAAAATTATGGGAAGACGAGCCGAACAAAGTCCCCATGTGCATCGACTGTCATCAACCGCATGTGGTGCGAACGGTTTTTTATGAAGAAGGGGTGGCCGATCGCTACTGCATGGATTGCCACCAGCATGAGGTCCGGGGTGAGGAACGGGTTCTTCCAGCGGTGGACGCCGCTCTCATCGCGAGTTCGAGTCACACGACTGTCCGATGCGCTCAGTGCCATGTCGGGTCGGATCCCACCCTCGAAAGGATGTGCGAACCGATCGGCACTGAAGTCGATTGTTCAATCTGTCATGAAGAGCAGGTGCAACAACACAAACGGAGTTACCACGGAGTTTTAGCGGCGCAGGGAGATCCAGACGCCCCAAAATGCCTGGACTGTCATGCGGGCCATGGCGCATTGGGACACTCCAACCCGAAATCTCCAACGTTCAAGCGCAACATTCCCGACCTCTGCGCACGGTGTCATCGCGAGGGCGAGAAGGCGGCGGTTCGCATCTCGCAACATGAGAACGGTCCCGATCATGTGCTTCAACATTACTCGATGAGCACACACGGCAAAGGCTTGAACGAAAGCGGGTTGGTGGTCACCGCGGTCTGCACGGATTGCCACACCGCCCATTTCATCTTGCGAGCCACGGAAGAGGAGTCGAGTGTCAATCCGGCCAATATCGCGAAGACTTGCGGGACTTGCCACTTCGGGATTGAAGAGACTTTCAATAAGAGCATTCACTCTCCCCTGGTCGCCAAGACGGATGAAAAACTTCCGGTGTGCAGCGATTGCCACACGGCGCACAGCATCTCTCGGAGCGACATCGATTCCTTTGTACTCGGGGTCATGGAGACCTGCGGCAAGTGCCACGAGCATGTGACCGAGACTTATTTCGAGACTTATCACGGGAAGGTTTCGAGGCTGGGGGCGGCGGGAACCGCAAAGTGTCATGATTGCCACGGTTCTCATGACGCGTTAGCGGTCGACAATCCATCTTCCAAGTTGGCCCCGGATCATATCGTTCAGACTTGTGCGGTGTGTCATCCGAAGTCGCACACACAGTTCGCAACCTATCTGACCCACGCGGACCATAACGACCGTGAGAAATACCCGGAGTTGTTTTGGGCTTATTGGGGAATGACCGGATTGCTTGTGGGGACTTTCCTGTTCTTTGGCGTGCATACGCTGCTTTGGTTCCCACGCGCGTTCCAGGACCGCAAACTCGCGAAGAAGGCGGAGGCTTCCGGAGACCACAGGAGGGTGGAGCGTTTCGCAAAGCCCGCTCGCTGGATGCACTTCTTCCTGATCATCAGTTTTCTCGGTCTGGCGCTGACGGGCATGGCTCTCAAGTTTTCTTACATGCCTTGGGCGGTCAAAATATCGAATCTGTTAGGAGGGTTTGAATCGGCTGGGACCATCCACCGCCTTTGCGCGATCACGATGTTCATCGATTTCTTCGTTCACCTTGTCTACGTCTATCATAACAAACGCGACAAGGGACTCTCCTGGAAGGAGGTCCTTATGGGGCCTCGCTCGTTGGTTCCGAATTGGAGAGACGTTCGAGAGATGTTCCAATCGATCAAGTGGTTCCTCGGAAAAGGGCCGCGTCCGAAATTCGGCAAATTCACCTATTGGGAGAAATTCGATTATTTCGCGGTCTTCTGGGGTGTCACGATCATCGGAGCGACCGGATTGATCCTTTGGTTTCCCGAAACCGCGACTCGTTTCCTGCCGGGTTGGGCGATCAATGTCGCGACCATCATTCACAGCGACGAAGCGTTGTTGGCGGTCGGGTTTATCTTCACGATCCACTTTTTCAACACCCATATTCGACCGGACAAATTCCCGATGGACACGGTCATGTTCGATGGCGGCGTTCCCGTTGAGGAATTGAAACGAGACAAACCCGGTTACTATGAGGAAATGGCTCACAGCGGGGAACTCTTCGAGAAAATCATCCGAGAACCCTCGAAAGACTTCATGTTTTGGGCGCGGATCTTTGGATTCACCGCGCTCATCATCGGGTTCACCCTGGTGGTCTTAATCATCGGGGCTCTGCTGTTTGGATGAGGAGTCCTACTGACTGGAACTGAATTCGGGTATCCTCTTTTCGTAACGCAATTCGGATCGAAAAGAGGATACCCGCTATGTCGTCAGTCCGCCCACGGATTCTAATCGTTGTCGCATTTCTCACTCTCCTTGCCGCAAACCCATCGAGAACAGCCGCCATGGACGAGGACTCGGATTACCTGGTTTCGACCGAATGGCTGTCCGAACGCCTTTCGCAACCCAATCTGGTCATCCTTCATGTCGCCAAAGACGATGCGGGGTATCTGGAGGGGCATATCCCGGGGGCTCGCTTGGCCGAGTGGGGGGATTTTGTGGTGACAAAGGACGGGGTCCCTAACGAATTGCCGGAACCCGCCACGCTCGAGACTTGGATCCGGGGGCTGGGGATCACCGATTCGAGTGAAATCGTTTTGTATGACGAGGAAAAGGGAATGAGCGCCGCGAGGGCTTTTTTCACTCTGGACTCGATCGGTCTCGGAGACCAGTCCGCCCTTCTCGACGGTCAATTGAAAACCTGGAAGGCGGAAGGCCGACCCTTATCCACCGAGCCAGCTTCGGTCGAGCCATCGAAATGGAAGATTGAAAAGGGCGCCGGACAGCATATCGCGCGGCAGGAGGAAATCCTCAGCATCCTTTCGCACTCGGACACCAAAGGAAATCCGAAGCTGCTGGACGCTCGGTCCAAAGACTATTTCGAGGGAACGAAGAAGTCGGATGCCGCGGCGAGAGCCGGAAGGCTGCCCGAGGCCATCCAAATGGATTGGGACGAGGCCCTGCGAGAGGGAGATTTGCCGCTTTTTAAATCGCCCTCGGATCTGAAACAACTTCTGGGAGAAAAGGGAGTTGGGGAAAAGGATCCGGTGATCACCTATTGCAATACCGGTCGAAGCGCCTCGCACCTCTACTTCACGCTTCGGCATTTGGGCTACGACACCCGTCTTTACGATGGCTCCATGAGCGAGTGGACGATGGATGAGACCCACCCTGTCGAGGTGGGTTCGGCGACCGAATAGACCGGCTCCCCCCTCTTCCTCCTGATGCCTTCTCCGGACGAATGGGGCGTTAGACGGCGTGGTAGGATCTGAGGAGGTCGGCGATTTCGGCTTTGCTCTCCAGGAGTGCGACCCCCAGTGGGGTTCTTCCGTTGAGGTCTTTCGTGTTCGTGTCGGCGCCTCTCTCGAGGAGGGCGCGACAGACGCCCTCATGCCCCTCGGTCACCGCTAAGTGAAGCGGAGTGAGTCCAAAACTATCTTGAACGTCGGGGTCGGCGCCGTGGTCGAGGACAATGCCTAGAATCTCCTCACCCCCCTCGAAGGCGGCGATATGGAGGGGCGTTCGGTGGTACTTGGACTGGGTGTCGACTCGGGCGCCGTGTTCGAGAAGAAGGGTGACAATGTCGGCGTTGCCGACGGAGACCGCCATATGGAGGGGAGTCCCCTCGAATTCGTCTTTTCGGTTGGCAAGCGAAGGATCCTTTTCCAGGAGGGAGCGAAGAACCTCGAGGTTCTGGTCCCTCACAATCTGTTGAAAGGATGAGTATTGCATCGATTTTCTCCGCGACTCGCCTGCCGAGTATTCAGGAACCGTCCTCGGGGTCGATTTGGTCCTCGGTCACTTCTTTGGGATTGATTCCGAGCCGATCGAGTTTCTCTTGAAGGTTTTTGCGGTGCATCCCCAAGGTTTCGGCGGTTCGACTGACATTCCCTCGATTTTGCCGCAGACGGTGCTCGAAGAATTTTCTTTCGAACCGATCGAGGACAGCCTGTTTGGCCTCTTTGTAAGTGATTTGATCGTCGCCGAGCCAAGGCTCCTCCGCCTGAACGACGGGAGCGGGTTCGGGAACCTGAGACAGCTTCGAGCCGATCTGTCCAAGCAGCTCGGGGGAATCTAGAACCACCGCCCGCTCGACCAAGTTCCGTAGTTCGCGGACATTCCCCGGCCAATCATACTTCATAAGGCGATCGTAGATGGACGGCGGGACAAAGAATTCCTCGGGCGTTTTCTTCAGGTCGTTCATGAAATGGCGAACCAACAGGGGGACATCCGACTTCCGATCGCGCAATGGGGGAACCTCGAGGGGGACGACGTTGAGTCGGAAGTAAAGATCCTCTCGAAAAGTCCCCTCCTTCACCGCCGCCTCGAGATCGCGGTTGGTGGCGGCCACAACCCGAACATCGACCTTCTTGGATCCCCGTCCGCCCACCGGTTCGATGGTCTGTTCCTGAAGGACTCGGAGAATCTTGCCCTGAAGGTTCTGGTTCATGTCCCCAATCTCATCCAGGAAGATGGTCCCCTGATCGGCGAGTTCGAACATGCCGATCCGGTTTTGGGTGGCCCCGGTGAAGGAGCCTTTGACATGCCCGAAAAGTTGGCTCTCCAGGAGCTCGTCGGGGATCGCGATACAGTTGATGGGGATGAAGGAGTGTTGAGCGCGAGGAGAGAGGTTGTGGATCGCCCGCGCCACGAGTTCCTTTCCGCTGCCGCTCTCTCCGAGGATCAGGACCGTGGCGTCGCTCTTGGCCACTCGTTCGATCAGGGAGACCAGGTTTTTGATAACCGGAGACTCGCCGATCAGCCCCGAATCGCCGGTTCCGACCGACATCTCGCCGCGAAGGTAAAGGTTTTCCAGGAGGAGACGCTTCCGATCCAGCGCGCGACGGACCGACTTCTGAACCTCCTCTTGGGTGTAAGGTTTTTGGATAAAGTCGACGGCGCCTTCCTGCATCGCTTTGACCGCCACCTCCACCGTGCCATGAGCGGTCAGGAGAATGACCGCGAGCGCGGGATTGGTTTTCTGAACCTCTTGCAGGAGTTCCTCCCCGGAAAGGTTGGGCATTCGAAGATCGGAAATGACGCAATCGAAAGAGGCGTTCTGGATCATTTCCAGGGCGACTTTCCCATCCTCGGCGGTTTCGACATCATACCCGGCGGACTGAAGTTGGAGGCTCAACGCCTTTCGGAGGCGAGGTTCGTCATCGACAATAAGTATCTTGGCCATATTCCTTTTTTACTATGAAATCCTGATTGGTTGAACGGGAACGGATCGGATGGAACCGCTCCAGAAACACGTTCGCCAGCCTTCAGAGGTTGACATACCCTTTCCCCGAAGGATTTGTTACATTCACCACGCTATGGACGATCGTAAGATTTTTGTAAATAACCTCAGCGAGGCTCTACCCTACCTGCAGGCGTTCCGGGGCAAGACCCTCGTGATTAAGTATGGCGGAGCCGCGATGGTCCAGGAAGAGGCCCGTGACGCCTTCATCCAGGATATTGTGCTCCTAAGAACCGTCGGAATCAAACCCGTTGTGGTTCATGGCGGCGGCCCGATGATCACCGAGATGTTAAAGAAAGTGGGGAAAACCACCGAATTCATCGAGGGCTTGCGGGTCACGGACCGTGAGACAGTGGACATCACCGAGATGGTCCTGGCGGGAGTCCTGAACAAGGGAATTGTGGCCGCGATCAACCGCGCCGGAGGTTTGGCGGTGGGGATATCCGGGAAGGACGGCAACCTTGTCGAAGCGGTCAAACACCAACCGAGCCGGCCCGGAAAAGACGACAGCGAGATCATCGAGAAGTTGGACATCGGATATGTGGGCGAGGTGAAAAAGATCAATCCAGGCGTCCTGACATCTTTGGATGAAGCGGGATTTGTGCCCGTGGTCGCCCCCCTCGGTGTGGGATCGGAGGGAGAAACCTACAATATCAACGCCGACACTGTGGCGGGGGCGTTGGCGGGGGCGTTGAAGGCGGAAAAACTTATCTTGATGACCGACACTCCCGGTATCCTAAGGGACCCCAAAGACTCGGCCAGCCTCATTTCTCAGATCGATTTCGATGAGGTGACCGAACTCACCCAAAGGGGGGTGATCGCGGGTGGAATGATTCCAAAAACTTTGGCTTGTCTCGATGCGCTCGAGAATGGGTGCCGGACCTGTCACATCATTGACGGACGGATTCCCCATAGCGCTCTGCTTGAAATCTTCTCGAAGGAAGGAATCGGAACATTGATTAAAGGGAGGTAGGGCCATGTCAAGCGAGAATTCAAAGTTCGATCAGGAATCCCGGGTGGAAGATGGAATCGTTATTTGGGAAGTCAATGGAGCGTTACGTCAAGACAACATCGGAGACCTCAAGAAGAAGTTGGGAAAACTGCTTCACGAGGGACACCATTATTTCATCTTCGATTTCGAGGGATTGAACGCCCTCGACAGCCAAGGGATCGGTTTTTTTATCTCCGCTCTGCGAGAAATCCGGACCAGGAATGGACGGATGGTGTTGATACGAGTGGACGCCAAGTTCGCCGCGCTTTTCGAACTGACCCTTCTTAATCGAGTCTTCGAAATGTTCACGGACCTCGAAACGGCCAAGAAGAGTTTCGGTCCGGTGAAAGATAAGGAGCCTGTATGACATCGAAGCGCCCATCAATTGGGGCTGGCGCTTGGCTGGGATCGATCCTTGCCATTTGTTTGCCCCTATTCACCACGCCCATGGCGGCGTTCTCAAATGAAGATCTTTCCCTTCCCGTTGTGGAATACAAACTCGACAACGGACTCACTGTCCTCCTCCTCGAACGACATCATTCCCCCACCGTCGCCTGCCAAATCGCTTTCAGAGTGGGATCGAATAACGAACGCCCGGGTGTGACGGGTTCCGCCCACATGCTCGAGCACATGATGTTCAAGGGAACGAAGACGATCGGAACCAACAACTACGAGGCCGAGGTTCCGATCATGGAGAAGATCGACGAACTCGCGAATCGTCTCCTGGACGAAAAGTTGAAGGGGGAAGATGCCGATCAAAACCTGATCGATCAATGGTCGAAAGAGATCGCGGACCTTCAAGAGGAACAGCGCAAGTACATTGTGAGCGAGGAGCTGGTCAGTCTGTACAAGAAACAGGGAGGGACCGGCCTCAATGCCTACACGAGCGACGATTACACCAACTACATCTGCAAGTTGCCCGCGAACAAACTCGAACTATGGTGTTGGATGGAATCCGACCGAATCGCCAATCCGGTCTTTCGGGAGTTCTATTCGGAGAAAGAGGTCGTTCATGAGGAGCGCCGGATGCGTGTCGACACCGATCCCGACGGATCCCTCTGGGAGCTATTCATTTCGACCATCTTCAATGCGCATCCCTACAGTTGGATGACCATTGGCTGGCCCTCCGACATCGAGAACTACCGTCGGGAGACGATGGAAGAATTCTTTAAACGCTACTACGCGCCCAATAACGCGGTGATTGTCTGGGTGGGCGATTTCAACACGGATGAAGCCAAGGAAATGATTCAGAAGTATTTTGGATCGATTCCCAGCCAGCCGACTCCTCCTCCAGTGGTGACACGGGAACCCGAACAGATGGGCGAACGTCGCGCGAAGTTGTTGTTCGACGCGAATCCTTCCATCTACCTCGGCTGGCCGACCGTGGCGATCGACGATAAGGATCTCCCCGCGCTGGATGTTCTCGAGGGAATCCTCTCCTCGGGACGCACATCCCGCCTGTACCGAAGGATGCGCGACCAGGAACAGTTGGTCTCCTCCGTGATGGGTTATCACATGCGATCCGAGTATCCCGGCGCCTTCATTATCGGAGCCGAACCGCTGAAGGGCGTGCCGGTTGAGACGGTGGAAAAAACTATTCGCGAGGAAGTCGGGAAACTTCGAGACGAGAAGGTCGACGAACGCGAGCTTCAGAGAATCAAGAACAAGATGCAGTCCGAGTTCGTTCAGAAGTTGGAGTCGAATTACAACTTGGCGCGCGATCTGGCCGAACATGAGTGCAAGGGAGGTTGGCGGTTGTTGGGCGACATCGATGAACAAATTCAAGAGGTGACCGCGGAAGATGTACAGCGTGTCGCCCAAAAGTACTTGATCGACAAACACCTCAATGTCGCGATTCTGGAGCCGACGGGGGGTGAAGATGCTTCTTAATTTGGACAGTTCAGTAAAGTCTGGACCGAACCGGCTGGTGCTAGCGGGGATCTCTTCCCTTTTGATCTTGATCGTTTCGATTCCTTGGTCGGTCGCCCAAGAGTGGACTCGGGTCGAGCGTCCTTCCGAACTCGAGTTTCCCGCACAGGAGTTTCATCCTCCCAAACCGGAGAGACGGGAGTTGCCCAATGGAATGGTGGTGTACATGCTCCCCGACTCCTCGATCCCTCAGGTGAGGGCTTACGCTCGGATCAAGGCGGGGTCGATCCACGAAAAGCCGGAGGAGGTCGGGTTGGCGAGTCTCACCGCGAGTCTATTGCGATTGGGCGGAAGCGAATCGGTCTCGGCCGATGAGATGAACGATCAACTCGAATTCGTTGGGACCTCCCTCGAATCGGGATCCACGCGAGACTACGCGAGTGTCTCACTCCGAGTCCTCAGCAAGGACAAGGAGATGGGTTTCGAGTATTTCGCGGATATCCTTCGACACCCCGCCTTCCCTCAGGACAAGATCGACCAAAGGAAGGGGGAGGTCTCCGAAAAACTCCGTCGCCAACTCGACGACCCGATGGAAATCACCCGGAACGAGTTTCGCGAGATGCTCTACGGAGATCATCCCTACGGCAGAAATCCGGATGGAACCCAGGAGTCCTTGGCCTCCTTCACTCGAGAGGATCTCGTCCGCTGGCATGAGGAAACCTACCACCCCAACCGGATCATTCTCGCCATCTCCGGAGATTTCGAACCGGATTGGCTCATGGAGACTTTGGAAAAACTCTTTGGGGATTGGCCGAAGTTCGAGGGAGAAATCCCGGAGCCCCAAGTGGGAGATCAAGTTTCGGTCGGGGAGACCTTCTTTATCGAAAAAGACTTGAATCAATCGACGATCCGGTTCGGTCACCTGGGAATCCGGAAAGACAACCCCGACGCAATCCCTCTGGATGTGCTCAACTTCGTCATCGGGGGCGGCGGGTTTTCCTCACGCCTAGTGAATGAGGTGAGAACGAGGGGGGGATACGCCTACATGGTGGCCTCGATCTTTGACGAGCCGCTCCTGCAAGGGCAGTTTGTCACCATCCTTCAGACTCAGTCGAAGAACACCATGGAGGCCACGGAACTGGCCAAAGAGGTGATATCCAAGGCGATTCAACCGGGAAGCCTGACCGATGAGGAGATCGAACTCGCCAAGGAATCCAAGTTGAACGACTTCGTTTTCAACTTCGAAACGCCGCAGGCGGTGGTGCAGGCTTACGCAGACCTTGAATTTTACGGGTTGCCGGACAATTATCTGGAGACATACCGAGAAAATCTCGCGAAAGTGACCCGTGAAGACCTCGAAAAGGTTGGGACGAAATACATCCATCCTGATAAAATGTCTCTTTTGGTGTTGGGAAATTCCGAAGTGAAACCGCTTCTCGAGGAGGCGGAGGGCAATGTCCAAACCCTGACACTCCAAGAAGTGGATTCGGAATGAGAATCCCGAAGGACCCGCCGGGTCGGAAGTTCTAAGAGTGAAGGAAGTCCAATGACCACAGCAGTTCAAGAAGAAATCAGTCATGTAAAATTACTCGAAGATTGCGTCACAACCAAGGCGACCGACCTCCATATTCGCGCGGGAGTTCCCGCCAAATACCGGATCAACGGGGAGTTGACTAATGTCAGCGACCGAGTCCTATCCCCGGAGGATTGTGAATTCATCCTCCGGTCCATCACTGACGAAAGCCAATGGCATGACTTCGTCAAGGATAAGGAGCTCGATTTCGCGTACGCGCTCAACCGCGAATGCCGTTTCCGTGTAAATGCCTACTGGCACCTTGGCACTGTCGCGATCGCGTTCCGACTCAACCGAGCGGATATCCTCGACTTCGAAAAACTCAACCTGCCTCCGGTTATTCGAGACCTCACCCAACAGCGCCGCGGTCTAATCCTGGTGACAGGCATCACCGGATCTGGAAAGTCGACCACATTGGCGACTATGTTGGGGCACATCAACAATACTCGGCCCGACCACATCATTACGATTGAGGATCCGATTGAGTTTATCCACAAGGATTCAATTGGCCTCGTGAGTCAGCGCGAGGTTGGATATGACACCAAGAGCTTCGTAAACGCTCTGCGCGCTTCGCTTCGCGAGGACCCCGATGTCATTCTGGTCGGTGAGATGCGTGACGTGGAAACGATTCGAACCGCCATCTCCGCGGCGGAGACCGGTCACTTAGTGTTTAGCACCCTTCATACGACTCAGGCGTCGACCTCAGTGGAGCGTATTCTCGGCTTCTTCAATCCGATTGAACAAAATATCATTCGCTCTCTGCTCTCGGAAAACTTAAAGGGTGTGATCAGTCAGCGACTCCTCCCCAAGTTGGGAGGAGGGTTGGTTCCGGCCCTCGAAATCATGGTGGGAACCGCCACTGTGAAAAAGTTGATCGCGGAGAATCGACTGACAGCGCTTAACCAAGCAATCCAGAACCGGGAAGGCGGAATGCAGACCTTCAACCAGGCGCTTCTCGACCACATCAACGCGGGAAATATCAGCGAAGAAATCGCCATGTCCGCCTCCTCGAACCCGGCGGCGCTGCGAAGGATGATGCTGGGCGGCGAGTCCGGCGGCGACTCGACCTCGATTATCGGTTGATCCGGAATTGATTTCGGAGCGCCCAGGTTTCTCATTCGATCGATGAATAGGCGCGAGCATTTAAAATGGTTGGCGGCGAGTTTGAGCGGGGCTTTATTAACCACGGCTGAAAACGCGTGGTCGGCCCAACTGGATTGGAACCTTGCGATCGGCCTGAATGGGTTCGCCTCCTCTTCCTCGAAATACAGTAAAACTTTTCCCATCGAAGAGATCCTGGAATTCGCCTCGAATCAAGGTTTCGAAGGAGTGGAACTTGTCCAGGGGTGGCCAAGCGGAAATTACCCGCGTTCCGACGAAACGGACAAAATCGACTCTCTGAAAAATCTTTATGATCGTTATGGACTCCAGATCTTCTCCATCCAGACGGGGTCGGGTGGAGCGTTCGATCCGGATTCCGAGGTTCGAAAGAAGTGGCTCGAGGAGTTCGCGGACCAAGCGCGTCTCGCAAAAATTCTCGGCTGCGATTGCATCGGAACTTGGCCGGGTGGCGGATTGCGTGGACAGAGTTTCGATCAAGCGATCGAGCATCTCATTGAATCGTTCCGAAGCGTGGGAGATATTGCCGAGAGTCTGGACCTGATCGCCGCCTTCGAAATCGAGCCTCCCTTTGTGTTCAACACCGAGGAGCATCTGAAACGGATTCTCGAAGGAGTGAACCATCCTCACTTCAAGACGATTTATGATCCCAGCCATTTCGATTTGATGAACGGGTCGAAGGGGAAACCTCATGAAATGCTCCAACGCGTTGGTGTGGAGAACATCGGTTATGTTCATTTCACCGATACGGACGGAACATTGAGAGATGGGGAGACCTCGAAACATCTTCCGTGCGGGGATGGCCATATCGATGTCGAGGCCTCGCTAAAGACTCTTGCCATGGGCGGCTTCAATGGATGGATCATGATGGACGAATGGCAAGTTCCCGACCCCTATGAGGCGTGCCGGAAGGGCTATGGCTGTATCGAAGATTTTCTCGCCGATTGAAAAATCAGGGGTTCAGTAAACAACCGTGTGAACGCCGACCTCATCGCGGACACGGCCGGCTATGTCATTCAAGGTTTTCAAATGGACTCGGGTGAGTGTCGAATCGGGGGAGAGGCGATCCAGACTGTAGATATCGACTCGCCTCGGCGAGACGATTTCCAGGCGTTCGATCCAACTGTCTACTTCTTCCTTTGTGGTGTTATCGATCCGCCCCCGGACAAAAAGCGATTGGACGATGGGATCGGGAAAGTGGGCGATTTCCTCGACATAATCTTCCAATTCGAAATTGAGGATTGGTCGATTCATGCATTTCTGCAAACGGAAGGTCCCCGCGTCGAGTTTGAAACAGGCTTCATCGGCCAACTCGAGCGCGAACCGGACGGGAGCCCTTCCGAGAGTGGATCCGTTGGTGAGTACGATCAGTTTTGGCGCGGGGTTTTGAACCCGGCGAAGACCCGAAAGGCCTTTCATGAGCGAATGGAACTCCGGATGAAGCGTTGGTTCGCCGTTGCCGGCTAGGGTGATGGCGTCGACTCGACGGCCCAATTCCATTTCGGATTCGATTGCCTCGAGAACGCACTGCAGGATATCCTCCACCCGAGGCCAAGCGAGAGGGGCCCTATCAAGGGATTGGACAATGCCCCGGGATGTGGGGCCGCATTCGCAATAGGGGCAATCGAAAGAACAGATCTTCATCCCCGGAGGAAGGGGATTAACCCCAAGGGATCTCCCGAATCTTCTCGAATCGACCGGCCCGAAGACCGCCGATTGAAGGAGACCGGAGACTTTTCGTCGCCCCTCGGAATCCGTGGTGAGACCCACTTCCCCGACGGATGCGACGGGCCGCGCATCATAAAGAGATTCGCTATTCGAGATCATTGGTTGCGTTTAGGGTTCAGAGATTCCTATGGGTTTGCCGAGTCCCCATATTCCTTGTTGGAGTAATTCGCAATTTCTTTAAAGGAGGCGGGGAACTTCAGTTTCTTGTTCATCGCCGCCACCGCCAGCCCCTCGATAGTCACATTCTGGAGGAACCGCTGGTTGGATTCGCGGAGAGTTCCCCACCGATCATGGAAGGGACACGGATCTTCATCCTGGCATTCGGTCCACCCAAGAGCGCATTCCTTGAAACCCGACTGATCCTCGAAGTATCCCATTAGGTCCCAGACCGTGATTTGATCCGGGTCCTTCAGGAGAATATACCCGCCTCCAGGTCCTCGGGATGACTTGATGACGCGGTTTTGGGCCAACACCTTCATCACCTTCGCCAAATGGTGGCTTGAGATGTCCTCGGTTTCGGCGATCTCTTGGACGGTCATTGGCTTAGGGTCCTCCTGGATCGCGAGAAGGATTAACGCACGGATGGCATGCTCCGTGGGTTTGGCATAGAGCAACGGCATGGGGCTCTCCTATCTCTCATCGAAACAAAATTCCGAACTTTTTCCCATTCCCCGGTTCTCCGGATGAGAAAACTCGAAGGCGAATTCGGTTACGCCGAGTCCGCCTCCATCTCAGGCCCACATAATATAATAAAATTGGTACTGAAAAGCAAGTTTTATTTCCAACTTTTTTCCCCTTCTCATTGGCTATCTAGTCGGATTTTGGAGCGATGGAGGCGACCCAGGTGAGCAAATCCCCGATGATTTCTTTGGAATTCGGTTCGAATTCGAGTGTGTGGCGAGCCTTTGGGTATTCTAAAATCTTTAGGCGGCTTCGACATTCGGGAGTCAGGAATTTCTCAAAGTAATTTCGAAGACCCTCGTTATCGATGATCTCATCCCTGCCAGCGAGTTGGACGAGGATTGGGACTTTGGAGTCGATCGGTCCTTTTCGCAGTTCGGCATCTATCTGAATGCTTTCCCGGTAGAACTGGAGAGAGGCGTTGTGGAGGGTTGAGGGGTCCTCGGAGATCCAGTCCCGCCATTCCGGATCGTCGGTGAAAAGTCCGGGGTCATTAAGGGGTATCGGGGCGTATTCAACCTCGGCGGTGGCCTCGCCCGCTAGCGAAATCCTGGCGACCCTCAATTTGTCCGAAAAACTCAGGTCGGCTTTGGCGACGATTCCGGGGGTGCTGAGGATGAGTCCGTCCGCCTCTCCGGGATGAGTCGCCTCGTATAGCAGGGCAAGTTTCCCGCCCCACGAGACACCCATCAGATAGACGGGGACCCCGGGGTTTTCCGTGTGGATGAGATCCAGGAACGCCGAAATGTCATCGAGGAGGGTGTGGAAATCCTCGATATGGCCTCTTTGGTCCTCATGAAGGCCCGATCCTCTTCGATCGGGGAAATAGACCTGGAAACCCGACTCGGCGAGTTGACCACAGGATTCGACATACCACCCACTATGGCTCTGGATGCCATGAATGAAGAGGAAGACGCCCTTCGCGCTCTCGACGGGAAAAAGACGATAGGAAATCGCCTGACCGTCTCTAGAAATCAGTTGCCGAACTTCCTCTGCATCCGCTCCACTTGTCGCAACGGAACAAATCCATGTCCCGACCATCAATAACCAGATTGATTTCATTGTCTTAAAAACTATGAATCATTCCGTTCCTTAGCGACAGCCCCTCACTGCGTTTGCTGATAGAGTTTCAGGCCGTACTGGTTCAACTTCGCCTCGGCCAAGGGAGATGTGGCCCCAGTAATGATGACATCCCCCTCACGGGTTCCGACCGCGGCCAAAAGCCGTTCAATTCCTTGGTCCATCATCTCGTTCCAATAGAGATAATCCAGGTTAAGGAAAATGACCACCTTCCCCTCGGAATCCAAAAAGATGGGGGTGCTCTGAGCGACCACCAATTTCTTGAGAGGACGAATATTCCGATGAAAGTATTCCGCCATCTGTATCCGTCGTTGGTAGATGTGAGCCACTTCGACATTGGGGACATCCAGAATCGATGAGAGGTACTGTCCGATTCCCTCAACCGAGGAAAGACCCTCCATAGCGACTCGAATCGCGGTTTGAGTCGTTGGAGTATGAACGGGGTGGGCTAGAAACATTGAGACGTCCTGTTGAGGGCACCCAAGGCGGGAGAGGGCGTCGCGGTTCACTTGGTGAAGTTCGGCTGGCGAGAGATTCACAAGAGTTTCCTGCAGAGATTTATTAATCTGCGCCGCGGAAACAGCGATTCCGACGCCGCCCGGGACGAAAAGGGAGCCGATACGCGCAGTTAATTGTCCCCGATTCTTATTGGTCGCCACCGTCGTAAGCATTTCCTGAAGACGAACATTATCCGTATAGGGATCGACCCCTAAGGACTGCGCGAGTTGCCGTTTCGCCTTGTCGTGGATCCCTGCCCCGCTCCCAGATCGTCCTTCCTCGGATCTCGCTTTGATTTGACTCCCAAATTTTTGAAGACCGAGAGGAACCTCTTTGAGAGTTTGGAGAGGACGAGTGAGGGCGCGCCCGGTTTGTTCCAGGGTGCCGGACACTTGATCGCTCACACCCTGAAGAAAGAGCGGTTCTTGTTGGAGCTGAACCAAGGCATCCATTGCCCGAATCTCCGCGATTCGTATCTTCAAATAATCGACACTCTGCGGTCGATACCAGCCGTATCGCGACCACACCGAGAAACTTGCAAGCATCCCATCGGCGGTGGCGTTTCCGATCACCTTATAGGAGGACCCTTGAATGAATTCTTCCGAAACGAATTGACTTGGAGCGAACACTGGGATGGGTTCATATTCCTGCGCGACAAGGATTGATGGTATTCCGGAAAGAGAAAAGGCCAACAACAGGGGTAAAAAAATCGATGTTTTCACGACACATCTCCTCAATTAGGCGACAATCTGGCAAACAATCTCAAGTATTCCATCAAATTGAGTCATTGAAAAGATGTCAAAACGGGGAGAATGGGGTAAATTCGCCGGATCAAAAACAGAAGCGCGGATGGCGGATTCCGGGAGGGAAATTGATGGTGGATCGTAAAGACTTAGCCCGATTTGTAACGGGGGAAAATATGGAGGTTGAGGAACTCCCGTGGGGGCCCCACGAATGGTTGAGCCGTCCGGGATTGGTCGAGGCGGATGAGCTGCTGTTGGTGCGAGTGAGGATGCCCGCGGGAAAGGCGCATCAATTCCATCGTCATCCCGAGATGGAGGAGATCATCTATGTCGTTTCCGGGAAGGCGGAGCAATGGGTCCAAAAAGAATCAAGAGTTCTCGGTCCGGGGGAGATCGCCCACATCCCGAAAGACATCGTCCATGGAACGTACAATCCATTCGATGAGGAATTGGTTTTCCTGGCCATCCTTTCGCCCGCGAAGATCGAGGGTCCGCCGTTGATCGATGTTTACGAGGAAGAGCCTTGGCGACATCTGAAAGAACCGATGAGTTTCTGAAGCGTCAATCCAATGCGGATCTGTGGAAATCGGATCGACCAATCGCACTCCTCTCGGCCTTCCGTCATGTTTGGGGTTGACGCCAAGATGGGTTCCCCCACGGGAATTCCCCTATCAGATTTGAACAGTCCGGCCCTTTTTAAACACCACGCCCAAGCAATCCGCCCATAAGACCCCCATTTCTTTTAGGTTTTTAGATGGCGCCCAACCTGCGATTTCCCAAGTGGGGCAGTCTATCGTATCCGCTGACAAAAGGTTTGTGGGGAGGGGGAGACTTGGAGCCAAGGTGCATGGCCGTCATGCGGTCTATTCAAAGAGATCCCCTTCCCCGCATTCATTTCCAGAATTCTCCACCCAAACTCCGCGTCGCCGCTTGCGGCGCCCACGGTCTTTAGGTACCGTTTCACCTCCGCCGCATCAAGGGCTCGGGTGAAACGATGAAACTGTCCATTATCACTCCTATATATAACGAAGAGGAAACGATTCGTCCGTTGGTCGAGAAGATCTCGGATGTTTGCGAGCGCGAGAAGTACGATTTCGAAATCATTCTGGTGGATGATGGCAGCACCGACCTCTCGGCCGAGGTGATGAAGGAGATGTCCGAGGACGATCCCCGAGTCAAAGCGGTCCATTTCCAACGCAACTTTGGACAAGCCGCGGCCATGTCGGCCGGGTTCGATTACGCGACCGGGGATTTGATTGTCACCATCGACGCCGATCTACAAAACGATCCTAAGGACATTCCGAGACTGATCGCGAAAATGGACGAGGGGTATGACATCGTTTCCGGATGGAGAAAAGGGAGAATGGATAACATCCTCCGGATCATCCCCTCGGTGATCGCCAACAAGATGATCAAGTGGACCACCGGAGTGGATCTCCACGATATCGGATGCACCCTCAAGGTTTATCGGAAGTCGATTGTCCAAAACATCAAACTTTATGGGGACCTCCACCGGTTCGTCCCAATCCTCGGCCATCGGGTCGGGGCGAAGATCGCGGAGATCGAGGTCCAACACCATCCGCGTCGCCATGGCGTCTCGAAGTATGGGATGGGCCGTGTCCTTCGAGTCATATTCGACCTGTTCACCATCAAGTTCCTTCTGACCTTTTCGACTCGGCCCATGCACTTTTTCGGTTACATCTCGATGGTCCTCTCGATTGGGGCGCTACTTTCGGGAGGATATGCGGTTTATATGAAATGGTTCACACCGAGGCAACAGGATCTTTCGGACAATCCTTTGCTCTATTTGACCGTTCTCTTAATCATTGTCGCCGTCCAGTTCCTCGCGACCGGACTCCTCGCGGAGATCAATTTGAGGACCTACCACGAATCGGAGGGCCGGGTGCCATACATTGTCAATTGCACTCGCAATATCGATGAGGGGCAAAAGTCAGGTTAACCCAGCGGGAAAGACGGAAACGCCTTGAATCCCTCAGCCCGGAAAGCGCTCAAACGAATACTCCCCATCGCCATCTCCGCGGTTCTCATCGCGGTCGGGGTTTACTATCTCCGCGACTCCTTCCCGGAGATCTTCGCGCTGTTATCGAACACCCGCTTCGGTCCGCTCCTCCTTGCCATTTCGTCGCTGCTCGCGGCTACAATGGTGATCGCTTTCAGATTGAAAATGGTCCTGTTCTGCGTGGGGATCGAGGCATCGTTATTCGCGAGTTTATATTACGTACTGGTGGCCACATTCAGCAGCAGTTTTCTAAGAATCACGGGCGGAGCGGCGTTTGTGACCGGAGTGGCGGTCTCGTTGGACCAGAAGAAACCGCTTCAATCCTGTCTGGTGGCCAGTTTCGCCGATCGGGCTTTGGGCATGTTGGCCGCTCCCCTGCTCGCCGCCGCGGGCCTGGCATTCGCGCTGGGGGACACCGACCTCACTCGGAACGCTCTGGAATACGCGGGCGTCTGCCTGCTCGGAGTCGGAGTCCTGCTTGTCCTCCGATTTTTCATTCCGGGAGAGTCGGATCTCCGGCGGAATATATGGAACCTCCTCCGGAAATTCAAAATCGAAAAATTCGCCGAGTCGGTGGTCTTTCTGCTCAGATCGCCCTGGACTTTGATCGGGACGATCGGAGTGACCGCGGCAGTGTTTTTGTTCTATTCATTGACCGCGTATCTGGTGAGTCGAGCCTTGGGATTTCAGGTCCCTTTCGCCACCTTCCTCGTCTTGATCCCATGCCTATCGGTGGCGATGCTCATCCCCTCGGTGGGGGGACTCGGGGTCCGAGAGGCGGTTTTCGTTTTCTTTCTGCGAGATCGTCTCTCGCTTGAGGAGGCCCTGGCGGTTTCCCTTCTGTATTATGCGGTTTCATTGGTGATCAGCGGGCTCGGCGGGATCGCGATGGGGATGCGGGGAATCAGCAGACACCGGCTCGAGGAGGAACTCGACCGGGAACTGGGCTAGGAGCGACCGGGTCGCCCCCGCCTCCACTTGCGGGCGCCGGACAATCCCTTCTACACTGGAAGCAGTATGAACACAGCGAAACAAAAGAAACTCAGGCGGATTTTACGAGACATGGAATCGGCTTTGGTCACCCTCTCCGGGGGGATCGACAGCACGCTTCTGGCCAAATTGGCTTACGAGGAACTCGGGGACCGTGCCGCGGCGTTGACCGCTGTCTCCCCTTCCTTGGCTCTGGCGGAACTGGATGAAGCGAAGGAGATCGCGAGAGAGATCGGGATCCGTCACCTCCTGGTCGAGACCCAGGAAATGGAAAACCCAGAATACACCTCGAACCCGGGAAACCGGTGTTTCTTCTGCAAAACCGAACTGTTCGATGTGGCAATCGAGACCGCGCGGGCCGAAGGGTTCCGTTATGTTCTCGAGGGAACGCATATTGAGGATCTCTCCGGGCATCGACCCGGCTACCAGGCGGCCAAGGATCATGGCGTCCGGAGTCCTTTTGTCGAGGCCGAGTTCACGAAACAGGATATCCGAGACTTCGCCCAGGTATTGGGGATTTCCACTTGGGATAAACCCGCTCTGGCCTGTCTCTCCTCACGCTTCCCCACCGGCACGGAAATCACATTGGAGCGGTTGCGCTTGATCGACCGAGTGGAGCAATGCCTGAAAGAGAGCGGGCTAAGGCAATGTCGGGCGCGGTACCACGGGGATTGGATTCGGATCGAAGTCGCGGATGAAGAATTTCCGAGGTTCACAGCTTCCGAGGCGCGGGAACGAATTGATCAAGAGATTCGGGGCATGGGTTTCGATCGGGTTTTGCTCGACCTAATCCCTTATGGCGGCGAGAGAGGGACTTCGGTCACACTTCCGATCAATGGCGATGAACTGGAAACCCGGGCAAAGGGCCTGTTTCAGCAAAGAACCCGGGGTGATTGCGAGATCGAGGCGTTGGATGGTATTCTCTCCATTCGACCGATCAATGCAATCGACTGGAATTGGTTAACGAATTCCTCGGTTCGATCGGATCTCTCTCACGCGGGAATGTCCTGGGGATTTCGGAATGTGACAATCGATCTCTCCCAAAGGCCGTCAGACCGAATTCCCGCGACAGTCGGCCACGAGAAACAGTCGGCTTAAACTGAAATCCCACCCATCCGGGGAAAACCATCGTCATTGCGGAGTGCAAGAAAGACTTATGTTGGATCAAATCGAAGCCAAAATCAGAAACGGAGAACGGATTGACGAGGAGGAGGCCCTCTATTTGCTGCGTCATCCCGATCTGAACCGAATCGGACGTTTGGCCAACGATGTGCGGGAGTCGATGTGGGGACGCCGCTGCACCTATAACATCAATCGACACATCCATCCGACCAATGTGTGCGTCTTCCGCTGCACTTTTTGCTCGTTCTACCGTCGCCCGGGCCAGGATGGCGGGTATCTGGTTAGCCCGGAGGAAGCGGTCGAACGCGCCAAGGCCTTAAGCGATCTTGGAATCACCGAACTTCACATGGTGGGCGGTTGCCATCCCACGGCGAAAACCGACTATTACTGCTCATTGTACCGAGCTATCAAGGAAGAACTCCCCCATATCCATATCAAGTCCTTGACCGCGGTCGAGGTGGCCTGGCTGGCGCGAGTCAGCAAGCAGAGTTTCGAAGAAGTCTTGGTCCGTCTCAAAGAGGCGGGGCTGGATTCCCTCCCCGGAGGGGGCGCCGAGATTTTCGCTCAGCGAGTCCGCGATTTGACCTGCGGAGGGAAATGCGACGCGGAGGAATGGTTGGAGGTTCATCGGGTCGCGCACCGGATCGGGATCCCGACCAATAGCACGATGCTTTACGGTCACATCGAAACCGACGAGGAAATTGTCGACCACCTCTCCCAACTTCGGAAACTTCAAGATGAAACCGGCGGGTTCATGACTTTCATCCCGCTCGCCTACCACCCGGAAAACAATGTGATGGAGATCGAGGAAGGCCCCTCGGGTCAAAGGTCCCTCCAGGTTTTCGCGGTGAGTCGATTGTTCCTGGACAACATTCCTCATCTGAAAGCCTACTGGGTAATGTTGGGGTTGGAGATTGCGCAGATGGCGCTTTGGTATGGGGCCGACGATCTCGATGGGACGGTGGTGGACGAACATATTTACCACGATGCCGGGGCCATCACGCCGGATGTGCTAACCGTCTCCGACCTCCGGAAACTTATCGCGGAAGCGGAGCGGGACCCGATCGAGCGCGATACGCTCTACCGACCCATCGTTCGAGACGAGGCCACCGGACAAATCCTCGAAATCGGAAAAGAAACGATCGCTTCGTAACGGCTCATCGATTTTTTTTCGAAACCGGTTCAATTCCCCGCTGTTGAGCCTTGACAACCATCCGGTGCGAATTTATGTTGAAGGACCCTGAAAAAACTAAGGTTACGATATAGAGGGCTTATGGTCACGCGCACGAAAAAAGACCTTGTGAAAGAGGTCGCCAACCGAACCGGACTCGACATCAACACGGTGAAAGACAATGTTCACGCGATGTTCGATGTCATGTGCGACGGCCTCGGACGGGACGGGAATATCGAGATCCGGAATTTCGGGATCTTCAAGGTCAAGTCGATTCCCGAGAGGACCGCGCGCAACCCCAAGACTGGGGAGACCATCGAAGTCCCCGCCAAGAAGTTGATTCATTTCAAACCCGGCCAGCTCATGAAACAAAGAATCAACAACGAGCCGGTGGAGCCTCCTCCCTCCCCGATTATCACCCCCGAGCCGGTTGCCAAGGAGGAGCCCAAGAAGGAAGAACCCAAAAAGGATCAGCGTCCGAAGCGACCCAAGCCAATGGGAAGCGACAAGAATCAACCCGCCATTATCCTGCTTTCTCGGCCAGTGAACGACTGACGGATGGTGGAAGTAAGTGGGCATTCGGCGGTTTGAGGAGAAACGATGTCGAACAACGCTCTAGTCAATCAAATTCTGCAAGACATCCACGACATCCCCCCGCTTCCCGAAATCGCGACGCGGGTGATGCAACTCACCAACGATCCGGATGTCTCAGCAGCGGAATTGAATAAGGTCATTTCGCAGGACGAGGCGTTGACCGCCAACCTCTTGAAACTCTGCAACTCTTCCTACTACGGCCTACCACGGGTCATCAGTTCGGTGACTCAGGCGATCATGTATCTCGGGTTTCAAACGGTCCGGAACATGGTCCTGGCGACCGCGATGGAAAATCTTTACCAGCGGGAAGACCTATCGGTTTACGGTTACACGCCGCATGGACTCTCCGAACACTCATTCGCGACCGCCGTGGCCTCTCAGGTCGTATCGAAGAAACTTCGTCCGGGCCTTGGGGACACCGCTTTCACCGCCGGTTTGCTGCACGCGGTTGGGCGGATTGTCCTCGCCAAGTACGCGCGCGAGCATGAAACCAAGTTGAGAGAGGTTTCGGAGGCCGACTACATCACCAGCCAGGCGGAAAAAGAGGTGTTCGGAGCCGATTACGCCGAGATCGGGGCGAAGATCGCCGACAACTGGAATTTTCCTCAGGAGTTGATCCTCGCCATCGGCTATCATTTGGACCCAGAGGAGGCCAAGGGCCGTCCACTTCTGGCGGTGATTGTCTACCTGGGAAATGTGGTCTGTCAGCGACTTGGAGTCGGCCTGATCGAGGGTCCGAGGGAGATCCCACTCTCGGATTATTGCACGGAAGCGACCGGTGTCTCCGAAGAGGACATGAAATCGCTATGCGAGGAAGTGCACGAGAACGTTCGGTTGACCGCCGAACCGAACCCCAAGGCCTAGTCCGGCGGATTCCCCCGCCGATTATTAATTCAAATATTCACCCACATTCGAGGCGTCGATAATCTTTAGCGGAGTCTCGTTCCGTCTTTCGATCGCCTCTCCATCGAGGTAATTCTTGATGTTTTGCATGGCGATTTTGCCCATCTCTTTCGGGAAGACCGCGAGGCTGGCGGTGACCACTCCAGCCTGAATGTCCTTGAGGGTGTCGGGGTTGCCATCGAGACCGAGAGTCATCGTGTCCTTCCCCGCCTCCTGAACCGCCTGGGCGGCGCCCTGGGCCATGGCATCCGAAACGGCGAAAATGAGGTCGACTTGGTCATTGGCTTTGAGCGCGGTCTCGGCGAGGTTCATCCCCCCCAGGCGCTCCCAATTTCCAGGGCCGCTCCCAACCACTTCGATATTCGGGTGCTGATCAATAATTTCATGAAATCCGGCGACTCGTTCGTTGGAATGAAATCCGGGGATGCCGGTGATGATGTAGACCGTGCTCGTGGCGTCGCTGTTTTTCTCGGAAAGGATCTTCACTGCGTATTCACCACAGAGCCGCCCCGCCTTTCTTTGATCGAAACCGGTGTAGCCTGCGATATCGACTCCTTCCAGTTCGGTGAGAGAGTTGTGGATGAAGACCGGAATCCCCGCCTCGTTGGCTTTTTCGATCGCGCCGACAATCGCTTTGTCGTTGATGGCGCAGATGGTCATGGCTTCAACACCCTTGCGCACGGCCGATTCCACCAGGTCGACTTGGGCAGCGAAGTTCGTTTCACGGTCGCCGGCCAGGGATTGGACTTTCCAGCCATAGGATTCGCCTTCTTCGACCGCGCCCTCGACGAATTGAACATGATATTGGCTGGTGAGCGCTGGAGACACGACCGCGACCGTGGTTTGGGATCCCGTTTTGGGGCCGCCCACCATGAGGTCGTCGACGCCCACCGCGGCGGGGTTCGTTGGCGCGGGAGCGTTCCCTCCGCAACCCGCGATCAGGGCGATCCATGCTATCAAAAAAAGGTGTTTTAAGTGCATCTCCACATTTCCCTCCATACCAATAGAATCAACGCGGCCGCTTCAATCGATGTCATTCCCGCGGAGGCGGGAATCCAGGGGGCTCGGCACTGGTTCCCCGCCTTCGCGGGGATGACTGTTTGGGTGGCGAAGAATGATCGACTACGATCTTACCGAAACCCTTCGCGCGAAAACATCCACCGTCACAGCGATGAGGATGATGGAGCCGATCACGATTTTTTGGAGATTGTAGTCGACTCCCATGAGGTTCAGGCCATTGCGGACGACGCCCATGATGAGAGCACCGAGAAAAGTTCCCCAGATCGAGCCCTCGCCGCCATAGAGGCTGGTCCCGCCGATCACCACGGCGGCGATGACATCCAGTTCGAATCCTTCTCCCTCCTGTGGCGCCATCCAACCGACCCGTCCCGCCACAATGAGGGCGCTCAATCCAGCGAAGAGACCGGAGAGGGCGTAGGCCAGGGCTTTGTATTTGCCGACACGAACGCCGCTCAGTCGGGTGGCTGTTTCATTGCCACCGATGGCGTAGAGATATCTTCCGAAGAGTGTGAATCGGAGCAGGACCCAGCTGAGAAGATAGGTTCCGAAGAGGAGAAAGATGGGAAGCGGCAATTCAAGGAAGCGCGCCCGAGCGAAAACCCGCATGCCATCCAGGACCTGCACTGGCGAACTGTTGGAGGTGACATACGCCAGACCTCGCGCGATGCTCATGATCCCGAGTGTGGCGATGAAGGGGGTGAGGTGGAGTTTTGTGATCAACAGTCCATTTGCAAGTCCGCAAGCACAGGCCACCAACAGAATCGAGAGGACCCCGCCCGCCACTGCCACGCCGCCATCAGGCGCACCGGATAGAATTGCGTTCCCAGCAAGGGCTCCCGAGCACCCAGCGAGAGCGAGAATGCTGCCGACGGATAAATCGATGCCGGCGGTGAGGATCACGAAGGTCATGCCCGCCGCGGCGATGGCGACCGCGGAGACCTGCACGAGAATATCCTTGAGGTTTTCCTGGCTGAGGAACTGCGGCTCCCTCGAATAGAGGAAGAGACAGAGTAGGATCAGGAACCCGACCGCGGCGAACTCGCGGAAGAGGGCGATATATCGGAGTATGGAGGCATTCAAAAACGAGCGCATCGGCGCCTACTCGTCTTTCAGTCTGTCTTCGAATCCCTCCAGCAGCTGGTTGCCGTGGGCGATCGCGACGATGAGAATCTCGTGACTCTGGATCTGATAAATCATGCGGTAGCTGTACACAATGCACTCACGGATATTCGGATCACCAATTTCGGGAACGACCCTTCCGGAGCGAGGAAAACTCTCTAATGCTCGACCCCGCTCCAGAATGCGGTCAACGACCGCGCCTGCGTATCGAATCGAGTCGCGCTCGATATACGCTGCTATGGAATCTAGATCCTCGATGGCTTCCGGCGACCAGATTACTCGGAAATCCATCTGGAGAACCGCTTTTCGACTTCCTTCTGAGAATGGACACCCTCGGATTCGGCTCTTCGAATGCCTCTTCGGATCTTTTCAACCACATAAAGGTGATACTGAATGTCCTCCAAGGAGCAATCCTCGGGAAGCTGATCGAGCAACGAACGGACCTCGTCCTTGGCTGTGACCATGTCTCTCTCCAAATGGTTCGATTTACTCGATTGACTATAAACGATTGAACTTCGCCATTCCAGAACTTCATCCAGTCTTTGTGGAATGGAGTCAGACCTCTTTCGTTCCGGGCTGACGCAAAAACCTACGCCGTGGGAGGGGCATCCCTGCCTCGATTCTCCGCCCCCTTCGCGGCAAGATACCGCTCCCACGGCTTGGTTGAATTTGTGGGTGCCTCTCCCACCGCTCACGTGGAATCCCGGCAAGTGAGTTGCCGGGCTACGGTGAGCCAAACCCACCGCCGCCGGGGGTCTCCACTCGCAGTTGATCTCCTTCCTCGGCTCGAAATGAATTTCGAGGGCCGAGGTCAACTGTCTCTCCATCGTTTTTGATCCACAGGTTTTTTCCTGGTTGTCCCTCGCCTCCGCCTTGGAGGCCGAAGGGGGATTTGGTTCGGCGCTGGGTGAGAACTGAGACATCGAGGGGTTTGAGGAAACGGTATTGGCGGATGAGGCCATTGCCGCCAGGGAACTTCCCTTCTCCGCCCGATCCATGTCGGATGGTGAACTGTTCGAGGCGGATGGGGTGGCGAGTCTCCAGGATCTCGGGGTCGGTCACACGTGTGTTGGTCATGTGGGTGTGAACGGCGGAGGCGCCGGGATAGTCCTCACAGGCGCCGACGCCACCGGCAAGCGTTTCGTAGTAACCGAACTCCTCATCGCCGAAAGCGATGTTGTTCATGGTCCCCTGACTGGCGGCGGCGAAACCCAAGGCGCCGAGGAGGACATCGACGATCCTTTGCGAGGTCTCCACATTCCCGCCGACCACTGCATGTCCGGGAGCGGGATCGATCAGAGAGTTCTTGGGGATCTTGATTTCGATCGGGTGAAGGCAGCCCTCATTCAGAGGGATGTCCTCTCCGACCAAACATCTGAAAACATAGAGGACAGCGGATTGGACCACCGCCTTCGGGGCGTTCAGATTTCCCGGGTCTTCTTGGCCGGTCCCGGTGAAATCGACCGTGGCGCGATCGCCCACGACTTCGATCGAAACGCGTATGGGATTGCCATCATCGAGGGAGTCCTCGAAGGAATGGATTCCATCGGGAATTTTTCTTAGGGCCTCGCAAACCTGACGGGCGGCGTTTTCTCGAACGTGGCCCATGAAGGCATGAACGACCTCCTCGCTGTATCGATCGACCAAGTCCTCGAGGAGATGGAATCCCTTGTTGTTGGCCGCGATCTGAGCCTGGAGGTCCGCCAAATTGTCGGCGAGGTTGCGAGCCGGGTGATCCCCGGAAGTGAAGAGGGATTTGAAGACATCCTCCTCGAAGACCCCCTCAGACACGAGGCAAACGTTGTCGAGAAGCACGCCCTCCTCCTCGATTTTCGTTGAGAAGGCCGGAACCGAACCCGGTGACACCCCGCCGACATCCGCGTGGTGCGCTCGACTCGCCACATAGAAAGAGGGTCGATCATTCGACGTAAAGACTGGAGTCACAACGGTGATGTCCGGGAGATGGGAGCCGCCCGCGTAGGGGTTGTTGGAGACATAGACATCGCCGGGTTTCATCTTGGGACACTGGTCGATGACCGCGCGGACTGTTTCTCCCATCGCGCCGAGGTGGACCGGGATATGGGGAGCGTTGGCCACAAGGCGGCCCCCTCGGTCGAACACCGCGCAGGAAAAATCGAGGCGCTCCTTGATATTGGTGGAGACCGAGGTGAGACGAAGGATCGTTCCCATCTGTTCGGCGATCGACATGAAAAGGTTATTGAAAACTTCCAATGAGATCGGATCGGATTCGGTTGAGTAAGAGGTCTCTGATTCTTTGTCCGTGACCCAATCAAGGAAGAGGTTTTGGTCCTCATCCAGTTTCGCTTCGAAACCGGGTTCGACCCAAACCGTTCCGATCGATTCGAGAATCAGGGCGGGGCCTGTGACCTTTTCGCCCGCGGACAAGTCGCTTCGGTTGAGGACTCGCGCCTCATGATTGTCTCCCGAAAAGTAGACGGAGGTTCTCCGTTCCTGACCGATTCTCTCGCTTTGCACGCTCGCGATAAACTGTCCGGGGTCAGTCTCGGTTTTACCCGTGACTTCGACTCGACATTGGAGGATCTCGATGGGGCGGCCCTCGCGGATGTAGCCGTAGAGTTGGTGGTGCTGGTCGACAAAGGCTTTTTCGTAATCCCCATCCTCGGGGTCGAGAAGCGTGATGGGGGTTTCGGTGCCGACATAACGAAGGTCGAGTTTGCGTTGAGTCTCGATCCAGTCCCTTGTGAAACCCTCCGATTCGATGAGGGTGACTCCCTCTCGCTCCAGGTCCTCGAAAGGGGTCTTGAGAGAATCCAAATTCTCCTCGTTCAAGTGAAGTTGGCCTATGGGACAGGATCCCTCCCAGACCGTATCGGCGACTCCCATGCCATAGGCGGAAAGAACTCCGGCGAAGGGGTGAATCAGAATTTTTTTTATCCCAAGCTGCCGAGCGATGGCGCAAGCGTGTTGTCCACCCGCCCCGCCGAAGCAGCAGAGGAGGTAATCGCGGACATCGTGCCCCTGGGCGACCGAAACCTCCTTGATGGCTTGCGCCATTTTCAGATTGGTGATCTGAAGAAATCCTTCGGCGGTTTCTTCCGGGGTGAAATCCTGCCCTTCCATTCGACATTGCTCAGCGGTGGATTGCATTCTCGCTTTGACCGCAACTTTATTCAGATCGAAGGGAAAGTTTTCAGGTAGGAGACGGCCAAGAAAGAGGTTGATATCGGTGACCGCCAAATCCCTAGCCTTCGGATTTCCCTCTTTGTCGACTAACCCATAGCAAATGGGACCAGGATCGGAGCCCGCACTTTCGGGGCCCGAGAGGAGACGTCCAGCGTGGAAGCGACAGAGCGAGCCTCCTCCGGCGGCGACTGTGTGGATATGAATCATCGGGGCTTTGATTCGGACACCGGCTGTCTGCGTCTCATAGACCCGTTCGAACTGGCCATCATAGCGGGAGACGTCTGTCGAGGTGCCTCCCATATCGAACCCGATCACCTTCGGAAAGCCAAAACGTTCGCCGATCCGAGCGCAGGCGACCACCCCTGCGGCGGGACCGGAGAGGATCGAGTTGTGACCGCGAAATTTTTCCGCTTCGATCAGCCCCCCGCTCGATTGCATCATCTTCAAACTGGAACCAGGAAGGTTTTGTTTGAGTTCCCGCAAGTAATCGATGAGAAGGGGAGTCAGGTAGGCGTCGGCGGTGGTGGTGTCGCCACGACCGGTGAATCCGATCTCGGGGCACGTCTCGTGAGAGCAAGAGACATGCGTGAATCCGAGTTCCCGCGCTATATCCGCGATCCGGATTTCATGTTCGGGGAAGGCGAAGGCATGCAGCAAGACAACCGCGAGGTTGTCGATTCCCTCTTGGCGGATTGCCGAAAGCCGGTCACGCAACAATCCTTCATTCAGGGGGGCCAGGATCTCTCCCCGCGGGGAGATGCGTTCCTCGACCTCGATGACGCGTGAATAGAGGAGGGTGGGTTTCTCGATTCGAAGGTCGAAGAGTTTGGGTCTTTGTTGTGTTCCGATTTCGAGAGCGTCTTTGAATCCTTTGGTGATGAGGAGTGCGTGGTCCCTCCCCTTGCGTTCGAGGAGAGCATTGGTGGCCACAGTCGTTCCCATTTTCACCTCGCAGGGTTGAATGGGATCGTCAGGGTTGAGGTTTAATATTCTTCGGATACCGACAAGTGGCGCCGAATCGGAGGACAGAACCTTGACCACATGGACCGCCCCCTCTGGGGAGACGCCGATGCAATCGGTGAATGTGCCGCCCCGGTCGATCCAAAACTTCCACCGGGGCGGTCTACGAGCGGTCGATGCCTCAGTCATAAGGAAGAATTGAAAGTAAGGAAGATTCCGAACCTCAATTCACCGCCATGGCCAGATCGATATCGGGATCGAATTTATCCGGACCCTGCTCTTTTTCGAAAACCATGGGCAAGGCCCACGCGGGGAGGCCCTCCACCTCAATCACATTTTCATCCACAGTGGGCGCGGCGAGAATCAAAATATACATGCGATCCTGCGGTTGGTACGCAGCCACTTGTTCGGCGATATCGACTGTCTTCAATTGTTCCTCGGTCTCGGTTTCCAGATTCACCCCGATGTTCGGAAGGTCCTGGATTCGCTTCCGAGCCTGTTGAAAGGCTTTCGCCTCCGAGAGAGGAATGGCGGCGAGGTTCGCCAGCCCGACCCCAACCGAATAGTTGGTCATCTTCAGGGTGACCTCATGAAAGTTGCCACCCTTCTCCGGGAGAGTGAACCAATAGGTCAGGTACTTTTTGGAGGGAACGGTCACCTCGAGAGTCGCCAAAGGGATATCCTCGGTGGCGCCAAGAACCACCGCGCCGCCCGGAGAGAATGTGGGGGGCTGGCCCGAGCCGGGTCCTCCGACTGGGGTTCCGGGTTGAGGGCCGCCATTCGGCCCTTGTCCGGGAGTCCCCGCCCCGCCACCCGGTCCGCCTATGGGAGTTCCGGGTTGGGGTCCATTTCCAGATCCCGGTCCGCCAATCGGAGTTCCGGGTTGGGGTCCCCCGCCTGGACCGCCAATGGGGGTTCCCGGTTTCGGCCCGCTCGCCACACCACCGGGAGGGGGCCCGCCGATCGGGACTCCCGGTCTCGCCGGTCCGCCGGTCACCGGGCCAAAGGTCACATAACTCGGGCCGCCGCGACGTCCGCCGAACAACCAGGGCATGGGAATCTGCAGAGTCGGGATAAAGACCACGGGGTTGAAAACCGGCCATGGGTTCGCGGGCGGAAGCCAAGTGGGGAGCGTGAAGGAGTTGAGAGTCACGGTCTGGGTGAAAATCACGGGGCCGCCCGGACCGACCAGGACATTCCCCCCGGGTCCCACGACAGCGACTTGGACCGTGACGATGCGCATGAGAGTCCCTCGAGGACCGACAAACAACACGCTTCGGAGGGATGAATAGGGGATGAAGATTGGGGCCATGTAACCGAGTTGAAAAGTTCTCGTTACGACAATGCGTTTTGGATTAGCGGGATCGGCGCGACGATCGTACCGAGCGAGGGATACATCGAGCGGCTCCAGAGTGACCGGAGATTTTCTTTCCTTATCCGACGAGATGACCTGCGTTTGGATCGCGATCGGGTCGAACATGTCGTTGGGATCCGCCCCCACATCGGCGTCATATTCGACCGTTTGCACAATCTCTCCGGAGAGCGAGATGCCCTCCGACCAGGCCCCGGTGCTGGTGTTCTTAATGAAGTTGTCGGGGATCACGTTGATTTGGGCGATTTCGGCGCTCTTTTTGGGGCCCATGCGATAGAGCGCCCGGTCGGTGCTTTCGACATAATATTCCTGCCAAACCTCCTCCATCCGAGTTCGCTTGACTGGAACGTAATCGACATGAGTTTCAGGAGGAACGTACTGGGGACCTCCGCCATGGTAGTGATCCTCCGAGGCCTCGGAGGGAATCATGAAACAAAAGGCGATGAGGAGCGGAGCCAAAAGAAAACTTGCAGATGATCGCATGGTTTATCTCCTTGTGAGATGATGTGTCAAATCGCGGGTTGGTCAGTTTCCAACCGGGTTCTAGAACTCGAACCTCAATCCCCCTCCGCCATGGCCGCCTCGATGTCCCTCTCCATAAGGGACCACATATCCAGGCGTGGTGTGGGTCACGGGGACATACTCGATGTACTCGACCTGGCGCATTTCACGGACTTTATAGTAACCCCTCGCGGTGACGGTGAAATCGATGGCGACTCCCACGGGAGGATTTCGGAGAGAGGCTTCCGAAACCAACAGGGTTCGCTGTTGGACAATCCGACCGGAGTGAGGGGCCGAGAAGTTGTCGTTTGTGGTCCAGGTTCGTTCCTTCCCCTCGACCTGCGCGGTGGAGACCAGGCTGATGGTGGCGCGTTCACACCCGACCATTTGGACCTCGACAGTGACCTGGAACGATTTGTTGTCGCGCTCGTCATAGACTCCCTCCTGGATGTCGATGATCTTCACCGAAACCCACCTTTCCTCTTGGGCTTGGACAGTGGATGGAATGACAATAGACAACAGTGGCAACAGAAAGAGCAGTTGAAATCGACGCATGAGAGGGAGCCTCCTTGATCGGGATTCGGGGGTGCAGCGGGAAGAGTTTATCATTTCCCGAGAGATAATGAACCGATCTTTTAATATCCGCTCGATTACTCCCGCGGAGCCTTGGGAAAAGGAATCAGGGGAACGCCATCGGAATCCGAGTTAGAGCGAACGCTGGTATAACGAATGAAGGGGAAATCTTTGCGTCTGGAAAAACGGGGTTACGGGAAAGAAGGGCCCTCTAATTCGAATCGGCCTGGGCAGTCCTGTGAGTCGAACTCTCGACCGCCGATTGAAGAACCTCCCGAATAGTGGAAGCAGAGTCGCCGATGAACTCCGACATGAATTTTTGGGCGGCCTCCTGATCGCTGTTCGAGACGGAGGTCGAGAAGCGGACGAGGACAGAGGGTTGGGATTGAAAAAGAACTTGGTTCATAACCAAGTGAACCTGGTGCCACATGTAGCTGGGAGTCTCCCGCCCCTGGCTGTAAAACCAATAATTGACCAGAGTTTCCTGACCGCTTCCATCGCTCAGATTGAGAACAGTCGCTTTGCAATCGGGCGAGACTTCCTTGACTGACCTTCCAGTCAGAGTGTACCCCTGCGATTGGTAACAGACCTCGGGCGGATGCATGGAATGCCGGTGTCCCCCAGAAAAGACGAGGCTGAGAAGGACTTTTCGAGGGTCGTCGGGTCGGCCGTAAAAACGATGAACAATGTCATCGGTTCCGAGAATCCGCTTCACCTCTTCACTGACCCCCAGGTTGCCTTGGGAGCTCCAATCGTCAATCTGTAGCGGGAGCAAGGAGGAAATCCGGTCGCCCTGTTTGGTGTGAACAACCGGTTCGGGGACGAGAAAATTGAGGATGACTGTCGCGCCGATGACAATGGTGGCGACTATGAGCGGCTTGTTTTTCATCAACCGGCTCCCTCTTGCTGAGGTTCTGATTTCACGGCCGTGGGTTCAGCATCGTCGTTGTCCGGAAAAAAACGTTCCAATATTGCATTTAACGCATAAAGCAAACCGAAAGCAACCACAAAGATCGCATACCCGGAAAAGTCATGGACAGTTCCCGAGGCCACCTTGGTCCCCCAGAACTTTGCAACAACGACCAAGCTGAAGATCCGAATGATGTTGGTGACGATGGCCACCGGGGCGGAGAGGATGAACAAGATGAGTTTCCCGGTCGGATTCAGTTTCGATAAATAGGCAAAGATCGCTCCCAAAGCCAGCAGGGAAATCAAAGATCGGAGACCCGCGCAAACGTCATCCACCACCAAAGTTTCTCCGCTGGGATAATAAATGTAATTCCCGCTTTTCACGATCGCCCATCCCAAGGGATCGACCAAATGGACTGCGGCGGCGGTGACGAAAATCCTGAGCTGATAAGTGAAGATGTCGATGACCGCGTCGGGAAGAGGAACCATGAAAAAAAGGAAAGCCCAGGGCAACAGCAACGCCTTGGTGATCTTTGTCCCAAACAGGAGAAGCATCAGGCCCAAAATATAGAAAACGAAGATGAAATACTTTGGGGGGTTCATGTGGCAAAGGGTGGAGGCGAGGAATCCAAGACTACAAAGGACGATGATCACCAGTCCAAACCAATTGGGTTTGATTGGGAGACGTGCGAGGCGGTCTTTGTTGGTCAGCACCATCCATCCCGCTACGAGCGGAATGAGAGGTCCATGGGTGTAGTACCCATCCTCACGAAACCAAGCGCGCCAGATCCATTGGGCGGGATTGATGTAGAGGACAACCATCAAGCCGATCAGAGCCCACGCCATGGGCCCGGCTCTCTTCACAGCGTCGACAACCAGTTTCAGATTGTCCGATATTTCCTCAACGAGATTACCGGCCGCCAACTTAGATCTCCAATCGTTGATCGCGATATCGAGGGAGGGCGCTCAACTTACGCCAGCAACTCGCTGTACAGGCTCCGAAGGTTCTGCCACATCACCGCTTCGGAATAATAGGTCTTGTACCTCTCAACCGCTCCTTTAGATAGTTTATGGGCAAGCGCCTCGTCACTCAAGATGCGATTGATGGCCTGGCTCAACATTTCGGGATCTTGCGGGGGAACCACCAACCCGGTCTCCTCGTGACGGTTAATCGTGGTGGTGCCGGTTCCCACCTCGGTGCACACCACCGGTGTCCCACGCGACATGGCCTCGAGCTGAGTGATCCCAAAGGATTCGGTGCGGTTAATCGAAGGGAGGACAAAGACATCGGCTCGATCGTAATAGGCCACCAACTCCTCGTCGCTAGCATGGCCGATGAGGTGGACACGATCCTCCAATCCCTCCTCCTTGATTTGTTCTTTGATCGTCTCCCGGAGGTACCCTGTTCCGATGATCACACAGGTGGCGTCGACCTTCTTCATCGCCTCCACCAGGACGGATAACCCCTTGTAATGGGTCAAACGTCCGACAAACAGGACCAGTTTCCCAGCATACTGCTTCTTAAACTCCTCGGTCAGGGATCGGTTGAAGGGGGTCGCCTTGAATCTTTCCTCGGAAATGCCGAAGGGAAGGATGTGAACCTTGTCCATGTATCGCGAGAGGACCGGCGAATTTTCGGCGAATCGCTGAGAACTGACCGTAATTCGGTCGAGCTTGTTCAAGACCCGATCCAGCATGGGTTGATGGATCGGCTTCATCCAGAGTTGACGGGTGATATCCATGTGATAGGTGGCGATCGCCTTGCACCGCAGGTTGGAAACCAAGTACGAAAGTTCGGCCAAGGGATTGATCAAATGGAGGTGGACCAGATCGGGATTCTTTTTCTTCAACCATGAGGGGAAAGTGGGGCAAATGGACATGCGATTAATGTGCGCGACCCGACCCACTCGAGTCACCCGGACGCCATCCTCGATCGTCTCCTCAGTCTTCGCTCCTTCATTCGCGACGAGAACCTCGACCTCGTACTCCTGTTTCAAGCAGGCGCAAAACTGGGACACAACCCGTTCGATACCACCCGGACTGCCATAATAATGAGCGACCTGAAGGACCTTCAAAAGAAAAACTCCTTGGGCGGATCGACGGACCCGTATCGAGGAGTCGCGGTGTTAATCATGCCAAGCACACCTCCAACATGTGAACCGAACCATTATCCACAGCAAATCAAAGCAATCAAACCTTGACTAGTATCCTGTTTGGCTGACAGGTGTCTAGCGTTCGCCACTGGCGGGAACCAGGAAAATCTTTTCATCTTTCCGTCAAACTTACAAGTATTCTTCGATTTCTGTCACTCCAAATCGGCATTTTTTCCCCAATGGGTCCCCCCGCCGCGTTTCTTGTGATATAGTCAGATCATCGAGAAGTATGTTCTCATCTTGGTGTGGAAGACGAAATGACGAACGAAGTTTGGAAACAATTTGAAGAAAATGGAGTGACTCACAGCATGGGTCACTACCTAATGGCCATTCGCGATCTGCTGAAAGCCCGTGGCTACGCCAGGGTGACGGATGTCGCGAACCACCTCGGAGTCTCGCGGAGCAGCGCCTCGACCTCGCTCGCCTCGCTTAAGAAGAAAGGGCTCGTGGACGAGGATGACAATCATTTTCTCCGCCTTCCGCCCAAGGGGCATACGATCGCCCTGCAGATTCGCAAGAACCACATGATTCTCGAGACGTTCTTCAAGGATGTCCTGGGTGTCGAAGAGGAGCAGGCATTGATCGACGCCTGCAAAATGGAGCATCTCCTTTCTCCCGAGACGGGAATCCGATTATTGGCTTTAGTCAAAACGATTCTGACCAATGAGGATCTCAAGAAACAGGCGATCGAGGGAATTCCTTGCGATCTCTGTAAGAGCCCGGTGAATTGTCCGGTGTGCTCCGAGGATGATCCTTGTCCGCTTCATCTCACGGAAGAAGATCTGAAGTTGCGGCCCATTTGACCGAGTCCAGATTCGGGTCGTCTCATGTCCCCTAATCCTACGAACCCCAGAGGCAGTCGATTCCTTAGAAGGTCGCCCGATTATCAAAAATCGGGTCGGGTCACCCCCGTGGAAAAAGTCGCCGATCTGTTCGGCGTCAACAAAGTTTTTTTGAGAAGACCTCCGCTCGATTTCAAACCTGTCGAGAACCACCTATTGAGTCCCGCGCAATCGAAGGTGGAGACCCTCACCAACATTGGAGACAATTTGGAACTCGAGGAGAAGGCGATCTTCGGGCGACAGAGGAACCTTTCCCTGAGCGACATATTAAAAGACTCGGAACTCGCCTCGAAGTTCGCTGGGGGATCCTATGCGAAACTTTACTTGGCCCCGTGGGATCTTCATTTCCTTGTCTTCCCCGCGAGCGGAAGGGTCGCGGACTACTCCTACAAGGCTGGACTCGCGGTGCCGCTTCTTTTTATGAAAAGTGGAGATGTCCTAAACGAACGGTTGAGTGTGACGATTCAGACGGAGTGGGGGTTTCCGATTGTGTTCGTGATGATCGGGTCATGGATGGTAAACGGCATCCACCACGCCTTCCACGTTGGGCAAGAGTATTCGAAGGGTGAAGATCTGGGCTATTTCAAAGTCGGATCCTCCGTGGTGATGGCATGCCCCCCGGAAACGGTCGAATGGCTATGTCGACCTGGGGAGAAGCTTCAGATCGGAGATCCCATCGCGAAAGTGCAACCACGGATTCTCGGCTAAATCTTCGATGTGGTGGTGGGTCTGGTTTCAAGGACCGACCGGATCCCTTCGATGGACTCTCGCGACTGTCTCTCAATCATCGGACGAAAAGGGTTGTCCTTGCTCAGGTTGGTGGCGGCGAAGAGACGGATTTGTTGTTGAAGTCCTAAAAGTTCTTGAAGTTGAACCTCGACTCGTTCGTATTGGGTCATCGATTCTCCCCTTGATTCCTAAAAGATGTTGTTGTCGGAAGTCCGTGGTTTCCCCTAGAATACGGACGTCATCCCGAGCACTGCTCTTATTTGCACTCATTATCGGTCGAAAGATATTGCTGGATTAGCTGAGAATTCAATTTTTTTCGAGGGGGAAAAGCCGATGGGAACAACCATTCAAGAAATCGCAAGCGCGATCGAGGCGGTCGCCCCGTTGGACTACGCGGAGGGGTGGGACAATGTCGGCCTGCAAATTGGATCGGGGAATGGCGAAATCGACACGGTGGTGGTGGCGTTGGATGTGCGCCAATCAACTCTGGAAATTGCGAAGGGAGCCAAAGCCGGATTGGTAATCGCTCATCACCCGCTTCTCTTTTCACCAATCACTAGAATCGACTCGGACTGCTTCCCGGGTAGGGAAATTCACGCTCTCATCGCCAATGGAACCGCGCTTTATGTGGGTCACACAAATATCGACGCGTCCCCCATACTTTCGATGAATCTCGAGATCGGAAAACGACTTCCCCTCGAGGATTTCGGTCCTGTTGCGATGAAACCGCAGCCGGCTTCGATCAAGCTGGTCACCTTCATTCCCGAGGAATCTCTTCCGCAAGTCAGGTCCGCGCTGGCCGAGGCGGGCGCGGGGGTGATCGGCGAGTACCGCGAATGCGGGTTCGCCCACCGTGGCTTGGGCTCCTTTCGGGGGAGCGATCGGTCGAATCCGGCGATCGGAGAACGGGGTGTGCTCGAAGAGGTTGAGGAATTCCGCTTGGAGATGGTTTGCCCCAAGTCGAAAATGGACCGAATCATCCGAGCGTTGTGGGAGTCTCACCCCTACGAGGAGGTGGCCTACGATCTTTATCCGATGGCCGCTTACCACGGGAACTCACATTTCATTTGGAAGGGAAATCTGACCGAACCGACCACCCTTGAGGAACTTGCCTCGAGGATCAAAGAGGACCTCGGCGAGGGGGTGGCGCCGGTGCGATTCGCGGGCAACCCGGAACAAGAGGTCGCTAGTCTCGCTTGGTGCAGCGGGGGTGGCAAGAGTTTGATCGGGAGCGCGGCCGCTTTGGGGGTCGACGTTTACATGACCGGGGACACAGGTCATCATGACGCGCTCGAATGCTTGAGCCTGGGGATGGCTTTGGTCGATATCGATCATCACTACACCGAGCGATTCTTTGTCCAGATCATGAAGCGATTCCTGGAGGAGGAATTCGAGGAGCGCATTCAAGTGATAGGAGATCCAGGCGAGCCGGTCTATTTGGCGGGATAGGGGGGAGATCTTGGCGGGAAAGAAAAAGGGTTGTTTCGTTGTATTTATGGTCCTCATTGGAGCCGGATTGTTCGGCGCCAATTACTGGGCGGTGAGTGGTATTGGGAATGGGATCCGTGAGGCCATTTTGGAGGAGACCGATTTCCCTCCAGTGTTGAAAGGTTTCACCGGCGTCATCCCAATGGGACGCTTCTCGGCCGACTACCTGGAAGCCAAGACGAGGATCGAGGAAAACCTTCTCGAGATAAAAACCACCGACATTTCACTCCACCTCGATCCGGCCAAGTATCTCCGTGAACTGTATGAAATCCGCAACCTCCAGGTGGAATCCGTGGTGGCCTCCTACGCGATGCCTGAAGAGGACCTCAGTTTTCAGGGAAGGTTCTCCATCGATGCGAACTCGACACAGTCGGGACCCGACGACAATCCTCCGGGGAGTTTATGGACCGAAGAGTTGAAGGTTCGACTCAAGTCGCTCGACGCCAACTACCGGAACCGTGAACTCAATCTTATCAACAAAGCCAATCTGGAACTGCTCCCGGTCAACTTCGTTCCCGAGGCGGGGCTACAGGGACAAACCGATTTCCATTTCGAAGGGTTCCTGACCCCGGACGAGACCACCGATCGGGTGAAAATTGATGGGACTTATCAGTCGGAAAACCAGCACCTGAGAGTGGAAGCGAGTCTTAACTCCCTTCAGTTTCCCCCGCGAGTGAAGTGGATCGATCAGTGGCTCCAGGAGGGGGAAGGCGTCCAACTCGCCGATGTCATCTCCTCGGGGTCGGTCTCTTACCGGATTCATGGGGAGATGGAGGGAAATATTTTTAAGGGGGAGATGTGGTTGAGAGCTTTGCGCCCCCGGTTCGGCAAGGCCCTTCGGGATCTGGCGGAGGATTACCCAGTGGCCCCACTCCTCGATTTGTTGGAACGGCAATCGGAAACGATCGAACTCGGACCGATTCAGATCGATGAGGACTTATCGACGCCCATCCTGGAATCGGGAGCGCTTATCATCGGCGGATTGACCAAGGAGTTTTTTGAATTGAGTTCTCAGAACAACAGCGGGGAATCGTTGATCGACCTATTTCGAAAGAGACGGGGTGGCTCATCTGGGGATGAATAGAATGAAGGGAAAACGCCAGGCCAAGAAATCTTCATGTATCCTGATTCTTCTGATTATTTCCATTCTTTGGGTTGGACCAGCCTCTTCAGCTGACAACGTGTTCTTGTTTTCATATTTCAAGGGAAACGGAGAAGACGGTCTTCACTTGGCTTGTAGTGAGGACGGCTTGAATTGGACCGCTCTGAAAAACGACGAATCCTTCCTCACTCCAATGGTGGGGGGCGACCGGTTGATGCGCGATCCCTCGATCGTTCGTGGTCCGGATGGAATCTTCCACATGGTTTGGACAGTCAGTTGGAACGAAAAGGTGATTGGTTACGCCTCCTCGGAGAACTTGATCGACTGGTCCCCGCAGAAAGAGCTACCGGTGATGGTTCATGAGGAGGACGCGAGAAACAGTTGGGCGCCGGAGGTTTTTTATGATTCCGCCGTGGACCAATTCCTGATCTTCTGGGCCACCACCATTCCCGGTAGGTTTCCAGAAACGGAGGGACAGAGTGATGGTGGACTGAACCATAGGATTTACTTCGTAACCACCCGGGATTTCCAAGAGTTCAGCAGGACGGAACTCCTCTATGACGATGGATTCAATGTGATCGATTCATTCATCGTTCGGGATGGGGACCGTTACGTGATGTTCCTCAAGGATGAAACCAACAAGCCCTGGGTCCCCCAAAAGAACATCAAAATCGCCACCTCCGACCACGCTGTTGGCCCCTATTCCAAAGCCTCCGATCCGATCACCGGAGAGTATTGGGCGGAGGGGCCGACGGCGATCAAGATTGGGGACCTTTGGCATCTCTATTTCGATCGGTACACCGAGGGTCGGTTTGGTCTTCTCGTTTCGAAGGATTTGAAGGAATGGGAGGATAGGACGGATCGCCTGAGTCACCCGGAAGGAATGCGGCATGGGACCGTGTTTGAGGTGGACCGGCGGATTTTAGAGGGCTTGCGGGGGGGGTGAGTGAGGGAGATTCTGTTAAATGGTTGTGTCGTTTGATCTTGGGCTCTGGGAGAGCGACCGGGTCCGTGACGAAATCAATTCCGTGGCTACATGGAGAGGAGTCCGTTGAAAAGGACTCGGATCAATCTTGGTTGGGCGAGAAACTTCTACCCGTTTCCTTGTACTTGTCTAATAGCGCGGTCATTCGCTGAACGCGCTCCGGCTCCTCCGCCTGAAGGTTCTGGGATTCGCAAGGGTCCGCTTGCATGTCATAGAGTTGGATAGGCGGATCGCCCTCCTCCCCCGCGCCACTCCAACCACCGGAGCCTTTTCCGAGGATGAGTTTCCATTTGCCCTGTCGAATCGCGAACATGCCGCCGCCGGAATGGTGAACGACCGCCTCGCGAATCGGGCTTTCATAATCCTCGCCCAGAAGCGCGGGCAAGATGTTGAAACTGTCCTCCGCTGAGTCATCTGGAAGTTCGCGATTGACCACGGCTGCGAGTGTGCGCATGAAATCGACCCCACAAATGGTTTCGTTGCTGGTCGCGCTCTCCTTTATTTTGCCGGGCCAGCGGGCGATGAAGGGGACTCGGTGGCCTCCCTCCCAAATGTCGGCTTTGATGCCCCGAAAAATGTAACTTGGGTTGTGACCGGTTTCGAGAACGGATCGTGGCTCTCCGTTCATATTCGATCCGTCTCTCGCGGGAGAGCCATTGTCGCTGGTGAAGATGAGGAGGGTGTTCTCGGCCTGACCGGATTCCCTGAGGGCCTTCATCACTTTTCCGACCAACCAATCGACCTCGTTCACATAATCGCCATACAGGCCCGCTTCGCTCTTCCCGCGGAATTGAGCGGCGGGGGCGATGGGGGTGTGCGGCGCGGTCAGGGGAAGGTAGAGGAAGAATGGTTTGTTGGGATCGCGATGGAACTTCCCTTCCCTCGGTTCGCCCAGGATGTACTCGACCGATCGTTCGCAGAGTTTGGGCATGACCTGGGCCATGGCCCACCCCTCGGCGATGGGACCGGGTCGGCTGAACCGCTCGCCGCTGTAGTAAGCAGTCGGTTGGGCCAGGAGGCGGTCGTTCTCGATGAAGGCATAGGGCGGGAAATTGGGGACATCGTCGCCGAAGTAGTAATCGAACCCCCGCTCGGTCGGTCCGCCACGAATGCGACCAGTGAAATCGATTTTTTTCTCGAACACCTGACTCCATCCGGCGTTGTAGGCTCCAATCGGATTCTTTGAGTTGTAACGTGTCCCGTCGGTGGTCGGCCAGATCCAGCCAAGATGCCACTTTCCAATACAGGCCGTGTCATAGCCCTCTTCCTGGAGCATCTTTCCAATGGTGAGCCGATCCTCCTCGATCAGAGGTTCGTCCCAGGGCCAGAGAACGCCTCGCTTTAGTTCCGTCCGCCAGGAGTATCGCCCGGTGAGAATCCCATACCGAGTCGGCGAGCAGACCGCGCAGGGGGAATGGGCGTCGGTGAAACGCATTCCCTGGTTCGCCAGGTTATCGAGGTTCGGAGTCGGAATTTTCGATTCCGCGCTGTAGCAACCAAGGTCGCCATAGCCGAGGTCATCGGCGAGGATGAGGACGATGTTGGGTCGTGGGCCCGATTGAGCCGATTGTCCGACAGCCAGGGAAAGAGCGGCCGCGAGCGCAAGCCAACAATGGGAACGAGAAAGAGTCATCTTGGATGGGGGATCGCTTTCTCTTAAAAGTTGTCTTCGAATTTAGGGGACTGAGTGGAAAAAATCAATGAAAAAAGTCTCGATCAGAGGTCCCGATCAGGAATCTATCCCTATCTCCCTCGAAAAAAAGTGCGCCCACTTTCACAATCTCCTGATAAGATACCGTTTGTCCTCTTTCTCCTCAGTCTGGATGGAGAGGAGAACTGAATTTGAAATCTCTTTTTTTCGAGGAGAGTCGAAGCATGGGTTCCAGTGAAGATGAGAAGGGGTTCGATCCTGGCAAGAAGGCGTTCGGTTTGTTGGATGAGTTCAAGGCATTCGCTTTCAAAGGAAATGTTGTTGATTTGGCGGTCGGGGTTATTATCGGGGCCGCCTTTGGAAAGATAGTCGACTCGCTGGTCAAGCAAGTCATCATGCCTTTGATATCTGTTGTGATGCCGAGTGAGCAGAGCTATCTCGATTGGAAATGGAGTGTCGGGGGCCAAGAAATCCCCTACGGACAATTCCTGGGGGAGATTCTCAACTTCCTGATCATTGCTCTGGTTCTCTTCATTTTCATCGTTAAATTCCTCGGCTGGCTCATGAAAACCAAAAAGGAAGAGGTCGTGGAAGGGCCGCCCCCCCTGACAAAAGACCAGGAATTGCTCATGGAGATCCGGGATCTATTGAAGCAGCAGTGAAAAGGGCCGATTAGAGAAACGTCCGAACGACTTCAGCCTCCGACGCCCGCCAATGTTTCGATCAACCACCAGAGACCGAGTTGGATCAGGTAGGTTCCGAATACGAAGATGAGTGTGAAGCGAAGAAGGAACTTTTTGGCGATGTCATCCGGGAGCCCCTGGAATTTGAGTGCGAAACCGAGGCCAACAATGGTGGTAAAATTCCAAAGGCCGGTCAGGGCCATTCGCCTTGACCGGCCGAATAGTGTCCAGCCGGTTATGGCGGCGCAGAGGCAAGAGAAGAGGCCGTAAAAGAGAACCAGAGAAACCGGATGGACAAGCCAGTTCACCAGTTTCCACATCCGGATTGCCAAATCCATTCCCGGGGGATTATATGGCTCGAACCAAATATCCGAATCGATGTATTCTGGGTAGGTAAAGATCCACGCGGTCGAGAATCTTATGTCACGGGCCGGAAGTCCCTCGATAAACTCTTTGGGACACCCCTCTGGCCATTCGCTTTGTATCTGGTGCTGAAAAGAGGTCGAATAGTCCGTGGTCGAGGACTCAATAACCACGGGAGTCACATGACCCACCACTGCCAATTGGATTTCCAAACTACCGTAGTGATCCTTTTCCTCTGGTTCCCACCGCGACGCGAGCATCGGATAGAACGCCCTCTTGGTGGGGAAGGTGACCATCAAGGAGGGCCAACGACCTTCATGAAGCGAGCGAGTGGATTCAGGGAACTTTTCTTTCAGCTTTGAGATCGATTCGATCCATGTCGCCACGAAAGAGAAATCTCCATTGAAGTAGGGGTCGAAAGAATCGAGTTCCTTACTCGCCAATTCGATACCTTCGGAGTGGATATGGGAGAGTAAAGCCTCTTTCGATTCCGTTTCGATAACTTCCGAATGAATGCCCCACTTTTGGGCCTTGGCATGAATCTGTAGATCGACGCCCAGAAAGTTGGGCGAGAAAATCGCATCGAAAAAGAGTGGCCAAACCTGTGGTATGCGCATTAATAAAAAAGCGGTGTGATAGTCGATATCCACATGCCGTGGATCGTCCCCCTTGAATGTTGGAAACGAATCCAGCAAATCTATCTCGACATCGGTTGCCGCGGCTGGAATTGGCAGAATCCACAGCCCACTCTCGTCACTGGCCATGGCGATGTTCACCGCGATCATCATCTTCTGGATGCCATTCTGGTGGGCGATGACCGCGACTTGTTCCTTTTCATGTAGCGTCTTGAAATGAGGGAATTTCCCGCCAAAGGCTTTGCCGTCCGCGTTCGCCGCTTGAGGTGCGAGCAAGATCGGAAATAAGGCCAGAATGACACCCCTACGGTAAATCACATTGAACTCTCCGAACCCAGGTACTGGCTGACGCGATCTCTCCACCAATCGCTTGACACTTCCTCGAGGAGGACCTGATTGATGGGTTCCAGGCGCTCGCTTTTCTCAGGGAGGGCGAATGCATAGTTTTGGCGGGCGAAGACTCGGGGGAGGACATCGACTTGGCCCTCGAATTCGTGGTGAGCGTAGTACTCCAAGAGGGGAGCGTCATGGACGACCGCATCGATTCGATCCTCGGATAGAGCCGTGAGCGCCTCCTCGATGGAGTCGTAGGAACGGGGGGCCATGTCTCTCTCTTTCGCGTAGGTCTCGCTGGTCGACCCGGCGAGGGTTCCGACACGGTGACGGTAGAGATCCTCGGGGCCTTGGATCTCGGAATGGAGTTCTCCAACTGTCAGGGCAGTGGCGATCATCGCGGTGAAACTGGAGATGACGATGACGCTGGCGAACATCCAAACGAGGGCGACTGTTCGACCTCCCGCGGTCTTCGGCGACTTGTCCCCGTAGCCGACTGTGGTCATGGTGACCGCCGCCCACCAAAATCCGGAACCGAGTCCTTTGCCAGTTGAACCCCCGAACTCCTCGGAATTCTTTTTTCGCTCGAAGAGCCAGACCAAGAAGCCGGCCAGGATGAGCACCAGTGCGAGCGCCGCGACCGCTTGGAAAAATTCGACCGAGAAGATTCGATTCAACACTCCGACCATCAGATTCCCCTCTTTCGGGACGACCGCGATCCCGAGCCCCGAGTTGAAAAAAGGTTGTGTGAAATCGAATTCCTTTTCACGGTCGGCGGTGACTGTGAGCGCCGCCGCGGCGACATCCACCGAGCCATCCCTGACACCCTCCAGCATGGGCTCGAGGTCCATTTCTCGATACTCGTAATCAAGGGCGAGACGTTCGGCGATACGGCTCCAGAGCTCGATGGTGAGCCCCTCCCACCGGTCACCCTCCCTCTTCATGGCGAAGGGGGGCGCCTCACGTGTGGCGACAACCAGGGTTTGGGACTCTTGAGCCCATACGGAAACGGAATCGAACGCCGCAGCGGCTGAAAAGATGCTCAGGATGGATAGGGTGGATGGTAGCCAGCGCCTTTGTTTTTTCATGGATCGACCTCCAAGGGTTCTTGTTTTCCGCAAAACATTGGAGCCGGCAACATCCGTCAAGGGTGAACAACTTTCGCGAAAACATCAAGGGAGGATTTTCGACCGAAGAAAAACGGCGCTACGGAAGGACCTCGAGGATCGCTTGGCCCATCTCCGCTCCCACTTCGCGGTAGTCTTCGATCGCATAAAGTTTCTCGCCGCCAAACGCATAGGTGCATTCGACCGAAAGGGCCATCACGCCAATCTTCCTGAGAAAATAGTCGGCGGAAAATATGGGACTTCCGTCCTTTGGATCCCATCGTTTGGGGTAATCGGCGTACCGGAGAAAGGATTCGGTGTTCCGATGTTTGAGCGCCTTTTCGAAAGCCTCGTTGTAACTCTGTTGAATGGGAATTTGCTCCGGAGTCAGTTTGTCCTCCCTGTAACCGAATGCGTAAAAACCCGTGTCCTCGGAATAACCCGGCGCATGGAGATCTAGAAAGAGTTTCGGGTCACACCTCTTTCTCCATAGCCGTGCATCGTCCTGAAGGACAATCACTTCATGCCGCATGGGCGGCTGTCCCCAAGCTCGATTAAGATCATGAGGGAACGGGTCTTTCCCATAGTCGCCGTTCTCCACCCCATCGATATTCGCCAAAGGGGTGCACCAGATGAGTGGAGCCGCATCGCCCCGAGTGGCGAAAAAGCGAAGCATGCCATCGAGAACCCACGATCCCGGTGTCTCTCCCGAATGTTGCCTGGACATCAGATAGAGTCCCGGCCTCTTTCCATCGGGCTCTCCAGGATCGTTTGAAAGTCGGACAATGGGGCGACCTTGTTGGGAGACGCCGATCTCATCCAGGTGGTAAAAGCCCTCGCTTTCTTCGACCAATCGTTGGACATCGGGCACGCCGTAGGGGTAACAGGCGGCGACATCCAGATGGGTTTCCGGGGGGTCGATTTCCCAATAGGCGTATCGCCTGCCGTCCGCTTGCTTTAAGGTCTTACCCGGCGACATCCGCTTCCATTCACCCCCTTCGACTCGATAGACCGGACACATCTTCTCGGGATTGCCACCTCCCAGGACCGTATCCAAGTTTTCGAGCCTGATTCGGACTTTTTCAATCGGAGTGTCTTTGGTCTTTTCTAATCGGAAGCAGAACCAGAGGGCTTCGATGCCTCCATGGGGGTGAGCCATAAACCCGAGGTCGAGCGTGTTGGTTCCCTCCATAAGTTGTGGGTTTGCCAGGTTGCCATAGGGAATTTGATCGCTCACTCGAAAGGATTCCGAGGAGGTTTCCACGGCATCGCAATAAGCGGGTCCGAGGAGGGATAGGCTGACCGCAAGGAGGAGGAAAGAGGTGAAGAGGGGTTTTCGATCCATATTTATTTTCTTTCGATCCATCTCACCCCGGCGGTGTAGGGGTACATCCTCTGTCTTCTCTGCTCCGGTGAGGGAATCCAAACCGGGCCGAGGATTTTTAACTCGACTTCCACCACCTCATCTTGGAATTCCTTGGGGATGGCGAACGAGTAAGTCTTCCAATCAGTGGTCACATCGAACGCTTCTTCGCTCGTAACCCCCTCGATGGTTGCCGTGACTGTCTGTTGTTGGCCAGGAGCGGTCACCAACCCCTTGAGCTCGACCTCGAAACGATCCCCTGGGGGACCCAAGCGGAAGAAACAAGACCTCGCCATCCGAGCCGCCGGGTCAAATCCACCGAGCAATCCACGAATTCCTTTTCCATTGGCCAGATCGATCCGATGAGGGGATTCCAGCGCGGGTGCCGAGAGCCGTTCGACCACTTCATCCGAAATCGTTTCGTCGTAGTCAGCCGATTCGGGAGTTTTGGGAAATGTTTCCTCCCGAAGCCACCCCTCCGCGGTGAGGTGGTCAAGCAGTCGTGTCGCCATCACCTCATGCCCCAGTGGGTTGCAGTGCGGATCGAACCCCAAGGAGTATTTGTCCATGTAGGTTCCCTTCTCAAAGAGGGGCAGGGTGGAGACATGGGGAATCTCGAGTTTTTCGCACTGCTCCCGGACCTTCTCGATATTCGGCTCCGACATATTTCTTGCGCCGAACGAATAGACCGAGAAATGAGCGGCGTTGGCTTGGCAGAGTTCCTTCATCGATTCCAGGGATCGTTCAAATTCGGCCCATCTCTGGTTCGGCTGCGGGTGGTCCCCCATCAACAGCGGCAGGGAATCTTCGGGAACCTCGGGGAACAAGTTCTGGAGGAGTTGAACAAAAGCGCTAGAGTTCTCGTTCTGACCAATTCTCGAGTGATACCATGTGGAGGGAAACTCCCGATCAATGTGGGCGGCGTCAGGGGGATTGGCGGGATCGTAATAGACCAGATAACCGTCGATGCCCGGGGAAAGGGAATCGTCGAGATCGTTTTCCACAAACGTGTAGACCACGATATCCGGAGCGAACTGCTCCAAATGGGCCTGCAGGAGCCCTAGGCAATTGGATGTGTTGAAAGCGCTGATCCCGGCATTGATCACATCGACCGACCAACCCTCCGCCGCCAACTCGCCCAGCATCGATTCCATCTGGTTGGGAAAAGTCTCCTCGTTTTTGACCCCTGTCCCGAAGGTGACCGAATCCCCGATACACAAAATTCGGAAGGTTTTCTCACCCTTCTTCTCGACCGGTCCGTCTCGAAATCCGAATTCGTTGGTCCGGTAAGGGACTCCGAAAGTGACAAATTGCGTGTCCGGAATCAATCGGAAGACCATCTTCTCGTTTTCTGTCCGTTCGACTCGAAACAGGTTCTCCGCTCGATCGGGCGGGGGACCCTTTGGGAGCATCCAGCGCGCGCCCAATTCGAGGATGGCGAGGCCGATGACCAACGAGATCGCCAGAAGGAGAATATTGACAAACCAGGAGGTCTTTTTTGAACGAGACTTTTCTGGGGGAGAAACGTTCCCACCCTTATTGGGGTCTTTCGATTTTCTTTTTGCCATTTAAAATAACCGATCGGGTCTGAGTTTTCCCGATTGTAGTGAGAATTGTGGATCCGACGGAAGGACCCAAGCAAATCCTCTTGATGGGAGATGTGGTTTTTCCATGGTACAATCCAAAAAACGGCGAGGTGACAGTTGATGAAACGCAGTGTGAAAATTCAAAATAATCCTCTATTTCGCACCCCTTATCTCTTTTCGGTTGTCTTCTTATCAACCTTTTCCGCTTTCGCGGAGGACTGGCCTCAGTTTCGAGGACCCAACCAGAATGGCATCTCGAGCGAAACCGGATGGAACACCGACTGGGCATCCAGCGAACCGACCATCGCTTGGCGGGCCCGACTCGGAGCGGGGTATTCTTCCTTCTCAGTGTCCGATGGAAAGGTTTACACCATGGGGCATGTCGACGGAACCGATGTCCTCTATTGCTTCGACGCGAAGACGGGAGATGAGGTTTGGCGGTATGAATACAACGCGGAGATCCGCGACAAACAGCATGAGGGTGGACCTGCATCGACGCCATCCATCGATGGAGACAAAGTCTACACCGCCAGCCGCGATGGCCGACTGTTTTGCCTGAACAAGAACAATGGAACAGTCATTTGGGAGAAGAACATGACCGAGGCGGTCAATGCAAAAATCCCCACCTGGGCCTTCGCGGGATCTCCGATCGTTTGGAACCAGTACGTCGTCATCGATGTGGGTCGGACAGTGGCGATGGACAAGGAGACGGGCGACATAGTCTGGAAGAGTGAAGATTACGGTTCCGCCTATTCCACACCTGTTCCGATGGATCTGAATGGCCGCGCGGCCTTCGCTTCTTTTCCGGAATTTGGACTGGTGATCCTAGACGCCAAGGATGGTTCGGAAATTTGCCGTCATGAATGGGAGACTAACTATGGGGTGAACGCCACCATGCCGCTTGTGATCGGCAACAAGGTGTTCATCTCCTCGGGTTACAACCGGGGTTGCGCCCTGATCGAGATCGCCGATGGGTCGGCTAATGTCCTTTGGGAAAACACCAATATGCGCAACCACATGAACCCGTGCGTGCTTTACGAGGGCTACCTCTACGGTTTTGACGACAAGGACTTAGCCTGTTTGGACCTTAAGACCGGCGAGACGAAATGGTCAGAAGGCGGTTTGGGGAAAGGGTCCCTTATCCTTTCCGATGGGAAGCTCATTTGCCTTTCGGACCGTGGAGAGTTGGTGTTGGTCAAAGCCGACCCCAGCGGTTACAACGAAATCTCTCGCACTCAAGTTCTTGGCGGGAAGAATCTGTGGACCCAGCCAGTCCTCTCAGGAGGCATGATCTACGCTCGCAACAACGCCAAAGGCGACGCCGTGGCGGTGAATGTCTCGCCGAGTTGAACTTGCCTCTCAGACTTTAAACGCTCCAACCCGCACCCCTGTGGTGCGGGTTTTGTTTGTGTAGCGACAGTTTTTAACCTGTCGCGGGGTGGGATAATCCCGACCGGGTTCGCAACGAGTTAAAACTCGTCGCGACTCGGACGAAACCCGCACCGCGAGGGTGCGGGTTGGGGAGCCCTCTCGATTGATGGGTTTCACAGTCGATGCGAATTCTCACATGGAATGATGGGAAGAATGTTTCGAAATTTTCTGGTCATCGGATACCTTTCCGCTCTCCTATTTCTTGGCGTTCGAGGCTACCTCCTCGAAGACACACGCTTTGCCTGGGGGATGTTTCGCAATCAAATCAATTACACGGTGAGTTACTCATGGGAGACGGAATCGGGGGAAAGAATCCAATACAAATCGGGAGACGAGCTGAAGCGTGGAGAGCCGAGGATGGTTTCTTCCAGGCGATCCCATCGGACACGCTATGGAATCGGCGCGGTGAGGGATTGGACTTACTCCTACCTGAAGTATCTCTGGGAAGAGCATCGCCCCGAAGATGCGGTCTCCCTCGAGGCGGTCATTGAATATCGGATCAACAAGGGTGATGAACTGATTTCCGAGACCTACCGATATCCGCCGAGGCGAGAGTCGTGGTGAGAATGCGAACCTTGGCGGAGATTTGGAGCCGTTTCTGGTTCGGCCCCGAGAATCCACGAGCCCTTGCGGCCCTCCGAATCGCCTGGGGGATCGCGCTCTTTCAAAAAGTCACCGGTTGTTATGGGCTTTATCGATTGCCTCGCATGAGGTTTCTCTTTCCAAGACACGAATATTTTTCGGAGCAATCCTATCCGGTGAACCCGGAAGGGTTCTCGCCCTCGTATCCCGGGCTGGGATGGCTTCCTCAACCTTCCTTCGAGGTCTATTACACCATCGAAAACCTGCTGTTAGTCCTGAGCATTCTCTTCCTACTCGGATTGGCCTTTCGTGTGGTCGGCCCCCTGACCGCTTTGCTTGTCGGTTATGCGTTCGCCTCTTCCCCTTTCTTCTATCACCACCACATATTTCAAATGGCGATTGTCACCTCCATTCTGGGATTCTCTCGCTCGGCTGATCGGTGGTCCCTCGACGCTCTGATCCCTGGGGTGAAGACGGAAAAGGTTGGGCTGACCCGAATGCCACGGCGAATGATCCAAGTGCTGGTTTCGATCATTTATTTCTTCACCTCGGCTTCGAAACTGAACCATGGGTGGTTGTCAGGCGAGATCATTCAGTTGTTCAAGGATTCCGGATCCTTCCACGGTCACATCAGTCCATGGATCCTCGATCACTTCTCTTGCCAGGCGCTGGGCCTCATCACCGTGGGAACCGAGATCTTCCTGGTCTTCGGTCTCTGGATCCCGCGGGTTCGAATCCTCGCCATCCTCGCGGGGGTAGGGCTCCACCTCGGCATCGATTCCATGATGGGGGTCGGCTCATTCAGTTACCAAATGATCGCGCTCTATGTGGCATTCCTGTTCGGGTTCCCGGATTCGAAGGAGGCGATTCATGGGGAGTGATTTGCGATTTACAGTCTAGACCATTGCGGAATGGATTTCGTGTGTGTGGTGAGAAAAACTGTAGCCCGGCAACTCACTTGCCGGGATGCGGGGAGCCTATCGGTCTATTTACCCGGCAAATGAGTTGCCGGGCTACGAAAATGGATCGTCCGAGATGTTTTCCAACGGTCTGCTAGACCCAGGTGGTGCGGGTTGGGGAGGCTCACGGTCCCGAAACCTTTCCCCAATCGGACTGGAGAATCATCAGATCTTCGGGGCCAACCTCGCCATCCCCATTGAGATCGCTGCGGAAGAGGGGAAACTCAAACGCTCCCATGTCGTAGCGGCCAATGGGGCGTGGGTTGCCGTCAAAATCAGTGGTGAGCCCAGTATCAGTCCCGGAATTAATACAAGGGGAGTCACTCTCAAGGTGATAATCACCGTTCGCTGAATCTACGAACTTAGAATCGACGTTGATGTTGCCCTTGCCGGGGTAATTTCCTTCTAGGTTAGAATAGCTTACCTCAGCCTCCGGATCGTCATACCCCTGCCCATACCTCAGTATCCCTGGCCCGACGAGGATGCAATTAAGCAAGGTCGGCGCAGAGGCAGAATCCGACCATGCTATGGCAGGCGGAAAAGACCCGGAACCGACAATTGTGCAATTTCGAAAAACGGCGTTTGTTTTTGAATCGCCGATATAACAGCCCTGATCCAATTGCGAACGGTTATTCTCCAAAACGCAGTTTTCAACCGTCACCGATGACCTAGACGCTCCTATTGCAGCCCCCGAATTGAAGGCTGTTGTTGGAGGAATCGGGCCTCCTTCTATAATCTTGCTCGTCGTCCTTTCAGATGCTACGTTTGAAGCAATCCGCGTGTTTCTAATAATGAGATTAGATTCACTGCATGCTACCGCCCCATCATACCTTGCTAAGTTCACTTCCAACGTACTGCCTTGGATCAACACCCGCGATTCACCAATTGCAACAGCACCGCCGGAGGAAGCCCTGTTCCCAAAGAACTTACAGTTCTCAATCTCAACAACCGCATCTATACATACTAGGCCTCCTCCTCCAAGACAACCATCATTATTGTAGATAAAGGTCCTGCTTATCCTAACAAATGAATCTATTACCCCTATACCTCCACCACTACAATGAAAGCCCGTAGACGCTGCACGATTGTCAAATACTGTGCAATTAGCAACTTCAACCGAAGAATTTCTAATCGAGAATCCTGCCCCCTCCTCCCCCAGGCCACCAGTAAGATGCAAACCATCGACAACACATTGTGATGTTCCTTCAATTCTAATAACTGGACCGAATGCGCTTGCTTGTAGCACTGTGACATTCGCGGTCCAATCGCGTTCTGAAGCGCGGTCCTCATTCCCTGCAAAACCGCCTAAGAGTGTTATGGGCTGCTCGATAGTCACATTCTCCACATAGGTGGCGGAGCGGACCCATACCTCGTCGCCGGTGGAGGAGGCGACGATCGCTTCCCCGATGGTGGGGAAGCCAGTTTGCCAGGTGAGGCCATCGGCGGCGGTTCCATCGGGGGAGACATGCAGAGTGGCGGCATGGGCGGGAAGGGACAGGGCGAGGAGGAGGATGGTGACTCGATGGATGGACATATCTCTAATAGTGTAGATACACGACGCGGTTTGGTCAAGAGAAGTTTTGAAATCGTCGCTCAGTCCGCACCCTCGCGGTGCGGACTTTGTCTGTGTAGCGACACGGTTTTAACCTTTCGCGAAGTTTGAGGGAACCATCGAAGTCCGCAACGAGTTAAAACTCGTCGCTACACGGACGAAACCCGCACCGCGAGGGTGCGGGTTGGGTTCCGAGTAAATTTGGGGGTATTCCTCACTGACGTGACTCGGGGGTGACCTCGAGGGGGACCTCTTTGTCGCCGCGTTTGACCACGATTTCCACGGGGTCGCCGATCTTCATGGCCTCGATGGCGAAGGTGTAGTCGTAGATGTTTTCGATGTTCTTGCCGGCGGCCTTGATGATGATGTCGCCGCCTTGGATGCCGCCCTTGTCGGCGGGGCCGCCCTTGGCCACACCGGAGAGTTTGACCCCTTTGATATCTCCCTGGGAGTAGTCGGGGATGGTGCCGAGATAGGCGCGCATCTCGGCGCGGGTGTCCATGTTCTCCGGTTTCTTCATCTCCACATACTCCGGCGGAGAATCCTGCTCGGCGAGGTCGGCGGCGATCAGGCCCATCAGACGCGCGATACGGGCGGTGTCCTCGTAATCGATTTTGTCCGGGGTGTCGCGCGGGGTGTGGTAATCCTCATGAACGCCGGTGAAGGCGGCGAGGATGGGAACGCCTTTGAGGTAAAACGAGGTGGCGTCGGTGGGGAGATAACTGTCGTTCGAGGTGGTGATCGGAATCCCGATTGGGATATTGGCCTTCTCCACCAGCTCGCTCCATTCCGGGGAGGAGCCGAACCCTTGGAGAACCAATTTATCCTTAAACCGACCGACCATGTCCATGTTCAGGTAGGCGGCGATGGTCGGATAAATTTGGGTGGCGCTCCCAATCGATTCGGAGAGAGCCGACACATAGTTCGCCGATCCGAGCAGGCCCAACTCCTCGCCCGACCAAGCGGTGAAGAGAATGTCATGCTTGAAATCGACGGCCCCACTCTCCTTGAGACGGGTCAGATACTCGGCGATTTCGAGGAGCGCGGCGCTCCCGGAGGCGTTGTCGTCGGCGCCGTAGTGAACCTTCCCCTCCTCATCGTCCTTGGCCAAGGAGTTGCCGCCTAAGCCTCGGCCAAGGTGGTCGATATGGGCCCCAATGGCGATCATGGATTCGGTCGGTTGAGCACCCGCGGGGAGTCGAGCGAGGACATTACGGCCCGTCCTCTTTTCGCTCTCAAGTTCGATGGTCGTGGTGATGCGAACATCGGGGATGGAGAAACCCATGGAGGGTTCGCCGGTGTCGAGGCTCTTTTGGAGTTCCTCCAGATTCTTTCCGGCTTTATCCAACAGGGATTGCGCGACCTCATCGGTGATCGAGAGCGCGGGGATGCCGGAGCCCGAAAAGGAAGCGTCGGGAGAAAGGGTCATCAACTGATTCTTGACCTGCGAGGTGGGACCGCTGACAAAGATGACCCCTTTGGCCCCCTTGCCGCGCAGGAGCATCGCCTTGTAACGCGGGCTGGAGAACCGGAGGAGGTGTTGTCTCATCTCCGACCCGATGTCCTCCGGCATAAACCGGAAGACCAGGACCCATTTCCCTTTGACATCGAGGTGGACAAAGGAATCGTAGTCCTCGAACTCCTCCTGCCCCGGTGCGACCAGACCATACCCCGCGAAGACCACCTCCCCGGAGGCGTTGTCCACCTGTCGGGAAAAGGCGAGCGGTCGCCAGTCCTTGTCCACTTCAAGGTCCTGGGTCTCCTCGCCGGCAGCGATCTTCATTGAGTTGTTCTCACCCAGGTTGACCCCGGCGGTGAACTCGAACTCCTGATAAAAGGTCCCGTTGTCGCCAGCCGGTTCGAGTCCCAACGATTTGAAAACGGTTTCGGCGTATTTGGTGGCGAATTTCTCGCCCATCGTACCAGTCATCCGTCCCTCAAGTTCCTCCGAGGCGAGGTACTCGATGTGTTGACGGAGGTCCTGAACGTCGATTGTGTCCAGGAGTTCGGTCTTTTCGTTCTCGCTTCCCTTCTCTGTCTTGGTAACTGTCTCGACGGCCGGTTTCAGTCCGAGGAGTTCTCGAGCGCGTGCGTCGTTCCAATCGGCGAAAAAGATTTGGGAGGTGTTGTTGGCAGTCCGGTTGCTGGTCCAGGCCAATCGGTTTCCATCGGGGAAGAAGACCGGGAGACCATCGAAACCATCGGTGGTGGTGACCCGCACCGGTTCCGATTTTCCTTCGGTGTCGACCAGGTACAATTCGAAGTTCGCGAATCCGTGTTTGTTCGTGGTGAAGATGAGGTAGTCACCAGAGGGATGGAAATAGGGGGCCCAGGACATCGCGCCGAGATGGGTGATCTGCCTTTGGTTCGATCCATCCGAGTCCATTAACCAGATCTCGGCGGTGGCCCCGTCCTCCGAGAACCTCCGCCAACAGATTTGTTTGCCATCCGGGCTGAAGAAGGGCCCGCCATCATAGCCTTTGACATCGGTGAGGCGCTTAACGTTTGAGCCATCGGCGTCCATCTTGTACAGATCCATCATGTAGGATTTGTCGAGAGCGAATTTCTGGCGGTCCGCATCGGAGAGTTCCTCGGAGTAAGCGTGACGGTTCGAGGCGAAGACGATCGAGGAGCCATCCGGGGACCAGGAACCCTCGGCGTCGTAACCCAAAGCGTCGGTTAGTTTGTTGAGGATGTTTCCCTCGAAGTCGGCCTCGAAAATGTCATAGTTCTCATCGTAGTCCCAGGAATACCGGCGCTCCTTGCCGGAAAGTCGGAGGTCGATCTCCTCCTCCTGCTTCTTGACCGCCTCGGGGTCCTGGTGGGTGGAGGCAAAGAGGATCTTTTTCTCGGTCGGGTGGATCCAGGAACAGGTGGTCTTCCCAGAACCTGGGGAGACGCGGGTGGTCTCGCCGGTGAGCAGGTCCATCAGGAAGATCTGGTAAAAAGGATTCTCGGAATCGCGCTCGCTCTGGAACACCATGAGGGTTCCATCGGAGTTGAAATACCCCTCGCCCGCGCGTTTACCGGTGAGGGTGGCCTGATGGATATTGGAGAGGAACCGCGATTCGGAGGTCGCGGACTCTTTTTCCTCCTTGGAAGTCGTCGAACCGAGGGAGGGGTAGGCCCATCCGGAATCGGCCGAAAAAATGAATAAAACGAGGGTAAGGCAAAGGAATTTCACTGTCTTCTCCTGAAGATATTAGGGAACGAATCGCCTGCTGTTTAAGATTGAACGGACGGAAACGGCGGGAGTCTTGAATCCGGTTCCCGAACCGATCAGGATTATCATCTGAAGAATATAGATTGGAGAGAATTGATGGCGAGAGTCAAGGTCATCGGAGTCGCGGGGTATTCGGGCAGCGAACTCGCGCGGCTACTGATCCAACATCCCAATGTCGAGTCGATCCTCTTGATCGATCGTCGAGCCGAGGAGCCGACCCCGATCTGGAAGTACCGGGCCAATCTGCGCGGAACGACCGACCAGATGGTGGTGGGGAAAGATGACGGCTCGAAGGCGGATGCGGTCTTTTTCGCCACCCCCGATGGGGTGACCATGAACCACGCCAAAGAGCACCTCGACACCGGCGCGAAGGTGATCGACTTCTCCGGAGATACGAGACTCCGAAGCGCCGAGATACATCAGAAATGGTACGGCATCGAGCATGCGTCTCCGAACCTGCTTCAAGAGGCGGTTTACGGTTTACCCGAACTTCACCGGGAAGAACTCCGGAAGGCGAATGTGATCGCCAACCCGGGATGTTACCCCACCGCTACGATTCTGGGATTCGCACCGATGGTGAAGAAGGGATGGATCGACACCTCGTTTCTCGTGGCGGATGTGAAGTCGGGCGTCTCGGGCGCCGGGAAACACCTGAACACCCGGATGCATTTCGCCGAGTGCGAGGCGAATTTCAACGCCTACAAGGTGGTTGGCCACAAGCACACACCAGAAATCGAGCAGGAGTTGAGCCTTCTTGCCGGAGAGGATCTGACGGTCAATTTCATCCCTCACCTATTGCCGGTGACACGTGGCATTTTGGCGACCCTTTATTCAACCCTCACTGAGGATCTGTCGATCGACCAAATCCAGGCGGAGTATGAATCTTTTTATGAAAGCCATCCGTTTGTCCGGGTGCTGCCTCAGGGAGAGGAGGCCTGCCTGAAGGCGGTTCAAGGTTCGAATTTCCTGGACATCTCCGTGCATGTCGACAGCCGGAACAGTCGTCTGATTGTCACGGTGACCGAGGACAATCTGGTGAAGGGGGCCTCGGGACAAGCGGTGCAGAACATGAATTTGGCGCTTGGGTTCGAGGAAACCGCAGGACTGATGCAGCCGGGGTTGTGGCTTTAAGGACTGTCCCTTACTCCTCCACCAACAAAGTGTTCTTCAGCCTTTCCAAGTGTGACCTTTTCAAGAAATAGCGACAGCGACCATGGATTCCGTGTCTCAAAACCCTTAGAAAAGGCCTGTCAGTTCTTTACTTCTTGACGCGAAATCCCCGAGATGGATAGACTGAGTCATAAATTGAATCGAATATGAGGGCGCGATATGAGTCAGATCACGATCCGAAGCCTTCCAGAAGACCTTGAGAAGTCGATCCGCGAACTTTCCAAGCGACAGGGAACCAGTCTAAACAAAACCCTCATCGGATTGCTCGAAAAGGCCACAGGTCTTGATCACTCAAGAACCGCCAAAAAGCGTGACCTCTCCAAAATCGCCGGAACATGGAGCAGTCACGAAGCCGATGAGTTTGAAGATCGAATCAGAGAGTTCGAGAGATGTAGACCGGCAACTCACTTGCTGGGATGAGGGGAGTTAATCCTTCATTTCACCCGGCGAATGAGTTGCCGGGCTACGGAATTGGATCGCTCAATCTATTTTTCAAAGACCTGCTAACAGACGGTCACCGCGGAAGATTCTAAAGTCTCAATTCCAGCCACCCATATCTCTGTTTCCTAATTTTCCGCCTTTGGAAGCGTCACCATCAACACCAAATAACCCCACACGCCGGAAATGAGTGAGGCGACAAGGATCCCGATTTTGGCTTCATCCACCAGAAGGTCATCGGTGAATGCCAATTCGCTGATGAACAGCGACATGGTGAATCCAACTCCCGCCAGGCACCCGGCCCCGTACAGATGAGGCCACCGGACCCCTTTGGGGAGTTCCGCCCAACCCAGTTTCACCGCGGCCCAGACCATCGAGCCCACCCCCAGCTGCTTGCCAATAACCAATCCCAGAATAATCCCGAGACTGATGGGATTGACCATTGTTTTGAACACGCCGCCATGAATATGCACTCCAGCGTTGCACAGCGCGAAAAGCGGGAGAATGAAAAAGGCTTGGATTGGGTGGAGAAAGTGTTCGAGGGTGATACCGGCTGGTCGCATCGAGCCGGAAACCCAATGGAGATCGTCGAGAGCATCCAATTGCGAAGTGTCGGAAAGCATGCTCTGTCGAGTCAAATCGGACTGTTTTAATCGTTCGAGACGATCATCCATGTTATCAATGAAAACTTGTGGATCGATCCTCGCCCGAACGGGTACCGCCAAAGCGACAAGAATCCCGGCCACTGTGGCGTGAACCCCTGAAGCGAAGACACCCGCCCAGACTCCGAGTGCGAGGAGAATGTAGATTCCCGGGCGCCCGATCATGAATCGAGATGCGATCAAGAGGAGCGCCATGAAGAACCCCGCGACCGCAAGCCCCGACCAAAAGATCTGCTCGCTGTAGAAAACCGCGATCACCATGACCGCACCGATATCGTCCGCGATAGCGAGAGCGGTCAGAAAAACTTTGAGACCAATAGGCGCTCGACTTCCAAACAACGAGAGAATGCCAAGAGCAAAGGCGATGTCGGTCGCCATCGCGATCCCCCATCCATCGGCGCCGTTCCCCCCATGGTTGAAAAGCGTATACAGGAGGGCGGGGACAATCATTCCCCCGAGAGCCGCCATGACAGGGAGGGCCGAATCTTTGATAGAGGAGAGTTGTCCCGCCACGATCTCGCGCTTGATCTCCAGCCCGACCACAAAAAAGAAAAGGACCATCAGAAAATCGTTGACCCAATGGTGAAAGGTGAGTTTGAACGCGCTTTCCCCCCAGGAGACTCCGACCTTCGTGTGGAGGATTTCGAAATAGGTTTCCGAGTGACTTGAATTCGCGAAGTAGAGCGCCGCGAGGGTGCAGGCAAGAAGGACCACGCTGCCCGCCACCTCCGAATGGAAGAAGCGGCGGAAGACTCCAACTGCTGCGGGTTCGGCTGGTTTGGATTTCTTGGCGACCATTCGTTTCCGTTGAGAATATCGTTGGATTCATCCACGCTGAATTTAGATTCAGAATCCTATATCCGCGAGTGGGAAGTTGCAACGACACTCGTCGATGGAATCAAGGATGGTTCTGGATCCGCACTTCCAAACCGGGTTAGATGTGGACGGACACCCTCATGTCTGTTTAGTCTATGTGGATTCCGATTGTGGTAGCGAACAAAAGATGGGAGGCCCTCATGGAACTGAAGAACAAGGTTGCGATTGTGACAGGCGCGAGCAGCGGCATTGGGAAGGCGGTCGCGCAGAATCTGTCCGAGGCCGGATGCAAAGTGTTGGTGACCGGGAGACGAGCGGAACGACTTAACGATCTCACCCAGGATTGTGTTGGCTCGGTGGCTCTCGCGGGGGATATCGCTGACCCGGAGACGCCCGATCTGTTGTTTCAGGCGGCCGAGGAAAAACTGGGGCCGGTCGACATCGTGTTCAACAACGCCGGGATCATCGAGGTCGGACCGATCGACAAGATCGATATCGATCGGGTCTGCCAGATGGTGCGAATCAATGTCGAGGCGGCCTTCCGATTGATTTACACCTCAGTCAAATACTTTAAAAAGAGGGGTTCCGGTCATCTGGTCAACACCTCGAGCATTTTGGGAACGAAGACCCGTCCGACCGCCGGCGCTTACGCGGGAACGAAATACGCGATCGAGGCGGTCTCCGAATCGTTGCGGATGGAACTCGCCGGGACGGACATCCAAGTCAGTTGTGTCGAGCCAGGCCTGGTCTACACCGAACTTCACGATTCCTGGGAGAAACACCCGACCGAAATGTTCGGCATCGAGCATCCCCTCACCCCCGAAGACATCGCCCGCATGGTCCGCTTCATCCTCGAACAACCGAGCCATGTGCGCATCCCGAGGTTGCTGGTCCTGCCGGGGGAGCATGAGATTTGAAACACGAAGAAACCTTCGAGGAAGAAGTGAATGAAACGTTTGTTCATTGAAACCCCTCACTTCACTTCATCGGTCCATGGTCGTCTGACAGAGGAGGAATACAGAGGTCTGCAGACCTTCCTTTCCGCTAATCCCATGATCGGTGATGTCATTCCTGGAACTGGTGGTTTGAGGAAGATGCGATACACAAACCGAGCCAAGGGCTCAGGAAAGAGGGGCGGGCTTCGGATAATTTATTTGGATGTTCCTGAGGTCTGTTGGACTCTATTGCTGGACATTTATGGGAAGAGACGCAAGATAATTTAAGCGAATCTGAAAAGAAGATTTTGAGGAAACTGGCCCAGGAACTCAAAGAATATGCCAAATCAACAAAAAAACCATCGGATTGAAGAGAACCCTTTCTTTCAGCGACTCAAGGAGGGATTGGAAGATGGAATCTCATTCGCGAAGGGAGAACAGAAGGACTTGGTGACCCACGAGGTGACGGTCCCATCACCGGCGCCGGAGTTCACTCCGAAACAAGTCCGGGACCTCAGGAAGCGGCTGCAAATGACCAGCGAAACGTTTGCTCGGACTCTTAATGTGTCGAGTAACACCCTTCGGTTGTGGGAATCGGGCAAGGCAAAACCCAGTTCTCCCGCTCTGCGCCTTCTTCAGATCATCGACAAGGAACCGGACATGGTTGGGAGAATCCTCTATCCATGAATTCGCCAGAAACGGTTCGGGGACAGACACGGGATTGACCGAGGATTTCGATGGAAACCCTCGGCCTATCGGGACCTATGACATGGGCGCCTTCGAGTGCCCCGTTCTCAGGAGCGACCTGAACGGCGATGGCGCCGTGAATGAATGGGACCTCATCGTCTTCAGTCAAGACTGGAAGAAGGCGAGTGGCTCGTAAAACCATTCTCTGGACTCGATGATGTCGCGGCTGAGGTCTCACTCGATTTTGCCGCGCCGCTTCTCACTCCTCCACCAATAAAATCTTCTTCAGCGCCTCGACATGATCCTCGAAGGCGGAGCGGCCCTTGCTGGTGGCGTGGATGTAGGTCTTCGGTTTCCTCCCGACAAAGGTTTTTTCGACCTTCACATATTTGGCCTCCTCAAGTTTGATCAGGTGCGCGCCCATGTTGCCATCGGTGAGTTCGAGGAGATCGCGGAGATGAGTGAACTCGACCTTCTCCTTGTCGGAGAGCGAGACCAGAGAGGCCATCATCTTCAGGCGGATCGGTTGATGGATGATCGGGTCGAGGTCTTTCATGACCTTCTCAGCCTGTATCGCGCGTAGAGTCCCGTTCCCAGGAACGCTCCCCCTCCAGTGCATGCCATCCAAAGGTTGTAATACGAACCCATCAGAAAGTATCCGACCAGGATGAAAGCGGTGACAACTCCGGCGAACAACAGCATCCCCATCACTTCGAGCCACAGTCCCATCACCACAATCGCCAACATAACTTGAAGGCAAATGAATGCGTTCATCTGAATAGGGTCCCAAGGATGCATGACCGCGAGCTCGAGAAAGATGAATACAAAGAGCAGGAACCAGAAGATCCCGATCCTTTGGCCTTCCTGGCTTTGGACCCTTTGGTTGACCTGGTAAATGATCGCCCAAGTCCCGATCACACCGAGGGCGTCACCGATCATCCAAAAGATCCCCGCCTTCTCAGGGTCGTAGTGCGACCCCAGAAAAGCGAAGGTCCAGACCGCCCCCCAGAGGATCATCATCAGATCCCCACCACCCCAGTCGGCGTCGAATCGTGTCTTTCTCCGCGCCTCCTCGATATCCCGCAACGACTGCTCCGCTGTCTCCCGTGTCATTTCCATCATTGTGATCTCCTTGAATGAAGATTTGTAATAGAGGACTCTGAACTACAGAGTAGTCTGATTGGAATGAGAAGTCAAGGATTTTCGACATTTTTTTTGGGGAGTCGCTTTTGGATCAAGAGGTGGACTGTTGGTAAAACTGGAAAACGAGTTGACGGGCGATGAATGTGCGCTAGCTGCCCGTTGAAAAATCACCCCGCGACCTCCAAAATCTGAAATCGAGTGCGACTCGCGAAGACCTTCCCGAATGTAACATTCCACGCGCAGAGCACATGGATTTGCATTTGCCGCCAAAGGGGGCTTTTGGCTGGCGAACAACCGGATGCACCTCCCCGCTTCCTCAACAAATCAAATCCGAAATCCCAAGATCGCTCCATGCACGACCACTTGGGAGGAGTTCAACGAATCAGAAACCTGGACGCTTGACATCGACCAAGAGGACCACTTCATTCGGAGAACTAAGGCACCGCGAAATTCCTGAAACTCGATTTGTTTACGAACCCGCAATGGGCATGGAGCCATTTACCGTGAAGGGAGTCCTGACAAACGATTTAATGAAAAAGCTGAGGAAATTGTGGAAAGATTAGTTCCCTCACGGCTCCCGATACCAGCCAGTCAAAATCTCCTCGATCTTCTCCTTTTGCAGGTCCTCATTGAACTTCAGATAGTACCTTGGAAGTTCAATCCAAGAACAACCCCGCACTCACCTTGAACCTCTCCGCCAAGGTCTTCACATGATCCAAGGTCAAAGAGCGATCCCCCTTCAGAATCTTAGAACCCAGGCTGACATGGACTCCTAGCAACCGCGCGAGATCCGAAGCATTCATCCCATTCTCACCCATCAGGTATTTTAAAGTGTCGATCCCGCTGAGATCCGAGACGTTGATGGCGTGGTTCGAGGATTCGTAGGCTTGGACCAATTGGACGAGCGTTTCGAGGTAGAGAGATTGCCCCTTGGTCAATCGTCCGATCGCCATGAGCCGGTCGATCATCTCGACTGTGTTCTCGTAGTGCACTTCATCCGCAATCGCCCGAGGCGGCAGAACGAGCATGAGGTCCTCGAACTTTCCTGGAAGTTTTTCTTTCCCTGAAATCTTTGTCGAACCCATCTCAACTCTCCTTCCAATGCCCCTCATCATACTCGGCGTGGGTCAAAACCTGGCAAACATTAATGAGTTGGTAATCGTATCGAATCCGGGCGATTAACCGATATTTGTTTCCTCCGATGTTGAACACCGTGAGCGTTTCGCCTCGGTCCACGGGCACCCCATCCACAGTTGGGAAATCGTGTCGAGCATCCTGGAGGCTCTGCCATTCCGCGTTGATCGCCACCTTATACCACAACCTTAGCGGTCGCTCGGCGTCCGGATGCTTCTCCCAGAACTCCCGAAGCGGTTTCAGGCTGATCACTCGCATTAGACATTATGTCTAATATCTGGATTCGTCGCAACCCCGCAGTAGGAAAGGAGTGCACATCAAAGACACTTTGCGATTGAATTCCAACCACCCCCTCGGATACAATCTAGTTTCGTAACAAACCGGAGATTCCGAAAAGGAGCGTTTCCCCTTCATGCCCCCACGCAAAGGCTCCCCCGCCGAGTTGTTGCTCAAGAAGGTGGAGGCAGCCTATCGCAACGTGAACAGTTATGAGGACGAAGGATTCATTAAGAGGGTAATCTCGGATGAGAAGTCCGAAACGGTTTTGAAGAAGTCATCGTTCAAGAATCTCTTTTCCAGACCCAATCGATTCTATTCAGAGGAAAGGTGGATCGGTGAAGATGGGACGGAGGTTGTCATTGCGATGTGGTTCGATGGAAAAGGATTCTTTCACTTTTGGGATACGGGTGAGAAACATTTTTTTGAATTGGCCGGACCAGGACGCGGTGGAATTTCGAACCAAACATACATCATGCTGACAAATCCTACCGACAACATGTCGCTAACCAATCAAATTCGGAATCCCAAAATCATTCCAAGCAGTCGGAATCGCACAGGACTGTGCACTACCATTTGGAGCGAATTCAATGAATCCGAAACCTGGATATTTGATATCGACCCGCACGACCACTTCATTCGGAGAATTCAAAAAACCAAGAGTTGGGACCCAGAGGCAATCGAGTCTCACAACTCCTGGGTCCAGTCTCTTGGCAATCTTTTGGACCAACTCTTTTTCCAGCGCTCTGGAATGCGGCAGGCTAGGACAAAATTCCTCGGTCGAGTGAAGTCTCTTGCGAAGGACACCAAAGTAATCGGGAAAGAAACGGAAGTCCGAACCTACGAAAGCATCCTTACAAACCACCAAATTCCAGACGACAAGTTCGTTTATGAACCAGCGCTTCAAATGGAACCTTTGTCCATGAGGGAAGGTCTTTCGGATGAAATGTTGAATAGAATCAGAGAAGCATTCGACAATAACTGAGTCCCCTCACGGCTCCCGATACCAGCCAGTCAAAATCTCCTCGATCTTCTCTGCTCCTTCGGCAAATCCTTTTTGAATTTCAGGTAATACATCGGGTGCTAAATCGAGAAGCAACTCCGGGTCCGCCATAAAGGGGCAACTGAATGCTCGAATGAGGAGTCGACGTAGCAGACTTGAGAAGCGAAACGGGATAGGTCACACTCAGAAAGTGATCCGGAAATGGAAGGGAACATGGGCCGTAACGGTTAGCGGAAACTGGCGGATCACTTTCCGATTTGAAGATGGCGACGCCATCGATGTTGACTACGAGGACTATCACTGAGGAAACGATGATGAAAATGCACAACCCCCCACACCCCAGAGAAGTCCTGAAGGAACTCTGCATCGAGCCACTGGGGCTGTCGGTGACAGAGACCGCGAAAGCGCTCGGAGTTTCGAGAAAAACCCTCTCCGCCCTGATCAACGGCCGATCCGGAGTCAGCCCCGAAATGGCGATCCGCCTCGCCAAAGCCTTCGATACCAGCGCCGAGAGTTGGCTCAACCAACAGGTTCAATACGATCTCTGGCAAGCGGAGCGGAAGGCGAAGGGATTGAAGGTGAGAAGGCTGTCGGCGGCGTGAAGGTCGAAAAGAATATGAAATTGAAGAGCGTCTACCTGGAAACATCCATCTTCAGTTATCTGACCGCTCGGCCGAGTCGGGATCTACAGGCATCCGCTTGGCAACAGGCGTCGCTCCAATGGTGGAAACATGCGTTGCCTCTGTATGAGGTTTTCATCTCCGAAATCGTTGTCGCGGAGGCTTCGGGTGGAGATCCGGAAGCAGTGAAGCGTCGGCTTAAGGCGATCAGTCAATTCCCAGAACTTCCTTTGGATCGCACCGCCGAAAAACTGGCCTCACAATTGATTGCGGAAGGCGGTTTTCCAGAGAAGGCCGAGGTCGACGCTCTTCACGTCGCCATCGCGACCGTTCATGAAGTCGACTTTTTCTTGACTTGGAATTGCCGACACATCAATAATGCGGAGACGAAACCGATCATTCGGACTATCTGCCTTAAAGCAGGATACCAATGCCCGGAGATCTGTACGCCGCAAGAACTCTTGCCCGAGGAGAAATCCGATGTATAAGGATGAAATCATCGAGGAGCTCTGGAAGCAGCGTGAAGCCTACGCCGCGGCGCACAACCACGATCTCCACGCTATCGTGAACGACCTTCTCGAGCGTCAGAAGAAACCTCTTTCACGGCTGGTTGATCGGAGAGGTTCGAAACCCGAGAGACCTGCTAACGATATTAGCCAAGCTGGCACAAAGTAGCGAGTTCACGGCTTTCGAAATCAGTTCTCGAAACGGAGCGCACACCCCATGCCCCCACGCAAAGGCTCCCCCGCCGAGTTGCTACTCAAGAAGGTGCATGAAAGGTACCTGAGCCTGGAAACCTATGAATCTCAGGGGAGACTCTATACTTTGAGGACCTACCCTGACCGAAAAGATGAGGCAGAATCCCACTTCTCAGTCTTGTTCAAGAGACCCAATCTTTTTCGGCTGGAAATCTGGATTGACTCAGACCGTTTAACACCTTTTTCGAGCCTCTTAAGCGATGGCAACAAGGTGCTCGGTCTCCAGTTCTTGGACAAACCGCGCTTCACGAACTACGAAACACTGGTTCAAAGCCTTCAAGTTACGACAGGCATTTCATTTGGCATCAGTTACAACCTTCCCTATCATTTCCTTCCTGAACTCGCACGAGCTTCGGTCGCGGCTAAACTGGAAAATCCCAAATTTTCCCAACCCGTTGATGTGGAAGACATTGAGTGTAAATGCATCGATGGAACAACTCGCGACGGAAGGTCTGTATGCCTATTTATCGACCAAGACCTTGGAGCGTTCGAGAGGATCGTGTCTCGCTCATCCAACAATGAGGAGGATTTTGAGGAGACCAACCGGGACATAAGAAAAGCAAACGAATATATCAAAAAGCATCCAGAAGAAATGGAAGAACTCTTTCCAGGAGCTATCGAGGTCATGAAACAAAACCCGATCGATGAACTCGTTTGGGATGAATCAAAGAGTTGCGAGATCCTCGAAGTGGAAGAATACACCGACATCAGAATCGATCACAACATCCCAGATGAGAGATTTCATTTCGAAATCCCTGAGAACGCGGATCCGTTTGGCGTCCCAGGTTTCTGCTAACAGCCCCAATTCACGGCTCCCGATACCACCCAGCCAAAATCTCCTCGATCTTCTCCTTCGGTAGATCCTCTTTGAACTTCAGGTAGTACCTCGGGTATTCCATCTCTTTTTCTTCATGGGCGATCGTCTCTCCCTTTTCGCCGACTTTGATGGTGACTGGGCCGACCAGGTCGAAATAGTTCTTCTGGGGGTAGATCGAGAAGAGCATGGCGGTTTGGTCCCAGGAGGGGCGGTCCCAGGGGGCGGGCTTTTTGCCCACACCGAGGTAATCCTCGTAGGCGACTCGCACTGGGTTCTCCGGTTTGAGATCTTCTTTGATTTGCTCGTAGCGGGAGAAGACCACGATGCCGATTTCGTAGCCACTCAGATAGACCGGGGTCGGCCACTCCTCGACCACCTTTTTGAAGGCGGGAACATTCTGGGCGACGTTGTATTCGGTGTACTCCGGACGGTCGAAATCGCCGGCCATCAGGGTCAGGAACTCAACCTTCTTCTTAATCAACTCCGGACCTGAGAGATCGACTCCATCGCCGTTGTGGTTCGCCTTCGAATCGAGCAGGTTCGCCATGTTCGTACTGAACCCGGTGGTGACAATCCGCACCGAGCCATCTTCCTGCTCGGAAAGGATCTTTCTCATCAGTGAAACCGCGTCAGGTGTCTTGGGATCCGGCTCCAGTCCCGCGTTTTTCGCCACCAGTTTTGTGAACTTGTCATTCCCAGGCGCGATATTCTGGCTGCAATCGGCGAGCGGGACCTCCTTGCGACCGTAGTAATCGAGCATCGCCCGCATCCCCGGAACCGCCCACTCGCTCGGGTTGCTCGACCCCACCATCAACAGGTCGGCGTCCCCCATCGTGGTGGCGCGGCAAGCGATGACCAGACAGAGACCGTCATCGATATCGTTCCCCATGTCGGTGTCGAAGGTGATAGGGACTTGGGCGTAAGCAGTCATGGTGGTCAGGATTGTTGCACAGATGAAAAGTCTAAGTCTCGATTGCATGTTTCGGGTCCTTGAAGAACTATTTGGCCAAAGGTTAACGGACGGTGAGCAAGGATACATCCAGCCCCAACTCCACATCCACCCGTGTCGCCTCGCCCTCCTCGACAATGACATTCTCCACGGTCTTCGGCCGATAACCATCCGCACTATAGGTCAGCGTGTAAGTCCCGGGCAAAAGCATCCGATGGTAATCTCCCACATCCGGGTCGGTGAACACCTCATGATCGCGGCCCTCCACGATCACGGTCGCGGCCAGGGGTCTCCCGCTTCTCGAGTCGGTCACAAGGCCGCGGACACCGATGTGGACCTGTTCCATGTAGGAAAGCATCGACTCGCGATTCTCCTCCCAGAATTGGGGAAGCGTGGAACCCGCCGGGCCCTTGTCATTGCTCATTTCGATGGTGACCTCATTGCAGGCCAGCCAGACATAATTCCAATCCTGCATTCCTCCCCAAACCGAATACCAGGAAATGCCATTGGTGATTCCATTCTCGAAAAACGGGGAGGCGAACATCGGAGGATTATTCATCGAATAAATGAGAGAGACTGCCTCGAAAACATCGTTGTCCGGACTGAACCAGCCGGGTTGAGGAGGAATCGTTGGGGGGCCCTCGGGAATGGAGAAGTCGGAATCGTATGGATAATTCATCAGCAACGCCCCGCCATGAAAATTGGCGGAAAAGACGGAGGAATGATTAAACCCGAAGTTCATCATCGCCTGGACCTCGGGTTGGCGGCCCTCCGGAGTGTTGACCGGGTCGCCGACTCGGTCGGGGAAACTTCGATTCAGGTCGAAACCATTCGCGTTGGTCCGGCGTCTCGGATTGCGTGCGAAACCATCGGTGTTCATCAGTGGCATGATCCAGATTTCGGTGTCATTGACGAGATCGGTGAGCCGTTGGTCCACACCGTAGCCCTCAAGCAGGAGATCGATCAGGTTCAGCATCATCGCAACGCCCACAATCTCATCGCCATGAATGGTCGAAATATATTTGAACTCCGGCTCGTCCTCCTCCAGATCGGGATTGTCCGAAATTCTCAGGAACCAGAGATCGCGTCCCTGCACACTTTGTCCGATCGATTCGAGACGGCAGAGGTCTGGATAATCCGACGCTTTCTTTTGGAGGAATGCGGTCAGCTGCTCAAAGGTGGGATAAGAAGTCGCGGGGGTGACAAACTCCTCGGCGACTCCTTTGGGAGTCTCCCAGTAGACCTGGTCCTCCTCGGGAACCCACTCGATGTTCAATCCCTGCTCAGCCAAATCTTGAAACTCTTTGTCACTGACCCAGATTTCGAGACGGTCGGGAAAGGCCGGACGAAATTCAAAGGGGATATCGGTTTGGGTCAACTGGTCGAAGAGTCGTTGGTTGGGATCATGGATGTAGGCGGGATCCCGAGGAAACGGAACGGATTCTTGAGCCACTATCGGAGAAACACTTAACGAAACAAGAGTTGTGGCGAATAGAAAAAACTGCAGAATTCTCGGCATGCGTGTTAGCGGACCCTCAATCGCTGTGATGGGTCAAGATCCTCCCGCTTCCCTTGCAGTGGGGGCACTCTTCAGAAAGAAGGAGCGCGAGACTTTCGCCGGTTCTTTGACGGGTGATTTGGACCAAGCCGATCTCCGAAAACGTGGTGACATCGCTCGCGGCCTTGTCGGCGTTGAGGCCTTTTTGGAGAATCTGCATCACTTGGTTGTTATCGCGCTTGGTCTTCATGTCGATAAAATCGATGACGATGATGCCGCCGATGCTGCGCAAACGCAGTTGACGGGCAATTTCCTCGGCGGCTTCGATATTGGTTTGACGGAGTGTCTTCTGCTGGTCGCCGCTCTTGGTGGTCTTCCCAGTGTTGACATCGATTGCAGTCAGAGTTTCCGCTTCTTCGATGATCAGATAGCCGCCACTCTTGAGCCAGACCCTGCGGTCCAACGCTTTCTGTAATTCACGGCGAAAGCCATACCTCTCCATCAATCGATCGGGTTCCAGATACTCGGTCACCTTTCGCTGAATGAAACGCATGGGCGAGAGGGACCGGATGAAGCGGTCGATGTGTTGTTTGACCCGGAGGTTGTCGACCAGAATGGCGTTGAAATCCTTCGAGTAGTGGTCGCGCAGCACCTGCTCGATCGGGGTGAGTTCGGTGTGGATTAGCGTGGGTTTCTTACAACGATCGATCTCTTTTTGGATCGACTGCCATTTCTTGATCAGGTCGCGTGCATCCCGTTCGAGCTCTTTTTTGACCACTCCCTCGGAACTGGTGCGAACAATCCAACCAAGCCCCTCGGAGCCTTTGATCCCCTCGAGGATTTCCTGCAACCGTTTGCGTTCGTCTTTGTCCGAGATGCGCTTGGAGATGTTGGTCTTCTTGTGATAGGGCATTAAAACGAGATAGCGACCGGGGAGGGAAAGATCCATGGAGAGCTTTTTGCCCTTGTCGGCGATCTCGTCTTTTTGGACCTGGACCGCGATGGTCTGTCCGTTCTTCAGTCTGGATTGAATGGTGGGTTTCTTGCCTCTTCCCCTCGGCCGGTCCCCAGTGAAAGCGTCATCGCCAGGAAGAAAACCATCCTTACCGATTCCCAAATCGACAAATGCCGATTGAATGTTTTCGAGGATCTTGGTGACTTTCCCGATGTAGATGTTCCCTACGCTGCTTTCTTGATCCGGGCGGTCAAGGAAGAGTTCAACCAGTTTTTCATCTTCAAAGAGTCCGATCAGGGTGTGATCGTGACGCACACTGAACAGTATTTGTTTTGGCATTAAAAGACCTTCGCCATTCTCCTTCGGGGTGTCTCAACGAATTCCATTTCTAGAATAATGCAAAGCCCGCTTGGAAGGAATGAGAGTGGGTGGCAAGTTGCAAGGCGGTTCGAAAAGAATTGAATCATGGAAACCCATGGAACGGGTGGAAAACGTGGAAGCGGGAGTGAGGCTACATTCTCCACGGTTCCCAAGACCGCCCGTGTGAATCACCCCTGAGTTTGCCTAACGCCTGCACTTAGCATGCACCAAGCTGCGCCATATCGACGCACTCATTAGCCAAATCTGAACGGTAGAACGATTATAGCCCATTGATTTTAATAAATTTATGAATTGGCACGCTCTTTTCATAGTGGGAAGAGTAAAGGCGATACGCCTTAGACAGAAAGGAGATCAGCATTATGTGGAATCGAGGTCTATTCAGAGAGTTTGACCGCTTAGGTCGCGAACTGTCTCGTGGTTTCACTCCTCTCGGATTCACACGATTTCCGGGGAGTTTTGGAACCGAATTGGTGTCCGGACAAAACAGCCTGTCCTATCCCAAGGTTAATATCCAGGACGAAGGGGAGGGTTACCGGGTGCATGTGATCGCCCCGGGGTTGGATTCGGACTCTGTCAAAGTGACCGCGCAAAAGAACCGCCTCGAGTTTTCGGGTCGGATCCGTGCCGAGCAACTTTCCGATAACGATAAATACCATCGGAGCGAACGGTCGGTGGGGAGTTTCCAACGGTCATTCCGTCTGCCGACCGATGTCGAGGTGGACAAAATCACCGCCGAGTACAAGGACGGCATTTTGAACATCGAGGTTCCGAAGGCGGAACAATCGAAACCGAGATCGATCGAAGTCGCGATCGCCAACTAAGCGAGACGCGATCCAGTATTCCGAAGGAGGAAACGACAATGACACAAGCTTATTCCGACACTCAAGTCGCCCAAGCCCCGGATACGGGCGAGGTGGTGGAAAAGAAAGACGCGCAAGTTCTCGAGGAGGAGTTTTACATTCCACCGGTGGATGTTTATGAAACCGGCGAGAGCCTCGCGCTCCTGATCGATGTGCCCGGAATTCACCGGGAGAACATCAACCTCACGGTCGAGAACAACCTTCTCACCATCGAGGCAAAACAGACTCCACCCACTCCGGAGAAAAACGTGAAGTGGTTGTGGAGAGAGCATGAAGCGGTCTCTTACCGGCGCCAGTTCCGGCTCGGCGAGGAGATCGATGTGGAGGGCATCGGCAGCGAACTCCGGAATGGAGTCCTGCGAGTGACTCTCCCAAAAGTGAAACCCGCCGAACCCCGTCGGATCGAGGTGAAAGTCGGCGAGTAATCTTCATCGGGGCTAGCTTCCCCCGTGGAGATTCCATCACCCTGTCGTCATTCCCGCGAAGGCGGGAATCCAGGGCAAGGTGAATAAACCATGGGTGAATAAAAAAGCCTCTCTTTCAATTCTTGGAAGAGAGGCTTTTGTTTTGTCGGAGTCAGTCCGTTTAAACGGACTTCGTTTTGTGTAGCGACGCGGTTTGAACCTGTCGCGGACTGCGCCGTAATTGTGAGTTGGAAATAGAAAGACGAACTAAGCGGATCGCATCCAACCCCGCCACGAAATCAATTCCGTGGCTACGAACATCGAAGTCCGTTAAAACGGACTCGAAACCGCAAACCTCAAGTCTTATTCCTCTCCCGCGTCCTCGGCTGGAGCCTCCGTGGCTTTTGAAGCGGCGCCGGATTTCTCGTTGATACCGCTGGCCTGAATCGAATCGACGCGGAGTCGAGTGAACGACTGACGGTGCCCGTTCTTGCGGTAGAAATTCTTCCGGCGCTTGTATTTCCCGATCAGAATTTTCTTGCCGCGATCCTGACGGACCACTTCGCAGACGACTTTCGCGCCGTCGACATAGGGGGCGCCGACCTGGATGTCTTCGCCCTCGCCGACCGCGAGGACCTCGCCGATCTCGACTGTTTCACTCACTTCTTTCGGCAGTTTCTCGACATCGAAACGGTCCCCGACCGAGACTCTCTGCTGTTTTCCGCCGGAACGGATGATGGCGTAAACCATTTTCTTCACTCCTTCAAAGGGCTTTCTATTTGCCCGTCAACTATTTGGTCGAACGGGTCAAGCGATAGAACCCGTTGATTATTCACCACTTATCAATTCCAACCTCGGGAAAATCCACTGAAAGGCCGATGATTTTATTCGCCTCCAGGATTCGATTGAAAAATCCAGGTCGCAAACCTTGAGAATCTACGGATTTTTTTTGCCGGCGTCAAGTATGACCCCCGACTAGAAAAAAAACCTAGGATGCCCCACCACCATGCAATCTTATGGTATCCTGGGCGTCCGCCGAGTGAATGGCGGAAATCCCTTGAACCCAACATTCATCTTTTGCTCATGAACTCAACCGAACAAACCATCCATTTCCGAGGAGGACCTTTGGCAAGCGCGGCGCCTATTCTCGTCTTCGTCATGGCCACTCTGATCTTGGTCGTTGCCGGAGCCCCTCAAGTTGAGGGGATGATTTTGGCGGCCATGTTGGGGTTGTCGATCGGAATGATCTTCGCTCAGAATCTGGGAGACTACTGCGAAACATTATTCACCCTGATGGCGAACCGAACCGCTGCGGTGGCAATCGTCTGCTGGCTTTGGGCCGGGGCGTTCTCCGGAGTCTTGGCCGATTGCGATTTGGTGGAGGCCATTGTTTGGGTGGGATGGAAACTTGGACTTTCGGGCGGCTTGTTCACTCTGACTGTCTTTGTGTGCGCGGCATTGTTCGCTGTCTCTTTAGGAACGGGACTAGGGACGGTCCTGGGATTCACAGCCGTCATGTACCCAGCGGGCGTTGTCCTTGGAGCCAATCCAGCCGCGGTCATGGGAGCGATCATCAGCGGCGCAGCCTTTGGAGACAACCTAGCTCCGGTGTCGGACACGACCATTGTTTCGGCGGCCACCCAGGAAGCCGATGTGGGCGGGGTGGTGCGGTCGCGACTCAAGTATGTTCTTCTCGCCGCCGCTTTGTCCGGCGTTTTGTTCCTCACCTTCGGGGCTGGGAAATCCACTGTCGATCCCTCGGTCGCGGAAAAGATTTTGCAAGAGAACTCGGACCCGAAAGGGCTCCCGATGCTGATCCCCGCGGCAATTGTCTTTGCGATCGCCTTCAGTGGATACCACTTTCTGCTCGCCCTGACCGCTGGAATTCTCTGCGCCTCTTTGTTGGGGCCATCCCTGGGCATATTCGATTTCAAAGATCTTTTTCATGTCACTCCGGATGGCGCGATCGAGGGAAGTCTGGTCGGGGGAGCCATGGGACTGGTTCCGACCGCGGTTTTGACCCTACTCCTGGTGACCTCCATCGGTCTGATGAAAGTGGGTGGATTTCTCGATGAACTCATGAATTGGCTCGACAAGGGGTGGACAAAGACAGTGGCCCGAACCGAAGGGGCGATCATCGCGCTCATCTCAATCGCCAACCTTTGTGTATCGGTTAACACAGTCGCCATGATTGCGGTGGGACCTCTCGCGAATGTCCTGAGAAAGAGACACCAAATTCACTCTTATCGCGTGGCAAACCTGCTTGACACTGTCTCCTGTTCGTTTCCCTACATGCTGCCCTATGCCGCGGCGGTGACCGCCTCGTCGGCCATTCAGCGGGAGGTTGCGGAACGGTACGATTTCGTCCCCATCATCTCCTGGAGCGAGGAACTCCCATTCATCTTCTACGGTCTGACCCTTTTCCCGATCATGATCCTCGCGGTCATCACTGGATTTGGGCGTCGTCACGGTTGAATCGACTGTCAGCCGGCTAATGAGACCACACTCTCGACAAGGTATTCCAGCGCCTCTTCAGTCAGTCTCGGGCCAACCGGGAAGGTGACCACATTTTCGCCGACATGATCGGCGACCGGAAATTGTCCACGATCGTATCCCCGGTTTTTGAATGCCGTTGTCCAGGTCAGCGGGATGTAGTGCATCCCCACCTTGATCCCCTTTTCATGGAGCATCCGGTCGATGAAATCCTCTTTGGTCATTCCGAAAGTGGTTGGATCGATCAGGACTGGGTAAAGGTGGAAAACATGTTTCCGCTCCGGCATGGTCTTCGGAAGTTTCAAACCCGGGACGCCCTCGAGACGTTCGCTCAAAAATGCGGCATGGTCGATGCGTCTCTGGTTGAGGGAGTCGAGTTTCTTGAGCTGCTCGATGCCGACAGCGGACTGAATGTCGGTCATTCGGAAGTTGTAGCCGGTGTCATCGAAATCCTGCCACCAGAATCTTTTGCCCATCGGGAATTGGGTTTCGTCGATGGAACAGTATTTGGTGGATTCGCCATACACTCGGGTGCAATGCGAACGGTAGAGGGCGATTCGTTCGTAAACGTTGGGATCGTCGGTCACCACCATCCCCCCCTCGCCCAGAGTCGACATGTTCTTTTGCTCGTGGAAGCTAAAGCAACCGGTCGTTCCCATCGAACCGGCTTTGCGCCCCTTGTACTCCCCGCCCACCGTGTGGCAAGCGTCCTCGACCACCGCGAGTCCATGTTTTTGGGCGATCTCCAAAATGGGGTCCATATCGCAGCATTGGCCATACATGTGAACGGGGAGGATCGCCTTGGTTTGCGGCGTAATTTTTTCCTCGATCAGGGTAGGATCCAGGTTGTAAGTTTCGGAATCAATGTCGACAAAATCGACCTCCGCCCCGAGAGTGGCAGGGGCCGCGGCGGTGGCAATCCAGGTGAGCGGTGTGGTGATCACTCGGTCTCCGGGTTGGAGCCCGATTCCCACCATGGATAGGAAGAGCGCCGCAGTTCCATTGCTGACACAGCGGGCGTATTCGGTCCCGCAATAGGCGGCGAAATCCTTCTCGAACTGAATGCAGGCTTTGTCGCTGGTGGGGGCGTTCTTGTCGAGAACATCGAGGACCGCCGCTCTCTCCTCGACCCCGTATTCACTTCCAAACCGGATAAGGAGGTCGTGTTTGATTGGTGGACTACCCATGGTATTGCTCCTTGAATTGAACCGCGTGATCCAAACCTTCGATCAGATCCTTCATCTTGGTTTCCAGGCGGATCCACGCTTTGGAATTATCGAGTGAAGCGTCATTGGGCCGTGGCGCGCGCCCTGGCATCGCGTTTGAATCGGTGGAAATGATGAGGTCGGTTGTGAACCCGAGATGCCGGGCGATTTCGCGGCCCATTTCGTAGCGATTGAGTCGGGTGTTTCCCGCCAAATGGAAGATGCCTGCGTGCGGGTGTCCGGCCAGTTCCAGCAGAGCCTGCCCGAGCGTAACCACATCGATCGGGGTTCGGATCTCGTTTTCGGGGAATTTTACTTCCTTCCCCTCCTTTAAGGAGGCGATTGTTTTGAAGAGAAACGAGTTGCCTGAACCATGGACGGGAAATCCCATCACGAGTGCGAGCCGGGCGACCACGGAGTCTTTCAACTTGCCGAGAACAATCTCCTCGGCTCGGACCTTGGTCTCGCCATAAAGGTTGACCGGGCGTGGGTGATCTTCCTCGGTGTAGTGTCCTTTCGCTCCATCGAAGACGGTGTCGGTGGAACAGAAGACCATCTTCGCCCCCAATCGGTCGCAGCATTCGGCGAGCGTTTGGGTGACTCCGACATTCATCTCGTCGGCCTCCGCGGGATTTTTCTCGCAAAAATCGATATCGGCTTTCGCGGCTGCGTGGATGACCGCATTGGGAGAGCAGGCCTTGAAGAGTTCCTCGAGACGATCGGAGTCCCTCAGATCCAGGGAGTGACAACGGACTCCTTCGATGGAAAGCGAATGGTTGGGGGAGGAAATGGCGTCGATGGACCATGCCTCTCGGCCTTGGGCGATGACACTGCCCGCCACAAAACCGCCCAGACCCGTTACAAGGAGGCGTCTGGTCATTGGGCTTCCCTCTCGCGTTTCTTCAGCAGATTGGAGACCCATAGGCAGATGACGGTCATGATCAGCACAAACAGGACACTCATGGAGAGTCCGAGGAGGTTGGCGTTGCGAATCGCGATTTCGGGTTCGCGCCCCTCGAGAAGTCGTCCAATCACCTGCTCCTGAACGACCGGCCCGATGCTCCCGATGCCGTTGACCAAACCCGCCACCGCGACCGCGTTTCGTTCGCCCGCAACGATCACCGACGCCGCTCCGCAAAGAAGCGTGTCCGGGCCATAAAGCATGAAACCGACCATCCCGAAACAGACCGCGAGAGCCACCGGGTGTCCGCCATACTCCACCACGGCGAGATAACCGACGATCATCCCCACACCCATCACCCAACAGAGTCGGTCCCACCTTCCACGGAAGATCCGGTCGAGAGCGATGCCGGCCACAATCGATCCCGCGAGGCCCATCCAGTCGAAGATGGAGGAATAGTAAGAGGCCCGTCCCACATCCATCCCCTGGAGGTCAAGAAAAGTGGGGAGCCAAGAGTCGAGTGCGTAGCGAAGGAACTTGATGCAAAAGTAGCTGCACCCCATGAGCGGAACGATCGGGTTGAAAATCAGACGAAGGTATTCGGCGAAAGATACATGCTCGGCCACCGAGGCCTCGACCGAACTTTCCGAGGGTCCATGGTGATCGACAATCGGTTCAAGGCCGACATCCTGAGGTTTGTCCCTCTGCCAGAAAAAGAGGAGCCACCAAATCGCGAAGGCGAGGAGAGTGCACCCGAGGAAAGCGTATCGAACTCCGTAATGCCCCCCCATTTTCTCGGAGAAATGAAGGAGGAGATACCCGCCAACCGACTTGACCAGGATGTTGCCGACCAGGTAGTTGGTCGACCAGAAGCCCATAATCGTGCCGCGCTCCTTCTTGCGAAGCCACTCCGCGATTCCGCCCACCGAACCGGGCCAGCCGGCGGCTTGAACAAGACCGTTGAAGAACATGAACCCGAGGAAAGTCTCGTAAGAGTTGGCGAAGCCGAAGACAATGTTGATTCCGATGGAGATCCCCAAGCCGCCCAGGAGCAGAAAACGCGGACCCTTCTTTCGACCGATGAAACTGTTGAGGAATTGCCCGATCATGTAGGCGACAAGGTACGCGGTCCAGATGTTCGCGACCGAGTCGTAACCCATCCCATAGTCCTCGACCAGGGTGGTCTTGCACAAGGTGAAAACCTTCCGGACCAGGTAAAACCCGGCGTATCCGAAATAGGTCGCGATCAAAACCTTCCAACGCCAGATTTGTTGATCGGTCGAAAGGGGGCCGTCCTCATCCACTGTATGCATGGCTGCTCCGCACTTTGATTATGTTCGTTTTTGAGCGATAATGTTCGAAACAATAGACCAAAGCGCCCGACCTGGCAAGCGATCGAATCAACTTGGGAGAGATTCCTTGAAGGCGAACAACTCCGCGTTACCCGGAGCACGAACTCACAATCGGCACGGTGAAATCTTTGACCATCTCACGCAGGCGGGGGAGGCGAGCGTGTTGGATTTGGCGCGTCGCTTCCATGTGAGTCTCATGACCATTCGCCGCGATCTCGCACAACTGGAGAGCGCGGGGAAACTGACCCGAACGCATGGAGGCGCGGTTCTCTCGAAGGCGGGTATTGTCGAGTTCGCATTCCAGGAACAGGGGAAACAGAGAGCCGCCGAGAAATGCGCTATTGCCAAGGAGGTGGTGGGGTGGATCGAACCCGGAATGTCGGTGTCCTTGGACAGCGGGACCACCACCCTCGAGGTTGCGAAAGCGCTATCCACGATTCAACCGCTGACCGTTCTCACCTCCTCCTTGGCCATCGCTTCGGTCCTTTACGCCTGCGAGGGAATCGAGCTGGTTTTATTGGGAGGAACGGTCCGTCATGGAAGCCCCGACCTGACCGGTTGGCTGACCGAGGAGAACCTGAGAGAGTTTCATGTCGACCTCGCGATCGTAGGCGCCGATGGAGTCACTTCAAAGGGAGCGTTCACCCGACATGTGGATCAGACCCGCGTCTGCCAGGCGATGCTGGCGGGAGCTAAGAGATCTCTATTGACCGCCGATAGCAGCAAGTTCGGTAATCCGGCGTTCACTCGATTTGCGAAACTGACCGACTTCGATGGGATCATCACCGACTCCGGACTTCCGGCCAAGGAAAAACGATGGCTGACCAAGGCGGCCAACGATGTGATTGTGACCAAGGTGTCTTGAATGTCCGATTTGAATCTCTCCATGTTCCGCGCTTATGACATCCGAACCCCGAGCGAGTTTTTGACGGTCGAATTAGCGATCCGTTTGGCTCGGGCGGAGGCCCGGTATTTCCATGAATGCCTCGGTGTGCGTTCGGTGTTGGTCGGCCACGACGCTCGGAGCATGGGGCCTCACTATCTGAATATCACCTCCGAGATTTATCGAAAGTCTGGATTGGACGTGACACTCATTCCTGGCGCCTGCTCAACTTCAAAGTTTTATTTCGCGGCGATGGACAATTCCGCCAAGGCGGGCGTTTTGATCGGAGCCTCCCACAATCCCGCTGGGGACACCGGGAGGAAGATTATTGGACCCGGGGTTTGCCCCATCGCCAGGGACATTGGGCCGATGGGTGGCCTTCGGAAAATCGAAGACTTTTATCGAAACGACCTGGGCGTCCCTCAAACCACTCAGGGAACTCTCTCATTGCATGATCCAACCGAAAACTATATCGATTACAGCATGAGTCTGGCCGGGGTTCCCCCTCAGGGATTGGAGGGCTTTCCCGTCCTCCACGATTACCTGAATGGCGCCGCGGGTTATGAAATGATGGAGGCCTTTGAAACGGCCGCGGCGGACCTGCATCCGATCCATGCCATTCCGGATGGCGGATTTCCCTTGGGCGACCCAAACCCGGTGAAGGAGAGTGTGACTCGAGAGGGACGTCTCCAACTCGAGACTGGAAAATATCGGATGGGCGTCTTTTTCGATGGGGATGGCGACCGGATCGATTTCTATTCCGGAGAGGGTCGTTACCTTTCTTCCAGTTTCGTCTACGCGGCGATCCTTCCGGAGATCCTGAAACGATTCGAGGGAGAGGACCGCGAGGTTTTCGCCTGTCTGAAATCGAACCCGCTAGCGGTAATGGAGATGGCGAGAGCGGGGGTCCAGGTTTCGGTCAACCGCAACGGTCACTCGCAGATCAAGCAATCGATGATCGACTATCCGGAGATTCTTGGTGGCGTCGAGGAGTCAGCCCACTATTATGAACGCTTCCGATATGACGGGCAGGATTACTGCACCGAGAACACGCTTTACTTCGTCCTCTTGGTGACTCGGCTTTGGAGGGATCGACCCGAGGCCTTCGACCGTCTCTTCGAAATTCAGTCGCAAACCGCCCGGGAGCGGGAATGGGGCCACCGTTTCCCCTCCGACGAGAGTCGTGTGTCGGCGCTGCTTGCGGTCGAAAAGGAGTTCACGGTTGACGGCGCCTCGGCCATGAAAAAAACTTCACGTGGCGAGGACCTCGAGGCGACCCTGATGCGTCGAGGCCTCCCTTTCAACATCGACGCGGCGACCCGGTTGGATCCGGATTGGCTTCAGGTCTGCCAACGGGTTTCCCAGAGCGAGAATGGCCTCGCGCGATGGGAGGTGGCGGCGGCAAGGAAAGAACTCGCCTTAGAGGCGAAGGAGAGAATCCAACGCGTCATCCGGGAACACGGTGCCGGGAAGGAGTATCAGGGTTGATTCGCCCCCCTGTTTCCAGTCGCGGTTACTCCACTGTCACACTCTTCGCCAGGTTCCTCGGTTTGTCCACATTGCAGCCCCGCAACAGCGCCGCGTGATAAGCCAGCAATTGGAGGGGAACCACCGCGAGCAGGGGTTGCAGCGGCTCCAAGGTGTCCGGGACAAAAAAGACTTGATCGGCGCGAGCCGCGATCGCCGTGTCCCCCTCGGTGGCGATCGCGATAACTTTTCCACCGCGACTCTTCACCTCTTCGATGTTGCTCATGATTTTTGAGTGCTGCGAGTTTTTGGTGGCGACAAAGACCACCGGCATCCCCTCGTTGATCAGAGCGATGGGGCCATGCTTCATCTCCGCGGCTGGCATTCCCTCGGCGTGGATGTAACTGATCTCTTTGAGTTTGAGGGCGCCCTCCAAAGCAGTGGGATAATTGAATCCTCGACCGAGGAAGAGCCAGTTCTCATGACTAACCAAGTCCTTGGCGGCGTCACGTATTGAATCGGAAAGTTTCAGAGTCTGTTGAATCTGATCGGGGATTTTGGAGAGCGCGCCAAGGTAATCGATGAGGGTCGCCTCGCTGAGATTCTTCCTTCGACCCAAGTAGAGAGCCAACAAAGTGAAAACCAGCAACTGGCCCGTATAGGCTTTCGTGCTGGCGACTCCGATTTCCGGTCCGACATGGAGATACACACCCGCGTCGGTCTCTTTGGGAATGGCGCTTCCGACCGAGTTGACGATTCCGAGAACCATGGCGCCCTTGTCTCTCACCTCTCGAACGGCGGCCAGGGTGTCGGCGGTCTCGCCGGATTGACTGACAGCGATCACCACCGCCCCTTCCTCGATGATCGGATTGCGATACCGAAGTTCGCTGGCGTACTCGACCTCGACAGGGATCCGAGCAAGTTCCTCCAACAGATACTCCCCGACCAGGCAGGCATGCCAAGCCGAACCACAGCCGGTGAGAATAATCCTTCTTGCTCGCACGATTTCACGGGAGAGTTGAGCGAGGCCGCCGAGAACGATCTTTCCATCGTCGAGTCGCATTCGACCGCGAAGGCTGTCTTCCAAGCATTTGGGTTGCTCAAAGATCTCCTTCGCCATGTAGTGTTCAAAACCGCCCAGCTCGATCTCCTCGAGGGAGTACTCGACATCGGCGATCTCTTTTTCGATCGGTTTTGCGTCGAGGGTCGTGGTTCGAAAGCCCTCACGATCGAGGACAGCCACTTCGCCATCGCCAAGACGGACCACCTGGGTGGTGTGCTGGACAATCGCTCCGGCATCCGAAGCAATGAGGAATTCTCCCTCGCCAATGCCGAGGACCAGGGGGCTGCCATTGCAGGCCGCGACAATCCGGTCCGGCTCCTCCGAGGAAATGACCGCGATGCCATAGGTCCCCTTGGTCTCTTTGAGAGCGGCGCGGACGGCTTCCTCGAGGTCGCCTTTGTAGAGATGGCCGATCAATTGGGCGAGCACCTCGGAGTCGGTTTCGCTGGCGAAAACAATCCCTTTCTTTTCGAGAAAGGCGCGGATGGTTTGGTAGTTTTCGATGATCCCGTTGTGGACAACCGCGATCCGGCCGGACTGATCGCAGTGGGGGTGAGCGTTGGTTTCATTGGGCGCCCCATGAGTCGCCCAACGGGTGTGCGCGATGCCGGTTGTGGCTGAAAGGTTCTCCTTCGCCACCTTTTCTTCCAGACGGGTGATCCGGCCTTCGCTCTTCCAAACCCTGAGTTTCCCATTGGCAATCGCGAGTCCCGCCGAGTCGTAACCTCGGTATTCCAAACGCTTTAGGCCTTCAAGGAGAATCGGCAAAGCTTTCTTTTTGCCCAGGTAAGCGACAATGCCACACATGGTTGGCTCCTCCCTCCGGCTCAAGGGCCGAGGCGGTTTTCGGGATGTCCTATCCCATAAGTTATCGCGGAAACACCGGGCAAGTACAATGAATTTTTTGTTTAGATGGAGAGATAGGCCGAATCGGCCCCGGAACCTACTGTGCCGTGATCTCGACCGGAGAGCCATCCACAAAGATCGTCCCCATGTCGATGGTGAGCGCTCCGTTGTTGTTGACATCGGGGCTGAGATCGATGGCGATCGGGCCGATCCCCTCTTTGAAAAAGACTGTGTTGTTGAAGAAATCGAATTCGAACACTTCGTCCCCCATGGTCAACCCGATCGTCACATTGAATCGGACCCGGAGGACATCGGTGAATTCCCCGAGGTCGGTGGCGAAGGTCTGCAGAAAACCGGTCGCCTGCAGTTCGCCTGTCGCCTCAAAGACAAGTTCCATCGGTTGGTCATTGACATTGACCTCAATGGTCGAAGTGGCGGTCCCTTGCAGGATCTGCCCAACCTCCTGATCGCGGATTCCAAAGGGAAGCGGATCGGAGAAGTAGACGACCTGTGGGGGAACTTCGATTCCCAACCCGAGTGTCAGAGTGACATCCGAAAGAAATCCCTCGTAGAAAAGGTTCCCGGAATCGTCGTACCGCCAGAGGTCGGTGACACCCTGTCGGTCGCCACGGCCCGCGTCATAATCGTTTCGGATGCGGAAAGCCTCGAAACCGCTTGGCAAGGGTTCGAACTGTTGCTCAATCACGAACGCGAAATTCTCGTCGGTCGGCTCCCCAATGCCGGCTGTGTAATGCCAAGTGTTCCCTCCAGCCATGGGAAAGAAATCCTCGATGTTAAAGTTGCGCGCGCCAATGTCGTACATCTCCAACCAAATTGAGGCGAAAAGAAAAACATCGTTGGAATCGATTTCTCCACTGCGGTCGAGATCCAGCGCGGGGGAGACTCCCTGTGAGTGAGCGGGTTGGCAGAAAACCAATCCGGGCGCGAGGAGCAATCCCAAACAAGTGGCCCTCACCCGAAACGATAGACTATGGATTCGATTCCGTTCTCTCATCGAAAGTCCTTAGGGTCCGAACTTGGCCACGAAGATGGATGGATTTGGGAAATTGTTGATGCCTTCCGCGTCGAGCACGGTTTCCCCCGGCTCGTCCTCTCCGAAAGTGGCAACCACTCGAAATTGACCAACTACCACGGAGGTTCCATCGGAATGGACCGCGACACTCGCGGCGGCGTCATTTTCCAAGCCTCCCATCCGCTTCGCCCAAAGAAGACCCCCGCTCGCCTCGTATTTCGCGACAAAGGCGTCGTTCATTCCCTCGGAGACCAGGGAGGTTTCATTCGGCTCGCCAGTTCCGAAAGCGCAAGTTTCTTGAAATGAGCCCACGACCACCGCGCCACCCTCGGGTGTGGCCGCGACTCGTGAGGGGCGGTTGCTGCCAAAGCCGCCGGCGCGCTTGGCCCAAACCAAATTCCCGCCTAAATCGTATTTGGCAATGAAGATGTCCGTATTCTCGGTCGAGGTGAGCAATCGTTCGGCGGGGGTTCCGGCTCCGAAAGTGGCCACGTCCTCGAAACGACCGCAAAAAACGAGACCGCCATCGTCCGGTAGGACCGTAACCCCAAGTCCCTCGTCGTCCTGCATACCCCCATCGCTCCTCGCCCAAGCAAGAGTGCCGTCCGAATTGAACAAGGCGAGGAATGCGTCATCCCCGCCCGCCGGATTGAGCACCGTCTCGTTCGTTTCGCCCGAACCGAGGGTCAGCGGATCGTCAAACACGCCGGTGACCGCCACCCTCCCATCCGGGAGCAGGGCGGCATCGAACAAATCCGCGAATAGGTTGACTTGGATGACACGGCCCCAAGCGGGCGATCCATCGGGATTGTACTTGACCAGGAATGGGTTTCGATCGTTCATGACCGATTCGAGGGTGACTGTCGAATCGCCCTCGCCAAATACCACCGTGTCCTCCAACAACCCCATTTGGATATGAGTTCCATCGGGAAGGACATCCACCACTGAGGCTTCATCGTAGCCTCCGCCGCCGGCATCTCTCAAATCTTCGAGGTCCCCATCCGCGGTGGCGCGCAGCAAGAAAGTGTCTCCACTCCCTTGCGAGGTGGCCATCAATTGGGGGGCGCCGGTATTCCAAAAAGTCGCCGTGCTTGTGAAGCGGCCGGTTGCATAGACCGAATGGTCCGTTTGACGGACAGCGATCCCATCGGAAACGACCGATCCACCCGAGGGGGTGCGAACCCAGATAAAACTTCCATCCGAATTATAACGGGCGACATAGGCGTTAGAGGTTTCGCTGTTCAGGATTGTTTGGGTGGCTTCTCCCTCGCCGAAAATGATCCCCTCGGTCCATTGTCCAGTGACAAAAACCTCTCCGCCGGATCCGAGCGCCACATCGTTCGCGCTATCGATCTTCTGACTGTAGGCCCGCTTGGCCCATAGAAGGTTCCCCGAGCCCGCCGAAACGGGTTGCCCAAAACCTTGGATCATTTGAAGGAGGTCTTTCGGCCCGGCGACACCATCGCCGTCGAAATCGCCATTAATGGTTGGGGACTGTCCCAGAGCAGGGACGCTGAAGAGCACGATACCAACAACTAGGCGGGCGAGGAGTCGCATATGGCCTAATGTCCTAGATTTTGCCCTGTAAGGCAAGCCTTCGGTTTCAAAAGGGGTCCAAGTCCAAAGGACCCTCTGGTTGTCGGGGCTGTAAGTGTAGAATAAATCGGTCTTTAGGATAGCATTCGGAGACCCCTCGCGACTTTTTCCAGAAGTTCGCTCTCACGAAAGGGTTTGGGGAGGACCTGAACGAGAGGGTCCACCTCTGCGCAATTCCCGAGGATGTCCGCCGAAAAACCGGTCGCGAAGACCACGGGAAGTTCGGACCGCACCCGCCGGATCGCCTCATATACCGCTTTGCCGGATTCGTTGGGCATGCGAACATCGAGAAAGGCCAAAGCGGTGTCCAACATGTGCCTTTCGAAAAGTCGGATCGCCTCGACGCCATCCGACGCTTCGATCACCCGATACCCGGCCCGTCGCAACATGGTAGCGGTCACCTCTCGAATCTGATCGTTATCCTCGGCCAAGAGAATCAACTCGTCGTTTCCGGATCTTGGGGTCTTCGGGGCGACCGGCCCTTTCGGGTCGCTCGCCGCCTGATCCGCCAGGGGGAAGTAGAGATCGAATCGCGTCCCTCTCCCTTTCCGCGATTCGAAATGGACAAAGCCTTGGTGCTGTTTGAGGATGCCGAACACGATGGACAATCCCAACCCGGTCCCCTTCCCCACTTCCTTGGTGGTGAAAAAGGGTTCGAAAATCCGGTCTTTGACCTCTTCGGGAATGCCTGTCCCGGTGTCGGAAAGGGACATTCGAACGTAGTTCTTCCTTTCGGGTTCCGAGGGGTAATACTGAGGTCCCAAAGGAGGGGATGTCACGACCGTTTGAATGGCGATGCGCCCACCATCTGGCATCGAGTCCCGGGCGTTCATGACTAAATTCAGTAGAATCTGCTCGATCTGCCCAGAGTCTCCCCATAATTCCGCCAAGTCGGGTTGGGGAAGGAAGGTGATTTCGATGTTCTCGCCAAGGATCCGATCAAGCATTTTCAGCATTTCTTCAACAAGGGAGTTGAGATTCACCGGCTGAGGTTTGTAGACATTTCTTCGGCTGAAGGCAAGCAATTGACGGATCAACTCTGAACCGCGATCGGCGGATTTGATGACATCCTCGATATCCTGACCAGCCTGCGAAGATTCATCTAGCCCACTCAAAGCCATCTCGCTGGCGCCATAGATTGCTTGAAGGATGTTGTTGAAATCGTGCGCGACCCCTCCCGCCAGTTGACCCACAGCCTCCATTTTTTGGGCGTGACGCAACTGGTTCTCAAGGTTCGCTTGGTGGGTGACATCCCTTTGGACCGAGACCCAAGAGACAATTTCACCGTCAGTATCGCGGACAGGCGTAACTGTAGCCTCGGTTTCGAAGAGAGAACCATCCTTCCGCCGGGTTTGAAATCGACCTGACCAGAGATTTCCGTGTCTCAATTCTTCGAAGACCAGTTGACGAAATGATTCGCCGTCCTCGTCTCGGTCGAGGGTGCTTACTGGCTTTTGAAGGACCTCTTCCCGGGTATATCCCGAACAACTTTCAAACGCGGGATTGACATACTGAATGATCCCGTCAGCGTCGGTGATAATGATGCTTTCGCCCGCCTGCTCGATGGCGGTTTCCAAACGAATACGCTGTTGTTCGGCATAGAATTGGTCAATCGCCAATCCGGCGAGGCGAGACGCGAATTCCAGGACTTCAAGTTGCGCCGATTCGTAAAACTTGTCTGGGGGATAGTAAAAGGAAGCAACGCCAAGGACTTTTTCTTTCGAACCCCGGAAGGGGATCGCCAGGGCCCGCTCGATCGGCGTTTCGGGTCCTGCAACCTGGTTCGCCTTCCAGTTTTGACCTTCCAAATTCTCCATCGCCACCGCGGTTCCATGGTAAACAGCCGCTCCACAGACTCCGGAATCCTGAGAGGGTTTGAAGGGTTTCAAGAAGGGAGAATCCAGGTCGAGATGAGGGGGATGGAGAAAAGTCTCCAGATGGCCGTTTTTACGATTCACAACTCGGATGAAAAAGAAAATCCCGGGCAGAATTTGCGTGACCTTTTCCTGAAGCAGGGAGAGCGTCCCCCTGGGATGCACCCCCTTGGCGATCAGTTCGAGAACGCCGCTCTCGAGGTCGAGCAATTCTCTCGACCGTTGTTGTTCTGTCATGTCGCGAGTCACCACCATCGCGTGGCTGATGTTTTTCGCGTCTTCTCGGTAGGGATAATAGCTGACTTCCCAGTAACGCCGGCCGGTATTGGGGAAGTCGAACCAGGATTGGTAGTGGACGACCTCGTCAGCCAGGCAAGCGTCCAGATGTTCCTTGATGATCCCTTCAAAAACCGTTTCTCCCCAAACCTCTCGAAGAGGCATTCCGGTCAGGGCTTCAATGGTCTTACCTTGCGCCTCCGCCAAGCCGTTGTTCACACTGGCGTAGCGATAGTCGGGAGTGATTAGACTGACAAATTCACCGATTGGGCATGGGCGTTTCAGGAGGGACGAATTATCCCGTTCGCTCGGGTGGGATTCAAAACCCCTAGCTTTCGTGACCGGGGATTCCACTTTTATGTTGGTATGAAGCTCGCCTTCCATTTTACACTCCACACTCTCCCTTACCTCAACTTAAGAAACATAATGGCGAGGTGGCATGGTTGGTAAAGGACCTTGTATTGGCAGTATACTCAAATTTGTAACAACGTGGCATGAATTTCTTTTTTCCTTTCTCTTTAATTTGTTCTCGCGGGAAGAGCCTGTACTCTAAGTCTATATCAATCAGACACTTAATCCTGTGTTCAGTCTCACTTGATTATGTCTACCAAACTCCCAAGCGAGAGAAAACTGAAAGTCTCAACCACATCGCTGTTCTTGAGACGGACACATCCGTGGGAGGCGGGTTGCCCGATCAACCCCTCTTCGGGGGTGCCGTGGATGTAGATCATCCGTTTGTAGGAATCGACTCCCTTGCCGGAATTGATCCCCTCCTCCAGGCCCTTCAGCCATAAAATTCGGGTGGTCACCAAATCATCATGCAGGTCTTTTGGCCGGGTGTAGATTTTGGCGATCTTTCCGGTGTTCCCCCGTGCTCGAAAGATGGTTCCTAGGGGCGCCTTGTCGCCAATCTTTTCCTCGATCCGGTGCGTGCCTGGCGGAGTCTTGTTGCTATTGGCCTCGCCGCCAACTCCGTACTTGGAGGTGGACACCGGGAAAACCGATCGGACACGGCGACCTTCGAGCAAATAAAGCCTTTGGCTCTCTACAACAATGATCGCGCAATGGTCATTGGGACCGTAATCGAATTCATCGACCAGTTTTTGGAGAGAAGCTTTGACTTTCTCCTTGTCGCCTTCTCCGGGAGAAACTTGGACCGCCTCATTCTTTCCAAAGCATTCGTGGGGAGGGAAGGGGAGGCCTTGAAAAAGGAGGAAAGCAAAAAAGAAAGTCCGCATTCGAGGGGTCAATCCACTTTCATCCTTTCTTCGGAATAGGGGGGCTGGGTTTGAAGCCGTGCGTCCTCAATGGGACCGCCGACTGTGAAGTGATACAACGATTGGAAACGCTTGTCGTTAAACCCGAAGATCTGGTGGACCGGATCGTCGAAGAAACACCCGATACCGGTGCTTCGAATCCCTGCCGCTTCCGCCTCGAGGTAAAGGATTTGACCGATCATGCCGGTCTCCCAAAATAGGCGGCGATAATGCCAAGGCCCCAATTGTTCAATCGATTCTTGGAATTCGGCGATCATCCCCAAACTGAACACCCCTTCCGCCGCGATGGCTTGGCCACAACTGACTTGGCCGGCGATTCGTTGGCAGTCTCCCTCCATCAAATGATAAAGCGGTAAATCTTCGGGACAACCCTCTGGTCTGCTCCACAGAAACTCAGACCTCATCGAACCTTTCAAAGTCTCGAAAGCCTCCGGCCGACGGACCAATGCATACAATCCGGGAACGAGTCCTTGCAACCGGTGATGAACGAACAGGCCAAGGTGAATCGAAGGAATCCAAGAGATCGATTCCCAGACTGGGTTCCCTTTCCTGGGGAGAACCCGACTCATCATTTCGAAGAATCGCTCGCTCTCCAGCGTCGATCTTCCGTCCATCGCCACCGCGCTTCTGCGTTGAGCGATTATTTCATGGGCTCCCTTCCCCGTCGTAAATTCCTTATTCTCCGGAGACTCAAAGGGAGGGGATACCCGGGCGTTCGAAGTAGTGGGTTTCATTGAGGCCGAATGCACTTCCTCAATGATGGACCAGTCATCGTGTTCCTCACTCAGACGATTGGCCTGACCGAACCACTCGCCTCCCCCTATTTGTCGAATGGGTTCCTCCGGCAAGGAGAGTGGAAGCTCCGCTGTCGGACCACCTGGAACCACCACCGCAAGGAGATCGGGGGCTTCGCGTTCCATGGGATGGCAACCATCCTCGCGGTCGGTTCCCAATATTCGATCGATGGATTCATCGGAAAGATTTTCCAAATGAATCACCGTCCACCCAAGCATCCGCGCTGAAAAAACCAGGGCGGCGAGAGCATGACCGACATCGTGTTGGCAATAGCGGTAGGCCCGCTCCCCATATTTCCAGGCCTCCCGCCAATGGATGGAGGTCAGGCCGATCAAGAAACTTTCAGGGGAGAAACCGGCCATGAGATCTTGACCAATCTGGGTGTCGAAGAGAGTTCGGACCTCCAAGGAGTGGTCCTCGGAAAGGTAATGTCCGACCATCCCTCCAGGCCCAAAGTCCTCACTCAGAACTTCGCGACGGTTGGGCAAAACCAAATAACCCTCGGTCGGATGAAGATTCCCGCTGGAGGGATTCATCCGCAGCGCCCACCTCGATCCCTGGAACTCCTTCCAGGCGGAGAGACCCAGGAAAAACTGGAAGAGACGCCCGATCGACTCTTTGGACACGGGATCAGGCCCACTCGATGCCGGTCGATAGAGTTCCTCGTAGGGGAGAATCGTTCCATTCGGATCCCGGAACGGTAGCTGGATTTGCCTGGCGCCCTCATACCTTCGGAAGGGATCGGGCTGGTTGGCCCAATCGAGGTATCCCAGACTCCGAGCGTATGCATGGAAGTGATGTTTGGTGCGCTGGTGGTAGGCAAGGACGGTTTCGAGGGTGGACTTTGGGCTCATGAGAAAATGATCCGTTAAGATTTAGACAATATTCCGTAACAAAGACATTTTATTATTTTTATTAGTTGATGCTTCACAAAGAACCAGAAATGGTTTAAATTCAAAATCGGATATTGGGGTGTTCCAAGATCCGCTGGATCGAGGTCCCCTTTTTGATTGTGGAGGACAGATCATGCGCTCGAAATCATCCGATGGATTCACCCTGATCGAAATCATTTTAGTCATCTTCCTTGTTTCAATCCTTTTCGCAACCTCCACCCCCAAGTTTAAAAACGCGGGAATCGCCTCGAAGCTCACTCAGACCAAGCGCGACCACCTCTACTTGGAGTCGGGACTTCAAGCTTACTTCTCTGACTGGAGGGGATATCCGAGACAGAATGATCCAAATGACCCGAGTCAGCAGGGGTTGAAAAGTCTTACCTTCCCAATCGCTTACTTGGCTGAGGTCCCGAAGGACCCTTTTTCGGATTCAACAGTTTATGGAAACCCGCTTTCGGATCTGACCGAATACGAGGCCGGAAGCGGTTGCCCGCCCGGCCTAGCCTCGATCGAGTTTGGCTGGCCGAATGTCAACAACGGAACCTGCATTCACTCCTATCTGCTGATGGGACTTGGGCCCAATCAGTCGGACGACACCTTGGGGAATGATTTTTGGCCGCATGGAGGGAATTCGGCGAATCCACAAGTCAGACTGTTTTCCTACTCACCCACCAATGGAAGCGAAAGCCGTGGCGACATTTACCGGATGATGGGGGCTTTCGCACAGGGATATTTTCAACTGGACGATGAAATCATCGGACAACCTCAAACTAAGATGGTTGTAAAGGAGGACGATTGAATGTCGATATCCAGGACAATCACCTTTTCAGTTTTCCTCTTACCCCTATACCTCCTTCAATCGAGTCCCGCCCAAACGTTGATCGATCTCACCAATCCGCCACAGACGGGATTCATTGAAATCGGCGGCAAAGACCCAAACCATTTCTTAGGCTCCGGTCGCGGCGCGAGCGCGATGGGGGATTTGAATGGGGATGGTCTCGACGATCTCATCGTCGGCGCCCCCAACGCGGATACGATCCTGGGGGGAACCGCCTCGGGAGAGATTTATATTCTTTATGGACGAGTCGGCGTGGATTCCGCCTCGGTTGACCTCGGTTCGAGTGAAACCGAAATTCTATTCAGTCGGATTTTCGGAGGGGACTCATTCAATCGAGTTCCAAACTCCCTCGCGACTGGAGATGTCAACGGAGACCGGATTGATGATCTCATCGTCGGGGTTCCCTTCGCACTTGGTTCCGGAACCACTCACGCCGGGACAGTTTATGTGGTTTATGGCGATCCTGATCTGCCGCAATCCGATGTGAATTTAGGAATTGCGATCTCAGCCAATGGAGTTACTCGTATCCTGGGCGAACAGGCATTCGATAAGACAGGATGGTCGGTCGCCTCTGGCGACATCAATTCGGATGGGTTTGACGACATCATCCTGGGAGTTCTGGGCGATGGCCGAGAGAATGAATCGAATGTGAGTTTCCCCGGGCGAGGCGGCGCGGTCATTGTCTACGGCGCGTCCGATCTTCCAGCCACCTTCCTCGATCTGAGCCAACCCGCTGGAACATTCGGGGAAACGAGAATCCTCGGTCAGGACGGTCCCACTCGAACGACGAATGGCGACCACTTCGGAGAGGCAGTCACGAGCGGGGACCTGAATGGAGATGGATTCGATGACGCCATTTTCGCGGCCCCACTCGCGGATGGGCCGGACAACGATCGCACCGATGCGGGAGAGGTTTGGGCGCTTTTCGGGGGCGAGGGGCATGAAGGACAAGTTTACGATCTCTCAAGCAAAGGCGAGGTCGATAATCTTCAGTGTATCTTTGGGGCCGACCCGTTCGCCAACGCGGGACAATCCTTGGCTGTCGGAGATTTGAATTCGGACGGTCGCGGCGACCTCTTGATCGGATCTCCCGCCTCCTCCGCGACGGTCGCGATGGACTCCTTTCAAACGGAGGCAAAGGGCGCGGGCGCGGTGCACATCGTGTTCGGATCCGAGGGATTGGGTGAGGAGTCCATTGATCTTTCGCAACTTGACGATCTCCTTTCTCAATCGAAGGTCGCTCATTTGATTGGACAGGCAACTGAAATCAGATCCGATTTCAATCCGATTGGAGGCTCCTACGGATGGGCGATCACTTCTGCGGATGTGAACGGCGACGGTTATGACGATGTCCTTTCCTCGGCGCCCCAAACCCCTCGGTTCAACGCACCGGGCCGGGGCTCCGTTTCGGTTGTGTACGCGGACCCAGGGCTCGAGGGACAGGAGATCGATTTCAACAACGCCTCGCCCGATCTCCTTCTCCTCGGAGCATCTCGGTACAACCAGATGGGACAATTCTTGGCAACGGGCGGGGATTTCAATGGCGATGGTTTTGTCGATTTTCTGACCGGATCGCCGACCGCGGGAAGACCGGCTTTCGCGAGCCCACCCTTCAAATCTCCGGGTCAAGCGTTCGCGGTCCTGGGAGACGGGGGAGAAGTAAGCGCGTCACGGACTCGATTCACACGCGCGGGCGACGCTCCCCCAACCAATTTCGGGCGGGTTGTTCGGTGTGAAATCGATTTTCAAAATGGCTCCGAGCCGAGCCGGACTGAGGTCCTCTTGGTTCATCGGGGGAAAGGGATCTCCTCCCTTCCCGTTTCTTGGCAGATTCAGAGCGATCGCACCAATTTCGAGTCGGCGGTAGTCACCTTTAAATACTTGGACAGCGAATTGAATGGGATCCAGGAGGGAGGGTTGCGTCTCGAGTTCAGTGCCACTGGCGACACCTATGATGAGATCAATGACCAACATCACGATTTCCTACGAAATGAGATCTCGGGTGTCGTGGAAGAAATCAATGGCACATTCCGAATCGTGGTCTCAGAGGATGAAATCACCGCGACCCCGACATTCGACCCCAACGCCACACCCACCCCCAAACCGGCGGACATCAATGAAGATGGCGAGGTAAATGACCTTGATCTCATGATCTTCCTTCGGGATTGGATGAAAGCGGAGAATGCGAGAATAGATTAACTACGGCGAGTCGATTTTCATCGGGAGGAGGCCAAGAAGTTGCTTTAACAAATTCAGGAGGAGGTCAATCACATAAGCGGAGTACATTGTGCGGCTTCTTGCAGATGAGTATGGGGTGGAGATGAAGTGAGGGATGGATCTGGCACAACCAAGCGCTTGAACACTGGCCATTCAGCGTGAAAATCTGATCATGACCATGTCGAAGGAAACCGGAGGTTTCGGGCAGCCAAGGGGGAAGTTTCAGGTTACCTTATTCTCCTCGTCTATTGATATGCATGCTTGATGGGGGAATGTGGTGCATGAAAAATCTGTCTGAACAACTGTTTGTTAAACGATCCGCTCATTGGCTGACTGCCATCCTGTTTAGCGCGGTTATGATCCTGTCATCTGCTATGGGGCAGTCTCTCACTCCCGGTGTGGACGAGAACACGGTGGCCTTCTGGCCTTTCGACGAACCGGAATACTTCAACATGCCGCTCACTGACGCCGGTCCGAATCATTACGACTTACGGTTGCGCCTGGGGGGGCAGTTGACACCGGGGAAGTATGGCAACGCCCTGCAAATATTGGGGGAGGAACTGCCGGCGTGCATGTACGCAGAGGTCGGCACGCAGCACCAGGTCCCCGACATCACCACCCGCGCGGTCGATGCGCCAACGAGCATTCTGCAGACGCTGGCCGGGCCAGAGTGGACCTGGGAATTTTGGCTTAAACTGGAGCAAACGCCGCAGTCCGAAGTCGCGCTCATGCATTTGGCGGTCCCGAGTGCCCCGGACGATGACCACCTTAACCGGCTTTATCTGGCACTGACTCCCGGCGCCGAAGCGGTCGTGCTGCGCGACTGGAGCGCGAGGGCCAGCGGCGAACATCTGAGCCTGCGGATCTCGAAATCGATCACCGACGGCGGGTGGCATCACCTGGCGATCGTCAAATCGGGGCAGCCGACAACCTATCGTCTGTTCGTGGATGGCGTTCAGCAATCGCCGTCTGAGCCGATTGCCCCGGGAGCCCCTGGCCTCAGTCAGGGGAACATCGACTACGCACGAGGGCTGATCCGCGTCAGCTATGACCGGCCCAATTTCGTGGAGTCTCAGCATGCCTTCGTGGATCATTTCTTTGACTTTGATTTTTACAACTATATGCACAAGGCCTGGTCCGCTCGGTGGCGCGGGTGGATCAGGGGACCGATTAGCGGGGAAGTGACTTTCACCATCGATGCATGGAAGGATGCGCGCCTGTATATCGACGATACGCTCGTGATCGATGGCTGGAGCCCCAATACCACGCGCACGGGAAGCGTCACGATGACGGAGGGGGAACTCGCACCGATCATCCTGGAATATGGCAATGAGGATCCGCTCACGAGGCCGCGGCTTTCACTCTCCTGGAACTGGGCGGGCCATGACGAGGAACTGGTGCCACCGGAATCCTTCTTCTACAGCCCGCAGGACGCGCAATATGTCGCCTCCCAGGTGAACGGCGATTTTCTCAACAATGAGCCGAAGGATTTTGAGATGCGGGTGGGGACGACCGTGGGGGCGTCGCTGCCGATGTCGGGGTGGGTGGACGAACTGCGGTTCTCGCGAGTGGCCCGTTATCACAAGGATGGTGCGCCTCCCCAGAGTTTTACGTATAACTATGGGCCCGATGCGCCGGAGCCAAGTCGCCCCAACGGACCACCGCTCCTCTTTGCTTCGAATACCGCGGCGCCCGACCCGCTGCCGTTGGGCGGATACAAGCATGTTTTCATCGACGACGCGATCCTCGATCGGCAGTCTGGTCTGACCATAGCGTCCAATCCCTGGACCTCGCGGACAAAAACCAATCTGAACATTAGCGGCGATCCCTCGGTGCTCGAAGTCGATGGCCAGATTCGCATTTACACCACCAATGGCGACATGTGGAATCTGGGTCCCTCCTACGACATTAACCTGAAGGAGGGCAGGCGTTCGGCACAATCCGTCTACACCTCGGATGACGGAATAACGTTTACAGCCCCCAACCTGGGGTTTTACGAGCTGGACGGCAACACCAATAATAGCGTGGTCATCAAGGAACCGGTTCAGGGACAGGTGTTCGAGGATACCAACCCGGACGCGCTCGCGGCGGCGCGCTTCAAATTCACGGCCTATTACATGACGCGCGGGACCTATGTGTATTACTCGCCCGATGGCATCCATTGGCAACGCAATGAAACCATCATGGAGCCGTTCGATTGCGGGGGCGGCGTGGAATCGTTCTGGGATGACCAGCGGGGAGAGTATTTCTCTTATATCCGTAATGAAGGTTATTTGTGGGGGTTCGGCACGGCTGGAGGACGGGCATCGGCATTGGCCCGCACACGCGAGCCGATGAAACCCTGGCCCTTCACGCCGGCGGACAATGCCAATGTATTCATCGACGCGTGGGATATGCCCAGCATGAGCACGGAGTTGCCGACCCCGATCGCGCCGGGGGATCGGGGTCACGTGTATCGCGCGCGCCCGCTCAAGTACGCCTGGGCGCCCGACACATATCTGTGCTTTGTTTGGCGTGGTGGCGCCAACGGCCCGCACAATCCCAATGCGGGAGAGTTTGTGACGGATTTGGGTGTGAGCCGCGATGGCCTAAAATGGAGATACTTCGATCCCTGGTACATGGATGCCGGCGAGGATGTGGGCGACGGCGAGACCATCATCCACGTGGTCGGCAGCCAGGGAATGGTCCGGCGAGACAACGAGTTGTGGAACTACGCGCTCGTCAGAACGCAACCGACTGGCAGCCAAAACGGCTTATACCGCTATACCCAACGGCTCGATGGTTTCGTCTCGCTGAACGCGGGCCAGACCACCGGCACGGCCACGACCAAACCGTTCACATTCACGGGCGGGAAATTGAAGGTCAATGTGGATACCTCGGATGGGGGCCAATTGCGGGTGGGTTTGGTTAACGCCGACAGCTCCCCCATAGCGGGCTTCACTCTCAACGATTGCACGCCCCTTACGACCGACTCAGTCGAGGCGACGGTCAATTGGAACAGAAGCGAAGGCCTAAGCGCTCTGGCCGGCCGGACCGTTCGTCTGCAACTGGAACTGCGGAATGGAAAACTGTTCGCGTTCCAGTTTGTGCCGTAGCGATGGGTGGGGGGAGAGCAAACGTCCTCAGTCTGGAAATAACTCAACTAAGTGAGAATTGGACCCGGCCGAACGATTGACACTGTTTTTGTATATCCGTAGAATTAAGTTCTTTCGAGGGAGGTATAGCCGTGTCGAGTCGCAATGCCTCGTTGCATATCATCTTCCTTTTCTGTTTGCTCATCCCCAATGAACCGCTCGCAGAAACTTTTTATGTCCGGGATCAAGGACCCGGTTCCGATGGTCATTCCTGGGAAACCGCTTTTTCTTCCATCGGAACCACGCTTTCGGAATGTGCACCCTACGATCATATCTGGGTTAGCGAGGGGGTATACCGCGAAACTATCGAACTTGTCACCGGAGTCCAAATCTACGGTGGTTTTTCCGGGAACGAATCCGAACTTGAATTCGATCTTCGGGATTGGAAAGCCCATCCCACAATTCTCGATGCAAGTTATGGCGGCACCGCATGTGTCGGAGCCAATGAGGCGGTTGTGGATGGGCTTAGAATTACGCGTGGAATAGGCCAGGGCTACAGTGGCGGAGGGATCTCATGTGCCGACGTCGTCATGGTATTCCGGAACTGCGATATCGATGGGAACTCATCGGGTTCGTCTGGTTTCGGAAACGAATACCGATATGGCGCTGGTGGCGGGGTCCTCGTCAAGGATTCGGATGTTGAGTTCCATGACTGCTCCATTAGCAATAATGGAGCGGGTGCGGGTGCATCAGGCTTTTATGGGTCCACCGCCGAAGGTGAAGGAGGCGGCGTATTTGCCACCGGGCGGTGCAACCTGTTATTTTCGAGCACCGTCTTTCGGGGGAACCGTTGCGACGTAATGGCCTCGGCTAGTTTCTATCCATTCGGAGGACGAGAAAAAGCAGGGGGCGCCGGGTTTGCCGGTTCTCTCGATGGTGGCGCTGTAAGATTCGAGAATTGCCTAATCGTCGAGAATGTCATCTCCACTTCAGCTCTTGATGTTTATATGGGGGCAGCCGGTATCGATACGAATCTGACCTTCAGCATGAACCATTGCACGGTGGCAAATAACGTGGTGGCGAACCGGGGAGCGGCGGACTTTGACAATGTAAGGGGTGCTGGGCGAGTCACGAACTCAATTTTTTGGAGCAGACGCGGTGAATTCGGATTGCCTTGGGATCCCATTGGCCGTTCCGGGAGCAACTATGGTGGAGAGCCTGGGGACGATCCTCTTTTTGTTTCCGATGAATACCGAGCCGTTTCTATTTTTCTTGGCAGCTCACCTGGCGACTATCGGCTTCGACCCGGTTCTCCGTGCATTGACGCCGCCACTGACACAGAAATCTCCACTGACTTGGATGGTTTAGGTCGTGAAATCGATGTCGTCGGAGTAGGTGATAGCAGCGCTCGACAAAACGATATCGGGGCGTTCGAGTTTCAACTCATGGGATCGGACATGGACAAGAACGGCTTCTTGGATAGCCGTGATTTATTTCTGTTCCAGAAGGAATGGCAGGCTTCTCAATAATATCTCCTGTGAAATTTTAATCCCTCTGTCAGGATTCCCTTCTTGGCGACTTTGAAATCTTTGCCCTCTCCCGAACTTCCTCGAGATTCACATGCTTCCGAGGCGACTCGCGGTCGGCGGTTTTCAACTTTTCGATGAACCGATCTAGATCGTTGTCACACTCCTCAAGGATCTGACGGCGCGCTTCGTAGATCTCATCAATGATTAGGTCTTTCATACCGATCCTCCCACATCGATCACCGGCAACTCCTCAGGGGTTACGATTACAGGTGTGTCCCGTCCGATTTGTCGGTTTACTTCCATTAGGCGACGGATGACATTTCCATTGGCGATATGCCGACAATTCCAAGTGGCCATATAGTCCATACCGTAGCCTACCGCATACGCGAAGTGGGGCAAGTCCGCAATGGCCGCCCCTGTTAGTCCAAGACTCTCGCTATAGGTCCGAATCAGTGACTCAATCTCTTCCGAATATGCCAAGATTTCAATGTTTTGGATGCATTCCATCCTGCGCTTTGACGCATCGGGGTCTCCCCGAGATACTTCGGAAATGACGGCTTCGGAGACAAAACAATCGAAATTTTTGCTAGCCATTGGCCACCATTTCCGAGTGATAGCCTGGTGGCCGGCAATGACCAAATCCGAACTTGTTTGTGCGGCCAAATAACTGGGAATTGAAGTCTCAATGTAAATCGAAGTCATTCATTCCATCACCCTTTCTCTCGATTCTCCCGCCTCACTTCCGCCAATTCCTTTGGAGTCAATGCCCCCACCTTCTTGGCCCAACCCTGATAGAGGCCATCGAGTTCTTTAACAGTGTCTGGATGTTCTTCCGAGAGATCGTGCAGTTCGGTGCGATCCGACTTCAGGTCGTAGAGCTCCCACTTGCCTGAGTCTTTGGAGACCAGTTTCCAATCTCCCTTCCGAACGGCTCGATTTCCCGAATGCTCCCAGAAAAGAGCCTCATGTCCCTCGCGACCTTCTCCGCGAAAGACCGGCGCCAACGACTTGCCCTCCAGCGGTTCGATCGCACTTCCGTTATAGGTTTCGGGATACGTGGCGCCTGCGATGTCGACACAGGTGGCCATCAGATCGATCAGGTGGCCGACCTCACCCGTGAGCTTCCCGCCCTCTTGGATGACCGAAGGCCAGTGGGCGATCAGGGGGGAGGAGATGCCGCCCTCGTGAACCCAGTGCTTGTACATGCGAAAGGGCGTGTTGCTCACATTGGCCCAGGATCGACCATAACTGTGAAAGGAGTTCGCCGAACCGATCGGTCCGGTCAGGTCCTCACGAAAATTTCTCCCAAGCGGGCCGCCTTCATGGCATCCGCCATTATCCGCGAGGAAGAGAAGGAGGGTGTTATCGAGTCTCCCCATCCCTCGAATCTTTTCAATGACTCGACCTATTCCGGCGTCCATCAGGTGAATCTGCGCGGCATAGACCGCCATCTTTCGATCCATCGTGGCCTTCATCTCATCCGAGAGGGAGGCCCAATCGGCGACCTCCTCATCGGGCTCGGAGATTTCCCAACTCGAATCGATCACACCGAGTTGTCGCATCTTCTCGAGTCGTTTTTTTCGGAGAGGCTCCCAGCCCTTCATGTATTTCCCTTGGTATTCCTGGATCGCTTCCTCCGGAGCATGGAGGGGCCAATGGGGAGCGTTGTAGGCAAGGTAAAGAAAGAAAGGCTGGTCCTCTTTCACTGAATCCAGCATCCCAATAGCGCGTTCCGAAAACGCGTCTGTCGTGTAGAAACCATCGCCATGCGGGACGATTCGTTGTTCGTTGTCGGCGAAGTTTCGGATAAGGCCTTTCTGTTTGCCGAGCCTCAAATCGAAATAGTTCATCGCCCCCGAGATGAGACCGTAGTATTGATCGAACCCCCGATCGATGGGCCAATGCGGACGCTCCTCGCCGACATGCCATTTGCCGCTCATTAGCGTGGCGTATCCCGCTTCCTTCAAGACCTCCGCGATCGTGACACAGTCCGCGGTGAGGAATCCTCGGTAAGAGGGATGACCATCGTCGCCCACCATATTGCCGATCCCCGCTTGGTGGGAGTACAGACCGGTCAACAGCGAGGCTCGAGTCGGGCAGCACCGAGAGGTGTTATAGAACTGTGTAAATCGGAGACCATTCTCAGCCAGACGATCGAGATTCGGCGTCTCGATCTCGCTTCCGTAGCAACCGATGTCCGAATACCCCATGTCATCGGCCAGAATGATGACGATGTTGGGTTGGGTGGCATGTAGTGCTGCGACATGAAGGAGCAGAATAGAGATGACAAAAGCGAGGTTGATTGTTTTCATGGAAGCCGTCCCTTCGATTTTGAATCGTGGAATTCCGTGGACGTGATGGAAAGCATGGAAAAAAACCCCGCCAAAATCTTCGATTTTGGTTCTTCCACGCCTTCCAAGCGTTCCAAGGAATTCCATGATTCAATTTTTCACCACCCGATCGCGCACCCATCCTTTCTCGGATCGGTCCCCCCAAAATAGCGTCTAGGATCCTCTTCGCGCCAGATTCCCTGGTATCCACCGAACATCCCGGCGCCGGGTTGAATGCGATGGCCCTTCTCCGCCAAGGCGAGTTTAGTCGAGTCCGGAAATCCGAGTTCGAATTTGATGGTTCCGCCATCGACCATCTTTTTCCCCATCGGAGTGGAACTGCCATTGTGTTCGACTCGCGGTTGTTCTCCCGCTTGTTGGGGTGACATCCCGAAATCGATCAGATTCATCAGCACTTGCGAATGTCCCTGAGGTTGAAAATCGCCGCCCATGACACCGAAGGAGAAAATGGGTTGACCCTCTTTGGTGACAAAGGCGGGGATAATGGTGTGGAAGGGACGTTTATGCGGTTCCAGTTTGTTGAAGTGATTCGGATCCAGGGCGAACATCAACCCACGGTTTTGAATCGGGAACCCAAGGTGATCCGGAACAATATGCGACCCCCAACCATGATAGAGGCTTTGGATGAACGAAATCATGTTCCCCTCCGAATCGGCCGCAGTCAGGTAGATGGTGTCACCTCCTCTCGGAAGATTGCCGGCGACCACCTTCCGCGAAGCCTGATTCGGGTTGATCTTCTTCGCTCGTTCTTTCCCGTATTCCTTGGAGATCAATTGATCCAGGGGAACCGGAGCGAAATCCATGTCGGCGTAATAGACAGCGCGGTCCTCGAAGGCGAGTTTCTTGGCTTCGAGGAAGAGGTGAAGTTGTTCCGGCGAATTGGGCGCCATCGATCCAATGTCAAAGGTCTCGAGCATGTTCAGAATCTGGAGAACCGCGATCCCCTGGCCATTGGGAGGAATCTCCCAGACGTCATAACCTCGGTAATTGGTCGACACCGGATCGACCCAGTTCGCCTCGTGGTCTTCGAAATCCTTCTTGGTGAATTTCCCGCCGTTGGCCTCGGAAAACTTGACGATGCGATCCGCGATTTCGCCATGATAGAAAACGCCCGGTCCTTCCTTGGCGATCAGCTGAAGCGTCTTGGCGAAATCGGGGATCTTAAAAACCTCACCAAAACCCGGAGCATGCCCCATCGGCATAAATGTCTCGGCGAGAGTCGGGTGTTCCGCCGCGGTAAAATCCCATCCTCCGGCGATGATGGGGGAAAGCGGGAATCCCTCGGTGGCGTAGTGAATCGCCGGAGCAAGAATCTCCTGGAATCCCTTCTTTCCGAATTTTGTGTTGAGAGCCTCCCATCCGCTGACACAACCCGGGACATTCCAAGCCAGAGGCGAATACGCGGGGAGATACTCGAACCCCATGTCGAGCGCATCCCGGAGATTCCAGTTGTATGGCGACCGTCCGCTGGCGTTGAGGCCGAAAAGTTTCTGTTCTTTCTCAATCCAACAAATCGCGAAGAGGTCCCCACCGATCCCGCAGTTCATCGGCTCGACCACACCCAAAACCGCGTTCGCCGCGATGGCCGCGTCGATGGCGTTGCCACCCGACTTCAGAATGTCGATGCCAGCCATGGAGGCGAGCGGTTGGCTGGTGCAGACCATCCCATCGAGCGCGGCCACTGTGGAACGGTTCTGGTTGCGGTCTCTGACTTTGTTCCAATCGATTCTCACGGAATACTTCTCCAGATCTTCAAGGTTGGCGAATGCGGATCCGCCAAAAAACACTCCAGCGGACGCGGCCAAGCCCTGCATGAATTGCCGGCGATGAACCATGATGGATTCCCTCCCGTGCCTGTTCTGGTCACGGTATACGAGGATAGCGGTTTGAGCGAATTTTTCTATGCGAAAAAAGAGGCCGGTTTCTTCGCTTAACTATTCGCCCTAGAATTCGGAGCCATGGAGGCGTTCTTCCCCTACTTCTTCATCATCGGAATCATTGCGGTCATTGTCGGACTCGCCATCCTCGGGTATCTACACGAGAAGAAGCGTCGAGAGGCCTTTCAAAGGCTGGCGTCGGATCTGGGATTCGCTTACCGGGTTGGGAAAGATTACGGCATTCCCACCCGCTACAATTTTCTGAACAAGTTGAGCACGGGGAGCAATCGCTACGCTCAAAATATCCTCGAGGGCGAACTCGAAGGGTTCCCTCTCCACTGTTTCGACTATCATTACGAAACCTATTCCACCGACTCGAAGGGGAGGCGACAGACTCATCACCATCGTTTCAGTTACTTCATTCTGGAGATGCGCAAAAGCTTTCCCGAGCTTCTGATCTATCCCGAAGGATTCTTCTCAAAACTCGGACAGTTCATCGGCTTCGACGATATCGATTTCGAGTCGATCGAATTCTCGAAGGCTTTTGTGGTGAAATCGAAGGATAAGAAATTCGCCTATGACTTCTGCCACACGCGGATGATGGAATACCTCCTGAAGCACCCCGATCTCTCCCTAGAAATCGAGGGCTCCTGCCTTGCGATGGGCTTCGGCTCTCGGCTGACTCCCGAGGAGGTGGAGAAACGGTTGAAGCAGATGGTAACCCTCCGTAAACTGCTCCCGGAGTATTTGTTTCGGGATTAACCCCTCCCCCTAGCCCCCACCCCGCCCTGCGGGGAGGGGGTTAGGGGGAGAGGTTTCGGAGAGTTGTAGACATGCGGCAGAAGTTAGGAGGCCAAACCAAGTGGAACTCATTTATATCGTTGGAGGCGTCCTCTTCGTCCTCCTCCTCTTCATCGCCGCCACTTACAACGGTCTGGTCCGAATGCGTAATCAGGTGCGCGAATCCTGGTCCGGAATCGACACGGAACTCCAGCGGCGTTACGACTTGATTCCGAATCTGGTGAAAACAGTGAAGGCTTATGCCAAGCATGAGAGGGAGTTGCTCGAGGAGGTCACCCGACTAACGGAATGTCTGCGCTCACAACCGAGGGACGCCGGAGCAACAGGCTCGATCGGAAAACGAACTGGTGGGAGTCCTGGGCCGTCTCTTCGCGGTCTCGGAGGGTTATCCCGACCTCAAGGCCGACCAGAATTTTCGAGAACTTCAGGATGAATTGGTCAACACCGAAGACCGGATCCAGGCGGCGCGACGTTTTTTCAACGGGAATGTCCGGGAACTTAACACGAAGGTCGAATCGTTCCCCTCGAATCTGATCGCGAACTCTTTCGGGTTCCAGAAGGAAGAGTATTTCGAGATCAGCGATTTCGCGGTGAGACAGGCGCCCAAAGTCGATTTGTCGCCCGAGGGAGCTGCGGAGTAGGCAATGGCACGGCCGCTCCCACCGGTTTATTTCCTCCTGGCGCTGATCACCATGGCGCTCGCCCATCTATACTACCCGATCGCTGTTTGGCTAAAACCTCCCTGGACTTATCTCGGGATCGGCGTCTTGCTTTTGGCGTTGGGTTGGATCCTATGGGCCGCATCCCTGTTTAAACATGCGGGAACAACCATCAAACCGTACGAGGAGTCCTCCGCATTAGTCCTTGAGGGCCCCTACCGGTTTTCGCGCAACCCGATGTATCTCGGTTTGGTGACCATCCTTTTCGGGGTCGCCCTCTTGTTCGGCTCCTTTTCCCCGCTCCTGGTCATTGCCACCTTTGCATTCCTCATTCAAGAGAAGTTCATCAAAATGGAGGAGGGCATGCTTAAGGACAAGTTTGGAGAGGGCTATCGTCAGTATTGCGATCGAGTCAGGCGGTGGATTTGAGGGCCGATCAAAGGAGAATTCTTGACTATGGTCAGTGACTATGGTTAAAGTAAAATCATGGAAACGATGACGATTTCAAAGTTCAAGGCCACCTGTCTTAGCGAGTTGGAAAAGATTCGCAGAACAGGAGAACCGCTCTTAATCACCAAGAGGGGAGTCCCGATCGCTCAGGTCGTGCCTCCGCCCCCTCCTCGGGGCATGAAAAGCGGATTCGGATGCATGAGGGATTCGATCCAGATCCATGAGGATATCGTGGGACCGGTCGAGGAGGAAGATTGGGAATCTTTGAAATGAATGGGTATCTCTTGGACACCCACATTTGGATTTGGTATCTGTACGGCTCGGATCGGATTACTGAACAAACAAAAACGATTATGGAATCGACTTCGAGCGACTGTTGGATATCACCGATTTCCGTTCGCGAGATTGGCGTTCTCACCATGAAGGGAAAGATCACGTTGGAATCGGATTTGAGAGATTGGGTGGAGCGAACGCTATCGATCCTCCCGCTGAGGATTGCGCCATTGAATCTTGAAATATCGATTCGCTCATGCGAGATCGATTTAGCCACCGGGGATCCAGCGGATCACATCATCCTCGCCACAGCCGAAGTACTCGACCTACATCTGATCACCGCCGACCAAGCGCTCCTCGAACAGAAATATGTGAAGGCCTTATTCTAACAGCCCATTGAAAACGGTAGATCGCTTGCCGGGTTTCCTGGTGCGCCGTGGGAGGGGCATCCTTGCCCCGATTCTTCCCGACCCCCTTCGCGGCAAGATGCCGCTCCCACAGTTTGTTGCATTCACCCTGCAAATGAGTTGCCGGCTACGAAGATGGATTGGTCTGCTAAGGCAAAAGTATTTTATCCATCCACTCATAGACCTCCTCTCTCGCGTCTTCGTTGATGTCATGCTCACCCGGATCGAGACGGCTCCTGAGATTCTCGGGGGCTCCAAGGAATGACCAGATGTCCATGAGCGAGAGCGTCATCGCATCGGCCGCCTTCCCCTCCTCGAAGATCTGGTCCTCGGAGGTCTGAAAGTTGAAATAGCCGCGTGGCGCGATCAGGGACATGGCGGCGTCGAAATCCCAGGCGGGTTTTCGTCCTGCGCGCAGGTCGATCCGCCATTTCGGGATGTAGGAGAACCAGTGGTCTCGCGCCCATCGGTCCGGTTTCTTCTCGACTGCAAGGGGAGCGTAGCCGCAACTCGCGACCGCGGCTTTCACTCGATCATCGAAGGCGGCGACAAAGAGGGATTCCTCGGCGCCAAGCGAGTGCCCGATCGTTCCAATCCGGTCGCCGTCCACAAAGTCGAAGGACTGAAGCACGCTGATGGCGACACGACCATCCTGAATCATCTTGCCCATGGCCGAAGTGTTTGAGTGACGGCGATAATGCGCGGCGGTATGAAAAGCTCCTGGCGGGTCAATGCGTTCGCCGGCGGTGATCGAGTCGGGAATTAGGACGACATAGCCTCGTCTCACCAATTCGGTGCCGAAGTGGAGGCTCTCGCGCCCGGCTAAACCCGCGGGCTCGTTTTTCCCTTCCTCGGTGGTCTGATGGAAGGCGATGATTCCCGGGTGTTCCCCTTCAAGATTATCCGGAACCAAGAGATAAGCGGCAACGGTGACGCCGCCATCGATTTCGTATTCCAATCGGACCTGCTCGTAGCCCTCCTTCGCTTCACGAGAAATCTCCTTGACCTCGGCGGGAGTGATTGGCGGATCGACGGAGCCGATATCTCTCAGGATCAGCTGTTTGACCTGGTCGGAATGGGTTTCCCATTCCTCCTGAGAAGACGGGAGTTCGATCCGATAGGCGTCCAGGTTCGGTCGCTTCGGCAGATGCTGTTGCAAAAAGGCATATGCCTGTTCCCGTCCCTCCTCCGGGAACCGATGTTTGCCCGGGACCAGACGGCCCTGAAAATCATCTCGGGCGCCGTACAAGGAATAGACCTCTTTCATCTCCTCGTAGATGCTGGCGAGGTTATCCGTGTTTGGAAAGACCTGATCCTCGAGTGTCGCCCAATTGAAGTAGGGTCGTGGAGCCATGCAGGCGATGACCTCATGCCAATCGAAGGGCGCTGACTTAATATCCTGAACATAGAACTCGAGACGGGGAAGGAGAGCGGTCAGGCGACTCCACCGATTCGGATCAGGGTCAGTCCTAAGTGTGTTGAAACCGCAGCTCGCCACTGCCGCCGAGATACGCGGCTCGAAGATGGAGCACATGATGGTGCCGTAAGCGCCGTGCGAATGCCCGATCGAACCGATGCGTCGAGGGTCGACCTCGGGAAGGGTCTCCAAAAAGTTCACGCACTGCTGGAAGTCCCAAATCATCTTGCCGAAGAAGGACCAGTTGGGGTGGCGCTTATAGAAATCATGCGCCCCGGTGTATGGCGGAGCCCCCTCCGGCGTCCTCTCGCCGAATCCGATGACATCGGGAACGAGACAGATGAAACCGCGTTCGACCAACTCAGCGGCGAAATCCATATCGTCGCTCCCCTCGATCCCGGCCGGTTCGTCCTTGCCCTGAGAGACCGTTTGATGCAGAACAATCATCGCCGGGTTGGGGCCCTCGGGCAGGTCTTTCGGAATAAGAAGATAAGCCGGGATCCAATCTTCAGGCTCCGTGGCAATCTTCAGGTGGTGACGCATGTAACGCCCCGCGTCTTCCTTCCCGAGGACTTGGGTGTAGGGCGGGACTCTCTCCAGATCGGTCGGCTCGCCGATCATTTGTTTGAGGACTTCGAGGATTCGGTCGCGTTTGGTCTCCCACTCCTGGATAGTCTCGATCTTTTTGGAGCCAGGACCTCGGTGAGCATCAGAGTAACGAAATCGGCTTCTCCGGCTTGAGGCGAATTGATCTCCGGTTTCTCCACACCGGTGATTTCTTGCCAGGTTTCCCAGACGAAACCGTCCCAGGCGAAGGCAGAGTTCGTTGAGAGAACCAAGCCCGCGATGAAAAAGAAACAATGACATGAAATCCGCAGTCCCCTCCCCGTCATTCCCGCGTAGGCGGGAATCCATAAAGGTCCTGCGCCATGGATACCCGCCTTCGCGGGTATGACACCATTCGGTTCAGAGGTCATCAGTTATCCACCTCCATCGCGGTCTCGCGGAGGTCATCCATCCAATCGCTCAGCGAGGGGGAACGGTTGAACCGGACCCCGCGCAGCCACTCGCATTGAATGTAGTGCATTGAGCGGATGTTGCGGTCCACATCGATCACGATTTGATTCTGATTGTCCAGGTTCTTCATCCCGCGAAACGATCCTTCGGGAAAACCAGGCCCATTCCGATCCGACCGATGGCCGGGTCCTGATAACCTCGGATTCCAAAGACCCCGGTTTCGGTGTCGAGGGCGAGTTCTTCCTCGCCAAGTTTGGTGAACCCAATTCCGATCTGGAGTTTTTTGCCATTGTCGGCCCCACTCACACGGATTTCGACAGGGGAATAGGGTTTCCCTTCGAGCGCCGTGCAATGAACGGTGATCGAGTACGGTGAATCCTCCGGACCGACTGGTTCGGCGGTGTATTCGATGGTCACCATCGAGTCGCTTTCGTAAACCAGTTTCTTTTCGAACTTCGTTTTGGATTCCCCGAGGTTGGCCCAAACCGGATAGGGCTCGCCATCGACATAGAGGGTCATTCCGCCGCAGCCCGGCGAATCGCCGACCAAAAGAGCATCGATGCCCCAGTCGGTCTCTTCGTGATAACTCTGGCTGCCGATGGTCGGGTAGAGGAGAACATCCTCCTTCTTGCCGAAGAAATCGAACTGGCCCCAGTAGACTCGATAGGCAATCTTTTCGGATTCCCAACCGATGTTCGGCGGCACCCAATCTTGCGCCCAGGCAACTCGAGATTCGGCGATCTCCATCCGCCGTTTCGCGACCCAATACTCGAGCGGCTGGATTTCCGACTCGTCGATTTGAAATTGCTTTTCGAGGAGGTCCGTCATCCCTGTCAATTCGCCCTTGGAACGCAATCCATCGAACTCCTTCCAGAACGATTCGTCCTTAAACGCCCCTCTTAGCTGATGGATGAGTTCATCCTTATAGATTTCGAAGTAATAACGCAGGCTCTCATGGCTATTCAAATATTTCTTGCGGAGATCCATCGAGATGTGCTCGTTGTCGAATCCGGAGTGAATGAGTTTTCCAAGGACTGTTGCTGTTTTTTCTCCTGTTTCCTCCTTGATCGCTTGTTCGAGGCACTGGACCAGCGCGAAGAGTTGATTGGGGACTTCCTCGATCACCGGCTGCATGACCGAGTTGACATCGGGCCAGACCCAGTTGATTGACTCGAAGGTATCGACGGGTGAACTCCACTCCTCCTCGACCGAACCATCCGCGCCGAAGTCGATCTGCCAAGTGTCGATGTAACCATCGCTGTTCGTGTCGACCAACCCGTAGCGGGTATCAACTTCCTGGTCCATGTCATAGTCAACTTTAGTCCAAGCCTTTTCAGCGCCCATCAAGTGGATGCGTTGATCGGCGGGGTGGTAGTAAAAGACGGCCGGGCCTTTGGGCTCGGTGATCAGTTCGTTTCGTTTGTTGGTCGGACCGCCACTGGGGCCGCCGATCTGTTTGAACTCGTCGGTGCCATCGGCGATCACTCCCTCCCAACGCTCGATGTCATCGGCGAACCGCTGGCCATCGACATTGTTGTCGTTCTCGTCCCAGGTCAGGAGCATGTCCTTCCAGACGACGCCCTTTACAATTTCCGGCGCGGTTCGATAGCGAGTAAAGGGACCCGTGGGGATGCCGCGTAACGTGATATGTTCGGCTTCACTTTCATCGAAGGTTAGGTTTTCCGGAGCGTGGGCGCTGAGGGAACAATCAAAATCGCGTGGGTTGTCCCAGGTCCCATCATGGTCGGCATCAAAACTGTGGCGGAGGTAGTCGATCCGGTAATCAATCCCTGAGAGTCGTAGGACTTCTTCGGTCACATTGTCGAAATCGTGGTCATAAAAAAGAAACGGATTTTCAAAGAAGGGAGTCCAGACCTTGTCCTCGAGGCCGATGCCGAAGTTGACAAAGGTTTCGGCGCCGCCGAAGTGGGTCCGGTACTGGCAGAGGGGTTGGCTGTAGGTGTAACCGACATCGTACCAAAGCAGGTTGTCATCTCCCTCATCGCGCCCCCACCAAACTCGGACCGAGGGACGCTCCAGCCAGGACCCACCCTTGTCCCAGAAATAACTTCCCATTTCATCGAGATCGTTGTCGCCGTCCACATCGGTGTAATCGAGAACGGCATCAACAGTTCCGTCTGCTTTCCAATCGGCCACATAAAGGTCGCTGTCGAGATCCGGTTGAAGCCCCTCGCGCAGGTCGCCGTCCTCATCGATGGCTCGCACGAGAACGGGGCGCATCTCCTCGGGATGACGCAGCGCGGTGTCGATGAACCAGACCTCCTCGGGGATGCCGTCACCATCCTTGTCGACATAGTGGCGCTTCCCGGCCTCGCCTTCGTTGACCTGTTGCACCATCTCGGGAGAGAGGATGACTGCATTGCCAAAGACCTTTTCGAAGATCTGTTGTTTGAGGTCTTCTTGGGCGAGGGCGGAGGAGGAGATGAGGAACGAAGTAAGGATGAAAACAGAAGAGCGAGACATGGTGAATCTCCCAGTGATCAGATGATTTGATAAGGCGAAAAGATTAGCCAAATCCTGTCGCATCGCAAACCCGGGGGTCCGCATGTCACTCAGAAGATTGGAAATGATTCTCAAACACCTTGCGGATTTCTGATATTATTCCCCTGGTTCCGGAATCTTTGGGAACAGGGACGATGAAAAACGTTTACCCTCTCTCCTTACGATTGACAGGCCGGCCCCGCGATTACTCGCGAGGGATCCTCGCATTCATTGTCGTCGTCGGCCTCGGAATCGGCGGCTCTTTGGTTTATTTCATGATCGTCTCGCCCTACCTCCAGGCGAACGAGGCTCGGGATTGGGTGGAGGTCCCTTGCACGATCCTCTCCAGCGAGGTCGAATCGCACGACTCGGGGACAGCATCACCTACAGCCCGCACATCGTTTACCGGTACACGTACGAAGGGAAGGATTACACTTCGGAGCGCTACGATTTCCGTGGGGGGAGTTCCAGCTTTTACAACCGCCACGCTGAGGTCGTTCGTTCTTATCCCTCCGGATCCGAGACGGTCTGTTGGATTGATCCCGAGAATCCATCGGAGGCCGTCCTGAATCGAGATTTCGGTCTTGGCGAACTTTGGCCCTTCCTTATCCTGATGGGCATTCTGGTTTTGATCTTTTTGTTGTTTGTTTTTAGATGGAAAACTCCGAAGGAAAAAGTGTGGCTTCCAGAGACTTATTCGCGGCTCAAGACAAGACGAATCACAAGAGAGACTTCGTTCGGGAATCTCCAACCACTCGCGCAGGAATATACGTTCCTCCAACAACTGGTGGGAATCGTACTCGTGGCCGCTTTCTGGAATGGCATCGTCTACATGATTTTCCTCTACGACAGCGGTTTCCGAGGAGTCACCAACAATCCCATGAATCTCATCGGGTTCAGCATCTTCGGCGGAATCGGGTTGGTTCTTATCTTGGCCGGAGTTCTTTGGCTGGTCACTGGGCTGTTCTTCAAGAGTCCTAAAGTGTTGGGCAACGACTCGGTCCTGAGATTAGGCGACCCAATGCAAATCGGGTGGAGTTTCCCCCAAGGTTGGAATCCGCTTACAAAATTGCAGGTCCGGTTAATTTGCGCGGAATCGGTCAACAAAAGCGAAGGCGAAAATGTCAAAGAGAGTGAGTCGATCCTCTGGGAAAATCTCGTTGTCTCTACGGAGAACTCCAGGCAAAACTGGACAGGGAACCGGGAGATCGAGATCCCAGAAGATGCGATGCATTCATTCGAGTTTGGCGATAAGAAAGTAAAATGGCTGGTCCGCATGGAGGGCAAACAACTCGGCTTTCTTCCTTACAAGTCGGACCACCCGATCGTCATTCTTCCCAAAGAATGGAGAAGGGACTGGAAAAGAGCATGATTCGGATTGAATTACCTCAAGCGGAAATTGCGCAGGCCCCCGGCTCAACCTTGGATCTGGATCTCAGTTGGGATGACTTGGGTCATACCGATGAAATCCTCATCAACCTTTTCTGGACGGTGAAGAGCCCGACCTCCGGCGGCGGGGCCGAGGGGGCGGTCGAGCGGTCGGATACCCTCACCGGAATCGGTCCCTCCGGGTCGAGGAAAGTCACCATCGACCTTCCCACTGGCCCCTACTCTTACGAGGGGAAGAGTTTCTCGATCCAATGGGGAGTCGAGGCGATTGCCCAACCCTCGCTCGAATGCGATCGAAAGAAGTTTGTCTTGGCGTCAGCCGCGAGGGTGAATGCGGAGTCGGAGGATTTCCTCTCGAGTTCGGTTTCGGAGATGGAGATCGAAAGCGACGTGTGATTCACCCCTGAAACCGGCTCGCGCCGCCGGTCTTTGGAATATCCCCCTGGCTGCGGCTGCCGTTTGTCGGGCTGTAAACCACCACGGTATCCGGGGGGACCAACCCTCGTGCCCACATTTCTGTCAGCAATCCGCGGTCGGTGGTCCCATCGGGGCCCATGCTGTTGAGGACCCAGACTGGCATTTTCACCCAGGGGGTGGTCGACGATTTCCAAACCTCATGGTTGCGGTAGTTGTAATAGAAACGACCCGCGTCCTCTTCATAACCTCCCGCTTCGAAAGCCAAAAAGGGATCTTGGAAACTCACGTTGGCGATGTAAGAAACCGGCGTGGTCAGTGGAATCAAGCGGTAGATGATCGGGTTATACCGAGCGGTGAAACCGTACTCATCGAAATACGGGTAACACCGCCAATCCAAGCAGTAACACTCGAGCGCAGTGGCCAGCGATTGATACTCGGAACGGACACGCGCGATATCGGCGCGGAGTTTCGCTTCCATGAAATTGGGCAGGGCGATGGCAATCAGAATCAGGATGATCGCGATCACCACCAGCAATTCGATTAGGGTGAAACCTTTAGGGGACCGTGTCCGCGACATGACAAACCGCCTCTATTCCGGGCGGCATGCGTTTTCCTTGGACGGGCAAGTATTTTAGGTCAATCGGTTGGCAATCGTAATAGTGTCGACACCCCACTTCACGATGGGAGGCGGACCTGTTGTTTTCCGGGCTGGGAGATGGTGGTAGGGTTTTCGCCATCGAATGATTGCGGTGGAGGATGGAGATGTTCGCACAAAGGCTTCTCATTGTTTTTGGCATACTGATTCTTCTGGAGAGCGCGGGATCCGCGGAGGTTCTTTGGGATAAGAAGTTCGGGATCGGGATCCCCGATTCTTCGATTATCCGTGGAGATGTGATTGAGGGTGGGGAGGAGGAACTGGTGTTCACCACGACGACCGGGCGGGTCGTCGTTTGCGATTTCGATGGAAACCTCCAATGGTCGGTCTCAACGCATGAGGTGTTCGCGGTTCCGCCAACACTGGCCGATCTCTTCCCCGGCGATGGCCTCGAGATCCTGACAGTCAGCGGAGAAGGAACGATACGCGCATTCACCTCCGAAGGTGACGAGATCTGGACCTATTCCCTCCCCTCCGGATTGGAATGGAACCAAACAACACTTGTGGCGGCGGACCTCGACCGGGATGGCCGGATCGAAATCCTCGGCGGGGATCGGACTGGGAACTTTGTCTGCCTCGATCGACTTGGCGAGGAGGTTTGGAAATGCGAGATCCCCGGCGGATTCAGTTGTCCGCCGGCTGTGGCAAACCTGGATGGGGACGGCGATTTGGAAGTGGTTCTCACCTCGGGGAATGGGAAGTTGATGGCTCTCGACTCGAAGGGGGGTCTGGTTTGGGAGACCGACCTGGGTTGCGACAACCACTCCGGTCCAGTTATCGCCGATATCCATGGGGAGGGCCAACCGAAAATCCTGGTGGGAGGTTTCGACGGGCGATTGAAATGTTTTTCCAGTTCGGGGGAGAGGGAGTGGTCCCTGAAGGTGGGCGATCGGAGATCGATTCGACCATCGCGGTCGGAAACCTGGTGGAGGGGGGCAACCTGGAGATCGTCTGTGTCGACCTGGAGGGGAACCTGGTCTGTGCGAACGCTCATGGCCGTGAACTCTGGCGGGCGACTCTCCCCAGCCGGGCGCGGAGACCTCCCTCGATCGCGGATTTCGATGGGGATGGCGAGCGAGACTTGCTGGTCACCGGATACTTTTCCAAGTTTTACCTCTTCAACAGCGAGGGAGAAACGATCGAGGAAACCGCGGGCTTCTCCACAAACGGGGGAGCAACCCTGATCGAAAACCATGGACGTTTGTCGGCGGCGATTCCCGGAGCGGATGGCAATGTCCAATGTGTCACCTGGCGAAAGGAGGAGTCCACGGCGCCCGCGAAGGTGGAATGGGGGATGTATCGATTCGATGCTCAGCAGACCGGGAGCCTCCTCAACCAACCTGACTCGATGGTTTCTCAAACCGCGATTGAAAAAGACCGCGAGACTGCGATTGCTCGACTGGAGAGACTCCTCCCTGGCCTCGAACAGGGTGTCGATGAACTGGAAGTCCAGAGAAAAGCCCTGGCCGAGAAGGGGGCCTCCCTGCCCGAAATCGGCGCGATGGAATTGGACCTGTTGGAGGTGGGCAAGAGGGCGCGGGACCTCCTCGAGAATCGAGCGACCTCCGAGATGGTTCCGTTGTTGACCACGGCGAGGGCGATCGACCGTGGGGTGGCGACGATGGAGCGGGCACGGGGACAGGCCGAGGCGGTGATGAATAGACTGGAGGAAAAAGGACCAGCGCCCTTCTTGGTCTGGGAGAGCAACCCATGGTGGCAGATCCGGGAATTGCGGGAAGAGACCGACCCATTCCTCAAGAGCGAGCGGATCTCGCTAGAGATGTACCGGAACGAGACCGAGTCGGCGGCAATCAATCTGATGAACCTGAGCGAAGAGACCCTGACCATTCAGGTGGGCGTGGAATCGAAGGGAGAGGGCGGCAAAGCGCCCGAGGTCACAGTCTTCGAGGTCGTTTCGGTTCCAACCGAGGTGGAGGATTTTTCCGATGACGCGCTGGTCGAACTCAATAAGGGGAATCTGGTCCGGTTGTCGCCTGGGGAGACCCGTCAGGTGTTTTTGAACTTTGCCGCGGGCCCTGAGAGGTCGGGAACTTTTGAGTATGAAATTCGGTTCTCTCCTCTGTTGCCATTGGTCGAACCCGCCGCCTTTCCGGCGCAGGTTCGGGTGCACGATTTGGACATCCTGGATGGGACCGCGCCGCACCTCTGCACCTGGGGGTACTTGTACAGTTCGCTGCTCAAAGACTTTCCCGAGGAGACTTGGCGGGATCGCATTTCGCATGGCAACAATGTGCTGGTGGTGACCAGCCACGATCTTCCGACTGGGGTGTACGATGCCTCGGGGGAGCTGGTCGAACCTTTGGACTGGTCGATGCTCGGCGAGTTCATCGATACGCGTCCGGGGCTCGACATCCTTCTGTTTCTCAAGGCCGATTTTGTGCAACCCGCAGAGAAGGGATTCAGCGAGGAGGCTCGCCAAAAAGCCAACAAGACGTATGTGAAGAGTTGGGTCGATTTCCTTGCGTCCAAGGGGATCGGTTACGATCGTTTCGCTTACTACCCAGTCGATGAACCCGGTTTGAGCCCCGGGCTGGTCGAGCGGTTCATCGATTACGCCAAGGATTGTCGAGCGGCCGATCCGAGAGTTCGAATCTACACCGACCCGGTCGAACGCGCCGACCTCGAGGATATCGAAGCGATGGCGCCGTATGTGGATATCTGGTGCCCCAATCGATCGGGATTCTTGTTGAAAGATGACGACCCACGGATGGAGGTGATGAAACGGGAGGGGGACCGTCTCTGGACCTACGAGTGCCTGCACCACGCCAAGCACCGTCCGCCATTGCATTACTATCGAGGTCTGGCGTGGCTCTCGGCTCTGCGAGGTTGCACGGGATTCGGTTTCTGGAGTTACTGCACCCACCGTGACAATCCCTGGTTCTATCCGGAAAACGCGCTGCACGATTACCTCCTCGTCTATCCAGGCGATGGGGTGGTCACGAGTCGTCGCTGGGAGTCGGTCCGAGATGGGGTCGAGGATCTCCGCGCGCTCTCTCTCCTTAAGAAGAAGTTGGCGGAGAACCCAAACCCCGAGGGCGAGAAAGCGATCGAAGGCGCACTCGAGGAGCTCGGACGTTTCGCGATTCTTCCCAATGGCACGGGGGATTTCTCCAAAGAGGGTCTGGAATGGATCACCCCAGAAATGGTTGATGAGGAATACGCGGCGTACCGGCGCCATCGGGAGAGGATCGCGGAGTTGAGCCGGTGACCGCCTCAGTCCAAGGTCATCGTCGTGAACGCAATGGGGTTTGAGGACGGAGACCTGTCTCCCGCCACGTCTCTTTTGGTGTTAGGCTAAAGTAAAGGAGATGAATCATGCCAGTCATGCCCGGAAAGGACGAAATCGCGAGCCTTCTCGCGACGGCACACCGTGACATCGACCCGTCCATCGTGAGAGTTGTCCGTATTGCCTCACCCGAGGAAGATGACCCGAATGAACCGGTCAAACTCCTCGAAGTCAATCCAAACACGTCCCCTTCCGGCATCGTCCCCATCGTTTTCGGGGCCGATTCGCCAACTGTCCCTTTTCCATCTATAGTTGTCGAAGTGACTGAGGAGGAGTTCCATCAGATCGAATCGGAAAAAGCTTTCTCTACCTCATGGGTGGCGCCTCACTGAGACCATTTATCCGGCCTCCTAATGCCGACTTGGCCCCAAGCGTTCGCGGAGCAGGCAAAGTCCGACCTCGAGGCTTTCGACTTTATTGCGAGATCTAACCTGCCCACTTGCCACAGGCTTCACTACCTTCAAATGTGGTTGGAGAAGCTGTGCAAGGCCTATTTGTGGTTGCCGGGTGTCGGAAGCGAGGAGCTCCGGGGAAGACACGCGGTGGTCGGGAAGGTTCTCCCGAGAATGGTCCGGGAACATTGGCGGCGTATCGGTTTCGAAAAGCGTCCGGACATCACGGCGATCCAAGAAATCTGTCGCGATATCGATCTCCTTCACCCTCAAGTCGACGACAATCGCCGCAGCCTCGACAATGTCGAATACCCATGGCCCAGCGACTCCGGCAATATCGAAATCCCGTCCCAATGGAAGTTCGACCTCTCCTCGCGCCTCTACACCGACTCCGGGAGACTCCTCCTGAAAGCCGCCAGAAGCCTAACCCAATCCCCAGCCATATTCATTCGATAGACAATGGTGGCCCGCGGAAAACTTCCTCCACGTACTGCATTTGGCAGGAGTTGGAATCCCGCGAATCTCACCGGCTTCCTTCCCGCATCCACTCCTCCTGAAAGAACAGCAGGTCCTCCCCATCGACCGTGCCGTTCCGATTGAAATCGGCCTTCTTGAGTTGGAATTCGTAGCAACCCATATCGAAGGCGCCGGGGCCATCATGCCCCGCGCCGAGGACATCGACCGGGCGTGGGTTGCCGTCTAAATCCAGCGTCAGAGTTGATCCCATGGCGGCGTCGATGCAGGGAGAAGATGCCTGCAATCGGTACGGGGTTGCAGTTCCAGGGATGAACACCGGATCACTTTGTACATTTCCTTCGCCTGACACATCTTCGATTCTGCTATACTCCACCACCAAAGAACTAAGATCAGGATTAAATAATCGATTCCTTCCCATAATAATTGAGTTACGAACCGACACTTGTCCTCCCTTGACAACAATACCCTCATAGTCTTCCCCTAATTGATTATATCCCAGTGTACAGTGCTCGACCTCAACTTTGTTATCAATACCGAAGGTCTCAATCACTCCTCCCCCACCTGGGTTGATGGGAAGTCCCGTCCAATGAACATAAAAAAGGCAGTTTCTGAGAATGCCATGGCTACCCTGCGTGAAAAACGCACCCACTCCAATCCAGCCTTGGTTCCGGTGAAAAACAGAATCCTCCACGATCATCCTTCCTCTGTCGCAACGAATTCCAGTTCCCTCTCCCGCACTGTTGTGATGGATATAGCAATTCTTTACCTCCATACTGGCATCCCGACACAAGACGCCTCTTGATCCAAAGCGCAATGAAAAGCCGTCGATAAGGGTCCCATCGGCTCCGGTCACAATTGGTTCAGGGGATATATCGGACGATGATGGTCCCGATAGGATTGTTGTCTGCTCTTTCCAATCTCGCAGGTCAAACTCGTCTGTAGATTCCGTTCCCACAAATCCACCATAAAGAAAAACTCCAGGGATGAGCACCACGTTTTCGATATAAAGGCCCTCTTTGACCCAGATGTGGTCGTCGTGGGTGGCGTTGGAGATGGCTTCGGTGACTGTGGGGAAGGCGGTCTCCCAGGTGAGGCCATCGCCGCCATTTCCCGATTGGGCGACATGGAGAGTTTTGGCAGGAAGAGTCTCGACGGAGAAAAGAAGAACCGCGATGAGGAGAAACAGAAAACGGGGCATGGCTCGCGCCTCCAAAGGGGCGGGAATGGTTCTGGAAGTTTAACACAAGTAGGAGTTTAGGGGGAGATTAGTTCTGGGTTGGAACCTGGGACGACGGTGCAAAGTTCCTTCGGGACGTCTCGTTTCTTAAGCCTGCGCGAATGGCCGAAGGGGATATGCGGGAGTCGAGGTTTTTAACTCGAAAGGGGGATAAATCCCCTACTCCATTGGGGTGGTCGGACGCGGGACTTGCGGCCAAAAGCCAACCCGGTTGCTTGGATTGAATCCGCTCACTCTCCGGCTAAGATTACCCCGCTGAGGGGAGGGGCGGGGATCGTTTCCTCTTTGGCCGACCCATTCAATGTGGATACTGACCGAATCGACCGACCGATGAATCGTTTTGATGAACCTTCCAGAACGGGTTTCCTGAGCCGCGCCTTTTCATTCTTGGGGTGGGCGTGTTTCGCATTCGGCGTGGCGCTTTCGGGAATGGCGGTCGGAATCTTTATCGCCGAATGGGTCCGGACTCCCGACAACGGTTCGGTCACTTTCATCATCGGAGAGCGGTGGATCAATGCGTTTGCCGCGCTGATCCCGTTTGGAGAGGGTTTCAAGGAATACTGGTTCCATTCCTTTTGGATGAATTTCACCACCCATTTTCCGGGCATCGTGGTCGGTTCTCTCCTCTCCCTGTTCTTGTGGGTCGCCTTATCGATGAACGCCGCCTGGCAGAACTGCCTGCTCTTCCCGGTGGCGATGAGGCGGATCGGATATCGCATCTTGGCGCTGTTGGTCTATCTGATCCTGGCTTGGCTCGAGTACCACAACGAATTCCTGATTCGTCAGTGGATCGCCTTCCTCCCGCTGGGCGTGGTGTTCTTTCTGGTAGGATCCGCGATGAGCCGGACTCAAACCGAGGCGCTCCCGGTCGAACGAAAAAACCCCCTTCAATCCGAGGTCGACCCGCGCGTTCCGCTGCTGATTCTTTCGATCCTGTGTTTAATGCGGTTTTGGGATTGGTACAACGTCTGCTGGATGCGTCACAATCATTTTTACAGCCAGGCCTATGACCTCGGACTGATGACCCATGTGATGAACCGTTTTGTCACAGGCCATGGTCTGACCTCCTCGCTCCTGATCTCGGGAGGAAGTTTTCTGGGGCACCATTTCTCTCCGATCCTGTTTCTGATCGCCCCGTTTTCCTTTTTCTGCCCGCACCCCGAAACGCTGTTGTTGTTCCAATCCGGGCTGGTGGCCTTCGCGGCGATCCCGCTTTACTTTTTCGCGAGGACTTATCTCAAATCCAACTGGGTCGGGTTCGCGGCCGCGTGCATGTACCTGTATCTCCCCGGCCTCTCGAATGGAGTGTATGGCGATTTCCACGCGATCTGTTTCACCCCCTTTCTCCTCTTCTGGCTCGCCGCCGAGGTGGTCCGGGGCAGGAGCCGTCGACTTTGGATTGTCCTTGCCTTGCTGTTGTGCGTTCAGGAGAACATGTGCATCTACGCGCTGTTCCTCGGCCTCTTCTTCGCCACTCACAAGGCGTTTCGGAGGACCGGGTTGATGGTCTCGGGCATTTCGGTGATCGCGGGACTTCTGATCTTCCTGGTCTTTCAACCGATGCTTCGAACCGACACGGACCTCGGGTATGGATTCGCCCACCGATACAAGGACTTTTTGCCTGACGCGGGCCCCACCGACGCTGGGATGTGGGATATTTTCAAAGGTGTGATCACCCAACCGGGGACCGTCCTCTCGCTCCTGTTCGACGACACCCGTCGGGGGGTCTTCAAACTCTTCTGGAGGGGACCGCTGTACCTCCCCCTAGTCAACCCGGCGGGGTGGCTCATCCTCTTCCCGGTGTTGGAGAACAGTCTCTCGAGCGAGGCCTTTATCCATGAATGGGGCGGCCACTATGGAATCGGTCCGGCTAGCCTGACCGCGCTCGCGATGGTGGCAGGGTTGGGGTTGCTTGGAAGGATTCGCCCTCTCCGTGACCGATTCGTCCCGGTTGGATTTACACTCCTGGCATCCTCGGTGATCTGGGCTCTGAAGAAAGCGCATCTCCCCTATTCGATCTACCTGATGTCGATTTATTTCGCGACTCCGCTACCAAGCGACACCCCGGACACTTCTCGGGTTCTGCTCGAGGAGATCCCGCCGGGGAGTTCGGTGTCGGCCTTGTCCTACTATGTTCCTCACCTCACGCACCAGGACAAATTGTACGAGCTCCCGCCCGGGGAGCCGCTCGCGATCGGAGAGATTGTGGATTCCTCGGCCCCCAACTTCGATCTTCTCGAACCGGATGTGGGGTGGCCGGATTACCTGGTCTACAACCCGGAGACTCCCGATGGAAACAAGTGGCACAACCTTTGGTTTTATAACCGTGACCGCGCGCTGGAGTGGCTGGATTGGTTGCAGGCCCAGGGCATCTATCGCCAGTTCTACCCGAAACCCGTGGGAGAGGAGACCGAAACTCCAATCGTCATTTTGAAACGGGTCGAGAATCGGGAATGATTTTCTATTGGCGAGACCTCCCTCCTCGGCTGCGCGCCCTCGCGGGATTCGGATTCGCGATCATCCTGTTCCAATGGTGGGCGCTGCCCTGGATTCCGGCGGACTTCGGCGAAACCTGGCTATGGTCGCTGAACTCGGCGCGTTTCTTTCCCCTCGGTTTTCGGATTGCCTTTCCGTTGATCCTGCTTTTTGTCCCGATCAGTAAGGCTTCCTCGATGCGGGTTTGGAGGGGGTTCCCTGCCCTCCTCGCGGCGACCCTGTCGATTGCTCTCGCGGGGGTCGCTTTCTGGGCTCTCCGAGTCCGGACTCTGGAATTGGGTGACGCGAAACTAATCCTCGACCACTTTCTTTCGCTGAACACTTTCGCCTCGGTCCGGGAGCCTTTGGAATCGATCCTGCACACCGAGTTCGCGAGGATTCTTTTTTATGGGTGGGGAGTTCATCCCCAAACGAGTTTTCAAATTCAATCTTGCTTGATCGGCGTGTTCACCCTCGCTTTGTGCGCCTGGGGAATATTGAGGACGAGAGGCGTGGAGGAGTTTCGTCCCTGGTTGGTGTTGGTTTTTCTGATCGGACCGATTCACCTCTTTTTCGGGTACATCGAATGGTACACCCAGCTCGCGGCGGGCATCCTGATCTTTGAGGTATTCGCACTTCTTCATTGGAAGACAGGCAGCGGACTGTGGATCGCGCTGGTTGGTTTGATTTTCGCTTGCTGCAGCCATCTGGTGGGGTTCGCCTTGGTCCCGGCCGCCATCTGGTTGATTCTCGCGACCCAAAAGGGATCGCGCCGGTGGGTGGATTGTCTCGCCTTTTTGGCACTCCTGTTCGCTTCGGTCGGTTTCACACTCTGGTGGATCAAGAGCAGCATCGAGTTCGACGCGAGTGTGGAGGCCACCTCAAACCTTTTTGCGACCTTGCTCCCCCTGATGCGGGAGGATAACCCGAACAACCCGCCGGGATCCTGGACTTATCCCTGGCTGTCGGCCAACCACATTGCGGACTTAATCAATGAAATCCTGCTTTGCGGTCTCTTCTCACTGACCATCCTTGCTGGAATGTTTCTCAACCGGGAGACCGATCGGAAACAGGTCGATGTTCGGATGCGGGTCTTCTTTGGGATTCAGTTGTTGGCGTGCGGAACTTTCCTTCTGATCTGGAATCCATGGCTCGGTTTTCCGACCGACTGGGATCTGTTTTCCTTTTTCGCTTGGCCGCTGCTGGCGTTCGCTTTGTTCCTTCTATCCCACCTTAGGAGCGACGACCTTCGCAAAAAGATTCTGTGGACTGCCGCTTCCCCGGCGTTCTCCATCGTCTTGGCATGGGTGGTTCATTACCATCAACCCGACTGGCTCACGCTGAAGGAGGCTCGGGCGATGGTTGAGGGCAGCCTGGATGACCTTCGGCTATCGGAAGCGATCGAGGCTCGGGATCGAAAGGACTGGAAGACTGCCTTCGAGAAAGCGGAGGAGGTCCTCGAAATCGCCCCGCACCGTCGGGCCGCGGCCTTCTCGGTTTTCGATGCTCCGACGATCCAGAAGATGTCGGAGGAGTGGGCCGATCTGAATTCAATCATGCCGCTGGCGGTCGATTTCGAGATCATGGCCGCCACACCCACAACCCGCTTTCTGGTGATGGATTGTTGGGGGAGACTCTTTTTTCAGGAGGGGGGCTATTACAACGATTGGTCCTTCAATGGGCTGCCGAATATTCCGGAGTATCGTGCGGTCGATTTCGAGATCATCCCCTGGCGGAAAGCGGCGGTCATCCTTCAGGATAATGGAGATCTCTACGAAGTCCCGGTCAGCAGTTGGCTCAACCCGAACCCATCGAAACCTCGGGAGACTGACTACCAGGATTCCTCGCCGGATCGTGAACCGAAATTCATCGGGAATTTTTATCGCGACTTTTGCGACACCCAGTTGGGGCATGGTCAACGCGCGGTGGACCTGACTCTGGACTATTGGAACCAGAGGATGATTGTTCTCGACACCACCGGTAATTTGGTGGCGGATGGAACGGGGACCGATTTCAATGTCACCGAGAAGGCCGCACTGGTTCGTTGTGACGCCGAGGCGAATTACAACGGGGAGTTCACCTTTGTGGTCAACCATTTCGGCAAGGTGACCTCTTGGCCGGGGTATCATTCCTCGATTCAGGTGATTTATGAGATCGGTTGGCCGGCGATCACCGACATGGAACTGACTCGGGGAGGGAATGATCTCTACCTGCTCGATGGGCAAGGCGGGGTCACTCCGTTTTCTCGGCTGGACAAGGCGCTGATCGATCCTTCGAAGATGCGCCATTTTTACCCGACCGGCGAACCGCTGGGGATGTCCCCGTATATCAGTGAACCCGTCCGGTATTTCATCGACCTGGAAATCCTCCCCAATGAGAAGGCCTATTACAAACTGACCACGAATTTCCGGATCCACTATTCGGAGCAGGCGGAGGAACATTAAGGAAGTCAGTCCAGATGAGTTCTTATCCACAGAGGGGCTAAACTCGGAACAGGAGATTCCCCGACAGATCGCCAAATAAAGGGCATTTTCTGCCTCTTCCCCACCGTCAAACCATCCCCCCTTACTCCCTGAAATTTTTCAGCTTAGGTCACTTCATCTCGGGCCGAAAATTAAGATAAGGCGCTCATGGCGTTTTGCTCGGTTCTCCAGGATGGGAGAACTCGCTATGGGTCTTTTTTGCGTGGGTCACAGGGGACGATGAGTCGAAAACTTGCGAAAAGAAAACAACCGGCGCGTGAACCCTTTCCGATCGAACAGTTTTGGGGTTCTCTCGAGGAACAACGACGCCGCGAGGTGCTCGGTGTCTTGTTCACCGCCGCCTCTCTGACCGTCTTTCTCGCCCTCATCTCCTACCCCATCGGCGACTCCGATTCCTGGCGGACCCTGATCACCGACACCACCAGCAACCTGATCGGCACTCCCGGAAACCTGATCGCCTGGACCCTTTTCTTCCTGACAGGACTTTGCGCTTATCTCATCCCCCCCATGCTTGTCCTGTGCGCCTGGGGAATTCTGTTCCAAAGGGATGACAACCGGAATCGTCTGACCCCCTTCCTGCCCGCGCTTCGTTTCATGGGCTGCCTCATCCTTCTGGCTTGCTGTTGCGCACTGGTGTCGATCACCCTTCATGGCAGCGCCAAGGCAAGCTGGATTGCCGGGGGGCTGATGGGGTCCTGGCTCGCCCGGGTCATGTTGATCTTTGGAAAGGTGGGGGCGTATCTGGTCCTCACCACCACCGGCGTGTTAACCCTGCTCCTGACGACCAATTTTTTGATCTCCGATCTGTACACCTTTTTTGTTGGCCGGTATCGAGCAATCAAAGACTGGTGGAGAAACCTCCCGTGGGAGGCCCAGTTCCGAGAGGTGGTCGATGAAGCGGTCGCCGAGGAGGAAGAGGTCGTGGAGGAAGAGGATTGGGATGAGGAGGAACTTTATCCCATCGCTGGAATCCCCGCGCTCGGTCTCGATGATCGCGATGACGGCTTTCCAGTGATCGAGGTGGAAGACGAATACGAAGAAGAAGAGTTCGATGAGGACGAGGAGGAGGATCTCGATCTAACCGACTACGAGGATGAAGAGGACGAGGAAGTGACCCCATCCGCAGGGGGTCTCAAGGTTTACACTCCGGACGACTACGCGCACTCCTCGATTGAGGATCCGAGAAAGGATAGCCGCCGCAAAACCACGACGACCACCTTCAGCGGGGACGATCAGCATTACGAACTCCCCGGCATGGATCTCCTCGAACCGCCGATTCAGAACTACAAGGGGCCCAGCAAAGAGGAACTCGCCAACAACAAACGAATCCTCGAAAGAACGCTGGCCGAGTTCAACATTAAGGTTGAGGTGGTCGCGGCCCACTGCGGTCCGGTGGTGACCCGTTACGATCTCCGTCCGGCGCCCGGGGTCAAAGTGCGCGGGATCACAACTCTCCAGGACGATCTCGCTTTGGCGTTGGAAGCCCACGCGGTGCGTATCATCGCGCCGGTCCCCGGAAAAAATGTCGTGGGCATCGAGATCCCCAACAAGCACCGTCAGGACGTATACCTGAGCGAGGTCATCTGTTCCGAGGCCTACCGCTCGCTCGATTCACGACTCGCGTTCGCCCTCGGTAAAACTATCTCCGGCGAGCCTTTCGCGGCCGACCTGTCGAAGATGCCCCACCTGCTGATCGCCGGGGCCACCGGAACCGGTAAATCGGTCGGAGTCAACAGTCTCATCTGTTCGATCCTGTTCAACTCGACTCCGAAGGAAGTCCGGTTTCTGATGGTCGATCCGAAACGGGTCGAGCTCTCGCTCTACCAAGACATTCCTCATCTCCTTTCACCCGTGGTGACCGATCCTCATTGCGCCTCGGCGGCGCTTTCCTGGGCGGTCGATGAGATGGAGAAGCGGTACATGTTCCTCGAAAAAGCGGGTGTCCGCGATCTGAAGGAATACAACACGAAGATGAAGAAATGGTCGGAGCGATCGCTCGAAGAGGGAGATTACGAGGAGATCACCCTGCCCGGGTTCCTGCCGTATGTGGTGATCATCATCGACGAGTTGGCCGACCTGATGATGGTGGCTAAGGCGGAGGTCGAGACCAACATCGCCCGTCTCGCTCAGAAGGCGCGCGCGGTCGGGATGCACCTGGTGCTCGCCACTCAGCGTCCCTCGGTCAACATCCTGACCGGCGTGATCAAGGCCAACTTCCCAGCGCGCATCGCTTTCCGTGTGGCGCAGGGCAACGACTCGCGAGTGATCCTCGATTGGAACGGCGCCGAGGCGCTATTGGGCCGAGGCGATATGCTATTCAATCCGGGAGGAGCATCGAAACCGACTCGACTTCAGGGCTGTTTCATTTCCACCGCCGAGGTGGAACGCCTTGTCGATATGATCAAAGAGCAGGCGCCGCCGGATTATTTGGATATTAATTTCGATCCGGAATCGGGTTACGACGATGACGGTCAATCGATCCCGGACGACCAACTCGACGACAAGTATTACAAGGCGGTGGACATCGTGATGGAGGCGGGACAAGCCTCGACCTCGCTACTGCAACGCCGTCTGAGTATCGGTTACGGCCGCGCCGCGAAAATCCTCGACGCCATGCACGAACGCGGCCTCATCGGCCCCCCCAGAGGCAGCAAACCGCGCGAGGTTTTGTAGTACGTCTTCTTCGATCCCAAGAGTATTCGTACAAGTTCAGCGGTAGGATGGGTCTCAAACCCGGAGGCGTCGATTGTGGACTGTGTCGCATAAAAGCAGTAAACTGTATTTATGCGAACGACCATCGATTTACCGGACGACATCCTGAAGAAAGCAAAAATTGCCGCTGTCGAGCGTGGAACCACCCTCCGAGAACTCGTCAGTCGGGCGCTCTCTCGGGAACTCGGTTTAGAGAAGCCTCCCAAATCTCCAAGAAAAAAAGTTCAATTCCCTATCTTTACCTCAAAATCGCCCGGGACGATGGAGGTGACTCGCGAGGATCTGGCTCGGCTAGAGGATGAAGAGGATGTCCGGCGACATGGATTCGCTGATTGACACGAACGTTTTGGTGGCGATCCTTCACGCACGCCATAAACATTCCGAAAAGGCGCTCGGTTGGCTCGACCAGATGGGGCGACGTTCGGTGGCGATTTGTCGAGTGGTTCAGATGGGTGCGCTTCGATTGCTGACCAAACCGGCGATGATGGGTGAAGATGTTTTGTCACCCTCGGAGTTCTGGCTGGGTTGGGACACGCTTCAGCAGGACGATCGATTTCTCTTTGTAAGCGAACCCAAATCATTCGAACCGCTGTGGAGAGATCTGACCCGATCCATCCCCACTGGAGAGTGCGCCGAAACGGATGCTTATCTCGCCTCATTGGCTCAGTCCCTGGAAATGAAACTGGTGACCTTCGACAGGGGATTCTCGCGATTCCAGAAAGTCGACTCTCAGATTCTAATCTGATCCCACCCGGCGGATCTCATAAATATCCCCACGACGGTCCTTCAAGTTTCTCACGCTGCCGAAGGCGTTGAGTTCGCGTAGGAGGTCGATGTCGACATCGACGACGAGGATCATCTCGGTGTTGGGGGTGGCCTCGGCTTTGATGCCGGTGGTGGGGAATGAGAAGTCGCAAGGGGTGAAGACCATCGACTGGGCGAATTGGATGTCCATGTTGTGAACCTTCGGCAGGTTGCCGACACATCCGGAGATGGCGACATAGCACTCGTTCTCGATTGCCCGCGCCTGGGCGCAGTGACGGACCCGCGAGTAACCGTTTTGAGTGTCGGTCACAAATGGGACGAAGAGGATGTCCATCCCCTCCATCGCGAGCATGCGAGAGAGCTCGGGGAACTCGACATCGTAGCAGATCAGCACGCCGACCTTTCCACAATCCGTGTCGAAGGTCTTGATCTGGCTCCCGCCCTGAAGCCCCCAAACCTTGGCCTCGTCGGGGGTGACATGGAGTTTCTCATAGCGCTCGAAGGAGCCATCCCGCTTGCAGAGATAGCCGACGTTGTAGAGAGCCCCATCCACAACCTCGGGGAGGCTGCCGGTGATGATGTTGATGTTGTACGAGATGGAGAGCTCCGAAAACTTTTCACGGACCTTCGGAGTGAACTTGGCGAGTTCGCGAATCGCCTCGGGTTCGGGCAGGTGGTTGTAGTCGGCCATGAGTGGCGCGTTGAAATATTCGGGAAAGAGAGCGAAGTCGCTGCGGTAACCGGAGACCGCATCGATAAAATATTCCGCCTGCTGCATCAGTTCGTCGATGGAGGCGTAGTGACGCATCTGCCACTGCACGACTCCGAGACGGACAACTTTCTTGACCGTGGCGGCGACCGTTTGAGGTTTCTCGTAGTAGATGTTGTCCCACTGCAAGAGGACGGCGTATTCGCTGGAGGCTTGATCCCCCTCGAGGTAACCCCCAAGGATGCGGATCGGGCGGAAGTCATTCGAGAGTTGGAAATTGAGAACCGGATCGTGGATCTCTTTGAAACGAACCTTCTCGATGTACTCCTTGGGTGACATCTCCTCGGCGTATTTGTGGTAATTGGGAATGCGGCCGCCGAAGAGGATGCCGCGTAGATTGAGTTTCTCGCACAGTTCCTTGCGGTAGTCGTAGAGCCGCCGACCCAGGCGCAATCCGCGAAACTCCGGTTTGATGAAGACATCGATGCCATAGAGGACATCGCCGCTGTCCTTGTGAGTGTTGAAGGTGTACCCGGCGGTGACTTCCTTGTAGGTGTGCCTCGCCTCGAACCGATCGTAATCGACAATGATGGCCAGCGCGCACCCGGCCAGTTCGCCATTGACCACGATCTTCACCTGCCCCTCGGGAAACTTGTCGATGAGGGCCTGGATATGCATCTCTTTCCAATACGCCTCAGGCATGGAGGGATAAGCCTCGATCATCGCCTCCTTCAGCGCCTCATAATCGGGAAGAGTGAGAAATTCGAGTTCAACGTTTTCAATTTTAGTCATGTTTCTTTTGTATCGGATTGACGGTTGGGGCGCAAGGCGGGGGGATTAAAATCGCTAGAATATATTATACACACATATAACTTATAGTTTAGAATAATATTATTACACTAAACGTGTAAGGCATCATTCCGATCCGAGGAGGCCAGGTATCACCTACCCTCCGAGAATCGAAACGGGTTCACGGGATTCCGAGTGGCGGTCTCGATCTCGAAGTAGCAAACCCTTCAGCCCGGGCAAACGCAATTTGCCAGCCTCTAAAACACTCCGGTCTCCGCGATCTCGATGGCGCGGAGCATTCCCTTGCTCTTGTTGAGGCATTCCTGGTATTCGTTGTCCGGGATGCTGTCGAAGACGATGCCGGCGCCGGCTTGGATCGAGGCGGTCTGCCCCTTCATGACGATGGTGCGGATGGCGATGCAGGTGTCGATGTTGCCATTGTAGCCGATGTACCCGACCGCGCCTCCATAAGGTCCGCGCTTAGTCGGCTCAAGTTCCTCGATGATCTCCATCGCCCGGATCTTTGGGGCGCCCGATAAGGTCCCCGCCGGGAATGTGGCCCGGAGGAGGTCGAAAGCATCCTTATCCTCCGAGAGTTTCCCGACCACGTTCGAGACGATGTGCATGACATGGGAATAGCGTTCGATGGTCATCAGGTCGGTGACCCGGACGGTTTTGTAGTCACAGACTCGACCGACATCGTTCCGGCCGAGGTCGACCAGCATGATGTGCTCGGCCCGCTCCTTCGGATCGGCGAGCAGCTCCTGTTCGAGGGAGACATCCTCCTCATGGGTCTTCCCACGGGGACGGGTGCCGGCGATGGGACGGTATTGGACCTCCCGATCGACCATTTTCACCAGAATCTCGGGAGAGCTGCCGATCAGGGAGCACTCCTCGGTTTCGAGCAGGAACATATAGGGCGAGGGGTTCAGTCGACGGAGAGCCCGGTAGAGATCGAGCGGTTTGGATTTAACCTGCATTCTCCGGTTCATGGAGAGGACGATCTGGAAAGCGTCGCCAGCGATGATGTAATCCTTCGCCTTGCGGACACCCTCGCAATAGGTGGTTCGGGTCTGGTTGGCCTCGACCTCCAGGGGGATGGTTCCCCCGGCGCCCAACTGGGGAATCTTCATGGGGCTGGAGAGACGGTTCTCAATCTCGGTGATACGCGAAAGCGCCTCCTCGTAGGTCCTTTGAGGATCGTCGGTGACATGGGCATTGACCACGATATTGATGGTGTGCATGACCCGGTCGAAAACAAGGACCGTGTCGGCGAGCATGAAGAGGATGTCCGGGAGTTGGAAATCGTCGCGGTTTTGGAGATCGAGTTTCTCGAAAAAGCGAACGGAATCGTAACCGATATATCCGACCAAGCCGCCAAAGAAGGGGGGAAGGTTCGGTTCGGGGACCGCCTCGAATTGTTCCATGAACTCCTCGACATAATGAAGCGGATCCCTACCCTCCTCGATCTTGTGGATTGTCTCCTCCCCGTCCTGGACAATTTTCACCTCAACGCCATCGCTCGTGAGAATCGCCTTGGGTCTGGCCCCGATGATCGAGTACCGACCGAGCCGTTCCCCGCCCTCGACGCTCTCGAGGAGGAAAGCGTTGTCCCCCTCCTTGAGTTTGCAATAGGCGGAAAGAGGGGTGTCGAAATCGGCGAGGATTTCCTTGCAGACTGGAATCAGGTTCCCCTGATGAGATTTGGATACGAATTCAGAAAGACTGGGTGTCAACATTGCGGCTTTCCTTTCAGGAACGAAGAGTAATGGAGGGGAGGGTGATGGTCGAGAGTTGTCGGTCAATCCGACTCGGCAACGGAAGGAACGAATCCTCTTTCCCCTTCCTCGACCCGGAAGCGGGATAGGAGTCGCCATCGACAAGCCTCTATCGGACCTGTCTCGAAACCTGAAAGGATGAGATGCGTAATCGTGGTCATGTTCGACTTTCTCATAGGAATCATGGCGCCAATTCGATGCGCCTGACAAGTGGAGTCAGTCGATTTGAGTGGATTCGTCCAACCCCGTTTGAAACTGCCAATATTTCTGAACAACCAACAGATCCCTCATATCGGCCTCGTGGTCTCCATCGAGGTCGGGCGGGTTCTCCTTGTCCCTCAACCACCGCTCCAGGAAGACCAGTAGATCCGCCGCGTTGATGCGGTCATCGGGGACATAGTTCGGGAAGATTTGAATGGCCGTGGGTGTCTCGGTCGGGCCGAGGGGAGGCGGTGTCGCGGAGGGGTAAGATGCGGCGCAGGAGATGATGGCGGTTTGGAGGTTCCCAAAAATGGCTGTATAGTCATAAGTGCGTTCATATGTCTGGTCGAAGTCTTCGATCACTTCTCGCACTCGAAGTCGAGGGATAACAACCTGAGAAAAACCGGACCCGGTCAGTCGGAAAACGAGTCTCGCTAGGTTGTCTTTACCATAATCAGGTTTGGATTCGACTCGAGCAAGATGCAAATCGAGAACACCCCGAACCTTTTCCTCTAATGTGGCGTCTTGATCCCAAAAACTTTCATCAATCTCCCACTGTTCGAGGAACATGTTGGTTGGGTCGTACAGGATGGTCGCGGTCGCCTCAGTGGGAACCTCGTCGATAAAAATCGCTCGATGATTCAGGTCAAAAATGGCAACGTTCTCTTCTGCTGTTGCATGAAGAATTGGCGGATCGAAGACTATTCGATGCAATGTGCCACCCTCTGTGATTGCATCGGAGAAAAAAGATGAGTCGGAGGATATAATAGGAAGTTGCTCTCCCGAATTGGATTCGAATCGACTCAATTCCGGTACGACTCTCGCTATCGAACTCCCGCTTTGGACAGGGTCCAAGTCTATCGTGGCAATCGGATAGTGTTGGTTTCTATTTTGTATTAGCGGATCCGAAAAATCGATCTTGAGTAAATGGGGGCTAAAAAAACTGTCTTGCGTCGCGTTTAACAGACTCCCATTAACTTTGCCAAAAGTTTTGCTTCGAACGCCGAGGACTTCCAGAGTCTCGAAATTCCCCTCGATTACCATGCTTCCCTTTTCAATCCCGGCACAACCGGTGTCAGCATAGACCGTTGCTTCCAAGATTTGAGCAAAACCTGGGATTAAATCCTCCGCTTCGGGAGGATCGATCGAGAGCATCAACGCTGAATTTGGAACGGAATCCCGGGGCAAGGGTGACTCTGGGTCAGGGGTCGGGGTGACAGTGGGAATTGGGGTGGGAGTCCAGGTAATCGGTTCGGAAAAGCCAGCAAGGGAAATCCACAGAATCAGCGAAACGGTCGCGAGTCGAGTTGTCGAGAAAGAAAGGGATGCCACGATTCCCTCCAGGTCAGTCGGCGCGCCGTGGTTTCGACGGACTTCAAAAGCATTATAATCCTTCGAAAGTTTCCTGGGAACATGGGGATTGCGGGTTATTCGGACTCCGCATCGCGGGGGGTGAAGCCTCGATCGCTCTCTTCGATCCAGGATGAGGATTCGGGAAGCCATCTGAGATTGAACTTGGAGCGCGGGCGGGGTTGGTCCGGGGGGAAGGACTGAGTGACCTTGATCAGGATGGAGTCCGAATCCTTGCTGAGGTGGATCGATTTGACATGCTGGACTCTTCCCGAGTCCTCGCCGTAGGGTTTCAGGTCTTTCTCCTGGCGATTGTAGAGATGGGTCAATCCGGTCTCCGCGGTTCTCTCCAAAGCTTCGGGATTCACGTAGCCGAAGACGATGACCTCGCCGGTGTCATAGTCCTGGACAATGGCGGGGAGGACGCCATGGGAACTGAAGGAGACGGCTTCGGTGATAGATGGCATGACGATCCAGGTTTCCTATCCATTATCCTTGGTGCTGGTTCGGAGTTGTACTCCGGACCCTGGATTTGTTGGGGAGTTCCACTCCCCGTCGGATTGGAACTCCGCTATGAATCTCACGCACGGACTACAAGTCCGCGCGAGCACCGATCAAGCGCGAGCGCCAATCAAGCAAGAGCACTGAAAAAACGCATGTGACCATTAAGGCGCGATCAGCGAACCCTCACTTATTCGGCTTCAACCAGAAGAAATCGATCAAGATTTCCTGACCCGGATCGCCCTCGGCGGTGAGGGTGATTTTGGCGTCGCCTTTTTCCAGGTCGACTCCGTGTTGTCCGTGTGGGGTGAAGAAGAAATTCCTCAGATCGGTGTTGTTCTCATGGTGGAGATCGACCACCGGGTGAAAGGGCTTTGAGTTATTGACCGAGAGGCTGACTCGGCCCGACTCAGAGGAGCGGCCCAGGGTGGCGACAACTCGGTAGTTGCCGGGCTCTTTGACCTCGATATGGAAATCCAATTTCTCGCCCTTCTTGGAGGGGACCCAGCGAATCGCTTTTCCTCCAGCCCACATCGGATCCTCGACCTCGCCGACACCGCCGGTGAACCATTGGAGGAGATCCTCCACTTGATAAAAGGTGGCATTCTCCGCCGCACCCTTGGCCTCGGGGAGCCAGATCTCGGGAAGTTCCAGACCCAGGGTGACATCCAGCGGGTTGATCGGACGGAAAGCATCGCGCAATTCGGGGGTTCCATAAAAATAAGAGGTTCGAGCATAAGACATCCCCGGAGTTCGGTTGTGCGGAAAAACTTCCATGAAGAAATCGAAGGACTCCTGGAAGGGGATGGGGTCCAGAATGTGCCAGCGAAGGTTCACATTGAACCCACGATTGTCGGGCCCGGTCACCAACGGCTGAGAACCGTAACCGTATTCAAAAATGTCCGGTTGGCTCCAGGCGTAATTAAAATAATCCTCGGAACCGGTGCCGAAGAAAGAGGGGAAATCCTCGCCATCGACCCAGATTTTTTCATCCCCCTCGCCCCACCAATTGCCGCCGCTGGTTGGGATCGAGGTCGGGTTGAGGATCATCGCGGCGGTTCCGACAAAGACCCCCTTGCCTCGAGCATCGAGGAACGGAAGATCGAAGACGCCGGTCTCGCCGCCGGCGATGATGCCATGGTCGATTTGCCATTTGGCGAAGAAATGTTGGGATTTACCTGGCTCCCAAGCCGCCTCGGACTCCACAACCTTCCCGGTGACCCGCACCGGTTGATCGCCGAGGTTCAGAACCGAGAAACGAGCGAATTTTTCGAAAGGCATCGGAAACCGGCAGGTCATGGTCCCATCCGGTTGGACTGTCATAGGAACGGAATCGTAGGGGTTGATCCCCGGACCGGCTCCAAAGAAATCTCCGAGAGGGGCCTCGATCTGAGGTTGGGGAGCGTAATCGAAGTAACCTTTCAGGATGATCTGACGGTACGCTTTGAAGGGGTCCGCCGCCTCGATCTTGAGAGACAGGGTTTGAACCCTTCGCGAACCCTCGAGATCTTTCAGGATCTCCACAGCGCCGGGTTCAACCTGTGTGTCGATTTCATGAGTCTCTCCGGGATGCGCGGGTTTCCAGTAGGTGGAGGGCTGCCTCAGCACCGCCATCGCCTCGGAGATCTCGACATTCTTGGTGAGGAGGAGCTCCTTCGAAAAGGGTTGCACCTCGGTCCCTTGGGGGTATTTCCGAATCTCGATCTCATAGAAATGGATCTCATTGAGGTTTCCCTCCCATTCAACCCGGAGGCTTTTCGAGAAGGGGATTGGGAAGTAACTCGCGTTGCGTTGATGGAACCCTTTCTCCAATCGCTTTTCTTTCAGGATGCCCATCTCGAACGCGAGCGTTCCATAGGTGTCCAGGAGGAAATCGGTCATCTCTCCCTCGATCACCGGTTCGGGGTTGTCATCGATATACAAGAAGACTTTGCCATTGATCTTGGCGGTCCATGTCCGAACAATCGCCCCGGGACAAGTCGCCTCGGCGATGACATACCGGCCGATATGATCCTCCCCAGGTTCATCGAGCACTCGGAGAATGTTCGGCTGCGGCTCTTTTCCGAAACCATCGCTGTTGGCATACCACTCGGGGGCGTAGGGGGCCGTGCTTCGTCGATCGGTGGAGGAAAACTGGACTGTCTTGTAGGGCGGATCGGGAAATTTAGCGAGAGACTCCAATTGAGTCATTTCCGAGAGGAGCGATTCGAATGTGACCGCCCCCTGGGCGGAAATAGCTCCGAATAAAACAAAACAGACCAAAGATCGAAGAAACATGGATGAGCTCCTTTTGACTGAACGCGCCAAATCAATAACAAAACAGGGGGCGACGACCCGATGGGTTTCGATTAACCTGGAAATTGTAATCGAAAGCGAGCGGGGATCGAAGGGCCTGAATGGGGCTTGAGGGTGTGTGGGAAATCCCGAGATGGAGGAGATCGGATGGTGGATCAGGACAAGAAGTATATTGGCGCGATCGATCAGGGAACGACCGGAACGCGGTTTATTCTTTTTGATCACGATGGCCTCGAAGCAGCCTCAGCGTATCGGGAGCACAAGCAATTTTATCCGAAACCCGGTTGGGTCGAGCACGATCCGGTGGAGATTTGGAACAACACGCTGGAAACTATCCAACAATGCCTTCAAAAGGCCGGTGTGGGACCGGAGCATTTGGCGGGAATCGGGATCACGAATCAACGAGAAACCGCTCTGCTTTGGGATCGCGAGAACGGGGCTCCAGTCCACCCTGCGATTGTCTGGCAGGATCGTCGAACCGCCGACCTCTGCGACCGACTCAAGGAGGAGGGCAAGCAAGAGGCTGTACAGTCCAAGACCGGGCTTCCGATCGACCCTTATTTTTCGGCCACAAAGGCGAGTTGGATTCTGGATAACGACTCCGGTCTTCGAAAGAGAGCCGAAGAAGGCGAGATCCTCTTTGGCACCATCGACACTTGGTTGCTGTGGAATCTGACCGGGAAGCATCTGACCGATGTCACCAACGCCTCGCGAACTCTATTGATGAATCTGGAGACTCTGGATTGGGACGACGAACTCCTGGAGATATTCCGAATCCCGAAAAAGATCCTTCCAACGATTGGCGCCTCCTCCGAGGTCTACGGCGATTGGTCTCCGCCGGGTTCGAATGTGGGTATTCCGGTCTGCGGAGTCCTCGGCGACCAGCAGGCGGCCTTGTTCGGCCAAGCCGGTTTCGAGGAGGGGGAACGAAAGAACACTTATGGCACTGGCTCCTTTCTTGTCCTGAACACCGGTGAAGATCTCATTCGGTCGGACACCGGGATGCTTACCACGGTCGCCTATCAGCGAGAGGGCGGGTCCGCTCGATACGCATTGGAGGGATCCATCTTTATCACCGGGGCGGCGGTGCAATGGTTGAGAGATGAACTCGGCTTGATCCAGTCGGCCGATGAGACCGAGTCTCTCGCGGCTTCGGTGGAGAGTAGCGATGGGGTCTATCTGGTTCCCGCGTTCGCGGGTTTGGGCGCCCCACATTGGAACCCTCATGCACGAGGGATGGCAGTCGGTCTGACCCGTGGAAGTTCGAAGGCTCACCTGGTGCGAGCCACCCTGGAGTCGATGGCATTTCAAACACGCGATCTGATCGAGGCGATGCCCGCCTCCGCAGAGGAGTCCCCCTCACTCAAGGTCGATGGAGGCGCGGTCAAAAACGATCTTCTTTGTCAAGTATTGGCGGACACACTTGGGTTCCCCGTCATTCGTCCGGTGGTGCAGGAAACCACAGCACTCGGGGCGGCGTTCGCGGCGGGACTCGCGGTCGGGTTTTGGAAGGATTTCGAAGAAATCAAAAAACTCTGGAAAATCGATCGGGTGTTCGAACCCCAGATGGAAACGAATCGGCGCGAGGAACTCTACGCAGGCTGGAAGCGCGCCGTGAGGGCGGCGCTGGCTTGGGCGGAGGATCGGTAGATTTAGACGCTTTTCGCACAGCTCGGCGGAGTGGAACTCCGCCACAAATCTTTCGCACGGACTACAAGTCCGCGCGAGCACCGATCAATTCTGCTCTCTCAGGCGTACAACTCCTTCACCGCTTCCCCTTTGCCGTCCTTGGTGACATAGAAGGGGCGTTGCTCCACATCGAGTTTGTATTTCGGGGAAATCCCCATCGCGGTATAAAGGGTGGCGTGGAGGTTTTCGATTCGAATTTCACCCTCGAGGGTCTTGCAAGGGCGCTCATCGGCGGTAACCCCATGCAGATGTCCCTTCTTTATACCGCCACCAAATAGAAGAACCGAACCCGCGTCGGTGAAATGACGGTGCATGCCGTAGAATTTCTCCTCTTCGATCACATCCGGTTGGGTCACCTGGCCCTTCACAATGAGGTCGGGTTTCCCCTCAACCAACATGTCGCGGGAAAATTCGCTGGCCAACACAATGAGGGTCCGGTCAAGCAGGCCTCTCTCCTCAAGGTCAAGAACCAATTGAGAGACGGGGCCATCGATCATCTCTTTCATTCCGACCATGCGGGAATGCCCATTCTCGTGAGTATCGAACCCCTCGAAAGGAACATACTCGGTGGTGACCTCGATGAACCGGGCGCCGACCTCGGTCAGGCGGCGAGCCAGGAGGCATCCGAGACCAAATCGTCCGGTGTTGTATTTGTCATAAACCTCTTTTGGCTCCAGAGAGAGGTCAAATGCCTTCGAGGCGGGCGAGTTGAGCAACCGATGCGCTTTGTCCATCGAACGGACAAGCGACTCTTTGTGGTAGTTGCTGCCGAACTCTCCGATGGGGGAGGTCTCCATGAGTTTCCGATACAGTTTTTCGCGATTCTGGAAACGGCTCGCACTCATCCCCTCGGGAGGTTGCACGCTCTGCATCGCCTCGTCGGGGTAAGGGATCATGAAGGGGCCGTATTCGCTGCCAAGGAATCCGGCTTGGTGAAAGGCCTTGAGTTCCTCTCCCTCTCCGACATCCAGACGTTGGCCGATATCGATAAAGGCGGGGACATCGGGGTTGTTCGGCCCGAGGATTTTCGCCATCCAGGCGCCGATGTGCGGCGCGGCGACAGTCAGCGGGGGAGCGTAACCGGTGTGCCAATGGTATTGGTGACGGGAGTGGAGGATGAATCCCAGATCGCCGGCTTTGTAAGAACGAATGAGGGTTCCGCGATCCATCACCGACCCGATTTTTTCAAGACCCTCCGAGAGTTTGATGTTGTCGACCACGGTGTCGATGGCGGGAAAGGTGCTGAGAACCTGATCGGAGCCGAGGCCTTTCTCGTACGGGGTGTACCTTTTGGGATCGAACGTCTCGGTGTGGGCCATGCCGCCGCCCATCCAAAGAACAATCATGGTGTCGGCGAGGGCGGGGGGATTTTCATAAGAATTCCCGAACGCCTCCTTGGGTCCATTGGAGGCCAAGGCGGCCAAAGTGGCGGCGCTAGCAGTCTTGAGAAAATCACGGCGATTCCATTCGGTGTGGCGGTTCATCGATCGTTTGGATCCTTTCGTCCAGTCTCTAATAGATGAGTTGAAATTCGGGCAACATGGCGAGGCTCCAGAGGACATCCTCGACATTTTCGGCGGAAATCTCATCGCCGATCATTTCAAGCACCATTCCCTTTTCCGCCTCCGTCGCCTCACGGCCCAATCCATAGAAGAAGAGGTAATGAACCAACTCCTCTTTGGATTGACCATGGTCGGAGATTAACCTCCCCGCCCCCTGTTCGAGGAGATCGTAGAGGGTGGAGCCATTGGTCAGTTCCAAGGCCTGCAGGGTCGTTGCGTAAGGGGAACGCTGTGAGTTGATCTGATCCCGATTTGGACGTCCCATCGCCACGGTGAACGGGTCGCGTTTGAGCATCCAACTGCGGGTTTGGGTGACTCCATCGACCATGTTGTCGATCTTGAGATCGGTCCCCGGTTCTCCCGGCCAATGGTTGGTGATGGCGCAGAGCGAGTCTCGGAATTGTTCGGCGGTCATTCGTTTGACCACCGGGCCGGTGAAGACAAAGTTCTTGTCGTTCTGACCATTCCAGGAACTCGAGGGGAGTTGGTAAGCCTTCGAGGTGAGGATCACCCGTAACGTGTGTTTGACATCGAAGTCATTCTCGATGAAATCGGTGGCGAGCCAATCCAAGATGTCTTTGCTCCACGGGTCGCGGTCCATTTCATCATTCGGCTCGATCAACCCATGGCCGAGCAAACGCGCCCAGAGGCGATTGACAAAGGTTCGCGCGAAACGACCGTTTTGTTCATCGGTGAGAATGTTCGCGAGTTGCTCCTCACGTCGGTCGCGCGGGAGGTTCGGGTCGACTGTGCCGAGTTCCTCGTAAAGAAACTTGATGGGCGCATGATCGCCGGTCGGGTTGTCGCAACGGTGAATCTCGAGGGGATCGTCGGAAAAGACGCTGGCCAACCCATAAGAATCCTTGAGGGTCCAATTGCTGATGAAACTGTCATGGCAAGAGGCGCACTTGAGATTGATGCCCATGAAAACCTGACCGATGTTTTGCGCGGCCTGCATCGCCGGGGTCTGGCTGGAGTTGGTCACCCCGCGCCAAACGATGCCCTTGATAAAACCCTCCGAACCGGTGACCGGATCGACCAGTTCATGGACGAATTGGTTGTAGGGTTTGTTGGCTTCGAGAGAGTGGTAGAGCCAGTCGGTGATCTGCTTGCGGCCGCCATCGATATAACCGGTGCCGGTGAAATCGTTGCGCAGGAGATCGTTCCAGAAGGTGATCCAGTTTTCGGCGTATTCCTGATTCCGGGAGAGGAGGTCCTCGACCAGGGCGTTCCGTTTGTCGGGGGAATCGTCCTCGAGAAAAGCCTCGAGTTGATCGGGGGGCGGGAGCAGGCCGATGGTGTCGAGATAAGCCCTGCGAGCAAAGAGACGGTCATCGACCCTTTCGGGGAACTCGATTTCGTTCTTTTGGAAGTAACTTTCGAGGAGACGGTCGACCGGGTTGTCGGAGTGGATCGCCTTCGCGGTGGGAACAATGACCTCGCGCGGTTCGAGTTCGGCCTCCTTGAAACGGCCGAGGTTGATCCCATCCGGCCAGGGGAGCCCCTGATCGATCCAGGCGCGGATCAATCCGACCTGCTCCTCCGAGAGAAGTTCGCCGCTGGGGGGCATTCGGACCGAGGAATCTAGGCCACTGATCAGGTGGGTCAGGTAGCTGTTTTGGCTGTCGCCAGTCTGGACCACTCGACCGGTGTTGGAACCGATCAGGACCAAATCGCGGACATCCATGCGAAACCCGCCCTCGGCCTTCCCGCGAGCATGACATTTGGCGCAATTCTGCCGGAGAACCGGCTCGATATCCTTTTGAAAAGAAACCGTCCGATTAGCGGCGGGGGGATAGTGGGCCTCCTCGGCCCGGGTTTGCGGAGTGAGAATCATTCCGACAAGCAGAAAGAATCCCATCCAAGCAAAATATTTTCGATTTCTCATTGACAATTCATCCTGGAACACCTAGAAAGTTCGCATCTAAATCAGTCTCATCCGCAATTCCCTGTCAATATAACGGTTGTGGGGCGGGGGATGCAAGTTGGAGGATGAGATTTTTTGGGGTGATTGTGGAGAGAAAGCGACTTGCACCGTATCTGAGGATTGGGTCGAGGATAGCGGGAATCCTTCTCGCCTTGGCGGCGGTTCTGGTGATCCGCTGCGGTCATTTAATCGCGGAAGCGGTGGATAAACGCTCGTTTTGGGGGCATGTGTTGTTTTTGCCGCAGACATCGCCGCTACTCAGAGAACAACCTCCTACCCTTTTGTTTGGTTGGATGTTGGCATTGTTGGGGATTGTTCTTCTTATTCTATCTGCCTGGACTTCGAGAGAGACCGATAGCGCTTCAGCCGCCCGCCCAATTGCAGAGCCAAAGTGTCGGAGTCTATTGGAATTCCTGCTCCCTCCCGCCCTCGCCTTATTCGTATTCTCCCTATTCTTTGTGTTCGAATCGAACGGTATCAAATCAAATTGGCTAATTGTTATCTGGTCGTTTCCAATTGTAGGTGCTGCTTCCTTACTGGGATGGCTCGATCACAAACGGGGGATTTTTCTTTCACCTCGAGTGAATTCCTTGGAGTTTTTTGGCTTGCTGGCTCTCACAGGCACTGGATTAGTCGTTTATTGCGCTGGCCTTAATTCTTGGAAATTCTCATTTATCGGAGACGAATATGCCTTCTTCTGGCCCGCCGAGAAAATGGCAAGGGAAGGAATCCATCACTTTGATTGGTTGGAAGCAAGCGGCGTGTACGGCGATGTCCCAAATGGAATGACTGTTTTCCAAGCGATTTGGATTCGGCTGTTCTCACCTCCAAACTTCGGTTGGCGTTTTTCATCCACTATTATCGCTTTGGCCTGCGTTCCACCATTGTATCTCACCATCCGACATTTGGCTCAACCTCTCTCAGTTTCCCCCCGAGTTCTGGCGTTTGTCGGATGCGCCTGTTTTCTTTCTTCAGAACAGATTCAAGTCTGGGCTCGGATTGGCAAGCCCTGTAACGCCGCCTTAATCCCAATCTCCTATAGCCTATGTTTCTTTTTGGCCGCTCGAAAGGGAGGTTCCAGTCTTCTCTATTTTTTCTCCGCTTTTTTTTGTGGAGCGGGATTGCTTTTTTATATTCTTGGAACCGCTATTTCCTTGGTCATGATAGGCGGGTTGCTCTTGGGGGCTTTCGTTGTGGATATGACCCAACGTCGAACTATCCGCATAAATTCATTTCTGCCAATCACTCTCTTCCTTAGTGGTTTCCTTCTCGCCGCCACTCCCAACCTCGTGCAAACCGATGCGATTCAACACCTCTTTGAAAAGAACCTGCAATCCAAGGAAGACCCTGGAACCCTCGAAAGCAAGACGAGGAAGACTCTCCAATCCGCCAATATGTTTCTGCACTTCAAAGCGCGCGATCATTTCATGTGGGGAAACGTCTTTGATCCGATGACAGCGTTTATGGCTCTATTGTCCCTGGGCACCATGGTCCGCTTGGGGGTTCGAAGAACCCTGACGGTCGTTTGGATTCTCTTTGCGGTCTCCGTTTGTACGGGTGGGATTAGTCAGTACAAATACCCGCCACTTACCCGGACACTCTCCATGGCGATCCCGATCTCGATTTTGGCTGGGCTCGGCGCCTCTTTTCTTCTCAGTAAAAAGTCATGGCTATCCGTAATCCTAGGCGCGGGCATCATCTTCTTCATCTCATGCTACAACATCGTAAAAGTCAACGAGTTCAATCCCTACAAAAGAGAAATGGAGTATATCTCCACCTGGTTAAAACCTGTCCAGGAGGACGAGTCGGATTCAAAGATCTATATCTTCGTTTTCCCCGCCGATTATAAACCATACATTGCTCAAACGATGGCCAAGAGCTATGGGTTGGCAGACCGAGTAAGATTGATGCAGCAGGATAAGGAATTCGAGGGTGATCTGGATAAAATTCTCGATGAATCCGCCGAACTGGTTGAGGTGAGGATCATGAATACCTGCAAGGACAAAGATCGGATCGAGAGGACAACGAAGGAGCATGGGGGAGCATTTGTAGCGGAGTTTACGCGATTTGCAAAACCTGAGCGCGACACCCCCAGACCCTCAACCTTATCGAATTCGCTATCCAATCCATTCCTGGCAATCATAAGGTGCTTTGAGAAATAGACTTATCCAATCAGGGTTTGGATCCGTGTAAATGAATTCCACATAACTTTCGAATCTGAAAAAAATTCGATGAAACCTCAATTTTAACTAGAAAAGAATTTGGGTTTGGCTTATCATAGTGCGTTTTTACAAAATCTATAAAAATTCCTCCGACCCAAAAAGGGGGCCCAAAATGCAACACGGCTTTCGGCAGAGAGAGATCCTAAGCATCCTCTCAGTTTTGGTTATCCTAACCGCCACAACCTCCCATTCCTTCTCTCCAAATACTTCGCTGTCGGAAGCGAACTCAGTTCTTATGGGTGAGAACACTGGTGATTGGGCTAGTTGGAGCATCACTCCGCTCGGAGATGTAAACGGCGATGACATCGATGACATCGCGATTGGCGCGAAAGAGAACGATTTTAACGGAAACACATCTGGCCAAGTGTACATTGTCTTTGGGCGCGAAGATGGGTTCCCCTCCAATCTCTCCCTTTCCTTTGCCGATGCGTCATTTGTCGGGGAGAGCCCGGTCGACCGATTGGGCTTTGATGTCGCCGGGGTGGGAGATGTGAATGGCGACAATCTCAATGACATCCTGCTCGGCGCTCCGGATGATGACGACGCCGGGACCAACGCGGGGCAATGTTATCTGATCCTCGGAAAGGAAGAGGGTTGGGAACTGCGCACGCCGGTTTCCGAAGCCGACGCCTCCTTTGTTGGGGAATCGCAGGGCAATGTGGCCGGGTTCGCCATGGCGGGGGTCGGGGATGTCAATGGGGACGAACTTGACGATTTCATCATCGGGGCGCCGTGGAATGAAGGGCGCGGTCAGGTTTATCTGATACTAGGCAAACAAACCGGCTGGGAAATGCGCACTCCGCTCGCGAATTCGGACGCGTCCTTTCTTGGCGAAACGGGAGGAAGCGACGCCGGTTGGTATGTCTCCGGCGGTGGAGATTACAACAAGGACGGACTCACCGACATATTGATCGGAGCCCCCAAATGGGCAGGCGCCCTGGGCCAAGCCTACGTGATTTTTGGAAAAGAGACGGGGTGGGAGATGCGGACCAACCTCAGCGAAGCCGACGCCTCGTACATCGGGGTGGAATACAACGAGGAAGTGGGTTGGAGCATTTCGGACGTGGGGGATGTGAATGGAGACGATTACGGTGACATCCTTATCGGAGCCCCTGGAGATCAAGATATCGGGTCTGTGGCCGATTACTCTTACCTCGTACTGGGAAAATCGGGCGGGTGGCAGCAAGACACCCCCATCACCCAAGCCGACGCGAAGTTCGAGGGCGAAGAAGCCAACGACGAGTCGGGTTGGAACGTTGGGGGAGCGGGGGATATTAATTCCGATGGTTTCTCGGATTTCCTGATCGGGGCCTTTCGAAGCAGCGCAAATGGATATCGATCGGGTAAAGCCTACCTCTATTTTGGAAATGAAGGAGGGTTCGATGGCGAATACGACTTATCCTCGGCGGATGCATCCTACATTGGCGAGTCTCTTGGCGATCAGGCGGGATGGGCGGTTTCCGGAGTCGGAGACATTAATGGCGACGGATTTGAAGATTTCGCGATTGGAGCAAATGAGAGGGAGCATGGAAAAGGGTACATCTACATCTTTTACGGCAGTAATTTCTCGGTGGTTCAGCCTCCTCAAAATCCACATATCTCTAGCAACGATATTCTGACTGCGGTCTTTGACGGACTCAATTCCAACCGCGGCGGCCTTTACCTCTGGGATCATGAAACAAGCAAAGCGGAAGTCTTCCTGGAGTCCGACCTATTTTACGATCCCCAAGGATTGGCTATCTCCGACTCAGGGATCTGTTACTTGGCGGACGATGACGCTAAGCCTTATGGAATGGGACCTGGAGCGGCAGTATTCGCCATCAATCTAATTACGGAAGAAGTCAGCGTGGTCACCACGGACAACAAATTGGTCGGCCCTTCCGCCGTTCACATAAAGGAAGATGGCAATCTTCTTCTGGTCGATTGGGACGCGAACCCAAACGGATATAGTCACAACACCGGAGCGATTTTTGAGGTGAATGTCGAAACGGGGGATGTCACCACTTTCGCCGCCGACAACCGATTTGGGTTGCCGTTCGAAATCTCCTACAGCCCCAGTGGAAAGATGGCTTTGGTCGATAGGGATCCCTTCCTCGGAGACACTCCCGGTGGGGGAGTCTTTATCCTCAATCCGGAGACGGGTGAAATTCTCGAGACGTTCACCTCTTCTCAATGGATAGGCCCGGAGGGACTCTTTTTCCTGGATGATGACACTCTTATCGTTTCCGATTCTTTTGGGAACTTGCTTCACAAACTCGATCTTACTACCGGGACATCGACAGTGCTTTCCGATTCCCCATTCTTAAGCGCCCCGAGAAGGATGGTTTGGAGTCCGGATGGAGACGTCCTGGTTTCAGGTAGGCGCGTTGTCAAAGTCAACCCAGAGACCGGAGTGACCGTTCCAGTCGCGGGAATCCCTCAGAGCGAACATGTTGGAATCTCTCTAATCCCAGATGTTCCTCCCTTCAACTCGGAACAACCAACGGAGACTCCGACCCTATCGCCAACTTCGACTCCAACGCCAACACTTACCCCTTCGCCAACCGCCACTCCAACGCCGACCAATCCCGGCCCCACAAATCCAGTTGTTCATATCACCCCCGAGGAGCCCAACACTTTGGATGATCTGATCGCCACGGTGAGCGGGAGTGTGGACCCGGATGGGGGAGAGCTGTCTTACGCGTTCGAGTGGTTCCGGGATGGGGAGAGTCAGAATGAAACCTCCTTTGGAAGCGAGGAATCCTCCGTGGTCAGCCATGACCGAACGACTCGCGGCGAAGTTTGGAAGTGCTTGGTGACAGTCCAGGACGATGAGGGGCAGAGTGTGACCGGAGAGGATGAGGTCACCATCCAAAACTCCCTCCCCACTCAACCGGAGATCAAGACTTTGCCTCCGAATCCGATGCCGGGAGATGGGATCGCGGTGTTGATCACCAAACAGAGCACCGACGCCGATGGCGACGTGATCGTGTATCTGTTCGAGTGGTATCGGCTCAATTCCGATGGCTTCTGGGAGCGAAGGCCCGAGGTTTCGGGAAACCTCTCCCCCTTCTCGCCGGGCGAACCGGAGATCTCGGGACTCTATACGGCCGGGGAGATGTGGGAGGTGAGGGTGACCCCTTACGAGGCCCGGACCCTGGTCAAGCGCTCTGGCCAGAAGGGAGTCGGCGGGGCGGTTTCCGGCCCATCAGCAACGGATCGGTGGGTGGTTCTCCCCAACCTGAACGGGGACAGGATTCTGGATATTCACGACCTGCTCTTGTTGGTCGAGATGTGGCATGAGGAACACGGTTCCTCGGATGAAAAAGAAATGGCCCCGAAAGGGAGCGCCCCCTTCGAGGGAGTTCCCACAGCGCGGGACCTGATTTTGGTTTCCCCCTTGGGCTGGCAGGGCGAGTCCGAGGATTAGAAGCAGTCTTCGAGAGAGACCGCCATCGCGCCTCCCCTCCCAATCGGAGGGGAGGCGCGGCCCTGAACCCGTTGTCGATTCCGGTTCACTCCCGGTTGTTCCTTGCCTCCGAGTTTGTGGTTATGATCCCCGTCATGATGTCAGAACAACAACCGCTTCCCCCGCTCGAAACTTTTGAGAATCAGTTCCCGGAGAGGGACTATGAAATCCGGATCGAATGCCCCGAGTTCAACTCGGTCTGTCCGAAGACCGGACTCCCCGATTTCGGGACGCTCGTATTCACCTACCATCCGGACAAACTCTGTGTCGAACTCAAGTCGCTCAAACTCTACTTGGTCGGCTACCGAAACCGCGGCATTTTCTACGAGCATGTGACCAACACGATCCTGACCGACTTTGTCGAGGCCTGCCACCCGCGGAAAGCGACCCTCGAGGCGACATTCACACCCCGGGGGGGGATCACCACCAAGGTGACGCTCCATTACCCCGAGGGGTTTTCGACCTCGACATGAAACCGCCGGAGGGCGTGGCGCGTCGACTCACCACCCCACCGTTCGTGGCGATAGGATTCCTGCTTATGGCGAATTGCTCGATGGCCGAATTGCCGAGGTTGGACCTTCCCGAAAAAAAGATCGAACAGGTTTATCGAAACAACTGGGTGCACACTCTCGAACCCTGCAAAATCCCCGCTCCATCCTCTCCCGAGTCCGAACCCGAGGCGAATGTCGAACCGCTCCGTCCCTGGAAAGTGGATGTGAATGGGCATTACCCCGGATGGTATCCGGGCGTGGATGTGAAACACCAGGCGGCGGCCTATCTCGCCTGCGAGAAGAACCTGCCGCTCGTGCTGCGTGGGTGGGAACTCACCAAATCGCGCTACCTTCTCGAGGACGGGAGCATCCGTCCGATGACCTTCCACAACAATCCCCACAACATCGTTCCGGAAACCACAGTCGATGGGAGTGTGGTCTATTATCCCCTGAGGTCCACCGCGAATATCGATTTCCTTCTGCTGGGCGATATGATTTTTCGATTCTCACAGGATCGGGAATGGCTGGCCGAGAACCTCCCGGCGATGCGAAAAGCCGCGGCTTATCTCGAGGGGTGGGTCGACGATGAGGGGCTCCTCCACAGCGATTCGTACGATTTGGACCAGGTGTATCGTCAAATCGACGGGGTCGCGCAGGCGGCGGCTTGCCACGCTTTCAGGCAGTTGGCTCTGCTGGAATCCGTGCTGGGAAATGAGGCCGAGGTTAACCGATTCGAGACTGTTGCAAGCCGTCTTAGCGAGGGTGTCGAAAAACATTTTTGGTCGGATGAACTCGGATACTATTACGAACACCTGGTCTATAACGACATCGCGCAATCGGGCCGACTCGGTTCGGTGATCGCGGTCAGTTCCAAACTCGGCCCGGACCACGATGAAGCGAAAGCGATCGATGGAGTGGTCGGCATCGGAATCGATGGGTTTCAGGTGGGGGTCGGCGCCGCGGGAAATCATGAATGGGCAACCGACGGCGAGACCTCGGGCGCCTGGATTCAGATCGGATTTGGACAACCAATCGAGATCGGAAGAATCATACTGTTTAACCGAACGGATCCAAAAGTGACTCCGGGTGAGCGGTTTGCCAGGGGGCGAATTGAATTCAGCGATGGTTCCGATCCAGTGGAAGTGCAATTCAATGATTTGGCCATTTCGCGAGCCGAGGTCTCGTTTACTCCTCGGGAGGTCTCATGGATCAAATTCACTGGAACCGAGATGGAGGGCGAGGGCGGTGGGAACGTGGGTCTGGCCGAGGTCATTGTCCTACCGTCCGATGAACCCTATCGGAAGATTACGCATGGCATGGCGGACGCCAATTTCGCTTTGGTTGGCTATGAGATTGCGAACTCGACCCATGCCGAAAGTGTGTGGAACTATTTTCGATCGCATGAATCCGCTTTCTATAGCGTGAACAACCTTGCGGCGCCCACATGGATCGCCGAGAAGACTGAGACCTATGGTCCGGGAGAACTCAACCGTCGGGCGCCCTACAAGGACTGTGTCGCCATGGCCCGCATCTGGCGGTACGACGCCATGATGCGGCGTCGTATGCGAGACGGAGCGGGTCTCATCCAGACCATCGGATTTGCAAACATTCTCCATGACCGGCCATCCGGGGGTGGACCCGGCTTTTTCGCCGAGAGGTATGATCTGGGGCGATTCGAACCGGGTGATGAAGCCCAAGCGACCGTTCCGAAGTACACGGGTTATCCCTCGATCTACAACTCCACCATCGTCCAACAGACCTTGCTCGGTTTGAATGTGGACGTTTGGGGAACAATCGAGATCGATCCCTGCGTTCCTTCGGATTGGTATGAGAAAGGATTCGGCGAGGAGGGCTGCGGCATCCTTTTGAATCGCGACCTTGGCTTCCATTATTTTAAGGATCGAATGAATGGATGGATCGAAGGAAGTCCCGGCGTCCAAAAATTCCGGGTCCAGATCCCGCCAAACCTCGCAAGCCATTCCCTCCAAGTCCTTAGGAATGGGAAAGCGATCAAGTTCAAAAGAGACGGTCGTTTCCTGGCCTTCAACCTGCCGATCGATAAAGAAGAGAGAACCACATTCGAGATTGTAAAAGCGGAATGAATTCCTTATCAACCAATTTCGCCAAAGGCGCAGACTGGCGGCGGCAGAACACGTTTGATCTCATCCACTCGATAGCCAAAACCGGTTTGGCCGAGCGTGGATAGGTCGACCTTTCCATCGCTGCGGCGATAAAGGCCAGGGTGGACTTTAGCCTCTGGGCTGGAAGCCTCCGGGTAGAACTGCATCGCATTGGTTTCCACTCCACAGATTGTGTCGGCGTGGGCGGCAAGTTGGACATGGGGGATTTGGGCCAGCATGGGGTTGGTCAGATCCTGAACCATCAGGGTCATCCCATGCGCCTTCGCCCAACAAAGACTGAGCAGCGCGCCGGTTTGGGTTTTGCAGGTCTTCAGCGCCACGCCTGTCCAACCCAATTCCCGGCCGAGACGAACAAGCCGCCAGTCGTGGGCGCTCTCATCCATGAACAGAGGTTTTCTCGCGGAAACGGAATGGACATCGATCCGATTCCTTTCCAGGTCGTACGGGAAGGGCTGTTCCACATAAAGAAGCATTCCATGAATTCGAGGATATTCATCCCGCAGACGATCCAAGATTTGATTGACATATTCCGGCTCGGTCACCGTGCAATTGAAATCGGCGCTCAACCAGTCGACCTCTTTTCGAATCGAGACCTCCCCCACTTCGACAAGGCGGTTGAAATCCCATTCAAAATCGTTGCCTCGGAGCTTGATTTTCAAACACTGAAGACCATCTCGCTCAATCCAGTCCCCAAGGATGACCGGGTGGCCATCCTCCGGTTCCTCGCCGGTTAGATCGCCTTGAGTAACAGGATCCATGCCCCCGACCAAGTGCCAGGCAGGGAGAGAGGAGGGCGGTTTCGATACAAGAAAGTCGGAGGGGTGTCTCCCCTGGAATGAGACCTCAGAACCTGTTGCGGGCTCCAAGAAGGCGGAGAGATCCTCATTCATGAATCCCGCGTTGTAAGTCGAGTAGATCGGAACCGAGTGCAGGTTGCCGTAGGCGTCATGGAGGGCGATGTCAAACAGAGAGCAACAAACCAAGGCGGCCAGGTGAGGAAGGCGCTCTTCCCTCCCTCGGTTGAAAGCATCCTGGAGGTTCACCAATTGCCCCTCGATAAATCGATGCCCAACCTCGATCGGGTGTCCCCAATCCTCATGGTAGCCCCAGGCTTCGCAAAGATCGTTTGTGAAGTCCTTCAGCGCTTGGTGGCGGTCCTCATAGGAGGAGGAGCTGGGCCAAACCCACTGAACGCTGAGAGGAGTTTCCCCCCATCCCTCGGATCGGTTTCCATTCCGATCCTGTACAGTCAATCGGCAGCGAGCAATGGTCACCGAAGTAAGTGTTTCGGATCCAAATTTTAAGGGAACGCGGGTCTTGATGGGGATCAAATAAAGTTCGGCGCCAATGGGCCGAATGTCGGTCGATTTGCTCATGGCCTATCCAGTCCTATCGAAATCTGTGTCGCGGAAGGTTTTCAAACTTGGATTGAATCGTCTACCCGAGGATCCGTCGCTAAGGGTGGAGGACCTCTCCCTTTCGAGCGGATCGGACTCTTTCTCTCTCTTTGGAATTCAGGGGGGATCTTTGGCGCCGGATGGTCTCAGGCGGGAAGAGACCGTGAAAAATTCCTTTCAAAATGAGATCGGGATAGCCATGACGAAATCCACGAAACAGCGAGACGCCGCTTCTCGCGGCGCCAAAGCCGATCGCCTCGAACAGAGGATAATGCTTCCAAGCGGTCCAGAGTTTATTCCTTATATTGTAATAATGGATCGGGTGGCGCTTGGACACGAACTCGGCGCGGGTGTCGTCTTCGATGCAAACCAAAGATGGGGAATAGAGGATTTTCCAACCTTTTTGCGCCATACGGATCGATAGGTCGGCTTGTTCGAAACCCATGAAGTAGGCCTCATCATAGCCTCCTGTTTCCTCGATCGCGGATCGTCGGAGGAAGACTGCGGCCTCAGGGAAGTAGTCGGTGAGAAAGAGTCGGTCTTGGTGGGTTTCTCGTTCGAAGGGATGCCACCAATGTTCGGACTGGAATTGGTCCGGTTCCTCCGGCGAGGTCACCTTTGCCGTAAGGATTCCCACTCTCTCGTGCTCCGTAAAGAGAGAATGTCCCTTCTCCAACAGATTGGAATCGGGAAGCAGCATGTCGTTATCGAGACTTAAAATGTACACGCCGCGGGCCGCGAGGAATCCTTGATTCCGAGCCTGGGTGACGCTGTTTTCGGTGCGTTCGATGATACGGACCGATTCGCCGAAGCGGGTCCTGATGGCTTCTGGCGAACCGTCCTGTGAAGCATTATCCACACAAAGGATTTCGATGGGCCGCCAAGACAGTTTCAATACGGATTCAAGACACCGAAGAACTTTCTCCTTCTTGTTGTGGTTGAGCACCACCACCGAGAAAAGAGGATTGGCATACATGTCGGGATTTTTCGATGCGCTCAAATCACGAAGGATCGAAACGGCTCAAGACTGCAATCTCTACAGGCGACGGTAGATGAAACCGGGCACCCAATACTTCATTCGATTGAGAACGACTCCCAATTCATGTGCGCCGGCGTTGGCGAGTTGACTCTGAACATATTGGACAATTTGTTTCTTCGTTTTCCGAGCGCGAATCACAAGAACCACACCATCGCAATGCGCCCCCAACGCGGCGGTGTCGGGGCAGTCTCGTACTGGGGGAGCGTCGATCAGGATGCACTCATAGCGGCTACGGCAATCTTTCAACATTTTTCCCGCCGTGGCCGATCCCATGTATCGGAAACACTCTCGAGGATCTTGCCCCGTGGTCAGAATATCCAGCCCGTTGAAGCGAGTCGATTGGATGCAATCCTCAAGAGACGCTTTCCTCAGGTAGATATCCGAGAGACCCTTGTCATTGGAAACCTCATACATCTCATGAAGACTCGGATTAAGGAGGTTGGAGTCAACGACAAGAGTTCGATACTCGGCGGCCATCAGCTGCGAGATATAATAAAGAATCGTGGAAACGCCTTCTTTACGGGTGGCCGAGCAAAACATAACACAGGGTCGCTCGACATCGGTCAGGCTGAACTGAAGGTTTGTACGGACCGTGGCCAAATAACTTAGTTTGGCGATTTCATCCTTGGTCCGACGACGCCGTTTGGACCTCTTAGGCGCCTCCAAGGCGGGTCCGCCATCTTGGTTCCCCTGTTGCGCTTTCTTTAAGGCTTCTTCGATTCGACTCATTCTTAGCGCAACACCTTATCCGGAATCGCCCCCAACACCGGGAGTTGGAGATGTTTGTGGACATCATCGGTCGTTTCCATAGTCTGGTTCATAAACTCACGAGCAGCAGCAAGGCCAAACCCAATCGCGAACGCGGCGGCGATGGACATGAGGATGATTGTATTCTTTTTTGTCGGTGAGGGCGCTAATGGACGACGAGCGCGATCGGCGATACGGACATCCGTGATCTGATCGATAAAAACCTTTTGATTTTGTGCCACCGCGCTTCGATCCTTCTCATTGCGTAAACGACCCAAGAGTTCTTCTTTCTTGGTTCTTAGTTGATCGAAGGCCTGTTTGACCTGTCCAAACTCCAGAATCTCCTCATTGAGATTCTTCTCTTCCTGTTTGAGCGCCTCGATTTTTCGCTCGGTGGAAAGTTTAAGAATCCGGAGTTGAGGGAGAGTTTTTTGAAGTTCCTCGAACCTTGGATTGACGACATTGCCGCCATCGACCACCATTCTTGGATCGATTTCTTGAAGTCTCTTCTCGGCTTCCTCGATCTGGTTGTCGAGATTGACAATTCTAGGGGAGTCTCGTTTCCACCGCCCCAACTCATTGAGACGTCGATACATGAGCCCATCCAAATAGTTTTGTGCTTGAGTATATTCGGGATTGACCACAACCGCGGTCGCACCGTTAATCTTCGGGTTCGCCTCGCTCAGACTGTTTTTCGATGGATTCGATCTCTACCTCAAGCGAAACCATCTTCGTTACGGTTGTTCCACAACGTACGTCGAACCCGTGACAGGTCCTCGGAAAGAGGCTTGCATTCTTCCATCCACGGATGCGACAGAGTTTTTTTTGGAGAAATTCCTCAATTTGATTATTAACCAGCGTTAATTCTTCCTCGGTGGTCTGAGATTGCATTTTATAAGTATTTTCAAATGTAGTCGCGGCTTCTGATATTTGTTCCTTACCCTTGCGACGTAGGCTTTTGCCAGAGCATTAGCAATATACATTGGCATGTCTTTATTCTCAGGCCATTGGGCGGTTATGACGATCGACCGAGTATTCTTAAGGGCGTTCACGGTTAGGACGTTGGCTTTTAACTGACGTATTACTGCGGTTGTTTTTTCAGCGTCCTCCATATCCTGCCCCCCGGCAATCGGCATAAGTTCGTCCAAATGCAAATCCTTGACTAGTTCAGCGAGCATAGAATCGCTCAGTAGCAGGAGAACCTGGTCATTCAATAGAGTTCTCCCCCCTCCGCCGGTCTCGGATTCCTCTGGGAGGAGTTGCGCGAGCTCGGTCGATTGAATTTGAAGCCGAGTGCTTGCGACGTACACCGGGGTCAGAGTTTGGGAATAGAGGTATCCCACAGGAGGAATGATGATCAGGGGGAGCAGGAGAATCCACTTGTGTTTGAAGAGAAGGCGAATAACCTCGCGGAGAGTGAAACCACGCGATTCGCCAATCTTAAGTTTGGTCCGGTCCGACGGACGCTGGACAGGGAGTTCCTCTCGCGAGGAACGCGCCGGGAAGCCCCCGGAAGGGGCGTCTGTCAGAAAGTCTTGGTCCGCCATCCTCTTAGCCTTTCCCCATCCTACAGATCCGGGTTCACGTTGATTTGGTTGATCACCGAATCGTTATTCCCAAAATTGCGAGCACGAAGAGCGCTAAACCGTTCATGCACCCACCACGCGTCCCATGCCGTCAGATATGTCGACATGAACGGGCCCGCCGCCCCGGCGAAGAGCTGGACAAACTCCGCGACCTTCGAAATAAACTTTTGAGGGACATAGATGATGTCTCCTCCCTCCAGCATGATGTTTTGCGAGAGTTGCCCGCGTTCGATCGCCTTCATGCTGACACACCAATATCTCGCTCCATTTCCCTGAGGCCGGATGACCAGGATTTGATCATCCTGTCCGCTGGGTGGAATTCCACCCACGGAAAGGAGTGCGTCTAGTAAACGTGCGTTCTCTCGGATAGGCAGTATCGCCGGTCGGACCTCACCGAAAACGTAAACGAGCCGCTCGTCCTTGCTGGGAACATAGATGATGTCCCCGGCTTGGATTGGGATGTCCTCGTAGAGCATCATTTCCTGCGCGCTCATCCCCGACAAATTCTTGGTGATAACCTCACGAGTGTTGCCATGGTTCCTGATAACCCGAATTCGAGACATGTCCGCGATGGGAACAGGACCTCCGTTTCCCTCGGGTCGACTGATTGGTCCCCCGTTCGAAAGGATAGCCTGGAGGAGCGTCGTATCCCGAAATAGCGGGGATGGTCCGACACGATTGACCGCGCCAAAAATAAAATAGGATTTGCTGGCAACCGAGGTGACGACAATGCTCACTTCCGGAGAGAAAATGTGCTCCGAAAGTCTCTCCTTGAAGACCTCCTCCAATTCGGAGGAGTTTTGCCCGCCGCTTTGATTTCGCGGATCAGCGGAAAACTGACATAACCGTCAGGCCGGATGGTCAACGCCCGTCCCAATTCGGGCATATCGAAAACGGTGACATCAAAGGAGTCTCCCGCGCCAAAGGTATAGGTCCCTTCAGGAGGGAGGTCCGAGGAGGCTTCCACGACACTGGGGACCTCGGATTGTGGGATGGGAAGATTTTGGTTCTGATTGGCGTTCGCTTGAGCCAACTGAGCGATGAATTGGTTGTCTCCGGTGTCCAGCGCAGTCAGAATCTGTTCGCCCAATGCTTGGAGTTCTTCGGCGTTGGGAGGAGCGGGAGCCCCGGTCAAGTATTCGGTGGTGGTTCGGACATCGCTATGGAATCCGCCATTCGCCAAGACCACCACGTTTCCCTCGTCCGGCTCCGTGGCGGAGGGGTGCACCGCGGGAGCCTCTTTCTGTTGGGGCGAGAGAGCGGCGAGGTTCGGGTTGGGGACAAATTCTCCGGAGACGTTGAACTCATCTTGAACGGGGGCCTGAGCGGACTGATTGCATCCCCCCAATATCAAGACTCCCACGCCGATCACGAAGACCGACCAACGAACACCCAGAGATCGATTGCTAATCATTAGAATTTCCGCAAAAACCCCCCGAGCCAACCCCGCCCTGAAGATATCTGCAGACCAAGCACTCCCCCTTAGAATTCGACCTCTCGACTTCCTCGTGGCGAGAGATCGTTTGAGCAGCGTGAATATATAACAGAAACCTTTGGGTTTCTATGGGTTATGTGACAACCCAGCACGCTCCCTATCTCATTTTCGGATTCTGAGGGCTCAACCTGAAGACAAGAAAATCGGAGACCGCCAGGTGCATAAAAATTCACCAACGCTTCCGATGGTCTCCCCTCCTATCACGGGGTTGAAACCACTTCGATTTCCCCCCCCTCGGGAGAAATCCTCCACCACCGATTTTCAACGATTAAAGCGTCTTGGATACCATACGCGCTTTGAAGGTACTGAATCATTTGAAAGGCGGTGGCACGATCCGGGTAGATTCCGAGGACCACCCGAATCCATTCCTCCCCTTCAGGAGAGGCCCAAGGAGCAAGAAAAACAGGACCTAAGTGCTTGAAATTCCTAGACATCCGTATCGCTCTCTCCCAGGTTCTCAATGAAGCCAGTTGGACTCCGTATTTGGGAGGAATATCGAGGTTCGAATTCGGGCCGGCAAACTCTTTTGAAACACGATAGATTTCGTATTTCCCTTTGGGGGTGTCGGTTTGAGTGGGTTCCGGCCCGATCGGATTATCAGCCTCATCTCCGAGAATATCCGGCCATCCATCCTCAACCGGGTCTTCCAGATCCTCCAGCCCGGATTTCGTTTCCACAGGCGGCTCAGGTGGGGCCTCCGCGCTTGGGATTTTCGTGTCGACAGGCTCCTCGGCCAAGCCAATGGCCATCATCTCCTCTTCGCGGGGTTGCTCGGGCATGACTTTCGAACCCGCGCCAGTCATCGCTGGATCCGTGGGGGAGTCGTTGGAAGCGACCAAGACCTCGGGCGTGGGTGACGGTTCGAGTGTCGGCGACGAGGTTGGAGTGGGAATCGGCGTGGCGGTCCAAGTCGCGGTCGGAGTTGGAGAATTCGTCGGGGTCCGTGTTGGAGTGTGGGTCGGAGGAATCGGCGTGTTGGTCCGAGTCGCGGTCGGGGGAGGCGGAGTGGGCGAGGGATCGATCGCTCGGGCCTGAGGTTCATGCTGGGGAATTTGGGCAAGTTCCTCAACCTTCACCGAAGCCGAAGCGGGTGGCGGTGGGACCACTTCTCCTCCCACCGGGAGTGCTCCCGAATTTGTCCGCTTTTGGATGGGTTTGGCGCCACGAATCGGGGAGGGTTTCGGTTGGTTCTCGAATGTTATTTCAGGTTCCTCTTCCCAAGAAAAGTCCTTGGCCTCGCCTGTGGAATACTCCTCATCCTTCCAACCCTGGAATTCGAGGCCTTCCCCGCTTCCCTCCGCTAGTTGTTGAGAAGGTCCGGTTTGGTTTCGAGCCGCTAGCCAGAAACCTGTTCCGAAAACCCCGATGCAGAAAAACATCGCGGCGAAAGCCCAACCCATTTTCGCCATCAGGTTGGAGCGCCTCTCTTCTTGGTAGAGTTTTTGTTGTTTGCGGTGTTTCTCGATGGCTTCCTGGCCATCTCCGTGGTGATGGTCCGCTTATCCTCGGTGAAGGCAATCAAAAGGGCGTAATCGCAAAGGACTCCAATGAGGCGGGGAATGCCCTTGGAGGCTTTGTGAATCTGTTTGAGCGCGCCCTTCTCGAAGACCACCTTCGGCGAAAACTCGCTGGCGACCTCGATGCGATGTTCAATATACTTGGGTGTTTCCTCGGCGGTGAATGGCTTGAGGTGGTGACGAACCGTCACTCGCTGTTCCAGCTGACGGATAGCCGGTTTGGATAGGAGTGTGTTCAACTCGGGTTGTCCAACTAAGATGATTTGAAGCAGTTTGGCCGTGTCGGTTTCCAGGTTGGAAAGTAGACGCAGCCTTTCCAGAGCCTCGACCGAGAGGTTCTGACTTTCGTCGATGATGACCACCACTCTCCTACCGGCGGAGAACTCCTCGATCAAGTATTCGTTGAAGGATTCCAGTTTCGTTCCGAATCCCGCGTTTTCATCGAATGGGACCTCGAGGTCGCGAAGGATAGCGGTGAACATTTCGTCGGGATCGAGGATGGGGTTGAGGATCAAAGCGCGCTTGACCTCGGTCCCCAACTCCTCGAGGAGGGAACGAATCAGCAAAGTCTTGCCGGTCCCGACCTCGCCGGTGAGCACGATAAACCCCATCGATTCCTTGATCCCATAGCGAAGGTTGGCGAGCCCCTCACGATGAGCATCGCTGGGATAGAAGAACGCCGGATCGGGCGTCATCGAAAAGGGTTTGGTGTGAAAACCGAAAAAGTTCGTGTACATCGGAATCAATCCCTCGGCCCCCCGCTTGCCTCATTTTCGCGGGTGGACCGAATTCACCGTGGCTAACGATAAAGGGCTTCTTGGTAGATCAGGATATCGTCGTTGTCGATCCGACCGGAGTCATCGATGTCCCCGATCTTATCGAAACTGAATTCCTCTACCTCCAGATGCCAATTCAAATTCAACTTCAAGTAGTCTTTGACATTGACCTCACCATCTAAGTCATAGTCGAGAGGCCTGGGATCAAAGGGATCGAGTGGGTCGGTTTCAATGTCGATCTCAACTCCATCTCCCACTCGATCTCCGTCAGAATCTGGATCAAAGTAATCGGTCCCCAGTTCCACCTCCGCCAACGTGGTCAAACCATCCTCGTCGGGATCATCGGATGCGTCGGCTGGATCGTTTGGATTCAGACCGCCATCAAGTTCAGTCTTATCATCGATTCCATCGTCATCGCTGTCGGCCTTCAATGGATTCGTCGGCGTGCCGGAACCGATGGTGACCGTGTAAGCCCCCGTGTTGTCCTCGTATTGGCCAATTCTTTCATTGTAGGTGAAGTAAACCTCACTGTCGGGTTCGGTGTACGGGAGTTGAACCGAGATCATCCGGAACATGAAATCGTCGAAATCGCCGCGTTGGTTTCCTTCAAGGCTTTCGATCCGAAGGGTGTTGGTCCCGACATTGAGAAGGTTCACATCGAAATGAATGGCGCATTGATCCCAAAAATCCGTTTCATTCGGACTCTTTTGGCAAAGCGATCCGATTTGGATGTCATTCAGAAAAACGGGGACAGGCGCCCGGTCGGTTGTAACCTCGTACGTGTCGATTGAAAGCGTGGCGTCCCCGACATTGGGAAAATGCGTGAGATGAAAGTTTTCTGTATAAGTGACCCCCTCGGGAGTGGGGACCTCAAAATTCTCGATCACAGCGTCGCCGAGATGATGAGTCGAGAGATCGACGAACACAAAGGGCGCCGGAAGGAAATCGATCCTGACATTCCGAATCTGAAAATCGTCGAGTCGCGAGGTAATATCCGCGGGATCGTCATCGTCGCCCGCCACAATCGAGATCGAATTTTGTCCCGCAAGAAAGAACCCAGGGGGGAGCGGGATCTCGCAGGGTACAAAGGTTTCGGTTCGGTTGACACAGAGCCTGCCGGAAACCTGACCGTTGAGGTACACCCGGTTATCTTCGCGAGTGCTCCATACATCCATGGACATGACCGCGCTGCCCACGACGGGTCCATCAAGGGTGAAGGGAAAGGTGATCGAGGTCCCCTCGGTGAGGGGGACCTCCCAATTCTCGGCGGTGTTGTCCCCAAGGTGGTGGGTCTCCTCGGCAAGTGTCACCGAGGTGGCGTACCCGAACTGATATTCCTCGGTCACCGGGACCCATTCGCCATGACCTAACCGGGTCAGGAGCTGATACAAAGAAGCGCCGGGTCGGGTCAACTCCAGTCCGGATGTGCTGAGATCGGGTCGTCCATTGGGGGTCGAGGTGGCGTCGATCGCCGTACCGGCGATCACACCCGTGGCCGAAAAGACAGGAAGTTCCGCTGGCTGGAGATGAACCCCGCCGTTGGGAAAAGTATAAACCGGAATGAGAGCCGAACCCGAGGCGGCCAACACGTCGATTGTTCCGCCGACTTCCTCGGAATCGTAGATGCCGTCCCCGTCATCGTCGGGATCGACTCGGTTGCCGAGTCCGTCCCCATCCGTGTCGACTGTCTCCAGGGGGTCGAGGGGAGCGCCATCGGCGCCATCGAGAACCCCATCTCCATCCGTGTCGGGATCGTCAATCAATGTTCCGATATTTTTACCAAACTCCACTTCAAAGGAACCGGAATTATTGCCGAAGGAACCGGGAACCTCGTTAACCGCAAGAGAGATCTCTCCCTCCTGAGTCGAATCGAACAACAGTTCCTCTCCAATGAGGAACCACTCCCCTTCTCCGACTCGGCCAATCAACGCAAGGTAAGGCGCGTCTGGGAGGATGGGGGGAAAGGCTGGCGCGGTCTGAGTCCCGGCGGGGCCCGAAGTGGGGCCTTGCTGGGTGTTGCCGCTAACGGATCCGGTCGCGCGAATCAGAAGCGAATCGCCATTTGAAATGCAGAGACCGGTGGTGACCGAGAAGATATTCATGGTGGAAGGACCGGCGGATACGTCAACGAATGTGGAAACCTCATCCAGGTCTTTCAGTCCATCGAGATCGCTATCCAAACTGACGAGAGTGGGCCCCGCCCAGGAAACCCAAGTCCAGGACGCCAACAGGACGATTGTCCAGACGAGGTGTGGAATCATCGGATGCGAGGTTCTAAATCTTTCTTGCATAGTCTCCCCACCATTCATAACTCGAGGTCTTGACCGACCTCACCGCCGCACTCGAAGTCGTGGATTTCCTTCTCCGGATCGGTGTGTTCACTCACCTTCCATGTCCTTGATCTTTCGCCATAGCGTGACCCGGCTTATCCCGAGTTTGTCGGCGGCCACTGTCCGATTCCCCCGCACCTGATGCAGGACATGTTTGATGTATTCCTGTTCGAGCTTCTCGAGCGGCCAATCGGGCCAAGAAAAATCCCTGGCAGTCAGATCGCTGAAGGCATTCTCTTTGCCGATGTTGATATCCTCGACCTCGAGCGTGCCATGGCCTCGAATGATCACCATGCGCTCGATCCAATTACGAAGTTCGCGGACATTCCCTTGCCACTTCTTGCTCATCAACACCTCTTTGGCGGTCTGCGATAAACCGGTGACTGTGGTGTTGTGTTTGTCATTCATCTCCTGAATGAAATGTTCGGCCAAAAGGATGATATCCTCAGGTCTTTCGCGCAGGGGAGGGAGTTCGACGGACACGACATTCAGCCTGAAAAACAGGTCTTCACGGTATCTGCCAGCCCGCACCTCTTCCTTCAGATCCCGATTGGTCGCGGCGAGAACACGGACATCGACGATGCGGGTCTTTACATCCCCAATTCGCTGAACCTCCCCGGTTTCAAGAAAACGGAGCAGTTTGGCCTGAGTCGCCATGGGGAGTTCACCGACTTCATCCAGGAACACGGTGCCACCATCGGCCTCGCCCAAGATTCCCTCACGGTCGGAGTGAGCGCCAGTGAAGGCGCCGCGGACATGACCGAAGAGTTCGCTTTCCACCAGCGATTCGGTTAAGGCCGCGCAGTTGACCGCGAAGAAGGGGCCGGTGGATCGTTTGCCAAGAACCACTAAGGCGCGGGCGACCAGTTCCTTGCCGGTTCCGCTCTCTCCCGTGATCAGGACAGTCGCGTCGGTGTGGGAGACATCTTGAACGATGCGGAGGACCGATTTCATCTTTTCGCTGCATGTGAGGATGCCGGAGATATCTCCCTTTTCCCTCACCTTTCGGCGGAGGTCCTCGATCTCGCGGCGCATCTTTGAGTTTTCATAAGCGCGTTCGACCACCGCGATGAGTTCATCGTTTTGAATCGGTTTCTGGAGGTAATCGCTGGCGCCATGACGCATCGCGGTGACCGCGTCGCGGACATTGCCGTAACCGGTGACCAGGACAAATCCTATCGAAGGAGTGACTTTCTTGACTTCGCGAAGGAGTTCGAGACCATCGATTCCGGGCATCATGATGTCGCTGACCACCGTGTCGAAAGGAGTCTCCTTCACCAATTTAAGGGCCTCTTCACCATTATTGGCGGTGGCGACATCGGCGGGAATTTCCGAAAGGATGGCGGCAATGGTCTCACGAGTCATGGCGGTGTCATCCACCACCAAGATCCGTGGTTTGCGGCTGACGCCCAATGTGGATTCGGTCATCGATCACCCATCAATCAGCTCAGAATGGCGAGACTGAGGCGCCCCAAGCACCCCGTTGTTAAGAAATTTAACGCAAGCGACGGTAAACTTCAATTCCCCACGGGTCTTTCGTGGGCGCAATATGTCGTAGCCCGGAAACTCACTTTCCGGGTGGGGGTGGAGATTCACGGGTTAAAGTTGGAGAAATGTGGGTCGGGGCTTCCCGGCCAATGTATTGCCAGGCTACGGTTGGGATGAGATTATGGAGAATTTTTCAAAGGTCCCATTCCGATCCGGGAATCTTTAATTCGTCGCCGTCACCCCAATCAGGCGAGTAAACACCTTTGCCTACGAAGGTCCTGAAACTGGAATAGGGCCAATCTGCGGTCGATCCGACAAGTCCGTGTTTGACTGGGTTGTAGTGGATATAGTCCACACATCGGCCCAAATCTTTTTCGTCTCGAATAGTGTGTTCCCAGAATCTGTCCTGCCACAATTTCTGTCCTTGTCGGATTCGGTTCTGCTTCTTGAGTTCAAAGCCGACGGCCCGCTTGAATGAGAAGACGATCCTCGAATAGTCGGAATGGCCCGGCTGGAGCACCCAATGAAGATGATTCGGAAGAATCACCCAAGCGGGATAAGATGCATCGAAGCGTTTGGCGACTCGGTCCATGACACGCCAAACAAGCACAAAATCCTCGCGATTCAGAAAAACGTGGCGACGATGGTGGGTTACCAGAGTTAGAAAATAGATCGCGTCCGGGGAATCGATTTTACTGCGACGGAAATCGACCATGACATTAGGTTTAACCGTAATGCGAAATCCGTCTATCCGCGACCCCCATGTAGCCCGGAAACTCACGTTCCGGGTGGGGGTGGAGGCGCGCAGGTCAAAGATGGAGTCATGTGGGTCGGGGCTTCCCGGCAAATGAGGTGCCGGGCTACGATGTGAACGAGTTGGAGGGTTGCAAACTCATCAGTCCGAATTTCGAACAAATCCTAAGAACACGCCCTCATCGAAAACAGTTTGACAACTGCTCACGCTCGGGTCGATCAGGAAGAATTCTTTTCGGTATTCCAAGAGAATATGACGACTGTCGGGTGTCCACCACATATCCTTAATTCCCAAATACCCCAAATCTGGCCAGTACATGCCGTCATGATCGACCAACAACCGGAGTCCGGATTTCAATCGATTTCGGTCGCGATCCGATCCTAAGGGGCCCATCTGTTTGTCCTTGATCGCAGCCGTGTCTCCAATATAAACCGAACCTTCAATACTCGTGATGAATCGATTTCCGTCTGGCGATAAGACTTCTTGTCGAGAAAGTGGATTGTGAATACTAATTGTTTGGTTGCGTGTGGCGTCATCCGGAATGGCGCCGAACCAGTTCAATTGGATGTCATGGCCATTTAAGGGATCTTGGATCTCTGTTCTTGATAGTAGATTTCCAGTGAGATCGTACCAGATGCACTCGCGGGATTCATCGAATGGGTCGCTCTGAATACAAAATCGATCTCCCGATTTCGCCCAGAGCATCCCGCCAAAGACTTCCGGCTCCTTCTTCAAAACGAGGTCCATCTTGCTCGCGCCGGGTTCCCAAAGGAAAAAGGAGAGATTTTTGTCATTGCTTGAGGGTTCACTGGTGACCACCCGAACGAGGAGCCTGTCCCCAGAGGGAGACCATTCCAGGGCGGGCAAATGGAGGAATCGATTTTTTAAATCCTCAAGAAGGTTCCAGGAGTCATTGGGTTGTTTGAGGTCTAGGATGATTTCGTCTGAATTCGGAAGAAGATCCGAGACAAGAAAGGTCTCATTAAGTTCCTCCTTGGGGTTGATGAATAAGATGAGGATTTGGAGATGCTTTCCAGCACTCCTCGCCTCTCCGTCCTCAAGAGGGACAGTCATGATGGCGGCCCGCTGCATACTCGGAGAAAACACTCCATTGAGCACCTTCACTCCGCTTGAAAGCATCTCAGGCTCTTTGCCTAATTTGACTAATCGTATCTCACCCAATTCCGGGTCGTAGAAAAGCAGTGAATAGGAAGTTACAAGTGAGGGGGACTTCGGAGAGCAATCCTTGAGGGAAATTGGAGGGAGATTCGCGGCAGTTCCATCCGTGGCGGAGGCTTCGGAGAGATGTTGATTTTGCGAAAACAAGATGAAAAAGACGATAGAGTAGAAGCGAAAGTCCGTGGCGCCCATTTCAGTCGACCTCTATATTGAGAATGGTATCTCCCATCATCCCGGCAAATGAGTTGCCGGGCTACGGACTGGATAGGTCAACCGTGGGAGCGGCATCTTGCCGCGAGGGCCGGACCCGTCTATCGGGGCAGGATGCCCCTCCCACGGCGATCGTGGTGTGGCGCCCTCAACGTTGGTCGGATTGCGGCCTCAATCCAATCCCCCCCCGCCTCAGGCCACTTGCTGTTCGGTCTGGCTTTGACGTCTCGCGTTGCGGATCTTGTAGGAGGACCCTTTCGAGGCGTGTTTTTTGGTGGCGTGTTTGGCGACTCGGTCTGGCACAACCCCTTGGGAGGCGTCGGTGACATTCTCCAAACGGTTGGTGGGAGAGAGGGCTTCCCGTCTCTTCTCCATCCGTTGGAGACGTTGCGCGCCAAGGACATAACGCTCGCGATCAAGCGACCCGGCGTAGGGTTCGAGGGTGCCATTGCGCGCCTTTTGCGGGTTGAGCATTTCGATTCGCTTAAGCCCCATCTGCAATCGAATCATATCCCCGGTCTTGAGGTAGAGTAGGTGACCGCCCTTGATCGCCTCCGGGGTGGCGTGACCGAAAGCGGCTCCATAAGTGACGCCCGAGAAACGACCGTCGGAAAGAAGGATCGCCATCTTCCGCAGGACATGGTTGCTGTTAATGAGCTGCATCGGGGTGAACATCTCGGGCATCCCGAACGCCTCGGGGCCTTGTCCGGCGATCACCACCGCGACCTTGAAGAGACGGCGGTCGATCATCATGTTGAATAGCTTCGAACGATTGAGTTGACCAACCTCGGCCATGGTCGGATCTTCGTCGGTTCTGTTGACCGCGATCATTGCGAGGAGCGCCTCTTTGGAAAGAGACTTTTGTTGTTTGAGCGCCTCGATCAGGCGAGCGTCGGCAAGTCCCTTGTTGGCCTCGTCCTCGCTCTCGAAATAGAGGACATAAAAAACTTTGTTATCGAACTCCTTGGTTTGAGCATCTGTGAATCCGCTGAGTTTCAGAACCGCCGATTCGAAAAAGTTCCCGCGAAAGACCTCGATGCCGGAGACCGCGCGGCGAGGTTTGGCGAGAATGATCGGATTGTCGGTGACCGAATCGGCGGAGAGCCCCTTCCCTTTTTTCCCGAGTCGCTGTTTCCAGGTCTGCCCCGAAATGGTGGGGACGGCCAAAGCCATCGGCACCTCGTTTTCAACCAAGGTGTTGATCATCGTCTCCACTCCGCGGCTCTTTCCATCGCAGCACTGTTGGGCCAGCGCAAAAATGTCCCGTCCCTTTGTGAGCGAATAATCGAAGATATCCGGGATCGGGTGAGCGTTGCGGATGCGTTGGTAATCCCAAAGATCGAATCGGTATCCGGCGTAAAGCATGGCGGCGACCATGTGTTTGACCAGATTGGTCGAACCGCCGGTGGCGTTCATCACTCGGATACTGTTTTCGATATTCTTCGACACGATATTCGAAATCGAGAACTCGGCCTTCTGAATCACCGAGAAGAGGGATTTGACCACGCTTTGAATTTGCCCCTGAGTGGGAGGTTCGGTCAGGAGTTCCACATCGGGATGGACCAATCCGAGCGAGGAGACCGCGATCCGAGAGCTATTGCCGGTGCCATAGAAGGCGCAAATGCCCCCTTGGCTGTCGCAGGTGTTAATAGCCAATTCTTTCTCGATCCGTTTGTGATCCGCGGCCGAGATGAGTTTGACTTGAACACACCGTTGAAGGATTCCCTGAAAAGCCTGATTGGAACTGCACTGCAGGATGTAATCGAGGGTCTCGTCGATGTCATCGGCGAGGTTTTCATGGCCGGTTTTGCGGGCTTTCTCCGAAATGGACCGAAGTTCGCTCTCCAATTTTTGGGGAATCGTTCCTCCCTTTAAAACGTGTGAGGGAATAAAACTGGCGTGAAGAGGATGATCGCCACGATTGAGGCGTGTGAGATCGAGATTCACCAGACCATTGAGGACGCCAAAGGGAGATTTGTCGCATCCAGAGAGAACAATCGCGGAGTGATAACTCTGCGCCTCCATCTGATTGACCACCATGTCGGAGATGAGGTTGCGTGAAGCCAGCGAATAGGACATGCCGAGGGTGCTCTGCGCTGTGCCATCGCAAAGGACGGGAATTCCAAAAGAAAACGGGACTCCGCCTTGGTTCCAAACCTCGACCGCGCACCGCAGGCGAGTCACATCGTCCATGACATGAGCGGGGTGGTCCGAGGACCCCGAGACGATCGCGACTCTGGGCGCGTTCATCTCGAGACGGTCCCAGATGTCCCCAAGTGTTGGCTTCTTAAACTTGACATCGAGTTCCTTTTTGGCGCGGTCGAGGAGAGCGGCGATGGTGATCGGCTCGTTGGCCTTGCCTTGAACTTGTTCGGAGTAAGGATTCCGACCCTTTAGTTTGATGAATTTAGGAGCTGGCATACCTTTTAGTTTTCTCCAGTGATGCGTTTGGCCACGGCCCGACAGGGGGAGCCGTCGCAGTCTTTGATTTTCAGGGGCAAACAGATAAATTCGTAAGTTCCGGGTGAAAGCGGGCTCAGATCGAGCCCCTCCACAATGACCACCTCATTCTGAAGGAGCGTGTGGTGGGTGTGGTGCTCGGGTTGGGCAAAGGGTTCGATCGAGAGGTAATCGATTCCGACCAACGTGATCCCCTTCTCCACCACATACTCCGCGGCATCGGGCGCGAGACCAATGAAATCCTCGAAAAACTCAGGCAATTCGAGTTTGTCACCATAGGAGGTCTTGATGAGGAGTCGTTGGACTCCCTGAAGATTTTGAGATTCAAGGTCTTGCCGGTCGATGTGAGAGGTTTTGTGGGTGAGATCGATCAGGGTCGCGGGTCCCAGTAAAGGATCGAGGGGGAGGTCCTGAAGCCTCTTGCCCTCCTCTTCGAAATGATAGGGAGCATCGAGGTGGGTCCCCAAGTGGCTGTTCAACCTCAGGAAAGAGGTGTTGCAGGAGTCGCCGTTCTCGATTCGGTTCGCGGGGAGGAGTTCCGGTTTGGGATCTCCGGGCCAAGTGGCCAATTCCGCGTGTATGGTTCTTGTCAGATCAATCCAGGTCAAGGACTAGCCTCCGCGCAAAGAGCCAATTATCAAGGGTTTACGTTCAGTTCGCAAGCCCACCGTAAAGAAAACTGTGGAAAATGGGATTTAACGAGGGAAAGGTAGGAATTTCTCAACCCGCAGGAGGGCGACCAATCGGGAGCCTCGGCGTCGGTAAGCACGAGGGAATTCGGGCGCGGGGGGTGGCGAGAAGGGAATCTCGAACCAGCGGTCTTGATAGATAAGAGATCAGTGGATTTCGCCGAATAAATCCATCAAAACACTGACAATTTGAGGGGATGCTTCGGGTTCGAGGTAGCTCGATTTGGCTCGCCAGGTCTCGTAACCGCCGAGCTCATGATGTTTCGGGGTCGGCAAATAGCCGTTGTAACCATTCGCAAGTTCAATGGTGAAAGTGTCTTCGAAGGGGGAGCGATCCTTGATCTCCAGACCGATTTCCACAAACACCTCGCAGGGGATGGCGGCAATTCCCAGGTCCCCAATCCTGAGAGTTTGAAGAATGAGCGGGACTTCCTTGGGATATGTTGAAACATCGACAGTTTCTTTGGCGTAAATATCCCTCAAACCCTGGAGATCATTCGGATCTTTGGCCTCGGCAAGAATCTCTTTGGCCTCCGCAACCTCCTCCACGGAGGGAAGCCGGACTCCCAAGGAGATCTGCTTCTGAGCGGAGTCGAGATCGACCCAATCCTTGTAATCCACCGAATCTAGGGCTTGATCGACCGCCTCGGCCACATCATTGGCGACGATATGGATCTGCTCGTAGGATTCTTGGCGGGCCGAAGGTTGCGTGAAATCGATATTGTTGATGTCCCCGCTGGTCCCGTTTGAGAGGATTCCGACAAAGGCGGGGTCTTGACGGTCCGCGTTCACCAATTCCTGAATGCGGTCGGCGAAAGCGCCAAAATAATCCGCGGAGGCGTGTCCGCCTCCAACACCCCCAACATAGTGGAGGCTGTAATTGGCGAGAATCGCCAAATGACGATTCTCATCCGCTGATAGGACGGAAATAAAGGAGACCTCCGGATCGGTGGGTCCGGCGGGGCTGACCAAATCCGAACTGGCCCGTCCCGGGTTCATTTTCACCTTATCGAGTTCTCCAAAGGGGTTGGGGGACATGGCACCCTCTTTGAGATACCAACGACGGTTGAACACCTGGTCCGGCTCCTCGGCGGAGCCCCATCCGATCTTGGCGGGTTCGAGGTTGTTGACCGCGCATTGAACACCATCGGCGATTCGCCGGACCAGAAAGTCGCGATAGGCCGGATCGGGCTCGCTTTGAAAGACATAAGCCGAGGTCGGGGCCGAATGAGAATGGGTGGCGGCGATGAGGATGTTCTCTTTGGGGATGCCGGTCTCTTTCTCGATCAGGGATTTGGCCTCGTCCATTGTCTCCTTTAGGACCATGCAACTATCGACCAACACAATCGCCAATCGATCGGTTCCATCATCGAGGACCAGACACCGAGCATGCAAGTCATCGTGAATGTGTCTGATATGTCCCTCTCTCATACTCCCGGCGATCGAGGTTCCTAGCGGGGGATTGATGTTACTGGCGAAGGCGCCCGCTTTGAAAACTTTCTCCTCCTGTGCGAAGGAGGATTGGGAGAGGAGCAGGATCAAGAGGGTTATGAGGAACGATTTCATATTCACCACCTAAACGGGATCTTTTTTGTGTTGTGACGGAGACACTACATTCAAAGCAAAAGTTTTTCGACTACTTGGCCGGAGACATCGGTGAGACGGAAGTCTCGTCCCTGGAACCGGTAGGTGAGTTTTTCATGGTTGAAACCCATCAGATGCAGAATGGTGGCTTGGAAATCGTGGACATGGACTCGGTCTTCAATGGCGTTGTATCCGATTTCATCGGTGGCTCCGAGAGTGATTCCGGGTTTGACCCCGCCACCCGCCATCCATATCGAGAAGGATCTGGGGTGATGGTCACGGCCAACCCAAGTGGTTCCGTTGCGTCCCTCGTTCATGGGGGTCCGGCCGAACTCGCCACCCCAAACAACGAGTGTGTCCTCCAACAATCCTCTTTGTTTCAGATCCTTGAGGAGAGCGGCGGTGGGTTGATCGATCTGTTCACAGACCATCGGGAGGTGTTCGACAATATCTGTCGATTTTCCAATCCCATGGTGATCCCAACCGCGGTGGAAGAGTTGAACATGACGCACTCCGCGTTCGACCAATCTTCGGGCGAGCAAGCAGTTGTTGGCATAGGAGACGGCCCCTGGTTCGGTTCCATACATCTCATGAACGCTTTCGGGTTCTTTGGAAATGTCCATGAGTTCGGGGACCGAGGTTTGCATCCGGTAGGCCATCTCGTAGGAATTGATGCGGGTCGAGATTTCCGGGTCGCCAACTTGGTCGAGCTGGGCTTCATTGAGGTCAACAATGGCGTCGAGAGTGGAGCGTCGAGTTTCCGCATCGATCCATTCCGGATTGGAAACAAAAAGGACCGGGTCGCCACTCGATCGGAACTGCACTCCTTGGTAAACGGAGGGGAGAAACCCACTGCCCCAGTAATGCGTGCCGAGCGGTTGGCCGCCCCCGGAAAGGAGCACGACGAATCCCGGGAGATCCTTGTTCTCGCTTCCCAAACCATAGGTGAGCCAGGCGCCGAGGGTCGGCCTCCCGGGTAGTGTGGAACCGGTTCCGATAAAGGTGACGGCGGGGTCGTGGTTAAAAGCCTCGGTGTGCATGGACCGGATGATGGCGATGTCATCGGCCACGTCGCCAATGTGAGGGAGAAGTTCCGAGAGTTCCTGTCCGGATTTCCCGTGACGGTGAAACTCGAAGGGAGATCCCAGCAGTTTCGCCTGACCGGAGATGAACGCGAATCGTTGCCCCTCGACATACTCATCGGGAATCGGCTGACCGTTTCGCTGTTTCAATAGAGGTTTGTGATCCAAGAGGTCGAGGTGAGAGGGACCGCCCGACATGAAGAGATAAATGACCCGCTTGGCTTTGGGCGCGAAATGAGGGGGTTTGACCGCCAAGGGATCGATTGCGCTGGGCGCTCCAAAGGAAGAATCCGAGCCGAGGAGAGAACCGAGGGCCAGCGTGCCGATTCCCGTGGCGGATTTGCCAAAGAACTGGCGACGGGTCATCGCGAGGCGGAGGCGGTGTTCGATATCGATCATGAGTTTATATGAATCCCATACGGGCGATTTCTTTCACCCTTTTCCTTGAAACCGGATCATGCGCCTCATAATCGGGAATCCGTTCGGAAAAAGCAACCGCGAAATCGAGATTTCACGGACCATAACGGATAATGTCACCGGAACTTCTAGTCCCGTTGGTGGCGGCGTAAGGAATGATCGAATAGAAGGCTCCCACGGTGAGAGCGTCGTAATCCAGGTCTGGGCCGAGGGAGTGGATGAACCACCAGGAGTGTTGAACTTGTGGCTCGGGCCCCCATGGTGGCGTGGAGAGTTTGCTGGTTTCCCGTTCGAAATAGTTGTAGACCTTCGCCCCCCAGAGGTCGGAAACGATGCTCAAGGGAAGATCCTGATCGAAGAAAGGATCGGTCGGAATTGATGTCATGAAGGCAATCGGAGTGGTCAAAATCGCGAATCGTTTCACTACCTGGATTCGTTCTCGTCCATTCGGGTCAGCGGGATTGGAGGCGGGCGGGTATTTTCCATACTCCGATTTGTAGGATTCGATCGCAGTGGCCAAGGATCTGAAATCCCCCTGGACTCTCGTGACACGCGCTCTCAATTGCGCCTCGAGAAAATTGGGCAGCGCGATCGCGATCAGGATGAGAATGATGGCGATGACAATCAATAATTCAATCAAGGTGAATCCTTGCCGCTTCGCTCCGCGAGAAGATGGGGAACCGCTCAAAAGAAACATGACACAACCTCCATTCAAATCGATTCAACACAACTCATTGGAAGGCTCGACTATAGCACGGATCCGAAAAAACCGATCAAATGTATTGAACATTCTCTAAAAAACACTGTTCAGGTCATCGACATTATGAGAGAATCTCGGACATGGCGATTTCGATGGTCCGGATTCTAATGCTTGGGTTCTTGGTTCATGTTGCATGTCCCGTGGTATGTCGGGCGGACACGATCACCGTTCGGAAAGATGGTAGCGCGAATTTCATCTCGATTAATGAAGCGTTAGAGGTTCTTCCATACGCGAATGGAGTGAATAATGTTATTATTATTGGACCTGGGATCTATGATGAACAATTGATTCTTCAAGGGGAGGAGGGTTGGAACAGCGAAGAATTTCCCACCTCGGAGAAACTGACCGATGACGGATTGAAGGCCGCTTTTGAGTCTCACACCGATCGCCTCGAATTGCGTGGGGAGGATCCACTGGATCCTCCGGTGATCGGAGTTAAAGAGACGATGGTGGAACGATTCAGTTTCTTCCCGGATGCCGCGACTAAGGATTTTTCAGCAGCCATTGTTCTTTGCGGTAATCAAATCGCGATGCGAAATGTGGAGATCCGGCACACAACCGCAACCGAACACGCGATTGGCGGGATGGGCGGCAATATTCGCTTCACCGATTGCCGGTTTACCACGGAGGGAACCGCAGGGAGCGATGTGAAGGAATTCTTTCATATAGCCAATAACGGCGACTTGACCTGGGCGACTGGCGAATTCGGGGCGTTCAACGAATTCACATTCGAAGATTGTATCTGGGACATGGAGGACATTGGTTCACTCGGCTCAGGCCATCCCCAACCCTTTCTGAAGTTTGCGGGGTACGAATTCCCCGGAGGTCTCACGAAGCCGGACGATCGCGCGAATGGGTATGTCTTCATCGAATCGAGCATTATTCGAAACATCTATTCCGACCGATTTATCGATATCGGCTCCGTGGGGCCCTTAGGTTCGGGGATTCGAGATTTTGTCGTTCGCGGATCGTATATCCACCATGTACACGGCCACGGACCTTTTACAACTCGAGGTGTCGGACCACTCGTTCAATACGACCGGAATGTCTTCAGCGATATCACCGGTTCGGCGACTCAGGGAATCCTTCACTTCGCCTCATCGGGTGGGAATCATCCACAGGGATTTGTCGCGAATGGGATCTTCACTGACTTGAACGACAACGTCGCGATCCGAGTGACCGGAGGCGATAATGCGGAAGGTCTGATCAATATCGCCAATAACACCTTCTCCGGTCACTCCGATTGCGCTTTGGTAGTGGATGGAGGGAACGCCAACCTTACCGTGAATATCGGGAACAATATTTTCAATGCCTCCGAAACCGCCCCCGCTGTCGGAATCGCGATTGACCTCGGGTCAAAACCGAGTGTAGTGAACCTGTTTAACAACGGATTCTGGAAGATAGTGTTTGGTGTCTCCACCACCCCGGATTCGGTGGTTGGTTCTGTGCACAGCAATCCATTTTTCGACAGCCTTATGGTCTCAATCCCAGAGGACACGGGGTGGAGAACCCCTCCGGTTCAAGGTTTTACCCCAGGAAGCCCTTCCTATATCGATCAAGGCGATTTGGACTATTACCAATCGATCCAATGTGTCGGTCCCTATGATGTGGACGTGACCAACAACCGAGGCGATTTACCGATCTCCATCGGCGCCCAGGAGACCGACCCGCTGAAGGGATCGAATGTCATTCAGCCAATCTGTGAACCCCTACCCCAGCCAACCATCACGGGAACCCCCACCAATACTCGGTCTCCCACTCCGTCCCGGACTCCCACATCCACCTCCACTCCGGAGCCGACCGCAACACTCACCCCGACCGACACCCTGCCTCCGACATTTCTCAGCGAGAGATCGGACATCAATGGGGACCTGACTGTCGATGCCGAGGATTTGCTGATTCTCTTGGAGGATTGGGGGAAGGTGAGTGGGCCGTAGGGTACGGACGAGGAAGCCCAACGATCTTGCGGAAATCGTCCGAAGAGATTAAGTTTTCAAGTGACTGAGGGCGGACGGGTTTGTCCGCTTGTTTTTTCTAAGTCGACCCGCGGAGAGGTGGCCGAGCGGTTGAAGGCACTCGCCTCGAAAGCGAGCAAGGGTGAAAGTCCTTCGGGGGTTCGAATCCCCCCCTCTCCGCCAGCGGTTTTAACTCTCCCTCAACCCCTCCGCGATCGGCAACCGCGCCGCGCGGATCGCCGGGAAGAAACCTCCCAAGAGTCCGATGACCGCCGCCCAGACGATGGCGGTTTGCAGTAGTCTCGGAGTCACCGCGAAGGAGAAGGCGATCTGGCTGAAGGTCTGCCAGTTGATCGTGGCCGCTTTGAATCCATCGAACGCGAAGTAGGCCGCCGCCGCGCCGACCGCTCCCCCCACCACCGCGAGCACCAACGATTCGAACAGGATGGATAGGACGATCGGCCCAGACCCGAAACCGAGGGCGCGGAGGGTGGCGATCTCGCGGGTGCGCGAGGAGACCGCGTTGTACATGGTGTTGAGCGCTCCGAAGAGAGCGCCAAGCGCCATCAAGGCGGCGATGAAGTAGCCGATCGATTGGATGAATTGGGTGAGCAGGCTGGATTGTTCGAAAAGATATTCCCCGTGGGGGAGTGTCTTCACTTTGAGTTGCGGGTTGGTGGTGAGGGCATCTTTGAACTCGGTGAATGAGGAGGGCGAGGCGAGTTTGGCGTAGACCGATTGGAAGGAATCGCTTCGATTGAAAGCGGGTTGCAAGACAGCGGAGTCGGTCCAGACCTCGGACTCGGCGGAACCGCTTCCGCCCGAGAAAATTCCCACGACTTTCCAATCGGTTTGTCCGAACCGGACTGTATTCCCAACATCCATCCCCGCGTAGGTCCCCGCCGCGCCGACTCCCACGATGACCTCGTTCCTGCCGGGCTCGAAATTACGTCCTTCGACGATATCGATATCGCCTCTCACTCCAAACGCCGATTGACCGACACCTCGAAAGGGCACATTGGCGTCGGTTCCGGTGGATCGTGTGGGGAGGTTGACCATGACAAAGAGTTCGGCGGAAGCGAGGGGGCCCTCATCGGTGCGGGCGACACCGGGGGCATCGAGGATGAGACGAACCTCTTCGCGAGAGAGACCGCTGGTCATCTCGCTATCCGCTCCGCTGCGAAGGACAATGGCGACGTCGTCGGGGCCGGAAACCGTCATCGCCTCGCGAAAACCCTCCGCGATGGAGAGGACCCCGACCAGGACCGCGACCACTCCGGCAATCCCGACCGCCGCGGTGAGAGACGATCCCATCCGTTCGGGAATAGTCCGCAGGTTGAAGAGAGAAACGGAGATGACTTGATTGAGCCAGTTGATCATGCGTTCCTCCTAAGCGCGTCCGCCACCTGGAGACGCATCGCCTGAATGGCTGGGAATATCCCCGCGATAAGGCCGAGGCCGAGAGCCAAACCGACCCCGATAACGAGATAAGGTTTGGGCAGAAAGAAAACCGGGAGCATATCGGGAACCGGGCTTCCTCCCGCGGTGATCGCCCAAGCGACCCCCAACCCGGCCAGACCGCCAAGCAAGGCAATCACGCACGACTCCGCGAGAACGAGGCTGAGAACCAATCCATTGGAGAAACCCATGGCCTTGAGGACCCCGAGTTCCTCGGTTCGTTCGCGGACGGATTGCGCCATGGTGTTCCCGGCAACCAGGAGGATGGTGAAGAAGACCGCGCTGAGGATGGCCACCAACATGGCTCCGATATTTCCCATCTGTTGAACGAAACCTTGAGCAAAAGCTCCCTCCGGCTCGGTCTTGGTTTCGTAGGGGGAGTTGGCGAACTCGGCGTCGATGGCCGCCGCGATCTCATCCGCCCGGTCGGGGTCGGCTACACGGACCATGTACCAACCGACCTCCCCTTTCCCATTCACACGGCCCTCATCGAAGTAGTCGTATCGGAAGAAGAACCCTGAGGGGTCCCCCCTGTTTTCGGTTGTTCCGTAGATGCCGACGATGTCGAACTCCCAGGCCTCATCTCCCTCTCGCGGCCAGATCGGGGATTTGAGCGGGATGCGGTCGCCAATTTTCCATTGGAACCTTTCGACCAAAGTGGTTCCGACCACGGCGCCGGTGCGGGTGTTGAGCCAAGCCTTCAGTTGATCTTCCGGCAATGTGTATTCCGGGTACATCTCGAGGAACGATATGGGTTCGACCGGAAAACTCCCGAAGAAATTCTTGGGTTCGTCTTGGTAGATGCCATTGAACCAAGTCCAGTGAGTCGCGAGATCGACCCCGTCGATGGCTTCCATCCGTGGACCGTAGGTGACCGGTAGGGTCATGATCAGCGAAACCTTGTGCCTGGAGATCAGCCGGTCGGCGCCCGCCATCGTGACCCCGGCGGTAAACGCTTCTTTGATCGCGCAAAGAAGTCCAAACAGGACAAAGGCGACGAAAACCGAGAGCAGGGTCAATGCGGTCCGTGTCTTCTTCCGTTTCAGATTGCTCCAGACCAGCGAGAGGAATTTCATTCCGGCGGCTCCAGGGAGAGTTGGCCTTTGTCCAAATAGACCGTGTGAGAGGCTCTGGCCGAGGCGTGGGGATCGTGGGTCACCATGACGATGGTTTTCCCATGATCGCGGTTGAGGGCCTGAAGCAACTCAAGGATGTCATCGCCCGATTTGCGGTCGAGGTCTCCGGTCGGTTCGTCGCAAAGGAGCAGAGTCGGGTCGGTGACAATGGCGCGGGCGATGCCGACTCGTTGCTGCTCTCCGCCGGAGAGTTGACGCGGGTAATGTCGGGTTCGATGAGAAAGACCCACCACATCGAGCGCGGTCTCCACGTGTTTTCTCCGTTCAGATTTCGAAAGGTGTGTGAGCAGGAGCGGCAACTCGACATTTCGTTCGGCGGTCAGCACGGGGAGGAGGTTGTAAAACTGGAAGATGAATCCGATGTGTCTGGCACGCCAGGCGGCGAGTTGACGGCCCGATAGTTTGTCGATCCGATCGCCACCCACCTCGACCGATCCAGTGGTCGGTCGATCGAGACCGCCAATCAGATTCAGCAGCGTGCTCTTTCCGGAACCGGAGGGACCCATGAGCGCGAGAAAAGTTCCATCCGGCACTTCGAGGTTGAGACCGGAAAGGACATGGACCTTCTCGGAACCCCGTTGAAAATTCTTTTCGACATTCTCGACTCTCACGAGAACCCCATTGCTTTCGCTCATCGTTCGGCCTCCGTCACCCGCATTCCCTCCTCCATCTCATCGGGACCTTTTGTCACGACCTTTTCGCCGCTGCCGAGTCCGGCCGAGATGGTTGCCTGATCGTTCATCACCGTATCCACTTTCACCGCGCGGCGTTCGAGTGTGTCCTCTTTCATCACCCACACAATGTCACGGCCCTCGTCTTGGTGGATCGCACTCTTGGGAAGGGCGACAGTCGATTTTGTCTCGGTCTCTTCCTCGCCACTTTTGAACGCGACCTTCACGCTCATGTCGGGAAGGATGCGGGGGTCCAATTTCTCGAAGGCGACCCGGACTTTGACCGTCGCTTTCTGACGATCGGCGGTTGGGATGATGGCGATCACTTTGGCCGGGATCTCCCAATCGGGGTAGGAATCGAGTGTCGCCACCACGGGTTGATCTTTTTCGACACGGTTGATGTAGCTTTCGTTAACATCGACCTCGATCTCCAGAGAATCCATGTCGACGATGGTGCAGATGCCGGTGCGGGTGAAGCTTCCACCCGCTGACATGGGGGAAATGATCTCCCCGGGTTGAGCGTCCTTGGTGGTCACGACCCCCGCGAAGGGGGCGCGGATGATGGTGTCGTCGAGTTGTTGTTTCCAGACCTCGACCTCGCGTTCGGCCACCGCGATCTCCGCCATCTGACGTTGCAGTCGGGCGGTGTTGAGTCGGACCTTGGTTCGGTCGCGATCCAAATCGGCGTCGGCGGTCACCCCCTTCGAGGCGAGCGCGGTGGTGCGTCGGAGATCGATTTCGGCTTGATTCAGATTGGCCTTTGTCTCTTCCACAGCCTGGCTTGCGGATGCGAGTTGAGCCTGAGCGAGTTCGAGGCTTTGCTCCACATTGGAGGAATCGATCTTGGCGAGCACCTGCCCGGCCTCGACCTCCATCCCCTCCTCGACCATCACCTCGATCACTTTGCCGGTCACCTTGGAGGCGACGGTGGCTTCGCGGCGGGCCGTCACATAACCCGATGCGTTAAGGAGGGTCCGCTCGCCGCCGGACTTGGTCTCCTGAACTACGATGGTTCGGACCTCGGCGGTCTTCGGCCAATTCTTCCAGCCGAAAACGCCTCCCGCCGCGAGGAGGCCGATCAGGATGACGGTCACCAACACGCCACGCGCCCCGCTCGAGGATTTCTCGGGGCGTTCGATCCGGAGGCTGTCGAGTTTTTTCTGCTCAGGCGTCATAGAATTGGCGGTGCGAATTCGGTCGATTCGGCCCTCACTCATGTTTTACCGCGAAAAGGTCCTGCCGAACCTCGACTTGTGAGGCGTTTTCCCAACGAGATTATTACCCGCATACCTCCGCGGACGATAGGTCCATTCCCCTCGAAGTGCCGCTCGCGATTGAGATTGGCTGCCCGGGGACTGGCCACACACCATGCTTCGAACGGTACCTTAAACGTTAAAGATCGCGTCTAACTCCCTGTGAAAAATCATCTTAAATCACCTCTTCAAAAATAAATCGACAAGAACGGACTTTTCGATTGACACCCAATTTGGGGAATGATACGTTGAGATGCAGTAAGGTTACTGCAATATGAAGTAACGTTACTTTATGTAATGCGGCAGCGCCCTCGCTTCAAGGAGGGAGGTCCTTCCAGGGCATTTTTTCAGGTGACCGAAAACTCCAAATTCCTGAGAGAAGAGGGGTTTGGGGAAATAAATGGGATATCCCAGAGGTTAATTAACGTTATTTGGAGGCGCTTTCTAATGATCCAAAAAATTCTATTTTGTATCGGACTCACGGTGCTCATCGTGAGTGGTTCGTTCGCGGCGACGATCACGGTCAGTGGCGGGACAGGTTTGCAGGCCGCGATCGATTCGGCCAACCCGGGTGACACGGTGGAGGTGACCGACAGTCTGACCTACGCCGAGGATGTTCTTGTCAACAAAGACGACTTGGTTCTGGTCTGCACCGCAATCGACCCGGCCACGATCGAAGCGCAGAACAACACCTTGCGAGGCGATCTCGGGCAGTTGATCGCCGATCTCGGCGCCCCATCCGCCAACGACGAGCTGGGGCTCTACATCGAAGCGGACGGAGTGACTGTCGACCATTTCAACATCGTGAACAGAACCGCCGGGGCGGGCGATAACGCCTTGGGCCGGGCTTGCGCGTTGAATGTCCATGGCAGCAACAACACGGTGCAAAACTGCGCGATCATTGGACCCAACAACACCAACAACGATTGCGCGGTTCAAATCGGCTGGGGGGACATCAGCGCGGGCAACTTGACCCAATCGACAGTGGCGACCGGTCGGACCTGCAATAACAACACGTTGGATAACTGCCACTTCATGGGAAGGCAGGGAGTCCATCTCCACGATGTGGTCTATGAGGATTTTGGGGCGACCAACCCTCAACCCACGATGAACGGTTTGATTTCCAATTCGACTTTCGAGTGTGTGCGTCGCGCCCTCGAAACGCGAGGCGACATCGGCTGGACTTTCGACAACTGCACCTGGATTCATCCCGCCGCGACCACCACCGACAGCGCGATCAAATCCTTTGGCGGGAGCGCCACTTACAACAACTGCCGCGTCCACGGGGCGGGACATCGAATCTCATTCCAACCCGGAGCCGGAGGCGGGTCCGATTATCCGACCACGGTGATGAACAACTGCATTATCTGCGCCGGTCAACCCGGGGACAATGTGATCCTCATGGACGAGGGGAACTATGTCTTCACCAACTGCATCATCTCCGCATCCTCTGGCGGCAGCGACCCGGCGATGAATTTCTTCAACAACGGAGTCCTCCACTGCCGCCCGGCGCAAATCGACGGTTCATGGGGGGCGGGCAACAACGCGGCATTGGGGGCCACATGGAGTTTGGATGTGGACCACTGCGATATCATGGGGGATGGCGGTCCCTCGGCGAATTTCGCGACCGGCATCTATATCGACAATGTGCCCGACTTCTTCAACGGAAATGGCCCTTACCCTTACCTGGTCACGGTGCGCGACTCGATCATCCTGGCCAACCAGGGCATTGTCGTCAACGCCGGCGAAGTGATCCAACAACTCTTCGCGGTTCCCGGGGTGAATCCATCCCCGGGGTCCACCATCACGGTTGAAAACAACGCGGTGATCGATCTCTTCGATCCGGAGGCGCCCAAGCTTGGTTCGCAAGGTCGTATCCAAGTCGACTTCAGCACCAACTGGACCGATGGGAGCTCGCCCGCCCTGTTTCCCGGCAACAACCTGATCGATGTCGATCCCGAATACATCGGAAACGTTTTGGATTGTTCGAATCCCGACTACGCGACGGCCTTCATCTATCGCAACGAGCAGATGTCCACCTACGCGAGCGATGGTGGACCGATTGGATCTCAAGGAACTCCTCCCGTCCCTCCGTCTTCGGTGGATGGTTGGGAACTCTATCAATGAGGTTGGATTGCTCGATGGAGGGGTTGGCTTCCTCCTCCCCTCCATCCCTTTCTTTCCCTCGCCGACCCAAGGGACAAGACCAAACGCGTTTGTCTTCACCGAAAAGGAGAGATTCATGATTCAAAGACAGTTCATTCCGGGGAGGGCGATCCAAAGGAGAGGTTTCACTCTCATCGAACTCCTGATTGTGATTGCGATTATTCTGATCCTCATCGCTATCGCGCTTCCCAATTTCCTGGAGGCTCAGATCCGGGCGCGGGTCGCCGCGGCGAAAGGGAACCTGCGAACGATTCAAACCGCTCTGGAGGCCTACGCCACCGACAATGTGGGCGGGATCGAATTGAACAATGTAAATCGGGACAACAGTTTTCAGTGGGGGCCCTATCCGCCCAAGGGCGTCCCACGCCCGGACAAACGAGCGGTCGGATTGGATTACGATTGCCTCTTCAATTTTAGCTACGGTTGTTTGAATTATCTGACCTCGCCGATCCCCTATATGACGGACGCCAACGCGGTCAGGGATCCGTTTGGAATCTTCCCCGAGGATAATCCTCAACCCGTGGATGACGCGGGTCGGTTCAACAACCGGATGGGCTATTACACCCCGAGTCGTCCAGGCGACAGGAACAAATTCTGCTTTTACTACTTCTGCCCTTACGCTCCGCTCCCCAGTCAAACCAATCTGGTCAGCCCGGGCATCCGTGACGGTTATTGGGTCTATTCGATCGGACCCGACGCTTGCGCGGGTCCCGATGGCGACGACCTCGACTGCATTCAGGCGAAGGGAGGGGTGGTCGGTTTTTGGCCCTACGCTCCCACCAACGGGACCAAAAGCTTCGGAGACATCAATGTCATCGGTCCTTGATGGAGGAGCATGGACCTTTATAATTCGCGGGCCCTGTTCGAGGGCGATCGGTGTCAAGCGATTACGTTTTCGATTTGGGGCGGTGTAAATGGTGAAAGTCGGTCATGGGTTCGAGAGGGTCACGTTAAAAGATGTCGCCAACGCTTCCGGGTTCAGTGTCAACACGGTTTCAGCAGTCCTGAATGACCGCCGCAAAACCGAGCGTGTTGGCGAAAAGACCGCTCAACACATTTTAAAGATCGCAAAAGAGCTGGGTTATCGAAGGAATCTCGCGGCCTATCAGCTGGTGGGGGGGCGAACGAAGAGCCTGGGCGTCCTGGTGGATCTGCTAACCAACCCCTTCGCGGCGCCCATCGCCGAGGCCTTTGAGAGGGAAACGTCATCCGCCGGGTACCAGTGCCTTCTCGGTTGCACCGAATACAACGGACTCAAGAAGGTGGAGTACATCCACCGGTTCCTCGAATTCCAAGTCGAGGGGTTGTTGTTGGTGACAGTCTGGCTGAATCCGGATGTGGAGGAAGCGCTCAAAGAGGTGTTGTCCACAAGAACGCGCCTCATCGCGGTCGACTTTCCTTGGAGGGATTACGATGTCCCCACAGTCTGCTGCGACCACCGTCAGGGAGGTCGCCTGTTGGGCCAACACCTTCATGAACTCGGTCACACAAAAATTCTTTATCTCGCGACCGAAAGGGATCTCGGATTTTATTCGGTCCAGGAACGTATCGCTGGCATACAAGAAGCATTGGAGGCGGAGGCCGATGGAAAATGTGTCCTCGAAATTGGCGAAACCCAAGGATACGACACTCACCAACTCGGCGAAGTGGCAATCCGTTATATGAAAGGGGAGAGCCCCCCCACCGCACTGGCTTTCAGTCATGACATCAATGCGTTTGTCGCGATGAAGCACCTGGAATCGAAGGGGTATCGTGTGCCCAACGATGTGGCGATGGTCGGTTTCGACGACGCCCAATACGAGCTTTTCCATCCCTTCCGAGTGGAAGGGGTCCAACCGACCGAAGTCCCAATCACCACGGTCCGTCAGCCGCTGCGGGAAATCGGCGCCGAGGCGGCTCGTCAGATGATGCGGGCGATCGAAAAACCGGATGAGGCTTCCTCCGGCATCACCGCCTTGGAGGTGGAACTTGTGGTGCGGGCCTCCAGCACTCTCCCCGAGTGGGCCCGAAACGGCCGGTGAAGGCATCCGGGGTCGAATTGCCGGGATATCTTTAATCGCCCTCCTGAAGAAAAGTCTCAACTCTGTCTCGGATCGGCCGACAATCCTATCAACCCAAGGCATCATCGTTCGAGGTTCTCGGATGCGGGGGAAAACGGATGTTCCCCCCCCAACCCTCGAAGGAAATCCGCTACCATTCAAGAGATCCACCTGAAAGAAGACGATGAAAAAAGGTGAAGGAAGGCCCACCCACCCTCTTTTCGCGATTCAAGAAAACCCTCTCCAGCCATGATCGTTTGGGAGACCGCCTCTGCCGAGAAGGGGTCATCACCCAAAAGGATCTGGAAAAAGCCCTTGCCCTTCAATCCGAAAACGGTCTCCGACTCGGGCACAACCTAATCGAAATCGATGCAGTCGACGAGAAGACCCTCGCCGACTTCCTGGCTGATCAATACCGAATTCCCTGTGTGGTGGTCGACTCGCGGACCATCGAGGACTCCGCGGTGGGCATGATTTCCCCGGATTTCATGCGGAAGATCCAAGCGATCCCGGTTTCCGCCACCGAAAAGACAGTGACCCTGGCGATGGTCGATCCGACGGATCAGGCCACGATCGAGGAGATCGAGGGACGACTCGGACTGAAAGTCAACGCGGTAATCACCCCACAGTCCGCCTTTCTCAAGACGATGGAGGAGCAAACCTCCGAGGGAAGTTTCGCCGCTCTTCTTTCCATGGTGGAACCAGAGCAGCGTGACGCGATCCTGAAACTGTTTCGTCACCTGACCGACTACGAACTGGTGGGGATCATCGCCGAGGGGGGATTTGCGAAAGTCTTCAAGTGCATCCAGAAATCTCTCGATCGACCGGTGGCGATTAAAACCCTCGATCTGTCCAAACTCGAGTATGAGTCGGTGGTTCAGCAGTTTCGGAGCGAGGGGCGGATCATCGCCAAACTCGACCACCTCAACATTGTGCGAGTGATCGAACAGGGTCAGGTCGGAGACATTCTTTACATCGTCATGGAGTATGTGGAGGGGGCCACCCTCAACCGATTCCTCAAAGAGGCCGATCTCAAAACCCGTTTGGATATTTTTATCCAGGTTTGCGATGCTCTCTCTTACGCACATGGAATGGGAATCCTCCATCGAGATATCAAACCGGGAAACATCATCGTCGACAGGAACAACGTGGCCAAACTCCTCGATTTCGGCATCGCTCGATTGGTCGACGCGGGAGCGACGAAGCTCAAAGAGGAAGAGACATTGATCCTCGGCACTCCGAAGTACATGTCCCCCGAGCAGGATGAAGGCGCTTCCGACATCGATGTCCGCGCCGATGTCTATTCCTTGGGCGTGGTCATGTTCGAGGTGCTGACCCGCTCCGATCTGAAAGCGAGTTCCGAGGTCGATCCGTGCGAATTGAATCCCGAATTGCCGGCTCCCCTCGGGAGGGCGATTCAAAAGTGTTTGGTTCTGGATCGCGAGGGAAGGATGAAGAACGCGCAAACCCTGATGCAGTTCCTCATCCAACTCAGAGAGAAAGTGTTTGGAACCGAAAGGGTCATCAGCGAAGAATTCGAGAATGTGGTCTCCGAGGATAAAAAGGATCTCTTTGAGCAGAACTACGAATTCCTCTCGGTCATCACCGACAACGACCTCTGCCGAACCCAGATCGCCGAGCACAAGGGAATGCACCGAATGCTGGTCATCCGGGATGTCTACGGCACGGATATGCTCGAGATGGCCAAGATGCGAAGCAAGGTCGACCATGCCAACCTCGCCGAGGTGCTCGGAATCGGAGAGGGGCGATCCAATTACATCATCATTCGAGAGTACCTGGCGGGGGGGAGCCTGGGAGATCGGATCCAACATCCGGCGAGGATCAAGGAGGAGCAGGCAATTCGCCTGATGAAGGCGATGGTCCAGGGTCTCAAGGAGGCGGCGGGGTACAAAGTCCACCATGGTCACCTGCATCCCGAGAATATCTTGTTCGACCGTGAAGGGGTTTTGAAAATCGCCGATTTCGGAGTCCCCTTCTCGGGCGAGCCGAAACTCCGTCGTTTCTTCGACAAGGGACCGAGGGACCCTTTCGCTCACGATCGGTTCAGCCTCGGAACGATCTTTTTCGAAATGATCGCGGGACGCCAGTATTTCCCCGGACAGGGGCCCGACGAAAATATTCGACATCTGGAAACGATCGACATCGATCCTCCCGGAATCAAAGTAATCATCCGAAAGCTTTGGGGCATTGTGCCCGCGGAACAGCGATACTCGGACTACGCTCAGGTCCTATACGATCTCGAGAACATCCCTCGCGCGGAACGGAATCGTCGGCGAGTTAAATCGGTTTTCGATTTGGAGCAGCCCGACGATGCCTCCGGAAAATCGGCGGGAAGGTCGACTCCGGATAAGCCAAAGAAGAAAACCACGGAAAAGGAACAGCCCCCGGCCAATCCATTCCAAAGGGTTTTGATGATTTTGATCCTGATCATCCTTGGCGTGGCGGGCTGGTTTATTTATCAGAACTACTTCTCAGGTTCCTAATCCATTCTCCCCTCATTGAGACGTTCCCACCCCGAGGGGTATAATCCCGGCATTGTCATGCCACACAGGAGGGATTCGCAATGGATCGACGCACCTTTATTAAACAGACCGGAAAAACCGCCGCTGCGGCGGCCGCCACAAGCGCCTTCTCAATCAACGCATTGGGAGCCAACGAAAAAATCACTCTCGGATTCATGGGGATCAAGGACCGTGGGTATTGGGTCGCCCAGCGTTTTGCTGCAAAACCAAATGTCAACATCAAGACATTCGCTGATCTCGACCCACGGGTTTTTGAGGAGCGCTTGAAAGGAATCGAAGACATCTGCGGGAAGCGCCCTCAGCCCGAGGACGATTTCCGCCGGATGTTCGAGGACAAGGATATCGACGCGGTGGTGATCGCCACCCCCGACCACTGGCACGCCCTCGGAACTATTCTCGCCTGCCAAGCGGGCAAGGATGTCTATGTCGAGAAGCCGACCGCCCATAGCATCTGGGAGTCGCGGAAGATGATCGAGGCGGCGCGGAAGTATAACCGTGTTGTTCAGGTCGGGGCTCAAAGCCGAAGCGGACCCTACATGCAAGAGGCGATCGAATACATCCGCAATGGAAACATTGGGGATATCCATTTCGCGCGAGTCCACAACTGCAAAATGAGGACAAGCATCGGCAAGAAGCCAAATGAGCCGGTCCCGGATGGGGTCAATTACGACATGTGGCTCGGACCAGCCAAGGAGAGGCCCTTCAACGAAAACCATTTTCACTACGCTTGGCACTGGTTCTGGGAATATTCCGGGGGGGACATCATCAACGATGGCGTCCACCAAGTGGACCTCCTGCGTTGGTGCCTCGACAAAGACTATCCCAACTCGGTCTACTCGACCGGCGGGATGCATTTCTTCCACGATGACCAGGAGACTCCCGACACACAGGTGGTGACCTGGGAGTACGACAACCTGACCGCGGTCTTCGAGCAAACCTTGTGGGCGCCTTACATGAAGAAGACCCCCTGGGAGGACCGCGACCACGACATCCTTCCGAACTGGCCGTTCAATGGGACCCGAATCGAACTGTACGGAACCAAACAGCGGATGCATGTGAGCCGTCACGGCGGAGGTTGGGAGGCCTTCGACGCCGACGGTAAACAGGTCGCGGTGGGCCAGGGAAGGCATCCCCACGAACCTCACTTCGACAATTTTTTGGAGTGCATCAAAACCCGCGAGAAACCGAATTCGGATATCGAGGAGTTGCACCTCTCCACGCTGCTCTGCATGTACGGAAACATTTCTTACCGAACGGGGCGGCGTTTGTTCATCGACAAAAAGACCGAGGGGTTTGTGGATGACGACGAGGCGAACGGATATGTGAAGCGGAAGTATCGGGAGCCTTGGGTGGTGCCGGAGGTGGTGTAACCCCTCCCCCTACCCCCCTCCCCGCCGCGCGGGGAGGGGGAGCGGAATTCATCGAATTTCTAGCAACCGCACGACCAGAATTAATGTATCCCTCATATTGGTGATCGCCAGGACCGAGGGTTTGTTCTGTTCGAGAAAGAGGGTGGAGTCAATGAGAGTTTTCGATTCTCCTTGGACTCTCCCATTCACGATCAAGTAGGGATCCCGGAAGTCTTGGAAGGTGAACTCGCATGTATGCTCTCCCATGGTGACTGAAAAGGACCCTCCTCGATCCACGGAATTCGTGATTGATTGGTTTGAGCGACCGAGTTCGGAAACAGCCTCAACATTGAACTGATTAAGGTCCTCCTGGCCAAGGCCATAATCCTTTGGATCAACAAGATGGGTCACGGCCCTCTCGGAGGTGGGACGAATAAGGACCGTCTCGGGTTGATAGTCGATCCACAAATCATACATCTTTGAGAGCGTGTTTAAGATTTCACGGATGGTCTTGCCCTTGAGGGTCACGTGGACTCCTAGATCTGGAACTGTTTGGGAACAATTAATGCTCGTTTCGCCGAACGTGGCCAGCAATTCGACCAATTGATACAGACTATCTCCCTGGACATTCAGGTCCTCGACAACCGTATCCAAGGCCTCCCAATATTCCGGCGTCGCCTCATCGGTCTGGGGTTCGGCGCTCTGGAGCAGCGCCACCTCGACCTTGTACAACTGCAACGGCGCCGCCTTCTCCTTCTGTTCCGCCTCGAGAACGCCCTCCATCTTCGCCAGAAGCTCCTCGACCTTCTTGTGGGTTTCGGGGATGGCGGTGACGATGACGGCGTTGGCTTTTTCGTCGGCGATACACTGCTCCACAACCCATGTGGACCTCTCACTTCCCGTCCCAAGCGGATAAGACCGAACCTCGGTTCCCGAGAGCTGGTAAGAACGAAGTTCTCGTTCAATCAGAGCCTTCGCAGTGACAGGCGTGATTTTGCTTAGTTTGTAGACTTGAGTTTCTAACTGATAGTTCTTCTCAAATTCCTTCTTGGCCTGCTCGATTTGTTTCGCGCGTTGTTGTTGGTCGCGAACCTCTTTGTAACCGATGGGATAGACCGAGAGGAGGGTGGGAGTCTCCCATTCGAAGGTGACTTTGTCGTCAAGTTCGTTCTTTCCAAGGAGTTCTAGAACCTCTTTGAGTGGGCGGCCGGCGCTGATTGTCATTTCCGGCACATTCAGGTTCTTGCCATAGTCGATTGACTCCTCTTTCCCCTCGAACGCTTCCCAGTCCGCTTTGAATCCGTATCGATCTCCAAGGTCGGAAAGAGCCTTTTCGAGGGTGGTTGAATCCTTAAAGGAATAATCCTCCACCCAGGCGTCTTTGCCTCGGATGGTGAGGTCGGGTTCGGCACTGACCTGGATGACAACTGTCTTTGTTTCTTCAAAAGCTCGCCCCACAGCAACGGTGAACCTACCGATAGATTTCACTGCATCATTCGCCGCCGGAATCGTCTGAGTTTCATCTGTGATGGTGTCGGTGGCGACCATCTCCAAATACTTGGAACCATCTGGATAGTCTACTTTGTCCGATGAAACGGTCAGTAATATCTGATTGATTTTGATTGGACATACATGAGAAACGAAATACCTTGGTTCCTCGATCCTGTGGAGAACAGAAATCTCTGAAGACTGACCCCATGCTCGGCATCCCAACGACCGGACTTTGTATCTTGCATTTCCATATCTGCCACCACCATAAGCGTTGCTTCTTTGGGCATTCGACTGAACCTGAATCGTGTCCGCCTTAAATCCGATCGCAACATCGTCAAGATAAGCGACTTCCTCAAACTCCGAAGGCTGGATGTCTACACCTTCAATGACTGTTTCGGGTCCCATCATCCGGAGGGAATTCTGGGTTGGAACACTTTCGTCTGTCGAGTTTGCGACGTCCCAACTGACCGTCACCCCCATCGAGGTGTACGACTCCCCCGGGAACAATCGGAATTCCTCAATATCGTTTCCAGCGTTGGCACACCATGGGATTGCGACGATGATCAGCAAACCGATGCGATAGATTTGAGATAAGATTGGAGTCGGCATTTCTATTCTCCTTACGATTTCTGGAACGAGATTCCTTTCTCGTTCCTACTGACGCAGGAATCCTTTCCTGCTGGCGGAGGTCAACATCCCCTTCGGAATGCCTCCCGCTTTCGGAGGAAGGGATTCCTCCGGAAGTTGCGCCGAGAAAGGAATCTCGGCGCAGGATTGATTCAAATTGTTTTCATTTCCCCGCCAGTTGAAAATTCCCATCCACCACCCACACAGCGGACCCCCCGCTCGCGGGCAGGGTTGTCTCGATGATGATCCGGCCATTCTCCTCGTAAGTGCGGTGATGACCTCGGCGGGGTTTTAGTTCGGGGTTCGGTTCGACCGATGGGGACTGAGTCGGCGGAGCCTGGGCGACCTCGGATGTCGGGTCGGGATGGGGTCCACCTGTGGTCTGTTGTCCGAAGACATATCCGAGGAAGAAAATGAGGCTCGCGGCGATGGCTTGGGCGGCGAGTTTCGCGATCGGGTTCCAGCCGGTCGGCTGGATCGAGAGGATTTTCTGTTCTGGAATTGGCAGTCGCTCCAATGCCTCCAGACCCGGTGGATCGGAATCCATCCAGTCACCGACCTGGCCGAGAGTTTCTTTGAGCGATTCCAACTCGGATTGGAGGTCGGGGTTCATTTGGAGTTCCGCTTCGATCTTCGCTTGCTCATCCTCGGGGAGTTCACCGAGGAGGTGGGCGAGGAGGGTTTCGGTTTTTCTATCGGTGCGTTCTTGAGTCAAAGTTTCTGCTCCTAAGGAACCTCTCCCCCTAACCCCCTCTCCACCTTGTGGAGAGGGGGAACTTTTGTCCCCCCTCCCCGCGGTGCGGGGAGGGGGCTAGGGGGTGGGGTTCAAGATCTTCTTCAATTTTTCGATCCCTCTCGCTCTCTGCGACCGCACCTGCTGGGCGGGAAGCCCGAGGCGTTCGGCGATCTCCTTCGGGCCGAGGTCCTCATGGAGTTGCAGAAGAAGGATCGCTCGCTGTTGGGCGGAGAGTTTCTCCATCGCCTCCGCAACCCTCTCGGTCGTTCGCCGCCTCTCGAGCACGGCCCGGGGATGGCTCTCCCCTTCCCTACCCGCGACTCGCTCCCGATCCTCAAAGATCTCGGGAGAGGTCGGAATCTCTCGTCGGGATTTCGATCGGGTCCGGTCGATCGCCATCCTCACGGCCATAGTCGAGAGCCATGATCGGAAGCACCCCTGACCGTCGTAGAGGTGGATCTTTTCGGAAAGACGAACGAAAACCTGCTGGGTCACATCGAGCGCCTCTTCCTCATGAAGGGTCACCCGATAGGCAAGGTTGTAAACCATCCGCCGGTGTCTCTCGAACAGCTCCCTGAAGGCGGAGGGATCTCCCTGTCGGACTCTTTTTACCAACTCAGGGTCTTCCAAATAGCCGCCTCCCATTGGACTCTCACTTTTTGGGTTCACTTGGAATAACGAAAAAGGTTGGGGGGGAGCTTACAGGAAAATGGGATGGAATCACGGAATCGCACGGAAAGACACGGCAAACCTTCCTACAAAAATCTTCTATTTTTGCTCTTCCGTGTGTTTACGGCCCTTTCCGTGGCCTTCCGTGATTCTAAAAAAACGACTGAATGGCTCGATAGACCAGATACCCGACCGCGATGGATCCACCGACCCACTGGAAGATTTCAATCCAGTCGTACCGCGACTTGACGGTGGGTTGTTTGCGCGGCTGGCTGGATTGGGTCGCCATGCGCTCGGTCTGTTCGGTGTGGCGGCGTTTGATCTGATTGATCGCCCTTTGGAGTTGACGGCGCATGCCGGCTCCCTCGGCGATTTCCATTTGGCCCTCCAGAATGGGAAGGTGGATGGGCCCTCCGCGACGTTCCAGGTAGCGAGCGACCGCGGATCGAACCTCGCGCGAGGGGTTGTTGATGTTTGCGAGGAGTAGGTCCATGTAGGCCCGATCATAGGTGGACGCGACATAGAGGAGAGTGGCCTCACGAACCATTTCCGTATCGTTCAAACATTCCTTCAGGACCCCTTTCGGGAGGTCGAATCCAAATTTGCGGCAGTAAGAAAGGATGCCCTCCCGAACCAGCTGGGAGGGCGATTGGATCAATGAGACAAGGACACGATGGACCTTGTCGCTTCCAAATTGACTGAGTTGGTGGAGTTGATGGAGAAGTGACTCCTCCTCGCTGCAGAAGAGTTGCGGGAGAACGTGTTCCGCCTCCAACAATTCGCGGTCGAGGGTCGCGTGACGCTCCTCGAAATCGTGGTCCTCTTTGGTCACCGACTCAAGGAGTCTCTTGGCGACACTCAAACAGCGGTGATCCTGGAACCGATCGGAAAGGACCGAAAAAACGACCGGGTCGCCTTCATCTTCACGGAGGAGGCGTTCGGTTAGGAGTCGCGCCGGAAAAATGGAACTCTCGCTGAGATAGGCGAGGATTGCGTAGTAATAGGCGATTCGTCGGAGAGAGGGCTCCTCCTCGATCTCGAGCATTTTTTCCAGGCAATCGGTCGCCTCGGTGTAACGATCGAGTTCGAAAAAGGCGCGCCCCATCAAACCGTAGCTGATCGGCTGGAGCATGCCCACGCTGTGAGCCTCCTGGAAACGGACCAGGCAGACCGAGTATTCCCCAAGTTCGAAATGAAGCCGAGCTAAATGCTCGAGGAACAAAGACTGTTTCGGTTCGAGATCGATAGCTTGAAAATAATAATCCTTGGCGAGGTCGGTGTTGCCCATCTCGTGGTGTGTGAAGCCGAGATAGAAATAGGCGATCGCGCAAGTGGGGTCGGCCTCGAGAGCTTTCTCATAAGCCTCTTTGGCCCCACGTGGGTCTCCTTCATCGAAGAGCGCTTTGCCTTTCTCGAGGTGTTTCTTGACCTGAGACTTGACAAGGAAAACGACATTCTCCGCCCTGGTTGCCGAACGAGTCGTTTTGGGTCGCTCGGTCTTGAGAATTTCCGATTCCTGATTCCGGTCCATGTATGGTTTCTTAAGCAGATCTTGCAAGAGACGTCGCCCCCCTCCTCGACGTGAGAAAATGACATCCCGAGTTCCCGAAATGGGAACTGTTCCCGCTGACTTTCAGCCAAACCCAGAAGAGATTATCGGGCGATTGAAACGGAACCTGAATCCGGTTTTCTAGCTCGCCCAAGATTTTCCTAAGCCATTGCCAAATCTCCACTTCCGACCGGCTCAAGAGTCGAGGGCGAACGGTCGATAAAGGACATGATGAGATATGCCATCCGAACCCTTTTCCTTCTGCTTCTCCTCATCCAAGCCTCGGAGTCTTGGGCCCAGTACGACGACCCCTACGCCGATGACGAGGGGTACAGTTACGAGGAGCATTCCGATGTGGATCGATATCAATTCCGCCAGAAACTCCGTCGCGGGATCACGAATCTAGCGGCGGGTTGGATGGAGATTCCTCTCAAGACGGTCGGCGAGATCACTTTTGGAAGACGTTCTCCACTGGAAAACATGGTGGTCGGATTATTTGTCGGCACCACTCGCGGCCTGGAAAGAACCATCTTCGGTGTCTGGGAAACCGGAACCTTTTACCTGCCGCCTTACGATCCGATTTTAAAACCCGAGTACCCCGAGTTCTCTCTTCGGTCGATTTCCGATGAGAACGAGGATTATGGCGATCCGACAGCGGGACTCCGGGTTGGATCGAGAGCGGGCGGGGAATGACCGATATCCGAACCAACATCCAAGAGTTGATTCAGGGGCTCCTCGATGGAAAGATCCTGGAGACTTTTGAGAAGTTCTATGACGACGAGGTGATCATGAGCGAGAACCGAGTCGACGAACGGGTTGGCAAGGAAGCGAACCGTCAGCACGAGGAATTCTTTGTCAAGAACTTCACGCTCAATTCCCTCGAATTCGGCGAAGTAATTGTCGAGGGAAACCGCGCCGCGATCGAATCGACCTGGGATATCACCTTTCCCGATGGAAATCGGGTGGTTCAACGCCAAGTCTCCGTTCAGATCTGGAAAGATGGCCGGATCATCCGCGAGGATTTTTACCACGCTTAGGGTGTTCCTGTTTCTTAAATCTAGTATCTCTATTCTGATTTTCTTCCCTTTCCGACCCTCCCAATCTCCTCCAACCCCCAAGTGAAATGCTAAGTTGACAGCGTGGAAAGGCATCCGTAGCATTTCCGACAATCAAACTAGGCATGTGGATCTCGTTCGGAGAGAACCCCGGCATCAGGATGGATTGAGGAGATATTGGCAAATGGCAAATGTGTTCACTGAATTCGAGAAGGCGGTGATGAAACAACCCGACGATCCCTGTGTGACGATCGAGGGGAAGGATATCTCCTTCAAAGGCGTTTACGCCGCCTCAAAAAGGCTTGCAAAGAAATTGCTTGAGATCGCGCCCGGCGATTCGGAAGCCGAGTTGAACATCGGATTATTCGCCCCCAACCTTCCCGGTTTTTATGTTGGGTACTTTGGAACCCTAGCGGCCAACAAGGTGACTGTGCCGATTAATTTTCTCCTCAACCAAAGCGAAATTATGACCATCGGGATGCACTCCGGTCTGCGGATCATCATCGCCTCCGGTCCCCTCTACGAAAAAGTGACCGAGATGGCAAAAGCCCTGCCGATCAAGGTGCTCCGCGCGGAGGATTTCTTGAACGAGGATCCGGTTCCGGACGACCTTCCGGAGCTCACTCGCGGCGATGACGATGTCGCGGTCCTGATGTACACCTCGGGAACCACGGGGACGCCGAAGGGAGTGATGCTGACCCACACCAACCTGATCGAGAATTACAAGAGCGTAATCGATGTTTATCCCTTCACCAAGGAACACACCTTTGTCTGCGTCCTGCCACTGTTCCACTCCTTCGGGATGCTGGCGATGATGTTGTTGCCGATTCAGCTGGGATCGAGAACCATCCTCGTTCCACAGTTCCAACCGCAGAAATTGGCCGAGATCTTCAACACCTACACCCGGTGCATTTTCTTCGGGGTGGCTCCCATGTTTCAGGTGCTCGGCCTGCTCGCAAAATCCAAGGGTTTGAAATACGAAAAACTCGAGTTGTGTGTTTCAGGCGCCGCCGCGCTCCCCAACGATGTCAAAAACATTTTTGAAGACGCGACCGGGATCGATCTCTTCCAGGGGTATGGCCTCTCCGAGGCGAGTCCGGTGGTCAGTTTGAACCTTCCAAACCAACACAAGCCGGGGACCATCGGGAAGACGATCCGAGGGGTCGAGGTGCAAATTTGGGATGACGAGGGGAACCGACAGCCCAACGGCGAAATCGGCGAAATCATGGTCAAGGGCCAGAATGTGATGAAGGGATACTACAAAAATCCCGATGTCACCGCTCAAACCATCACCGACGGTTGGCTTCACACGGGGGACTTGGGTCGCTTGGATGACGATGGCTACACCACCATTGTGGGTCGGAAGAAAGAACTGATCATTTCCGCCGGAGAGAACATTTATCCACTTGAAATCGAGGACGTTCTCACCTCTCATCCCGCAGTCAAGGAAGCGGCGGTGATCGGCGTTCCGCATCCAACGCGAGGCGAGGACGCCAAAGCCTATGTCGCTCTGCATGAGGGGGCGGAGGTCGAAATCGCCGAACTCAAGCAACTCTGCAAAGACAAACTGGCGGCGTTCAAGGTGCCCGCGGAATTTGAGATTCGCGAAGAGCTGCCGAAAAGCCCCACCGGAAAAATCCTGAAGCGCGTGTTACAGAGCGAGTTGGCGAAGGGGTAAAGCCGTTTCGCTCCAAGGGGGGGAGAGGAATGGAGTCGGTTGCTCTCTTTGAACGCACCCACCTCTCTTCTGGCGCCTGTTCCTTGGACTTGATAAGTTAAGAGCATGATCTCTCCCGAGGACATCGCGCATCTTCCCGAACAGCCCGGCGTTTATCTGATGTCGAACGCCGAGGGGCGGATTTTGTATATCGGCAAAGCGGTGAACATCCGGAGCCGAGTGCAATCCCACTTCGCGAGTTCCAACACCTTCAAGAGTTTTTATCCACAGGTGGCGACGGTCGATTTCTTGGTGACCGACAATGAGGTCGACGCCCTGTTGTTGGAAAACTCCTTGGTCAAGGAGAAACAGCCGCCTTACAATGTCCGGCTCAAGGACGACAAACGTTTCCCCTATCTCAAGCTGAGTCTCGACGAGAAATTCCCGCAACTCTATTTGACTCGGACTCTTCCCAAAAAGAGCGAGGTGACCAAGAAACGGGATAAGACCAATCCCAGATATTTTGGGCCGTATGTCCATGTTCATGAGGCGAGGAAAACCCTTCAGACTTTGCAGGAGATCTTCCCGCTGCGCAGTTGCCGCATCCCCTCGAAGGACCTGAAACTCGACCGTCCCTGTTTGGAGTTCGAGATGCACCAATGCCTCGCCCCGTGTGTCGCCTCGGAATGCGGCGAGGAGGAGTACCGCGAGTTGGCTCTCAAGGTTGAGAAGTTTCTGGAGGGGGACCACAAGGAGGTCCGGGAGGATCTCGAAGCGAAGATGGCGGCGGCGGCCGAAAACCTCGCGTTCGAAAAGGCGGCCATTTATCGGGATGCGATCGAAGCGCTGGGGTCGCTCAAGCAACGTCAGGCAATCGACCTGCTCCAGGAAGATTCGGAGGATTATCTCGCGGCCTCACAACTTGGAGACATCACTTGTGTCGCCGTGATTCGTCGTCGGGGCGGCGCGATTCGGGGGAGTCAACACTATTTTCTCGAAGTGGAGACGGAAACCTCGGTAAAGGAGGTGCTCTCGGCCTTCATCGAGCAGCACTACTCCGTGGCGCCGGAGATCCCTCGACGAATTCTCTGCACGGAACTCCCCTATTCCCACGAAGTGCTTTCGAAATGGTTGACCAGCCAAACCTCAAAACGGATCGATGTGAAGCAACCGCATCGGGGGCCTCGACTAAAGATGCTCGACATGGCCCAGCAAAACGCGGAGTTCCACGCCGCCGAGCAGTACCGGAAGACGCATGGAAACAAGCGTCGGCTTCACCCGGCGGTGCTCCGTTTGGGAGTGGATCTGAAACTGAATCCGATGCCGGTTCGTATAGAGGGGTTTGACATCTCCCACCATCGCGGCGAGGAGCCGGTGGCCTCGATGGTGGTGTTCGAGAATGGCCTGGTGAAGAAGTCGGATTACCGGAAGTTCAAGATCAAATCCGCTCGGGGCGGCGACGATTTCAGGAGCATGGAAGAGGTGATCGGCCGACGGTTTCTGCATACGGAGGAATCCTTTGGACGACTCCCCGATCTCGTGTTAATCGACGGCGGACCGGTTCAATTGGAGTTCGCCCTGTTGGCCAAGAATCGGATTGCCGAAAACCTTGAAGAGCCTTATCGATCTCAGGTCGAGAACATCCCCATGGTCTCGCTCGCCAAACGCGAGGAGGAAATCTTCCTCCCGGAGCAATCGGAGCCGGTGGTCTTCGACGATCGCCATGAGGGGCGACGGCTTCTCCAGCAAGTGCGCGATGAATCCCACCGGTTCGCGATCGGTTTTCACCGCAAGAGAAAAGGCGGAAAACGACAGACCTCGCAACTGGAGTCGATCCCCGGAGTCGGACCGGCCAGGATGGAAAAACTGCTCATCCGTTTTCGGTCGATGGAAGGAGTCGCGCAAGCTTCCCCGGAGGAGATTGCCGAAACGCCAGGAATCACTGCCGACTTGGCCGAGGCAATCTCGAAACACTGTCGGGAGATGCTCCAATCCTCGGGAGCTACAGAGGGAGCCTAGACTAAGCAACTCCCGCCGATTTCTCGGCAGCCTGAACGGTGTGGCTCAAAAGCATCGCGATGGTCATCGGGCCCACACCGCCGGGAACCGGGGTGATATGGGACGCCTTCTTGGAACACCCCTCGAAATCGGCGTCGCCGATGTTGCCCGGGTTATAGCCAGCGTCCATGATCACCGACCCTTCCTTGATCCAGTCCCCTTTAATGAATTCCGGTTTTCCGACAGCGGCGACTACGATATCTCCCTGAGAAACGACCTCCGGGAGATTGCGAGTCCGAGAGTGGCAGATGGTGACGGTGCAGTTGCGGTGAAGCAGCATCATGGCGACAGGCCTGCCAAGAATGGGGGATCTTCCGACCACCACGGCATGCTTGCCCTCGAGTTCGATTTCGTACTCGTCGAGGAGTCGGAGGATACCGGCCGGGGTGCAGCAGGGGTAGGCGGGTTCCCCAAATGCGATCCGACCGAAACCGAGGGTGGTTACACCATCGGCGTCCTTAGCGGGATCGATCGTATCGAAGGCTAGGCGCTCATCGATTTGGGGCGGGACCGGGTGCTGAAGGAGAATGCCATGAATGTCCGGCGCGGCGTTGCACTCCTCAATTTTGGCGAGGAGTTCCTCGGTGGTGGTGGTTTCGGGCATTTCGATTTTGACCGAACCCATGCCGACCGATTCGCAGGCCTTCCCTTTCATTTTCACATACGTGGCGGATGCTGGGTCATCGCCGACCAGGATGGTGGCGAGGACCGGTTTCGGGACACCCAGATTCACCAGGCTTTCGACCCGGCCTTTGAGTTCCTCCCGGATCTTTCCGGCGAGAGCCTTGCCATCCATCAGGATGGGAGTGTGGGTAGAGTTGGACATGATTTCGCTCCCCGAGGCGGAGTGCAACTCCGCCAAGAATTCAACGCACGAACAGTAAGTCCGCGCGAGCGCCGTTGATACGCAAGCGCCCATCAATCCCCCGAGCGCCCTGGCGAGATAGCAAGGGTATCACACGTGGAACCCTTTACTATCCGGAAACCAAAGGGTACCTTGATTCAAATCAAATGGTCCGAGGTGTTTGGATGTTAAAACCGTCCCTGCTTGCAGTGTCATTCTCTCTCATCGTGGGTGGACTTTCACCCTCTTACGGACAGGAGGCAACCCCCACACGGAACGTGGATCTAGACAACAGCGGAACAGTCGACGCACTCGACATCTTTGCATTCGTCTCCTACTGGCATTCGCTGATCGATTCGGGCACGTCGACCGAGACGCCGACACAAACTCCCACCATGGAGCAGCCCACGGCGACCTCAACGCCAACTCCCACGGCGACCCCCACAACCACGAGTGCGGGACCGTCCTTCGACATCGCCGATTATTTCGTCCTCACTCCTGGAAGCAATTGGACCTTCGGGGTCCCGGGGAAAGGACAATTGGGCGAAGGATTTTCCTGGTTGGTTCTGGATTCTCCGGTCGATCTGGGCGATGGGTTGATGGTGACCTCAATCCAGACCATTGGGTTTTCGACCGATTTTACGCGTCATCTGGATGAGGATTTCTGGTCGTTTGACGAGACCACGGGACACCTTCTCTTTCATGGCATTCGGGAGTCGGTCGGTTTTGATATCAATGAAACAAATATTTCCCTTCCGGCACAGGATTTGATCATTGATCCGCCAGTCGATTTTGGTGGCGCGAATCTGTCGATTGGCGAAGTTATATCAACCACCGCCTCAGTGAGCGTGATCGCCGATATTCCGCCCTTTGGGGAGCAGGAAATAGTCGCCACCGCCTATGCCACAGTGACCTACTCCGAATTCCTCCCAACCTTTTCGACGGAACTGGGCGAGTTCACCGATGTGATCAAGTTGTCGGTTAATATCCTTGCGGTTGTGGATTTGGGGTTGACCGATCTGGAGACCGAGTTCTTGAACAATTGCTTTTATGTCAAAGAGGGAGTGGGTCTGGTCGCCATCGATCTCGATCCCGAGACCGGCGGGGCCGATTTGCTGACGATTTCAGACGGTGAGATCTTCATCAACGGCAACCCGGTCGAAATCGTTCCCGAATAATCGAAACTATTTGGAGGAGTTTTTGGAATGAGTTATCAAATCGAGATTTTCACCAATTGTTATGGCCCCTTTGGACTTGTCGCCGCATTGGACGGGACCGAGAAACTCGGAATGAAGGAGATCGAACTGAGTGTCGAGACTCACCCGGGCGTCCTCGACATCCCTCAGAAAATGGAGGACCTCGATAAGTGGGACCCAAGCCAGGTCGATCGGCTGAAAACGCTCCTCTCCAAATATGGTCTAACCGCCGAGAGCGGTTTCATTTTTGTTGAAAACACAGACAAAGAGGCCTTCGCGCTGGACAAGATCAAATTCGATGTGGCCCAAGCGCTTGGACTCAAGGTGATCAACCTATCGGTGACCTGGAACAAACCGCTCGAGGAAGCCTACAAAATTTTCCCCAGCGTTCTGGAATATTGCGAGCAGTACGATTTCGAATTGGCGCTCGAGCTTCATCCTCCGCTTTACGACAACGCCGAGGTTTTCTGGAAAGTGGCGAAGGATTTCCCCGGGTTCCCCCTCAAGGCGAATTTCGACACCGCGAATGTCTATTATTACAACCAGGATCCCGATGGTCCCGCCGAACTCGAGAAAGTGTTCGAACGTCTGGCCCACATGCACATCAAAGACAGCATGTGCAAATACCATGACTTCACTTTCCCCGCTCTCGGAGAGGGAACAGTCCCGTTCGACAAATACTTCGAGGTCTGCAAGAAACACAATTTCACCGGCCCGATAAGCCTTGAAATCGAGGGGCATGACGAAGAACAAAAATCCTTCGCGGGCAAACAGGATGTGATGGTTCGGTCGGTGAAATATCTGAAGGGGCTGGGGGTTCTGTAAACCTCCGGATCGATGACCGACACCCTCTACCTCGACAACAACGCCACAACCCGAGTGGCGCCCGAGGTGAGGGAGGCCATTCTTCCCTTCCTCGGCGAGCGTTATGGGAATCCGAGTTCCCCCCACCATTTCGGGGGGAGCATCGAGGCGGATCTAACCCTGGCGCGGAACCGGCTGGCCAGTTTGGTGGGTTGTTCGCCTAAGGAGATTTTCTTCACCAGCGGCGGAACCGAATCCGACAACCTCGCGATACGCGGGATCCTCGCCTCACACCCCGACCGTCGTCACATTGTGACCACTCAGGTCGAGCACAGCGCGGTGCTCGTTCAGTGCCGCGAACTCGAAAAGCAAGGATTTCGTGTCACCTACCTCCCAGTCGACTCCGATGGCGGACTCAAGATTGCCGATCTGGAGGAAGCCATCGATGAAGAGACCGCCCTGGTTTCCATCATGTGGGCCAACAACGAAACCGGAGTGATCTTTCCCATCGAGGAGATCTCCCGGGTCTGCCGAGAACGAGAGGTTCCTCTCCATGTGGATGGGGTTCAGGCGGTGGGAAAGATTCCTGTGAATCTGGCCAACACCTCCATCGATCTCATGGCGATCTCGGGTCATAAGTTCCATGCTCCCAAGGGAGTCGGGGCGATCTACATCCGATCGGGATTCAAAATCAAGCCGCTGTTTTGGGGGGGTAATCAAGAAAGGGGACGACGCCCCGGCACCGAGCCGGTCCCCTTTATCGTCGGGTTAGGTAAAGCGGCGCAGCTCGCCGAGGAATGCCTCGACCATGAATTCGATCGGATTCGCGTGTTGAGAGATGAACTCGAAAAAGGGTTCCTCAAAAAGATCCCGGAAGTGTGGGTCAATGGCGGAGGTCAGCCGAGATTGCCCAATACGTTGAGCGCTTGCTTCGAGGGGGTGGAAGGCGAGGCGCTTTTGATGTTGATGGACCAGAATGGAATCGCCGCCTCCTCCGGGAGCGCCTGCCTCTCGCATCGGCTCGAGCCCTCCCATGTCCTTCTCGCCATGGGGGTTCCCGAGGAGATCGCGAAGGGAGCGGTCCGACTTGGACTCAGCCGGTATACGGAGAACGAGGAAATCGAGCGAGTGCTGGAGGTGATGCCGGGGTTGGTGGAAAAGGCGCGGAGACTTTCCAAGCGAATGGAGCGAGGATGACAGCACGGGTTTTTACCCGTGAATCATTGGACCTGAGTTTGGGCCACAATTTCGGCGTAGGCGTCGAGCACCATGCTCTCGATATGTTTTCTGGTGTCAATGTCGAGGGGGTGGGCGATGTCTTGCGGCTCCCCTCCATCTCGATGTCGACGAGGCATGCCCACAAAAAGACCGCTGTCTCCCTGGAGAATCTTGAGACCGTGGATAACAAAACAATCATCGATGGTGATGCTCCCATAGGCGCGCAGGTTGGATCGGTTGGTTTCGACCATGTGGATGCGGACTTCGGTTATGTTGAGCATAGTTCGAGCCCCTGGATAGAGTTTTAGTTTTGCGATCCGCCCAAAACATGGGGGTGCGAGCGCCCCCGTTCAGAAAAGAAAAGATTAAGCCGGATTCAGACGCGATTGTTCAAGTTCAGCGAGCCGCTCGACAATCCGCTGATTCACTTTGTGCTCGACCGAGGACGCCGCGTAGATGGCCGCGTTGGCAATCGCTCGGGCCGAAGCCCCACCATGACAAACAAGACAAGTTCCATTCACTCCGAGTAGGGGAGCTCCCCCATACTCTTCGTGATCCATACGTTTAAACATCCCCTCGAAATGCTCCTTTAGCGGAGCAATTAACGACGGGTTCGCCATTGCCACTGACTTGATTTTTTCTTTTAGAGCCGAATAGATGTGCAAGGCAGTCGCCTCACCAAACTTCAATAAAATATTCCCGACAAACCCATCGCAAACAACTACATCAAATTCGCCGCCGAAAACTTGACGGCCTTCCATATTGCCCACGAAATTGATCGGGGCGTTTTTTAGGAGCGGGAACGCCGCTCGAGTCTGCTCGTTGCCTTTGCTTTCCTCGGTGCCGATCGAAAGCAAGCCGACTCGTGGTTGTTTCCGTTCCAAAACCTCCTCGGCGTAGACGCTACCCATGATCGCGAACTGAACGAACATCTCTGGGCGAACGTCCACGTTGGCGCCGACATCGAGTACAATAATCGGATGATCGCCGGTCGGCAAGACGGTTGTGATGGCTGGTCGCTTAACCCCCTCCAGCCTGCCTAGGGTGGTCACGGCCGAAGCCATGGTGGCTCCGGTGTGTCCAGCCGAGACCACCGCCTGAGCCCTTCCCTCACGAACCAATCGGGTGGCGACGGAAATCGATGAATCCTGTTTCTTTTTGAGGGCCACCGAGGCCTGCTCGTGCATGTCGACCACCGATCCGGAGGGAACAACCGTGACTTTGGTCGTCCCGTCAAGGCAGGGTTCCAAAGCTTCCGGATCCCCAACCAGGAGAATCTCGGCCAAATCGGTCTTTTCGAGAATCGGCAGGGCTTCCAGGATCGGCTTGAACCCGAAGTCCCCCCCCATCGCGTCGATCGCCACACGGACGGGCATTGTCTTAGCCTACCGCGAGGACTTGACGGTCTTTATAGAAGCCGCATGAGGGGCAGGCCCGATGCGGGAGCATTTTCTCTCCACAGTTCGGGCAATCGCTCAGGGAAGGCGCGCTAATCGCGTGATGCGAGCGTCCCATTCTGGTTTTCGACTTCGATTTTCTTCTTTTTGGATGCGCCATGACACAAACTCTCCTCGCTAATCTCTCTAGTATGCAACAAATCTTAGGGAGATTCAGCAATTATGTTTAGACTGATCAGGAATTATTCCTAGGTTTTCTGGGATTAGTCCAGCCCATGATTATAAGGAATTTCGGACTGAATAACAACCAGTCGCGCTTAAAACGACTTTCTTCGGGGGGATTGCTCTCCAGTTCGAGGGTTAAGTTCAAGGGCACGAAAGGTCGCCATGGGCCCAAATGGCGGGTTCCAGTCCACCCGCAGTTGGGGAAAAGGGAGGAGAAATCAAGGAAAACTCTCGAATTCTTCTCTCCAGTTCACCAAAAATTGATGAATTCAAAACCTTCCTCTATAATCTACGGCAGGGGTATAAGTGGCCCGGGGCCACTTATGGTTAAGGCAGGGATGCATCTTTGTTTAGGACAGGTTGCTATGAAGCTCAGAATCCCGCGGGTTGCCCTGCTGATCGCCTTAGGCGTGGCGCCCCTCTCCTCCAACGCGGTTTCGATCGGGGACGCTGTGGGCGGCTCCTTTTGGACTCCCGGTTTCGAAGGTTCCAATTTTTTCAATTCCAATAGCGAGGTGGTTCGCTCCGGAGCCGAGTTTTTCGGCACGGGCCCCGACCCGCTGGCGGATTATGTGGTCAAGGCCAATTTCGATAATTTCCGATTGACCATGTCAATGACCGATCTCCGCACCGGTCCCGAATCTTACACGGTGGCGGGAATGAGCGGAGACTATCACTTCAATTTCTGGGGATTGGACTTTCTGGGCTATCCCAACAGGCGAATTGTCGGAGTCGATATCGACTCTCCGTTTCCAAATGGAGTCATCATCGAAAACCTTGCTTTCGGAAGCCACAGCCTTTCATTCGTCCTCCCCCAGCAGGTTCTCGAGGGTGGGACGGAATCGTTTGTCACTCTCACTGTGCGAACGGAGGATGGCCATGTTCCCGAACCGATGTCGATCGCTTTGTTTGGATTTGGGACCGCGGGATTGATCGTCAACCGACGTCGAACGATCTGACCGAGCGATCCCGGCGATGAGCCGGGTCTTCAGCAAATTCTCGACATTTCCCGATGGCGAAAGGCTCTTAAATTCTTTATTTTCAGCGAGTTTGGAGAAGGTGACCCTTATTGGCTCCTATCCGTTCTTCCCCTATAATGAGAATGATTGTGGATCTAGCATTAATCTGACATTGAAATGTCTTGTTTCGATAGCGAAAGGAATGATCGATCATGTTGAAACCCGAGGAATTAAAAGTCGGAAGACGAAACTTCATGAAGGCGGCCGCTGTGCTGCCGGCGGCTGGCGCTTATGTGGCCACCGCCAAAATCGCCGAACCGGTGAAATGCGCTTGGATTGGCACCGGTGGCGAAGGGCGAGTTCTGCTTGAGAACTGCCCCTACAATGGTTTTATCGAAGTGGTGGCGGTTGCCGACATCCGTCCCGATTTCCGTGAATTGGGCGCCCACATTGTGCGCCAAAAGTGCTGCCCGGATGTCCGCGCCTACTCGAATTACAAGGACATGCTTTCCGATGGGGGATTCGAGGCGGTTGTGATCGCGACCCCGCTTCTCACCCACGGTCCCATCACCATGGACTGCCTCAGCGCGGGCTACCATGTCCTATGCGAAAAGACGATGGCGTACAGCATCGACGATTGCGAGGGGATGATCAACGCCGCGAAGAAGAACAATCTGGTCCTGGCGATCGGACACCAGCGTCACGCCAACCCGCTCTATATCACCACCAAAGAGATGGTGGACACCGGCATGCTGGGCGAGGTTCATCACATTCGGTCTCTCTGGCACCGGAATCACTCCTGGAGAAGGAGCCCCGCGGGCGAATGGAACAACGAGGTGCTGAAAGAAAAATTCGGCGAATACCCGATCGAGGGTGTGGCCAAGATTCTCGGCATCACCGGCGAGAACGCCAAGAATCCGAATATCGTGATGCGTGAGGGGGGCAAGGAAGACGCGCCCTTCTATACCGAACAAAAGCAATTCGAGCTCTACTTCCAGTATCTCGCGGAGAAGGAGCCTGAATTCGAGGCCAAAATCCATGACACCAGCGAGTATGGGTACGAGTCCCCCGATATGCTCGGGAACTGGCGACTCTACAAGAAGATGTCGCACGGTCTCATGAGCGAACTTGGAAGCCACCAGATCGATGTGTGCAACTGGATGTGGGGCGCCGAGCCGGATTACGTGAGTTGTGCGGGCGGCATCTGGGCTTACGATGACGGACGCGAGGTCGCGGATCACGTCTTTTCGATCTTCCAGTATCCGAATGAGAAGGTGATGACCTTCACCTCGATCACCACCAACAAGTTCGATCACTACTACGATCAGGTGATGGGAACCAAGGGAACCGCCTTCCTCACCGGCGAATCTGAAGCCTACTACTACAGCGAGAGCGGCGGAAAACTGGGCGAGGTCAAGATGGAGGAAAGCGGTTCGGGCAAACCGGCCGGCAGCGCTTCGGGAAGCCGAGCCAAGGACATGGCCGGAGCCGGAGCGGCTGAAGGCGACGGCGCCTCCCTCTCGAACCCATTCGATCCGTACCGTTACGAGCTCGAGAAGTTCGCCTCCGCGATCCGTAAGGGCGATCCCTCCCTGGTCGGTTGCGATGGCGAAGCGGGATACAAAGCGGCTATCGCCGTTCTGCGTTCGGTCCAAGCGCAGGAAGAGAACAAGGTGAAGAGCTGCCGTATCGCAGACGCGCGCACCGCGTAACTTTCGCCCAAAGGCGACAACATGACGATCGAGAAAAGGGGGGCTGAAAAATCAGCCCCCTTTTTTATTCAAGGGCGAGAGTTTCTCGCAACACTGGCTCCATGGCATCCGCCAACGCCCGATTCCCATCCGGGGTCATATGTCGGTTCAAGTTGTAATAGAGCGGGCGCTGAATCCGCAGATAATCTTCCTTTAAATCCGAGAGTGGCGAATAAAAATCGATATCGTTTTCTGAAAGGAACTTTTCCAGTCTCGGTTTAATCTCGGAGAACTGCGGAGGGAGACCCAACACCTTTTTGTCCGTTTCGACCTCGACCTGATCGGGTATCAGAACCACTAGAAGGGGAGTGTTGTTCTCTTCACAGATATTCTTGAATTCGAGAAGCAGCGCCTCCATGATCGCCCAGGTTTTTTCATCCTTTTCTTTGGATCCCTCTTTGAACTTTCTCGAAAAATTGTCGCGGAACTGGGCGCGAAGAAGTTTGATCGAGTCGCTGACTAGGCGATAGACGTAGAGGCGGTCACGCCATTCTCTTCCCTCTTCCTCACGTTGGAAAATGAGTTCGCTGTTCAAATCCTCGAGGTCAAAACCGAGTTGGACTAATTCGCCGTCTCGCACCTCGAACTTGGGGCCAGGGCTTTCCAGGTTCTCCCAATAGATGTCGTTCCAAAAGACATCCAGCACGACCAAATCAGGATGATATTTGAAACCGTAGTATTTGAGTCGGAGGAATTCCTGGCAGGTATTGAACCCGCCGACTCCGAGGTTGACCGTTTCGATCCCATTGTCCCGGCTGTCCAGGAGGCCCACAAAGGCCTCTTCATCGGAGGCGGCGTGACCATAGGTCATGGAATCGCCGACGAAGACCACACGGGAGACATCATGCACTCTGGCGGGTGAGACTTCCCTTCCCCGCATACCATTTGAGTCATGACGGACGCGGACTTTGAACTCCGCGCCGCCATGGACGCCATCGAAATTCGGGATGGGACTCCACCCCAGTATTTCATCGCGCTGGTATCGAGACTCCGCGTCCTTCTCGTAGTATCCCCCCCAAAAAAGACGAAGACCGATCTCGGCGAGCGCCAATGGAAAGAGAATACCCAAAATTAGGGTGGTTCCTATCAGAAGGGCCACTCGTTTGAATCGATTTGGAGGTGGAGTGTTGGTCATGGGCAGGGATCATAGGTAAAGGGACGGATGGGGACAATCTCAGGGACTGAACCTATTTCCATTTGACCCCATATTCTTGAGCCAGCCGGTTCGCCGCCTCCGGACCGGGACTTTTAAAGGGATAGGTTTCAGGCTTCACGTTCTCGCGTTCGAGTTGTTGCAGTGCGGGAGTGAAGATATCCCAAGCGGCGGCAAGCTCGTCGGCGCGAATAAACAAACTCTGGTCATCCTCCAGCACATCCAGAATCAGCGATTCGTAGGCTTCTGGAATTTCCTTTTCGAAGGCGGCTTGGTAAGAGAGATTAAGATCTGTCTCCTTCAGATCCATCTCGAGCCCGGGCACTTTGTTCATGATTCGATAGGAGACCGACTCATCCGGTTGAACTCGGATGACGAGTTCGTTGGGGTCGAGAACCGTTCCAGGATCGCAAAAGGTATTCCCCGGGACGGGGCGGAACTGAATCCGAATTTCAGCGAACTTACGGTCGAGTCCTTTTCCGGCTCGAATGAGGAAAGGGACGCCATCCCAGCGGCGATTCTTCACTTGAATGACCGCCGCGGCGAAGGTGGGGGCGATCGATCCCTCGGGCACGCCCTTTTCCTCGAGGTAACCCTCATGACCATTGGAGGCGGTGTATTGGGCCACCACCAGATCTTTCAGTTCAAGCGGGGGCGCGGCCCGCAGCACTTTCACTTTTTCATCCCGGACATCCTGGGCGTTGAGGCTGATCGGGGGTTCCATAGCGACCAGAGCCATCATCTGGAGCAGGTGGTTCTGCATGACATCGCGGATGATGCCGTATTGGTCGAAATAACCGGCGCGCCCCTCTGTGCCGATGTCCTCCATCCAGGTGATCTGGATATTGTCGATGTAGGATCGATTCCAGATCGGGTCGAAGACGAGGTTCGCGAACCGGAGAACCATCAGGTTTTGCACCACCTCTTTGCCAAGGTAATGATCGATGCGGTAGGTCTGATCCTCGGCGAAGACCTCGGCCATTTCATTGACCAGTTTGTCCGAGGAATCCCGATCCGATCCAAAGGGTTTTTCGATGACCGCGCGCGACCAGGGGTTGCTCCCAGGCGGGGAAATCAAACCGGCGGATTTGAGAGCGCGCGAGACTCCAAGGAAAACGAACGGCGGGATGGCCATATAGAACAGACGATTCGTCTCCCGATGGTTCTCGATCTCGCTCAGCCGCTGGCCGAGTGAGAGAAAGGAATCCTGGGAATCGTACTCGCCGGAGAAATACTCGCACCGGGCCAGGAATTCCTCCATCCTCTGTCCGCAGGATTCCCCGGGGGAATAGCGGCAGGTCAAGTTCTCGATGATCTTGTTCCGAAACTCCTCCTGATCCATCTCGGTCCGTGCGAACCCGACAATGTGAAACCTATCCGGGAGGTGTTTCTGGCAATACAAGGCGAAGAGCGCGGGAAAGATTTTTTTTCGGGCGAGGTCTCCCGAGGCGCCCAGGACAATGATGGAAACGGGTTGATCGGTCATACGTGGCGGTTGCTCCTTCGCGTGGTAAGGGAGCATGGTATCTCGAATTCTGGTTGGGTTCTATTTGGCTCAGCTCCGATTGGATTGACCCTGTTCAGGGGAGAGGTAGGATTTGATTTCCGATGGGAGCGCCGATCAGCCGGCGATCAGGTCTCGCCTGCTACCGATTCGCTTGTCACATTGAAAGGTCCAAACCATGAAATTTAATTCCTACTTTTTGATCGTCTGTTCTTTCCTCGCCTTCTTCCCGGTGACCCAGGCGGCCGCGGAACCGGATTCCGGTTTTGAATCCATCTTTGATGGGAAAACACTGAATGGCTGGAAAGCCGCCGACGGTCGGTTCTGGTCGGTTGAAGATGAGGCCATCACCGCAAAGAGCACCGCGGACCTTCCCGCGGAACGCAATCACTACCTGGTCTGGGAGGGGGGCCAACTCGGCGACTTCGAACTTAAACTGCAACACCGTATTTTGAGCCCTAACAAAGTGAACGGCGGTTTCCAATTCCGCAGTGAAATGTTCGATGGGGAGATCCCGAACGACTGTCGTGGATATCAAGTGGATAACAACACCGAGACGGATTGGTTGGTGCGTCTCTATGACGAATTCGGTCGTCACACATTGGCGTGGCGTGGGGAGAAAACGGTATTCGATCGGGAGGGTGAGAAATCCACTGAGATCATTGAGGAGGCGACTGGCGAGCCCTGGTTTCAACTCGACCAATGGCATGAGTATCATCTGGTTTGCCGAGGTCCGCACCTTGTGTTGAACGTGGATGGACGCATCGCCGCGGAGGTGGAGGACCTTGATCCCGCCCAACAGGACTTTTCCGGCATTCTGGCGTTGCAGCTTCACAGCGGTCCGGAGATGACGGTTCAATTCAAGGACATCCAGATCAAACGGCTGGACAGTTCGACCCGTGAATGAGCAAGCGGGTTGGTCAATTCCCCCAGTGAATGCGGTGGTTGCCCTGTCGACCAAATAGCATCTTCCAAATCAGGGGCGAACGGCCGGGTCCAGAGAATTGCTGATACTCTCGGTCACGACCTCGAGGCGGACCGCTCTCCAATCGAAGATGAAGCGGTCAATCTCGTGATCGATGCTTCGGCGCATTTCGGAACGGGAGGACTCTTATGCAACCCCAACCCCTCATCGCGGTCTCCGATGTTGAAGCCAGCAGCGCTTGGTATCAGAAACTTCTCGGTTGCCGAAGCGGCCATGGCGGAAAAGAGTACGAACGGATTGTCCGGGATGGGAGGATCGTTTTGCAGCTCCATGATTGGGACGCCCATGAGCATCCGCATCTGGGCGATCCGAATTCCAAACCCTTTGGCAATGGAGTTCTCCTATGGTTCCAGGTTGACGATATCGACGCCGCGTTCGACCGGGCTGAGGAAATGAAGGCGGAGGTTCTTCACCCTCCTTTTGTCAACGACCGAGCGAACCATCGGGAGTTTTGGGTGCGGGATCCGGATGGGTATGTGGTGGTTCTCGCAAGTGTCGCCGGATAATGGGGGGGACAGGACTCCTTGTTAAATTATCCTAACCGACTGATTTTGTTGCGTTAAAAGTCTAGAGTTTATTCTCCCTCTCCTCCAATCTCAACCTTTTCGAATCCGGTCGGGAAGCGGGTGAGATCTTGAAATTATGCATTTCCGAGATATTATACCAATAAGACTTTTCCCACTCGATTATCTAAGGAGTGACAATCCGAGTTAACAGGTCGAAGCGATAGGCGGTTCGAGACATCGGAGGAAACCATTTGAAAGCGAGTCGGCGGTGGTGGCTTTTGGGGTGGATCATCGTGGTGGCCCTTTTGGTCGGTCTGGGTGTCGCTTTCCACCAATATGAACGAAGTCACGCTTGGCGAGAAGCGGCCACCAATCTTCAGGCCATCGCACGATTGAAGGTCAGCCAAATCAAGGATTGGCGGGCGGAGCGGCTGGATGAGGCCTCCGAATTGACGGACAGGGAGGGTTTTGGAAAAAGGATTTTGGACTTTCGGGAGTCCGGCATGGAAAGATTCCAAAACCTCTTCGATCGATTGAGTAGTCACGACGGTTACAGCGACGTCATGGTGGTGGCACCCGATGGAGACATCCTTTTCAGCCTCATAAACCGAACGGGGAAATTGAATGACAAAGTTCAACGCGATCTTGAGAGAGCTTTGCAAACGGGTGAACCAGTCCTGACCGATATTCACAACGAATCGGGAGGATACGGTCCTAATATCGACGCTATCGCCCCATTTTACGCGGAGGTCGGGGGCGCCACCGAACCGGTGGGGGCGATCGTACTTCAGAATGACGCCAGCGAATTCCTCTATCCGTTGCTTCAATCCTGGCCGGTCCCGACCGAAAGCGCGGAGACCCTCATCGTGCGTCGGGAAGACGATCATGTGTTGTTTCTGAATGAAGTTCGATACCGCCGAAATCTCGCTTTACGGCTCCAAATACCGCTCACCCAAGAGGATGTCCCAGCGGTCATGGCGGTCAAAGGCAAGACCGGAGTCGTGGAGGGAACCGATTACCGCGGCGTGAGAGTTCTATCGGCGCTGGAGCCGATCCCCGATTCGAATTGGTTCATGATTGCGAAGGTGGATGTGGAGGAGGCGTTGGGTAGTTGGCGCCATTTTTCGCTGTTCATTCTGGGTTCGATCTTCGGTTTGGTCCTCGCGGCGATCATGGTGGCGGCGATGATCCGGCAGTATGAACTCAAAAAGCACTACCGAGCCCAGATGAGAGCCGAACGCGCGCGGCGTCGAAGCGAAACGAGATTCCGTACGACATTGATGAGCGTTGGCGATGGAGTGATCGCCACTGACGCGAACGGTGCGATCGAATTCCTCAACCCGGTGGCCGAGGCACTCACGGGATGGACCCAGAAGGAGGGTCGCCAAAAACCTCTCGAAGAAGTCTTTCGTATCGTCAACGAAGAGACGCGTGAGATTGTTGAAAACCCTGTCCGTCGAGTCGTCCGAGAGGGGAACGTGGTGGGATTGGCCAACCACACCTTGTTAATTGACCGAGGTGGAGAAGAGCATCCCATTGCCGACAGCGGCGCGCCGATTCGGAACGAGGAAGGCGAGATAACCGGAGTGGTTCTGGTCTTCCGCGATCAATCCGAGGAACGACGGCATCAGGCGGAGTTGCGGGAGAGTGTCAAGCGGCACCATCGGACGTTGGACAATATGTTGGAGGGTTGTCAGATCGTCGATTTCGAATGGAATTATGTCTATGTCAATCATACCGTAGCCCAACATGCCCGCATGCAAAGGGAGGATCTGTTGGGAAACTGCATGCTGGAGGTCTTTCCGGGCATTGATCGAACCGAGTTGTTCGAACGCCTTAAGGAGTGTATGGAGGGGCGCACTTCCCTCCTCATGGAGAATGAGTTTTTCTATCCGGACGGGACAAGCGCCTGGTTCGAATTGAGCGTTCAACCGGTTCCTGAGGGTCTTTTCATTCTCTCGATGGACATCACGGCGCGCAAGCAATCGGAGGACCTCGCCACTCGGCGTCGCGATCGTCTTCTCGCTCAGCAGGAAACTCTCGCCTCGCTGATTAGAAGCGACCTCTTCTGGGGAGAGCATCTCGAGACGGCCATCCGCCACCTCCTCGAGGTCGCGGCTCAACACCAACACGTGGAACGAGTCAGTCTTTGGAGAATCGACGAAGAGGCAATAACCATTCGGTGTTCGGATCTCTATGAGCGGACACCGAATCGCCACAGCTCGGGGCAGGTCCTCAACAGGGAGATTTTTCCGAACTATTTCAAAAGCCTGATCCAGGAAGAGACCATCGTGGCGGACGATGCCTTAGCGGATCCTCGAACATGCGATTTCGCGGACGATTATCTGAAACCCCTGGGAATTGCGTCGATGCTCGATGTTCCGATTCGGCTTTATGGAACCCTTGAGGGAGTTCTATGTTTCGAGCATGTCGGAGAGAAAATTACCTGGCTTCCCGAGCACCGACTCTTCGCTCAGGCGGTCGCACATCTGATCGCCTTAGCGCTCGCCCAAAACGAGCGTCGGAAAATCGAGGAAGAAAAAGAGAATCTCCAGGGGCAGTTGCTCCAGGCCCAAAAACTGGAGGCGGTGGGCCGGCTGGCGGGCGGCGTGGCCCACGATTTCAACAACATGCTTCAAGCAATCTTGGGGTATACGGATTTGGCCCTTGAGGGAATCGATCCCGATTCCCCCTATAAAAAGGATTTCATGGAGATTCATCAAGCGGCTCAACGCTCAGCCAACTTAACCCGTCAACTCCTGGCTTTCGCAAGAAAACAAGCCATCAGCCCAGTTGTCCTCGACCTGAACGACAAGATATCGGATCTTCTGAAAATGCTTCGCCGCCTCATTGGAGAGGACATTAACCTGGCTTGGATGCCCGGTGCGAGCCTGTGGAGGATCAAAGTCGACCCGACTCAGGTCGATCAAATTCTAGCCAACCTCGTAGTCAACTCCCGTGACGCGATCGCCGGTGTGGGCAAAGTGACCATCGAAACCGGGAACAAAACCTTTGACGAAGAATACTGTCACGACCACACAGGAGCGTCGCCGGGGGAATTCGTCCGGATATCGGTCAGCGATGACGGATGCGGCATGGACAAGGAGACCTTGGAGCATGTCTTCGAACCCTTCTTCTCGACCAAACCGATCGGCGAAGGGACTGGCCTCGGCCTCGCCACGGTCTATGGCATCGTCAAACAGAATGAGGGGTTCATCAATGTCTATAGCGAACCGGGGCACGGAACCACCTTCGCCATTTACCTCCCCCGCTGCGAAGTCCCAATGGAAGATAGATCGTCGGACTCGAGTCCTGAACCGCTCAGCGGTGGGAATGAGACGATTTTGATCGTGGAGGATGAGGAGGCGGTCCTTCAACTCGGAACCAGAATCCTGGAAGGTCTGGGATATCGAGTTCTTAAAGCACGAGGCCCGCGCGAAGCACTCCAATTGGCGAATGAAAACCACTCGGCGATCCAATTGCTCATCACCGATGTCGTGATGCCGGAGATGAACGGTCGAGATTTGTCGCAAAAGTTGCGTGATCTCATGCCCGATGATCTGAAGGTTTTGTTCATGTCGGGATACACGGCGGATCTGATTGCCAACCGGGGTGTTTTGGAGGATGGAGTGAAGTTTATCCAGAAACCCTTCTCGATGCGCGAACTTGCGACCATCGTCCGTCAAACCCTGGACGCGTGATCGAGTCCAAGATGAAACGACCGCGATTGCCCCCCTCCCATCCCAGTTGACGGGGATTCCGCTAGACTCGGAGGCATGTCCGAACATGTCTTGGTCAGTCTCTCATCCATCGTCATCCTCGGAATCTCCGCGCAGTGGTTGGCGTGGAAACTCCGGTTTCCCTCGATCCTCTTCCTTTTGATCTTCGGTTTCGTCGCGGGACCGGTGACAGGATTTCTCCACCCGGATGAACTGATGGGAGACCTTTTGCTTCCCTTCGTTTCGATATGCGTGGCGTTGATCCTATTCGAGGGGGGGCTGACTCTTTCATTGAAAGAACTCCGCGAAATTGGCGGTGTGGTGTTCGCCCTGATCTCGGTGGGAATGGCGGTCACTTGGGGAATCTCCTCGGCGGCGGCCCATTTTGTCCTGGGACTTAATTTGCCAATTTCCGTGCTCCTGGGCGCGATTCTCGTCGTAACCGGTCCGACTGTGATCGGACCGCTTCTACGTCACATTCGACCGGTCGGGAAAGTGGCGGATGTCCTCAAATGGGAGGGAATCACAATCGACCCGATCGGGGCGCTGCTCGCGGTTTTGGTGTTCGAGGCGATCCTAGTGGGGGAGATCCAGGAAGCGGGAACGATGGTCGGTCTCGCGATTGGGAAGACGATTCTCCTCGGCGGTTTGATCGGCGCCTTTTTCGCTTGGATCTTGGTCTTTCTCCTGAGACGTTTTTGGATTCCGGATTTTCTCCAGGAGGTGGTGACCCTTTCGATGGTGATCGGGGCTTTTCTACTCTCCGACCTTCTCCAATCCGAATCGGGCTTGTTCGCGGTCACCCTTATGGGCGTGGTCATGGCGAACCAAAAACACACCACCGTCCGACATATCCTCGAATTTAAAGAGAACCTGAGCGTCCTGATTATTTCGGTCTTGTTCATCGTTCTGTCGGCGAGACTCGATCTCGAAGTGCTCACCAGCCTAACCCTGAGCAGTCTTTTGTTCCTCTTCATCCTGGTTCTGATCGCCCGTCCCGCATCGGTCTTTCTCTCCTCGTTCGCCTCCTCGCTCGACACGAAGGAGAAACTGTTCCTTTCCTGGATGGCGCCGAGGGGAATCGTGGCGGCCGCGGTCTCCTCGATCTTCGCACTGCGGCTCCGCGATGTGGGGGTCGACCAATCGGAGGTGCTGGTGCCGATGACTTTCATTGTGATTGTCGGCACAGTCACCATCTATGGTCTCACCGCCCCCGCGCTGGCGAGAAAGTTGGGCGTGTCTCAGTCGAATCCGCAAGGCATCCTATTCATCGGCGCCCATTCCTGGGTGCTCGAGATCGCCCAGGTGATCAAGAACAAGGGTTTTAATGTGGTGGTGATGGACACGAACCGGACCGAAGTGTCACGGGCCAAAATGAGAGATCTTGCGGCTTATTACGGGAGCGGTCTCTCTGAAGAGGTGTTCGATCGTGTGAATCTGGATGGGATCGGAAAGATGTTGGCGGTGACCTCCAACGACGAGGCCAATTCGCTGGCGGTTCTCAACTTCAATGAGATTTTCGACCGAGGCGATTTGTTTCAGTTGAGACCCTCGGATCATGGTAAAAAGAAGAAAAAGGACGAAGAGTTCTCTCCCGCACATCTCAGAGGACGGTACCTCTTCGGTGAGGCGATCGATTACGACTACCTGAGCAAGCGTTTCGCCCGCGGAGCGATCATCAAATCGACGAACTTGTCCGAGGAGTTCGATTACACCGCTTTTGGTGACCATTACGGAGGGGAGGCGGTTCCCCTTTTCCTCATCAACGCTAACAAGGAACTCCGAGTCTTCGCCACCGACAGCGAATTAGATCCGAAACCCGGGAGCACAATCATCGCCTTGGTGGATGAAGTGGAAGAGAAGGCGGATAAGGGGGAGGCCTACGAGTTGGAGGATGGTTTGGGGCGCTGATTCGACCCATTGGGTGAAAGCGGGCGACATTCGACCCGCAAGGCGGCCGGGTTTTTGTCGAGGCAGGATTGCTTGCCCCGAACGGCTCCCAAATTGTGCACCAGAACATTCCCTGAAACTCCGTTCTTTACGAGCCGGGCAAAAGACGTGCGTTGTTTATTGATTTTTATTGCATCCGTCCGAGGAATCGGATCCACTGGAAAGCGTGGCGTGAAGATAGGTGGTGGGGGGAATTGGATTCGAACCAATGTAGGCTGACGCCAACGGGTTTACAGCCCGTCCCCTTTAGCCACTCGGGCATCCCCCCACCGGGGTAGGACGGAGGAATATACCCAACTCCTCCCCATTTCTCAACACCCACCTCCGCGACCCACTGTCCCCAAGTCTTTCCCGCCGCCTCGTCCCCCGCCAATGACATGATTGATTCGGAGTCAATGATCGAAATCTCAATTGTTTGCTTCATGTTAAGAATTGTGGTACTCTAAGTATTGGTTTCGTCGTAACCTTCCACTCCTCTTGAGCTTGAGGCATGGAAATGGATATGCTTGATCAAGGGAGCATAAGAAAAGTCTCTTGAGTCAAGTCTGAGACGTCGACAACCAAAAGACCGAACGAACTGCGGAACACAAGGTGGGGGAGAAAGTAGGCAAAGGATGAACGAACTGAAACTGGGTTGCTCTGTGCCGTACCGAATGACCGAAGAGGGTGTCGAAATCCTCTTGATCACTTCGCGCGGAAAAGGGGATTGGATTTTTCCCAAGGGAAGAGTCGAGGAGGGGGATTCTCTCCAGAAAACCGCCGAGCGCGAGGCGCTGGAAGAGGCGGGAGTTCTTGGGTATGTCTACCCCCAACCCTTCGCCTCCTATCGTCAGAAACGCCAGTATGGTTGCGACCATGTTTCAGTCTACTTAATGTCCGTTCAACAGGTCTTAGAGGACTGGTCGGAGAAATCGGAGCGCAAGCGCAAGTGGGTTCCCTACGATCGGCTTCGAAAGGTCCTCAAGAAAGAGACCTTGGTTCCGCTTATCCCGGAAATCGAACGATTCCTCAAAAAACAGGCTGCGGCGGCCTAACCACCAGCCATCACCCTTTTCACAACCCAGCCTCCAAAGGTATCCTTGGGGAACGCTCCGGCGACCCGAATTCCCGGCAGATTTCTGAGTGGTGGTAACAATGCCTCAATCCGTCTTATCCCGGTCCTTAATCGGCAAAATCCTCGCTTCTCCCGGAGAAGCCGTACGGTTTCTTTACCATTTGCCCAAATTGTTCCTCCTGATCCACCGTCTCATGCAGGATCGTCGGATCCCGATCTTCACAAAATTCATCCCCCTCCTAGCGGTCGTCTACATCGTTTATCCCCTCGACATTATCAAGGAGGTCTTTTTTGGACCGTTCGGATACCTCGATGACATTGTGATCACCTATTACCTTCTCAAGACCTTCATCAAGATGTGTCCCCAGGAGGTGGTTCGCGATCATGTCCAACAGCTTTCGATGAAAATGCCCCGAACCCACGCTGACAACCAACCCAAGCGGAAACCAAAGGGCTGATTCGAAGGCCCATTTGAGGTATCCTCAGCCCTCTTCCGGGCGGGTGAACCGATTCCCTGAATAATTCAACAAGAACCCTTCGAAAGGAGTTCATTCAATAATGGACAGCTACAAATCCCATGGAACCCTCACGGTGAACGGGAAGGATTACCGGATCGCCAGATTAAAACCCCTTGAGGAACAAGGGCATGACCTCTCCCGTCTCCCCTTTTCTTTAAAAATTCTGCTGGAGAATCTTCTACGTCACGAAGATGGAGTCACGGTCAAAAAAGAGGATATCGACGGGATTCTAAACTGGGAGGCGAAGGCGAAACCCTCCAATGAGATCGCCTACATGCCGGCGCGAGTCATCCTCCAGGACTTCACCGGAGTCCCGGCTGTGGTCGATCTCGCAGCCATGCGTGACGCCATGGTCGAATTGGGAGGAGATCCAAAAAAGATCAATCCACTGCTCCCCGCTGAACTGGTGATCGACCACTCAGTCCAAGTGGATAATTTCGGCAGTCCTCAATCCTTCGATTTGAACGCCGCCATCGAATTTGAACGGAACCGTGAGCGGTACGCCTTCCTCCGGTGGGGGCAAACCGCTTTCGACAATTTTAAAGTGGTCCCCCCCGACACCGGCATTGTCCACCAGGTCAACCTCGAGTACCTGGCCCGTGTGGTTATGGCAATGGATAGAGGGGGCGAAACCTGGGCCTATCCGGACACTCTGGTCGGCACAGACTCGCACACCACCATGATCAATGGGATTGGCGTTCTTGGTTGGGGCGTCGGCGGCATCGAGGCCGAGGCCGCCATGCTCGGCCAGCCGGTTTCCATGCTCATTCCTCAGGTCGTCGGCTTCAAACTCACGGGCCGATTGCCCGAGGGTTCCACCGCGACCGATCTTGTCCTCCGGGTCGTGGAAATGCTACGCCAAAAAGGAGTGGTCGGAAAATTTGTCGAGTTCTTCGGCCCGGGTCTGGCCGACCTTCCTCTCGCCGACCGCGCCACCATCGCGAACATGGCTCCGGAATATGGCGCCACCTGTGGCATCTTCCCGGTCGATGAGGTGGCGATCGGCTACATGGAATTTTCGGGCAGGAGTCCCGAACAAGTCGCCCTCGCTCGCGCTTACATGCAGGAGCAGGGGATGTTCCACACCCCGAACACCCCCGAGGCGGATTACAGCGACACCCTCGAACTCGACCTCGGAACTGTGGAACCCAGTCTGGCCGGTCCCAAACGCCCGCAGGATCGAGTCGCACTTAGCGATATGAAATCCGCGTTCCTGGCCGAACTGGAAAAAACTTACGACCGCAAACCTGGGGCCCCCGCCAATGGACGGATGGAATGGGAGGGCGGTACGGCGGTCGCCGAAGCCACCCCCGGTGTCGCGACGACGACCATCAACGGGAAAGAGGTCACCCTCAAGGATGGTTCCGTGGTGATCGCAGCAATCACCAGTTGCACGAACACCTCGAACCCCTCGGTCATGCTCGCCGCCGGATTAGTTGCTAAGAAGGCGGTGGAGAAAGGTTTGCAAACCCAACCCTGGGTGAAAACCAGCCTCGCGCCGGGATCGATGGTGGTGACCGAGTACCTGAAAAAGGCCGGTCTCATGGACGATCTCGAGGCGCTCGGTTTCGACCTGGTCGGCTATGGTTGCACCACCTGTATCGGTAACAGCGGACCGCTCCCGGAACCCGTGGCTCAGGCCATCGATGAGGGGGATCTTGTCGCCGCTTCGGTCCTGTCGGGCAACCGGAATTTCGAGGGACGCGTCCATGCGCTAGTTCGCGCCAACTATCTCGCTTCACCACCGCTTGTTGTGGCTTACGCTTTGGCCGGACGGGTCGACATCGATCTGCAGAGCGAACCGATTGGCATGGATAAGGACAACAACCCGGTCTACCTCAAGGATATCTGGCCCTCTCAACAAGAGGTGACCGAAACAGTCCAAAATTCGGTTCAGTCCGAAATGTTCCAAACAAGCTATGGGGATGTTTTCAAGGGAGACGCCCGCTGGAACAGTCTCGAGATTCCCGAGGGAGACACTTTCGATTGGGATGAGAATTCCACCTATGTTCGCCGAGCGCCTTTCTTCACCAACCTTCCGAAGGAGCCGAGCGATCCCAAAGACATTTCGGGAGCACGCGTTTTGGCTGTCTTGGGCGACAGTATCACCACCGACCACATCTCCCCGGCCGGCGCCATCAAACCGGACAGCCCCGCTGGAAAATATCTCCAGTCGAAGGGAGTGGAGCCAAAAGATTTTAACTCTTATGGCTCTCGCCGAGGCAACCATGAGGTCATGATGCGCGGCACTTTCGCGAACATCCGACTTCGCAACCAACTTGTCCCCGGGGTCGAGGGCGGTTACACGGTTCACTTCCCCGACAAGGAACAGATGTCGATCTACGACGCGGGAATGAAGTACATCGAGGAGGACATCCCGACTGTCATCTTGGCCGGCAAGGAATACGGGTCCGGGTCCTCCCGCGACTGGGCGGGCAAGGGTCCGCGCCTTCAGGGAATCCACGCGGTGATCGCCGAGAGTTACGAGCGCATCCACCGGAGCAACCTGGTCGGCATGGGGATTGTTCCGCTCCAGTTCCTCGAGGGCGAGTCGGTCTCCTCACATGGTTTGACCGGCCTGGAAGTTATTTCCATTTCCGGTCTCGCGGATGGCATCGCAAACGGATTCAAGGATGGTCGCGAGGTGACAGTCACCGCGGAATCGGAGGACGGTTCCAAAAAGGAATTCAAAGCCTTGGTGCGGATCGACACCCCGAAAGAGGTCGACTACTACCGCCACGGCGGGATTTTGCAGTATGTACTGAGACGATTGGCCTCGGGCGAGGAGTGAAAACCCTCGCCCGATTATTCGGATCCGAGGCCCGTCATTACGAGACCTCCCAATTGTCATTTCGACCGGAGGGAGAAATCCGATGGGAGAATAAACCTCTATCGATCTCCCTCCGCTTTGGTGGAGATACGGATCCGGTGGGTATTATCCAAGGCTTCGGAAGCCGACCGAGCCCGCGACGGAATCAATTCCGTCGCTACGCACATCGAAGTCCGTTGAAACGGACTCTCAGGTGTTCGACATCCGGCAACCAAATCTTCCCTCCGAGACTTTCTTCACCGTAACCCTTTGACAATCCCCCCTGGTGAAGGGCGGCCATCAAGGCCGCGCATGCGGCATCGAGAGCATCGTGATTGGGTACCGTGTTTGGATCCAACTTCGGAATCAACGCACGCAAGATTTCAAATCGGGCGCTTCGGCCTTGGGCAACATTCTTTTTGGGGAGGGGGTCGGTAAGGCCAAGCGCTCGATGAATGAGGAGAAAGACGCCGTGTGGATGCGTTTCGATTTTTGGAATAGCTGTCGGCTCTTCAAAGAGAACCAGCGAGCGAGCGATCCAACGCGATGCGCCGTCAAAGTTCTCAAGTGAGTTTCGGGTCGTCCAGAAGAGATTGACTCCCTCGCGATTGACCTCAATCTCGGCGGGACGTTTTGAATCATCAGAAGCCAACGACCAGCCAGAACGATCCTCTCTCAATTTGTGCCCCACTGTTCCGCAGGGGCCATCGATAGCAACCGCCTGAGCGGAGACTTCTTTCACACGCGTCCAGAACGAACCGTTATCAGTATGCCACCGAAGAGGTTCTTCAACAGGGAATAGTTCTCCATTGTCCAGAACCCGGATGGCAAACGAGGGCATTCGCCGATGCCCCTTCGTCATCCTGGATTCCCAAGTTCCGGCAGTTGGGTCGAGTCCGATGAAAGTATTGTCAGAGAGATCGGGGAGAAGGAATGTTGGAGAGACAAGCCACTGGGACTTTGAAGAATGGGGTGCAGTTTCTGCCGGCCTTCTTTGCTTTCGTCTGGTTCTCGAAAGATGCTTTGCAAATGCTTGTCCGGAAAGGAATTTGCACTGATCCTCTATGGAAAGAAGAGATTCGTCCAAGGGTGTTTCTAGAACGATTTCCAAGTCGGAGATTGGTAGGAAACAGCGGTTTTCCTGGTTCTTATACACCTCTAACAGCTCGACTGGAGTGCGGCCACGATAAGGTTTTCCGGATATCCTCGCTTTTGCGTGAACTAGTAGTTGATCCCCTTCGCGTTTGCAGAAAGCAACCCATTCCCCGACCTTGCCTCCGGACATCGGTGGGTCTCTTCTATTGGTTAGCATTAGAGAAACTGAAATGCCCTTCGATTGGAGTGCGCAGAGTTTGCTCAACTCCTCTTCGGGAAGTGGATATCCCTCTACCTGAGTCAACCTATATATCCAATTGAATGCTTCCATCAAGCATTCCCCTCACTCCACCTTAACCGCCTCCGCGTGGATCTCGAATTCAACTTCTGCCCCGAGGAACAACTCACCGTTCGAATGCTTCTTATCGTCGCCAATGCCAAAATGCAGACGGTCGACCTCTCCCTCGAGTTCGAAACCGATGACCTCCACTCCCTTATGGTTCTTGGTCATTCCGCCGAGTTCGAATTCCATCTGAATCTCTTGCGTCATGCCATGCATGGAGAGATCCCCGGTCATGATGAACTCGTCGTCATCATCGCCTTGTTCGACCTTCTTGCTGACAAAGGTGATATAGGGATGTTTAGCGGTGTCGAAGTAATCGTCCTGCTGCAGATGCTCGTCGCGCTTTTCGTTGGCGGTGTCGATGCTGGAGATTTCGAGCGTGGCTGAGAGGGTCGTCGCGGCGATATTCTCTGGATCGAACTCGATGACTCCACTGTAACCCCGAAACCTTCCGGTGATTTCCGAAATGCCCATGTGACCAATCTCGAAATCGACGGAACTATGGACGGGATCGACTGTGTATTTGGCGGCCTCTCCGGGTGTGCAAAGAAAAAGACAAACAAACGAAACAAGGATGAGGGTGAACGATTTCATGGCGGATTCTCCAGGTTCACGAAAGATTAGTTCGCCCTTTGGCAAAGGCGACAGAGGGTAAGGTATCGATCTTTGGCCGGGTTTCCAGCCCTTTTGTTAATTCGCCTCACCGGTGGCGGATCTCACCTCCACCAGCACCTCATTTCGCCTGAGCAGAGGAATGGTGAAGGGTGAGTTGTACCGTGCGAAGATCGGCTCTCCAACTGTCTCGTAACCCGATTCCTTGAGACCTTCCATGAGGGCGGTTTCGTGCCTCAGATATTTCTCTCGACTCCAGGAACCGGAATAGGATTTCGCGGCCATCAGTTTCGCGGGCATCTCTTTCAGAAGGACTCGCTCGTCTTTCGGCTTCGGCAGCGTCTCCATGGTGAACTCGGAGGGCATGACAAAGGTGATGAGATAGGCCGCCTCCCCGTCCGAATTGTTCTGACTTGAGGTTGTCAGCAGGGTGGTCGGGGTTCCGCTTTCTATTGCTTCCGAAACCGGCGTCTGGTTCACCGGCGCGGTCATCTCGATTTTCAGATCCTCCTCGTTCTTTCCGAAGATATAGCCCGCAAGGATATCGAAAGCATCGTTTCCAACCTCATCGAAGTCTCCTTTTACTTCGGTCTCGGCCACGATCATGGGGTCATAGCGGCGAATTTCGAAGGTTTCGAATTTCTCGATTACCTCGTATTTGGGTTCTTCGATGGCCAAGGCGGAACTCCCGATTACGGCTGTCAATAAAAGGGTCGGCATAAGACGGATCATCAGAATCTCCTTTAGGGAGCGAACGTTCATAACGTTCGGTGGGTAACCAGGAGATTCTCGCGGTGTCCATTCAGGTTTTCTTCCTTTCGGCGATTCGCATCGCCAGAAGGAGCTCTTCTTGAATAAATTCAACAACGGATCCATCGAGAATGGGTTCCATCGACTTGAGGAGCGCGGCGGCTTTGATGAAATCCTCCACCCGGATGTAGAGGCGAAAAAGCAGACTCGCGGCATCATGGTCGGAGGGCTCGGTTTTGAGGTGTTCTTCGAAGCAACCGATCGCCTCGCGAACTCGATTCTTCTTAAGAGCGGCGAACGCATCTCGGATTGAGACGGGCGATTGAATATAGGCGACAGTCATCCCGAGGTGGCGCCAGAGGGGAATCACGCCCAGTAAAAGAAACCAAGGGCTCTCGGTCGCGAGTGCGGGAAGGAAGGCGAAAAAGAGTTCGGAGAGAAGGTGGCCCAAGGGATTATAGAACAACCCACCGATTGAGTCGTGATATCCATGTTCGAGTCTCTCCCGGACTAATCCCTTCCGAGACTCGACCTCCCGTCGCAAGAATTCCAGGGATTCTCGATTGCTTTTTTCAACCCAGAATTCCATCGAACCACCTTCTTCCTCCACCCGATATTCCATGACCGCTTCCCGACGGAAGAATCGACAGAATTGATGGAGGGAAAAGGAGAGAAGAATAAGAGCAAGAAGGAGACCCAGGTAAGGGCCGACAAGAGGAATCCAAACTCCAACCATCACCGGAAGCAACATGGCCGCGAAAATCCACAAAAGGGATCGAATTAAGCGAATCCCCATCAACTGTTTGGATTCTATTAAAATGAGGTTTTCAATCGGAATCTCGGCGATCAGTTGGTGGTTCCAACTGTCCTCGCGATAGGTGAGGATGGTTCCCTGGAGAGAAATCGACGTATTCCTCGGACCGCTCAGGAGCCGGATGGGAATGGGCCCAATCCGTCCAGGATCTTTCTCTTTGATCGAGGGCATTCCGGAATTCTAATTCCGTGAAACTCTGAATCCAATCGCCTCCCCCAACAATCCTTTCATTTCCGCCCAACCCCCGCCGATATTTACCTTGACACTCCATAACCGTTTGGTACTTTGCGTTTGAGATTATGAAATACGATATTCGCACTTCCATGGACCTTTTTCGCGCGAGCCGCGAGGTCATTCCCGGCGGGGTCAACAGCCCCGTACGATCCTTTAACGCGGTGGGCGGATCGCCCGTCTATATCGCCAAAGCCAAGGGATGCCAGATTTTCGATGTGGAGGGGAAGATCTACATCGATTACATCGGCTCCTGGGGGCCGATGATTCTTGGTCATGCCAATGGCGAGGTGATGAGCGCGGTGGCCGAACAGTTGCATAACGGCACATCGTTCGGCCTTCCCACAGGAGCGGAATGCACTCTGGCCGAGATGGTCTGTGAAATGGTCCCCTCGGTGGAAATGCTTCGATTGGTCAACTCAGGGACCGAAGCCACCATGTCGGCGCTCCGTTTGGCTCGTGGAGTCACCGGCCGGGAGAGGGTGATCAAATTCGCGGGGTGCTACCATGGCCATGTGGATGCGCTCCTCGTCGAGGCGGGTTCCGGAGCGGTCACTTTCGGCGTTCCGAATAGCCCTGGAGTGCCCGAACGATTGGCCAACCTGACTGAGGTGGCCCGTTTCAATGACCTCGATTCGGTCGAGAAGATTGTTGATGAATACTCTGACGAAATCGCCGCCCTCATTGTCGAGCCGGTGGCCGGAAACATGGGTGTGGTTCCCCCCGCCGAGGGTTTCCTCGAGGGACTTCGCAAGATCTGCGACGACAATGGGATCATTCTCATTTTCGATGAGGTGATGACTGGTTTTCGTTTGGCACGAGGAGGCGCTCAGGAACTTTTCGGAGTGATGCCCGACCTGACAACTATGGGCAAGGTACTGGGCGGGGGTGTTCCGGTAGGCGCATTTGGTGGCAAAAAAGACCTTATGACCCAGATTTCACCGAGCGGGCCTGTTTATCAGGCGGGGACGCTTTCCGGAAATCCATTGGCCACCGCCGCCGGGATCAAGACGCTTCAGATGCTTAACGCGAGCGGCATCTATGAAACCCTGGAAGTTCACTCCGGCGAGCTCGAAAAAGGCCTGCGTGAGAGAGCCTCCGCGGCGAACATCCCCTACCGGATCAACCGAGTGGGAAGCATGATCACCCTATTCTTCACCGATGAGGATGTGGTCGATTTCGACACCGCCAAGAAGTGCGACACCGACGCCTTTGGCCGTTTTTTCTCAGCCATGCTCAACCGAGGGGTCATGCTGCCACCCTCTCAATTCGAATCCTGGTTCGTGTCCGGGGCCCATGCGGAGATGCACGTGAGAAAAACCCTGGACGCAGCGGAGCGAGCATTCGAGGAGATTTGACCAGTTTCATTGCGATGCGAGTGGGTTATCCTATAATGAAATGTGAGTTTGGATCAAAAGGAATTTGAGATGTCATCCGCGAGAATCGAAGAAGGTTTTTCAATCCACTTGCCCGAGGATGTCCAGGAAAGGCTCGGGGTCAAACCGGGAGATTTTATCAACTTTAATTTCGAGGGCGAGACGATCATTGTGGAAACTCTCCCCCCAGAGGATGAAGTTGACCTCTCTGAAGCCATCCGGGATGTTAGGGAGGGCCGAGTTGACGGTCCATTCCACTCCGCCAAAGAGCTGATCGAACACTTGAGGGAATAGAGTCAGGAGAAGAACAGGCTCCTTTTATGTCCCTTCGGTCTACTCATAAGTTTAAGCGGTCCTACAAGAAACTACCTGAAGATGTTCAACGAAAAACGGATCAAATGTTGGCGCTATTGGATGAAAACCCGCATCATCCATCCCTTAGGACACACAAGCGAAAGGGAGAGGAAGGTGTGTGGCAGGCGCGTTTAACCCGCGACTACCGAATTTTTTTCTTAATGGACGGAGAAACTCTCACCCTTTTGGATGTCGTTGCCCATCCAAAATAAAACCATCATTCGATGGCCCGAAATCGGCAAACTGAAAGAGTTCTCGAGGAGAATAAAAATTCTCACTTCTTCCAGTATTCGATGACTGCGGACCCGGGGCTTTCTTCAAGCACGATCTCTAAACCCTGATCCATAAGATCCTTGCCCGTTCGGGTTTCCCGTTCATCGGCGTCCATGTTCACAATTTTATATTCTGCATCCGGGTCTAAACCCCTCAGTCGAAACAGACCTCCGAAGAAGGGACTCTCCGTGCGACGGAAAACCTGAACCATTCCCGTTCCCTCCTTAGGACGATCAAACTGCCAGGCAATCCAGTCGTTGTTGCTTCCGCTATACTCGGTGAGTGGGTAATAATCGCCGAAGAAATTGGGAGCGACCTCGATCCATTCGCGATAGAGTTTCTGGATCAGTTGATCATCGACCGGCTCCCGAAAATCGAAACAGGCGATGTTGCTCGGACACATGTTGCTGCGGCGGGTGTAGGGATCGTAAGAGATCCCTCCAGTCCCCCATCCCCATCCGACCGTGTTTGAGGGGCAATACCCCGTTCCGTAAAACGGGACCCACATGGACAGCCCGTAGGTGTGGCACTGCTGCCCCACCGGTTCGAAAAGGTAATCGCTTCGCAAAAGGGGAACCGCTCGGCGTAAAGTCTCCAGGTCGTTTCGACGCCCCCCCGAGGCGCAGGAATCGATTCTCAACCCGGGGTGGCGGCGGAGGAGTTCATCCCAGTACGCCAGATATCCCACGACGTATTTGTTTTCGGTGATGCCAACCCGATCCGGAGTGTCATTGGCCTGCCAGTGTGGTAGCGGATCGATATTGAAATCCTGGCGGTACAGATCGATCCCCTCGTCGGTGATGATCCCGTCGATATGGTTGACCAGCCAATCCCAGGCCTCGGGATTGCCGAGATTCAACAACCCGCCCTTTTCGCCCAGGATCCATTCGGGGTGTTCGGTCGCCAGCCAGGTCCCCTCGGCCACACGTTCGGGCTCGAACCAGACAATGATGTCGACTCCCTTGGCGTGGGCGTGATCGCTCACCGCACGGAGACCATTCGGAAATCGATGGGGACGCCGATCGACCTCCCAGGTTCCGGTGAAGGGCCAGTTGTTTTCGGCCGCGCCGACATACCAGCCTGCGTCCATCCACCAATAATCGATCTTCAAACCTTTCTTCAGATAACTGTCGATGAACTCGATTTGGTTCTGTTCGTTGGCCTTGGTCATCTCGGCGAATTGGTGGGAGCTGCAGGCGGCGAACCCCGGCAGTTTCAAGGGCTTTCCATTCGGGCGGGGGATATTGCATTCGATCATCCACCGACGCCACTTATTCTGAGCGTCGATCCAATCTCCTCCTTCTGAGAATTGAAGGACTATCAAGGGTGTGCGGACTTCCTCTCCGGGATGAAGAACGAAATGCGTCTTCTCCTGCCCCGCGATGAGGCGTAGAGAATCCTCGCCCTCGCGTTCGAAGGTCGCAGTCCACTGCCCCGGCCAACCGACCACCGCGATGAGCCCCTGGGTCGCCGATCGGATATTGAAATAAGGAAATTCAAAATTGGTCGGACGGCCACCCGTGGGAGACAATGTCAGTTTGGTTTCCGATCCAAGTTGACGAGTCAAGGGTTCGTAACTGGTCGGGCTGCAGTTGTCCCCGCGATTGTAATGGAGGATGAACTCCTCCCCTCCCGAGCGTTTGATTGTGGTGTCCAACCCTTGGAGATTCGAGACGATCGGTGTGTCGGATTCCCCACGGTTCTTCAGGAACACCGTCCATTCTAGGGTTTTGTAATCCCGATATTCCACTCCCTCCCAACGGACCTCCAAGCCGGTTTTCGGGTCGGAGTAGGTGACTGTGCTGGAGAATCGACTCCCATCCAAGGATTGGTTCTCAGTTGTTACCTTCCAATCCTTCACGAGATCTTGAAAGGGCTGCCCGTCGTATTCGAAATTGAAGGGGGGATTGAGTTTGGCTTCTCCTGTTTCGGTGGAGCCAAGTTTGAAATCGGTTTGCGCGTGAAGCCATTGGAAGAGCTCTGGCGCGGTGAGGGTGGGCAACTCCGCTCGGATGCTCGTAGCGAAAATCAGTGATAGAAGGACAAACAGGGATCGGTTGATGGATTCAGTTTTCAAGGACGTCACCTCCGGGGGGGTATTGTCCGATAGACTGGGTGATGTGTCGAGATTGATTGCATCTCGGTTCTCAACCAAAATGGTTGAACAAGGCAAAATTAAGAAGATACGCCGAGGAGATGGCCTATGAAACTCGACCGCCCCAACCGCCAGCATTTCGTCAATCGCCTCCAGTCCCTCACTCCCGCCTCCGAGCGACGCTTTGGCTCGCTCACAGTGACTGGAATGCTCCGTCATCTCAACCGCACCTTCGAGATCTGTCTCGAAGAGGTCGGAGTCCCGGATCGAGGCAATGTCCTGACGAAGACCATCGGGAAATGGGTGTCGATCTATCTCCCCATTCCGATCCCGCCCGGCAGAATCAAGATGCCGGATGTTTTCACTCCCGAACCCGAACAGGAATTCGAGACCGAGCGGGAAGCGCTAATCAAGAAGTTGGATGAGTACCTCGAGGTTCTTGAAAACGACCCGACGCGGACGGGATTAAGCATCCTTTTTGGACATATGACCATGTCCGAATGGAGCCGTTTGCATGGCGCCCACTGGCATCATCATCTGAAGCAGTTTGGTGTTTAACAATTAGATGGGGGCTCAACCGTTGGGGGAAACTTTTGTTTCTCATTCGAATCAACGGATTTGTTTTCAGCCGTTGAACCAAAATTATTCATCCAAAACCAGGACACGATAAGCGAAAAGATCAGAACGGCATAGGACCCAAGCCATCCGGCCGCTGGGCTAAAGGATGTTACGAGAACGATGAAGACAAGAGTCAGAATTCCCACCACAGCACCCAACCGAATTGGCGAGAGATTCCAACCACAGAGCACGTAAAAAGGCCAAACCACAAGGGCGGAGAAGATTGCCCATGTGCGCATGATTGGGAAAACAAATGGATCTTCGAATGGCATCTGGCCATACGCCCCATCGGTTTCCGGAAGAGTCATCGTCAAGACGACAACAAACGCCACCGCGAAAACAAACGAGGAGATGAAACTGATCAGCAAATAGGCAATGCAAGTTCTTAATGCCTTCAATCTTTTATCCTTGTCCCTTATGACTCGTAGGGTCAAGCGAAATGTTCAGTATTCGCTCAGGCGTTTTCAGTCTTTCACGCTCCCTCCACCCGCTCCGGCTTCGGCTCCCTCAACATCAAGGTCTTCACGGCCTCAGTGGCTGGAACCCCATCAAACAGAGTCCTCGCCACCTGTTCGCAGATCGGCATCTCGACGCGATATTTCTCCACGAGGGGTCGAATGGATTTCGCGGTCTCGACTCCCTCGACCGCCATGCCGATTTCTTTCAACCCTTGATCCAGAGTCTTCCCCTGAGCCAGTGCGATTCCCATTCGACGATTTCGGCTGTGGTGACTGGCGCAGGTGACAATGAGATCGCCCATTCCCGAGAGGCCGGCGAAGGTCAGTGGGTCGGCGCCCATGGCGATCCCTAAGCGGGAAATTTCCGCCAAACCTCGTGTGACCAAGGCCGCCATGGTGTTATCGCCAAATCCCATACCGGAAGCGGCGCCGGCGGCGATGGCGATGACATTCTTGAGAGCCCCTCCCAATTGCACGCCGACTGGGTCCTCGGCGGTGTACACCCTGAAGGTCGGAGTGTTGAATAGGGTTTGTGCGCGTTCGGCCAACGAGTGATCCATCGAGGCCACAGTGACTGTGGTCGGGAGTCCCATCGCCACCTCCTCGGCATGCGAGGGTCCCGATAAGGCCACCGGATTTCGCACTCCCAGGACGACCTCCAACACCCCCGTCATGGTAAGAAACGTTCTTTGTTCGAGGCCCTTGGTGCAAGATATCATGAGGTCGGGCAAAGGCTCGTCGCCGTAAGCCTCCTTGACCGATCGGGCAGTCGAGCGAAAGAACTGGCTTGGAACGACAAAGACAAGAGCAGTTGCGTCCTCGACCAGTTCCCCGAGATTGGAACCCACCTGGATTCCTTCGGGAAGTTTGAACTCATCCAGCTTTCCGGGGAGCGTCCGTTCCTGTTCCAGTCGTTTGGCTTCCGCTCTGTCGATTTCCCAAAGACGGACCTCATTCCCGTTCTGGTGAAGGACCTTGCAAAGAGCGCCCCCCCAGCTTCCGGCGCCGAGGACAAGGATTTTTTCGGGTGTTTGGATCATGGAGTCTTTCGATCGCACCTCACATTCCAAGATTTGGCGCCACCGATGGTCGGTGTCCTTCCCGCGCAAATCAAGAGCGGAGAGGGGAGTCGGGGGATGAAGAGGACGGTTTACCGGACGATCCCGGTCCGGATAGCTGGATGCATTTGACTCATATAATGGACATTAAAATTTTTGAGGACTATTATTATGAACGTTATGAGAAATCGGACGGATCTGAGTCATCCCCTACCGGTCAGTCGCGCACTGCGAAAACTGGGCAACGACATTCGCGAGGCCCGTTTGCGTCGCCGAATCCCGACCGCCCTTCTGGCCGAGCGAGCCTCGATCAGCCGCACCACTCTGGCAAAAGTGGAGAAAGGAGTTCCAGGCGTGTCCATGGGAATCTACGCCACAGTCCTCTTTTGTTTGGGCATGATTGACCGACTCGGAGACTTGGCCGATGCAAGTTCGGATGAAGTGGGTTTAACCCTCGAGAGCGAGCGATTGCCGAAAAGGATTCGGCGGTCGAAGCCGAGAGGAAAGAATGGAGTGGGGTGATGGACGCCCAAATCGAGGTTTATATTGATCTGAACGAGGTCCCGCATCGTGTGGGTCGACTGTGGCCACATGTTCGATCAGGACGAGAAAGCGCCACCTTCGAGTACACGAACCATTGGCTTGAGAACCCTGAACGGTTCTCACTGGACCCCATGCTACCGCTTGCCTCGGGCCCTTTCCACACTGAGCAGGACACAGCCTTGTTTGGCTCGATCGCGGATTCGGCTCCCGATCGCTGGGGGCGCGCATTGATCCGCCGGGCCGAAAGGCGACGTGGTCGTGGCAAAGACGAAACCCCACGAACACTGTTTGAAATCGACTATGTTCTTGGAGTCGACGATCAGGCCCGGCAAGGAGCCCTACGTTTCAGCAGATCGATTGGCGGTTCCTTTCTCGCGCATCAAGGGGAAGAACGAATTCCGCCTGTGTTCGCGCTGCCTAAACTCCTGTCAGCCGCCGAGCACGTGATCGCGGACACTGAAACCGAGGAGGATCTCGCTTTACTCCTGGCTCCGGGCTCTTCCCTGGGGGGCGCCCGGCCGAAAGCCTCCATCGTCGACCTAGACAAAATTTTGGCGGTCGCGAAATTTCCTCACCCCAACGATGAATGGGACACCGTATTGTGGGAGGCGGTGGCGTTGTCGCTCGCCGGAAGCGCGGGTGTGACAACCCCGAGCTGGCGACTTATTGAGGTTGAAGGAAAATCTATCCTGATCTCCCATCGTTTCGATCGTCAGGGGAAAACTCGGATCCCATTCCTTTCGGCGATGAGCATGCTGGGAGCGAAAGATAACGAGACCCGAAGTTATCTCGAAATTGTCGACTCGATCAGGCAACAGGGCGCGAGTCCCAAGGCGAATGTCCACCAACTTTGGCGACGAATCGTTTTCACCATCCTTATTTCAAACGTCGACGATCACCTACGTAATCATGGTTTTCTTCATTTAAACCAGGAGGGCTGGGATCTGTCTCCCGCCTACGATCTGAATCCCATGCCAACGGATGTCCGGCCTAGAATCCTTTCGACCACGATTGACGAGGGGGATGCTGAGGCGGCGCTCGACTCAGCTTTCGGAGTCGCCGAGTATTTCGATCTAACGTTGAAAGAGGCCCGAAAGATCGCGAGCGAGGTGGGAAAATCCGTATCGGACTGGCGAAAGACCGCGGTTGAGTTGGGCTGTTCGAGAATGGAATGCGACCGGATGGCTTCGGCTTTTGAGCACGATGACCTCAAGTTAGCGCTTGAGGGGTGACACATCTCCTTTGCCCCAAGCGGAGTCCAACTCCGCCACAAATCTTCCGCACGCACTACAAGTCCGCGCGAGCCCCGTGCCTGCGCGAGCGCCCTGTCCAAGCGGGCGCCGAGGGGGCGGTCCGGTGGAGGATGGGGTTGCGGTGTATCACACCCCCCAGGGCTTCGAGTACTCGTAGTCCAACAACTCGTTGGCTTCATCGCTGTTCGTGAACTTCTCGTGGACGGGGTCCCATTCGAGACGTTGGCCGGTCTTGAGCGCGATGTTCGCCATCAAACAGGCCGAGGTGGAGCGATGAGTGGTCTCGATGTCGGAGATCGGCTTTTCGCGTGACTTCACACAGTCGATGAATTGACGCTCGTGAGGGCCATTTTGCTCCGAGCCTCCGGAACTCTGGGCGGGAATTCTCGGTTTGTTGTCCGGACCGGTTTCGGGTGTGAGGGTCCAGCCGCCCCGGTTCACATAGAGAGTCCCTTCGGTTCCGTGAAATTGAATCCCGTACCCATCGCCATCCTCGGGGTGCGCGTTACAGACCCGGTTGGTAAACGTGGCCAGGAAGCCGGGATATTCCCAGGTGACATGAACCGTATCCGGAGTCTCACGGTTGTCCTTGAGCGAGTACTTTCCTCCGGTGGCGCAAACGTTGAGGGGAGCGTCCATCCCCATGGCCCATTGGACAATATCCATGAGGTGAACCCCCCAGTCCGTCACCTTGCCCCCCGAATAATCCCAGAACCAACGAAACTGACGGAATCGATTCGGGTTGTACTCATGCCTCGGAGAGGGTCCCTGCCACATTTCCCAATCCAGATCGGCCGGAGGATCCTGATTGGGTGGATTGCCGATGCCATTGGGCGACTCGTTTTCGAGAATCCAGGTCTTGGTCATGGTCACTTCGCCAATTCCACCGCTCGCCACGATCTCCACGGCCTTCTGAAAATGAGTCCCCGACCGCTGCTGGGTTCCGCACTGAACCACACGATTGTGTTTCTTCGCGGCCTCGACCATTCGTCTCCCCTCGCCGATGGTGAGCGAAACCGGTTTTTCGACATAGACATCCTTCCCCGCGGCGCAAGCCTGAATCATGATTTCCGCGTGCCAATGGTCCGGTGTCGAGATGTGGACCGCGTCAATGTCCTCCCTCGCGAGAACGTCGCGGAAATCCTTGATCATCTCGGCGCGCCCCTCGGTGATGTTGCGAGCCGCCTCCATGTTCGGTTGGTAGACATCGCACACCGCCACAAATTCCACGTCGTCAAATTTGTGGAAGATCCCCATCCCGTGTTGCCCTTTGCCCCCCACGCCAATCGACGCGAGCGTGACACGATCGTTCGCCCCCTTCGCGGAGGCGGGAAGGATGTGCGGGAAAGTCAGCCCCGCTCCGGCGACAACCGAACTCGACTTCATAAAATCCCGGCGGGTGACTGAGGTGTTTGACATGAGGAAGGCTCCTTTGATTTAGACTCGAAACGCCATTAAACACGAAAAAAGGCCGATGAAAAGATCATCGGCCTTTCGGTTTTGACTCTCTAAAGGGCGTCTGGTTCAGTTGCCACGGCGCTGGCGGCGACGCGCATTTCTACGCGCGGCTTCCATCTTCCGCTTGGCTTTGACGCTGGGTTTTTCGTAATACTCGTGACGACGAATTTCCGCCTTAAGGCCGGATTGTTCGCAACGACGTTTGAAACGGCGCAATACCTGATCGATCGATTCATCAGCGCCCACAACCACTTCGATCCCAGTCATATCAACACCTCCCTTCGTCGTGGAAATTAAAAGAAAAAACAGGTTTTTCTCTGAGGTCTTCGAACACTGCGAATAGACCCTATCACACGCCCTTAGGGGTGTCAATGAAAGCGCATAATATACTGATTTCTATAGGTTTATGACACAACGAGGCCAACTGTCAACAAAACGCGACAACCCGCTGGGGCCGCCCATCGGAACAGGTTTTTCACAATCTTTTCACAGGCTTCAAAGGGGATCGGGATTTTCCGAACCGTTGGTGAGACCCATCTGTTCGAGGATTTCTTGGTCCTCCATTTCCTCGACCCGGGCCAAGGCGACCATCGCCGCGTTCTTCTCGGCGGTCTTCTTGCTCGACCCCTCGCCGTGCCCGATGGGGTGGCCCTTCAGCGAGACCTCGACTGTGAACCATTTGTTGTGGTCCGGCCCATCCGAACCGGTCACGCGGTAACGCGGGATCGCCCCAACCAGCCTCTGGGCCCACTCTTGGAGTCGAGATTTGTCGTCCTGGGCCGAGTCCCCCTCGCCCAAATCCTCGATGATCGGCTGTAAGTGTTCCAGGATGAATCTCTTGGCAACCGAGAATCCTTTGTCGATGTACACCGCGCCGACAAAACTCTCGAAAACAGCCGCGAGAATGGAGTTGCGTCTTTGTCCCCCGGTCTTGGACTCGCCCACACCCAATTTTAGGGGGACTCCGAGACCGATCTCGGCCGCGCACTTACCCAGGGCTTTACGGCTCACAACCACCGATTTGATTTTGGAAAGGGTTCCCTCGCGTTTTTCAGGATAGGTGAGATAGAGGGATTCGGTGACAACCAAACCAATGACAGCATCCCCCAAAAACTCGAGGCGCTCGTTTCCCTCCCAGGTCGGGAGACCTTGTTCGTTCAAATAAGAGGAATGAGTCATCGAGATCCGATAGATCTCGATGTCATTGGGTTGGATTTGGAATTGTTCCAGGAGCGCCAGTAATTGCGATTCGCTTTCCTCGCCATTCATCTCGCCATACGCTCGCCTTATCCCTGAAACCTCTCGGCGATGACAACCGCGTTATGGCCGCCAAAACCAAACCCATTGGACATGGCGACATTTCCGTTGAATTCCTCCGCCTGATTCGGGGTGTAATTCAAGTCGCAATCCGGGTCGGGGGTTTCGTAATTGATGGTCGGAGGGATGAGATTGTGCTCGAAGGCCAGACAACAGGCGATAAACTCGATCCCGCCAGCGGCGCCCAGAAGGTGGCCGGTCATCGATTTGGTCGAGCTGATTTTCACCTTTTTCGCATGGTCTCCAAACACGCCCTTAATGGCCCGAGTCTCCATCGCGTCGTTCATCGGCGTGGAGGTGCCATGGGCGTTGATGTAGTCGACTTCCTCGGGGGTTCTTCCGGCGTCTTTCAGGGCCAGTTTCATGGCGCGCTGAGCGCCTTCCCCATTTGGCTCTGGCGCGGTCATGTGGAAAGCGTCACCGGTCATATTGTAACCGGTCATCTCCGCATAGATCTTGGCGCCGCGCGCTTTGGCGTGTTCGAGTTCCTCCAAAATCACCACACCTGCGCCCTCGCCCGCGACAAAACCGTCCCGATCCTTGTCGAACGGACGCGAAGCTCGGGTCGGTTCGTCGTTGCGACGTGAGAATGCTTTCATGTTGGTGAACCCGGCGAGGCCCAACGGGGTGATCGCCGCCTCGGTTCCCCCCGCCACCATCGCGTTGGCGTCCCCTCGCTGAATCAGCCGGTAAGCCTCCCCGATGGCGTGATTTCCGGTTGCGCACGCGGTCGCCACCGAGGTGTTCGGACCTTTGAAACCATAGCGAATCGAAACCATGCCCGACGCCATATTGACGATCAACATCGGGATCAGGAACGGTGTGATGCGCCTTGGACCCTTTTCCAGGATAATTTCCTTGTTCGCCTCGATAGTCTGGAGCCCGCCGATTCCGGAACCGATAAGCACCCCCACAGTGGTCGGGTCCAGGTCCTGGATTTCGGTGAGGCCGCTGTCCTTCACTGCCATTTCCGCGGCGGCCATTCCGAACCAAACGAACGGATCCGATTTTCCAACATCCTTGGGATCCATCCATTCATCTGGAACGAACCCTTTGACCTCACAGGCGATGCGGACCCCGAACTGTTCGGTGTCGAAGTATGAGATGAGCCCAGCGCCGGACACTCCGTTTCTGAGCCCATCCCAATAAGCCTCAATACCAATTCCGATCGGCGTCACCGCGCCCAAACCGGTGACTACAACACGGCGGGACATAATTTCATGCATTCTCCTGGGGGAGTTTTTTGGTGGAACTGGTCAACAAGACCGGGATCAGCTCCCGATCTTTTCGGCGACATACTTGTAAACATCGCCAACAGTCTTCAATGAGGCCGCTTCTTCTTCCGGAATCTCGTCCACATTGAATTGCTCCTCGAGTTCCATGACCAACTCGACCTGATCGAGAGAGTCGGCTCCCAAATCGCGGGCGATGTCTTTTTCCGGAGTCACCTCGCTCGGATCGACTTTCAATTTATCGACAATGATCGCCTTAATTTTTTCCTCGTGATCGCTCATTCATCTCTCCTTCTCATAAAAAACATGAGCAACAACCGGTGACCTTCGGACATCTCCAAAGTCATCCGAGTTGTGTTACCAACCGGCTTCGCCGGTTTCTGAAATACGCGGGATTGATTCGTATCGGAACCCAAAAGCGCTTTGGATATTGATCCTCGACCCATCCCAAGGCCCTGCCATTTCGGGCGCGAATATAACAAAACCGACCGCCCTGACAACCCTTGGCAACCACTCGGGATGGCGAGCTCATTCGATCCTTTTGACTGAAATCGGACCGTAAATCACATCCCCGGTCACCGTGGTCAGTCGGAAATCGGCTCCATTCTTCTGCCGGTTTCCGAATTGGGCTTGCGGGGCCGAAAAAACCACCTCTTTCCAAATCCCGACCTCGAGCACCTCGACCACATTGGACTGCCTATAGTGCCCTAGGTGTTCAACCGTCTTGTCATTGGAATCGTAGTCCAGGCGGATCTTGGCGGGTGTCAAGGAGTTCACAAGGACGGTCACCTCCGCTTTCCCTGGTTTGTCGAACCAGAACCGGTCATCAATGTCGTAGTAGACTCTCTTTTCGGACCCGAATTCGTTGGGTAGCGGGCGTACTCCGATCTTGGTCTCGGAGTTTTTCCCGCAACATGAGGTCGCCTCAAAGGGACCATCGGCCGCCACCAGAGCTCGAATCGGTTCATTCTCGCCCGTTCCACCGAAATCGGCGACAACCTCGTTCTGGGAATTCCCCACCAGGGGCGCCAGGAACCCTGGCGCCGATTGGTCGATATCCACGAAAACCGGGGCCAAAGAGTCTCCAGCCCAATCGATCAGATTCGAAAGGATCTTGCAGGCGACCGGGTCGGTCAGAGCATTCGGCGTCAACTCGAGTTGCGAGTACAAGATCGAACCCTCGGAATAACGATCCTCCACCACCACCTCGCCCCAGTCCAGTTCGCCCGATTCCACCGCGACATCAACAAGGGGGTGATGTCCGTATGGCGGATTCTCGCCTCCGACCCAGGTTAGGAGATTGCGCGCGACCACATGGTTCCGTCCCCAATCGTCCAGGGCCTCGCTTCGAATCCCCTCGAACAAGGGATGCCCCTCCATGGTGACATTGACCCGATCGACACCCGTCGGCCAACCGGGTGGAGGGGTGATCTCGTAACCGGGGGGATAAGGGCCGGAAAAGGTCCAGCGGCTTGTCCGCAACGAGTGGTCGAGGACCGCCATCCTTCCCCCGGAATCGAGCCACCTTTCGAGGGTTGGCCAAGCTCGGCTCAAGTAATCGTCGAACCCGCCGGAACCGACAATCAAACCCGCCGCTTCGATGAGTTGGTCGAGATTCTCCAGTTTCCTCGGACGGAGGCTGTATTCCTCGAAATAAGGGGTCAGAGAGGATTTCGGGTCATAGACCAAAACCCGATCGAACGGTTTTTCCGATTTTGGACGACTCCAACCCCTTGGCGCAATCTGAATCTCTGCCTCGTTCGAGGCCAATTCTCCCCCTGATTGGGAGAGGCGCACTCGGATTGTCCCGTGACGAAGTCCTTGGATATCCTCGGGAAGCACGACCACCATGGAATAAGGAACGCTGGAGTTGGGAGGGGCCTCGAGGTTCTCCCTTTGCGTCTGAGAATTCAATTCATCCGCCCCGACAATGGCCTCGAGGATGAGGTTCCCCCCTTTGATCGTCCTAAGATCGGGGGAGTCGTTCACCACGGTGACTGTGGTTTCCAGCAGTTCTCCGGCATAGAAGTTTTTTTGTGGCAATTCGAGACTCAGGATGATCGGTTTGTACGCCTCTTTCAAAGACGCGAGAATCGGTTTAGGGCGAATTTCTCCGGGGGTTAAGGGATAAAAGAACCAATTGGCGGAGGTGAAAGGGAAAATGCCCGCGATCCGATTCTTCGAGGAATCCCTGCGGGCGCGAGCCACCTCGACTAATCGTCGAACGCGGTTGGACTGAGCGAACAGGAGACGATTGCGATCCTCTCCGGAACGTCCGATCCGCATTCTGGTGGCGGCTTCCTCATAGGGATCCGGAATCACACGCCCTTGCCCCGCGCTGGAATAACCGGTCTCCAGCGCTGAGCAAACCCAGGGCGAAGTGGCGCCCGTGATGCGCGTCGCTGTCACCTTCAAAAACGGCCCCCAGTCCGAGTCCTTGCCCCGGTACCATCCCAAACTTGAACTCCAATCCTCCACGGGGGAGTCGATGAACCCTCTTGAATCGGATTCCGGCAGCACGATGGCGTCTCGGTCGATCTTGCGCATCTCGGCGGCGATCGCTCTCAAGGCCTTCGAGGCCTCCCCACGAGACTTCTTTTCGGAAAGGTTTCTGAGGTTGCCCGAGCCGATTGTCCAAACGCCGAGAGAGGGATGGTTCTTATATCGACGAGCGAGCTCCTTCATTTCGGCGCTTGCGGTCCTGACCAGGTCCGCGTTGGCGAAATCGTAGGTTCCCTCCTCGACCGAAAGGGGCCCCTCCACCCAGGCGAGGAGCCCGATTTCGTCACAAAGACTCAGCCATCGCTCGGTCGGCGGTTCATAAGCGAACCGAACCGCGCGCACTCCGGCCTCCTTGAGTTGGGAAAGATGGGATCGCATCACCTCCTCGCCGGGGAGATCGTAATGTGGAGGCGATCCGGCGCCCAAAAGGAAATAGGGGCGGTCGTTCAAGAGAAATTGACCGTCGCCCGCGTGAAAGGAGCGGAACCCGATGTCGGTTTCCGCGACATCGAGCGAACCCGACACGCCCATCAATTTCGCCGTGAGGCGATAGAGGTTCGGGGACTCCGGCGACCAGGATTTGGGTGGGGAGTCGGGAGGGAAATCTCGGAGGCGGACGCGATGCACCCCCGATTTGACCGTGACCGCGCCAATCGGTTTCCCCTCCCCGACTTCGATCCGTTTCCCTGTCGATTTTTCAGTCAATTCCAAAACCAGGCTGCTATTGCCGATCGCTTCCGAGGAAACGGCCACCTCCACCGTGGCGGATTCGGAATCGGTCGAAGCCGCAAGATCCAAAATTCTCGCTTTCGGACCGATATGAACGGAAACCGACCCTCGAATACCGCCCACATTAGAATCGAATCCAAGCGGAATTCGACTTGAGGATGCCGGTGGAGCGTCGGTTTTAGAAGAATAAAAAGCCGTCTTGTCGCGGACCCGAATGGACAAAACGTTTGGCTGATTGCGAAGCAGGGCGTCCGTGACATTGACCTCGAAAGGACCGAAGGCTCCCAAATGTCTTCCCACAAAGATGCCGTTCAGCCAAACCGAGGCTTGAGCCGAGACGCTCTCAAAACGGAGCGTGGCATGAAATCCCTTGCCACTGGCTTCCTCGGGAAAACGGTTTTCGGGAACCGTAAAGCGATGACGATACCATGCCTCGCCATCGTGTTTTGGGTGGGGGCCGCCTTTGTTTCGAGGGCTGGACCAGGGCCATCCTCCGGCCGGCTGATCCCAATATCCGGGGACTTGAATGGACTCCCATTCGGAGTCCGCGAGATCTTTCGCGCTGTTGGTCTTGGCTCGCTCGTCCTCGCCCACGGTGAAATCGGCGACTTGGACCGGTTGGAATTTCCACTCTCCATCCAAGAGGTAGTCAATTCCGAAACTCTCCGTTGCAAGAACAGCGAGGCAAAAAACGCTCAGAAGGAGAGAATGCGACAATCTATATGAAATGCCCAAATCAGGGACTCCTTGATCTTCTGGCGCCTATCGGGCAGCCACAAACCGCGGGCGCTCATTTCAGGTCCGAATCGGAAAATCACGAGTCTCCCGAACGATAACTCTGGGCGCTGAAACGGCGCTCCCACGAGAGGACAAAATAATCGGAAACGCGAGCGGTGTCAAAATCCGAATGGTGATTTCCCAATTCGGTCTCTATCCGATTCTCCGAGGCGCGCGAGGACCCGAACCGATCCTCCGGATCATCCGGACATGCGGACCGACTCCCTCGATCGTGAACTCCTCGGAAACCCTTTCCCAGCCCAGTCTCACGTAGTAGTCGACCGCCGAGGTGCGAGCGTTGCACCACAAAAGCCGTACCGACGAGTGACGAACCACCCATCTTTCCGAAAAGTTCAACAGCGACTTGCCAAATCCCTTGTTCCGAAACTCGGGTCGAACCGCCATCCCCCGCAACTGATACGCCGTTTGGCCCTCATAGTCGACCCTCATGAGACTTAAACAAGCGATATTTTTGCCGTCCGTAAACGCTCCCATGTGAAGCGTGTCGGGGAAGTGATCCATGTCGAATTCCGGAGAATTCCGATCCGTCCCTTTAATGAGGATCTCTTCCCGTAGATCGATGATTTCGCCCAAGGTCGCCTTTCGGTAGACAACGCCGAACGTTTGCTGTTTTTGTTCCATGCGACCATGATACCATACCAGCTTATCGAGGAGGGAGTCTTGACAAAAGTTGTCATAGGCGGGTGCGGTTACGTCGGAACCCGTCTCGCGGAATTATTGATTGACAAGGGCGATGAAGTTCTTGCGATTCGAAGGCGCCCGCCGGCGGAAACATCTCCCATCCGTTGGGCGAGCGCCGATCTGGCGGATCCGGATTCACTTTCGAGTCTCGACCTCGAATGCGATTTCGCGGTCTATTGCGCGGCCGCCGATGAACCCACCGAGGGGTCGTACACTCGCGCTTATGTCCAGGGGTTGAACCATTTCCTCGAGCGGCTCAAGGAATGTTCACCGCAAATTCGCCGTGTCGTTTTCACCTCGAGCACCGGGGTCTATGGGCAGGATGATGGGAGTTGGGTCTCCGAGGAGTCTCCAACCAAGCCCGTTCGGTTCACTGGACAGAAGGTCCTGGAGGGGGAGAAATTGCTAATGGAATCCGGACTTCCCGGCATCGTGGTTCGATTCGGCGGGATTTATGGCCCCGGCAGAGACCGGCTGCTGAGGATGATTTCGGAAGGAAGGGTCCAACTGACCGACACCCCCTCGTTTACGAACCGAATCCACCGTGAGGACTGCGCCAGATCCATCCTCCACCTCTTGCATATCGAGAACCCGCAGTTCGCTTACAATGGTGTGGATAATGATCCATCTGACCGAAACGAGGTTTATTCATGGCTGGCGGAACAAATGGGAGTCCACTTTGAAAAGGAAGAGGACCAACTCGGATCGGGTCCCTCCGGAAAAAGGGTCCGCAATGACCGGTTGGTCGAGTCAGGATACCGATGTGTGTATCCGACCTTCCGGGAGGGGTACGCCGAATTCATCAAGGAGTGGTCTGAAAAAAAGTGAGTCGTAAGAAACCGAGTGTAAAGGAGAGGCAGAGGGTCGCCCTGCACACCGCCTGGAAATCAGTCTCCTCGCCAGAGGGAAAACCAAAGGTGGGCATCGAGGAGTTCATGTCGCTCTCCGAAAGGTGGGGCTTTTCGAAGAAGACTCTCAAGAAGATCCGTGAGGCCCTCAAGGAGGAGGATTGGGGCGAGGGGCCTTTTCTGGTCAACTACTATTCGGATGTCGAGGAGTCGAAGGTCCGAGAGTACGAACGAACGGCTCGCGAAATTTTTGGAACCAAGCACGCCCTCGGTCTGAGTTCCGGGACCGCCGCCCTGCATTGCGCTTTTGTGGCTTGTGGCATTGGGCCAGGTGATGAGGTTATTTGTCCCGCGGTGGGATACGTGGCCACCGCCTCCTCGGTCATCCTGGCCGGGGGAACTCCAGTCCTCTGCGATGTGGATGAAACCCTGACCCTCGATCCGGATCGGATCGAGGAGTTGATCACCGACCGGACCGTTGCCATTGCTCCAACTCCGGTGATGGGGAACTTGTGTGACATGGATTCCATTTTGAAAATCGCGAGGAAGCGCCATCTAAGGGTGATCGAGGATGCCGCCCAATCCTGTGGAGCAACGTATCACGGGAAGTGGGCAGGAACTCTTGGTGACATCGGCTGTTTCAGTATCGCGGCCTACAAAATCATCGGTGGCGGAGAGGGGGGGCTCCTTCTCACTAACGATAAAGGCCTCTATGAGCGTGCTCAACAGTTTTCTGAGGGGGGTGGCCTATGGCGTGAAAACCGTTTTGGAAAGGCTGTTCACGAGGGGGAACTCTTCTGTGGGACCAACTACCGGATGTCCGAACTCGAGGCGGCTCTCAACGTGGTTCAACTCAGAAAGATGCCGGGGATCGTGGAGCGGTTTCGTAAGGTCCGCGATCGGGTCTTGAAACACCTCGGGGACTTCGAGGGCATTCGTCTCCAACCCAGCCACGACTACGAGGGAGAGATGGGGTACGCGATCCGTTTCTATCCCGAAACTTTCGATCTGGGCGAAAAGATCGTTCCCGATCTCCAGGCTCTTGGGGTTCGCTGCGGGTGGATCGGACGCGAGGAATGGCCAGACTGGCATCTGGCCTCCGACATGATCGAGGTCCTCAAACGGCGCGATCCCCAACGTTTCTCGGGACTGCACCCCGAAAGGGCGCGGACAGGGACTCCCCGCGCCGACGATTATTACCGCCGCATTGTGACGGTGCATTTGAACCAATGGATGAAGGCAAAGGACTGCAAGGAGCTGGCCAACCAAATGAATACGGTGTTCTCAAAATATTCTGGGCGGCATCGAGATCGAGGAAAGAAACCGACGGTGAGGTGAGAATTTTTTCACTTTTCCTTTTTGGCGAGGGACTCGGCAAAATCGATGCCGTATCGAACCCATTTCTCGAGCCCCGAGTCCGTCTCGAAACCATCCCGATAAACATAAACAAACCCTCGTAAGGGAGTGCCGGTAAAATCCATCTCGGTCGCATGATCGTGCGCGAGCGCCTCCTCATAACGGTCCGGACCGACCCGCACAATCAGTTGCTCCTTCAACACCCCGCAGCACATGTTCCCATGCAATAAAAAGGAAAGCCCTCCGAACATCTTCTTTTCCTCAAAACCCTCACGGTCTTTCAGGATTTCTCGGATTCTCTCCGCCAGTTTTTCGTCATAGGGCATATCCGATCTCCTTGGACAGCAGGGAGGCGCTTGCCCTCCCTGTCGAATTCGGGGCTAGGTTGATCTAAATTCCCGACGTGCTTCTTGTTCCTTCGGAGGATTGCAAATGCAGATTCGATTAGTAACCCCAACTCAATTTTTATGCGTAATTTCTATTCTCTCCTTTCTCTTCATAGGGACAGCGCGATCGGATGATTCCAATGCTGCATCCCAGACGATCCCCATCCTCGATCGCATCGTTTTTTCCACTCAGAGTTGGGGTGAGCTCGGTATCGACGCCTGTGCGCATGCCCCCGGCAAGGAGCCGATGAAACTCCAGGTGGGAGACGAGGTGTATGAAAAAGGGCTTGGCCACCACGCCAATGGCGAAATCCTATTCGATTTGGGAGGCGACTGCGCCTCATTCGAAACCTCTGTGGGAGTCCAGAAGCAAGCGCAGGATCAGGGAAGCGTCATTTTCAAAATTCGTGTCGATGGTGAGGAGGTTTTCGACAGCGGCCTCATGCGGGAGAGCGATCCGCTTAAAGAAATCCGGATTCCGGTCGAGGGCGCTTTCGATCTCGAACTGATTGTCGAGGATGGCGGAGATGGTATCACTTGCGACTGCGCAAATTGGATAAACCCCGTTCTGACAGCTGCCTCAAAGGAGGCCCGAGCTCGCGCCGAACGCCTGAGGTTTGACGCCGCCCCCTACGCCAGGATGGTGACTTGGGACCCCGAACGCATGGATGGCGCCCGTTCCAATCGAGTCCAGGAATTCGCCCGGGATGAGGTCTTCTTGGAATCTCCCGTGGTCTATCGAGGTCGCGGATACGAGGTTCCTGTCTGGGGCGATGGGATTGGGTGCATCGGCCTCCAATGGGCCGAGAGGCGAATGCTCAAAAAGCTTGCGATCCATTTCGCGGACAAGGTGGACGCGCCACCGGCCGACCGGATTCGTGTTCAGTATTGGGTCGGAGAATCCCCATGGCAGGGGGAATGGAAGCCGCTGGAGGGCGCCATCGAGGTTGAGGACCGGTCGATGATCCTTTCCTGGGACGCCAAAGAATATCCAGATTTGGCGAGAAAGGGGACCGAAAAAATCCGATGGATCTTTCCGGTTTCCAAAGAGGGTTCCTTTGTCCAGCAGTTCGATGCCTGGACCCAATCCCATTGCGAAACCACCGATCTCAGACTGGAGGCAGCGGAAGGGGTGACCGCCTCAACCTGCGAGGTCCTGATTTATAACGGCTCAATCTTTCCGTCTAACGAAATCGATCCGCTTCAGAGGATCGTGTGGCGCCCTTCTCAACCAGTATTGCTGAGAGTCCTGAACACCGTACCGCGCCCCTGGAAGTCGGACCAAACCAACCTCTGCTTCTCTTTCGCCAATGCGGGGTGCGCGGTCTCGGTCGAGGATGTGAAGAAAAACAAATCGGTCTTCGTACGGGACGCCGGGATTTTTGTCAGCCTCATCGATTCGGAGGAGACGCTCAAATCGATCGACCTCGCCACCTCGGGCCGTCGAACCATCCTGGACCAAGTCCGGGACGCTCCCGACCAAACCTTCAAACAGGCGATGGAGCATGTCCACAACCCGATCCAGGATCTCGGCCCGATGATGCTTTCGCTGGCGTGCGACAATCGGAAATTCGTCGCGCACCGCGATGGGGGGATCGAGTTCAACCGAGTGGATGATCTGCCTGGAACCATCTGGGGGGGACAATGGAAGGGAAGTTGTTGGATTCGTCCCAGCGTTCGAGGTTTGGGCGAGGTGACACGGCGCCTCGACGGAGGCTGGACCCCGCTCCCGGTTTTGGCGGGCGAGGCGAATGGAGCGACTTACACTCAAAGAACTTTTGTGGCGCCCCTCGGGGAACGACGTGGCGATTCTCTCTGGCTCTTTGAGAAACCGCTCTGTGTGACTGAATGGCGCTTTGAAAATCCCACCGATTCCAGTGTAGAAGTCGCCTTCGATCTGTCCTTCTCCGTCAAGGACGCGACGCCCTCCCTTTCCCCTAAGGAGGATAAAGTCTGGGTGGAGGTGGAAGGAAAACCGCTCGCCTTCGTTCGGTTTGGGGGATCTTCGGGTCTCCAAGTCTCAAATGAAGGATCGACCCTCCGTTGGCGGGGCGATCTCGATGCCCGGTCGCAAATCGAAATCGTCTGCCTGACACCCGGGTGGGAGGCGACTCCCTCCGAACTTGAAGAGGCGCCGGAGTCCGATGAATTGGCCAACCGAACCAAAGAGTATTGGGAGGGGGTTCTCGCCCCCGCGATGAAGGTCCGGATTCCCGATCCCTTCCTCGAGAATGTCATCCGCGCCTCTCAGGTCCATTGCCTGCTCGCGGCGCGGAACGATCGATCCGATGGTTCGATCGCCGCTTGGATCGCCTCGGACCGGTATGGTCCGCTCGAGAGCGAGGCGCATTCGGTCATCCTCGGAATGGATCGGATGGGGCATGAAGAATTCGCGACTCGATCGCTGGATTACTTCATCAAGCAATACAACGATGCCGGGTATCTGACCACAGGCTACACTCTCATGGGCACGGGGTGGCATTTATGGACACTGGCCGAACATTTCGATCTGAGGCGGAATCGGGCATGGCTCGAATCGGTCGCCCCCGAGGTGGCGAGAGTCTGCGAGTGGATCTCGGACCAGCTCGAGAAAACGAAACGGCTCGATCCATCGGGCAAACCCCTTCCCGAGTATGGTCTCATGCCGCCCGGAGTGGTGGCCGATTGGAATCGATTCCTCTATCGGTTCGTTTTCCAGGCTCATTACTACGCGGGCCTGCATGACGCCGCCGAGGCCCTCGCGGAGATCGGCAATTCCTCGGCTTCCGCCTTGCTTGAATCGGCCAGTGAGTTCAAATCGAATATTCTCCGCGCCTACCGTTGGTCGGTCGCTCGAACTCCCGCGTTCGAACTGAGGACTGGGTGCTGGTCTTCATCCGACCCCTCCGCCCTCTATTGCTTCGGTCCCATGGGCGAGGTCTTTCCGGGTGAGGATGGAAATCGGAGCTGGTGTTATGATGTCGAACTCGGCGCTCACCATCTCATCCCCACCGGAGTGATCGATCCGCATTCGACGGAGGCCGAAGCGATGATCAATCACCTCGAGGACTTTCAGTTCTTCCAAAGCGGAATGGGGGAATACCCCCGGGAACGGAACGAAGCCGACCGTTTTAACCTTGGCGGATTTGCAAAGGTCCAGCCATACTATTGCCGGATCGCCGATATCTATGCCCTTCGCGATGAGGTCAAACCGTTTATTCGATCGTATTTCAACGCGATCCCGACCCTCCTGAGTCGTGAGATCCTCTCCTTCTGGGAGCACTTCCATAACATCGCGGCCTGGAACAAGACCCATGAAACGGGATGGTTCCTCTCTCAAACACGCACGATGTTCTTGATGGAGCGCGGCGGCGAGCTTTGGTTGGCCCCATTTGTAACAAACAACTGGCTCATGGATGGGATGGAGGTCTCGATTGAAAACGCTCCGACCCACTTTGGACCGGTCGATTACCGTCTCATTTCCAGTGTGAATCAGGGATTTATCGATGCCATCATCGAGCCGCCCAAGCGCAATCCCCCGGAATCCATTGTCCTGCGGGTCAGTCACCCCGAGGGGAAATCGATCAAGAGGGTTTGGGTGGACGGTCGGGATTGGAAAGATTTCGATACGGAGAAAGAAACGATTCGCTTGACTCCGGGGGAAAAAGCGATCCACGTTCGGGTCGAGTATTGAATGAGTTAGGCTTCCCCCAGTCGACTTGTCCTAACGTGTCCAAGAGATTTTGCCGAGGATAAAGGTATGGCCTTAAACGCTCATGAATCGCTCGGTTACTTCCTTCAACATCTAGTTGGCTCCAAGGGGTCGAGCAAGCACACAGTCGCCGCCTACCGTCGAGACCTCCATCAGTTCTTCGCCTCGATCCTGGGAGAGGAGGAATTCGATCCCGAGACGCATCTCGAGGAAGTCGACATCCTCGATATCACTCCGTTGAAGATCAAAGGCTTTATCTCGGAGATGAGCGGCAAGGGATTGGACCCTCGGTCGATTAACCGGAAGCTTTCCGCCGTCAAGGGATTCTTCAAATTCTGCCGAGCCCAGGAGATGATCGAGGAGGACCCCGCAGCCGGGATCAAGGGGCTGAAGCAAGCTATCCGTCAACCTCGGTTCCTCCCGCCGGATGAGATGAACCTCCTCCTCGATGGCGCCGAACTCTCGTTCCGCGATCAGGCAATCCTGGAGGTTCTCTATTCGACCGGCATACGTGTGAGCTCGTTGGTCGGACTGAATGTGGGCGACTACGATCGCCACCACCAACTCCTCAAAATCACCGCCAAAGGCGCCAAGGAGCAACTCGTTCCGATCGGCGACCCGGCGTGCGAGGCGATCGAAAACCATCTCACCGAACACACCGACCCGAAGCAAGACGCACCTCTCTTTGTCAATCGAAGCGGCGATCGGTTGACCACGCGCAGCGTCCAACGCCTCTGCCGAAAAATGGGGCTCCAGCTCGGGATCGGCAAAGTGACCCCTCACACCCTGCGCCACAGTTTCGCCACCCACCTCCTCGAGGGGGGCGCGGATCTCCGCTCCATCCAGGAAATGCTCGGGCACGAATCCCTCAAGACCACCCAAAAATACACCCATGTCACCTTCCGTCGTCTTCAGGAGGCTTACAATGCCTCCCATCCGCTGGCCCGAGACGACAGTTAAACTTGTTGTATCGTTCCCTTGCTTGATGGTGGCGAATTCAGCCAAGCAAATAATTTCCGGATATTGATCGGGATCGGATCCAGCTCCCCTTAAGTTGACATGCACGGCGAACCTCCGTACATTTCTGATAGGAGGATCTGACGATGAAAACTGCGGAGACCAAGAAGCCGTCGGTTTCAAGAGAACTAAAGAAGGAACGAATGGAACTCCGCCTGACCGCTTCTCGAAAAGCGATCATCCAACAAGCAATGGCCCTTTCCGGACAGACCGCCGGAGACCTTGCCTACGAGGGGGCGCGCCAAGTTCTCGAACAGCATGAGCGCATGGTTCTTCGGGGCGCCGATAAAGACGTCTTTCTCGATGCCATCTTAAATCCTCGCAAACCAAGAAAGAAACTGGTGGACGCCTTAAAGCTTCATCAAGAGAAATTTGGATAAAGCGCCTTGAGATATCAGATTGAGCCTCTTGGGAAGAGTCACGAACGAGGCGCCTTCTCCTGCGGCAACAGGGAACTTGACGACTGGTTTAGGCGGCGGGCCGGGCAGGATGCTCGCCGGAATATTGCGAGGATCTTTGTAGCGGTTGAACCCGAGATGGGGATAATTGGATTTTACAGTCTGAGCGCTTATACCTTGTCTATTGAGGACCTCCCCAAAAACATTGCTCACAAACTTCCAAATTACGATGCGTTACCCGCGGCTCTCATCGGACGATTGGCAACCGATTCGAAGGTCCAAGGAAAGGGTGTGGGAAAATTGCTTCTTGCCGACGCGATACGACGAGTCCTCGGCGCCATGGAGAAACTCGCTGTTTTCGCCATCGTTGTGGAAGCCAAAAATGAAGTTGCGGTGTCGTTCTACGAATCCTTTGGATTCGCTCAATTTCCTCTCCATCCAAATCGACTGTTCTTACCGACCAAAGAGGCCATATCCGCGCTTGGTGAATCGGTGAAGTAGCCCACGCTGCTAGTATCCAGTCTGTCCACCCTCCTTATTCCAATCCCCACGTTTTTGTTTCAAAATCCCCCCTTCGAGACTTTCAGACCTCGCCGCGCTTGAGGTCGTGACTGTCGGTTGGGTCGGTTGACTTGGTTTGTTTTGGAAGATGTTCCCCGGAACACGACAATTCATAAAATTCTATTCTGGAGGCGTTACACCATGAAGAAGATCTCCATCGGATCTTGGGCCTATGCCATCGGCCCTTATGAAAACAATCCCATTCCCTGGGAAGAAGTGATCACCAAATTGAAGGCCCTGGGTTTTGACGGCGTCGAGCTCGGCGGATTCGGGATCCACCCCAATCCAGACAACATGCCCGAGAAGGAACAACGGGACGAGTGCAAGAAACAACTCGCGGATGTGGGCTTGCAGTGGTCGGGGCTGGCGGCGAATCTCTGGGGAGAAAAACTGATCAATACGGACGACACGTCCGACTATAAGAAAGAATTCTCCAAGAACCTCCAGTTCTGTGTTGACCTCGGCATCCCCGGAATCCGCGTTGACACCGTGCAACCGCCGACCATTTTCGATGAGGTTTCCTATGAGGACGCTAAAAAACGAGTTGTCGACACCTGGACGGATTGTGCCAAGGAGGCCGCCGACAAGGGCGTTTATGTCACTTGGGAGTTCGAACCTGGATTCGCATTCAACAAACCCTCCGACATCCTGCGCATCGTGGATGAAGTGAACAATGACAATTTCGGCATTATGTTCGACACCTGCCACGCGCACATGGTGGCCGCCATCGGAGCTCGTCAGCCCGGCGAGAAAGAGACACTCCCCGGCGGCGCCCTCGAACTCGCCCAGAAACTTCGCGGCAAGATTAACCACCTGCACCTCATCGATTCCGATGGCACCCTCCATCACGACGAGACTAGCAGCCATCCGCCCTTCGGCGACGGTCACCTTAATTTTGACGAGCTTTGCCCCGAACTGAACAAATCGGGCGTGCCGCATGATTGGTGGACCATCGATCTCTGTTTCTGGCCCGATGCCTGGAACCTGACCGAGCGTTGCAAGAAGTCCATCGACGAACTCAACGCGAAGTACGGGGGGTGAGACGATGGCGAAAAAGAAACTCAATGTCGGATTGATCGGGTACGGTTTCATGGGCCGCACCCACTCGAACGCCTACCGGAAGGTCGGCAACTTTTTCGACCTCGATTACGAGGTCGTGACCAAGGCGGTCTGCGCCCGGAACGAGGAACGACTGAAATCCTTCGCCGATCAGTGGGGGTACGAGTCCACCGAGACCGATTGGCGGAAATTGGTCGAGCGCGATGATATCGACTTGATCGACATCGGCAGCCCGAACGACACCCACCAGGAGATCGCCATCGCCGCCGCCGAGGCGGGGAAAATGATCCTCTGCGAGAAACCTCTTGCGCGAACCGGCGAGGAAGCCAAACCGATGGTCGACGCGGTCGAAAAAGCCGGCGTCCCCAACATGGTTTGGTACAACTACCGTCGCGTCCCGGCGGTCACTCTCGCCAAACAACTCATCGACGAAGGCCGGCTCGGGAAGATTTTTCACTACCGTTCGAAATTCCTTCAGGATTGGACCATCTCCGAGGATCTTCCCCAGGGGGGGGAGGGGCTTTGGAGACTCGATGTCAATGTGGCGGGGAGCGGTGTGACCGGCGATCTTCTCGCTCACAACATCGACACCGCGATCTGGTTGAATGGGAGCATCGACTCGGTCTCCGCCCTCACCGAGACTTTTATTAAGGAGCGTCAACACTCCCTCACCGGCAAGGTGGAAAAGGTCGGCATCGATGACGCCTGTATTTTTATGGCGGAGTTCAAGAACGGATCCCTCGGGAACTTCGAGAGCACCCGTTACGCGCGCGGCCACAAGGCGCTCTACGATTTCGAGATCAACGGCGAAAAGGCCTCGATCGCCTGGGACCTGCACGACATGAACCGTCTGGCCTACTTCGACCACGGCGACGATAGCATCGTCCGGGGCTGGCGCTCGATCCATGTCACCGATGGCGACCAACCCTACATGGACAAGTGGTGGGTCCCGGGGCTGATCATCGGCTACGAGCACACTTTCATCCACCAAGTCGCCGACTTCCTCGAAGGCGTCGCAAAGGGCGAGCCCGCCTCCCCCACCTTCAAGGACGCCCTCGAAACCCAATACATCTGCGACGCCGTCCTCAAGTCGGGCAAGTCGCGGGCCTGGGAGAAGGTGCAGAAAGTGTGAGGTTGATATAATTCATTCGGCGCCATACCGAAGAACAATATTCGGGGGGAGAGGTCACTCTCTCCCCGTTTGTTTTTAGGTTGGTCGAAGATTGATGTTCTCATTCCGATTGGGGCCTCCGCCAGGAAGCGCCTGTATTCCCGCCGTTTCGGAAGAATTGTCTCCCCTTAACAATCGCGCTCGGTGTGGGGTCGGGAACAGGTTGGGTCGTATGGGGTTTTCGAAGTTGGAGAAGCAAACTCGAATCTCACCGGAAACCGAACAGCACCGGGAACAACCCCACCACCACCCACGCCCAAACAAAGTAAACGGGGACATATCCTGTTTGCCAGCGCTCTAGCGTAACGAATCGGGAACGCCTCATAAGGAACTTTGTATAGAGCACGGCGGACCATCCGAGGTTGACCAGTAGGATCAGGTTTTCACCCAGGGCAGCCGTCCGGTTGGGGGTGAACCCGTACTCGTTGATGCGCGCCAGGATCGCCCACAGGGCGAATGCGTCGACCAGGAGAGCGGAGACCACCAACACCACCTGGAGGACATCGAACCATCCCGGTGGCTGCAAAGGATCGCGCGCGGAGATGGCGTAAAGAAGCAACCCGAGGACGAGAGCCAGGAGCAGGTCGAACCCGATGAGCACCTCCCGCTCGACCTCGATGGGGTTCCCCGTCCAGAGCATCGTCCCCAGAAAGACCAGGAGGAGTAGTGCGAACAAGGGGGTGAATAGAAGCGTGAGCACCGGCGCCATGTTTTCGATGACGCTCTGTTTGGATTCGACCAGCCACGCTCCGATAAGGACCGCCCCCGCCGCGCCGCAGGGGATGATCCAATTCTCGGCAATGGGCTCCATGTTCACACCGATGGCCCTGAAGACGAACAGGGTGAAGCCGGTCAAGACGCCTCCCCCAAGGGCGATCAAGGAGTAATAAATAAACCACTCCCCCGAGAAGCGGATATAGTTCATCCGCCCCTCCCCGCTCCGCCATTGCCCTCCGACATAAGCGATGCCGACAGTCAACCACAGTGCGATGGGAAGGTGAAGCGCGGCCAGCGACTCGGTGTGGCCTTCGGGCACGAACGGCAAAAGGTTCACAATGAGACCGGCTGCGACAAAGGGGATCGCCAACCATCCCCATCCCCATGGGGGAAGGCCCCGTTTCCAGGCAAAGAAAACCGCCAGGAAGGGAAAGACCAACAGACAAAGATTGAGCCGGTAAAAAGAGAGGTCCGCATCTCGCCCCGCGAACTTCAAACCGAAGAGCGCGGGGGCCTTGAGCGCGGCTGCTGCGGCGATCGCCAACCCCACTGCTACGAGGGCGTCGCGACCGACCCCTGTTGAAGTCTCTCCTTTTCCGGAGGAGACCACCAGTTGTTTCCAAAGGCGTTCCGAGTACTCCAGTGCGAACTCACGCGACAGCGAATCGAGATCGCCCATCCGTTTGACGCCGACCAGAAAGGCCTCGTCCTCATCCAACCCAGCCTCGCGCAGGGTCTCGACCTGAGCGCGGAGGTGATCCTCCAACTCCTCGACATCGACAGAGCGGATCGCCTGCCGCCGGTCAAGGTGCGCTCGCCACTCCGAGATCCGTTCTTCCAACAACGCCGCTCCATCCTCACGTGCCATCTCTTTTCCTCCGAGTGGTCAGGCTGGCCGCGGAGCCGGATCGAGGGCGGACATCCAGACATCCCGCAGCGCCGAGTCGACCACTTCCCACTGACGCTTATGATTCGCAAGTTCCTCGAGTCCCTGGTCGGTGAGGCGATAATACTTCCGCTTCCGCCCGGTCTCCGATTTCCCCCACTTCGCCTCGACCCACTCATTCCGCTCGAGCCGATGAAGCAGCGGATACAGCATCCCATCCGTCCACTCGATCTCCCCCCCGGACAGTTCGCCCACCCGCTTGATGATGGCGTACCCCCAACTCTCGCCCTCCCCGAGAATGGCCAACACCAACGGAGTCGCCGAAGCCGCCACCAAATCCTTCCCGATTTCCATACCAAGCCGCTCCTTTTACATTGGGGTAATATGCATTGAACTAAAGTGCATTGTCAAGAGAGGTATGGGGAAAGCGAGTCCAATGATCCTGCGCCGAGAATCCCTTCTCGGCGCAACTGACGGAGGAATCCTTTCCTCCGAGGGAGGGGGGCCGCCGAAACCTTTCAACGTTAAGACTGTGGTGACATCTGAGATGAAATTTTTCCACTCGCCTTCGATACACGCATCCGGTACACTTCAAGTACCATGATTGTGAAGACCAAACAGCCCATTGATGACCTTTTCGCTCCTCGGAAGCTCAAGCTTCCAAGGCATGTCGTCGGCATCCGCACTCGCGACGAATTCGATTCGGAGGGCGATCCGGCTCTCGGGGTGTGGGTCATTCTGAGTGACACCTCCACAGAAGATCAGCGTCATCCGAAGGAGCTGGCGAAGATCACCTCGAAAATCCGCTCGGTTGCGGAGGAGCACGCGGAAATCCCTCCGCCATTCGTGCGTTTTCGTCTCAAGTCGGAGCAGGACCAACTAGATGAGGCCCGCGCCTGAAGCATGAGTTTGGAGACGGACCTTCTGAAACTGGCGCGGTCGCTCGCGACGAGGGACAGAGGTCGTCCCAAACAAGCGAGCCTTCGTCGGGCCGTGTCGACTGCCTATTACGCCCTCTTCCATCTCCTGATTCGTGAGGCGACACAGCGCCTCCTGCGGGGACCGGCTCTCGATGACCACCGTCCATCTCTGGCAAGAGCCTTTAAGCATCGATCCATGAAGCGAGCGTCTCTCGCGATTCAATCGGGAGGGACCCTTAAATATTTCGGCTCGGTCGCCGCGCCCTCGGAATTGCGAGTCGTCGCCGACGCATTTGTCACTCTCCAAGAAGCACGGCACCACGCGGACTATGACCTGTCGACCCCCTTCACTCGGACAGAGACTTTGACCCTGGTAAATCAGGCGGAGTTCGCTTTCGAGTGTTGGAAGGAAGCCCGAAAGCAACCGGCGGCGGATATCTATCTTGCCGCCCTTCTGGTATACCCCGCGGATCATTGACCTTTCATCGAGGCTAAGAAGAACTCAAGTTTGCAGCGAATTCACATAGGCGTACAATCTGGAAACTAGAAGCCTGACCGGGATTTTCAGGGAACCATGTAGATCGAGGTTAAACAAAATGAATGGGCATCATGTTGAGTATCACGGCTGGGTGACTTCGCTTGGGGCAAGGGATATGGATGTGGGGAGGGTAGAGAACGAGTTACGACTAGAACACGATGACTGGTATCCCTTGGTCGTTCAGTTCGTAAACGGCCATCTTCACATCTTGTTCTCAGGTGCGCCAAACCACTACGGCGGCAATGCGCACGACATTCTAAAGGAGTGCCTCAAGCTGCCGGAGGCCTTAGGTATAGTCTATTTGATAGATCACGATACCGGGGACCACCCACATGTTTTGGTTTTGGCGGACGGCAAGATATCTGAGAAACAGGACGCGAGTATCCCTTACGATCAATTCTGGAAATGGTGGAAGGGTCCGTACTCGAATTGGATCCTTGAAGAAAACCTCCACCCGTGGCTAGAAATTATCTCGAATATCGTAGGGTACGAATTCAGCGAGATGGATCGTGACGCCTTCCTTGGAGCGCTGCCAGGCACGAACTCCGAGGACGGACGCTGGTTCGAGTACGAGCTGGTGGGGCGAACGACACTTCCGGTCAAGGTTGCCCGCGATGAGCCCGGAAGTTCAATGATCATGGTGCAGGTGGAATGCCCCACTGACCTAGGGCCTCAGGTAGCCACGGCTAGCGAAATTGCCGGTTCCTATCGGCTGGGTCGTTAGAGGCATTTTGTTGACCTGGTTACCGTCTATATGCAAGTAAAACGATCGCAAGCAGACCCATGCGAACCTTAGTCACTTTTCAAAGCGAGGCGTTCAACACCACTGAGGTGAAGGACTACTTCATCAATCCGTGTTGCTTTGGCGATGATGTTGCCCGTTGGTTGGTGAGGCGACTCCGGGAGGCGGGCGTCGAGGCCGATGACGACATCGGGCAGGAGGATTTTGGGTGGTATCTCAACTTCGACATGCCGGAGGGTGAGCACTGCGTTGTTCTGGGTTTCCGACCCGGAGACGACGACACCCCAGGCCACTGGGTTGCCGAGGTCGAGCGCGATGTCGGCTTCTTCCGGTCCATCCTGGGCGGTCGGAGAAAGGGAATCGCCCCCTCCGCCGTGCGCGCCGTTCATGAGGCCCTCGAGGCCCCCGAGATCTGCAACATCCGTTGGCATGAGCGCGCCAACTTCGACGCTGGGAACGAAGAACTTGGAACTCCACAACCGTGATCTCCAAATGTGAAAAATCGGTTGTGGGGGATAGAGAGATCCAGTATTCTGATCGTATGACCATCGAGGAAATCAAGAACGCGATCGAATGTCTGTCCGAAAAGGAGCGTTGCGAGCTCAACGCCTGGCTGCAGAATTGGACTCCGGATGAATGGGATCGTCAAATGGAGGCCGATGTCCAGGCAGGCAAACTCGACTCACTGACAATGCTTCCCGACGACGTGTCCAAACCTTGGATGAAATACGCGGGGATGATTGAGACAGGCGATCCAGAGGCGTCTCAGAAGGTCGACGACGTGGTCTATGGCCAAAAAGACTGAAACGTACGTCGACATTTGGGGGCTCATTTCTCCCGTCAACCGACCCGACTTTCACCTTCGGTTGACCGGCGTTCCCCTCGCCATCGACGAACCCTGACACCGGCAAACCCTCACCCCATACCCCATCACCGCCGACATTTCTCCCCCTTCGACTCACTAAATCCCTTGGCGCGTTCCGTTAATACAATGGCGCGTTCTGCTAATGACATGGGGCCATCCCCCCCAATATCTGAACATCATCGAAAGGACATTGGAAATGACTGAGAGGACCCACGCCACGTTTTGTAAAGAAGAGGGATTGTCCTCAACCCGCATCGTGGCGCGTCTTGCAAACACAATGGCGCGTTTTGCTAATGACGGAATCCAGCCGAAGGTCTAGATTGAAGAGAGTTGAAGGGAGATGAGTGATGACAGACCGGTTTCGAGTCGCCAAAGGGCTTGCGCTCAAGATTGAGGAACTGGGCCTGCCTCCAGCCGATGTGTTGCGACACGCGGGACTCCCCTCGGGGTTATTCGATCAGGAGAAGATCGTGGTGACCACCGAAGAGTTGTTCGTCTTGTATCGAGGAATTTCGGAAGCCAGCCACGATCCGGGAATCGGCCTCAAGATTGGGTCGGAGGACCGCATCGAGCGGTACAACCCGACCGCCATGGCCGCTATTTCGGCGCGGACTTTCCGGGATGCGTTGGAGCGGCTGGGGCGATACAAACAACTCACCTGCCCCGAGGAAATCCGTGTCAGCGACCGTGGGCAGGAATCCCGGGTGCAGTTCAAATGGCTGCTCGCGAAGGAGACGGAACCGCCGCTGCTCACCGATGTCTGTTTCGCCTGGGTGGTGAGCATCGCCCGCCGAGGGACCGGCGGTCTGATCAATCCCAAGCGGATTGAACTCCGCGCGGCCAAAGGCGATCGAAAGATGTATGAGGCCCACTTCGGTTGCCCGACCTCTTTTGGAGCGCGCCAGAACACGATGGTTTTCAGCAAAACGGACCTCGATCGACCTTTTCTCACGCACAACGCGGATCTCTACGCGATGGTGGCGCCGCAGCTCGAGGCCGAACTCTCACAGGCGCTTGCGTCCAGGGAAATCGGCGAACAGGTGAAAGGTGTCGTGAAACAACAACTGGCCGGAAGAAGGCCGGGAATCAAAGACGTTGCAAGAGAACTGAACCTCAGTTCACGCACACTTCAACGCAGACTGACGGAACTCGGAACGACTTTCCAACAACTGATTCAAGAGTCGCGACGAGAACTCGCGCGCCACTACCTCTTGCATTCCTCGCTGGAACTCAACGAAACCGCGTACTTGCTGGGGTACGAGGACGCCCATTCCTTCTTCCGCGCGTTCCACGACTGGGAGGGGAGTCCGCCCGGCGAATGGCGGATGCGGCATGGTGGGCGAGCCCAAGTCGCCAAAGCCTGACCCAGTATACGATCCGTCGATGACGAAAGGAGATCGCATGATTATCCGTCGTGAATTCTTAAAAAACTTATTCGCGGTCGCTGCCCTACCCATCTCGGGTGTTCCCAGCGCTCAGTCGGCCGCGGGTCTCAGTAATAGAAAGGAGATTCAAATGGAAATCACAAGAGTAGGTTCAACACCCTCAATGGAAGGTCCGGCCGATTGGTTTACCGGCGCGGTTCGCGTCGACTCGCTGTTCCAAGCCAAGGAGCCATCGAGGGTCTCCGGCGCCACGGTCACGTTCGAGCCCGGCGCCCGGACCGCCTGGCACACGCACCCGGTTGGCCAGCACCTCATCATCACCTCCGGCCTCGGCTGGGTGCAGCAGGAAGACGGACCGATTCAGGAGGTTCGACCGGGTGACATTGTTTGGTTCCCACCAGAGGAGAAGCACTGGCACGGCGCCTCGCCGAAGAACGCGATGACGCACATCGCCATTCAGGAAGCCCAAGACGGAAGCCCCGTAACTTGGCTCGAACATGTCACCGACGAGCAATACAGAAAGTAACGAAGACGAGAAAAAAATAATCAATCAACTCCGCATATCAACGAAAGGAAACCAATCATGATCAGTCAAAATATCAAAGGAAAAGTCGTTATCATCACAGGCGCGAGTAGTGGTCTCGGCGAGGCCACCGCAAGGCTGCTCTCTTCGGAAGGAGCGACCGTCGTATTGGCGGCTCGCAGAGCGGATCGCATCGAAGCCTTGGCGAAGGAGCTCAACGATCAGGGCGGGAAGGCGATGGCCGTGGCGACGGATGTCGCCGACCAGCAGCAAGTCAAGGCGCTCGTCGGCAAGGCGGTGGAAACCTATGGTCGAATCGATGTCATGCTCAACAACGCTGGTCTCATGCCGCTCGCGCCGCTCGAACAACTCAAAGTCGACGAGTGGGATCAGATGATCGATGTGAACCTCAAGGGAGTGCTCTACGGCATTGCCGCGGCGCTCCCTCACATGAAGGCACAGAAGAGCGGGCACATCATCAATGTCTCCTCGGTCTACGGTCACAAACTCGGCCCGGATGCCACGGTCTATTGCGCGACAAAATTTGCTGTTCGGGCTCTGTCGGAGGGGCTCCGCCAGGAAGTGAAGCCTTACAACATCCGGACCACCGTCATCTCCCCGGGCGCTGTGGCGACCGAACTGCTGGAGCACATCAGCGACGAGAAGATTCAAGCGCAGACTAAAGATTTTGTGAGCCAGATCGCGGTTCCCGCCGAAACCTTCGCTCGCATGGTCGCCTTCGCAATCAACGAACCGGCGGATGTCGACGTGAACGAAATCCTGTTCCGACCCACCGCGCAGCCGATTTGAGGTGCGAGAGCCCAACGTATCCAAATAAATCTCAAGGAGCCAAATATGCCCCACGTCATCGTCAAACTCTGGCCCGGAAAATCAGAACAGCAAAAGGCGCGACTCGCCGATGAGATCGTCAGAGATGTGATGGACGTTCTGAACTACGGCGAGGAGTCCGTCTCCGTAGCCATCGAAGAAGTGGACTCACAGGATTGGGCTGAGAAAGTCTATCAACCCGATATTGTCAGCAACTCGGAAAATCTTTACAAGAAGCCGGGGTACAAAATGTGATTCACGGATTCAACCGCCCCGAAGTGTCTTTCACACGACACCCGACGCCCATGGGGTCGTCGGGTGAAGACCACGATGGCATTGACCATCGACAAAAAGATCCATGAACGAGGTTTGATTGAGACCGAAAAGGCTCGTGTTCTTCACTGTGGAGGGGGGTGGGGAATTTTGCCTACTCAAACTATGAGATGATATGTACACTAAGAGCATCTCATACACACGGAGGAGTCCATGCGAACCAACATTGTGATCGATGACGATTTGATGGCCGAGATGCTGAAGAGGAGCGGGGCCAGGACCAAGAAGGAGGCGGTCGAACTCGGGATGCGGACTTTCATTGACCTCAAGAAGCAGGAGGGGGTGAGGAAGTATCGCGGGAAGTTGAAGTGGGAAGGGAGCCTCGAGGAGATGAGGAGGTCCCGATGATCCTGGTCGATTCCAGCGTCTGGATCGACTACTTCAATGGGACGGTCAACCGGGAGTCGGACACCCTCGACTCGATACTGGGACGAGAACCCATTGTCATCGGGGACCTGATTCTCGCCGAGGTCCTCCAAGGGTTCCGTAACGATCTCGATTTCCGAACCGCGAAGAGGCTCCTGATGAGTTTCCCCATCCATCCGTTGGTCAATACGGAGTCCGCCCTCCGAAGCGCGGATCTCTTTCGGACTCTCAGAAAGAAGGGGATCACCATCCGAAAGACGGTCGACACTTTTATCGCGGTGTTTTGCCTCGACAATGGCGTCCCGCTTCTCACTTCGGACCGGGAATTCCGAGCTTTCGAGAAACATTGCGGTTTGGTCTTGGCTTCGCGGTAGGCCCCATCATTGCAACCCGCCCCCCTTCAGGTAAAATTCTAGTTCGCCCAATCCGAAACGAGAAGAATTAATGAAAAGACTCGACCTTACCCAATCTCTAAAACCCATCGAGGATTTCCTCGCTCAGCGCAAGGCAGACAGTTCCGATGTCGCCGAGCAGGTGGAGGCCATTCGCGAACAGGTGTGTTCCCGCGGTTGGGAAGCGATCGCCGAATACACCGAGAAATTCGATGGGGTGAAGAAGGAGCCGAAGGCGGAAGCCTTTCAGGTTTCCCAGTCGGATTTCGACAAGGCCTGTGAGGACCTCGACTCCTCGCTCGCCGAGGCCATCCAGGTCTCCATCGACCGTGTCCGAAATTTCCATAGCCGTCAGAAACGGCAGGACTGGTTCCTCGATGAGGAGGGGATCCGGACCGGGCAACTCTTTCGCCCGCTCTCACGGGTCGGAGTCTACGCGCCCGCCGGGACCGCACCGCTCTTTTCGACCCTCGTGATGGATACGGTTCCCGCACAGGTGGCGGGATGTCCCTCGATGGTCATCTGTTCTCCCCCTCAGAAGAGTTCTGGGACCGTGCACCCGCTCATCCTCGGGACCAGCGGTCTCCTCGGTCTTGAGCCGGGTCAGATTTTTGCGATCGGCGGCGCCTGGGCGGTCTTCGCGATGGCCTATGGCCTCCCCGGATTCGAGCGCACGAATGGCATCTTCGGTCCCGGCAACCAGTATGTGATGGAGGCCAAGAAGCAAATTCAAGGCGAGGTCAAGATCGAGAGCCTCCCTGGCAACAGCGAAATCCTGGTGATCGCCGATGATTATGCGAACCCTCGCCATGTCGCCGCCGACCTCCTCTCCCAAGCCGAACACGCGGGCGGTGAGATGTCGATCCTGGTGACCCCTTCCGAAAAACTGCTCAAGGAAGTCGATGAGCAAGTCAAAGACCTACTCAGTGGAATGGAGAGGAAGGAGATCGCCGCGAGTTCCCTCAAGACAGGGGGAGTGCTGGCCCTAGTAAATAACCTCGACCAAGCCTGCGAGGTCGCCAACATCGTCGCAGCCGAGCACCTTGAGATCCAGACCGAGAACTCCGAGGCGCTCATCGACAAGATCGAACACGCCGGCGCCATCTTTGTCGGCCCCTGGTCGACCGAGCCGATCGGCGATTACACCGCCGGCACCAACCATGTCCTTCCCACCGGCGGTAACGCCCGCTACAGCTCCGCCCTCTCGGTCGATGACTACATGAAAAAGATCAGCATCGTCCATGTGAAAGAAGCCGGCATCCACGCGATCGGCCCACCCGCCATGAAACTCGCCGAAGCCGAGGGGCTGACCGGACACAGGAAAGCGATTTCGCTGAGGTTGGGGGAGGAGTAGAGAGGGATAGACAGAGCAATCTCGTTATTGCACGCATGAGATGATTGGTTCACAATGATTGAAAGCCGCCATCTTTCAGGAGGAAAAACCATTTCAGTGACTTCTCGTCAATCCACCCAATCGATAAACCTCACGCCCGAGCAATCCAAGTTCGTGGATGAGTGCATCGCGTCCGGTCGATTTAAATCGGCGGATGAGGTGTTCAAAGAGGGGCTTCGCTTACTCGAAGCCGAGGGATTGGTGTACCAATCGGAGTTGGAAAAAGTTCGCAGCCGCCTCATCCAGGAGGGAACCGAGGATTTGGAGGCGGGCAGAGTGGTCGATGGAAGAGAGGTTATCGCACGGATAAAAGAGGGGCATCAAGAATTAGAGCGGAAGACTGTTGAGTCGTGAATCTTCGCCTGGTTCTTACAGGAATCCGCGAAGAGGATCTGGTGGATATCGACGCACAGACAATTGAGTTATTCGGTCTCCTCCAAGCGGAAAGAACCACGGAGGAGATCGAGAAAGCGTTTGACCTTCTCTGCGAGAATCCAAGGATTGGGAGGCTCCGCGAGGATCTGTCCCCCAAGAATCGCAAATATCGGATATGGGTTGTCCTTGGGAGATTAGTGATTATTTATGAACGCCTAAACCCGATGCAATCGCAATCGTTCGAATTGTAGATGGCAAACGGGACTTGAAGCGCCTTATGGAACGTGGTTTTTGAGGCTAGGTTCAACCCATTCGATGGAAATTTCGCTTGACCGCCCCAGGTTCATTTTCTACAATCCCCCTTAAATTTCGAGAGCCATGAGACTAATAATCACAACTCTCATTTTAGCGTTGACCGCTCCAGTCTTCTTCCAAGGGTGCAGCCCAAACTTGGTTCCGTACTACTACCGAGGCGATGGGAATTTTGACAACCGCTTTGGGGTCAGTGCGTTCGAACGATACAAGTTGAGTCTGGGAGAATTCAATACTTCGCGCCCGGAGAAGGCGACCTATCGGATTGGACCCCTACCGGCGAAATTCGTTGCCGAAAAGCGGTTCCATTTTGGATTAAGCACCAATGTCGATTTAGATGATTACTTCTTCTCGAGAGATTCCGATGATCTGCTTCCAGAACGATACATTTCCCAAGAAATTCAACAAATGGCCCACGTTCGTATTCGCATAGTTGATGAAGAAACGGGCGAAGTCGTCGCAGAAGAGAATGAATCGCTTGCAGACCTTGCCTGGAGTTATTCCTACACCAACGACGGTAAAGTGGAGAACGTCCGATTCCTATTGTTCGATCTGACTCCAGTTCGGGGACACACTTACAAACTTGAGTTTGAGATTGACCATCCTGACAAATTCAACATTCCATTGAGGTTGGAGGCTACTGGAGGACAAGTTGCGATCTATTCACTACTGTGATGAAAACCCTTCAGTTCCTCCCATCATTCATTTGTTCCGACTCCGCTGCATGGGTCTCTCCGCCCGGGCTGTAAAAGAAAAACTAGCGTCGTCCATGTGAAAATGCAGGAGCCTCAAGCAGATCGCCCCCACCATAAACCTCTCTGAGAGAGAAGGACAAAAGAAAGCGATCGGGAATTAGAGGGGAGGGAAAAAACGTGGGCCGCCAGGGGCTCGAACCCTGAACCAATGGATTAAGAGTCCACTGCTCTACCAGTTGAGCTAGCAGCCCACACGGTTTCTATCGGTTTTCAGTTTGGGTGTCAACCGGTTTGAAAAGAGTGAGAGGTTAACGACTTGACGACTGGTTTGCGGGCGATTGTTCCCCCTCCCCGCGCTGCGGGGAGGGGGTTAGGGGGTGGAGTTATCGAAGCGGGTTTGGGGTCTAATTGAGTTCCTTCACCTTCAGATTGCGGAACTCGATCCGGTACCCCTCGCCCTCGACTCCGACCAGGCCTGTCGGTTTTCCGCATCCCTCGAACTGGCAGGTGACGGCCCCATTGACCCAAAGGGTGAGCAGGTCTCCCTTCGCGGTGATCTCGAAAACGTTCCATTCGCCGACCGGTTTGACTCGGCTGTCCTTCACATCGTCACGGGTGGAAAAACCCTTCTTGCCCCCCTCGGCCTCGGTTTGTCCGAAAAGGTATCCGCCATTCGCGTCGCCGAACTGCGCCTGATGCCAGATCTCCCCTTTTTCCGAGTTGCGAACATAAGCGCCGCTGTTATACCCGCTCTTCCCCTCGACCGGGGTGTAGCGAAATTCGAAGTGGAAGATGGCGTCGCCGAATTCCCGATCGCAAAGGAGCATGTCATGCCCCCCCTCGCCATCGCAAACCAAAGTCCCATCCTTAACACTCCACTGCTCCTGCCCAAGCGGATCATTTGGCGGAACCGGGACACGCGACCAACCATCCAAGTCCGCTGAAGGAAGGATGTCGATCCATCCATCCGGATCGGATTCCAAAGCCGAGGGAGTCGTGCCGTCCGCGTGAACTCGAACTCCCAAAACCAACACCACGAGAAGGAACGCGAGGCTCCCCCAAAACCCTTTATGAATGAGATGATTCGATTTGTATGTTTTCATGGTGGGCAGACGCTACCCAGCGGAGATGGGAAGTCAAGATAAGTGGAGAGGGTGCGAAAAAGAAAGAGGCTCTCCATCCGGTCCCATGGAGAGCCTCCCTCGCGCTATCGGGTGGGCGCCGAGTCGGTGAAACGACCTATCGGCGCCAAGACCACCGGTGATGCTTTTGTCCGACCAACTTCACACTATCCTCTCCGGAAAGGGAGGCGCCGTCATCGGTCGTGCAAGTAAGCGTTAAATTGACACAATCGAGATCCTCGATTTCTTCGCCGTATTGTTCCCGAAGCGAGTCGACCAAATCGGAGGATTTGAAGAACACCACGAGATCGTGATACCCATCCCGTCGGGTGCGGCGGCATTCACGACACTCGCCCTCGGAGTCGCTCGACTCGACCGGAGCGGCGACATCCCAATAGAATCCCTTTCTCGGAGTTGCCCCAGCGATTTGAATGCTTGTCGGATCGATTGTTCGAACATCCAAATCCTCGGTCCCCAGGATCGCCACCGGGATGTAACAGCGGCTGCGGAGATTGAGGAGATTGGGGCACATCCAAGGACGGATGTCGATGAACAGAGAGGCCGCCGGAGGATCCTCCACGACAGGTTGCTCGACAACGAGACTCACGGAGTCGAGTTCGAATTGGCCATAGCCAGTGAGGACCTCGGGGATGTATTCGACAAACTCGATTCGCACCGTTTGACCGGCGTAAGCCGAAAGGTCGAACGAATTATTTGTCCATCCGGTGTCGCCGGTCGGTGTGGTGGATTGAATTCCAGTTTCAAAGGTTAACAAAGTCTCCAAGACGGCTCCCGAAGTGGGGTCGCGAACCAAAACATCAAAAACCCTTGGAAGTGTCGCGGGTCGACCGATGGAAAAGTTCCATTGGACGCGATGAGCCCAAGAAAGGGTTGCGACATTGTCGGCGGGAATCGATACATCCTGAAACAGGATGAAATTCATGGGTCCGCCGCCATCGAAACCATTCCAAGCCACGTAGGAACCGTCCTGCGGCGCGGAGGGTTGCATCCCGGTGCCAGCGACCGACCCCGCGCCGATCACATTCCAAGGGATTGAGGCGAATCCGGCGGTTTGTGCGGTCCAACCAGTAAAATTCCCAGCCTCAAAACTGCCATTTTCAATGATTTCAACCCCCTGCGCCGACACAAAATCGGTCAAAAACGGGGCTGAAAAGACAACGAGGGTGAACAAAACGATATAGAGCGGGTGGTAAAATTTCTTCATAGTGGCTCCTCCGATCAACCGGCCGCACAACTCATCCAATCAAATCAAAATCTAGCGAGGGGGGAGCGAGGGAGAAACGAATTGCACGGTGATGTCAATAAGCAAATCGTAGGCCAACGGGAAGGCTGGGGTTCAAGTGAGCGGGAAAGGATCGGTAAAACTCATGTCGGAAAGGGGACTCGAGTTACCAAGGGGCTGTTCGGGTCGGAGCGTTTTGCCACCTGTTCGGCCTCCACTGCCACGACCAGGGGATCAATCAACCAAGTCCTTATCAGGTATTCGCCACCCCTCCCGGAGTCGACTCACCAACCAACGGGCAAAGTCATCGCCAAAGCAAGTCAGATTGAGGAAATGGTCTTTCGGGTCGGTGGGATTGAACGCTTCGATTTGGAAGGTAACCAGGGTTCGCATTGCTGTGCTCACGGTCGCCTAATGGACTGTTTGAGGAGCCCAAATCCACCCCTCAACTAGTGCCGCCTCCTTATCCAGAGGTGGAGCTGCTTTTCCGGACAAAAAATCAGCTGCTGCTATCGTACAAACAACTGCATCCACGATGTCTTTACAAGATAAATCCCCCTGCACTGAAGTGCAATCTAATAGTACCTCCAAACCAACAAGACTTCCTCCCTTGTCTAGCGCCCCATGACCAATCCGAGTAGCGGCGGGATAAACCTCTATGGCTCTCCACCGCTCTTCTTCTTTAGGTTCCCAAGCAAGCGGAATACGTCTTCCCGTGTCACGACGAATCTGATCGAGGAACGAGAGTGCGGAAACCGCCGTCCGAGCGATTAAGTTCGCTCCAACTTCAAGTGGTTGTTTTCCCAAGCGACCCTTGATCTCGACATCTGTAACGCGACGGAATAGTTGATTGGCTTCAGATTGAACCCGAAAACCGGCTTTATGATCGGAAAGGCATTGTCCAAGTTTTTTAGGCCAACCGAGCGGTGCGTCGATCGCTATGAGCGCTTCCTCATAATCAGCAAGCCAACTTATAGCAATTTCGGCTGGAGTGTTTGTTCTCGTTCCAGTAGCGCAACGCAATATCTGGACAACGTTTCCTTGCAATTCGCCAAGCGCAAGTCCTGTCTTCTTTGGGTTTGTGGAGCAATCGATTCCGAGAAGGGCGATCATTAAGGTCTCCATACTCGATCCGGACGCCACAAGTCAACCACGCGGTTGACCGCATATGCTGAGTTTGTCTTTTAGCAATCGATGATCGCCAGATTATGGTTCTTGATCTGGTGTCGGATAATCCATTCGGAAATCCCAAACTCTTCCGAAATCTCTAAGATTTCCTCTTCCCCAACTCGTTGAGATCTCAAGTGTTTTCCGATCTCGGAAGCGGGTGCGAGAAATTCGGCTGCGAATGCGCGGTTCCGTTTTTGCCTTTCCGAATGGGCGGAAGTAACCAGGGCGGGGGAGCCCTGTTGAGAAACCAAATATTCGAAGAGCGCTCGACACAAAGCAAAGGGCGCCACTCGTTCGATGGGGGGGGCAAAAGCGAAGAAAGGCCCACCGCCGCCCGTATGCGAAACCAAACAATACAGGGAGCCCAAAGATTCTTGTCCATACTTGATGACTTTTGATGGCTCCGAGGAATCGATACTGAGAACCGTCCACAAATCCTGGACGTTTCGAATGAATGGGTCACTTCGTTGGAGACATTCTCGTAATTGCCTCGCAACGTCATATCCCTCCTCCCAGGGGAACCGACCTTGCTGGAGGTTGAAACCTCTATTTCTTATGTCTCGTAGGGCATCGAATGTGATGGCGCTTTCATTCGCTTCGTTCCATAGCAATTCAACTTTTTCAACCTGATCACGAAAGGTTTTTCTTTCCGCGGACGCGAAAAGTTCATCGCAGAAATCGCTTGGAAATTTTTCCGAAACTTCCACGATTGCGCGGCTTTCCTCATCGGATAGATCATAGGGATCCCAACCCAGCTTACCCGCCGCCTCGCAAAACGCCCTTTCCTCTCTGTCTGCCCCTGTAATGGCTTGCCATTCTTCACTAATGAAAGAATCGGGCAAATCCTGCTCTTTTAACCTCGCATCCACAGCGTTCAGGAATTCCGTCAGACTGCTTTCTAATTCCGAACGGTCAATCCGGGCTTCGCCACTGGATAAGAACCCAACTCGGCACTGGGGAAGTTCCACGGGATTCCATTCAATTGAAACGCTCTCCCCTTCCGGTTCAAGCCGCAGGTCGGGGAGAGCATAACCTTCGCGTGCCGCACTGAAGGAATGTCGTTTTCGGTATCCGTTCGACTCCCTTCCGGTGGATGAGACCTCGAAAAGTAGGGGCCACCAGTTGGTGACCATCCATTGGGCTAATGGATACAGCGGGAGGTAGATTCCATCTCGGACACTCTTCGAAACTTTGTCTTCAACTCTAGTGACGGTCTTCCCACCAATTTCAATCCTCAAGCGTGCCCATGTCGCCCTCAGGTCGGGACCCATCGCTCCACCGGGGGATTCCCATTCCACTATTATCTGAAACTCAGACATAGTATTCGTCTATTCCTTCCGGGGTCTCATCGTCGGTGAGAGCGTAACCCTTGTAATCTCCATTTCCCTTATTTACCAATCGGCCTTCATAAACCACTTCTCGATCGCGAAACCAAGCGTACTTTGGAAACCTTCCTTTCCAACAACCACCAACGCATCCGATTCGAATCGCCTCGCGAATCCAGTTTGTGAGTTGTTCCTGTTCCCAATTCAAGGATGAATCGCAAATACTTGCATCCGCTCGTGGCCGAGGAGGACCCGCGAAACTTAAGCCTGATTTGTGTTCACAACTGCCGATATATCTCACCTCATCTGCGATCGATTCCAAATCAATTCCGTCTGGAGGTTTCGATATTTTTCGCGGAGGTTGGCGTTTTCTGTGTGGTGACTTCATCCCAGAATTCCCTCCCTACTGCCGATAAACCCCGCTCGCAGCCCCGTGACTATGCGTCACAAACGCCTCTACTGTGCGGGCGATGCCTTCGGAGTCGAGGCCGAGGCGGTGGAGCATGTCGTCGCGGGAGCCGTGTTCGACGAAGTGGTCTTTGATGCCGAGGCGTTTCCAGCGGACGGGGGGGAGGTCGTCTTGGTCCCAGGCTTCCTGCACCGCGCTGCCGAATCCGCCGGCGATGGTGTGCTCTTCAACTGTAATGATGTCGTGGTGATTCTCGGCCAGACGGGCGAGGACCTCGCGGTCGAGGGGTTTTAAGCTGCGCATGTTCACCACGGTGGCGTCGATGCCCTTTTCGGAGAGGGCCTCGGCCGCCTCCAAGGAGGGGGCGACCATGGTGCCGATGGCGAGGAGGGCGACTCCTCCCTGCCCTTCTCGCACGGTGACACTCTCGCCGATCGGGATCGGTTCGGTCTTCAGGTAATTGGGAAACTCATCGGTGATGCCAGTGCGCGGGAAACGGACCGCGATGGGGCCGTTGTGGTTGAACGCGGTTTTCAGCATGCCGTTGAGTTCGGCTTCGTTCGAGGGAACCAGCACGGTCACATTCGGGATGAGGCGGAGGTAACTCATGTCGAACATCCCCTGGTGAGTCGCGCCATCCGCTCCGACCAGACCGGCGCGGTCGACCGCGAAGATGACCGGGAGGTTTTGGATGGCGGCGTCATGCAGAACCTGATCGAACCCGCGCTGGAGAAAGGTCGAGTAAATGGCGACCACCGGTTTGAGTCCGCCTTTCGCCATGCCCGCGCCCATGGTGACCGCGTGTTGTTCGGCGATGGCAACATCGAAGAAACGCTCGGGGTAGGCCTCCGCGAATTTAGAGAGGCCGGTGCCGGAGGCCATGGCGGCTGTCACCGCGCATAGTTTGTCATCCTTCCCCGCTTCCTCGATGAGGGTCTCCACAAAGATTTCGGTGTAGCTCTTCTTGCCGGGTTTCTTGTGGATCTTGCCCTCGACCTTATCGAAGGGGGTGGGGCCATGCCATTTCATCGCGTCGGCCTCGGCGGGAGCGTAGCCCTTCCCTTTGACAGTGACCGCGTGAAGAAGGATGGGACCTTTCAATTTCTTGACCGATTCGAGGGTGTCGACCATCTGAAGCAGATCGTGACCATCGACCGGTCCGAAGTACCTGAAGCCGAGTTCCTCGAAGAGGGTGCCCGGAACGATCATCCCTTTCACATGCTCCTCGGCGCTGTGCATCATCTTGAGAAAACTTTCGCCGCCGGGGAGGCCGCCCATGATTTTTTCGAGGTCGGTCTTGGTCCGGTTGTAAAACTGACCGGTGATGATCCGATTGAGGTACTCGGACATGGCGCCGACATTCTTGCTGATCGACCACCGGTTATCGTTGAGGATCACAATCAAATCGTTCTTGAGATGGCCCGCGTGGTTGAGCGCCTCGAAAGCCATCCCGGCGGTCATCCCGCCATCGCCCACGATCGCGATCACCTTGTTGTCTTTCTTCTGAACATGGTTGGCGATGGAGACCCCGACCGCGGCGCTGCACGCGGTGCCGGCATGACCCGCGCCGAAGATGTCATGGGCGCTTTCGTAGGGGGTCAGGAACCCGCAGAGACCATCGGTTTGGCGCAGGGATTTGAACTGCTCGGAACGTCCGGTGAGCAGTTTGTGCGGGTAGGCCTGGTGCCCGACATCCCAGATGATTTTGTCGTTGGGGGAATCGAACACTTTGTGGAGAGCCACAGTCAACTCGACAGTGCCGAGATTGGAGGAGAAATGCCCCCCGGTTTGGGAGACCGAATCGATGATCTTTTCGCGCATTTCCTCCGCGAGTTGGAGGAGTTCCTCATCGGAAAAGGAATGAATCTGATTCGGTTCTTTAATGCTCTCGAGCAATGGGCTCATGAAAACGCACACCTTCGTTCAAGAATTAACTTTACATCGCCAAGTAAATCTAACACGGACTTCTCGCAATTCCAACACTCAATGGAATAATTGAAATTGATTGACCGATTCGCCTGAATTGTCAAGACGCGTTGTCAGTGGGGCGATCCGGAAAAACCCTTGCCACTTTCCATGATACAGAAGGTGGCGAAATTGACCACGCCTCTGTGTCGGGTCATCCGGTCGCCTCTCACTCTTCTCTCTTCTCATAGGATGGAACTTGATCGTTCAGGGTGTCCTTCAAAAGCCGGATTTTCTCGCGGAGGACATAGGGGGTGTAGACATAATCCTGCTCGCACTCGTATCCAAGGCGTGAATCGCGCTCGGCGATGACGAGGGACCTTTCGGTTCGTTCGATCTCGTCTCTCAGAATCTCCTTCATCCGCCCAAGGATGTTTTCCGAAGGGTCATCGGCTTCGAGGTGAACCAAGCGAAACCTCAAGTCCTCGAACTCCAGGATCGCGTTTAGGCTGAGGAGCATGTTTCGGATCTGTTCGGCCACCATCACTTCCTTCATCGCGCCCTCCCGCTTGGATTCGGGAGCACTTAGCGCGGCCTGTCGATAGGGCAAGAGCCCTTTCTCGAATTCATCGGCGGCGAGTAAGAGGTGCTTGTTGAAAACGGGAAGCACCCGATTTTCATTGAGTTTTTCCGGATTCTCGATTTGGCCGATTCCCGACCAGGTCCTGGCATATTGTTCGGCGCGGTTCGACCGGTTGGTGAAATCGGGATAGAAAACCATGCGCGCGTGGGTGTAGGGCCAGTATGGGTTCATCTTGTGACCGGTGATCCGGTGAGACCATTTTTGCTCGTCCCACCAGGAGTGGTCCAGCATCATGATTCGAGGTTCGGCCGGTTCGAAGAAGAGCGGGTTGGCGACGGCGTTGTTGGTTCCCATGGAGGGGCCAGTATCCGGAACATACTGAATCGCCCGACTGAAATGTTCCCAGGCGTCCATCACGAGGTCTTCGGATCCCGCGCCAAACTCCCGTCGGGCGATCGACCGGAGGATATCTTCCGAAGGCGGCGAATCGGTCCAGGCCGACCAGGCTCGGAGTCCGGCGATGAAATTCGGCTTATACCCGTTGCTCCAGGTTTCGAGGGTCCCATCGACCCCATACTCGGCGAGTGTATCGTAGCGGCGCTGCCACTGTTGGGGGCAGGGGAGGTAGGGGATCGTGCCGAACTGCCAAGTGGCGAAACAGTCGGCCTTGCAGTAGACCTTCATCCCGCGACTCTTGGCCTCCTCGATCTGACCGGCGGCCACCTCCGCGGGACCGACTTGGCTGATCGAATAGTCCCGGAGATAACCTTTGAGGCCATCGATCTCGAAGGCTTTGCCATTCTCCCAGGTGAGAAGGGGAATTGTTTCCTTCGGAAGCAGGCTGACGACATAGCGTTTCAGTTCGACCCGGTGGGGGCGGAAATCGATGTTGTATTCCCAGGGTAGGACTTCGATGTTGGGGTCGATCTTGTGGATCTCCTCCGTGGCAATCTCAACCGCGCGAGTCCAGTGTTTGGCCCACTCTTTGAGGTCCTGTCCCCCATGACCTCCCGCGCCGAAGAAGGCTTTGTAATAAAAACCTTCGGTCAGGAGAATGTAGCCGTGGATGTCCGGGAATTTCGTGACGATGTCGCGGACATGTTCTCGCAAACCGGCTTCGTTCTCGGGTGTCCCCGTGTTGTTGTAGAGAACGGGGGCGTAGACCTTGATCCCCTGCCGGTTCGCACGTCGGATGAGATCGTGGAGGTTGTCGGCGTTCTGTTTCCGAATCAGGTGGTAATGGGGCGGCCCCTCCACACCGTTCGGGTTGGCGTAGACCGAGGCGAAGATGGCATCGTAACCATCATGGGCGAGGTGCGAGAGGTAGGCATCGGGCCATTCCATCCAACCGAGCCAGGAAAGGACCATCCGAGTTTTAAAGAGACTGTGGCGAACCGTGTGCAGGTCTTTCGGGAGGAAGGGCGCCTCTCGGAGACTCATACGCTCCTCCAAATCGAAGAGACCGAAACGAACCCCGCTGGGATCGAAACCGCAGACTACAATCCGATCGGGAGAAACCCGAATCTCGTAATCTTTCGGTCCCTCTAGTTCCTCACCCACAACAGGAAGGTGGTCCCTCGTCCCTGCCACGATTGCCTTGGACCAATCCTTCCATCCTTCCAACGTGTGTTCAGAGACCAACTCGACCTTCACGTTCATGGCAATCTGAAGGAAATCTTGAATCGGAAGAATAATCAGCCAGCCCTCGAAGGGGATGGTCATCTCCCCTGCCTTTGGCTGGGCGTCGAAGGGCGGGTTGGTGAACGGGCCCAGTCTTGAGGCGTTGGTGGTACCGGCGATCCTCGATGGGCAGCACCTCTTCGTGGGAGATGAATTCGCTGGAAGTAATGCCCTCCGCTATTCCCGGAAGCAATCGGGGCAAAAGGCGGAAGGTCAAGACAAGAAGACTTAATTGCAGCCAGCGCATCACAGTGGTCATTGTCTTCTGAGTTCCAATTGGAGTGGATTGGCTAGAAAATTTTTCCCTCAAAATAGTCCTCCAACACCTTTCGCTGGTCTCCTTCCGCTGCGTTAGAAATTTTTTCCAACAAAGGACCGCCAACTGGGGATGAGTTTGGGGCCTCTGAAACATTTGAGCCGTCTCCTTATTTCGAACGACCAGTTCTTTCACCATCTTAGCAAAGGAAGCCGTGTTTAAACTCAGGATGTTCGCAACATACGCCTCTCAGTTTCCTGGAATTTGCGGCAATCTCATATCTATCCATAGCCATGGGATTCTGGGCGTCTTAACCTCTCCTTGATTCACCACGCTACCAGTTCCTTGGCAAGGACTGTCTGTCTTCCAAAACGAGACACAGTCGCTTGTTCCCTTCGACGTGGGTCCTATGAGTTTAACCCTGTCTTCTAAAGGAGCCATTTGTTCAATACGAACTCTTCATCAGACTGTAGGATTTCTGTAGGCGACTCTTGATGCCTGGTAGTCCTTCCTCGTTTCAAAAAGGTGTGCTTTGCGACCTTTGATAGATCACTTTCTTCAAGGGCATTCCTGACATTGACAAAGGCTGTCTTGATTTGTTGACCAAGTTTTGGTTCTTCGCTGCTTTGCCCAACGGCCCCTAGGTTGAAGACACTCAATCCGATCAAGACGGTTGAAGAGAATCTATTCAAGGGAAATCCAGGATTTGATGATTTTCCAATCTCTGTCATATGTCCACCATCAGTCTTGTCGATTTTGATAGTATGCCGGGATATGTTACTCTCCCTACAGTTTTCCACAACGAGATTTTACCGGAATGGATGGAACCGACAAGCAATGAAAAATAGTAGCCTGCTTTCAATCCTGTGGTTTCTCGGTTTGACAGTCATGACTAGTTCGCAAGGTTGGGGAAATCAACCCTCGAGACCTGTTAAGAATACTCCAAAACCGACCAACCTCGTGGTCATCATGACCGACAACCATGGGGCGTGGACTCTGGGTTGCTATGGAAATCCGGACATCCGGACTCCGAACATCGACCGTCTCGCCGAGGAGGGCGCTCGCTTCACTGGTTGCTACAGCGTCAACGGGGTCTGCTCTCCGACTCGGGCCTCCTTCCTGACGGGGCTGCTTCCCTGCCAGCATGGGGTCCACTGTTACCTTCACAGCCAGAATCTCCAAGTCGGTCCGAAGGCAGCCTCGACCCTCGAAGACCTCACGAGCCTGCCCGAGGTGCTTTCCGAAGCGGGATACCAATGTGGGCTGGTTGGGAAGTGGCACCTTGGGAATAACCTTGAACCGCAGGAGGGGTTTTCCGAGTGGATCACGATGCCGCACGGGGCAACCTCACGGTTCTACGACGCGGAGATCATCGAGAATGGGGAGATTAAAGAATATCCCGGGTATCTAACCGATCTTTGGACGGAGAGGGCGGTTCAGTTCATCGAGACCCATCAAGAGAAACCGTTCTTCCTCTTTCTCTCTTATAACGGCCCGTATGGTCTGGGCGGGCATTTGTCGCGGGAGGCTCGGAATCGGCATGCTGGATATTATTCCGAGAAAGAGCTCCCCTCCTTCCCGAGAAGAGATCCGCATCCCTGGCTTCTCAACAACCGTCAATTCATCAACAACCCGGTCTCCATCCGGAGGTATGCTTCCGAGCTCTCCGGTGTCGATGACGGTGTCGGGGAGGTGCTTGAAACACTCGAGCGTTTGGGACTGGATGAGAACACGCTGATACTCTTCACCGCCGATCAGGGCTGGGTGGGCGGACAAGGCGGTTTTTGGGGGATGGGCGACCATACTCGTCCGATTACCGCCTATGATGGAATGCTTCAAGTCCCGCTCATCCTTCGTCAACCAGGGAGGATTCCCGAGGAAACGACCTCCGACATACTGGTTTCCACCTACGATCTCATGCCGACCGTTCTCTCGTATCTGGACCTTGGCGAGGAGATGCCGAAAGAGCCGGAGTCGCCGGGACGGGATTTTTCGGGGGCGTTATCCGGTGAACCGATCCCCTGGAAGAACGAGGTCTTTTACGAATTCGAGAACACACGCGCGATTCGAACGGACGAATGGAAATACATCGAGCGAACCCCGTATGGTCCCGATGAGCTTTACCACGTTTCGGAGGATCCGGGTGAAGAGACCAACCTGATCCATCACCTGGATCGAAGGGAGACAGGCAAGGAATTGCGGGCGCGCCTGCATGAATTCTTCGACCGTTACGCCGATCCTCGTTATGATCTTTGGAAGGGGGGCGGGTCGAAGACGAAGCTGCTGGTGTTCGACGCCAAAGTTGTGGAACCTCCGTTCGAGCGGCGGCAATAAGGGATTGCAACCTATCGCCATTCAAAAGACTCGGTTGGAAACCGGCGCGGTAAGAGATCCCTTCTTGGATCTTGAGACTTATCCGAAAAACCCTATCATCCCGCCCCCATGAGCGAAGTGTGGATAACAGGAATTGGCGTGGTCTCGCCATTGGGAATAGGGACCGAAGCGATCCGAAAGGCGCTTTCCGAGGACGCCTCGGGCATTGCGGAAATCTCTCTCTTTGAGACAGGCGATTATCCGGTTCGTTTTGGCGCGGAGGTCAAGGATTTTCAGGCCAAACAACATGTTCGCAACCGGAAGGCGCTAAAAGTCTCTCGGAGAAACATTCATTTGGCTCTGGCCGCCGGGAATCTTGCCTGGGAGGATGCCAACCTGGAGGGGCAAGTCGACCCTGAGCGCGCGGGGGTTGTCATGTCAGCGGGCCGACTGGGCGCTACCTTGGAGGAGGTTTGCTACGCGGTCCGGAACTCGCTCGACCCGGCCGGAAAACTCTTCCTGGAAAAATATGCCGAAAATTCGGCGAAATTGATGCCCCCCTATTGGTTCCTCCGCCACATTCCCAACCTGGTCCCGGGGACTGTCGCGATCGAACTGGGTCTCAAGGCGCCCTCCAACACGATTTGTCTGAACGGTGTCGGCAGCCTGGTCTCGATTCAAGAGGCGGTAGCGATCATCGAACGGGGAGAGGCGGATGTCATGCTGGCGGGGGGGGCCGATTGCCTGGTGGATCCCTACCATGTTGTCACCCACCACCAGCTGGGCAGGCTCGATCTCAACCACCCGGATGGTCCCCGGCCATTCACCAAAGAGGCTTGCGGAACCGTTTTGGGGGAGACAGGGACCGTGATTGTCCTCGAGCGGGCGGATTTCGCGCGTTCCAGGGGCTCAAAACCTATCGCGAAGTGGCGGGGGGGACATATTGGCCGACCCAAAGCCTTCAATCCGGAAATGCGCGAATGGGAGGGGGAAACCACAATTCCTAGGCTAACGGTGCTGTCCGGGGCCGGATCATCCGACATCGATTCCAGGGAGTTCGAGTTGGCGGACCCTGACTCGAATCTCACCTGCTACCGACATCGGACGGGTTGGCTCGGGGGTTCGAACGGTGTCCATGATTTGGCCTGCGCTCTTTTGGATCCGTCGCCTCGGATGGATGAGCTCTTGGAATCCATCCATCCATCATTCGCCCCAGATCGGTGGGCTGCGGATCCACTCCTACCCGGAGACATCCTCGCGGTCCAGTCCATCTCTTGGTCGGGTCTCTTCGCCGGGGTCCGATTCGAAATCTCCTAGCAATCTGTATTGACCAATCCAAACGATAAGTGTAGGTTAAAGAGAGAAACCACCATAAGTCATAAAACTCAAGAAGGGTCGTTCCATGAGTGTCCCATTGACAAAAGACGAACGGTTTGCTCTCGAAGCGAGAGATAGCAATCTCTCTCTCGAATTCCGTTTGAAAGAATTGGGACTGTTCGCCGATACGGAAGTTTCCGTTTCGGATGTTTTGGAGGCGATCCGAGAGGCGAAAGTCAAGGCGGAAATTGACCGTGACGCCATTGCCAAAGTAATCGAGGAGCGATCCGATGCCTGGGTCGAGATCGGTCGCGGGACGCCCCCAAAGGATCCGACTCATGGCTGGTTGGAGTTTTTTGTCGACCCGTTCCATCTGAGTTCTCACGCCAAGGAGGACGAAAAGGGGAAGGTCGACCACAAGGAACTCAACCTATTCCTCAATGTCAGCAAGGGACAAGAACTGGTTCGCAAACACGATCCCATTCCTGGCGAGGATGGTTCGGATATTTTTGGCAACCCGATCCCCTGCGCGAAACCTAAAGAGGCCATATTGAAGACCGGGCCGGGAGTGGAGGTGATCGAGGAGGGGCATTTGGCGGTTGCCTCAGAAGATGGGGCGATCACCAGAAAAAGCGATACGGTCTCCATCACCCAAATGTACGAGGTTTCCGGGGATGTTTCCTACAAAACAGGGAACATCGAATTCAAGGGTTCCGTCTCGATTTCCGGAAACGTCCTCGCGGGGTTTAACGTGGTCGCCGACGACGATGTCATCGTGGGGGGACTGGTCGAGGCCTCGGAGATCAAAGCAGGCGGAAATATCCAAGTTGGCGGCGGAATTCAGGGTGGCGGCAAAGGACGCCTGGAGGCGGGGGGCAGCATCCATGCGCGATTCGCCTCGGATGTTACTCTGGTGGCGGGAGAGGATGTGATCATGGAGAACCACCTACTAACCTGTCATGTCACCGCCGGAAAACTGGTCCAGGTGAACGACGAGCATGGAAGCATTTCGGGTGGGGAGATTTGCGCCAAGGAATCGATTCAAGCCGGCTTTCTCGGTTCGGAGATTAGCGCGAAAACCATACTTTCCCTGGGTTTAACCCCGGATTTGGTAAAAGTAATCGGAAATTCAAAAGATGAGTTGAAAGATCTTAACCTCAGGTTGAAGGACATTGAGCAGGTTATTAACCGAATCGCTTCCCTTCCCGAGTTCAAAACGATGGACCCAAAACAAATCGAGAATATTCGTGTTAAGTCGGTCCAACAAAAGTTCCTGCTCCAGGGAAGGATCAAACACCTCGAGGAAGAATTGATCCGTTTGGAGGAGGAACTGACAGTCGCGCGGGCCGGGACGATCACCGCTCTCGACACGGCCCATGGCGGTGTGACGATTAAGATCCCCGGCGACATCCTCCGGCTCGATCACGATCTGCGTCACACGACCTTCTTCTACGAAAAAGGCGAGATCCGGACCAGGGCCAATTGATCCCAACCCTCCAATTCAGATTTCCCAGTCCAGAATGGCGGTCTCATCGAAAGTGATGTGGAGGATCGAGGTCCGATTGTTGGTGGTGCAAACGATGTGAATCTTCCCATCCTTGGTCTGGATGGCGTAGGGATAGGCGTAGGTGTTGTCTCCGCCGATCACATTGCGCGCATAGGGGTAGGTCTCATCGTCATCGGTTGAAACCGCCACTCGGAGCGGCGTTCGAACATTCATGTCATCGTTGAAGATCAGCATGAGGTGTCCATTCTGGAGGCGGAGAAACGCCACTGCCGAGTTCGGATTTTTGAATTCGGTCTGTTTGGCCTCGGTCCAGGTATGGCCGCCATCCCTCGATTCCGATCTCAGCAACCAACCATCGTCGGTCGGAAGAAAATCACCGCCGCGGCGGATGTAGCAGACCAGGTAATCGTCACTGATTTGCGCCACCTCGGCCTGAAGGTTTCCCATGGGGGAGGCAATCCGATTCGATTCGGTCCACTCTCCTGTTTGAGGGCTGTAGCGCATGAAGTAGGAGGTGGTGGAGGCGACAGTCTTGTTAATGTCCTCGCCGGTCTCATGGTACATGGGGAGGAGGTAATCGCCATTGTTGAGAACAATGGGCGCGCCTTTCACCATCGATCCCTCCTCCATGGAAAACATGAAGGAGTCCGACCAGGTTCTGGCGCCATCCTTGGAAATCTTCGCTTTCACACGGGCGTTGGACCAGGTGTCCCCGTACCGATTGACATAGAAGAGCCAGACCACCCCATCGGGAGCCTGCCAGACAACCGGGTTTCCCTCCCCCCGACCGGGGGTGTCCGCGATGACCTCGGGGAAAGACCACTCCGTCTCTCCCTGCTTGAGCCGCGAACCATAGACCGCTGTGTCATCCTCGTACTCCCCCGAACCGCCATAGTAGGCGATATAGAGGTCTCCATTCTCAAGCTCGGTGATCGATGCCGGGTGTTTATAGATTCCCGGGTGCTCCCTTCCGAAAACCCGTTCAACAATAATATCCTTTTCTTCCTCGGCGATCTGAGCGATGGCGGAGGAAGCGAATGTCAGGAAAACAGAAACCAAGAGAATGTTTCGGATCATTGAAGTCGCTCCACTGGAAAATGAAGAGTTACAGATGGTTCCAGAGATTAACCTGGATTCGATCTTGAGGGAATTGATCAAGAATTTTCGCGGGCAAGATTGACGGAGATGCGAGTCTTGCCTACCGTCTTAGGGTATGCGTAAGGTTCTCACGATCCTGCTTTCAATATGGACTCTGGCCGTGACGGCTGAACCGATTCCGGAGGGGAGCGACCTTCCCTCTTTCGGTTTCGATCCGACATCGGTCACCCGGGAGGCGGACCTCGGTCACCTTCGAGAAATGAATTTCGAAGAAACGGTCCTATCGGAGACCGAGACTCTTCGGATTGTCAGGATTGTCAGCCGATGGATGGACGAATGCTTGGGATTGAGTGTTCGGAACCGCATCGACATTCGCCTCCTTCCCATTATGGAGCCAAGTGGCGCCAGCAAGGAAACGAGCAGTCCCACATTAGGGGCTTTCGAGAAGTCTTCAACAGGGGGGGCGCTGACAATACGCCGAGGATTGTCGAGGCGTCGGATGATCCAGGTTGTCGCGCATGAATGGACCCACGTCTGGCAGGCCGAAAACTGCCCGAGCGACCAGGATCTCCTGATTCATGAGGGGTTCGCGCAATGGGTGACCGAGAACCTGCTTGAGACTTTGGGCCTGATGGAGGATCTTAACGCCCTTCGGACGCGTGAAGACTTCTATGGAGAGGCTTATCGCTGGGCGGCTGAGTGCGAAAAGGCGAACGGAAGAGAAGGTTTGATCGAGTATGTTAGGAAGGCTCGGTAAGACCGATGCGAGGCCAGTCAATGCGACGCCTATCGCCGCTAAAGGATCGTAAGGAGAGGAAACCGAATTGATCTTCGAACCGATCGTCCCGATCTGGGTCATCTTCGCTCTGTTGATCCTGGGCGGGCTTCTCGCCTATTGGCAATACGGACGAGGCGGCTTTTTTGGAGTCAAGATCGGGCATCGTCTGACCCTCCTGGTCACGAAGTCCGCGATATTCCTGGTCTTTGGATTCCTTCTGCTCAACCCGCAATGGGTCCGGGAGGTCAGCACCGAACGTCCCGCGAGGATGGCGGTGCTCTTCGACACGAGCGAGAGCATGAACAGTCTGGAGGGCCCCGATAAACCGACCGCTTTTCAAAAGCTCCGCGACGCTTTTTTTCGGCAGGTGTATCCCCTTCTCTCCGATCGCGCCGACCTTCGTTTCTATACATTCTCCACCAAATTGGCCACCGCCGATCCCGAGATTCTGCGCAAGGAGGAGAACGCGGGCGGCGCGGCGACCAACATTCGCGGCGCGATTCAGGAGACATTGTCCCAACAGGGAAGTTCGCCTCCGGCTGCGATCCTCCTGCTGACCGACGGGAACCACAATTGGGGTCCCGAACCGACCGCGGATATCCTCAAGGCCGAGGATTCCGACAAATTCATCCCTCTGATCTCGGTGAGCACCCAGGCTTATGGCGAGATTAAGAAGTCGATGGCCCTCTCCCAAGTGACTCTTCCGGCTCCGATCTTCTCCGACGAGGACACGGAGGTTCGCTTCCAGGTGGTCACTTCCGGTTCGGAGGGACAGAAAGCGAAAATCCATCTGCTCATGGAGAAAGAAGGTGAGCCGGGCGAATGGACGGAAGTGGATTCCGAGGAGAAAGCGGGAGAGGGCGTGACCGAACTCCCCCTGATGGCGGCCTCCACCCAGGGGAGCATCCCGACCCGATTTCCAGAGGGGGGGAATTATCGAGTGACCGTGGTGGCGGAAGCCGAGGGGCTGGGTTCCGCCTCCAAGACCGAGGAGATCTATGTCGAACCGGGCCGTTGGAGAGTGGCGTATTACTGCGGACGCCCAGGCTGGATGAATTCCAGCCTGGTTCGAAGAATGGCGACAGTGCCGAGGTACGCTCTGAGAGTGGCGATCGATCAGGGCAACACTTGGAGTTATCTGGTCACCGGTCGAACCGAACCCCGGGGGCCCGAGGGAGAAAGCGATGTTGAAAAGGGGTACATCTCTCTGGAGGAGGTGGCCTTCGACGCCGATTTGGTCATTCTGGAAGGTCTCGGTCCGGACCAGGTCGCTCAACTCCCCGCCGACATAATCAAGGAAAGACTGGAAAAAGGAGCGGCCCTATTGGTGATTGTGGGGAAATCCGATCCGGTCAACCAGGGGGTGCTGGGGAGGATCGGCGCGGCGGATCGAGTTCCAGCGATCACCCAGAGCTCGATTTTGGCTCCCTCGAAACGCGAAATCGCTTTCACCGACCTGACGGCCGGTCATCCGGTGACCAATTCCCCCATCATTTTGGGAGTGGAAACTTTTCTGCCCTACGCTGAAATCCCGTATTCAAAAATCGACACGACCTCGGAGGCCAATATCTTGATTCAGGCCAAGGACGGATCGCCTGTCCTCTCGACGATGAGCCAGGGCGATCAGCGTTCCGCCTTCATCGGAGCCGACGACCTTTGGAGGTGGCAGTACCAGGCGGGCGAGAAGGGCGAAAGATTGGGGCAGGCTTACGGGGTTCTTATCGATCGGCTGATCCGTTGGCTGATCCTCGGCGAGGAAGAGGATCGCAGCGTGCCAAACATCATGATCTCTCAATCGAGGATCCCTCTCGGAAAGACCATCGAGATCGGAGTGCAGTACAGCCGCACCATCATGGAATCATCGGCCACTGTCCGGCTGTCGGTCACCACACCCAACCAACAAATGGTTCCGATCGCCCTCAACCGCGAACCGGGAGGATTCTTCACCGCCGATTTCACAGGGTCGGACCCCGGACAGTACCAATTTGTGGCCGCCGACCCGCAACGCCCCCAAGCCAGCGACACCGCGACCATCGAGGTCGAACCCTTCTCGGTGGAAACCGCCATCACCGGCGCGAGGGAGGATCTGCTCAAGAACCTCTCCTCCGAAAGCGGGGGCCTGTGGGTGGATTTGGCTGACATCGACGATATTGTCCGCACCAATCAGTTGGACGATGTGTATCAACCCCATGTCACGACGCGGTCCATCACCGAACCGGTGATGGCCTCCCCCTGGCTGTTCCTCATCGTCATCTTCTTATTCTGTCTGGAATGGACGATCCGCCGTCTCAGAGACCTTCCCTAGCCCCACGATCAATGGACCTTTCAATCGATTTCTGGTAGAAGAAATGGGTGATCTGTTTAGCCGATCCGAACGATGACCGGCGATTCTTGGAGATTCGAAAAACCATGTTGAAGAAGATGTTCCTCACCTTTCTATTTCCCTTACTGGCGTTTGGGGTCCTCACATTTTGCGGAGAAACGGCCTCCGCGCAGATGCAAAACCCAAAGGGTCAGCTCTTTCTAAAACTCAAGCGATTGCAGCCGGCTCTGTTGGTCAATGGAGCGACGATCACGCATGGCCAGATCGAGGATCGGATGAACCGTTTGAAGCGACGGGATTTCCTGTCCTCGCACAAGGTGGTCGAGGACATGGCCCCGGCCGCGATCCGCGAGTACGCCCGCGATCTCCTTATCGACGAGTACATCGCCTTGCAATTGGCGGCCAAAGAGAACATCGAGGTGTCGACCGAGGAGGTGGTGGGGGCGCTGCAGGGCTTGGCGGCAAGGGCCGGGAACGCGAAAGATTTCAATCGAATTCTGCATGAGCAAGGACTGTTGAACGAGGGCCTGATGGGAGAGGGGCTGAAGAATTTCTACATCGACAAGCTCCGACAACAATACGCCCAAACCCTGCCCAGCCCCTCGACTTCCGAACTCCGGGATTTTTATGAGGCTCATCGAATAGTCTTCCAAACCACTCCCGAACGTGTGTACGCCAGACAGATCTTTCTGGTCCGTCCGGAGAATGTCCGGGCCTTTTCCGAAGAGGATATGAAGATCCGCGAGAGGCTCAAGGAACTGATCCAGCGTCTCAAGGAGGGGGAGGATTTCAAAAAACTCGCCGACCGATACACCGAGGATCCGAACGGAATCGGCAAGGGGGGCGCTATCGGTTGGGTGGTGCCCGGGATTGGCGACCGTCTGTTGGAGCCATTCCTGTTCTCGATGGAGCCGGGCGAAATCTTGGAGACCCCGGTCGAATTGGTCGGTGGGTATTCCATACCCACCATCGACAAGCGTGAAGAAGCGGTTTATGTCCCGTTCGAGGAAGCCACGGATCGAGTCCTGAAGGGGTGGCAGATCGAGAAATTCAAGGAATGGATCGCGGAAGAACGAAAGAACGCCACCATCGAGTATTTCGAGAAGCTCCCACAAAAAGACATCCTAGCCGGAAAGAAGCCGAAAAAGACTTATATCGACTAGTGGACCTTCTAGTCTTAATTTGTACCGTGGGAGGGGCATCCCTGCCCCGAATAGCGGGTCCGGCTTTCGTGGCAAGATGCCGCTCCCGCAGCGGGACCACACATTAAGACTTGAGCCACTAGGTTGATCCCTTCACAGGGTGGGTTAGATGAGGGGGTGCGCGGACCCGCCAGCTATTGACTGCGTACCTCGCCTCCATGATAATTGCGGTTCGCTTGGGCGAGCGTCTCGTATTCCGAGTCGCCCCTGTTTTCGTATTACTGGTCCGCCAGGCCCTGGTCTCATATCAGGTAACTTCCGAACCGTCATTGAAAAACAACAAACCAATACATTTGGAGGGAAACGCATGTCATTAAAGGTAGGAATCAATGGTTTCGGCCGCATCGGCCGTTTGGTGATGAGAGCCGCGATCAAAAGCGGCGCCGATCTGGATTTTGTGGCGGTCAACGATCTGACCGACACCAAGACTCTGGCTCATCTATTCAAGTACGACTCGGTCCACGGGATTTTCGATGGCGAAGTCAAAGCGACCGATCAAGGTATTTCCGTCAATGGGGATGAGTTCAAGGTCCTTTCGGAACGCGATCCCGGCAAACTCCCTTGGAAGGATCTTGGCGTTGAATTGGTCCTGGAGAGCACCGGCCTATTCGGTCATTCCGACAAGGCGAGCGCCCACCTGGATGCCGGCGCCAAACGAGTCATTATTTCCCAACCCGCCAAAGGCGATGTCAAAACCATCGTGGTCGGTGTGAACGACGACGAATACGACCCGGCCCAACACAAACTCCTGAGCAACGCCTCCTGCACCACGAACTGCCTCGCTCCTTTCGCGAAGGTTTTGGACGAGAAATTCGGGATTGTCCGGGGCTTGATGACCACCATCCACGCTTACACCAATGACCAGAAGATCCTCGATCTTCCGCACTCCGACCTGCGTCGGGCGCGCGCCGCGCACATGTCGATGATTCCGACCAAGACCGGGGCCGCCGAGGCGGTTTCGCTTGTTCTGCCGAACCTGAAAGGAAAACTGACCGGCGGCGCGATCCGTGTCCCGGTTTGCGATTGCTCTCTCGTCGACCTGGTGGCGGAGCTCAAAAACGAAGCCACCGAGGAAGAGATCAACGCAGCAATCAAATCGGCCGCCGAAGGGGAACTGAAGGGAATTCTGGCTTATTGCGACGAACCGCTGGTTTCTGTCGACTTTATCGGGAACCCACACTCCTCGATCTTCGACGCTCTGAGCACCAAAGTGATCGACAAGAAACTGGTCAAGGTGCTCTCCTGGTACGACAACGAATGGGGCTTCTCGAACCGTGTCCTCGACCTGATCGAAGTGATGCGGAAAAAAGGAATCTAACCGATTCGTTTTTAAGCGGTGACAACGATTGGAAAAACTGGGCAATCCGGGATAGAAGTCCTTTCCCGGGTTGCCCTTTCGCATGAAACAGACACTCTTTTGGAGAAGGTGTGAAGATGAACAAGAAGACGGTCAAAGACGTTTCGTTTCAGGGGAAGAAAGCCCTGGTTCGTGTCGATTTCAATGTCCCGCTCGCCGATGGGGTCGTTCAGGACGACACCCGTATCCGCGCCGCGCTTCCAACACTGAACCACATCCTGGAGGATGGGGGATCGCTGGTCCTGATGTCCCACTTGGGACGCCCTAAAGGGGGACCGGACCCGAAATTCAGCCTGAAACCCGCCGCCGACCGTCTCTCGGAATTGATTGGCAAGCCGGTCCAATTCGTGAGCGATTGCATCGGTGATGAGGTCAAAGCGGCTGTGGACAGTCTCCAGCCGGGCGGAATTCTCCTTTTGGAGAATGTCCGGTTTCATGAGGCGGAAACGGCCAAGGACGATTCCTGCCGAGAATTCGCCAAGCAGCTCGCTCAGTGGGGCGACCTGTTTGTGAATGACGCTTTCGGTTCGGCGCATCGGCCCCACGCCTCGGTCTCCGGAGTGACCGAGTTCTTGCAGCCCTCGGTCGCGGGATTCCTCCTCGAGAAAGAAATCGAATACCTGGTCAACGCGACCACGGATCCGGAAAGGCCATTCGTCGCGATCCTGGGCGGAGCCAAAGTCTCCGATAAGATCGGAGTGATCAAGAACCTCCTCCCGAAAGTCGATGCTCTTCTGATTGGAGGCGCGATGGCTTACACCTTCATGGCCAGCGAAGGGAAGGATATCGGCAACTCCCTGGTCGAGGAGGATAAACTCGATGAGGCCTCCGAACTCCTGATCGATGCCGAGGAGTCCAAGAAGAACGAGATGCTGATCCCAGTCGACCATGTGGTGGCGGAAAAACTCGAGGCCAACACCCCCTCAGAGGTGGTGCGGGATATCCCAGACGGCAAAATGGCGCTCGATATCGGGCCGAAAACCCGCGAGATGTATTGCGAATGGATCAAGAAGGCCAAGACGGTCATCTGGAATGGACCGATGGGTGTCTTCGAGACCCCGCCCTTCCATGAGGGAACCGAGGCGGTGGCCAAGGCGCTGGCGGATTCGGATTGCATGAGTATTATTGGCGGAGGCGATTCGGTTTCGGCCATCAACAAACTGGGATTCGCCGACAAGGTGACCCATATATCCACCGGAGGCGGGGCCTCCCTGGAACTTCTGGAGGGCAAAGAGCTCCCAGGATTGACCTCACTGACAGATCGAGATTAAATGAGGAAATTATGATCGCTCTTTTGTTAAAAATCATTTTTGTGGTTATCTGCCTGATCCTTATCGGCATCATCCTGATCCAACGCGCGCGTGGCGGCGGGTTGGCGGGGGCCTTCGGAGGAGGCGGCAGCGAAACCTTCATGGGCAACTTGCAGAACAAGGAAATTGTCCGCTACACCACCTATCTGGCGGCGGCTTACTTGGTTCTCGCCGTGGTTATCGATTTCGTCCCTCAAAACCGTGGGAATCAGGGGATCGATGAGTTAGGCGGAGCCGCTCCGACGGTGACCACTCAAACCACCGAGGATATGGGCGCCGAAGAGGGCATGGAGCCGGTGGACATGGATGAGGATCTCCCAGTCAATGTGAATCCCGCCGCCGAAACTGGCCAAGAAGGCCAGTAATCCTTTGCGACCGCCTGTCGATTCCCCGAGTCGATCTCCGCTTGTCCCTTTTCACCGGGAGACGCTTGAGAACGGGGTGAGCCTATTGATCAAGAGGTCGGAGGCGGCCCCTTTGGCCGCTGTCGATCTCTGGGTGGCGACCGGAACCTCGCATGAAGAGGACTCCGAGGTCGGCATTTCTCATTTTCTGGAACACCTGTTCTTCAAAGGGACCCCCACCCGTCCGGTGGGAGTGATGGACCGCGAGGTCAAAACCATGGGCGGCTACAACAACGCCGCCACTTCCTACGATTTCACCCACTACTACATAGTGTTGCCCGCCGACCATGTCGAACTCGCGATGGAGGTTTTGGTGGACGCTCTCCTGAATATGGCGCTGCCTCCGGAAGAGATCGAGCGCGAGCGTCAGGTGGTTCTGGAGGAAATCTCCCGCAAGGACGACTCTCCCCACGGGAAACTCTACGACGATTTCCTGTCCGTGGCCTTTGAGGGAACCCCCTACAGCCGTCCGATCCTCGGCACTCCTGAAAGTCTTCAGGTAATCGGCCGCGATCAATTCAACGATTATCGACATCGAAGGTACTCTCCGGAAAACATTCACCTCGCGGTCTGCGGGCAAGTCGACCCGGAAGCGGTGTTGAGCAAGGCGGAACGGCTCTTCGAACCGCTTCCCAAGAACGGGTCAAACGGGATCTCGGCACACTCTTTCCATCCCAAACCCAAGACCTCTGAATTCGAAATCAAAAAGGATGTTCAACAAACATATCTATGCTGGGGCGTTCCCACTCACTCGATCCAAGGAACCGAGGACGAAATCGCTCTCGACATCCTCTCCACGGTTCTCGGGGATGGTCGCAGCAGCCGTCTGGTTTCCCGTTTGGTGGAAAGCACGGGGCTCTGTTCGGGCGTCTCGGCCTTTGTCTGGGTTCTCTCGGGAGTCGGCCTATTCGCGGTCGAGGCCTCTTACGATGGAGGGGATGAGAAGGCGGTCCTCGATATCATTTCAGAGGAATTCGACCGGATTCGACAGGAACCGGTTCCGGAGAAGGAATTCGAGAAAGCCCGTTCCATGCTCTTGGCGCAGAACGCGTACGGATTGGAAAGACTTTCCTCAAAGGCCGGAGTGCTGGCGAGGAGTTCGGCTTTCGATCTGCTCGATCTCGTGGTGGCCTACCCCGAGCGGATTCGGTCATGCACCCCGTCTCATGCCCTGGAGGCGATTCAACGATGCTGCCCCCGGGATCGCGAAGTGCGAGGGTTTGTCCGGCCGGAGAACCGTTCATGACCTCCACCGAAACCCCCTCCAAACTCGTGGGAGAGACCCGGATCGGCCAACCCTCGGAGGGGGTCACACTGCTTCACCGTCAGACCGACGCCAACGAAATTGTCGCCGTTGAGATGGTATTGCCCATGGGGGGGAGAGAGGAATCGGTCGCCGAGGCCGGAATTGGGACTCTCGCCCTTCGAATGCTGACTCGCGGAACCCAAACCATGAGCGATTACGAAATCGCGGTCGGGTTCGAATCCCTGGGCGCCTCTTTTTCCACGGACATTCAGAAGGATCGGGCGGTTTTGAGTGTGCAGACCACGCTCGAACACTTCGACGCCACCATGCGATTGGTCGAGGAAATCTTACTACGAGCGACCTTCCCAAAAGAATTCTTTGAGATCGAGAAGGAGATTCTCCGCAAGGAGATTATCGAGGATCTCGATTCGCCGTTCTACGCCGCGCTGCGTCTCTTTCAATCCACGCTTTTCGGGAGCCATCCCTACGCCAAACCGAATTGCGGAACGGTTGAGTCGGTGGCCTCGCTGAGCCGTGACGCGACGAGGGAGTTCTTCGAGGACCGGTTCCCGAGAGGTCCGGTCTCGATCGGGGTGGTCGGCAATCTGCAAACCCAACGAATCGAGGAGGCGATGGCTGGGGTTTTCGAGCATCTCGGGAAACGGCCCTCACCCTCTGTGGAAACGGTGGATCTATCCACGATGACTCGACCATCGAGGCCGATGAGTTACGAAAAAAGGTCGATCGATTCGGAGTGTATGGTCTACGGGTTCACGGTCCCGGGACTGCACGATCCGGCCTATGCCTCGTTGAAGGTGATCGATTCGATCATGGGGGGGTCGATGGACTCGCGCCTTTTCACGGAGGTCCGTGAGAAGCAGGGGCTCGTATACCAAATCGGCTCTTCGTTTCCCGGTCTCGAGTGGGGAAGTTTCTTCGCGATCAGCCTCATGACGACGGCACAAAACCATGACCAAGTCTTGGAGACATTAGGTCGGGAGATCGAAAAGATCCGGTTGGACCCCCCCGAGGAGGACGAAATCGATCGAGCAAAGACTTTTTTGCGGGGAACTTATTTGATGTCTCAGGAGAAGAACTCGGACCAGGCCCTCCTGCTGGCCAGGTATCATTCCCTGGGCCTCGGCATCGATTTCGTGGATCGATACCCAAAAATGATCGAGGCGGTCAAAGCCGAATCGATGGTGGAAATTGCCCGCGAATACTTCCGGGAGCCGGCCTTGGCAATTGTGGGTCCTGGACAAGAAATTGAGTGAACCGGCCGGGGAATTCTCCCCAACAATAACGGCGGAACTTTGACGGTCCTAAATGGTGGTGGTCTTGAGGCGACGCAAGGCCTCGAGCAAACGGCCCTTGTTCATCCGTTCCATCGGCTCGAATTGAACTCCATAGACGCTTCCCTGGTTTCCCACCCTCCGGACAACATGGCCAACGATGTTGAGTTTTTGGTCCATCATTTTACCGCTTACCTTGACCAGCGGTGTTAGATCGACAACCACCTGATCGTCGATTTCGAGCGGGACATCGGTGGACACCAGAGCGCCCAACGAATTCACATTGATCAGATGAAGGAGTTTATCCTCGCTGGTCACCTTTGAGGACTTCCACCTGACATGAAGATCGACCTCATAGCGAGCCTCGCGGCGCCTTTGGATCTTGCGGATATTCTGGAGTGAGGGAACTTTCAGGACCCAGGCCAGGTTGGGTTCGTTTTCCATTCGGATCACGGAGGTGTCGACAATTAGCAGGCCAGTGGCGGAGGCCTCGGTCACCACCACGCGGGTCGAATCGGCGACCCCGATCCGTTTTCCCCGGACCAAAGGGGCGGTCAGGATTATGGCATCGTTGTCGCAGGCCTTCACGGTCGTGTGGAACACCACCGGGGGATCCTTTAGAAATATCTCAGTTTTTACCCGTCCACCAACTTTAAAAAGCAAGATTCCCTCCCGCGGTCAGGATAAGTTAACGATGACATGACTCTTTTGTCTACTCCTTAACGGAGAATTGGATAAGAATCTATGCAATCCACTTCCCTGATCTAAACCGCTCAAGGCAACTTCCTTGGCGAAGAATTTGTGAGACGATAGTCTAGTCGGTCGGAGGCAAACGCCATACCGTCCCATCGTTAAAGGAAAAGAATGACCGGTCTGAATATCGCCACCAAAATCGCGGCCCTGGTCGCGGTCCTGATCCTCAGTATGACCGTATTGATCGGTTCGGTCTCCGTGGAGATTACGGCTCGGGAGGGGATTGACCAGACCATCGACAACGAGTTCAAGACCAAGTTGACCGCCGACAAGGTCAATTACCTGCAGGATATCCTCTCCAAACTCCAACAGGACATACTTGTCGAAAAATCGCGAGACATCATCGACCTTCATCTCCTCAGTTATCTCGCCCGGTCGGCCACCGAGATCACGAGCCCGGTTTTTCCGGTGGACGGGTACCCCGAGGCTCGATCGCGGCCCTGGAACGCCGACTGGAAAACCACATTGGAAAATTTCTGGGCCAGTTATCTCTCCGAGAAGAAGGGGTATCGAAGGATTAGCCTCTACAACTTCTCGGAATCCAGGGAGATCGTGTCCGTCTATCGGGAGACGGGGGGAGTCGATTCGAAAATCCAAGCGCGACTTAAGGAGGATTACCGCGATCTGGAATTGGCCACTTTCCTGCCCAAGGACGTGGAAGTCGACCGACTTCTGGAGGATCCGAACCGTGTTTACTTCTCCGGAGTGGTGTTGGATCGGGGTAAGAACGGCGAACTAATCACGGTTGGGAGCAAAGACGAGCGGCGGTATGTCCCTGTCATGCATGCGGCGGTGACAGTGGAATACCCGACGGTCGATCAACTCAGGAAGAAGTTCGACTGGAGCGAATACCCACGAAGACTCCGGATGGAGTATCCTCGCGAAGAAAAGGCCTTCGGCCTGCTGGTGATTACGATGTCCTTCCAGGAAATCCTGGATCGGCTATCCACGGTGGAGGAGCGCGGCATCGACAGCGCTCTCAATCCCTATGACGAAGAATCCCGTCCGAAGCCCTCCGATTCGATCGACACCATCCCCGAGGGGCGACGAATCTATGTCACCAACCAGGACGGATACTTCCTTGCCCACCCATTAAAGAAACTGTTATTCGGAATGGAGCCGGAGATCCGCGCCGAGCAGGCGGAAGAGGGGATCGAAAAAGTCCGAATCCAAGATTTTTATCCAGAATTGCGGACATACTACGATTGGGACCAGTGGAAAGAAAAACAACCCGCCCATTCCGATGAGATCATCGAGGGGACCAGTTATATCCGCCACCAGAAGGGAAGCAACGACGAGGGGTTTTGTGTGCGCATTCGTCTCGGTCCGGAAGGCAGCCGGAAGGCGTTCGGCTTGGCGATGGTGGCGGACTACGACCATCTGAAAAAGGAAGCGAAAGAGGAAGTGGGCTGGATCCAGTTTTTGACCTTCTTCCTGGGGATTCTCGGAGCGGTGATCGCATTTCGGTATTCCTGGTGGCTTCTCAAACCTCTGAAAGAGTTCTCTGAAAGCACTCGAAAAATTGCGGCGGGGGATTACCAGGGGATCGCCCTGCCTGTCGCGCGCAGCGATGAGGTCGGCGCCCTGGCGCGAGATTTCGGCCAAATGAGCGAGAACCTCCAGAAGAGGGAGCAGCAACTTCGCGACCACCAAAAGAACCTGGAAAAGATGGTGGAGGCGAAGACCAAGGAACTGCGCGAAACCAACGAGCAACTCGAGAGGGCCAACCGCGCCAAGGATGTCTTCCTCGCCAACATGAGCCATGAGCTCCGAACTCCGATGAATGCCATCATCGGGTACAGCGAGATGCTCGAGGAGGAGGCGATCGATGAGGGTCAGGAGGATTTTGTCCCCGACCTGAAGAAGATCCAGACGGCGGGGCGCCACCTGTTGGGATTGATCAATGACATCCTCGATATCTCAAAAATCGAGGCCGGTAAGATGGAAATCTATCTCGAGGATTTCGAACCGAAGCCGCTAATCGAGGAGGTTCTGGGAACGATTCAGCCTCTGATCGAAAAGAACCAAAATCATTTGGAGGTTTCGATCTCCGATCAATTGGGAACGATGCGAGGCGATGTCAAAAAGATTCGCCAGACCCTTTTCAATCTATTAAGCAACGCCTCCAAATTCACCGAGAAGGGGACAATCCGGTTTGAGGCCCGTAAACGCGAGGGAGACTATTACGCTGAATTCGTAGTGTCCGACACAGGAATCGGAATGACCCCCGAACAGATGGCCAAGTTGTTTCAACCATTCGCCCAGGCGGAGGCCAAAATCGGAAGCAAATATGAGGGGACCGGGCTGGGTCTCGCAATTTGCAAGAAGTTTTGCGAGATGATGGGAGGCACGATCGAGGTCGAAAGCGAGGCGGGGGAAGGATCGACCTTCCGCGTGGTCCTCCCAATCCACGGTGTCATCACCGATTCCGAGACCACTCGAACCCCTGGCCGTCGCGCGAAGACGGAAAGCAAGAATATCGATGGGAGGAAGATCCTTGTCATCGACGACGACCCCGCGGTGACCGATCTCATGTCCCGGTATTTGGAAAGGGAGGGGTACAATGTTCGTGTCGCCTACACCGGAAAGGAGGGTCTCGAACTCGCTCGCGAGGAGAGACCGGATGTCATTACCCTCGATGTTTTGATGCCGGAGATGGATGGTTGGACAGTGCTCGACGCTCTAAAGAAAGACCCCAGCCTTTCCGAGGTGCCGGTTATCATGCTGACCTTCCTCGACGATCAACAGAAGGGGTTCTCACTCGGGGCCTCCGATTTCCTTCGCAAGCCAGTCCGGCGCGAAACAGTTGTGTATCTCCTGCAAAAGCACCTTCAAAGCGGGGCGGAGGGGCCAGTTCTGATTGTGGACGATGAACCGGATATCCGGGACATTTTAACACGGGTCCTGGAGGAGGAGGGATATCGGACAGCGGTGGCGACCAACGGGAAGGAAGCCATCGACCAGATCAGCCAGGAGAAACCGGCACTTGTTCTATTGGACATCCTCATGCCCGAGATGGATGGCTTCGAGGTGGTCGAACGGATTCAGAAACATCCCGAATGGAAGTCGATTCCGGTGATTATCATGACCGCGCTCGATTTGACCGAGGCGGATCGTCAACGGTTAAACGGCTATGTCGAGAAGATCCTTGAAAAAGAGACCTTTAACCCCGATCATCTTCTGGCCGAGATTTCGAACCGAATCGGCCACGCCGAATCGGAGAGATCCGAGAAGGGAGAGGAAGCGAGTGGCCAAAATCCTGCTAGTTGAAGACAATGAGATGAACCGGGATATGCTCTCGCGTCGGCTCTCCAAACGCGGCTATGAGGTGGCAATTGCGGTGGATGGGGAATCGGGGGTGGAGATGGCCGTATCTGAAATGCCAGATCTCATCCTGATGGACATCTCATTGCCGGGAATCAATGGCGAGGAAGCGACTCGTCGGATCAAGCAGAATGAATCTACCGCTGGAATTCCGATTATAGCCCTCACCGCTCACGCCATGGCGGGGGACCGTGAGAAGGCCCTTGAGGCGGGGTGTGACGATTACGATTCAAAACCGGTGGAACTCCCAAGATTGCTGGCCAAGATGCAGACATTGCTTGAGAAGTATGGGCAAGATTGAAAGGGGAATTCGTTAGACTAGGGGGAAAAGGACCCGGACCAAGAAATTCATGAACCATGAACAACAGAAACTTCCCCATGAAATCGAGATTTCCCTGCGTGGAATTCAAGGAAACTGCGAGCGGTTGATTGGCCTTGCCCGGTCCCGATCGGAGGATTCTTACCTCGACGACCTGCTAAAAATCCAAAAAGAAGTTGGCGTTTTCCGCAAGATCCTCCGCGAAGCGATCCCTCAACTGGATGCCGCGCATGACCCCGACACCCTGCGGCGGGTCCGTCACGACCTGACCAACCCCCTCAACCCGATCATCGGTTATAGCGAAATGTTGCTGGAGGAGTCGGAGGATCTGGGGGACAACCCCTACGCTTCCGATCTCATCAAGATCCGTACAACCGGCCGGGCGTTGCTTCGGTGGGTGTCCGAGGGTCTTTCAACCTCGAGCCTGTCCATGGTGAGGAATAACGGGGCCGAACCTGAGGTTTCTCAAGACCAGGAAGTCCGCCCATACGAAGGCAGCGAATCCGAAGAGATCGAGTGTTCTTGTGTGCTGATTGTGGAGGATAACCCGGACAACCAGGAACTCCTGGCCCGACTTCTGGCCCGATTTGGTTGCAAGGCAACCCCAGTCGACACCGGCGAGGCGGCGCTTGAAGCGCTCGAAGACGGCCAATTCGACTTGGTCCTTCTCGACATCGGCCTTCCGGGTATCAGCGGTTTCGAGGTCCTCACCTCCCTCCGAAAAAGGTTCACGCCCGCCGAACTACCAGTCATCATGGCGACCGCGCTCGACAACACCGAAGATGTGGTTCGCGCATTCGATCTGGGGGCTAATGACTATGTCACGAAACCGCTGGATAAGGCGGTGGTTCTAGCTCGTTCCAAAACTCAGATTGCACTCAAAAAATCTCAGGAAAAAATTCGAAATCTGGTGGAGGGTCTCGAACTCCGAAACATGCTGATCCGCGAGACCTTCGGACGGTATGTGCCGGATGAAGTAGTCGAGGAGCTCTTGTCTCAACCCGAGGCGCTGGCGCTCGAGGGGCAAAGGAAAAAAGTCTCGATCCTGATGTCCGATCTGCGCGGATTCACCTCGATGTCGGAACGTATTCCGCCCGAGCAGATTGTGAAAATTTTGAACATCTACCTTGGCACCATGGTCGGGGTGATCGATGAGTTCAAGGGGACCATCGACGAGTTCATCGGAGACGCGATCCTCGTGATCTTCGGCGCTCCGCACAGTCGGGATGACGACACCGAAAGGGCGGTCGCATGCGCGTTGGCGATGCAAGAGGCCATGACCTCGGTGAACCGTCAACTCAAAGAGAAAAACCTGCCGACTGTCGAAATGGGAATTGGAATCAACACCGGCGAGGTTGTGGTCGGCAATATCGGTTCGCTCGAACGGGCGAAGTATGGCGTGATCGGGATGCCGGTGAACCTCGCATCGCGAATCGAATCGTATTCGGTCGGCGGACAAGTATTGATTTCCGAGAACACATATAGGGAGATCTCTTCCCTGCTCCAGGTCCGGAAGGAGACCGCTGTTCGGGTCAAGGGTTTTGGCGACCCGATCACTTTTTTTGAAGTGACAGGAATGACAGGACGATATCGCTATTCCTTGAAGAGAGAGCGTGACGAGTTATATCCGATGCCGGAACCTCAGCCCGTCCGTTTCTCGGCGATTGACGGGAAGGCGATGGAATCCGAGGAGAGAGAGGGTTTCTTTGCCTCCGCCTCCCTTAAAGAAGCGATCCTGATGACGGCTTCCGAGTTGGAGCCTTACACAAATTTGGAACTCAATCTCATCGACGCCGATGGGTCTTTAATCCCTGGGGATCTCTATGCCAAGGTGGTTTCTGTCCCTCAGGTCGAGGGGGAGGGTTGTCTCTTACGGTTTACAGATGTGCCCGAGACGGTCGAAACTTTTTTAAAGGGATTGATATTGAATCTAAAGAACAAGGAAAAGCGAGGCGAGGGTTGATTCAACTCTCTTGAAACGATCCATGGCGCAAAAGAGCCGATTCAAAGAGACGCTGCCGATGGGCAAACGGACCTCCCCCGGTCCGCAGGCCGAGGATATGGCCGCGCCCCCGGCGGAGACGGTGAGTCTGGAAAGCGCCACCCCTCCGCGAACCGTCTCAGGCCGCGACCGCTACCGAGAGATTGCCTTCTTTTTGCCCTATGCGCGCGGAGTCAAAGGACTCATCACGGGCACCTTGATCTGCGCTTTTCTGGTCCATGTCTTTCGGATGCCAATCATGTACATCCCCACGGTGCTTGCCACCGCGATGGAGGGAACTCCGGACAAGGAGCCGATCTACCGGTTCCTGAAGTGGGTGATGGCCAGTGTCGCCTGCATGGCGATCTTCACGCTCGCCAGGAATTATTTTTCGATTCTGTTTGGAGAATCGGTGCTCTGGTCGATCCGGAAGGATTTGTACAACCGACTCGAACGGCTCTCGATGATCTCGGTGCTGAATCGTGGTGCGGGAGAATTTGTGCAACGCCTGACTCGCGATGTCCATCGCATCCGGGATCTATTCAGCGAAACCTTCGTTCAGATTTTCGATGAGAGTTCTCGAGGGCTGCTCTGCGCGGCGGCCTGTTTCTATTTGGAGCCGGTTTTGACCGCGATCATCCTCATGCTCTTCTTGGTGATCTGGCCGATCATGAAATGGATCAACAACCGGGTGGAAAGAAACTCCAAGGAACTGCTGACGCTGAGCGAGAAGATCATTGGGAGAATGGTTGAGTCCATCAGCGGGTTTCGGGAAATCATTGCCTCCGGAAAATTCGAACACTTCGCCAGTCGATTCGGAGTCCTGCTCACCGAGAGCAAGAAGTTTGGGGTTCGGACAAGCATGTGGGGGCAATTCGGAAATCTGATCCCGCAAACTGTGATCACTTATCTCATCCTCACTGTCTATTGGTTCGGCGCCGGGAAGTTGGAGAGCGGGCGGGACGTGGGGCTGCTTATCACCTACATGATGTATCTGCAGCAGGTGCTACCGGTGCTTGGAATCACCGCGATGGCCACCTCCGAGATCGCGATGGCGACTCCGAGCATGCGAGAGGTTCGGATTCTGCTTGAGAAAGACACCGCACCAAAAACAACACCGGACCATGAGATGACCACCAGGGTGGTTAAAGAAGAGATCGAATCGATCCGGTTCGAGAATGTCTCTCTGAAATTGAGCGGTCGAACCATTGTCAAAGACCTGACCTTCGAGATTCCCGGCGGGAAAATGACCGCGATCATCGGACAAAGCGGCGCAGGAAAGACCACGATCTTCAACCTGCTGCTACGATTGATCAGTCCGACCAGCGGAACGATCTGGATCAACGACACTCCGCTCGAGAAAATCGACAACAACCAGCTGCGACGATTGTTGGGGGTCATCCCTCAAGACCCCTTCATCTTCGATCAATCGTTGCGTGAAAACCTTCTCGTGGCCGATTTCAATCCCACGGCGGACGGTCAACTGAACCGAGTCATTCAGATGGCCCAACTCTCTGGAATCATCGAATCGAGGGATGGCGGCCTGGATGCTTCGGTCGGATACATGGGGTCGAGGCTTTCCGGCGGGGAGCGTCAGAGAATCGCACTGGGACGTCTCTTTCTACAGAACCCGCGAGTCATTATTTGCGATGAGTACACCGCCAACATCGATGTGAAGACCGCCCGACTGATTCAGGAAACCATGCGAACCGAATTCGCCGACCGGACCCGAATCGTGATCACTCACGAGCTCTATACGATTAAGGGAGCCGATCACATTATCGTGCTCGACCGAGGCCGGGTCGAATCGGTGGGAGTCCATGAGACGCTGATCGGAAAACCTGGGCTGTATCGGGATCTCTGGGAGGTGCAACAACTCGAGGAAAGCAGGGTGAATGGCCATGGCTGACGGACCCTCAACCTGGGAAACGCTTTCAAAAGTCTTTGAGAGTTCCCTCAAAAATTCTCTTCTGGCAGTCAAGAAGCAGCTCCGCGATCTCACTGTCGACGCGAGCCGAGAGGTTGGAAGTCTGGAGTCCTCGATCCTGATCCCGGATGAAAACCCGGAGCTTCTTCGTTTCTTCGTCTCGGTCAACAAGACGTTGGAAAATGAATCTCCGACCGTGCCGATTGTCGACAGCTTGGTTGGGTATGTCTTCCAGACAGGCCAATTGATCGCTGTCGACAAACCGGAGGATTATTATAAGGGGGTCGATGAACTGACCGGGACGGAGACACAGGAATACATCGCGATCCCGCTTTTCCATCAGTCGCGCATCCTCGGCGTTCAGACCTTCATGAACCGCCCCAAGGGCGGCCCCACCGGATCGTTCTCTCCAGCCGAAATCCAGAGCGGTCAAAACTTCGCCACGCTCGCGGCGGTCATTCTCCGGTATTACGAGCGGCTGGAGTTTCTCCATCAGATGACTCTTTCCGAACTGGATCAAGTGGTGGTCCAATCGGCCACCACCTCCGAGCGGGGGTTTCCCCTTGTCGGGACGACCGAGACTTCGCATCTCTTTATGGAACTGATCCAGAAACTGGAGGGCCTTTCCCCCGGCGATCTGGATTGGGTCAACGAATTGGTCGAAGTGGGATTGAAACAGCTCGACCGTCCCAAGACGAGCGATCTCGAGTTTTGAGGAAACCGTATGGCACTCTCGATCGATTCGGTGCTCCAATTAGAACTTGTCGAGAAGACGCTCGCCGAGGGGACCGGCAAAGGCGTTCAGGTCGCACTCCTCGACACCGGAGTCGAGATCTCTCACCCGGCGCTAGAGAATTCGGTCAAGGGTTGTTGGGAGGTGAAACAGACTCCCACGGGGATGAAGTGCGAGGAGGTGGAGGGACTCGACCCTGTGGGTCATGGCACCGCCTGCGCTGGGATCATCCACCAGCACGCTCCCGAGGCGGAGATATTCAGCATCCGGGTGATCGGAGGGAACGCTCAGGGGACGGGCGAGCAATTCGTGTATGGCCTTCACTGGGCTATCGAACAAGGATTCAAGGTTTTGAATCTGAGCCTCGGGACACTCCAGCACCGCTACCAAGCGCCTCTCCTCGAACTGGTTGACCGCGCCTACTATTCGGGAATCTGTGTGGTCGCCGCCGCGCACAACCGTCACCAAGTCAGTTTCCCCTCCCAATTCGCCTCCCTGATCGCAGTCGACAACCAATCCTTCGAATCCGATCCGCTCGCTTTCAATTACATCCTCAACACGTCGATCGAAACCGAGGGGCATGGGGTTTATGTCCGAGCCCCCTCCAGCGGCGGCCAGTACAAACTTTGGACTGGGACTTCTTTCGCGACGCCGCACATCACCGCTGTCGTGGCTCGGTTGCTGTCGGTGATGCCGGAACTGACGCCGTTCGAGGTGAAAACGCTGCTCCGGGCGTTGCGGGCGAACCGGTGAACATCCCCAGGAATGCATTGGCAGGCAGACCAAACGAGGCCCATCGAAGCGATCGGGCTCATTCAATCTCAAATATCACATGAACTTTATTCTTCACCTGGCTCCGGGGTAAAGGTTCCCGAGGTGAGGTCATCGGGCGGATGGGGGGCGTATTCGCGACGGAATCAATTCCGTCGCTACGCAATGAGGCGTCCGTTGAAACGGACTCGGGTCGATCAAACCTGATGATGTGTCACTCACTCTTCAGCCGATACAACAAGTTCTCCCCCCTCTCGTAGATCAGATCGAAGTGATCCTGCAGGAGATTATCGACCCCAGCTCCTCGAGAATGGGGTGGTTTCTTTCATTGCGGATTTTGAGGTAGTAGTCCACTCCGAGTTCCCTTAGGCGAGCGAGAACCTCCTCGGGAGGTTTGCCGTACCAGTCGATGAGGCGGTAATCATCAAGGTGAAGGAACTTGATGTCATCTCGAAGATAGAGGTGACGATTCTCATGCGTTAAGGACCGAGTCCTCCTCCAGATGTTCGTTCAGGTATTCGAATGTGGCGTAACTGCCCTCCAGGGCTCTATCGAGGAAAACCTCGCGGTTCATTCCAGGTTGGAGTGTCTGCCAGAGAGAGGGACTGGTGACTTTGGAGCCCATAAGGGCGGTGGGAATTCCAAAAGAGAATAGTCCGGCCAAGGTGACAATTCCGAGGATCCAACGTGAAACCTTGTAGCGATCGACCTCCACCATCCAGTCCGCCGCGATCAGAACCATCATCGGGACCACCGGCAGGATGTGATAGAGGTAGAGGGGCGAGATGAAGTACTCGTAAAAGAAGAGCAGCGACAAATAAGCCAGGATCGACACTCGATAGAGGCATTGCTTTCCCCGTCCGAAGTAGAAGAGGAGCCCGGGGATCAACCACCCGAGAGGAAGGGCCGCCAACTTCATGGAGGTGTTCGCGTCCTCGAGAAAGTAGAGCGGCGTATTTTTGATCCGTTTGAACACAGTCGATCCGACCTGCCGCAATCCATCTCCATTGAGCGCCCATTCGATCTGACAGGATTTCAGAACATCCCTATCGATGTTGATGCCGCCGAAGATTTCAGGGAAGAAAGCATAGACCGGATTCCCGGTCACCATCCAATTGCGAATGAACCAGGTCGAGGACAGAACTATTCCGCCGATCAGTAGCCCGATTGTTTTACCCGAAAAAATCACCGGCTTGGACAGAGACAGCCAGAGAAAGATCGGGAAGATCCATAGGCTCGCCATGAGATAATTGAGATGACTTCCGGCTGTGGCCACCAAGATCATGGGAAGAAGCGCCGAGGCAGGTGATTCATGTCGCACTCCCATCAATGCAATCGCGACCACAGTGAACCAGACCGCAAGCGGGTAATCGCTGACCCATTGTTGGTACCAAATCCAGTAGGGCGCCGATTGGACCACGAGGAGCGATAAGAGGGCGACACGGTGGTTCCGAGTCCTTGACAGGATGGTCCCATAAACCAGAAGCGCTGTCCCCAACCCGGCGATCGGAGGGATCCACTGCCCAGGAAAGGTGCTCCACTCTCCCGCCAGATTGCAGACGCTGGCCTGCCAAAGAAGAAAGAGGTGAGCGTAATTGGCGCCGAGGCCGAGACCCACCTGGCATTGGACCAATTCCGGAAATCCGTTGGGGTCCACCGGGAATGGGATGCCGCTGTTGAGAAAGATCAGTTTGGAATAATAGAGATAGTAGATCAGGGCGTCCCAGTAATTCGGCGGATAGAAAACCGCGTGCTGGAAATTGAACCAGGTCAGGATTCCGAACAAGGTCCAAACTGAGTAAACGACCAATCGAGGAGCGGTTTCCTCCTTGACCAGCGGCTCGGCTTGGAGGTGAGATTTCGATGAAAGGAAAATCCCCAATCCGACCGCGATCATTGAAACGAGAAGGACGGAAACTCGATTCAGCGCGCCCGCCATCGCCAGCCATTCGAGGAGAACGCCAACGATTCCAATCCCGACCGGGAACGCCCCCAGAAACGGACGAGGCGGGGGTAACCTGCTCGACCGAGAATCCCCCAACCCAAAATCCATGAGGGCAGCAGCCCGAGGAGAGTCCAAAAGGCCCAGATGAAAAAGCCCTCGGGGAATTGAAGGCGATAGCGAGAGATGTGGGAAAGGAACCGCCAATTCAGCCAGGGGAACGATCCGACCCACCCGCGATCTTCCAGGTTCGCTTTCAAAATCAGATAGAGCGCCAGGATGGGGAGAGTGAGCGAGAGGAAGATCAGGGTCCTCCTCCAGTTTGATTCAGAGTTCGTCTTTGGCATGTTCGATTTCAGATTCGACATCCTCCGCGATCTCGAAGGGGCAGAAGAAAAGAGCCACCAGACCGATAATCACCGCGAACCAAAGGGTGACCGCGCGTGTCAGGACAGTCGCCAAACTCGCGACCGCCTCGGTAGCGCCGGCAATCTCGCGAAGCATCGAGACCATCGCCGCCTCGGTCCCACCGATTCCGCCCGGCATGAAAAAGAGCGCGGCCCCCGCGAGGGTGGAGACACTGTAGATGAATGTCGCCTCGATCCAAGTGCAGACGGTTCCGAATCCATGAAGGATGACCATTAGGCTGACACATTCCGAAAACCACGCGACCGCCGACATGAGAGTTGCGGTGAGCAACCGCGGCAAGGTGATCAATGTCGAGAGGCTGTCGTAAGCGTGTTCGAGGCGTTCGATCATCCGCTCGGAGAGGAGGCCGTGCGTGTGCTCCAGGAAGAAATGAACGAGGCGCTTGCTGGACAGGACGACCAGACCCACTCCAATGACCGCCCACAGGAGGTACACGAGTTCTCGGCGGACATCGATCACCAGCAACCCGGTCGAGGCCAGGATCAGCATCCCGGTCATATCGGTCAGGCGTTCGACCACCACCACCGGGGCGGTTCGGGACATGCGGGCCCCGCAGGCAATCTTGAGGAGATAGGATTTGAACAATTCACCCGCTTTCCCGGGAGTGGCGGACAGCATGAGACCGATGAGGAAGATGGGGATGCTCTCTTTGAGTCTGACCGGGATCTCCAGGATGCGAAGGTACCAAACCCATCGGACGCAGCGGATCGCATAATTGAGAAGGGCGCAACCCAGGGCGATCGGCATCCATCTCCAAGCGAAAGTTTTCCCGGCTTCCAGGATTTCCTGACGGTCCGGCAAGAGTGCGAGGACAAAGAAAGCGATCCCACCGAGACCAACCGAGATGAGAAGTTTTTTGCGAAAAGATTTTGGAATGGCCATGGCTGGGTTCGGGTCTCAGTCGGAGTTCGAATAGGCCCCAATCCTCGGAAACAGTTTGAGGAGATTGGTTTCGACCTGCTCCTCAAGGGTTTCGTAATCGGTTCCAATCAATTCGGCGACCACCTTGGCTGTATCGATCACATTCGCCGGTTCGCAGCGTTTCCCACGGTTAGGCACGGGGGCAAGATAAGGGGAGTCGGTCTCGACCAAAATCGATTCCAGTGGAGTTTTGGCCGCCACCGCTTGGAGGTCGGTCGATTTCTTGAAAGTGACAATCCCCGAATACGAAATGAACAGGTTGCGTTCAATCCCCATCCGCATCGCTTTCTCGTCGCCGGTGAAACAGTGAAGGACTCCGGGACCTGCAAAACCTACCCGATCCAGGATCTTGAAAAAGTCCTCGGCGGCGTCACGAAGGTGAAAGACCACCGGAACTTTCTTATCCATGGCGATTTCAAGTTGGGCGATCAGGCTTCGCTCCTGGTCAGAGCGTGGGGGTTCGGGGTAGTGATCGTCGAGTCCTGTTTCGCCAAGCCCCACGACTCCCTCCCGATCGAGCATCTCCACTATTTCCTCCTCCGCCCGATCCGACCAATCAGCCGCGAGGTGAGTCGACACGCCCACAACTGCCGAGAGGGGATGTTGGTCTGATCCGACCTCTCGGTTGGCGAGATCAACCGCCCGGCGGCTGCTCGGGAGATCGTAACCAATCACGATGGCGTGGCGGACACCCGCCTGGAAAGATCGAACGAGGACCTCATCGAGGTCCTCATCGAAGCGTTCGTCATTCAAATGGCAATGCGAGTCGATCATTGGAAATATTTCTCATTCCGCCCATCCCAGGTCTGTCATTTCCTGCCCCATTCCGTTATTACCCCACCCCACTCGGTCATTCCCGCGAAGGCGGGAATCCAGGATGCGAGATTCCGGATCCGAAAGTAGATTCCCGCCTCCGCGGGAATGACCGGGCAATTCTTCTTACTTGCTAGCAGATTCTTCCTTCTTCGCTTTTAACTTGGCTTTCACATCGGCATCCTGCAAGCCAAGAATCTGCAAAGCGAGAAGGGCGGCGTTGACCGCGCCATGTTTGCCGATCGCCATGGTGGCGACAGGCGTGCCGCGCGGCATTTGAACGGTCGCGAGGAGGGCGTCGAGACCATTGAGCGCGCCTCCCTGAATCGGAATGCCGATCACCGGCAAGGTGCTCCGAGCAGCGACCGCTCCGGCGAGGTGGGCCGCTAGCCCAGCGGCACAGATGAAGACCTGGATGCCGCGATCCTCGCTTTGTCGACATATTCGGCCACCTGATTGGGATTGCGGTGAGCCGAGAGAACATTGACCTCATGCTCGACTCCAACTCCTCCAGAAGGTGAATTCCACCCTCGAGCTGCTCACGATCGTTCGGGCTGCCCATCATGATGGCGACTTTGGGGATTCCTTGACCCGACATAACCTTCCTCCAAAACCTTTCCGATGTTGGTTCCCAGGAGAAATTAGGTAAACTAGCCTCAGGGAATCGGCAACCATAAGCCAAAGGGTTGGCCGAACGCAACCGGGAAGGAGGGTGGGATGGAGGAATCTCCACTCAAACCGAAAGTCCGCACCGATCTAACAGTGAACCCGATCGAGCAGGATGGCCAGCGCATCCTTCTGATCGAGGATCCGCTGGGAATCATCGCGGAACCGCTCGCGGTCACCGAGGTTGGGGGTCTGATTCTCTCTCTCCTCGATGGAGAGCGGACCGCCGAGGACATCGAACGCTACTTCGGCGAGGTGGTGAGAGGCGAAGTCCCCACAGGATTCGTTTCCGAACAGCTCCAGCAAATCGCCTCGTTGGGCCTGATCGAGGATGGGGACTACCTCCGTAAGCGAGAGGAGGTCCTCGGAACCTACAAGGCGTCCCTCTCTCGCCCTCCCTCTCACGCTGGAACGGCTTATGTGGAGGACCGAGACCTACTGGCCTCCTGGCTCGAGGAAATCTTAGGCCCTAACGAAGAAGCGTCTCAATCCATGGCGGCGCCGAAAATCCTGGTCGCTCCGCACATCGACTTCCGGGTGAACACTCACACTTACGCGAGCGCGTACAAACGGATTCGCGGATGCGAGTACGATCGAGTGGTCCTGATGGGGACGGGGCACTCGATCCTCGAGGGGGTCTATTCCCCAACGGCCAAAAATTTCAGCACGCCGTTGGGCGAGACCCCGACCGATCGCGCGGCCATTGAAGCCTTATTGTCGACAGACCATGGGGTGGTTGGGTCTCATGATTTCCCCCACAAATCGGAACACGCTTTGGAGTTTCAGTTGATTTTTCTCCAACACCTGCTTGGTCCTGGAAACTTTGAGTTGGTTCCGATCCTATCGGGTCGGTCCACGCCTGGCTGCAATCCCACCAGCGGCTCGGACAGGTGGAGGAGGTTCAATCCTTCCTCGAATCCCTCCGTGAAATCATTCAGGCCCCCGATCGAAAGACGCTGGTGGTGGCGGAGTCGATTTCTCCCATGTCGGCCTCCGATTCTCCCACTCGGTTCCAGCGACCCTGATGCTCGAGGAGACTCGGAGTCATGATAAACGCCTGATCGATGCGTTCCACGCATGGGATGTGGAATCCTTTTGGGGGGCCGAGGCGGAGAGCGATGGAAAATTCAATGTTTGCGGATTCTCAACGCTCTCAACGCTGATGGAGGTCATGGACCCGGTGGATAATGAGTGTCTCTCCTATGAAGTGTGGGATGACAGCCCGACCGGTTCCGCGGTGACGTTTGCCGCGATTTCAGGATAAACCCTTATGCGCATCCTTGCCGCCCTCATCTTTTTCATCGCAGCACCGTTGCACGCATCGGAAGGGCAACCGAATATTGTCATTCTCCTGGCAGATGACCTGGGATGGGGGGATGTTGGATTTCATGGGAGTCAGATCAAAACGCCGGCCTTGGATTCGCTAGCCAAACAAGGCGCCGAACTGACTCAGTTTTATGTCTACCCGGTCTGTTCTCCGACACGCGCCGTGATGACCGGCCGTTATCCCATGCGGTACGGTCTCCAAATTGGGGTGGTTCGTCCCTGGGCCGACTATGGTCTTCCCCTCAACGAGCGCCTACTCCCGGAAATCTTGAAAGTAGTGGGTTATCAAACGCACATTGTCGGGAAGTGGCATCTCGGGCAGTTCGAACCGGAGTATCTGCCGACGCGCCGTGGATTCGACCATCACTATGGTCACTACCTGGGAATGATCGATTACTTCACCCACGAGCGTAACGGCGGCCTCGACTGGCACCGTGACGAAGCCACGGACACCGGAGCGGGATACACCACGGAACTCCTTGGCGATGAAGCGGTCGGTATCATCGAAACCCATGACGCAAGTAAACCTCTCTTTCTGTACGTACCCTTCAACGCACCGCACACCCCTCTCCAAGCTCCCGAAGCGTGGATCGAAAAATACTCCCCTATCGAAAACGAGAACCATCGCAAATATTTCGCAATGGTTGAGTGCCTCGATCACCAAATCGGGCGCATCGAGAGAGCCCTCAAAGAGAACGGACTCTGGGAGAACACTCTCCTTTTGTTCACGAGCGACAACGGAGGCGTTCCGGGGTCCGGTTCGAGTATGGGGGGACTTCGGGGCCGTAAGGGAACGCTCTATGAAGGGGGGATTCGTGTTCCGACTCTCGTGGTGTGGCCTGAAACAATTGAGGAAGGAGAGCAGAACAACAATCTTTTTCACATAACCGATCTACTTCCGACCCTGGCAAACATTGCGGGAGGAAGTCTCGAGGGTTGTCTTCCATTGGATGGAATCGACCAATCGGGCGAATTCTTCGAGAAGGGGCCTTCCGCCGAGCGCGAAATCCTTCACAATATCAACTCGAAGAGAGGCGCCATTAGGAAGGGTGAATGGAAACTGGTTGTTCATTTCGATCCGGATGGCGAAATCGAACAATCCGAACTCTTCCACATCACAGTCGACCCAAAGGAAGAGACGGATCTTTCAGACAAGAATCCTGATAAATCTGCCGAATTGACCAAATCCCTCTTCAAATATCGCGGTGAAGCAGTTATTGAAAAGAACGGCATGGGGGCCATGCCGGAGGATTTTAAAATTCCAAAAGTGTGGGGTGAAGTGAATGGTTCTTAGGCAATTTATCTGCATTGTTTTCCTAATCGCTGTTACTGCCGACCTGAGCTGGGCGGGTCCGAATTGGGCTCAGTGGCGGGGTCCCCATTTTAATGGCTCATCCGAGGCCAAGAACCTGCCGACCGAATGGTCGAAGGAGGAGAATGTGAAGTGGGTCACTCCGCTTCCTGGAGCGAGCGGCGCCACCCCCATCATCTGGGAAGATAAAGTCTTCGCCACCTCACTGAACAACCGGACTTTCGATCTCGAGGGTGTTTGCATCGACCGGAACACGGGGAAGATTCTCTGGACAAAGACACTGGGGATTGGTTTCTCCGACGAGGGACGCGGAAAGAACTTGGCCTCGCCCTCCCCAGTGACCGATGGGGAAAAGGTGATCTTCTCTTTCGGCACGGGAGATATCGCGGCTCTCGATTTTGATGGAAACATTCTCTGGCAAAAAAACCACCAGCAGGATTACGGACGGTTCCAGTACAACTTCGGTTATCACGCCAGTCCTCTCCTTGATGATGGGAAACTCTATATCCAAGTTCTGCAAAGGGACAAAGGCAATCCCGGACCCACAAAGGAGGAACGACACCCCGAGCACTCGTATTTCTTGTGCATGGATCCCAACACCGGCGAGTATCTTTGGAAACATGACCGACCGACCGATGCCTGGGACGAATCTCGGGAGGCGTATTCGACCCCGATGCCATTCGAGCATGACGGGCGCAAGGAAATCCTGATTCTGGGCGGCGATTGCATCTCCGGACACGATCCGGAGACCGGAAAGGAATTCTGGCGCTGGGGGTCCTGGAACCCAGAGCATATCGGCCACTGGAGAATGGTTCCCTCCCCTCTCTCCTACGATGGTCTGGTGTATGCGTTCGCGCCCAAGCAGGAACCGATCTTCGCGATCAAGGCGGGAGGGAACGGCAAACTGAGCGATGACTGGGTGGTCTGGAAGTTGGAGGACAAGACCACGGATGTCGCGGTTCCGCTCATCTACAAGGACAAGATGTATGTTCTCGATGGCGATGGACGGTTTGTGACCAAGCTCGAACCGAAGACCGGCGAGGTCCTTGGCGCGGTCGTCTCGGCGGCAAAGCGGTCTACCGCGCCTCCCAACCGGAGCGGATGACAAAATCTACATGATCAACGAGCAGGGTCACACCGTGTGGTGCTTGGAACCGGAGACGAATTCGAGGTCCTCAACGAAGTCGAGATGGGTGAGGGACTCTGCCGCTCGACCATCTCGGTGACCGATGGGCAGTTGTTCATCCGGACAGCGGAACATCTTTATTGTATTGGGGAATAGCCTCGTCGGGGTTCACCCCGACGCGGCCCCGATCGCCCCCTGCCAAATTCCAATTGACGCTCCCATCTAGATATTCTAAACTTAAGAAATGATGGTGCCCCATCGAACAATTATCCTCCTCGTAGCCCTATGCCTCCCCACCCAAGCCGCCACTCTGCATGTCTCCCCCGGAGGCTCGGGCGCCGATGGCCTCACCTGGCCAACCGCCTTCCCCACCCTCGGCGAAGCGATCGTCGCTTCATCCACCGAGGATGAGATTTGGATGGCAAGTGGAACGTATACCGAGAATCTCCAAGTTGTGCGTCAATCACGATCCTTGGGGATTGCGGGCAATCCGCAGAAAGGGAAGAGGAAACTGGAAGTAAAGCCAACCATCATTGATGGCAATCGATTGGAGTCCTGTCACAGTGAAAACCTCGAGGCGGTTCAAACGGTCTTGCAACGACGGATCCAGGAATCAATGCGTTCCATTCCGACCTCTGCGAAGGTGAATATGAAACGGAGAGGTGGCAACAGAGGAGGCGGGTTTATATTGATAGGCATCGATTACCATCGAGCCTTTCATCAAATGCGCCAGGGCAGGATTTTGTGGAACTTCGATATTGCTCGTGACGTTTTATAGCAACATATCCATGGCTCAGGCGCATTTAATCGAATAATTGTCCTCCCAATTGACAATGGAGACAACGGTTTGAATTGGGGATCTATCTTAGATCATATCTGTCGGCCACATGTATTTGAGTATTGCCTCTCAAGTGCTGTGGTATAGGTCTGTCTCGGAAAATGATGGAGGATGCTGTGAGGATTTCATGCCTCGAACTCGACCTACCATCGGGTGTGTTTGACAGGAACACCAACATTCCGCCCTTAAACAAAGAAGAAAAGCAAACGGGCGTCGGTTTGTCCGCAAGGAGGTCTGCAATCTTCGAAAAGATCGATTGTCGCTCACTGTTTGTGGACAATCAGCCGTCAAGAGCATCGTCGTTGAAGGACCGACTTCGAGGATGTGCCCAGAATTCATGATGGATATTGATATACTATTTTGGCATGTGGCGTCGGAATTCGGGGAATCGCTAATTTCTGAACTGCATCTTTGTCTCGAAGGATTTCCATATTTTTCACACTGGACACTGGATGACCTCCTTGATCGAAAAACGGTATCCAGGAGAGGAAATAGATGCAATCCAAGATTTGCAACCAGAGAATGGCGACTACCATGCAAGAGGTTCGCCCTGTATCGACTCCGGAACGGACTGGCGACCACGATTTTGACGGAAACGACCGTCCTGTGGCGATTCACGCATGGGAGCCTTGATTCAACTCCGCAGTGACATCGACGGAGCGGGAAGGTGGACCTGGCGATCCTTTATTCTCAAGATTGAAGGTCGGCGGTTCGTGATTCATTTGAGACCCGTAATGGTCAATTTTCGTGCAGGACCAAACGGACGATCTGATAGTGGGACTGGAAGTGAAGGCGACTTTGGTCTCTGGTTCCGAGTTCACCAACCCGATGAGAGCGGTGAGGAGACCGCTAATGACAACATCATGCCCGGCAGAAGGTGCACCATGAGACTAATCATTACATCCGTAATACTGTTTTTGACGATCCAATTGATATCCCAACGATTGTCCATGTCACGGCGATGGTGAGGAGACGTGGGAAACGCGTTCAAGGATATTGACAGATGTACCTACCACCGGAGATGATGTAACGGTGCGAAAACCTCTGACTTCATCCATAACCCATAGGCGGTTTTTAAGAAGAGATTCAATGCAATCGTGATCTGGTATTTAACTCAATTTTGGACGCAAGTCGGCAAGGAACCATTCATAGTCATTCCAGCATACGGGAAACGTTAAGTACAGGCTAGAACGGTTCTGGCGTCGCTAAGGATCAAATGTTCGTTCAATTAGAGAACAAGAATACAACACTGGAATCTCATCACTATTCATCTGCGTCTGGGTTTATGCGTGAATTGAAATTAAATTATACCTTCGTACGGCTGTGAATCGGAGTCTGGTTTTGTCGTTTCATGGAGCATACGATGGAGCTCCAATTCAGGAATCCTTGCTTGTAACAACCCCAGTTTTTCAGATAACGTTGGTGGAGGTGAAGGTATTTCCTCTCGCAGTCAAACAATCGCCTGTTCATTCTACAGGAATAGCCGGAACCGTGAAGGCGGGGATCGCCGGATCAACTCACCACGACGGTGCCTGTTTGACAGAATGCCAACATCCTTTCAGGAAGAACGGTCGGTACCCGAAGAGGAGGGGGATGAATTTTGAAAGGAATTGTCAACCTCCATCACCACCTCAAGACCTCTCGTTAAGGCGGCTTGATGGTGTTCCCCGGCAGTTTGATGACTATCGCATCGTTGGTCGGAATCGCCGAAATTTCTGAACTGCATTTCTCGAAGTTTTACATTTGACCTGCGGATGTGACTTACTCCTATCGAAGGGTATCAGGAGGAAATATAGATGCAAATCCAAGTTTGTGAACCGAGAATACTACCATCTGCAACGAGGTTCGTGCATCGACTCCGGAACGGACACAGGCTTGATGGAAGACTTGATGGAAACGACCGTCCTGGAAGATTACATGGGGAGCCTTTGAATTCCCTTTTCTCCAGTGACATCGATGGGGATGTCGAGGTTGGACCCGAGGATCTAGTGATCCTTCAATCCGATTGGGACAAGGTTTCGGGACCATGATCCCACCACAGACCCTATCGGGTAGGAATTAGACTTCCCTCCGGAACGAGGCGGAGCCACGTTCCAGCACCAGGGGAATAGGAGCCACCTGGCGGCTCTTTTAGCAGGAGGAGGGACAGCCTCCCGGATGGCCCTCCTATGAGAAACCTGCCTACGAATTGGAAAAAATTTTGCCCTAACGATAAAAATCTGTCACAAAGTTCCCGTTTGGCTTGTATGTCATATATGATGGGAGGATGTTTCTCGCCTAAGGGGCCAGCCTTCTCTCACACCTCATCCGTCTCAAAGGAGGTCGATCCATGAGAATCCATCCGCACAGTTCTCTAGATCTCGCCATGGCGGGGGCCTTGCTGTTCTTCCTAGCCGTCTTATTCGGCACGATCGGTTTCTGTTCGCACTATATTTTCCGGACGATTCTTCAGTTTTGATTCGTTCCGGGTGAAATGCTGTGTTTCGACTGTGATCCGGGGTGGCTGGCTCAATCCACCCGCGCCCAGGCCGCGTTCAGAGTCCGTTTCGAGTTGGCGATGGTGACCTCGGAGTCCTCGCCCTCTCCCGGGCGGACCTCGAAACTGACCACCGGGGGATTGTTCTCGTTCAGGAAACGGATGTCGAGAAGGACTTGGAGGAACTCAACCAGTTCGGGGACATCGTTCTCGCCGTTCGGGTAACCGAAACAGGGGTGGGTGTCGCCGTAACGGGGGAGCGAGGGATCGGCTTTCACACAGTTGCCGATGTCGACAGTCGCCAGCAGATCCTTCACCGGAAGAAGCGCCTCCCTCGGGCTTTCTCCGATCAGAGGGATGTGCGAAAGGTCAACCAACAGACCGAAACCGGGGAAGGATTTTCGCACCTCCTCGGCGTATCGGACCGCCAGGGGAGTCGGGCCTATCAGGCTCGCCTTGTCGATATCTTGATCGAAATTCTCGTGGACCATTTCGAGGTCGCCCTGAGATTTCGCGTACTCGCACAACTCAAGAGTCGATTCCACCAAGGCCTTGTAGGAATCTTCCTGGGTCGCCTCCTCCCATTTGCCCGAAAGGAAAACAAAACTGCTCGCGCCAATTTCAAGCGCCTCATCGACACCTTCCTTGAGGGTCGCCAACGCTTTCACTCGTTCCGCCTTCTCCAGATGGTTGAGGTTCAACCCCTGGGAAAGGAGCCGCGGATGCGCCCCGTAGGCGACCGTCATCTGGGACTGCGCGAACATCTTGCCGACATCCCTCCGCGCCCCCGAATCCTTGATCCAAGAGACCGAGATAGCGTCGAAGTAGTCATCGGTCACAATCCGCTTGACTGTCTCAACCACCGGGCCTTCGCCTCCGATCGTCTCGGGAAAGGCCATGAAATGGATGATGCCGGTTTTAAAGAAATTCCGTTTGGGTGTCTGCATATCCCCTTTCTACCACGTCGCGCTTGGCATTGGAATTGTGCGAGTTGCGGACTCATCAACCATTCATAAATGCAATAATTATTAAATTTCCATAAGACTCCACGGGTGTCATTTCGACGTTAGGAGAAATCTGATTGGAGTGGCCACTCCAATCTAAATGGGGGACTTTTCCGGCAGTGGTCTCTTCCCCCCGACTCGTTTGGCGGAAAGATCTCATCTTTCCGCCCCGACAGATTTCTCCTAACGTCGAAATGACACTTAGCAAAGCTTCAGTAGTGTTTTTCTTCGCTGCCATCCCGCGTCACGTTCGGATTCAAACGCCGGGTTGCTCCCTCCCGCCGCTTCAAGGATAATGACCCACTTTTTCATTTCTATGTCTCGAGGTTGTGACCATGAAACTCACGCAGTTGTTTTCGATTTTGTTCCTTGTCGCACTGACACTTTGCCCCTTTGCGGCTTCCGCAGATGATGAGGGTTTTGTCTCCATCTTCAATGGCGAAAACCTGGAGGGTTGGGAGGGGAACCCCAAATTCTGGCGAGTCGAGGATGGCTCGATTGTGGGCCAGACCACCGAATCCAATCCCACCGACCACAACACGTTTTGTTTTTGGCGCGATGGGGAACTGGATGATTTCGAACTGAAACTCGAATACAAGATTGTCGGCGGAAACTCCGGCATCCAGTATCGCTCCGAGGAACTCGATGATTTCGTCGCCAAGGGCTACCAGGCGGACTTCGAGGCGGGTGACACCTACTCCGGCATCAACTACGAGGAAAAGGGCCGAGGCATCCTGGCCAACCGGGGTCAGAAGGTCGAGGTCTATGACGATCCGAAACAGAACAAGGTCCTTGAAACCTTTGGCGACAGTGCGGAAATCCAGAGCCACATCAAGAAGGAGGACTGGAACGATTACCATATCATCGCCAAGGGCAACCATCTCATCCACATGATCAATGGAGTCAAAACCTCCGAAGTGATCGACAAAGGGACCGAGAAATCCCGGCGAAAGGGGGTTCTCGCACTCCAAGTCCATGCCGGCCCTCCGATGCAGATTTGGGTGAAGAACATTCGCCTGAAACGTCTACCGCTCGGGGACAAGAAGAAGGTCGTCTTTGTCGCCGGCTCCCCCAGTCATGGTTATGGTCAGCACGAGCACAACGCCGGTTGTCTGCTTCTCGCCAGCGCACTCGAGGAGAGTGTCGGCGATCAGATCCTCACCACGGTCTATCGCGACAACGGTTATCCGAAAGATCCGACCGCCTTCGATAACGCCGATGCGATTGTGGTCTACTGCGATGGTGGCGGTGGGCATCTGCTGCTCAAGCACCTCAAGGAATTCGATAAGGTGATGAAGCGCGGGGTCGGGTTGGCCTGTCTCCATTACGCGGTCGAAATTCCCAAGGGCGATCCGGGCAAAGCTTTTCTGGATTGGTTGGGAGGGTATTTCGAGACCGAGTGGTCGGTGAACCCTCACTGGAGGCCTAGTTTCGAGGAGATCCCCAAGCACCCTGTCACCCGTGGAATCGAGCCCTTCTCGATTCAGGATGAGTGGTACTACCACATGCGTTTTCGTCAGGACATGGATAAGGTCACCCCCATCCTGATGGATGTTCCGACCGAGGAAACGCTCTCGCGTCCGGATGGTCCACACAGCGGAAATCCCGCTGTGCGCAAGGCGGTGGCCGAAAAGGTTCCGCAGGTGGTGGCGTGGGTTTGCGAGCGTCCCGATGGCGGTCGAGGCTTTGGCTTCACGGGCGGCCACTTCCACAACAACTGGGGGAATGACGAGTTCCGCAAATTGGTCCTCAACGCTTTTGTCTGGATCGCGGGGGGTGAGGTTCCGGAACAAGGGGTCGTGACCGAGACCCCCACCCAAGAGGATCTCGAGGCCAATCAGGATTATCCAAAATCCTAAGGCCTCATCCACAACCCACAACCAGAAATCGCGCGCGTCCCGGAGCATATGCTCCGGGACGCTTCTTTGCTGGTTTTAGGTTTCTCATGTTCACTCGACTGACTCTTTGCATCATCCTGGTGGCGAGTTTTGGCGCGTTGCCCTCGGCCCAGTCTGATGCCGATCTCCTTGTGGTTGGCGGGACGGAAGGGGGATGCGCCGCCGCCATTCAAGCCGCGAGGATGGGAATTCCGAACATTGTCCTGGTGAACGACATCGAATGGCTGGGCGGGCAGTTCTCGGCCGAGGCCCTTTGCGCGGTCGACGAGAATTCCAACACAACCGGTCTCGCGCCTGGAGTCCGACATCAGGTTCCCATCCCTCGAAGCGGTCTCTTCAAGGAGACTGTCGACCGTATCCACCGCCTCAATGAAAAGAAGTATGGTCATCCGCGCCCAGGCAACACGCGGGTCAACACCACGGTTTGTCCGGCGGATGGAAACCAGGTCTTCCATGAAATGATCCAACCCTATGTGGACACCGGACAGATCGAAATCCTCGTCAACTACTATCCGATTGAAGTGTTGAAATCAGCCGAAGGTGACACGGTGAAGGGTGTCCTTTTTCGTTCCACTGAAGATCCCAGCCAGGAAATGACCATCGAAGCGCGTCTCACCATCGACGCCACGGAATGGGGAGAGGTGATCAAACTCTCGGGCGCCGCTTACGAGTTCGGTCCCGACCTCAAGAGCAAGTATGGCGAGCCCGAAGCGCCGGAAAGCCGTGAGGCGTATCCGATTACGGATATGAATCCGGTCACCTACACCATGGTGATTGTCGAAACCTCCGAGGAGCATGCGATTCCGAAACCGGCGGGGTACGATCCTCGCGTCTATGACACTTCCCCTTACCCGCGCGATCACGATTACTTCTACACCAGCCGTCGAGTGATCGATCATTACAATCTGGAGGGAGTCCATCATCCCGATGTGATCCTCCTCTGCACCCCCATTCAGGATTACCCCTTCGATGTTCTACCCAAACAGGTGGCCGAGGCATTGGAGGCCATCGAACCGGGCGCCTCGAAAAAGAATATTGTCGAGATGACCCGCGAACAGCGTCAAATCATTTTTGAAAACGCCAAACTCCAATCGCTCGGCTCGCTGTATTGGTTGCAAACCGAACTCCATGATCGACTCGAGGACAAGACCCATTCGTTTCGTCGATTCCGACTGACCGATGAATTCGGCACGAAGGATTGTCTACCCTGGAAACCCTATGTTCGCGAGTCGCTCCGGCTTAAGGCGATGTACATGATGAAACAACAGGACACCTTGGGAGTGGAGGGAGAGAGCCGAAACTTCGCGAAGGTGATGCACCACGATGGCGTGGCTTGTTGGCAGTTCGAATACGATTTCCACCCGACCCGCCGCGAATTCCTCGACGATGACGCCTTGGGTCCTTGGCAACCAAAATTTCGCAAACTGAGGAATTGGGGAGCCCCTTACAGTGGCCGCGCCAATTTTCCGATTCGGAGCCTGATACCCGAATCGACGGATGGCCTCTTGGCCGCTGAGAAAAACCTTGGGTACAGCAGCATTGTCAGCTCCGCGATCCGACTCCACGATCACTGCATGGCGGTCGGCCAGGCCTGCGGGGCGGTCGCGGCGGTGGCGCTGAAGGGTCGGATTCAACCCAGGGCGATCCCATACGATCTCAAAAAGATCGAGGAAGTCCGCGCCGGTCTTTGCCATGACGATCTGAATGCCTCGCCTGTTGTCCTGTGGCCGTTCAAGGATGTCGCGACAAGTCACCCGGCGTTTGTGGCGATCAACCGTTTGGCCGCCCGCCAAGCCATTCCCATTCAACCAACCGAGTATGAGTTCAAACCGGATGAAACTGCCGCCTCCGAATGGAAAGATAGGGTCATCGCACAAACTCGGTCCACCGTTCAAACTCAGGAGTCACTCTCGCCCCCGGAGGGTGAGATGACTCGCGGTGATTTTATCCGTGCTTGGTGGGACCGGGTCGAGAATCTTCCGCTCAAGCAACCGGAGATGGGGCCGGCTCCCGACCGTGACCACGATGGCGTTCCCGATCTCGAGGATCCTCTGCCCCTTGACCAGGACAACGACAACCTGTTCGATTGGATTAAGACCGAATAAAAGATGTCGCTTTCTCTCTCCGCAACTCTCCGCAACATTCGCCGTTTCTTTCGAAAGAGCGAATGGCTGGTCTCCCTTTATGGGCTTGAACGTTCCGAGGGAACCGAAACCCATACTGGCCTGATCTTTATCCAGATTGATGGTCTCTCGAAAAAAGAACTCCTTCGGAACCTAGAGGAAGGTCGGATGCCTTTCCTAAAAAGCTTAGTCGACCGCGAAGGTTACAAAATCCTCGATCACTATTCCGGCATCCCCTCCAGCACTCCCGCGGTTCAGGCTGAAATCTTCTATGGAGTGAAATGCGCCGTTCCGGCTTTCGCTTTTATCGATAAGAAGACCGGACGCCCCTTCAAGATGTACGAACCTGAAAGTGCGAAGATGATTCAAGAACGCCTGGAGGAGGAGGGCAAGCCACTCTTCAAGGGAGGGTCGGCGTTTTCCAACATTTACACAGGCGGTGCCGATGAACCCCATTACTGCGCATCGAGGATGGGGGTTTCCCAGTTTCTCGATCCGCGCAGTCTCTGGAAACTTCCGGCATGGCTTCTTTTTAACGCTTACTCTTTGCTGCGTTGCCTGATCCTCTTGGCAATCGAATTTCCTCTCGCGGTTTTCGATTTCTTCCGAGGCGCGGTTTCGGGGTTCAGTCTCTGGAGCGAGCTCAAATTCGTGCCGGTCCGAGTCGCCATCTGCATTCTCTACCGAGAGTTGATCGCTATCGGCGCCGGGATGGACGCCACACGAGGGTTGCCGATCATCCAAGCCAACTTCCTGGGCTATGACGAACAGGCGCACCGTCGCGGGCCCGATTCAAAGTTCGCCCGATGGACACTGCGAGGAATCGACAACGCCATTGCTCGCATCGCACGAGAGGCCGACCGTTCCCCCAACCGGGATTACCGGCTGTGGCTTTATTCCGACCACGGCCAGGAGCACACAACTCCCTATCCCCACATCGCGGGAAGAACGATCCAAGAGAGCGTCGCGGAAGTTTTTGAGGAGGTCTTCGATCGGGAGCGTGTTCACATCTCGGAACACCGCGGAATCCAAACCCATCGTGGATCCTTTCTGGGCTCGAGATGGGTGGACCGTCTACTGAGGAATGGTCTCAACGGGGAGGAGCCCGAGGAAAATCGGATGACCGTTCGCGCCATGGGTCCTGTCGGTCATGTTTACCTCAATCGTGAATTCGATGAGTCCGATCTCGAGAATTTCGCGATTCGTCTTGTGCAAGAGGTGTCGGTCCCAACAGTCTACTTCAAGACGGGCGATGGCAAAGTCCGCGCGGTCACGAGCGAATCGTCCTATCTTCTTCCAGATCAAATTGAGCGGTTTCTTGGTCCGGACGCCTGTTTTGTCGATTCGCTCTCCGAGGATCTGGTGCGTCTTTGCTACAGCCCCTTCGCAGGCGACTTGGTTTTGGGCGGATGGAAACTTGGCGGGGAGCCTGTAAGTTTTCCCTTGGAGAACGGCGCCCATGCCGGGCCTGGGCCGAATGAAACCCATGGTTTCGCGCTGCTGCCCCAAGAGGCCTCCGAACTGCCGTCCGACCGTAATTATCTCCGCCCCCTCGATCTTCATGAGAAGGTTCGGAACCTCCTCCATCCAGACCAAGAAAGGAGTCGCGCTCGGTCCCGCGATCGATCGACGGACAGGGATATCCTCCGGGTGGTCACCTACAATGTTCACAGTTGCCTTGGATCGGATGGGAAGAGGCACCCCACTCGAATCGCCGAGATCCTGACCGAACTCGATCCGGACATCATCGCTCTTCAGGAACTCGACCGGGGGATTGAACGATCGGGGGGTGTGGACCAAGCGGTGGAGATCGCGCGACACCTCGAGATGGAATTGCACTTTCACCCCTCCATCGAGATCGAAGAAGGAGATTATGGCAACGCCATCCTGAGTCGTCACCCGCTCCACCTGGTCAAAGCCGGCCCCCTGCCCACACTCGAGGGGCGCAAGAAGTTGGAACGACGAGGCGCCATTTGGGCGCGCGTCGATATCGGCGGGGAATCCATTCAAATCTTCAACACACACCTCGGCCTCAATCGCCAGGAACGATTGCGCCAGGCTCAGGCATTGATCGGGGAGGAATGGCTTGGAGATTCCCGCACATCCGGACCTGTCCTGATGATGGGGGACTTCAATTTCAACCCGCGGACCCGGCCCTATCAGGCCTTGGCCGAGGTTTTGGTGGATGTTCAATCCGTCCTAGAGGGGCACACCCCACACAAAAGCTTTCCGGCGCGGTATCCCGTGTCTCGAATCGACCACATCTTCACCTCTTCGCACTTTCGGACGAAAGAGGTCCGGACTATCCGGAACCGTCGAACTCTGAAAGCCTCGGACCATCTTCCACTATTCGCAATTCTGGAGAGAAAGCAATGAAGAATATGAAGAGATTCAAAATGACAAACCGCACCCTGTTTGCGATTGTCTCCCTGACCCTTTTCACCTCGATCGCGATTGCCTCGAATGCACAATCGCCTCAAAAACCCAACATCATTTTCATTCTGGTCGATGACATGCGTTGGGATCAACTGGGGATCACCGGTCACCCCTTTGTTCAAACACCCAATATCGATCGGATTGGAAAAGAGGGGGTGATCTTCGACAACGCTTTTGTCTGTACGCCCCTCTGCTCCCCGAGTCGCGCCAGTTTCCTGACCGGGCAATATCCGCACACTCACCGAGTCATCAACAACGACCGAAACGGTCTCGGGTTCATCAGCCACAAACTGGTCACCTTCCCGATGATGCTCAGAAAGGCCGGTTACGAAACCGCCTTCATCGGCAAATGGCACATGGGCCATGACGACACCCGCCGTCCCGGTTTCGATCATTGGATCAGTTTTGTCGGTCAGGGGCTCTTTCTCGATCCAGTCGTCAACATCGATGGCGAGAGAAAGCAATGCGATGGGTACATGACCGATCTCCTCAACCAGTGGACCCTTGATTTCCTGAAGAAGGATCACGAGAAACCCTTCCTTCTGTATCTCTCGCATAAGGCGGTCCACCTGCCCTTCATCCCCGCCGAGCGTCATTCGGACCTCTATTCCGATCAGCACTACACTCCGCCGCCCAGCGCCGATGACGATCTCTCCGGCAAACCCGCGCTTCGCCGAGAGGTCCCTCCAGTCGACAAACTCACCCTCCTTGGCGCGACCCCCGAACCAGCCGAACCGCGCTATGGTCGACCCGACACCAAGGATGCGATTTTTCTCGACCACCTGCGGTGCCTCGCCTCGGTCGATGATGGTGTTGGTCAAATCTTCGATGTCCTTGAAGAGAAGGGAGAATTGGACAACACGCTAATCATCTTCACAAGCGACAACGGTTTCCTCTTCGGGGAACACGGTGAGTTCCGAAACAAACGGGTGGCGTATGAGGAATCCCTTCGCATCCCCCTCCTGATGCGATACCCCAAAGTGATTGAGCCCGGGGGCCATCGCGGACAGATGGCGCTTAACATCGATATCGCGCCCACCCTATACGACCTGACCGGAGTCGAGTCGCCCATCCCGATCCATGGAAAATCGCTGCTTCCCGCACTACAAGATCCCGAAGCGGATATTCGCGATTCCTTCCTCGGCGAATACTACCTGGAAAAAATCTCCCCCAAACACGCGGAATGGAAAGCGGTTCGAACCAGGAATTCCAAGTACATCCATTATCCAAATCTGGAAGGGATGGACGAGTTGTACGATTTGAAGAACGACCCCATGGAGATGACAAATTTGATCTACTCTCCCGATCATCAAGAGGAGTTGAAGAACCTTAAGGAAAGACTGGCTCAACTCTTGGAAGAGACCGGCGGGAATTGAAATCCCTGAAATTTCCTGAAATTTCGGCTTGACACTCGGGGCCTAAACCATTCATTCTTCTCCCCTTCTCCCTTCCTTTGAGGAGCGTGAGAGTGCGTTTCGAAAACCACTATTCTTCTCAACCGATAGTGAGGAAACCGTCCATGTTGAAAAATACTCGCCTTAGTTTCATCCTGTGTTGGATTTCACTCTTCTATTGTCAGGTCTCCACCTCATCGCCACCCACGCCCGTGGACCTCTTCCAATTCGCGATCTATTGGACTCAAACCGATGTCCCTTTGGGAACGGACACCGAAGACTTTACTCCCCCCGATCTTCTCTGTCTCTTGAGCGGGGATTGCGAAACTGGACCCGGCGGGATTTGGTTCATCGACAACTCCCGACCCACCAATGGAGATGGGACCCTGGCCAATCCATTCAACTCGTTCGCGCCAGTGAACGCCCCGGACGGGACGGGCGATGCCGATGCCCCCGGCGATCTTCTCTATGTCCTCCAAGGCAACGCCCCTTACACCGTTAGGGTTGAGCTGGAGGCGAACCAACAACTTGTCGGTCAGGGTGTCGATCTCGTAGTGAACAATCAGACGCTGGTCGAGGGCTCCCCCGAACAAATTCCAACTCTGAACAACATCGGATCCGGGACCGATGTTGTCACTCTCGCGAATGACTGCCAAGTTCGCGGAATCACGATTGACTTGGATGGCGAGGATGGCATTTCTGGAGTGAGTGTGGTTGGAGCGGTCGTCCAGGATGTCACGATCACTCGGTCCGGCGGCGATCCGGCGGGAATCTTTTTCATGGACACCCCCTCCGGGACCTTCGAAATACGTCGCGTGTCCATCGCTGGGACAGGACGCGGTATCGAAATTCGCGATTGCGAAGGAGTCTTTGCCATCCAGGATTCCATGGTGAATGAACCGTCCGACCCCGCTCTCCAGGTCCGAGGGGGATCGGCGAATATCGTCGTGAGCGGGGAGACCCGGCTCCAACGCGAGGGCCCTGTGGCAAGTTTCACTTCCCATTCGGGAGACGCAACATTTGGCGAGACGGTGGAAATCGTTGGAAGCAGCCTCTCGTTTTCCGGGGCGAATGGCCGATATCTGTTCCATTCGGATATTCAGTTCACCGGAACGAGGGCCGGCGTTTCGGTTCGAAGCAACTCCACCGGCGACATCCACTTCGATCGCTTCAAGGCCGTACAAATGCCCGGAGCTCTTTTTCCTCAAGCGATGGTGAGTGTCCAGGGCGGTTCCGCCAATCTGACTTTCGACACGATCGATCTGACTCAAAACTCGGGCGCCCCCTTGTTTCAAATCGACTTCGACCACCTTGGAAGTGTGACTGTGGCCTCCTCCTCCGAAAGCATCATTCGGTCGACCACCGGCACGGGTATGCAGTTCGATGGAGCGAATGGGTTCTATCGCTTCCTCTGTCCGGTCGACCTTCAGGGCGGCGACTCGGGCATTGATATCAAGGGATCCTCCGGGCAATTCACATTCGCGGATGTTGCGATCGACAATCCGAGCGGCGGTAATGGAGTCGACATCTCCGGCTCCCAGACCGCAGGCGAGATTGTCGATGTCACTTTCGAGAACCTCGACATCGCAACTCAGGGCGGAACGGGATTCCGAGTTCGTGAGGCGGGGTTTCTGAATTTACCGGAAACGGGTCAATGCGAGGTGTCGACCATGGGCGAACGGGCCATCGACCTCTCTTTCGCGAGCGGTCAGATATTCTTCGACTCCGCGATAGGAACCAACAGCCCCTCGGCTCCCGTTTCCATTTTGGACTTCAATGGTTTTGTCCAAATCTTGGGAGGCGATCTTTCGACCTCGGGCGAGAATTCCTCGGGATTGTTCGCCAGTCAAACATCTGGATCGGTCACCTGCTTGGATCTCTCCGGATTGACTGTCGCGAGTGGGGTCAACGCGAACGATGTTTCACTCAACCAATCGAATGGGACCCTTGCGATTTCGCAAGAGAGCGAAGCGGAACTGAGTCAGGAAAACAACAACGCCACCGTTTCTACCTCCGGTGTTATCGCCTTTTCCTGCGGTCTATAGTCGGACCTTCGATGGAGGGCGACCACTCATCATGAACAATCGCGCGTTGTGGATCATCTTTGTCTTGGCTCTTGGCCATTTTGCATTTTCCTCGGCGTACTCCCAAAACCGCCCTAACATCATCCTCTGCATGGCGGACGATCTCGGCTGGAGAGACACCGGATACAATGGACACCCGGCGCTCAAGACTCCCAATCTCGATCGGATGGCGGAACAGGGAATTGTGTTTAACCGATTCTACTCGGCCGCGCCTGTCTGTTCGCCGACACGTGGGAGTTGCCTAACAGGAAGACATCCCTCCCGGTATGGAATCTTTCACGCCAATGTCGGGCATATGCCGAAAGAAGAGATCACACTTGCCGAAATTCTCAAACAGAACGGCTACACAACCGGCCACTTCGGCAAGTGGCACCTCGGAACCCTCACCACCAAAGAGAAAGACTCCAACCGAGGAAGACCCGGAGACGCTTCTCACTATTCGCCGCCTTGGGAGAACGGATTCGATGTCTGTTTCTCAACCGAGGCAAAGGTGCCGACATGGGATCCGATGATCGACCCCGAGGAATCGGGAAACGCTTACGGGACTTTTTACTGGACCGGCCCCAACACCAAAGAGACCGAGAATCTCATGGGTGACGATTCACGGATCATTATGGATCGCGCGATCCCCTTCATCCGGAAGGCGGTCGATGCCGACAAACCTTTTTTTGCGGTGATCTGGTTTCATACGCCTCACAATCCGGTGGTCGCGGGCCCGCCCTATCTCGAAATGTACAAAGACCAGGATGAGGATCACGCTCACTACTATGGCTGCATCACCGCCATGGACGAACAACTGGGACGTTTGCAGAGCGAATTGAAATCATTGGGAGTTGGCGACAATACCATGCTCTGGTTCTGTTCCGACAATGGTCCCGCGGCAAAGAATGGCGGGCCTGGGAAGGAGCCTGGGGGCCGTCAGCAAGGAACAACCGGACCTTATCGGGGACGGAAAGGAAGCCTGTACGAGGGCGGAGTGCGCGTGCCCGGACTTCTGGTGTGGCCGGAAGCGTTTCCGGAGCATCAAACGATCGACACCGCGTGTGTCACCAGTGATTATTTACCGACGATCCTCGATACTTTGAATCTCCCGCTCCCCGTTCCCAACCGTCCTTACGATGGCGTGAGCCTATTGCCAATTCTGCGTGGCGAAAGAGAGGACAGACCATCGCCGATCGCTTTCGATTTCCAAGGTCAACTCGCCCTCTCGGACAATCGGTACAAGATTTACAAAGGCTCTAATGAAGATGACTATGAACTCTACGACCTCCTGAAGGATCCAAGTGAGTCAAAGGATCTTTCGGAGGATCACCCCGAGATTCTAAGCGCCATGAAGAAGGGGCTGAATGATTGGCTCGAGAGCTGTTCCGAGAGTCAAAGAGGCTCGGACTATTAAAGGATGGCATCCCACCGGTTTTGTGGGATTTTGTAAGTTCCTGATCCATCATTACTTACGAAAATTTATGAAGAATTTGACCTTGGGGGGAGGCTTGCGATAAGCAAACTCTGGACAAATAACGGTATTCAATATACGCTATTATTAAATCAAGGTTCGAAAGGAGGTTCGGCCATGGCTGATTACGACTGGAACATCCTGGTCGGGGTTACCGATCACAACGAAGGGGCGGACCTCTCAACGCATCTGATCAACTACGGATGGAATGCCGAGCACTGTTATTCGGCCGAAGAAGTGATCGATATCCTTCTCGATAATGATTTCGATTTGGTCATCCTTGATGAAGAAATCATCACCGATTCGGAATGGACGTTCGAGGAATTGGAAGACATCCTCCCGGGCGAGGCGAAAGCCATCATCCTCGGCGAGGCCGGATCGTTTTATCCCTTTGAAATGTTTGGCGACCGGATACGGGTTTTGATTCGACCCTTTTCCTACAACATCCTGCATTCGGTGGTGGAGTTGCTCCTAGCCGATAGTAAACCCTCGCTGGATGACGGCGAGGAGAGCGACACGTGGGTCGACGAAGAGATGGACCTGGGGATGTCGTTCGACGATCTGCAGGAGTACGTAACCGTGTAATTGAATGTGTCGCCCTTCGGGGTGACACTTAATACCTGCCGTGGCGAGAGGGCGGCTTGCTACGGCAGGTTCATTTTGTCAGCCTCCGATCAACCAGGGATGGAAGAACTGGGTGATCGTAAAATAAACAATAATCCCCAACCCATCGTTTGACATCGTGATAAACGGCCCCGACGCCACCGCCGGGTCGATCCCCAGTTTCGAAAAAGTCAACGGCACAATCGAAGCGAACAATCCCGCGATCATCATCGACACCGTCATGGACAACCCCACGATCAATCCGATCGCCGTGGGGTCCCCCTTCAAAAAAGCGAAAGTCGAACTGAACAGCGCCACGAGGAATCCGCAAAAGGTTCCCATCAAAATCGCCACCCGCACCTCTTTCCAAATCACCCTGAATATACGACCGCTGTCCAGGTGCCCAGTGGCGATGCCTCGCACGATCAACGTGGAGGATTGGTTCCCGATGTTCCCCCCCATGGTCATGATGACCGGAAGATAGAAGGCCAAGTAAGTGAATCGTGACAGTTCATATTCGAACCGTCCGAGGATGAAGGCGCAGACAATCCCTCCCAAAAGCGCCACCAAAAGCCACGGCAAGCGGAACCTGAGGACCCCCCATGCGGAGCGGGTGAACAACTCGTCCTCGCTCGATCCCGCCATCCGGAACATGTCCTCGCTGGTCTCCTCGCTGACCACATCCAAAATGTCATCGACCGTGATTCGTCCGGCGAGCCTCCCGTCCTCATCCACCACAGGGATCGAGATCAGGTCGTATCGGGTAAAGAGCCTCGCCACCTCCTCCTGGTCGGTGTCCGCCGAGACTCGGGGAAATTCCCTATCGGTCAGGGTGGCCAACCGCTCGTTCGCGGGACGCCAGATCAGCTCCTGGATCGGAAACCCGCCCAGGAATCGACCGTGATCGTCAATCGTGTAGGCCATGGTGAAAGGGGTTTCGGGAGGAGCTTGCGCCAGAAACGTTCGAGTGTTCTGAACCGTCCAAGACTCCGGAAAGGCCAGGTACTCGGAGGTCATGATGCCGCCCGCCGTCTCCTCATGGTGGGAGAGCAGGTCCTCGACCTCGGCGCGCTCGACCTCCGACATCAGGCTCAGGATGCGTTGTTGCCGTTCCGCGTCCTCGATATCCCCGACCAAGTCGGCGGCGTCATCGGGGTCCATCTCCTCGAGGAGTTCGGACAGTTCTTGATCCGGAATTCGCTCGGTCAGCCGCGACCGAAGGTCCTCATCGGCTTCGGCGAGGATTTCCGAGGAGGCTTCCTCATCCAGAAGTTGGAAAACGCGGAGCGCCTCATCGGCATCGAGATGGCTCAGTGCCAGGGCCAAGTCGGCGGGGTGGACGCCCTCGAGGTGAGCAACAATTTTGAAATCGTCACCGTCCTCAAGGAGATCCCGGAGCAGGTCGGAAAAGTTTTCACGAACGTCAGTCATCGGGATTGATCCTAGTCGGAACGCCGATTCGCTTCAACGAATCGCTCGTTCAATTCCAGTTAAGCCTACCCTTTCGGCGGGCCGATTGCGGGGGAAATCTCTAGGTGGGTCGGATTCGGAAAGTTCGGGTGGTAGCGGTGGGTGGATTCGAACCACCGACTCAGGGCTTATGAAACCCCCGCTCTAACCGACTGAGCTACACCGCCACACGGGGGGTGAATATACCGTCCTGAACGCTAATTTCAAGTTCCACCCAGAGGGGTCGCATGCCTGCATCTAGTAACCCGGCTTGAAAGGAATTGGCCTGCTTCGATGAAGCCAGAATGCGAGTTTTATGATCATACCCACTTATGCAGAGATAGCCTTCATCACAAACGGCCACATTAATTCCGGGTAAAACCGATGTCCTCCCCCACCGAACTTCGATTCGAAATTTTCCGGATGACCCGAGGCTCGATAGATCGCTTCCGCGCGAGCCGCCGCCTTCTCGATATCCGAGACCGAATGCAGAGTGTCCTCCCGGCCATTGACCGCGAGCAGAGGTCTCGGTGCAATCAATCCGGCGACATCGTAAAGGTCTCCCCACTCGGCCATTCCCGGTACGAGGTTGCAGTCGCAGTGGTAGATATACCCATTCCGGCTATGCAAGAGGGTGAACGAACAACTTGGAACCGCCACGCTCACACGCCGGTCGCAGGCGCTTGCGTACAGGGTCACCATGCCTCCACCGGAATTGCCCATCATTAACACGCGTTCGGAATCGGCTTCCTCGAGCGTCATCGCCCAATCGAGGATCCTTTGCATATCCCAAACCCGCTCCCCGATCGCGGTCCTTCCCGCGAGCAGGCAGTGAATAAGCTGGCTCCGGCAATCCCGGTCGCCATGTCTTTTCAACAGATCGGGAACGCCCGGCGTCGATAGCCCACGAGTGGCCGGAGCAATTGCCACGAAACCACGTTGCACCGCTTGCACCGCCACGTCCGCCCTTCGCTCGGTAATGCGTTTCTGGTGCTCCTCATCGTGGGCCGCGCCGGCGTAGGTGTCGAACCCGATCGAATCATGCCCATGCGGAAGGATCGCGAGAGGAAAAGGTCCCTCGCCTTCTGGGCGCAAGAGCCAGAAGGGAATTCGCACATCCGGCTCGGTCTCGATCAGCCCCTTCTGTCGGGTGTATCCACCCAGGTCGGAGCCCGGCTCGGACATCTCCACCTTCGGTTCATGATCTCCGCAATCCGAAACGATTCGGTCAAGGCCGATCAACCTCCGGAGTTCCTCTCTCGCCTCCTTCTGCCAGACCTCGAAGCCTCCGGGGTAATCCTCCCGATAGGAGAATTTTACCTGCCCTTCGTCGTAAATTCTCCGGAGGTATTTCACGACCGAGTCAGGATAAGCGTTGAATGGATCTGCCTTGTCCTCCGCCCATACACCTCTCGAAAAGAAACCTGACCCCACCGCGAGACCCATTGTCTTCAGGAAAGTCCTTCGTCGCAAATCGATTTGAGTCGGAATCTTCTGTTCAGGCATGTTTTACATCACCTCCATTACAATCACCCAATCATGGACTTCGGGTGGGAGGACCTCTGTTTGCCAAACGCCATCCTGATCCGCGATGACCTTGCCGATATCGATCGAGTCTCCCGAGATCGGGTCGAAATAGGAGGCCCGATAGGTGACTGAGTCCTCCACCTTGTAAACCTTGGGAGGGTTCCACAGCAGCGGGGTGTAAATCAATCGAAGCATTTCACTGATGCCGTAAGCGGTTGGGGTGTAGGGATTGTCCGCGTCGTAATCGACCCACTCCGGATGCCGCTCCATTTCCCAGAACGGAAACTTCGAAAGCAACTTGGCCCCGAGTGCGACCTCCCGAGATCCGGGAAGCTGGTAGGCCTCTTGCCAAGGCGTGTTTCCCCAACAGCGACCATGCGGCGAGGGTCCATAAGGTTTATCGGGAGTGTTTAACTGCCAAATCCCATTGGCGCCATAGGTAAACCCCACCGCACCATTGAAAACCGAAGCATAAAAACTCAAACGGACGGTGTTCTGGAAGGTGCGCCCCATGATCCCTTCATAGTTCACCTCGGAGTTGACCACCGGCATTTTCGGTTCCCGTTCAATGGCGGTCTGAACCGTTTTCGCCGTCGCGGAAACACTTTCCAGGTCGCCATGGCCCGTTTGGAGCATTTCAAAATCCAGGGCATTCGGGTCCTCCACCTGCTCACGGCCATACCGAGTCGGATGGATGCTAACCGGGGTGTTGTACCCGTCGACCTCTTGGATGTACTTTGCGACTTCGGTCCAACCTTTCTTTTGGAACGCCGATTCCTCTTCCTTATTCTGGGAGAGGTAATACGCCATAGTCCCCTCCCCGGCGATGCACCAAAGGACCGGGTAAGCGCCATACCGGGCGATCAGATAGCGCCAGAACCTCTTAGCCCCCTCCACCCCGATTCGCGGGAGGTAATACCCCCACATCCCGACGATGCAGGGAGACAACCCCGACTTGACCAAGTGTTCGATCTTGAGATCCGCCAAGTCGAAATACTCGGGGTGGGTATTTTTGAAGTCCTTGGACAGTGGGAGGCCCGCCTCGTTCATTCCCCGTTCGTCGCCGTAGTCCATGTCGGGGTAGGGACCCGCGACAATTTGTACGACATTGAAACCCTTGTCGACGCGATCTTTGGTCAGGGTCTCAAAACCCTTCGGAAAGTCCAATCGGTTGCAGAGCCCCATCCACCAAGTGTCTCCGATCCAAAAAAAGGGATCGCCATTGGAGTAGACGAAGTGGGTCTTATCCTCGGAAATTTGGAGGCGACCTTTTTGAAAGAGCGGTTTCGCTCCGGTGTATTCGGAAACCTCGATTTTCCCAGTCTGGTTATGCAATCCCGAATCCGCGGCGTCCGAGCAAACTGTCCGGTAGGTCGCCCCACCCACTTCGTCGATGGCCACCCTTGCCATCCAGTTTTTTCCGCCATCCCAGAATGCGGGTTGTTTCAGGGTCTTTCCGGATGGCTTGGTGACCTCAACATCCAATTCAACTTGGTTGTAGGGATCAGGGTAATCCTTGGCCGATTCCCACCGGATCTCGGTGACACAATTGCGCTGCGCTTTGCCGTTCATCCAAGAAACCTCCTCACCATCGTGTTTCAATTGACCATCCTGCCTCTTTTGGAATGTGAGAGCAAGGAAGAAATTCTCCCTGGACCACACCAACCGATGACAGTTATCGAGGGGTCCCGGTCCCTCTCTTAGCCGCGAGCAAGCGAACCAATGTCTTGTTCTCCGGTTTTTTCGGATGGATCAGATCGACCGAAACGATACCCGCGGACAAGTCGAGGGGAGGAGTCGGGTCCACCACCTGAATCCTCGAGATCCCCGATGTTGAGTCGTTGAACTCGACATCCACGGGAAGAAGCAGAGAGTCGCGAGACGATTGACGAGGCGAAGGAGACCAGGGAACCGTCACCGCATCCGAAAAGTGAGCATGCATCGAAAGAGTGGGACTCCAATCTTTGAGAAAATCGAGGAACGATGGGAAATCCATCCCTTTCTTCAAGATGGGTTTGAGATCCCTTTGGTCCGCCACGATTTCAAATAGCGCGAGAAGCGAACCGACAATTTGTCCCATGCTCTTGGAAATGGTTTCTTTTTCCTCGTCGGTGGGTTGAGCGGATCCTCTGGATTCGACGGATACCGCCACCCGATTCGCCGATTTCGTCGTCGAAAAGAAACCTTTTCTTAGAAACGCCTCTGGAGCCATGGCGTACGACTGGTTCAGCTCCTTTCCGCTTGGATCCAGTAATTGTATCGAAAGGCAGATGGAATCGGACTTCAACTCATGACCGCCCACTCCGTCAATGCCTTTCATCCCGATTTCCCATTCACGAGCATCAAACTTCTTGTCTGGACCGATTCTTCTCGGAACCGAGATGGACTGTCCACTTTTCAAGACACCACTCCGAACCTCCACTAAAACCAGCCAAACGTCCAAATGTCTCTTGGTCTTCAAAAGAATGCCAAAGAGCGCTCGGTCCCCCACCCTCCAACCCGAATTCTCGCGATCGAGGTCGAAACCGGTCAGGATCCTTGTGGAATTCGCGAATGCCTGCTGAGGAATCCGAGGATCGTTGTAGAATGGATCGGAAAAGGGATCGTGCTCGGCGAAGGCGAATAGAGGTGAAAGAAGCAAACAAGAGATCGCGGGTATAAAGAATGACACGACAAGTCGCATTGACCAGAGAATCTCCTTCGCTTTTCCCAACGAATTCTTTGTTGGTCTTTTCCTTCTGTCAATCATGTTATAACGATATTTTTAAAAACCGTTCGATCGGAATCTGATCGAGAAACCTTTCCATGCCTTTCCATGTTTCCCCTTCCATGCCCCTCCATGATTCAATTCTACCAACTTAAACGCTAAACTCCAAAAAAATCACACGGAGCCACCATCCATGCTTTCCTTTTTCAAGCGACACAAGATCATTTCAACGCTCCTGGCGATCATATTTGTTCCCATCATCGGAATCCTCCTGTTCGTCGCCTACCGCTCGATTGGTCCCTATCGATCCTATCGAGTGAACCTCGACCTTCCGGCGCCCGGGTCTGCGGAACCCGTGGGAGACCTTCTGGTCGGAGTCGCGGAACGAGACATCACACCCGATCTCTCCAAATACGAGTCCTGGACCGACGTCGACAACAACGGCCGGTTTCATCACGAGAAGGATACTTGGGTCGACTCAAACGGGAACGGAAAACTCGACACGGTCTGGATGGCCGGCTTCAACAACAATCGTCCGGCGCAAGGGATCCATGATCGGCTCCGGACTCAGGCCATCGCCTTCCGAAACAATGGCGTGACCCTGGTCATGGTGACGATCGACTCCATCGGCATCTTCCACGATAAATTCATCGACATCCGGAAACGGCTCAATCCCGATTTAGGGATCGACCATGTCATGTTCTCGAGCACCCACTGTCACGAGGTCCCCGACACCATGGGCATCTGGTCCTACTCCCCTTTCAATCCTTCTTTCGATTACGGTTACATGGAGAATCTCAAGCAACAGACGGTCCAGGCGATCGAGGAGGCGGTCGGAAAACTACAACCCGCCGACATGACTCTGGCGAGCGCTCCCGCCGGTCCCGAGGGTTTTGTCGATGACAGCCGCTTGCCGATTGTTTATGACCATATCCTTTGCGCCGCCAAATTCGACGTGAAAGGGACCACCCAAACCATCGCGACGGTCATCGAGTGGGGCAATCATCCCGAAACACTCGGGGGAAGCAACACCGAGATCACCGCCGACTTCGTCCATTACCTCCGCCAGGGGGTTGAGGAGGGAGTCCCCGAGCCGAATGGGGTTGAGGGACTTGGCGGCATGTGTCTCTACTTCCAGGGACAATGCGGCGGGCTGATGACCCAACTTCACACCACCGTTCCGCACCGGAATGGCCAGCAGGAGTTTCGCGAGGCCTCATTCGAGAAAGCCGAGGCGCTTGGGGAGAACCTGGCGATTGTCGCGGTGAACGCCCTGAATGGGGATCGAGCCAAGAAGTCTCAAACCACAAATCTCGCTGTGTCGGCTCAATCGATCTTCGTTCCCATCGATGGGCTTTTCGAGATCGCCGGCATCCTTGGTCTCGTACACCCCGGTTGGTTCTGGGGCAAGGCTCGAACGGAGGTGGACGCTATCCGCATTGGGGACCTGGAGATTCTCACGGTCCCCGGAGAACTCTATCCCGAGGTGGGGAATGGCGGGGTCGAATCGCCGGAAGCGGGCGATTTCTATCTTCCACCGCTCGAGGTTCCGCCCCTCAGAGATCAAATGAAGGGGGAACTCAACATGATCATTGGGCTCGCAAATGATGAGCTCGGATACTTCGTCCCAAAGAGTCAGTGGGATGTCGAGCCGCCCTTCGCTTACAACCGGGAGAAGGCCCAATATGGCGAGGAGAATTCGATGGGCCCCGACGCCACCCCCGCGGTTCACTCCGAAAGCATGGCAATCATCGAAAGGTTGCACGCGACCCTGGAGCGTCTGTAAACATTCCCCGCCGATGATAAGATTGTTCTGAAGTGCGAATACGACTCTCCGGCTCGATTGGATTTGCTTTTTCCATTTGGGCCCTTGCTCCTGCAATCGGTCCCAACCACGCCCAATCGGTCCTCCCCTCCGGCTCAGCGCCAGAGGTTCGTCTGGTCCCCCCACCTGGATTTGACAACGACTCGAAAGCCTTCCGAGACCTTTTTGAGCACCCCGAGCAGTGGGAATTGGCCCGTTCGAGAATCGATTCGATCGGCTACTACGACCACCGTGTCAACCAATTCTCGGATCAGGAATTGACCGACTGGTTCGCGATGATCCAGGTATGGGACAAGAAGTTTTTCATCGAAACCGGCGCGGTAAACGAATGGTGCACGACCGGTCAAGCCTGTTTCGATGCGATCCACCCCCTCTGGGATCGATTCCTCTCTCTGGGGGCCAAGATCGACGCTTTCTGCATGGATGAACCCTATTTCAAAGCGCTGAATTTTGGATTGGGAAATCGGGAGTATGCGGTGGAACAGGTCGCCGACTGGATCCGGCTGATCCGTTTGAACTACCCGGATATCGCGGTTGGCAGCATCGAGCCCTACCCCAGTGTGAGCCGGATCGATTTGGAGAACTGGATTGTCGAACTCGATAACAAGTGCGCTCAACTCGGTGTCAGAGGTCTCGATTTCTTTTGCGTCGACCCGGACTGGCGACGGTTTCCCTCGGATGGGCGATGGAGCCAGGTCAAGGTCCTGGAGGATTTCTGCAAGGCACGCGGCCTCCCGTTCAGTCTCATCTATTGGGCCGCCGACCGACCGCTCTCAACCGAAGACCGCGATTGGTATGAGCGCACACTGGCACAGGGAGAGGCCTACCGCCAAGTCCGTGGGCAGCCCGACGAATACGATATCCAAAGTTGGCTGGCGATTCCCTCCCAATCGATCCCTGAATACGGCTCCAACACACTGACCCGGACGCTGAACGACTTTTACACTCGCATTGTTAGCCAACCTCTGCCCACGGTCACCGAGACTTTTACACCCTCCCACACATATACGCCCACTTCCACGCCAACACGGACCCCCACCGTGACCCCAACCCATACGAATTCATCGACACCCACGTTGACTCCAACCCGAACCCCCTTCACAACGGATATCGATGGCAATGGGAGAGTGGATGAGGAAGATCTACTGATCTTGCTCAAGGATTGGGGGCTGACCAGTGGGCCGAATCGGATAGAGAATCGGTGAAAAGAGGTATTATTTTTCCGGAGAGTAAATTTTCGCCTCACGGATCGTTAAGTTAGGGGAGAGTTCACTCTTGGAGAGAATTTTTCCGTGTTTTGATGAGAAACAGAAACTGATTAAGTGCAATTCTTGATAAAGGAGTCTTAGAATGATTAATCGTAATCGACCAGACATCAAAAGATTTTTCGTTTGCCTGGGAGTCTTTGGTTTCATGGCCATTCCCGCTTTTGCGGATGGGGATTGGGGGTTCTATTTGAACCCCGGCGGAGCAGGGTTTTCGTACCATGACGATGACAGCCATATTCGCATCGACACCGCCCCGAGGCAGTATTACCGACCCGCGCCGGTGTACACCGCTCCCCCTCCGGTTCAGTACTACCCGTCGTACAACTATTCCTACTACCCGCGCTACAACCCCAACCCGGTGGTTCGCCGGGATGTCGTCGACCGGGGCTACTACGCTCCCGATGGGACCTACCACAGCGACACCACGGTGGAGGACCGACGCGCCTCGTATTACTCCCCCGGGAGAAATCAGGCCGTTACTCGTCCCCAGACCACGGTGACCCGCACCTACGGTCCTGATGGAACCTGGAGAGAGCAGGAACACACCTCATGGATCGGGGCGGATGGACGCCCGCATAGCACCACTGTGGACAAGGTGACCTCCCAGGACATCTGGGGCAACACCCACACCGACTCGCATGTCACGCTAAAGAGCAAGAGTGGCGGATCGGAGGTAGGGTCCAAAACCGAACCGGAAGGCAAGGCGCCGGTCAAGTCGCCCCCTCCGCTCAAGAAGCAGTGACCTCGCCGCTCTTAAAGCGGGTTCGACTCACTCGAGGCAACCAATATCCAAGTTTCCGCCGGTCGAAATTACGACCGGCGGAACATCTGGAATCCGTTTTCATAATGCAAATCACAATCTAAAAGAAATTAAAACTTTGGAGGGACATTCATGAAAATCACCCATGTGGCAACCACGATCCTCGTTCTATGTTTGACCGTTCAGTCCTTCGCCCAAGTGTCGCCAAGCGATGAGGACAAAGCGAAAATCCAAGCGGTCATCGAGGGTTATGTCGATGCGTTCAACGAACACAACGCCGAAAAACTAGCGGGAACCTGGACTGAGGACTGCAATTATGTCGACATGACGGGTCGTATGGTGACCGGTCGTGAGACGATCCAGAAAGAGTACGAGAATTACTTCCTCATGCATCCCGAGTCCTCGATGCAGATCAGCCTGCTTTCACTGACCATGGCCAGTGACGATGTCGCCGTCGAGGATGGCATTCGCGAGGTCATCGATGGCCCCGATAGCGAACCCCGGAACATTCGGTACACCGCCATCCATGTCCACGAAGGAGATCGGTGGCAGGTCAAGAGCGTGCGCGACGCGATCGCTTTCGAACCGACCAACTATCAATACCTTCGCGGGCTCGAGTGGCTGGTGGGCGAATGGACCGATGAGGAGCGCGATGGAGTGGTCATGCAGAGCAGCTGCAATTGGTCAAGGAATCGCAACTTCCTGATTCGCAACCTGAACTCATTCGCGGGTGAAAAGCCGGTGATCAGCGCGACTCAGTGGATCGGGTGGGACCCAGTTGAAAAGAAAATCCGATCCTGGCTCTTCGATTCCAATGGAGGGTATGGCGAGGGGACTTGGTCGCAAGAAGGGAAAAGCTGGGTGGTCGATTCGAAAACGACCCTTCCTAGCGAAAAGGTGATTCATGAAAAGCTCATCCTCACCTTTGTCGACGCCAACCAGATGACTTTCGAGGCGACCGATCGGACCCTCGATGGCGATCCGCTCCCAAATGTCAAGGAAACGGTGGTTTACCGAGCTCCTCAATCCGACGGTCAACCGGATCAGGGGCAGGGTCAGTAACCTCAAATTCCAAATCAAATGAAGAAGGGCGATGCCTCATTAAAGGCATCGCCCTTTTTTGTTGACCTGCTATTAGATCAAAGGCGATTATTTGCGAGGATCGATTCAGTTCTTTTCGATCTTGGCGTCGGCGATTAGACCTTGGAACCAGTCCTCGAGTTTCTCCTCGTTGACCGCTTTCTTGACATCGTCCTTGGCCTCCTCAAATGAGGGGGTCTCGCCGGTGTTGTGCTCGCTCACCTTGATGACATGGTACCCGAACTGGGTTTCGACCACATCGCTGATCTCGCCGGGCTCGAGCGCGAAGGCGGCCTCCTCGAAGGGAGGAACCATCTGCCCTTTTCCGAACTCGCCGAGCGATCCGCCCTTTTCTTTGGAGGGGCAGCTCGAGTGCTCTTTCGCCAGGGTGGCGAAATCGGCGCCGCCAACCAGTTCTTTACGGATTTCCTCCGCCTCTTCCTTCTTCGCGGCCTTGGCTTCGTCGGTGTCTCCCTGATCGAATCCGATCAGGATATGGCTCGCGGCGACTGTTTCGTCGGAGGCATAGTCATCCAGATGCTCATCGTAATAAGTCTTCAGGGTGTCCTCGGAAGGATCGGGGAGAGTCCCGAGATAGTGGTCCACCGCCGAGGAGACCAGCATCTGCCGTTCGATCTGATCTTTCAGCGCGTCCATGGTCATTCCCTGCTGGGAAAGGGCCTGTTCGAACATCTCCTTGTTGGGGAATTGCGATTGGACTTGGTCGATCTCATGATCCAATGAAGCGTCGGGAACGGAAACTCCGTTGGCGTCGGCGTAGGATTTCAATTCGATCTTCAACACGATCTGGTTGAAGGCCTGGGGCTCCAACTGGGGTCGCAACTGCTCGATCGCCTGCGGCGGGAGGGGCTGAGAGCTCATTCGGCTCAGCATCATGCTCATCTCTTGGTTCACATCGCCAACCGTCACGGGCTCGTCGTTCACAGTCGCTATCACAGTGCTTGGGTTCATCCTGTTCTCTCCTTGTTGAGTCGGTTTCGATCCTGAATCCGCGGGGTCGGCCGCTTGACTCGCCCCACTCAGGACGAAAAGACAGGCGCAAAGAAAGCCCAGGATCCAGACTCCCAATGGTTGATTCGCGGAAAAGAAACAATTATTCGGTTTCACTAGAATATCCTCCGTTTTGAAAGCGCTCAGGGGCTTTCGGTTATAAAAAAGTGCAAGCGGGCTTAGTAAAAAGGTAAGCGAATTTGGGGTGTTTCTTGAGGGAAATTCACAAAGGGCTTTTCACCGAGTCACATGCCATCCATCTCGCAGGCTACTAGGATTGCCTTTCCCAGACAAGGGTCGAAAGCCCGGAACAAGTGGACATGGTGGAGCTGAGGGGGATCGAACCCCTGACCTTCGCATTGCGAACGCGACGCTCTTCCAGCTGAGCTACAGCCCCACCGGCGTTACGAAATGTAAGGGAAACCCCCCGCCGATTCAAGGTCCAGGGGGAGTCCGAGGGAATCCACATCTCGCCATTCGTCGGTGTCCGAAAGGCCATTGCTGTCATCGTCGTCGTAAATCTGGTCCACCCGGTAGGGCGTGAGGCCGTCGTACACGAACCGCTTGTCTCTTGCGCTACTCATTAGATTCATTTTCCAACTCATGGAACTCGGAGGGTCTGACAATCCTCATTCCCTCAAACTCCCCGATGACAAGGAGGTCCTTATCACCGCTCACAATTGCTTGACAACCACCCGCCGTCCCAGTGGCAAGGACCCAATCGTCGTCACTATCCCGACAGACCTCCTTCGGAAGCGGTTTCGGTTCCACCAGTATGGCCCTCGATCTAATGAGTTCAAGAGTTTGGTCGGACTCTTGATTTGAAAATTTGAATTTCTTTTGAAGGGTTTCGTCCAGCTCCTCCAGGATTCGATAGGAAAGGATCTCTTCGTGTTTGAGGAAGCAGTGCTCCAACAATTCGTGGCAGACGCCCTCCGAGATAAAAGCCGCGATCAGGACATTGGTGTCCAGAACCAGCCTCATGAGACTCTGTCGAACACGTCCTCATCGGTCTGAATGCCCTGTTCCTGGGCCTTGGGGACCATCTGCTTGCGGATGGATCGGAACTTTCGAACGAAGAGAAAATCGCGCAAAGATTGGCAAACGATGTCGTTGGGAGTGAGGCCCTCCGATTCCGCGACTCGATTGATTTCGTTCAGGACATCATCGGGTAAGTTGACAGTCATCGAATTGGTCATTCCCTCTCTCCTTTCGCCTGAACCCTTATCTTACCTCATAAAGGATTTGGCGTCACCGATGATTGAAGAATCTCGTTTGGCGAGGAGGCCGCCGAGCAGGGCGGGCATGGTCGTGTTCTCCCACCAGACTCGCCATTCGTCGGTGTCCGAGAGGCCGTTGCTGTCGTCGTCGTAAATTTGGTCCACACGGTAGAGCGTGAGGCCGTCGTACACGAATTGCTGCCCCTGGAGCAGGTCGCCCTGGGTCGTCCCGCTCCCGCCGCGTCTATGATCGGCAATGGACGATGTCACCATTCTACTCGCACCAAATTCGATTCGGTGATCTCACGATCCTTAGTCACAACGCTAACCTCTTCGCCAAGGGTCTCTTGGAAAACCAGAGCGGTTGCCACGATCAGCCCATCATGGATATCCAGCCCGGTGGGAATTCTTTCGATGACAGCCTCGTCGAGGGGATAGAGAGTGCAGTTATCGCACCGGCCAACCAACTCCTTCACTTCATCGGCAGCGGTCTTGATCCTCTTTTTGTCATAGAGGTAAACGATCTCGGCCAAGACAATCATGGGGATCACGATCTGGGTGGCCGGATCGGAAAGGGTTCCTCGAACGCTCTCGCTCAGTTTCGGATTGGCTTCAAGGAACCAGACAAGCGGGTGCGTGTCGATCACATGAATCATGCGGAGAACTCACCACTCGCTTCGAGTTCCGGCGAACGGTATTTCGCCTCCTCGATCTCCTCATCGGTCGAGGAAGCGACGCCCGACAACCGGCCATAGATCTGACCGAAGGAAAACGTGACTTTTCCCGAGGATTGCGGACTCGCGATCTGCGCTTTCAAAACGCTAATTTGAGTCTCAAGAGATTTGATACGGGACCGGACGGTCAACGGATTCATGGCTCTTGTCCTCCAAAATTCTCACTCGACCTCATTCTACCGGAGAATTCCCTCAATTTCACCGCCGAATCGTAGGTCTTCCCCAGTCCGATAGAAGCGGCCACTGCCGCCTCGTCAGCCACAATCCCGGCGTTGTTCGACGATCCGTTCTCGTACTTCATGGCCAGAGTCAGTTGAAATTTATTTTCTTTCCGAGCTTTCGGCAAACTCTTCGGAGACCTTCCTGGGTGGGAACGAAACATACTCGCGACCCGATTCCTTCTCTTGGTGTCGGAGATCTTCGCAGATGGCATGGAGGTCACCGCCGAACTTATCGGTGTGTTCGCGGCGAATTTTCCTGATTTCCTCGACAATCGGATCGTCTCTCATGGTTCGACCTCCATCAATTCCTCGGGAGTGCAAATGACCGGGGGAGCATATCCCAGTTTTCGACAAACCGATTCGATTCGCGTGCGGACCACCGCGTTCGCGATATGCCGAAAATTCCACGTCACCAAGTATTCTATACCGTTGACCGCGGCAATCGCTATATGAAGCGCGTCCTCCGGTTCGGTTTCCGGTACGGCGTGATGTGAGATCAAGGCGTCCGCCAGATCCTCGGCTTCGTGGGTGGTCGGGAGAAGCGTAAGGTCGGCAACGATTTCGGACCTTTCCTCACCCGCGACTTTGTCGCCCCTGGCGCACTCCTGAGCAACCAGTCGGGAAGCGACAATGATGAACCGCTCTCTTGCGTCCCGCCACCATTCACGCGTGGTTTCCTGATGACCCCGGACAGTAACATCGTTCTGAAGTCGGGAGGTTAGGTGCCCAATGACACTTGTCTCGACATAGACTTTCGATTTCATTGCAACCAATGGACCACCTTCCCTATGTCACTCCTCATTGACATCGCCGAATCGCAAGCCTTCGCCGGGCCGATGAACGCGGCCACCGCCGCCTCGTAAGCCACACTCCCGGCGTTGTTCGACGATCCGTTCTCGTACTTCATGGCCAGAGTCTAGCCTTTCCCGATCTTGATGGGATCACTCTGTTGCCCCCGCATCAAGCAGCATCTTCATACACTCGTATTGTTTTTCCTTAGTCGCATAAAAAAGAGCCGACCGACCGGCATCATCCTTAGCGTCAACTTCCGCACCCTCTTGCAGAAGGTGTTCGACAATTCCAGAATTGCCACTTTCGCTTGCCAGAATGAGCGGCGTCTTTCCCTCCGACGAAACGACATCTGTCCTTGCGCCATTCTTCACCAAAAGGTCGAAACATCCCGGACACTTTTCTGCCGCAACCAAGATGGGCATATTTCTGTTCGGCGGTTCGATATTTGGGTCCGCTCCATGCTGGAGTAGGATTCGAACAATGTTTTCATGCCCTCCGAAACAGGCCAGGGTGAGCGGCCCCCAGTATTGGCGACTCTCGAAACATAGCGCATTTACGTCCGCCCCTTTTCCGATGAGCGTTTCACAAATCCCAGGCTGGTTCTCCCGAGCTGCGCACATTAATGCTGTAAAACCATCATAACCAACCACCATTGGGTCCGCCCCTTCTTTCACGAGAAACTCAAAAACCTCCGGACCCCTGGCGGCGGCGTACATCAAAGCCGTCCACCCCTCTGGGTTTCTTTGATCGACGTTCGCCCCATGTTCCACGAGCAGTCTCGCAGTCTCGACATGATTCTTGCTGGCGGCGTACATTAGCGCGGTCCAACCATATTCGTCGGATGCTGCAAGGTTTGGATCAGCCCCCGCATTCAAAAGAATCTCGACAACATCCCAGTGGTACATTCTTGCGGCGATCACCAACGGCACCCCGCCTTCTTCCGTAGTGATGTCAATCTTTGCTCCGGCATCGACAAGCAGTTGCGCCGAGGTCGGCTTTCCCAGTGCCGCGGCATAGACCAGAGCGGTCCATCCACCTTCTGTCTTTGCATCAACATCCGCACCCTTGGACAACAGGTACTCTACTGAGCCATGACTTCCATCTGTAACGGCAAAGTGTAGAGCCGATGCATACTTTGTTCCATTAACTTGAGGTGTCACCCCTTCATTTTCAAGGAATTCCACCAACTCCAAGTTTCCTGAAACGACAGCGTAGACCCAAGCATTCAATCCTACAAAATTTACGGCATCAACATTGGCGCCCGATGAAACAAGCTTTTTGGCAATAGCAAGGTTTCCATTTAAACTTGCAGCCATTAGGGGGGTTAATCCCGTAGATGAAGAAATATTCGGACTACACCCTGCATCTAAAAAGTCTTGCATGCTTTGCTGAGAGCCACTCTCAGCTGCCTTTAGCAGCCTCAAGCAATCTGTCGAATTGCCTGAGACTTCCTGCCTAAAGGAGAAGAGAAGACAGACGGAGAGCCAAAGAAGGCACACATAGCGAAGTCGGACAACGGGTGATCCTGATATATGGATGGTTGGCTCGTAATTGCAGATTTGAGTTTTCATTTTCGAATGCATCTCTTCACAATCTTCCCTTTTTCAGACTCCCCCACCGGTTCGTCACATCGTTTCTTCTTCCTTCATGCTGACTTTGTTATCCTTCGAACTCTGCAAACTCCTACGCATCCCTTTCCAGGAGAAGATGAATAATGCCACAAGCAAGGCTGTCCCCGCACACGATCTGAAAAGGCCAAGTCTAGGAATGGGAGAGTCTTGAAGGAGATGGTCAAGAAACCCGAACCAAGATACTTGTTCAGGTGCGCCTAGATTCGCGAGACAATGAAGCCCCCACGCGAATACTACATAAAGGCTGCCGCTCACACCAAAAAGATAAAAACCAAACGCGCTATGTCGTGAAAAACGCCATAGAATATACGCTATTGAAAATGGAACCATGAATATCAAAGTTGAGAATTTTAAACTATCTTCAATGGTCATCAGAATTCGTCATGGTCAAATTCAGTTGGTCTGCCACATTCCAAGTATAGGTAAATCGCTGAATTCCGACTAGGCGGATTTTTCTGCATTCAATCTTGTCTGAGGCTGAACCTGTGGTTTACCCAGCACATACACTGGCGTATATGGCTCCGGGCGTGGTTCCGGTCAGGCCGCCGCCTTGGCGTTTTCGATCGTGATCTTGGGGTCGGCAGTTATGGGGGGGATGGGAAGGCCTTGTTCGCGGAGAATGTCGACGTGCTCCTTCATACCATGGCGGGCCTTGTAGAGACAATCTTCGATGGAGTGTCCGACGCCGGAGAAACCCTCCAACTCGGTCGAGTAGAACCCGAAGAAGTCCGGCTCCTCGGTCGCCTCGATGGTCAGGGAATAGGGTAGATCGATCATAGGTTTTCTCCTTAGCCTCACTTCAATCCCGCTGCTTTGAGTATAAACTGACGAGTCCCCTTCGGAACCACCTTCCCCTCCCACGCAAAATCCGCATAATCCGAAACACGACTTTTTGAGGGGATTCGGCATTGGGGGAGATGTCTGGGAAATGGATTGTGTTTGAGGGGTTGGATGGGGCCGGGACGACGACCCAGGTCGAGCGGTTTGTCGCTCGACTGCGCGAGGCTGGCGTCGGCTCCGACTCGATTTTTCAGACCGCCGAACCGACCGCCGGCCCCTTTGGTCAACTCTGCCGGGAGGCCCTTCGCGGAAAATTTTCCTTGGATCCGCAAACCCTCGCTCTCGCTTTTACTGTCGACCGGAGTCATCACCTGAGCAAAGAGGAGGGCATCCTCGCCCATCAAGACCGCGGTCATTGGATCGCCATGGACCGGTACTTTTATTCGACCCTCGCGTACCAGGATGAGGTCGACCGGGATTGGCTTCTCTCCCTCTGCAAACTTTTTCCGCGGCCGGATCTCGTGGTCTTTCTCGACACGCCGGTGGAGGTCTGCCTGGAGCGCATCCACGCGCGGGGCAAGGATCGGGATGTCTACGAGGAGGAGAGCGCGATGAAACGGATCCGCGAGAGTTATCATTGGGTCCGCGAGCATGAGGAAACGAGATCGGAGTGGCTGACACTCGCGGGGGACCTTCCCGCCGAGGAGATCGCCGACCGTGTTTGGGAGAGGGTGTGGGGATGACCGAACGGCAAGAGTTTCTCTTCGAAAATGTCTTCGCTCCGACTCCCTCGAAACCGATCGCGCCGGTGTTGCCGCACCAGTGGCTCGAGCCGCCCGAGGAGCCACGGCCAAAGCGTGAGGAGAAACGGAAATACCAGGCGAAGGAATACCCGGTCCGTCCCTCGCATCGATTGGCTCTGGAGCGGGTGCTCGATTCGTACCGACTCAAATTGAATGGGTACCGTCTGGAGACCGCGTACTATCGCTACTCCGGACTGAGCCACACCATCCGGATTCGAAACCGACGGGTCTATGTCCGGGTCAGCCACTATTTCGAGGACCAACCCGAGCGGGTGATCGAGGCGGTCGGGCACATCCTTCTGAGAAAACTCCTCCGGATGCGGCCCCTCAAACGGGAGGTGGAAATCTGCCGTCTCGCCGAACAGGAACTGGAGGGGCGGGTCGAAACCAAACCGCGCAAAGAGGTCGATCCGGAGACGGGGAACCACCATTTCCTGCCGGGTGAGGGGAGGGTGCATGACCTCGTCGAAATGAAACGCCGTCTTTGCGAACGGTATTTCCCCGGCGAGGGGGAGGAGGCGCCGGTTTTCTGGTCCTCCAAACGGGTGCGCGGCTACTGGGGGAAATACTTTCAGAACCCGGCGAGGATTGTGATCAACCGACGGCTCGATTCGCCGAAAGTCCCGGGCTATGTGGTCGAGGCGGTCCTCCATCATGAGATGCTGCACCATGTCCTCGGCATCCCGGTGGTGGCAGGCCGTAGACGCCCCCATTCCCGTAAATTCCGGGAAGCGGAGCGGCGATATCCAATGTTTCATGAAGCGGAGAAATTCCTGAAGAATTTTTGACTCCTCAACCGTCATTCCTGCGCAGGCAGGAATCCATACTGGTGGACTTCGAGCGGTTCTCCCCCCCTTGGATTCCCGCCTCCGCCGGAATGACGTGATGAATCTTAATGTATTGATCTCATTGATCTTATACTGGAAATAGCACCCCATTCGAGAAAACCGATTGACGGTTTCCGGGAGGCGGCGTATATTGGTGACAATAAATGCAGGAAAGGGTGAACAACAGAATGGCGACCACAACCGACAGCAACGGCAAACACTCCGCGATCGATCTCGCGATCACACAAATCGAGCGCACTTATGGCAAGGGCGCGATCATGAGGATGAGCGAAGGGGCGCAGGTCAAGGTCCCCGCGATCAGCACGGGATCGATCTCGCTCGATTACGCCCTGGGCATCGGCGGCATCCCGAGAGGACGGGTAATCGAAATCTATGGTCCCGAATCCTCGGGTAAGACGACTCTCTCTTTGCATATCATTGCCGAGGCTCAGAAGGCTGGCGGGCAGGTCGCCTTCATCGACGCCGAACACGCGCTCGATGTGAAATACGCGGAACAACTTGGAGTCAATGTTGAGGAACTCCTGGTCTCTCAACCCGACACCGGTGAGCAGGCCCTCGATATCGCGGAGACTCTGATTCGAACCAACGCTCTCGATGTATTGGTGATCGACTCGGTGGCGGCGCTGGTGCCCAAGGCGGAGATCGATGGCGAGATGGGGGATTCCCATGTCGGACTCCAAGCGCGCCTCATGTCTCAGGCCATGCGCAAACTGACCGCGGTGTTGAACCGTTCGAAAACCTCAGCGGTCTTCATCAACCAGATCCGTGAAAAGATCGGGGTCATGTTCGGCAGCCCGGAGACAACCCCCGGCGGTCGCGCTCTGAAATTCTATTCCAGCGTACGCATGGATATTCGCCGCATCGCCAGCATCAAAGACAAAACCGAGAACATCGGCAACCGCGCGAAAGTGAAGGTGGTCAAAAACAAGATGGCCCCGCCGTTCCGCGAAGCCGAGTTCGACATCATGTTCGGGGAAGGGATCTCGAAGGAGGGAGACCTGCTCGACCTGGGTGTCACCCAGGGGGTGGTCGAAAAGAGCGGAACCTGGTTCACCTACGGTGACGAACGTCTGGGCCAGGGGCGTGAGAACGCCAAACGGTTCATGAAGGAAAACCCGGATGTGCGCGACAAGATCGAGCATGAGCTGCGAGTCGGTCTTGGGCTCCTCACCGAGGACATACCCGTGCCGGAGGGTGAGCCAGTCGAGGAGGAGGAGGCTTAAAGTCCCTCAATCCAAGGAGTTTGTGTCCGCCCCAGATGAACAACGACGACTACACGATCAGGACCATGACCTTCCCGGAACTCGCCTTCGCCATCGACTTGGCGGGGGACGAGGGCTGGAATCCAGGACTCCATGACGCGGAGAGTTTTTACGCCGCTGACCCAAATGGATATTTTGTCGGTCGTTTAGGGGACGAAGCGGTTGCGTCTGTCTCGGCGGTCAAATACGACGACACCTTCGGTTTCGCCGGTTTTTATATAGTCAAACCGGAGCATCGCGGGAAACGCTACGGCATCCAGATCTGCAACCACGCACTCGACTATCTGAAGGGGTGCAACATCGGCTGTGATGGAGTGGTCGAGCAGCAAGAGAACTACAAGAAGATCGGATTCAAACTGGCCTACCGCAATATCCGCTACGAGGGTAAGGGCGGTGGAGAATCCCCCAAGAACGCCAACCTTGTTTCGGTCGCCTCATTGCCTTTCTCTAAGGTTGAATCCTATGACCGGAGATTCTTCCCTGCCCTGCGAACCGAATTCCTGAAAACCTGGATCGATCAACCTGAAAGCCAGGCGCTGGGAATGGTCGAGGGTGGTCATCTCAGCGGGTATGGAGTCATCCGCAAATGCCGATCCGGATACAAAATCGGACCCCTCTTCGCCGACAATCCCGATGTCGCTGAAACACTCTTCCTCGCCCTCAAATCCTTCGCCTCCGAGGAGGACCCTGTCTATCTGGACACCCCGGAGATCAACCCCGAGGCGGTCGCCCTGGCCGAGCGGCACAATATGACGGTCGTGTTCGAAACCGCTCGGATGTACACGGGGGATTCGCCAGACATCGACTTGAATGGGATCTTTGGGGTGACGACGTTTGAGTTGGGGTGAGTTGAACTCCATGAGTCTAATTCTTGTATTCGCTTCCCCAAGCGTGTTTCAGAATCTGTAGATCGACCGCATCGAAACGATTGTCTCCATTTTGGTCTCCAAGAAGAGGCGCGGCGCCGGTTGCTTGATCCCATTGACTCTGAGCGACAAAGAGATCGAGGCTATTCACGGCGTCATCCGAATTAAGATCTCCGACGAAAGGCGGAGATCCGGACTCGAACGCCCCCCGATCCGCGACCGCCACACCATCGTTGTCACCATCCCAAATTCGGACTCGTCCCTCGTGGTCTCCAAACGCCAGTGCGGAAATCGGAAGAAGGTTGCTAGATCCGGGATCTCCAGCATCGATGCAGGGTGAGTCTGGACGGAGTCGAAGGTCACGGTTGATGGGGTCCACAAACCATGGATTTGCGTCCGTGTTTCCGGTCCCCGTCAATCCTCCCTTGATGGTGGAATACTGAACAATTTCCTCCACGAGGTATCTCGTCGTGGTGATCTTTGTCTCACGGGGTGGATTATTCCAGATGATGCAGTTTCTCACATAGGGATAGTTCTCTCCTTTGCTATAAATGGCTCCCGCCTCCAAGATTCCCGCATTCAAAAAGAAAGTGCAGTTCACGATAAACAGCTTCAGCGGATAGTAAGCGGTTGTGGTGTCGAGGTAGACCGCCCCTCCCTGGTTTGAGTAGTTGTCGGTAAAGAGACACTGCGCGAGAGTCGTGTCCGAGCGAAGAAACTCGATCGCCCCGCCTCGGAAACCGGAATGATTCCCACGTAGAACGCACCGAGCAATCAACTCCGTTGAAAATTTGCTCGAAATCCCGCCCCCATATTCCGAAGAATTGTTTTCAAAAAGGCAATCCAGGAAGTGGATATTCGAATAACTGTGAGCGATCGCCCCCCCGTATGAGGTGGCCGTATTGTCGGAAAAAGTGCAACGTCGAAAGGTCAAACTCGCCGAATCCCCATAAACCCCGCCTCCACTATGCGCTTTGTTGCCGATAATCTCGCAGTCTAAGACATGACTCACGGCCCCGGGGACAAATAGAATCCCACCGCCGTTCTGGGCGTTCCCTCCGGTGAGTGTGAGCCGGTCGAGTCGAGTCTGGTCGGCGGCGATAACCACATGAGCCCCATTCGCTTGCCCGCTTGCGTCGATGACGGTCCGAGAATCTCCCAGAACACGGTCAGTGATGGCTTCTTCTGAGCCTTCGAATCCCCCGTACAGTTGGACGCCCGGTTCCAACACGATCGCCTCATGGTAGGTTCCTTTCCGGACCCAGATCTGAACTCCCGCGGTCGTGGGGTTCAAAAGAGATCTGGCGATGCTGTTGCAGGCCGACCCCCAAGAAAGTCCGTCTCCGCCATCCGGAGCCTCGGAAGAGACGTAGAACCTTTTTGGGGAAACGCTCCCATCTAGGGGGAAAAAGTCATCCGGCGATTCGTGGGCGCCCAGATCCGCCAACCCATCGACTCCAGGGCGTTGGTTGCCTTCGATATCCTCGACCGGTGTATCAACGGAGAAGATCCGGTCCAAGCAAGGGGATCCATTCTGAAGGTGAAAGTCCATTTGATCGGCATCGACGAACATAGGGACTTTTGAGAAATTTCCAGTCCCCCGGAACCCTCCCTGAACGCAGCTATTGGAAACAGTCGCTGGCGTTCCCCAGATTTCCGGTCCAATGTTCCATAGGATCGAGTTGAGTATGATCGGCGATGAAGACTCGATCAACTCGACGGCGCCTCCATTTTCCCTGATTCTGTTTTCCGCGATGGTGCAATGATTCAACTTGGGAGAGGACTTATCCTCGCAATAAACCGCCGATCCAAAGGAGGAAGAATTGCCCCCGATGACACAATTGACGATTTCTGGCGAAGACCGCGAAAAGGCCAAGCCTCCACCAAATCTCCCGGAGGAGTTATTGATAAAAGTGCACTTCACGATGGACCCAGGCGCTTCTAACCGATAAAAATAGACGCCGCCGCCTCGGTCGCTCGCTGAATTCCCTTCGATTTCGCAGTTTCCAGAAATCCTTATTTGACCCTGTTTGATGCCGATCGCGCCACCCACGTAACCTTGGTTTTTCCGAAAATCTCCGCCGAAAACCTCAACGGTTGATTCCTCCCCATAGAGGCCGCCTCCCCAAGTCGCGCTGTTCCCGATGAACCGGCAGTGGAAGACATCGGCGTTGGATTCCAGCAAATAGATCCCTCCACCCTGATTATCATGGAAGGCACACTCATAAATGGACAAATTCGATTGGTAACCGGAGATCCCGCCTCCCCGTGTGGAGGCGATGTTGTCCGCGAAGGAACAGTGATCGAGTGTCGCGGATGACACGCCCATTAAGAAAACGCCCCCGCCTCGGTCGGTTTCACCACCGGTGAAATGGAATCGATCGACCAAATCTCCGGATCGTAGAATGGCGCCTCGACAAGGACGCTCGAGTCCACTCACATCGATAACGGAAGGGGAAGATTCCGGCGATCTCTCCTCCGGGGAGTTTTCAGCGCCTGAGAATCCTCCCAAGATCTTCAGGTTGGACTCGAGGGAGAGGCTCTCCTCATAGGTTCCGCTGCTAACCCAGATTTCATGAGTGCCCGAGGAAGATTCCAGGATTGCCTGGTCAACGGAGCGGTAAGCGGTTTCCCAGGCGAGCCCATCGCCTCCAAGATCGGCATCCGCGGAGACATAGAACCGAGCTGGATTGAAGGAATTCACCTCTGGAGAAAAACCGTCGGGGGACTCATAGGCCCCCATATCGGCTCGCCCCTTCTCGTTTAGTCGAGAGAAGCCCTCAATATCTTCCTCGTATCCGGGAATAACTGTCGCGGAGTCGATGCAGACGGAGCCATTTTGAAGATGATAATCTCCCCCCTCCGGGGACGCGAATTTGGGGTAAACGCTGACATTTCCGTCTCCGGGCCATCCACCCTGGACGCAGGAGCCGGAGACCGAAACGGAGTCTGAAACAATCTCGTCTCCGCGATTCCAGAGGATGCTGTTCTTGATAACTAAGTTGGAGGTGCGAATGGAAAGCAATCCGCCTCCCTCTCCGAGCGCCTCATTTTTGATCAAATCGCAATGGATGAAGGTGCTTGTGCATTCACTCTCTGAATAGGACGCGCCTCCGTCCTTCATGGCCGCGTTTCCTTCGAAAAGGCAGTTGCTGATGACGGGGGCCGATGAACGATAGGTAAGCAAACCACCGCCATTGGTCGAGGCTTTATTCCTAAGGATTCGAGACTTGGAGATAGCCGGAGTGCATTCCGCGTTGAATGCCATACCGCCGCCATTTTGAGCCTCGTTCGCGCTAATCGTGCAATCCTCGATTAGCGGTGAGGACTCGTAACCAAAGAGGCCACCTCCCGACTGCGGTGTGCTGTTCCCATGCAAGGTGCATTGGAGGATCGACGGGGAACAACGAAAACAGTAGATCCCGCCTCCACGAGACAGGATGATTCCGGCGTAGTGAGACTGGTGATTCAGATTATTCGAAATCGTGCATCTCAACAATGTCGGCGCGGGAGAGCCGACACAACAGATCCCCCCTCCGGAGTCGATCGCATCGTTGTTCGCGATCAAGCAGTCGACAATCATGAGAGAGGAATCCTCGCAATAGAGGCCACCTCCAATCCCTCTTTGCGAATCCAACGTGAGGTTGGAGTAATAGGCATAGTTGTCCACGATCCGGCAATTCGAGAGAGTGGCGGACTCCACCTCATAGAAACAAAGTCCGCCCCCATAGCGAGTCCTCCCCCTCGTGATGGTCAAGCCATCGAGTATCGAATGACTGGCGCCGTCGATCACACCGGATTGGTCACGCCCATCAAGAATGGTCGGCTCTAGTTCGGGATTGCGGGTTTCGAAAGTCTCGTCATACCCGCCATAAAGATGGACAAAGGATTTCATGGAAACATTCTGGGTCCGATAGGTTCCCGACGCGATCAGAATGGCATACACCTTGGACTCGGTTGCGTCTTTAATTTGGCTCAGCGTGTATCGGAGGGAGGCCCAAGGGGATGCGACCGAGCCATCGCCGTTGTCGTCGGACCCCCTTGTCGCACTGATGTGGTGGATGGAGGAATAAGAGGCGAGATCGGGGGTGTCACCCATCGCGGAGATGGAGTGGAGGGACACGCCGATCGTCAACACGAGGACTCGAGTCCCACGAGCAAGCCGGATCGACCGCATCTGAACTCTCCAGTCGAAGAGAATCGCTTCTTGCGAGAGGGCCGGTTTGAATTATATCTCAGTGAAAATTTCCTGGATAGAGATCGAGATTCTCTGTCGAATTCCTCGTGGGATGGAAAACTGAGAGCGCGCGTCCGTCTAGGCCAATGACATGGAGGTCCGTTTGCGACTGAGGTAAAGAAACGCCACGGTCACTGTGACGGCAGATGCCTAATCATGAGGTGATGGCAACATTTGGGATCAGTTTAAAATGTCTGTCCTCACCCCATCGGAACTAATTTCATCTCCACCGAGTAGCCCAGTTCCGACAGCATCTCTTCGCAGTCTTGCCAGGTCAGGACGAAGGCGTTGGCGTCAGACAATCCGATCCTCGCTACCAGCCTCCGGGTGACAGTCGCATCGGCTTCACCGAACTCGCCATGCAGCATTTGCTTTTCACACCAATCCACCAACTCTCCGAAGGTCATCTCATCATGCAAAAACTCTGTAATCTTTGTGGCCACATCGCTTTTTTCGATCACGGTTCACACCTCCTTCCCATATTATACCCGATTGCCCGGATGTTCGCATGACTTAAATACTCTTTCGAAGTGAAAACTTCGGGAAAGTCTATGAGGATTTATCGACGGTTCTTCCTCGGCCCAATCTTATCGAAGGGGATTTGCTGGAACCCCGCCTCGAAAACCGGAGAGTCCGCCTTCAAATTGAAATTCATCTTCTCGGGGTCCACGAAACCGGGATCGCCGTCGGTCCAGTTGTCTTTGATTTCCACAATGGTGTCGTCGAGGCCGTCCTGCAGGTGGACCGTCTTCCCTTCCCCAACCATGATGTTGTTCAGAATTCGGTTGTACTTCGCCACCGCGGGATCATCGTCGTAGAGGGACAGAAGTTCCGGATAGCGATCGCTGTAGGGTGGGTTCTTGTAATCCATCGCTTCGAGCCGATCGGTGAGAGTGGTGGTGTCGCCGTTGAAATAGTATTTCGCCCAACCCAATCCGCGCGAGTCGACATGGACCGCCGGGTTGCAGTCGACAAAGATGTTGTTCTTGACCAAGTTGTCCCGTCCCCCGCCAATCAGAACACCGTAGCCCCCCTTGTAAACCACGTTGCCAATGATGTCCGTGCCTGAGGACCAATCGTCGAGGTAGATCGCGATGGCCTGCGAGAACGCGTCATCGCGACCGCCAAATCCGCCGAGGTGGTGGAAGAAATTGTAACGGATCACATTCTCACGCTGAGTCCAATCGCGCCCCATATAAAAGGCGCCGACATCGGCGGTCTCCTGACAGACATGATGCACCTCGTTGTATTCGATGACATGCTGGTTGCCTCCGAGCTGGATCGCGTTATGGGGGGCGTCATGGATCAGGTTGTGAGCCACCCGGTTCCCGACCCCACTGATGGCAACCGCCGGGCGATACGTTTTGGACCAACGGCTGTAATGGTGGATGTGGCAATCGGTGACCTCGTTATGGCCCGGGGTCAGACTCTTCCGATCGCCGCCGGAGAGCCCGGTCCCGCCATCGCCGCAGTTATAGATCTCGCATCCCACGATCCGATTTCGGGTTCCACCGCTGACAATGGCGCCGGTGTTTCCAATGTTACGGATGACACAGTCCTGGATCCGGTTGTTCGTCCCGCCCCGGACTTCGACGCCATTTCCACGGGTCACTTCAAAAGTCAGTCCCTTCACCTGGACGCTGGAACAGTTCTCCAAACGAAGGAGTTCATCGGCCAAAGACACAACCGCCTTCCCTTTTTCGATCCCCGAGGGGGGCCAAAAATGGAGGACTCCGGTGAGTCGATCGAGGTAGTACTCCCCGGGTTGGTCGAGTTCCTCCAACAGGTTGAGCGCATAGTAGCGACGGTCCTTCTTGTAGCCATAGACGCCGTGTGGGGGGTAGGTGGTGAACTCTTTCGAAGCGGCATCGATCGACTTCACCCGTGTGTACGAATCGGCCCAATCCCAGGTCCACAAACCGTGGAGCCAGATGTCGTTGGCTTTCATCCACCGCTCCGGACGATCTCCCTCATAGTTGAATTTCCCGCCGGTCGCGGGTCCCGGAACATTGGCGATTTGGGCATAGCCCTCATTGGGCCAACGGGCCAGAGTCATCGGCTCGTTGTCGAAGAAGAGTTCCAGAGCGGCCGGATAGACCGGACGTCCAAACCCGCGTTCTTTGAGCACTCCATAATCGGTGATCCCCTGAGCAAAGAGATCGGACTCATAGACCTGGCCGCGGGCCTCCTCGGGAAGGCGCTCGAGGATGTTCGGCTCCTCAGTCTTTTTCCAAGAATCGACCATCATGCCGCCCGTAATCACCACCTCCTCGCCAGGATAAGATTCAAAGACAGTGCCCGCGTCCGAATTCCCGGACCCGACAGTCTCTAGAACAAGCGGAGTTTTCCGTTCGTATCGCCCGCCGCGAATCTGGACCACTGTTTTCACCTGAGTTCCAGCCTCTCGCTGGACCTTTTTCACAGCGGCCACCGATCTTTCAAGTGACCTGAATGGACCATCGGTCGCCCCCTCATTCGGGGCCTCCAACTGGCCCGACCAGGAATCGTCTCCGGACGTGGAGACATAGAAGGTGGAGGCCTGACTCTGATTGGCCGCAACGAAAAACGCGAAGCAAAGGGTGGTTACTCTGATGGAATGTAACATGAGGGAACCTCTCTCTTCCGAATGGCGCCGGGTGAAATATATCAGTTTTGCGGCGATTGAGAAACAAGCAGTAAGAAGTCCTCAGATACCGAAATCGAAAACATTCACCGGTATCTCAAATAGCGGCGCCTTCTCCTGTAAAATCCCTTCGTTTAACAATGAAAGTGCGAGGAGGTTCTCGACCATGACATCACGCAGGGATTTTATCAAAGTGGGATCGAGCGCGGCGGCGGGGGCGGCGTTTTGGAGATCGCTCGCGAACTCGGCGCAGGGGAGGCCGCTGTATGGGGGAATCGGAAACACCATCCTTGGTGCGAATGAAAAAATCCGGGTCGGAATTGTCGGCCCCGGAGGACGGGGAACCCATCTCATGGGGAGTTTCCTCAAGCAGGACGATGTCGACTTTCTAGCTGTCTGCGATATCGACGACGCCCGCATCCTGGAAGCCAAACAGAAAGTCGAAGAGGAGCGCGGCAAGAAGCCGGATGGGTATAAGGATTTCCGAAAACTGATCGAGCGTAACGATCTCGATGCGATCATTGTCGCCACGCCGGATCATTGGCACGCTCTTCCAACCATCTATGCCTGCGAAACCGGCAAGGATGTCTATTGCGAAAAACCGCTCGCGACCTCGATCGGCGAGGGGCGGGTCATGCTGGACACGGCGCGTAAGAACAACCGGGTCGTGCAGATGGGGACTCATTGGAAGAGCGCGCCTCATTTTAAGGAGGCGATCGATTACCTGCACAGCGGCAAGATCGGCAAGGTCCGTCAGGTGCGGTGCTGGGCCTATCTCGATTGGGCTCGCATCCCGGAAGAAAACCCAGGGACCACCTGTCCGGAAGGCGTCGATTACGATATGTGGCTGGGACCCGCGCCGGATCGTCCTTTCGACGAGGCGCATTTCCATTACACCTTCCGCTGGTTTTGGGAGTACGCCGGCGGTTTGATGACCGACTGGGGGGTGCACCTCCTGAATGTGGCCATGTGGGGGATGGGTTTCCAAAACCCAAGTCGAGTGAGTTCAACTGGAGGCCGTTACATTTACCCCAACCGGAAGGACACCCCGGACACTCAGCAAGCGATTTACCAATTCGACGATTTCAATCTGATCTGGGAGCACCAGGTCAAAGGGAGCCTCGGCCCGCATGACCGTCCGCATGGCATGGCGTTCTATGGGAAGGACGCTCTATTGATTATTGAATCGAATCGTTGGGAAGTGATTCCGGAGAAAGACAGTCCGGTCGAAGCCGCCAAACACGAGGCCGCCGAAGGTGGCCATGTCGAGCATGTCCGCAACTTTTTGGACTGCGTGAAATCGCGGGAGAAGCCAGTGATGGATATTGAAATCGGGCACAATGTCAGCGCGGTCGCGCATCTTGGAAATCTCGCCTTCCTGAGCGAAGAAGCGCTCCATTGGGATTCGGAAACTGAGACAGTGACCAACAGTCCCGAAGCCAACGCAATGGTGACCAAAGAATATCGGGCGCCTTGGAAGTTGGCCTGACACTTAACGCCTTACACAGAAGAAACCCCTGGGGGATGCCCCCCAGGGGGTTTTCAATTTAATCATGTTGTTATCGCCGATGGTTACTTCTCATCGGTGGAGTCACGCGCGGCGATCGCGCGGCTCTTCGGAGTTGTATCCGAATTTTTCGATGTCCGCGGTTTCGCATAGTCGTGTCGTTCATGGGACATCATTTCTACGCCGTAGTGTTCATGAACCTTTTCGACCCAGCTCCGATCCATTTCCTTGAGAGTGGTTTCGGAATCGTAAGCGGGCGCCTTGAGAATCGCTTCCTTGTCGGTGTTCAAAGAGTAGGAACCGTCCTCTTGTTTTTTCAAAAGGCTCACAGGAACCGGACGAAGACTGCCGCCGATGCCAGCGATGTCACCAAAAGATAGAACCGAACACGCGATGGCTCCATCGTTGGAGTGCAGAACGATCTCGGAAACGGTTCCAAGACTTTCCTCATCCTGACCCGTCACATCGCTGCCGAGTAGGTCGTTCGCGGAAAGCAGGTGCGATTGGGGATGGTCGTTGGATTTCTTCGCTTCCTTTGCCTCATCTTCCTTGACCCAATACGGGGTCATTCCAAACTCGGAAACGTTCTTCGCGTTCTCACCTTTATCGGATTCTAAGCCGATCCAATCTTGGTCTTCTCGCGAGGGCACTTCGTTTTCCCTGCGGATGCTTAAGACACAAGCGTCATCCTTGTGAAGATGCGTGACGCCCTCCCATGGAAGAGCGAAGAGGTCTCCGCCGTATCCCAGAATGTCATTGAAGGATACAACGACAAAAGGGGCATCCTCTTTCTCGAGATTGACCATCAGGTCATAGACCTCACCGATATGATTCCCTTTTTCATCCACAACTTCCGTTCCGATAAAATCGCTGGACGGGAGATAGTGCGGCCCCTCCATTTCTTTGGCCGCGTGTTGGTGAGATTTCTTTTTCTCCATCTTTGCATGGTTATCCGCGGCATTCGCCGAAGTGGCACCGAGGATGAAAAGACAGGTGATCGCACAGGCGCCAATGGAAGAGAAGATCAATCGGGCCGATTTTCTTTTGAGCTTTCTTTCGGTCTTGTTAATATTCATGGTTATACTCCTTCAATTATTTTATTTCTTGAAACCGATTGTTATTTCGGAGTTTTCACGTCGCGGGGCGAGTCCTGATTCTTCTCGCCACCCTTTTGCTTCAGATCGACATGGGTGTCCGTGTGGGTGTTCCCATAGGGATCCTCTGTGGTCGTCCTATCGATGGTGGTGCTATGAGGACGTCCATCGGCCCCGATCCATTCGGTCCGTTCGGTCGTTCGCTCATATCCCGGACCTCGTTCACGATAGACTTCCGTTTCGGGTTCCGTGATGGCTTCATTTCGGCCAGGCGAATAGAAGCTCCGGTGACGGTCTTCGACGGTAGTCTCCGAATGACGGGTCCCGTCATAATCGTAATGTCGTTCCTCAGTCACATCCCGCTCCTCGACTGGGTTGCGATAGTCGGGGTAGTAATACCGGTTGTCATTTCGATATCGATATCCGTGATGATGCCGGTATGCCGGATCGTTGTCGTAGTAGTAATATCCGTCATGGGCGCGAACGCCGAAAAACGGGACATTGATCGAAAAGCCCCAGTCGCCCGCCATGGCCGACGAGCCGGTCACGAGCGCGGCGGTGACAACCGCAACGGCGATTGCACGGTTTCGATTTGGTGATCTTTCAGTTTGTCTCATGGTCTTACCTCCTAGATGATTTAGATTTATCTCTTATCCTTTTCGGATGCACTTTTCCTCTCTGTCTACTCAAACAACGTAGCCAATCGACCAACCCTTTCCCATCGGGATCTCCCCCATAAACCGGTCGGGACTGACCCGAGACGGACTGGTGGATTACAGAAGACCGCATTCTGATTGGGGGTGAAACTGAAATGCATTCGGACCTGACTTCGAGATCGGATTCTTCCTACAATGAGACAGGGAGGTGCGTATCATGCGACGTCGAACAACGATCGGTTCCTATCTGGTGAAGCGTTTGGAGGAGGCTGGGCTCAAACAGATTTTTGGAGTGCCCGGCGACTATGTGTTGGGGTTCTACGATCTACTGGTGGAGAGTCCAATCGAAGTGATTGGGACCTGCACCGAGGGAGGAGCGGGATTCGCGGCGGATGCCTACGCTCGGGTCCACGGTCTAGGAGCTATTTGCATCACCTATTGTGTGGGTGGATTCAACGCGCTCAACGCGGTGGCTGGGGCCTATGCGGAGAAGTCGCCTCTGATCGTGATCAGTGGTTCGCCCGGCTTGGCCGAACGCGCGAAAAGCCCTTTACTTCATCATCAGGTGCGGGGCTTTAACACGCAGCATCTCATCTTCGACCAAGTGTGTGTCGCTTCAGCGGCGCTCGAGGATCCGCTCCTGGCCCCTCAGCAGATTGATGAAACGATCGCGGCCTGCATCAAACGCAAGAGGCCGGTCTATCTCGAAATCCCTCGCGATATGGTTCATGCCGAATGCCAAGCGCCAAAGCCATTTTCCATTCCTCGTGAGAAGAGCGACCGGGGTTCGCTCAAAGAGGCTTTGGGGGAGGCGACGGAGTTGTTGCGCGAATCGAAACGCCCGGTGATCCTCGCCGGTGTGGAGATTCACCGATTCGGCCTTCAGGAATCGCTGCTCAAACTGGTCAAGGAATCCGGTTTTCCCGTAGCGGCCACACTGCTCGGGAAATCGGTCATCTCGGAAAACCATCCGGAGTACATTGGGGTTTACGAGGGGGCGATGGGCAAGGAATCGGTGCGAAAGACAGTGGAGGGGGCGGACTGCGTTCTCATCCTCGGCGCGTTCATGACCGACATCAATCTCGGGATCAACACCGCGCAACTCGATCTTTCGAAAACAATCAACGCGACCTCCGAAACCATCTCGATCAAGCGCCATCACTACGATCACATCGTGCTGCGGGACTTTATTGAAGGGCTTGCAAAATCCGAACTGGGGTCCAAGAAGAAACGAAGGTTGCCCTCGGTGCCTGAGCCGAAACCCTTTCGAGCGATCTCGGGAAAGCCGATGACGATTCGACGGTTCTTCCAGCGCATCAACCAATTCCTTCAGGAGGATTCGGTGGTGGTGTGCGACATCGGCGACAGCCTTTTCGGCGCGATCGACCTTCGGATCCACAAACGGACCGAATTCCTGAGTCCTGCCTATTACACCTCGATGGGTTTCGCGATCCCCGCGGCGCTCGGTGTCCAGGTCGGATCGAAAAGGCTTCGGCCGCTGGTGTTTGTCGGAGACGGCGCATTCCAGATGACCTTTCAGGAACTCTCGACCATCGCCCGCCATGGTCTCAACCCAATCGTTTTCGTTCTCAATAACCAGGGCTACACCACCGAGCGATTCATCAACGAGGGCCCCTACAACGATATCAAGAACTGGGCCTACCACGAACTCCCCTCCCTCCTTCAGGAGGGTTGGGCCCGTGAAGTCCACACCGAGAACGACCTCGAGGAAGCCCTTGAACAGGTGAAGAAACAAAAGGTCTATTCACTGATCAACGTCCACCTCGAAAAGATGGACCACTCCGAGGCGCTAGCCAGACTGGGGAGGAGGTTGAGCAAGAGTGTGGGGAAGAGGTGAGGGGGAACGAAACCTTTGAATCATGGAATCCCATGGAAGTCATGGAAGAAATGGAAACTGGCAAATCGCTTCGCGATTTGGGCTTCCATGTCTTCCACCTCCTCCACGGAGTTCCATGATTCAAACCTCACCGCCCATTCTGAACCTCCACTCCCGAATCATGCAATAAGACACCGGCACGACGAACAGTGTGATCAGCTCGATGCACATGCCGCCGAAGGAGGGGATGGCCATGGGGACCATGACATCCGAGCCGCGTCCCTGAGAGGTAATCACCGGCAGCAGGGCAAGGACGGTCGTGGCGGTGGTCATTAGGCACGGACGGATGCGGCGTTTACCTGCTTCTAAGGTGGCTGCGCGGATTTGAGCAATCGATTCCGTCTTGCGGTTGGCGAAGGATTGGTCGAGGAAGGTCGCCATCACGACACCGTCATCGGAGGCAATGCCGAATAGGGCGATGAACCCGACCCAGACCGCGACCGAAAGGTTAATTGTCCCGACATCGAACAGATCGCGCATCGAGGTCCCCGCAACGGAAAAATCGAGGAACCAACTCTGATCATAAAGCCAGATCAACATGAACCCACCCGACCACGCGATCAGGATTCCGGAGAAGACGAGCAGCGGAGTCGAGATGTTTCGGAACTGGAGATAGAGGATCAGAAAGATAATGAAAAGCGACAGCGGCAGAACGATGGATAACGTCTTTGCCGCTCTCACTTGGTTCTCGTAAGTTCCCGAGAACTTGAAACTGGTCCCGGCGGGGAGCGCCAAATCGCCGGACTTGATCTTGTTGTTGAGGTAGGCCTGGGCCTGCTCGACCACGTCGACCTCGGCGAAACCCGGACTCGGCCCAAAGGTGATGTAGGCGACAAGGAAGGTGTCCTCGCTCTTGATCACCTGCGGACCTCGCACGTACTCGATATCGGCCAATTGCGAGAGCGGAATCTGAACTGGACCCGCCGGCTCGTTGGTCATCGCTGTTTGCAGGGCTCCGCCCGAGCCCGTCCTGGGATTCGGCATCCGCATGCTCGGAACCAAGATGTTTCCCAGGGCCTCGATATCGTCACGAAGTTCGCGTTGGTACCGAACACGGACCGGATAGCGCTCACGCCCCTCCACTGTTTTGGTGATCGGCATCCCCCCGATGGCGACCTCGATCACATCCTGGACATCGCGGATGTTGACCCCGTAACGGGCGATCGCCTCACGGTTCAGGCGAATCTCGAGATAGGGTTTCCCCACCACACGATCGGCGAGCACCGTATCCGAGTTAATCGAAGGAACCTCTTTCAAGTATTTTTCGATATCGAGCGCCACATCGTTCAAGACCCCCAGGGAGGGGCCGTAGAGTTTGACCCCCATGGGAGCGCGCATCCCGGTTTGGAGCATGACCAGACGAGTTTCAATCGGCTGGAGTTTTGGGGCGGCGGTCGATCCAGGGAGTTGAGCCTCTTTGACAATCTCATCCCAGATGTCCTGGGGAGTTTTGATTTCGTCCCGCCAATTGCGGGTTCTCTCGCCAGTCTCCGGGTCGACACTCCATTCCGGTTTGTAGTTGATGATGGTCTCCACCATCGAGATCGGCGCGGGATCGAGGGCGCTCTCGACACGCCCGATCTTTCCAACCACCGTGTCCACTTCCGGGATGTTGTTGATCAGAATGTCTTGCTTGGAGAGAACGTCGATGCACTCGCCCAATCCGGCATGGGTCATCGTGGTCGGCATGTACAGAAACGATCCCTCATCGAGCGGGGGCATGAACTCCTTGCCCAAACCTGGAAACTCATGGACTGCGGCCACCCAGGTTTCACTCGATCGCAGACGGTCCCCATCCATTCCCATTCGGTCCATCGCCTTCGGAATCAACCCAAAGGTTTTATCGAACCCGAGCCAGATGGTCAGGCCAATCAGAAGAATGACAATCGGAATCGGGAAGAAGACCCATTTGTTGTCCAGGAAGAAACGAAGCAAGGAGGGGTAGATCCATTGAAAGATCAAGAATCCCCCCAAAACCACCGTGATCACGGCAGCGACAAAAAGGAAGTTGATCAAGAACCCAGGAACCGGTCCAAGCGGCATCCAACTGTGTGTCAAAAGAAGACCGACACAGACCACCGCCACCGTGTTCAGAGTCCACTGGGCCAACCTCTTGCTCCATCCCGGCAAGGCGGGTTCAACCAAGCGGTAGACGCCAAACAGGATCACAAGCAGGCCGAGATAGAGGTTGATCTTGATCGCGATTCCGAATCCCACCAAGACAGTGAGGAGGGCGAAGATCGCGCGTCCCCATCCTCGTCCCTTCTTTCTTTTGGCGATCAGGAACATGGCGAGTGTCGGGATGATGGTGAGCGCCACGACGACGGAGGCGATCAACGCGAAGGTTTTGGTATAGGCAAGCGGTTTAAACAGTTTCCCCTCGGCGGCGACCATGGTGAAGACGGGGAGGAACGAAACCACGGTGGTGGAGATCGCGGTGATCACCGCGCTGCCGACCTCGCTGGTGGCTCGATAGATCACCTCGAGTCGACTTTCGTCCTCCTCCGCGCTCTCGAGTGAACTGACAATGTTTTCGCAAAGGATGATTCCCATGTCGACCATGGTTCCGATGGCGATTGCAATTCCAGAAAGAGACATGATGTTCGCATCGACGCCGTAGGTTTTCATGCAGATGAAGGCGATCATGACCGCGAAGGGGAGGGTGCTCGAGATGAGCAGCGAACTCATGAAATGGGAAAGCATCACCACCACGATGATGATAGTAACCAGAATCTCCTCGGACAGGGCTTTTTGGAGTGTGCCCAAGGTTTCGTTGATCAGTTGGGTCCGGTCATAAAACGGAACCAGCCGGATCTTTGAAACGGTTCCGTCCTCGAGGCGCTTTTCATAACCATGGAGAACCCAGGTCTCCTTGCCATCGACCATTTCCCGATCCCCGATTCGATCGAGCGTCCCTTTAACCTCTTTAATCACACGGAGGGGGTTCTCTCCATAACGGACCACCGCGACCCCGCCGACCGTTTCGGCGCCCTCTTTGTCGAGGACACCTCGGCGCAATGCGGGTCCCATGGTCACGTGAGCGACATTGCGGACATAGATCGGAACGTTGTCGTTCTCCTTGATCACCGTGTCCATCAGATCGTCGGTGTTTTCAAGGTATCCGATTCCCCGAACCACATACTCGACGTTGTTCACCTCGATCGTCCGGGCGCCGACGTCGATATTGGATTTCCTCACCGCTTGAACAATTTCATTGAGTGTGACTCGGTGCGCGCGCATCGCATCCGGGTCGACATCGACCTGGTATTCCTTGACATAACCGCCGACCGAGGCGACCTCGCTTACGCCATCCGCGCCCTCCAAGGCGTAGTTGACCACCCAATCCTGGATGGACCGGAGTTCTTCGGGTCCCCACTCCTCGCCCTCGAGAGTGTACCAAAAGATTTGACCGAGACCGGTGGCGTCGGGGCCCAATTCGGGAACCACTCCTTCTGGGAGTTCCTTCTGAGCCGAGGCGAGTTTTTCCAATATCCGGGATCGGGACCAATAAAAGTCAACCTCTTCCTTGAAGATGACATTAACGCTGGAGAAACCGAACATTGAGAAAGAGCGAACCTCCTTCACCCCGGGCACGCCGAGCATGGAGACCGTCATGGGATAGGTGACTTGGTCCTCGACATCCTGAGGCGACCGTCCGGGCCAACGGGTAAAGACAATTTGCTGGTTCTCGCCAATGTCCGGGATGGCGTCGACAGGGACTGGATTGGTCGGGAATCCACGCGAATCCCATTCGAAGGGCATGACATAAAGTCCCCATCCGAAGAAAAAGAGGATTAGGAGCCCAACAACTAAGGTATTCTCGAGACAGAATCGGATGGTCCTATCGAGAAGGGAGGGACGATCGATCAGTTCGTTCATCATCCATCCTCCCCGTCGGCGCGTTGACTCGGGTAAGTCGCCTGGATTTCGCCGCAACGAAGCATGGAAGCGCCGTAATAGGGGTTGGCAATGGTCTCATCCACTTGGATCCAAGTGGCGCCATCCTCAAGCGCCATGGGACAGAAGGCGCGACGGATGGGGAAATCCAAACCATGACCGAAATGCAGGACGAAATCCTCCAGGGCTTGCGAGAGGGGGTAAAAAGTCTCTCGTAACTTTTCCAGATCCCCAGCTTCTCGGGAATTATTTGCGGCCTCCCCAAGAGCATTCAGGTCGGTCATCCATTGGTCGTGCGAATCGCCGGAAAGATGTTTTTCGGAAAGACTGTTCACCGCCGAGGCGAGTTCGATGGCAGCGGCGTGAGCCTCCTCGAACGAGTCGTCCGCCAGCGCCTTTTGAAGAGTGAGATAAGTCTTCACCACGGGTCGGACACGCTCACGGAAATCCTCAGGGATCGCCACGGGAGCAAACTCGTCCTTCGATTCCGTTGAAGGCTCGCCGACGCTCGAAGTGTCAGGCATTTCCGAGGGGTTCATCATGCTGGGTTTGTCCTGGATCTGAAGGGCGCTGTCGATCTTGAAATTGCCTTCGGTCACCACCCTTTCCCCCACTTGCAGACCGGAGTCGACAACATAGTAGGGGCCGGCATGGGGGCCGAGGAGCACCTCGCGGCCGTTGTAACGGAGTTCGTCCTCGTTCTTTTCCTCCACATAAACAATGGCGCGTTTACCTGTGATCAGGGGAGCCGTGTCGGGAATGACCAACGGGAGATTCTGATCCCCCGCGACGGTGACATAACCCAGGGATTGGGCGGTCTCCAGAGGCATCCCGCAAATGGGACAGAAACCGAAAAAGTCCTCGACCACCTCTGGGTGCATGGGGCAAAGCCATTTGCCCTCCATCTCCGGCGCGATCACCTTTCCGCCCGCCGAGGGGATGGCGTGGATGTGGGCCCGAGCAAACATGCCGGGCTTGAGTTTCAGACCCTCATTGGGAACGTTGACCCGCAACGTGACCGTTCGAGAACGTTCATCGAGAACGGGACTAATGAAGGAGAGCTTGCCGCTAAAAATTTCCCCGGGATACGCTTCGGTTTCGAAATCCACCGTTTGGCCGTAGTGAAGCCATTGAACATCCGATTCGTAAGCGTCCAACAGAAGCCAAACCTCGGAGAGATCGGCGATGGTGTAGATCATCGACCCCTCCTTCACATACATCCCCTCGGTCCCCTCTCGCGCAGTGACGATCCCGGAAGCCGGAGAATAGATGGTCAAGGTGTCCGAGGGGGTTCCGCTCTCGACAATTTCGGCGACCTGGTTTTCGGTAAGCCCCAGCCGAATCAATTTGTTCTTCGAGGATTGAATGAGGGTCTTGCTGGTGTCGACCAGAAGGTCCGATTTGGAGCCCATCATCTCGGAATAGGATTGAATCGCCTGAAGGAGCTCTTGCTGGGCCGAATAGAGTTCGGGGCTGTAAAGTTCGACCAGGTGGTCTCCCTTGCGGACCTCCATCCCGGTGTAATCGACGAAGAGACGATCGAGTCGACCTGGGACCCAGGCGGTGATCATCGAAAGTTTGGTCTCGTCCGGACGAATCTTGCCGACCAGTCGGACCTCCTTCGTGACCTCGCGGCGGACCACTTCGGCGGTTTCCACCTCGGCGAGAAACCTGGCCCGCTCCGAAAGTTTCAGGGAGGGGATGTCGCCCTCGTCGGAGCCCTCCTCCATCGGAATCAAATCCATGAAACAGATCGGGCACTTCATATCTCCCGATGGAAGTTTGACCTGCGGGTGCATGGAACAAGTCCACCATTTGGGTCCAGAGGACTCTCCCGTTTCGGACGTCGATGCTTTCTCTGCGGCCGGTGCAGTGGCTGTCTCTTCCGCTTTCTCCTCAGGTCCAACTCCACGGCCGATTTCGAAACCGATGATGACCGCGGCAATGATTGAAATTCCGATTAGAATCTTTTTCCAACCGGCGATTTGATTTGTCATTTCCTCGCTCCTTCGAAAGGGCGCTCTTCAGTGTCAGACCAACCGTCTCGTCCCATTGGAGTCCAATTGGTGTCATTCCGACGTTAGGAGGAATCTGATGAGAGAGAGCAATAGAACCTTCCTCTTCGTATCGATGAAAGAGTCGCTCCTCCCTGTCACATATCATCCGCATCCAAATGGGCGCCACCCGACAGATTCCTCCTAACGTCGGAATGACACTTATCAAGGTTGCGAAAAGGAGGGAGGGATTCTTCCTATTCACCCACGCCTCCAGTTTCCACCGATGGAATCTCCATCCGGGCGGATTCCCCGCTCACCACCGATTGACCGACCTTGGCTTCGATTGTGGCCAGGGATTGGCCATAGTTGGCGACCGAACGGTAGTAGCTGTTCTGGAAGTTGAGCAGCACCCGCTCGGTGTCGACCAAATCGAGGAACGCCGCCTCCTCCGCACTGTAGGCGGTTTGGGTCACGGTCACCGATTGCTTGGCTTTTGGAATCAGGATGTCCGAATAGAGATCGATCTGACGTTTGGCGTCCCGTAGCTTGTACAGCGCGGTTTGGAGATCGACCGCCAGTTGATTCTCCGCCTCGGATTTCCGGCTCCGTTGCTCCTGAACGCCATGCTCGGCCTCGCGGACTCCGGCCGCCAGACGATCCCGATAAATCGGGAGGTTGAATTGAACCGAACCCATCAGAACGTCATCGCCATTGCCCGGAACATTGGCGTCGATGCGGCTGTTGGTGTTGATCCAATTCACCCCGACATTGAAATCGGGAAAATAGTCTTTCTTGGCCAAATCCACCTCGGCCTGTTTCTTCCGGATGGTTGCGTCGATCGATTTCAGTTCGGGATTGGTCTGATAGGCCAACTCCAAAACACGGTCGGATTGGAGTTCGACATCTCGAAGATCGATCTCGGCGGGCGGAGGGATGTCGGCGCTCATTGGTCGATTGAGAGCGGCGTTTAGCCGCGCCTGGACCGGCTGGCGGAAATCCACGAGAGTTCGCAACTCATTCTCGAGCTCGCCAAGTTCCACTTGCGCCTTGATCACATCCCGGTTGCCCGCTCGGTTGACCTCGTAGCGAGCAGTGGCCACGCGTTCGAAGTGTTTCAGCAGTTCCAGGTTCTCGGAGGTGATCCGAATAGATTGCTCCAAGTAGTAGTACTCGTAGAAAGCGTCCTTCACCTCGCGTCGAACCTCAAGCCTCTGTTTGACCAAATCTTGCTCCAAAGCCCGAGCCTCGGCCACCGCCGCCTCCCCCCGAAGCGATAGTTTTCCGGGATAGGGGAACATCTGCATGACCCCCAACTGGAAATCCTGCGCGCCGGTTCGAGTCTCGACATTGTTTTGGAGGTACTCGGTAAAGGTCAGTTTCGGATCCATCAGTGAAGTGACTTGGGGAACTCGCTGAAGAGCGGCCTGCCACTTGTGGTAAGCGGCTTTCAACCCGGGATTGTTGGCCTCGGCTTCGAACAGCAGCTGATTGAGCTGATCCTCTCCATCCGAAGAGGTCGCCGGGGACTCCTCCTGAAGGGGCGGAACCGGGGATTGGGCCATGGCGGAAAGGTCCCCCATGGCCCCGAGTGCCAGACAAATCCCTAAAGTCATGATGCATGTTGTTGAATAAGTCGCCACTCTCATGTCCCTTGATTCCTTTCCTCTCGCGCCGTCATGCCCGCCTTCGCGGGCATGACGAGGGGGTCGCTTTCCTTCGTGATGTTAATTGTGCCCTTCTTTCGAGGAACCCGAGCCGGCCGATCGATCGTATTTGTAATCCTCGGCGTCGGGAACGAGGCCGACCAAATGCTTGTCCGGACTCGCGAGAAAAGGTTTCACACAATTCGGACAGCACAAGTGAACGATCATCCCGTTGTATTCAATCGATTGCCCTTCGGCCACCGGTTTCCCGGAGATCGGGCAGTTTTCGTTCTTCAGATCAAGAGGCTTCTTTTCCTCACCGGTCTTTTTGTCCGTGCGATAGAGCGAATGATACAGCTTCTCCAGATTCGCCTCGACTTTTTTCTCGCAACCGGGGCAGCACATGTAGACTCGGCCATAGACATCGTTGTCCTTGTCGGCGTACTCGGCAAAGACCTCGTCATCGACTCTTTCACCGGTGACAGGGCACTTCAAGTTTCCGAAAAGATAGTTGACCTGCGCCTCTTCCTTATCGCCCTTGTTTTCATCGGCGGCGATGGCGCCATAGCCGACAAAGCAGGTCAGCAGGGCCAGAATGGTCAGTTGAAACGGTAATGTAAAGCTCGCTTTGCGCATGATTTTTTCTCCTTTTTTTGTTTGAAATAAATAGGGATTGGGAGAAGCGTCCGGGGTCGAATCATGGAATGGATGGAAAGCGTGGAAGAAATGGAATTCAACGATTCCATTTTTCCCATTAATTCCATGGGGTTCCATGATTCAAAGGGCAATGATCGATCGGTTCAGGTCTATCAACCTGGACGCACTTCTCCCGCTAGGTCAGAGGGAGGAGGGTCAACACAAGATGGAGTGATTCGAGAGATAAATCGGAAGGTTGGATGCTGGTTGGACAATCGAGTCACAGGCAGCCATCATGAACGAAGGCTCGCACAGGATGTCGGATGAGAAGGCAGTCGGCATCGAGGCGACAATTTGGATCTGAGCCGAGGTCTCGTTGGTCGGTTGAGGCGCAGTGGTATCGGCGTCACCGGAATGATTCTCACAATCACAGTTCATCGAGGAATGGTCGCACTGGCATTTCTTGGACCCGCAACAGGAGCGGGTCTCATCGGACGATGCGTGGCAACATTTGGAAACACCCTCGGCGACCTGATGCTGGTGACAGCAGGAATGATGCTCTTCAGCCGGGTGATTCTCCTCCTCGCAGGCGCAACTAAGACAAGCGCAGGGGGAAGCGAACCCGCTAAAGATTAAGCTAAGAACGAGAAGAAAGGTAATTCGCTTCTTCATGGTATCAAAGATACCCCGAGAAAGGCCGGAAATCAAGAAAGATGGGGAAAGCATCGGGAAAGATACTCCGATCGGCGCCCGCTTTGGAGCTTGAAATCCAGAGCAAGCGCCGATTTAAGACCGATCGAAAAACCTCTTGAATCTACTCCGCCCCCCCTTTTTCGAGATAGGCGAGCAGGTCCAGAATCTCCTCCCTCTCGAACATGATGAGAAGGCCGGTTGGCATTGAAGACAGAGTGCCGGGGCGACGGGAGACGATGTCGGCCTTGGCAATTACGGTCAGGTCCTCGGGATTGGTGGGATTGGCGAGAATCGAAATGGAGTCGCTGTCCTCCTTGAGCACAAGACCGGTGAACATCTCCTCATCGACTGTCTCCACCAATTCGGACGCAAACTCCTCGTTGATTTCAGCGGAAGGTTCGAGAATCTGCTGTAGAAGTTTCTGCCCACGGTATTTTGACGACACCTTGGTGAGTTCCGGACCGACCTTGTTTCCTTCCCCACCAACAGCATGACAATCCACACACCCGGCGACCGCAAAGATTTCTTTACCTCGAGCGGGAGAACCTCCCCCAAGGTTTCCGTCGAAATCTTGGAGAGTCCACATCTTGACGAATTGACGTTCCGAGTCAGCCGCCCCTGAGGAATCCGGGAGCATCGTTTCCATTTCCTCCTCGGTTGGTTGGTCTCCGAGAAGTTCCTTGGCAGTCCACAGTTTTTTTCGTTCCTTGGTCTCGTTACGGACCTTTGCAACAAGTTCCTTGTCAATTTCCGTGGAGAGATTCCCAAACGAGGTTCGAACATAGGTTAGAACCGCAGCCGCTTCCTCGTCCGTTAGCAACGCTCCCAGAGGAGCCATCGCACTATTGTAGTCCTTACCGTTCACACGCACCCCACCTTGTAAGCCGTTCAGCGCGATTCTGATAAAACGTTCAGGATCGCCATTGACCCAGGGGCTTTCGGAGAGCGGGGGATAGGCCGGATTCATTCCCATGCCATTGGGCTGGTGGCAGGTGGCGCAAAGTTGCTCCTTAAAATAGACCTCTTTCCCAAACGCCAGCTTTTGGGGATCGATCTTTGCGGCCACGGCATATTGGTCGAATCCCTTTGGCCATTCGGCATACGGGAGGCTGTTCATCGCCACCATCGCAGCCTGTCGATATTTCTCGCTCGGCGCTGTTTCCGCGATTTCAGACAGTCGAGTGAAAGACTTTTCCCGAATGCCAGGAAGGTGAACCGCGGCTTTCATGGCAAGTTTATGGAGGGATAGTTCGGACTCATCCTCCCCTTCATGCACTCCCGGGAGTTCGGATAAAACCATCTCATTCAGGTTTTTCAACATGGGCTCATTCGAATCAAGCAGGGTGATCGCGGAAAGCAGGTCTTTGGTCGAGGCCAGTTTGGTCACATCCGGGATTCCCCGTCTGCCACCCCCCTTGAGCGCCGCAGCAGTTGCGGTCTGCCGGAGCGCACCGGTGTTGGCGACCTCGATCAGGTTAGTGAGAGTTGAAAACTCGGCAAACAACGCGGCGGTGTCGAGGTCGAGCAATCGTCTTTCCAGATAGGGAGCTTCCCTTCCCGCGACATCGGCTTGGTGGAGAAGGTCCAGAATGGCTCTGGGTGGGGTCATCCCGTTCTCTTTGGCGTAATACGCGAGGGCTTCCTCACGTTTCTCCTCGGCGATCGTGAGACGGTCGACAATTTCAGCGGCGATGTATGGGTCCAGGCTTTCCGCGAGGAGTTCCTGATCGGTCATCGCACGGGCTAGCGCCGCCCGGCCCGCTTCCGATTTTGGCTTGCCATAGGGTTTGAGCGCCTCGAGCGTGTCCTTAAGGACATGCTCCATCCACTCGTCCAGTTCGTAGTCCGCCGCCATCAATGCGACTCCGGCAGCGGTGCTGGAGGGAACGAAACCGCAGGCGAGGATCCCCTCCAAGCGAACTCGGATAGCGGGATCGGTCACCAACTCTTTAAGCATCGGGATGGGTTCATCGACGTAACCCATTGTGATCCAGTAGCGGAGCACGCGCCCTCCTGCAGCGCGAGCGTGGTAGTCCTCAGCGTTGAGGACTTCTTTCAATAGGGGAATATTGGGTACATCCAGCCCCTGGTAAATCCAGAGCGCTTCGGTGATCGAGTGATCATATTCCGGAGAGTTGGGATCGAGATTCTCCAACCACTTGTCGAGTTGAGGAAGAACCTCCTCGGCGTCCCTCTCTTGGAGTTCTCGCCGAACAAATTTCTGTACTCGAATTTCTTCATCATTGAGAAGGTCTAAGAGTTTGGGAATCGGCTCGCCATCGATGTCCGGTTGCTGGCTGAGGGGACGTTCCTTGTGGGAAACTCGCCAAATACGACCATGGGCGTGGTCACGGCGTTCATCGCGCAGGCTGTATTGCATGTGGCCGATGATCGGGTTGCAGAAATCGAGGATGTAGACAGCGCCATCGGGGCCGACATGGATGGAGACGGGTCGGAAGCTTTCGAGTGAACTCTGCAGCATGTCACCAACAAGGTCGTACACTTCCAATCCCGATTTGTACTCCCTGAGACCACGCCAAAAGGTGCCATGAAATCCGATTGTGTTATTAACCACGAAGGAGCCCTGAACCTCATCCGGGAAGTGTTTGCTGCTGATGATTTCAACCCCAGCCGCCGGTCGAGCGGGGAAAAAGAAATCGGGGCCCTTGGAATTCTTGTGCGGGTAGATCGAGTTCGCCATGTGATGGGCAAAGAAATGGTTCCGGCCCCCGGAGGCATCGTTCAGAATGCTCTGCCCCCATCTATCGACCACATGTCCCCAAGGATTGGCATACCCGCAATGCGAGAGGACATCAAACCGAAACGCTTTCGGGAAATAGCGAAGGACGGATGCGTCATGCGCGCGGAAAGGCCCCCAGGGTGTCTCGACGGAAGTGTAAAGGAATACTCCCTCGTGCATATAGAAACCGCCGCCCGGCTCCCAGCAAAAAGCGGAGATGGAGTGGTGACTATCGGCGTTGCCAAAACCATGGAGGACTGTCTTTTTCAGGTCGGCGACTCCATCATCATCGACATCTTTGAAGTGGAGGAGATCCGGCTGTTGGGCGACATATGCGCCGCCATCGCCGATGGCGAAACCAGTGGGGATATAGAGCCCGGAGGCAAAGACGGTGTGCTTGTCCGCTTTGCCATCCTTATCCGTGTCCTCGAGAATGATGATCGAATCGTTTGGCTCATGACCAGGCATCAGGTGGGGATAGGTCGGCGCGTTGGATATCCAAAAGCGGCCACGGTCATCGATCTCCATGGCCATGGGGCTGGAGATGGGAAAATCTTCCTCAGAGGCGAATAGGTTGACCTCATAGCCGTCGGCCACGGTGAAGGATTCGAGCATCTCCTCGATGCTGGGAACTTCGACCTTGTGAGCCGGTCGAATCGGAACGGGCGAATAGGGCTCGTAGCCCCCTTCAATGTACTCGGGTTCCTTGTACCAAATCGCCGCCGGGTTGATTTCATGCGTCCAAATATCGCGATCGAGGCTTGCGACGATCTCCTCCCATTGCTTGAGTTCCTCTGGGAAGTTGTGAACACCAAAGGGTTCTTTGCGTTGGCCCCAGATGTAACAACTGTTGAGCGGGCGATAGCGATAAAAGAATTGCCGATTCTTTTCGTTGATGACCTCACGCAAGTCCTCCGCCTTCCGGTGTTCTTCCGGATCGCCGCCAACCTCGGGCTCCACGAAACCAAAGGCCTTGGCCATAAGCCGGCTGACATGCCAGTAGCCGAGTTGGTTGAGGTGGATACCATTGATGGTGAGAGGTTTTCCGGATTGGACCGATTCCTTAACGAGCGGCAGGGTGGGAGTAAACAAATCGATGAATTGAACGCCTTTTCTCGCGGCGACCTCTTCCATCGCTTTTGCGTAGGTTTCGAGAATCTCATTCCTCGAATCCGCATCAGGGATGTGTTCGCTCATTTGTTCGTAAGCGATCGGTGAAACAAGAATGAGCTGAGTGTTCCCTTTTCCATTGAAATTGGAATCCAGAAGATGGTCGATGTATTTCTCAAGCCTCTCCTCGAATTCTGGAATGGCCTCGATGCCATCGTAAGATTCGTTCAACCCGAAGCAGGCGATGATGGTGTCGGGCTTCAAGCTGGAAAGCCAATCGTCCTCGACAGGCACCTTGTCCTCGCGAGGTTTCAAATCGATTTCATCGGCGGACCACCCGAGGTTGCGAATGATTAGATTCTTGTCAGGGTAAAGGCCCTGGAGAAATGTCTCGAAATAACCGTAATGATGCATCCTCTCGGCAAAAGTGTTGCCGATGATGGCGATGCGTTCACCTTTCTCGAAATCAAGTGGTTCGGAATCGCTATGGGATTGAGTTTGAAACAGGAGTGCCGTCAGAACGCACAGAAAGATTTTGAACAGAGAGCGGAACTTGTACATTTTGCCTCCACGGGTCATCAAATGCATTGAATATCGGGGGAATTCCCACAAAGTGCTTAAAGGTTATCGGAATTGGGGATTGGGGGGTAGGGGAGGGTTTGAGTTGGATGTAGGATCAAAGACTTCTGGATGGAATTTATCATTTGTGTGGAGTGAAACAGCCAATGAAAGACGGTATTATCCTGGAAACACCTTCCCGCCGCGAGTTCCTTAAGAGATCCGTAGGTATCGCAGCAGCGGTCGCATCATCCACTCAATCAGTATCCCCCTCCTTCGCGGCCCAAGGTGCCAACGATCGCATCCGCGTCGCTTGTGTTGGCCTCCACAAGAAAGGACGATCACACATCCGGGAGTTTCTGACACTGGCTCCGAAGGGGGTCGACTTGGTGGCGCTTTGCGATGTGGATGACCATGTCCTTCAGGAGCGGGCGGCTGGAGTGGAGGAACAGACGGGGAAACGGCCTCAGACATTTCGAGATATCCGGAAACTCCTGGAGGACAAATCGATCGACGCGATTTCGGTCGCCACTCCCAATCATTGGCATGCGCTCATAACCATCTGGGCCTGTCAGGCGGGTAAGGATGTTTATGTCGAGAAGCCAGCCTCCTGGTGCATTCGCGAGGGAAGACAGATGGTCGAGGCCGCGAGGAAGTACAATCGGATCGTTCAGGTGGGGACTCAGGCGAGATCCTTCTCGCATGTGAGGAAAGCGATCCATGAGATGCAGCGGGGTTTGATTGGAGATCTCTATTTGGCGCGTGGTCTCTGCTACAAGCAACGGGAGTCAATCGGGATTAAGGAAGCCAAAATGCCGCCGGACTATTTGGATTTCGATCTTTGGCTCGGGCCGGCGGAAAAACAGCCCTACCATGAGAATTTGGTTCACTACAACTGGCACTGGTTCTGGGGTTTTGGGAATGGAGACATTGGCAACCAGGGAATCCATGAACTGGATCTGGCGCGGTGGGCCTTTCAGAAGGAGGGGATCGTCCGAGTGAATTCCACGGGGGGCAGGTTTGGTTACAAGGATCAGGGGGAAACTCCGAACACCCTGTCGACCGCGATCGCTTATCCGGACGGCAGGACCATCGAGTTCGAAGTTCGCGGGCGTTACACCAATCCCGAGGAGGGAATTCAGATCGGAAACCTCTTTTATGGTTCCGAGGGCTATCTGCCCGGAGCCAACTGGGGGTCGGGGCTATCCGGTTATTCGGACCAGGATCAGACCATCGCCGATTGGAATCCCAAATTCGGTTTCGATGGGAAACCGTACGGCGGCGAGGAAGTGAAGGATCCCTACGAACCACACGAGGGAGAGTTAGATGAGGACTATATCTATCACTTCGAGAATTTCATCGAAGCGATCCGAAAACGGGATCACACCCATTTGAACGCCGACATTTTGGAAGGGCACCGGTCAGCGATGCTGGCTCACGCGGCAAACATCTCTTATCGCCTGGGTATGCCGCTGGAGTTCGACACCGAGAAAGAGATGTTTGTGGGCGATGGATCCAAAGAAGCCAATCAATTCTTGAGTCGAGAATACCGGACGCCGTTTGCGGTTCCGGAGAAAGTCTAAAAAGCCTGGAACGAGATTCCTTTCTCGTTCCTACTTTCGCAGGAATCCTTTCCTGCTTTTGGGAGGAAAAGACTCCTCCAGTGTTCAGGCTTGCCTGAAGGAGGAAGGGATTCCTCCGTAAGTTGCGCCGAGAAGGGATTCACGCCGCAGGAGGATGAGGTGTTATCAAATATGAAATACTCTCTATTCACTGTCACTTTCGCGGGCTTCTGGGGACAGCATCGACTGACTCTGGAGGAGGCGATCGATAAAACTGCGGAACTTGGTTTCGAGGGGGTCGAGATCATGGGGAAACGCCCGCATCTCTCACCGCTCGATTACTCCTTGGAGGATTGCAAGCGACTTCGCGAGCACCTGGATCAAAAGGGTCTCAAGTTGGCGGCGATTGCGGGGTACACCGATTTCACTGGGGGGATGGAATCGGCGGAGGTTCCCTTCCCCGAAATGCAGATTGCGTATGTGGAGGCCTTGGCTCAGCGGGCGCAGATTTTGGGCGGCGATTTGGTCCGAATTTTTTCTTCTTACGAAAGGCCCGGAGTCGCCTACACGGCTCAGTGGCAACGCACGGTCAATGCCATTCGGGAATGCGCGGACCGTGCGGGAGAATATGGGGTCTCGGTTGGCATTCAAAACCACCACGACATCGGCGCCGACACGAAGACTCTCGGTGAGATGCTGCTTCAGATCGACCGTCCCAATGTCATTCCCATGTACGATTGTTGGTCGATCCATCTTCGCGGCGAGGACATCGCCCAGGGTGTGCGAACCATGGCCCCCAAGATGCGATTCACCACGGTCGCCGATTATGTGGTCCTCCCCAGAACTCACTATCGAGCGGAGTTGGTTCACTACGAGGAACTCAATCCACCCGCAGTGTTCGCTGTGCCGATGGGAGAGGGGGAACTCGATTACAAAACCTTTTTCGATGAACTCGAGAAGGCGGGTTTCGATGGGTGGGTCTCTTATGAGATGTGTTCGACTGTGAGGGATGGCGGAGAACTGGCAACATTGGAGAGGTATGCGAAGAGGTTTTTGGAGTATATGCGGAATCGGTGAGGGTAAGTTTAGCCATCGTCGGCCTTTGTTCGCCTTCCTGAGAGGAATGAGTCCGTTTCAACGGACGGCTCTCTGTGTAGCGATGGAATTGATTCCCTCGTGGGCTGGGTCACTCCATTCAAGCTTCCTGAAACCATCTCGCTTTCCTGCACCGATCATAGCCCGCAACACAATGAATTGATGTTGCTACACAAAGAGCCGTCTGTTAAAACAGACTCCCAGCGATTGAAGATTGTCGAGACCGTTTCAATTTGGATCTCCCGACAGATTTCTCCCTATCGGTCGAAATGAAACCGAGCGAAGGTTCCACAAATATTCCAGACTTGAAGTCTCATCTGCGGTCATCCCTCCGAACCCTCGCGAACACCGTCACATTCAATCCCCCTTTAGGAATCAACCGGTCTATCCAGCCGATCCCTCGCAGAATTTTTGCCGCCCCCCTCTGAGTGGGTATCGACCATTTTGGATTCAGATGATTGAAAATCCGTCGCGCACCGTAAGAGACCATGAGGTGTTCCATAATCCGGATCGGTTCGAATCCAGTCTCCTCGAAGAGTTTCCTCAGAGGCGATGCTGAATAGTTGAGTGGATGCGCGTCCGGGTCGATGACAAAACTGGTGGGAAGCCTTCCGACGAGGGAAATCAGATGACGGGGGAGACTGTTGTAATTGGGAACACGAATTACGAGGAGACCATCCTGAGCGAGGATTTCATGAATCGACATGAGGAAGGGTTGGGGATTGTTAATGTGTTCGAGGACGTTATCGGCGCTGATGATATCGAAAGGGGGATCGAAGGGGAGCGCATCAAGAGTCGCGGTGGCGAATTGGGTTCCGGTCGTGTTCTCTTTCGCCCAACCGATGAGGGAAGCATCTGCATCGAGGCCGTAACATTTGCAACCTCTCGATTTGGCGGCTTCCAAAAGATTTCCGATCCCGCATCCAATGTCCAACCATCGGAGATTGGAAGGATTACCTCGATGTAATTTCAGAGTTGGACCAACGAGATTGAGATCGGCTTCATATCGATCGTACTCTCGAGTGGGGAGATATTTCACATAAGAGTGTTGTCGACCGCCGAGGGCCTCAGTCAGATTAACCTCGGGGATCCGCGGATTGACGAAGATGGCCTCGCAGTCATCGCAAAGGTCATAGCGGAACCATGTGCCTTCGTAGCGTGATTTGCCCCAGAGGAGAAAAGTAATTCGTTGGCTTGAACAGACCGGACATGCGTCGAGCGAGTCGGTGGCGCGGGGGTCTGGAGTGCCGGGGGGTTGAGGAATGTTCATCCTATACTCGGTGCTCGTCACGGAACTGTGATTCCGGGACGTTGTTCGACGGGAGTTGTACTCCCACAAGGACGATCACGGAACCCGGTTCGCAGGAGTATAACTCCCGACGAATCGCGCGCCGGATTCATAAATCCGGTGCGAGCACCTTTTAGAGCGAATAATCCACCTGGTTTCGGAAGCCGCTAACTTCGAGGCGATCAGGATAGACATCCAAGATCGAATACGCGTTGTTTTCCTCGCCGGAACCCTCGATCAGGGCGGCGAGGGTGACATAGTGGATGCCGCCGATCTCCTTATGCTCGTTGATATGGTTGTGGCCTTGGAACACGGCGAGGACTTTTCCGGAGTCCTCCAGGATCTTTCTGACTTCGGGCCCGCTCTTGATGCCGAAATTGTTAGAGACATCGATGCGTTGGTGAGTGAAAGTAATCGTCGGGAGGTCGGTTTTCGAAAGATCTTCTTCGAGCCACTCGCGCTCCAGTGCGGGGATCTCTGTGTCAGTCCACTCATAATTCCGGTTGCCGTAGGGGACTCCATCGGCACGGTAGCAGGCGTCGAGGATGATGATATGGACGCCGTTCTTGTCGAAGGAATAGTGGGTTGCCCTGGCGCCGGAGTTGTCGCGGAACTGTTCCTTGGTGAGGGTCCAGACACAGTGGTTGCCGAGAACATAATGACGATCCCCTGAAAACTTTGAGTAGATCTTGTCGATGGTTTCCAAATAGCCGATCTCGGTCTCGACCTCCTCCGCGGAATCGACAAAATCTCCGAGTTCAATCGCGAGGCCGAGGTTTTCGTCATTGAATTTCTGGATGCATTCCTCGAACTTTGGAATGGACTCCCGATAATATCGAGTTCCACCGGGGTCCTTGTCGGCATAGTGGAGATCGGTGACTAGTCCGATTCGGAGTCGAGGTATTCCCTCGTTGTTGGAATCGTTCACGGCAACGGTCGCTCCTTCACTTCCCACTCCGATGAGCGGAAGAGTCCCGAGGATAAGGGTTCCATCCCTGAGGAAGGTTCGGCGTAACATTTTATTTCTCCTGGTTCGGGTTAGTCAGGTGGTAGAAATATCCGTCTTCGGCGCCTACTAAAAGGTCCGGAATACCGTTCCCATCCCAATCAACTGTAGTCGGGCATGTCGTGTGACCGGCCAGGATACGCTCGGCCACCTGACCTTCGTTCTTGAAACGGTAACCGCCATCTTCGGCGACGTTTCTGAGGAGATCGATGTTCTTGCTGTTGATCAGGATGTCGAGGTCGCCATCGAGATCCCAGTCGACCATGGTGAATTTTCGGCGACCACTCTTCCCGGCGGTTCGTTCGTTGAGTTGCAGGGGATTCCCCTCCTCGTTTTCGAAGATGCGTTGGGGGTGTTTCAGGATAAGTTTGCCGTCATCGTCTTTGGCTCTTTCGAAGAAGGCGAGATAACCCTCCTGGTCGAGCATCACGAGATCGTTGAGACCATCCTTATTGAGGTCAATCGCGAAGGGGGTGGTTCTCCATTGAGTGACAAGATTCTTCCCCTCGGGATTCCACCAGAACCAAGCGGGTTTCGGGGTCTTCCCTTCCCACTCGACCTCGATGGGTTGAGCCGCTTTCAGTTTCGCCTGAGATTTCGTCCCCTCGTTTTCGTACCAGAGGACCTTGCCCCAGATGTTGTTAGTCAGGATGTCGAGGAGGCCATCGTGGTTCCAGTCGATGACAGTCGGCGCGGTGTAACCCCACTTCGCCTCGGCGGGGCCTTGGATCGAACCATTGGGCCCGGCCTGGATGCGGATGGTCTCTCCTCCCGCGGAAAGGCGGACCGGTTTCATCCATTTGGGGGAATCGCCACCGCCAAGGTTCTCGATAAAGTTAATGAAACCGGCTGTGTCTCCACAGATGAGATCCTCATCGCCATCGTTGTCCCAATCGACTCCAAAGGGAGTTGAGAGAGCCCCACATTTCAGATTCTCGGCCTTCTGTTGGAAATAGCGGGGTTGCTTGAAGACCGGGATATGGTCCTCCAATGCCCCGGTGTTTTCGATAAAAGAGACCCGACCATCCTCATCTCCAACAATCAGATCGAGATCGGAATCCATGTCCCAGTCGAACGCCTCCACACGAATCATCTCCAATTCCGCACGGATGTCCTGGCCTTCCGACTTGAGGAACACCCCTTCCGCGTACTTCGGTTGGCTTCGAGATCCGATGTTTTGGAAATAAGTAAAACGGTCGAGGAACTCGCCGCAGATGAGATCGTAATCGCCATCGCCATCCCAATCGCCGAAGTTGGGGGAGGGCATGCCATAGACATCGATCGGCTCCCCGCCAGCCTCGATCTTGACCGGGTCCGCGTAGTCAGGAGATTCATCGGTCCCGTTGTTCTTCATGAAGTAAACGAAGGCGTGGAGGGGACCGGCGGTCCATTCACCCTCCGAGTTGAAAGCGTCATCCCAACCATACTCGCGCCAATCGCTGGCGCCAACGATGAGGTCGCGGACTCCATCGCCATCGTAATCGAAAAGGTTCCATTGGTTGGCGCGACCCGTATGAAATTCCGGTTTAAAAGGAATCTCGACCGGATCGCTGAATTGTTTCTCGCGGAAGTTTGGGTAGGCGAAACCCGGAGAGAAGACCACCGCCTCACCGTCATCGGCCAAGGTTTCGTTGCCGATCGGATCGGCGATGCGCACAGCCCGTTCGAAGGTGGGAAACGGAACTTTCCCCTCTTTGTTTTCGAAGAAGAACACCCCTGGAGAGGGTTTGTTCCTAGTCGACACCACGAGGTCATTGTCCCCGTCGCCGTCATAATCCATCGGCAGGGGGAGCGCCCAAAGACCGACTCCGAGGTCGACCACGAGGCTGGGGTTGTTGTAAGGGACGTCTTCAAAATCGGGGGCGGCGATGGCGGCCGTTCCTTCCGCGAGACAGATTATCGCAACAAACATTTTTACATTGGCATTCATCATTCCAGGATCCTCCATCCGAAAAACCAAATTCAATCTTCCATGAGAATTCCATGAAACTATCATCGGTGTCATTCCGACGATAGGAGGAGGAATCCGATTGGAGCGAACTGGTCAGACGGTATATGCAATTCCCAGTCAGTCAGAGTCTGTTTCAACAGACGCGATCTCCCTTTGAGTCGGAAGGAACGATTCCCTTGTTGACACCCGACAGATTTCTCCCTATCGGTCGAAGTGACACTTATTGGAACATGCGGTGAAATCCAAACTCATCGATGCAACCTATTCTTCAGGATCGGGTGGATCCGCCATTCGGCCTGCTCGCCGAATCGTCTCTGTTCACCCGCATGTCCCGCAAAGTAGTCGCCATAAACCGCGCGTGTGATCGAGAAGAAGAGAGTCACCGATATCGCCATCCCGACAAGGCCGACGATCCAAGCGCGTCTGTAAAGTGGGGCGAACTCCTCGACCTCGTTCACCGAGGGAGCATCCGACTCTTTGGGACAAACCAGAACCATCACGGTGCAAATGATGGCGTTGACGAAGATTGTCCATTCGGTGAGCAGACGGCTCCCATCCATTCCCGGCATCGCCCGCTCCCAGTTGGCCACCACCCAGGTCCAAAGGACCATGAGGAAGAGCAACTGCCCCTTGCCAAGCGGCGTGGAAGGGAGCACTGGAATCCGGTTTTTCAGATGGCGGTGACAGAGATAGATGAACGCCACGGCGATGAGAAAGTAGGTGAGGTTGAACCAGCCCGTTGGAGTCAGATGCATCCACTCGACTCCCGGCAATCTTCCGATAAAGGGAACATCCCAAAGGGCCTGGGCCGTTTCCGTGTCGCCATTGGGGAGGGTGATCTTCCGTTGCCAGTTCGCCGGGTTTAGCTGACTCACCCAGACATCCAGATTCTTCACGATGTTCACATAGGTCATCACGATCAAAACAATGAACGCGGCGGCGGCCTCTGTCCATCGACGAGTCGATTTCCCGTCTTCATGGATCTTGACCCTCGAGGCCAGTAGTCCGAGCGCGACAACCACCGCGAGACCGTTCACGAAACCATAGGACTGCTCCAGGAAACTGTGCCAGTTTTGGCCCTGCCAATGGCTCCATTTCGTGATGATCGCCTGAGCGGCATCGGTGGATAGCGCCCCATCCTCGGCCATGGACTGATACATGTGCGAATTTCCAGGAGCCACCATCATGAGTTTCAACCACGCAATTCCCGAGAATCCCGCGCCACCGATGAAACCGCCAACCACTGAGGCGAGGGTGACCGGCTTGAGGCCATTGCGGTAGGTCCAGATCGACATGCCGACGAAGACCCCAAGAATCCCCGACCAATCGTCGGAGCGAGGGGGAGTGAGGCGAAGTCCGCCGTAGTCGGTGAAGAGGAGCCCGAGGAAAACGGGAAAAACGAGGAAGGAGATCAGCCAGCCACAGGCCATATAAACGAACAGCGAGGCGCTCGACCGAAATCTCCCGAAGAAAACAAAGTAGAGGACAATCCCGAAGAAGAGACCGAGAACCCATCCGATATGGTCGGGGAAGTCGCCGAACCATTGGGGCCAATTGTTGAGCAGGTTTTCCGCGCTGAAAGCCTGGCCGGTGTCGGGGTTGATCGCATGGGGATCGCCGAGTGGATAGGTGAGAGCCGAGGCGAAACCCTGTTCCAATCCGGCGACCTGCAACCCCTTTTGAAACAACCATCCCCCCAGCGCTCCGGCGGCGGCGAAGACTGGCAGGAAGATGGAATCCTTCGAACGTCGGTCCCACAGGTCGAAGAGGGCTAATCCCAATAGCGCGGTCAGCGCCTTATGGTAATCCGCGTCCATCCAGTAGAGCGGGCTCTTGTGACGGTTCCAGGTCTGGTCGGCTGCGGCGGATGCGGCGGTGGCCAAAGCGTTTTCGAAAAAGGCCTCCATCCATGGGAAGAAGAGCCAGACGCCAAAGATAAAGAGGAGCGGCTTGAAGATTTCGGTCAATCTGTCGCGATCGGCGACTGCGGCAAATCCAGCGCCGGCTGTTCCCATGGCGGCCCATAAGAAGCCGATGAAGTAAAGCCCGAGAAAGCCATAGATCTGTGTCGCGAAATGGCCTGAGTGCGTGTAGGCGATCACCTGCATGTAGGAGATCGAACCTCCGAAACCCCATCCAAGGGCTCCGAAGGCGGCGAAATAGACCACCCTCCGGCGCCAATCCGGTCTTCCAGATAGGAGGCAGACCGCGATCACTGATAGGCAGCCCGCGTAGCCCGCGCCGTATTCATGACCGAAGTTGCCACGAATCCCCCACCCCACAGCCAACGCCAGGGCGCCGAGGAAAATGGTGGAAAATCTCCACTGGGGGGCGTTTGAGTTTGAGCTCATGGGTTGGGGGCCTCCAAGGAATTGTTGGGTTGGCGGGGAAAGCAACCAACCCAGCGAACATCTAAAGCGCTGTAGTCATAAGGATGAACTCGAAGGGAGTCAACGGGTGGAAACTATTCAGTCAAGGTGGAGTTAGTGGGTCTTCCTTGGATTCGACGAACGATCGAAACCAGATCCGACATCGATTTTCCAATATGGATGTCCGGGCTGATGGGAATCTCCACCTTGCCGAGCGCGTGCCCCCCCAAAATAAGCGGCAAGGAGAGGGACTCGAGTTCGAATCGGAAATCCTCGAACTCGGATCGAAAATCCTCCACCCGATCGATATGGCTTAGGGAGAGCCAGACAAAGGAGGGGTTCATCCGTTCGATCGCTTCGAGGAAAGAGGAAAATGGGACATCGGCGCCCAAATTGTTCACCGCCACTCCTTCCGATTCCAAGGTCACCGCCGCGCAAAGAGTGGGGAGGAGATACACATCGCCGCGAGGCGTCCCGCCGATTCCGACCACGGGACCTGTGGGCGGTTCCAAGTAGAATCGGAGCTGGTTCATGATTCGGAGGCAAATGTCGGTGGCGCGGTGCTCAATCACGATCCCATATCTGTCATGTTCCCAGATGCATCCAATTCTTTTCAACGCGGGTTGGATCAGGGTGTCGCAGAGTTCCCCGATGCTCATTCCCGAAATATATTCCGAAAAGCAGAGCGAAACGGCTTCTTCCGTGTGACCATCCAACAGGTACTTCTCCAAGATGGTCGACCGATCCGTGGTGGAGGGAAGGCCCGATAGATCGGGGTCCGTCTTCAGACCCAAAAGATCGGGTCGTTCAATCAGCATATTATTGTCTCGAATGAATGCGATGGCTTCCGCTATCGAGATCCGTCGGTGGCCGCCCGAGGTTTTGTGGGCTTTGATCCTTCCCGAATCAATCCAGCGTTTCAGCGAGGATTCGCTGGCCCCGATCAATTGAGCCAATTCTTTAGGTGAAAGGGTTTGACTAAGCATGATTTTATGAACGATTTGGACTTTCCAGGGTCTTTCCTTTCACTCCCCAAGCACCCGGCTTGCGCGATAAGCCATTGTAAGACAACAACTTACGACAGAGATCGATCCCGTTTGAAAAATCCCTCCCCCTTTGCCAGTTACCAGTGAACGTTTTGAACGTTTTTCCATCATACGCGACAGCGAATCTGTTTCCCAGGAGGGACAAAATGAAAAATTTAGCGATTCTATCGATTCTGATGTTGTTCGTTTCCTCGACCACCTTTGCGGCCGATTGCCAAAAGAAAACCCATCAAGTGGCGAAAGCCGAGATGGACATTGTCGATACGGCCGTTTCGGCGGGTTCTTTCAACACTTTGGTGGCGGCGGTTAAGGCCGCCGGGTTGGTCGACGCTCTGAAGGGCGATGGTCCATTCACCGTGTTCGCCCCAACCGATGACGCCTTCGCCGCACTACCCGAAGGCACGGTGGAAAATTTGTTGAAGCCTGAAAACAAAGATCAGTTGGTTGCAATTCTGACTTACCATGTCGTACCGGCCAAACTTGGTTCTATCACCGTGTCTCATGAAGACGGCGCCGAGTCGCTCAACGGGCAAAGATTGGATTTCGAGGCGAATGCGGGTGGTGTCACAGTCGAAGGGGCGAAGGTGATCAAAGCCGATATCGCCGCTTCCAATGGCATCATCCACGTCATCGACAAAGTCATTCTTCCCGCCGAGAAGAATATTGTCGAGGTGGCCGATAGCGCGGGAACGTTCAACACCTTGCTTACCGCTGCCAAGGAGGCGGGTTTAGCGGGAGCGCTTCAGGGTGATGGACCGTTCACCGTCTTCGCTCCGACCGATGACGCCTTCGCGAAATTACCGGCCGGAACGGTTGAATCTCTGCTCAAGCCCGAGAGTAAAGAAAAGTTGGCGGCCATTTTGAAATATCACGTCGTGCCGGGAAGAGTTTATTCCGACACCGCGGTAAGCGCGGGGCAGGCCGAAACTCTTGAGGGCAAGTCGGTTCACATCAAGCACGAAGGCGACGCGGTTAAGGTGAACGAAGCCAAAGTCGTGAAAGCCGACATCAACGCAAGCAATGGAGTGATCCATGTCATCGACACAGTGATCCTCCCGCAATAACCCAGTGGATCCGGCAGGGGGAGGGAGTGGACAAGCGCGGTCTGCCATTCCCTTCCCCGCCTTTTTTTCTATCCTTCCAATCATGAAAATTCCAAGCCTGCTCGCCCTCGTTGTCCTCATGTTGCTATCGATCCTAGCGATCGCCGTTGGAGGATTTCTAACCTCACTATCGGTGAGCGATTGGTATCTCACCCTGAACAAACCAGCCTGGAACCCGCCCAATTGGATATTCGGCCCGGTCTGGACAACACTCTACATTATGATGGCGATCGCGGCTTGGCTCGTGTGGATCGAAAAAGATCGACCGCTCGTTCGGTCCGCGATGGTGGCTTACGGCCTTCAACTCTTCCTGAACGTGTGCTGGTCGGGAATGTTCTTCGCGCTCGAAAATCCATTACTTGGCGTGATTGATATCGTTCTTTTGTGGATAGCACTCGCGTGGACTCTCGAGCGATTTTGGAAAGTCAAGCAAGTTGCGACCTTCTTGATGGTCCCGTATTTCTTGTGGGTCACCTTTGCGATGGTTTTGAATTTCACGATTTGGAGATTGAACTAATGATCGCTCCTCAAACTTACGAAACGGATTTGAACGAGGAAGGGACCGAGCCTTCGGGAAGTTATCGAGAATCTCCAAGAGGATCTCTCGAGCAAAACTCTCTCTGGGACTCCCTTTCCGATTTCAAAACACAGAATGGGAAGGATTTGTTGGCCCTTACCCACGAAAAGCCTGTCCTACTTGTGTTCCTCCGTCACCTCGGCTGCACGTTTTGTCGGGAGGCGCTTTCGGATGTGGCCAGCCGCAAGAAATCCCTTTCCGAAAAAGGGATCGAGCCGGTCTTTGTGCACATGAGCGACGATGAGGCGGAGGTTCAAGCATTGTTCGCTCAATATGGAGTCGAGGACTGCTCACGCGTGAGCGATCCTCAACGAAACCTCTATCGAGCCTTTGGACTGAGGCGGGGGACGATCCTCCAGGTTCTGGGTCCCAAGGTGATGTGGCGAGGTTTCGTCTCGGCCATTCTGAAGGGTTATGGCTTCGGCATGCCCAAACAGGATCCGCTCCAACTACCTGGAATCTTTCTCCTGCATCATGGAAAGGTCCTCAAAGACTTCCGTCACGAGACCTCGGCGGACCATCCGGATTACGACGCCTTCGGTCAATGCAAGGGTTGCGAATAAGTGGGAATCGGAGTGAAGGATGGAACATGTTTCGGAATCCGTTTTAGTCACCGGGGCGACAGGTTACATCGGAGGACGCCTGGTTCCCCGTCTGCTCGAAAAAGGGTTCGTCGTCCATTGCCTCGTTAGGTCCAAACGCAAACTTCAAAATCGCCCCTGGGTGAATCACCCAAACCTCCGAGTCTTCGAGGGAGATCTTCAGGATCGCTCGATCGTTTCGAAAGCCCTGGAGGGATGCCGCGCGGCCTATTATCTCGTGCATTCCATGATGACCGCGGGAGATGAGTTTCGCGATCGAGACAATCAAATGGCGAGGCAGTTCGCGAGCGTTGCCGAAGAGTGTGGATTGTCCCAAATCATCTACCTCGGAGGGCTCGGCGAAACCGGGCCGGGATTGAGCGAGCACCTCGCCTCTCGAAGAGAGGTGGAAGAATGTTTGAGTTCGACCACTGTTCCGGTCACTAACTTCCGCGCCGCGATGATTGTCGGATCGGGATCCGCATCCTTCGAGATCCTTCGTTATCTCGTTGAACGTCTCCCGATCATGATCACCCCCAAGTGGGTTCAAACCGAATGCCAGCCGATCGCGGTGAGGAATGTCCTTTTTTACCTGGTGGATTGCCTCGAAAAACCGTCCACCCTTGGGAAGACATTGGACATCGGCGGACCGGAAGTTATGACCTACGAGGAAATTATTCAAATCATGGCCCGGGCGCTCGGTTTGTCAAAGCGACGCATCCTACGTGTCCCGGTGTTGACTCCTCGGCTCAGTTCCTTGTGGATTCATCTGGTCACCCCGATCAGTCATCAAATCGCCCGCCCCCTCGCTGAAGGTCTCAGAAACCGAGTGGTCTGCCGGGATGCCGAGGCTCAAGGTTTGATGCCTCAGGAATTGCTGAGCATTCAGGAATCGATCGAACGAGCGGTCGGGAAAGTGGCCGGGAATGAGGTCGAGACCGCGTGGATGGATGCGGGTCCGATTCCGGGAGATCCCGAGTGGGCGGGAGGCAAAGTTTTTTGCGACTCTCGAAAGACCCGCTACCAAGGCCCTCCGGAATGGGGTTATGCCGCCTTCACCAGGATTGGAGGCGAACATGGATACTATTCGGTGGACTGGTTGTGGGTGCTCCGAGGATGGATGGACAAGATGGTGGGAGGCCCCGGGTTGCGCCGGGGACGCCGTCATCCGGACAAGGTGGGCTATGGCGAGGCCCTCGATTTCTGGAGGGTGACCGATCTTCAAGAGAACCGAAGGATGGAACTCAAAGCGGAGATGAAACTCCCGGGGAAAGCGCTGCTCGAGTTCACGGTGGAACCCGACCCGAAGACACCGGGGGTGTCGGTGGTCACTCAAACCGCGTGGTTCTATCCGAAAGGCCTTTTCGGACTTCTCTATTGGTACATGACCGCGCCGTTTCACGGATTTGTTTTTAAAGGGATGTTAAACGGCATTCGACAGCACGCTTTGTCTCTGGGACGCCGGGATGAGAGGGACACGCCCGCCATGGAAAAACCCTCGACAAACATCTCGCACTGAATTCGACCAGCAAAAGAAATCCCCCAGCGGCCTTAAGACCGAGGGGGGATTTTGATCGTGTCCCTTCTTGAAAACCGATCAGCCTGGAATTCCAGAGGATCGGAAGACCATATCGCCCCAGCTGTTGGTGCCATTGGTCGGACTGTAGGGGAGACCGCGAATCGTTCCGGAGGTGTCGGCATCGATCTTTCGATCCGGTCCCACACTGAGCAGACCAAATTCCTCAATCTTTAAGGGGACCGCGCCATACAGATTCTGAAGGACTATGTTCGGCTTGTAGTAGTCCACACCGTGGTCCTGATCGTTCTTGTCGGGATTGAGAACATCGTTATCGAAATAAATGAAGGCGCTCCCCTTTTCGTTCTCGCCGAAGCCGACGGATCTTGCGGGATCGTTGAATGGGTCGATCGGAAGTTGAGTGAGATACGCCGCGGGAGAAGTCAACGGGAAGTAGCACTCTTCGAAGGTTTGGTATTGGGCAATCGGATTTCGACCGATCATGGCGAGTTTGGTCCGCCAACGTTCACCCGCGGCGGCTGTGCCATCGTCCCAAAAGTCAATGAGCAAGACGCCTCTCTCCGTGCGAAAGGCCTCAATCGCTGTTCCGACTCCACGCATGCCCGCGCGGACGTTCGCGATTTTCGCCCTCTGCTGGGCCTCTAGGAAATTGGGAAGCGCGATCGCGATCAAAATAAGAATGATGGCGATAACGATCAGGAGTTCGATCAAGGTGAATCCCTGGGATCTTTTGAAAAGTCGTACTGTTTTCATGAAACGGAACCTCCACGTATAATTTTCGGAACACACCTCCGATATGGAGCCGCCATTCAAAGCGGCTTCTCATTATGCCCCCACGCATTCAGTGAAAGGAACCCATGCAGGAGATTTCTCTTCACGCCATCCATATGCCCCTATTCAGATCTTTGTAAAGAAATCCCCCCACAGTCATGAAGACCGTGGGGGGATTCCGATTAAGTCAGTTTTGAGAAGGCGAATCAGCCTGGAATTCCGGATGACCTAAACACCATGTCACCGATGCTGTTTGTACCATTGGTTGGGCTATAAGGAATACCGCGAATCGTAGAATAACCGTTGATTCTCTCAATGAATCTGTCTGGACCGACGCTGAGCAATGCGAATTCCTCTATTTTGAGGGGAACTGCTCCGAAGAGAACCTGACCGGGACCTCCTGGCGCATAGTACTCGACGCCGTGATCGCTATTGGCGGGGTTTGGGTCAAGGACATCATTGTCGAAATAAATATAAGCCAGCCCTTTCTCATTCGCCGAAAAACCAACCGACCGGGAGGGGTCGTTGAATGGATCGATCGGTAGAGAGGTCAAATAAGCCGCCGGGGAGGTCAGAGGATAGTAGCACTCCTCGAAGGTCGTATACGGAACGATGGGGTTTCGACCGATCATGGCAAGTTTGGTCCGCCAACGCTCGCTCGCGGCGGCCGTTCCATCGTCCCAAAAGTCAATAAGCAAGACCCCGCGCTCGGTGCGAAATGCTTCGATGGCGGTGCCGATTCCACGCATACCCGCGCGGACATTCGCGATTTTCGCTCTCTGCTGGGCCTCTAAAAAGTTGGGGAGCGCGATCGCGATCAAAATAAGGATAATGGCGATGACAATCAGGAGTTCGATCAAGGTGAATCCCTTGGACCTTTTGAAAAGCCTTATCGTTTTCATTAACCGGAACCTCCACTTATAATTTTCGGAACACACCTCCGATACAAAATCACTGGTTTTAACGAGTCGGTATTATACCCTTAAGCAATCAGTGAAAGGACCCCATGCTGGATGCTTCCCTTCGGCCTTCTACCCGAATGCTCTTATTCCTCTCGTTGAAAAGAAATCCCCCCACAATCGTGGAGACTGTGGGGGGATTCCGATTACGTCAGTTTTGAGAAAGCGAATCAGCCTGGGATTCCGGAAGACCTGAACACCATATCACCGATGCTGTTGGTGCCATTGGTTGGGTTATAAGGAATGCCGCGGATCGTCGAATAGCCATTGGTTCTCTCGATGAATCGGTCCGGACCAACGCTGAGTAGTGCGAACTCTTCCGATTTCAGAGGCACCGCCCCATAGAGAACCTGACCTGGACCACCGGGGGCGTAGTACTCCACGCCATGATCGTGATTGGCGGGATTTGGATCGAGAACGTCGTTGTCAAAGTAAATATAGGCCAACCCCTTCTCGTTTTCGCCGAAACCAACGGACCTCGAAGGATCGTTGAATGGGTCGATCGGCAGGGTGGTCAGATAGGCGGCGGGAGAAGTCAGAGGGAAATAACATTCCTCAAAGGTTTTGTATTGAAAGGCGGGGTCCCTCCCAACGCGACCGAATTTCTCTCTCCACCGTTGGCTCGCTGGGCTCGAAACGCCGCCGCCATCCTCCCAAAAATCGATCAGGAGAACGCCCCTCTCCGTGCGAAAGGCCTCAATCGCTGTCCCGACTCCACGCATGCCCGCGCGGACATTCGCGATTTTCGCTCTCTGCTGAGCCTCCAGGAAATTGGGGAGCGCGATCGCGATCAAAATAAGGATGATGGCAATAACGATCAGGAGTTCGATCAAGGTGAATCCCTGGGATCTTTTAAAAAGTCTAGCCGTCTTCATTAACCGGAACCTCCACATATAAATTTCGGAACACACCTCCGATATCAATCCATCCTCATGAACGGCACATTTCTATGCCTCTAGACCATCAGTGAAAAGAGCCCATGCCGGACGATTGTCCGCCGCCTTCCATCCGAATGCTCTTATTCAATTCTTTGAAATCCTCGACATATTTTTCCAAGGTGTCGTGAGGACCCGTCGCCTTGAAGAACCAGGGACCCGAGGGGGTTTCGACAATGCTGGCCAAGAGTCGATAGTCCTCTTGAGCGTCGGTGGCGGCCGCTCCCGGCATTTGCATCCCTTTGTAGGTTCCAGTCACATCGAGGAGGGTGAACTCGAATTCATCCCCCTGCATTTTCTCCTGGGTCGCTTTGTCCTTCGAAGAGGAGCCATCGGGTTGTTCAACCTGGCCAATCCAGCGATCGATGTTCATTTGAACCGACCCGCCCATGGGGCCGAAGATGGCGAGTTCGGCGGGACCCGCTTCGCCCGGGATGGTGTATTGGCCAACTCTCATGCTCGAACTCGGCTGGCTGGATTCCCAATCCTCGGGGACGAGGAAATGGAGGGTCCCCCGACCCATTCCATCCACCGCTTTGGCGACTTTGAATCCCTCCTTGGGAGTCAATTCGGGAGCCGCGCCATGCTCGCCTGAACTCGGCTGTTCGCCGCCCGACATTGCCTGCTCCTGGTCTCGAGCGGCCTCCTGGGGATGACTCGCGCCTAAATTGCCCTCATCGGGACTCGTTTCCGGGGACGAAGGCGCCTTATCCACCACTGGCGGAGCGGAAGTCTCTTTCTTAACCACCACTTTCTCGGGTTGGGGGCTTCCCCCACAGCCCATGAAAACAAACGAAATTGCAGCAAGGCAAACGACCACTCTCGATTTGACAAACACTCAGGAAGACCTCCAGAATTTGATTAAAGCGATCTTGATGGGATTCAGCGCTGATTTCAATAGTAAATTACCAAATTTTCGCGGCGAAAGGAATGAGGCGAATAAAATTGTCGCCAAGGGCTTGTTGAAAGTCCCTGGTTTTTCCTAAGATTCCTTAAGATGAAGAGGATCAGTATGCCGTCCCTTGTGTTGCTGGCGACCTTTTTTCTTTTCTTGGCTGGAGCAGCGGCTGTGGAATCGCCCGATGTCTCCGCCCCTGCTCGGGACTCCTCCCTCGAGGGGCTTCTTCGCAATCTGGAAGTTTTGAACGCCAACCCGGACGGACCCCAACAGCTCCTGGAATTGGTCAACAGGAATCGAACGAAAACGGAGTGGCCCCTCGACGCTCCGGAAGTTCAGCACTTCGAATCGAAGATTCGCCCCGTGCTCTTGGAATCCTGCTTCAAGTGTCATGGCGGGGATAAGACAAGCGCGAACCTCCGAGTGGATACCCGAGAAGCGCTGCTCAAAGGGGGCGATCGTGGACCGGCCATCAATCTCGATAACCCCTCCGAGAGTCCCCTCCTTCAGGCCATCCATTACGGGAATGACGATCTCCGCATGCCTCCCAAGGAAAAACTCTCCGAGGACGCAATCAAAGAATTTGAAGTCTGGCTGACAGCCGGAGCTCCTTGGCCGAGCCAGTCCCTCAATGCGGAGGATCTTCAAAAGAAATCGCAAACTCATTGGGCGTTTCAACCGGTCGAGAAAGTAGATCCACCCAGCGACGAATCCGGTTGGTCCGGTAACGAGATCGATCGGTTCATTCATGCCGAGTGGGAGAAGCGCGGACTTGAACCGGTGGAGGAGGCGGACAAACGCGTTCTCGCCCGACGCCTCTATTACGATCTAATCGGACTCCCGCCCACGCCTCGCGAGATGGAGGAGTATCTCGCCAACGATTCCCCCGAGGCTTATTCGAAATTGGTGGACCGTCTTCTGGATTCTCCCCATTACGGCGAAAGGTGGGGCCGACACTGGATGGATGTGGTCCGTTACGCCGACACCGCGGGAGATTCGGCGGACTATCCGGTCCCTGAACTCCGCTATTACCGAGACTACATCATCGACTCCTTCAATCGGGACAAACCCTACAATCAATTTGTCAGGGAACAGATCGCGGGCGACCTTCTCGCGAGGGCGGGGCCAAAACAGGAATATGCCGAAAAAGTGATCGCGACTGGATTCATCGCGGTTTCGCGACGGTTCGGGACCATTCCCTACCAGACTATGCACGAGGTTCTGGAGGATAGCATTCAAACCATGGGGCGGACCTTCTTGGGGCTCACCCTCAAATGCGCGCGATGTCACGATCACAAATTCGATCCAATCACGACAGAAGATTATTACGGTCTCTACGGGATTTTCGCGAGCACCCAATACCCCTACGCCGGGTCCGAAACCTCCATCTCGAAAGACAATTACCGGGAGCACTTTGTACCGCTCAATCCATCCAAGAAAACTCAAAAGGAAATTGAGGAATACAACCACCGGGTTGAGGAACTACGGTCCGTCCTCAAATACCTTCAAGAGGAATCGCCTCTGAAAGGCGAAGTCGATAAGTATGAGGGGCAGGTCGAGAGTCTCAAGAAAGCGATCGAGTTGGCGGAGGGGAAGGAGGATTTCGATGGCGAGCCGCTCAAGGAATTCCTCGAGGCAGCCAAAAAGAACCGTGACGAGACCCGGGAAAAATATCGAGGCATGGTCCGTGAGAAAGAACAGAAATTAAGAGAGATCGGCTTCCCTGGAATCCCAGGCGATGTGGAAGCCGCTTATGCTGTGGTCGATGGTCCCGATCCTTCGGATGCTCATGTTCAAAAGAAGGGGGAACCCGGAAACCAAGGAGACCTCGCGCCTCGCAACGTTCCGGCTGTGTTGCGATTGTCCGACACCTTCGATATTCCAGAAGGCTCCAGTGGACGACTCCAACTTGCCGAGTGGCTTGCGAGCGAAAAGAATCCCTTGACCGCGCGGGTGATGGTTAATCGAATTTGGCAACACCATTTTGGCAAGGGGATCGTTCAGAGTCCCTCGAATTTCGGTGTGATGGGCGACGCGCCCACTCACCCGGAGTTGCTCGATTGGTTGGCTCAAAAGTTTGTGGAGTCGGGTTGGTCGATTAAGGCGATGCACCGTTTGATCGTGAATTCGAAGACCTATCGGTTGAGCAGCGGGTTCAATGAGGCGAATGAAGCGATCGATCCGAAGAACGATTTCTTGTGGCATACCGATCGGAGACGATTGGACGCCGAGTCGATCCGCGACACGATGCTCGCCGCGTCCGGACTGCTGGACCGTAGCCGGGGCGGGCCGCACCCCTTCCCCCCGATGAAGGATTGGGGATACACCCAACACGCTCCCTTTCAGGAGACCTATCCCTCGACCCATCGGAGCGTCTACCTGATGGTCCCTCGCTTCCAGCGTCACCCTTATTTGGGTCTCTTCGACGGTCCCGATCCGAATCGTTCGACCGGCAAGCGTCCCGAGTCGACAGTTCCTCTCCAGGCGCTCTTCTTTATGAACAACGACTTTGTGCATGAACTCTGCGATGGTTTCGGCAAACGGATTGTGGAGTCGCGGGATGCGGATCGAGACCGGGTCGAATTCGCCTACCGAACAGCCTTTTCCCGACCTCCCACCCAGGAAGAGGTGGAACTGACTCAGGCTTACGTCACGGGATACCAAGCCAAACTCGCCGAGGAGGGAGTCAGCGAGGGGGATCGCCCCATCCAAGCCTGGGGGAGCTTGGCCAGAGTGCTGTTCTCCTCAAACGAGTTTTTGTATTTGGATTGAGGGAGTTGGGAAAATCTCCTGTTTCTGTTCGCCCTGATTTGGTTTACCATGAAGGAAACCGGCCGGAGAGATCGGATTCGGGAGAAGGAGATAGAATGTTTCCTTGCGAGAGAATGAAACGACGGGAGTTTCTTCGCAACTCGGCGATGGGGTTGGCGGGAGTGAGTCTTTACCCCCAACTCGTGCAAGCCGCCGAGTTCTATGAGGGGCATCCTCTCGCGCCTAAACCCTCGCCACTCCCCGCCAAAGCCAGACAACTTGTGTTTATCTTCCTCACCGGCGGGTTCTCTCATGTCGACACCTTTGACCCGAAACCGGAGTTGACCAAAAAAGACGGACAAAAGACCGACCGCGGAGTGTTATCCGCCTCCCGGTTCGAGTTTAAGCGGTATGGACAATCCGGTCTCGAGATCAGCGAACTCTTTCCTCACATGGGAAAAGTCGCCGATGACCTGTGTGTCATCCGATCGATGAAGAACGATTTCGGAGATCATTTCCAGGGGACGCTCGCCATGCACACCGGGTCGGGTTCGGTGCCGATGCCGAGTCTTGGATCCTGGCTGAGTTATGGATTGGGAACGCTGAATCCCAATCTCCCCTCCTATATGATTCTCGCCAAGTTCATGCCCTACGCCGGAGGACAGAATTGGGACAACAGTTTTCTTCCGACCTCTCACCAGGGGGTAAGAGTGGTTCCGGGCCAGGATCCGATTCCCAACCTGAAAACCCCGGTCGAGTCGGTTTCACTGCGCGAGATGGAGCAGACGATGCTTGCCGACATCAACAAGATTCACGCGAAGGATCGACCCCATGACGCTCGCTTGACTGCCAGGATGTCGAGTTTCGATATCGCGCGCGGGATGATGAACGAGGCCCCCGAGGCTTTCGATCTCTCCAAGGAAAAGGATTCCGTCCTTGAGAATTACGGATTGGAGAGAGGCGAGAAGGAATCCTTCTCCTGGCAATGCCTTATCGCTCGAAGGCTCATTGAACGGGGAGTGCGCGTCGTTCAACTGGTGGACACCGGGGCCAATAACAATTGGGACGCCCATGGGAACATGGAGACCCATCGCAACAAAGCGAAGTATGTGGACCAGGGAATCGCGGCTCTCATCGGCGACTTGAGGGATCGGGGCATGTTGGATGATACGTTAGTGGTCTGTTGCACCGAGTTCGGAAGAACTCCTTTCGCGGATAGTGAGTCGGCGAAGGGTCGCGGGCATCACCGTCACGCTTTCACCTGTCTGATGGCCGGGGGAGGTGTTAAGGGGGGCCATGTTCATGGTGCCAGCGACGAGATCGGGATGGAAGTGGCCGAGGACTTGGTTCATTACCATGATTTCCACGCCACCATTCTTCGGTTGATGGGCTTCGATCACGAGAAACTGACCTACCGGTATGGTGGCCGGGATTTCCGTCTCACCGATGTTTCGGGGAAAGTGGTCGACTCCCTGATCGCCTGATGGAGGATTCATCCTCGAAGCGTCCTCTCGCCCCGGCCCTTATCCTATCTCTTCTCACGTTAATTTCTCTCATCCTCCGAGTTTGGAAACTTTGGGACCATGGTCTCTGCCAATGGGATGAGGGGGTCTATGCGCTTTCGGCCAGGTGGGTTGCCACCCTGGGGGAAGGAGGAACGCTGGGCAGCCCGAGTCATGGACCTCCCCTCTACACTCTCATCCTCGCCTTTCTATTTCTCCTATTCGGAGACTCGGATCTCACCATCCTCATTAGTTCGGCGGTTGCGGGCGCGCTGATCACGCCGATTCTGTTTCTCCTTGGAAAGAGGTGGCTCGGAAATAAGGAGGGAATGGTCGCCGCCGCGATCTGGGTCCTTCTACCGATCGGCGTTCTCTTTTCCCGTCGAGGCCTGACCGACATCTGGTTCACCCTCTTCTTTCTAGTGGGTCTCTTGGTTCTGTCGACTCACTCGTTCCGAGGATGGAGGGATCTTGGGATCTTCATACCAGCGGTCCTCGCCATGCTGACCAAATACCATGGCGCCGGTGTGCTAATTGTGGCGGGAATGGTCTTGCTGTCTTCACCTCTATTGAAAAGCCGCGACAACATTGGAGCGGTCATTCCCTCTGGTAAGACTCTTGTTTGGGGATTGATTTTTTTGGCGTTCACGCTTGCCCCGTGGATCCTATTCCTGATCGCAAAGTGGGATTTGCTCCGGCTGATCGAAAACTACGGGGCCTATGGGGGATCGAGCACGCCAATCATGGATCGACTTTGGATTCTGGATTGGGGAACCGGTTGGCTCTTCCTCGGCACGGCCCTCGTAGGGGGATTCATCTCTTTGATTAAGCGGCGTGCCGGAGATCTCTGGTTACTCTGTTCAGTTCTATTCTTTGTCGGTGTAGTGGTGGGTTATCGGCCCTACCCCCGACTCTTTCTTCCTCTGGCCGCGTTGGGTTGCCTTCTCGCGGCACATGGGATTGTCTGGCTCTCCGAGCGATTTCCATTCCGTGTCCAGAAACCTGTTTTGGTCACGCTTGGGCTGATGCTCCTGGTCAGTCTCCTGCCCTCGACTCTCGCGGTCGGATTGAAGACCTGCGACACCTACCGACGCGCGGGTGAATTCATGAACCAGATGTCGATCAAGTCTCCAGTCTATGTCTGCGCCCAACAACCCATGGTGTATTACCTTCAACAGAAATCCATTTCTGTTCTCGATCCGGGATATGAGAGTCTCAACCGGACCGAAGGCAGCCTCATTTTGATTACCGATCATTGGGTCGAGCGTTATCCTGGAACTCGGGATTTTTTGGAAAACCATCCCTCGGAGATTTTGTTCGAGGAACCTCTGGACTTGCCCGAGGATGTCCTGATGAATAGTCGAAATCTCGAGACGGTCCTCCGGATGCGTGGATTCAAGGGTGAAAAGGGGCCGAACCTGACCGTCCGCCTTATTCAAAAAGCGGAAGGACCATAACCTAGTGAACGTTCGAAACGTTCACTTTCTATCACCCCATCCAAGAGGAGGACATCAGGTATGGCGACACCCCAGGAAGGCAAGAAAGCCCCCGCGTTTTCACTACCCAGTTCCACCGGCAAGAAAATATCGTTGAAAGACCTCGCGGGAAAGAAAGTGGTTCTCTATTTCTATCCAAAAGACAACACCCCGGGCTGCACCACCGAGGCCTGCGCATTTCGGGATGCCCACAAGAGTTTCGAGAAGTCGGACACGGTGATCCTCGGAGTCAGCCCCGATGGAATCGCCTCCCACGAAAAGTTCATCAACAAATACGATCTTCCCTTCGTCCTGCTCGCCGATGAGGACCATGCGGTGGCCGAGAAGTATGGAGTCTGGCAAGAGAAGAGCATGTACGGAAAGAAATTCATGGGCATTGTCCGCGCCACCTTTGTGATCGACCGTGAGGGGAAAATCGCAAAAATCTTTCCGAAGGTGAAAGTGAAGGGACATGACGATGAGGTCCTCGAGGCGGTGAAGGCGATCGATTAGCAGAGCGGGTAGAAAGAGTCTGTTTTAACAGACGGCTCTCTGTGGAGCCACGGAATTGATTCCGTGGCGGGGTGGATTGGTCACCGAAAAACTTGTCGTTCTATTGCGGCCTGAATGAAGCGTCGAGGCTGAATGATTCGACCCAGCCCGCGACGGGTTCAAACCGCGTCGCTACACACATCGAAGTCTGTTGAAACAGACTCGCTCCTTTCTCATTTTCTATCTATTCGGAATCTTCTCTCTCTGTTAGAATCCTAGACGATTCAGATGGAAATCCATGGATGGAAGGTGCGGATCTTGTCATGAAATGGATAACACTTGCGGTTCTTTTGTTTTCGTTCTCCTCCCAAGCGGCGGTTCTTCATGTCTCCCCGAGGGGCCAGGGCCCGATGGGGTTTCGTGGGAGACCGCGTTCGCGCGGGTGGGGGACGCGATCGAGGCGGCGACGGCGGGGGATGAGATTTGGGTGGCCTCGGGGCGGTACAACGAAACGCTGGCGATGAAGGACCGGGTCTCGATGTACGGCGGTTTTGCCGGGACGGAGGCGACCGACGAGTTCCACCTCCGGGATGTCGCCGCCCATGAAACCATCCTCGACGCGACAGGACTGAATGATCGCGTTGTGATCGGCGCGGACGAGACGACGCTCGATGGGTTCACGATCACGAACGGCCAACGCGATTTCAACCTGGTCGACGACGGCGGCTCGGGCCTGAGCTGCCGCGATGTCACCATGACCATCCGGAACTGTTACTTCCATCACAACGGCCACCGAGGCGGCCCGGGCATCCCCGATGGCGCCTCGGGCGGCGGGATCTTTTGTATCGATTCGAATCTGACCATCGAGGGATGTTTGTTTTTGGATAATCTGGCGAATACGGGCGGGGCAATCTTTTGCGGCTTTCTCTTCTTTGTCTCTGTCCAATTCGCTGCGAATTGAAATTGGATCGAATTCCAAAGTGTGGTATCCGACATAAAATTGTTGTGAATACAACTTTCGGAATTTAACTTTGAGAACCTCAAATAATGGATCCAGACTATGCTGGCCAGGATCATCGAGGATAACCAATTGCATCTTTCAGGGACTGAATGTCGGTGCTGTCTGAGTTTCTGTTTATACGGCAACCCTCTTCCATCTAATGGAGGGATCGGCAACATCGAAGGAGACCCCCTCTTCGTCGATCCCGAGAATGGGGATTACCGGTTGCGGGCGAGTTCGCCGTGCATCGACGCCGGGACGAAGGTGGAGGTCGCGACCGATTTGGCGGGGAACCCGCGGCCAATCGATGTGGCGGGGCGGGGGCATGAGGGGGAGAACGCCTACGACATGGGATGCTACGAATTCGTCCTCGATCGCGCCGACCTCAATTCGGATGGGTTTGTGAATGGCAACGATTTGATTTTGTTTCAGGAGCAATGGATGGAGGAGAAAAACCCGTGAGTCCGTTTCAACGGACTTCGATGTGCGTAGCCACGGAATTGATTCCGTGGCGGGCTAGACGGGTTGCCGGAGGGTTGAATTAAACGGAGAGGGTTCGCCGTTTATGTCGAGGGTGCTAACGTTCAATCTAAATCTTCGGCCAGCGACCAAGCCCGCGACGGGTTCAAACCGCGTCGCTACACACATCGAAGTCTGTTGAAACAGACTCTGTTCTATTTGGAGGCGAATGGTGGGGCGAAATTATCATCAGATATTCAACCATTTCGTTTGGAGGACGAAGGAAAGCGAACCGCTGTTAAGCGATGAAATCCGGGAACGTGTGCATCAAGCGATTTGGGAGAAGTGCAAGGAACTCGGGTGTCCGCCGATCGCGATCGGAAGCATCGAGGATCACATCCACCTGTTGGTCGAAATGAAACCGAGTATTTCTCCGGCGGAGCTGATCAAATCGGTAAAAGGCTCGAGTTCCCATTATATTTCCCAGGACCTCATCACCGACCGCCCGTTCCATTGGCAATCTTCTTATGGCGTCTTCTCCATCTCCAAACGCATTGTTCCCAAAACCCGCGACTACGTCCTCAACCAACGCCAGCACCATTCCGAAGGTCCCGTTTTTCAGGAACTCGAACGCACCGAATAGAACCCAGTCCGTTTCAACGGACTCTTTTTACTCAGGACTTGAATGTCGACCGAATGAGTTGGTCCAAATTCTCAATCCCGAAAGGTTCGATCTCTTTGGCGCTTCGGCCAAACCAACTCAAGAACTCCTGGTTGCCCCGTTTGCCCTTGATCTCGGAGGGGACGAGACAAAAACAGGTGCACTCGTAGTCGCCCAGAATGGCCAAGTGCTGTTCGAGGACATTGCGAATGGTCTTCTTGTCGCGAACGATGCCTCCCTTGCCGACCGCTTCCCTGCCCGCTTCGAACTGCGGTTTCACCAGGGCGACGAAATCGCATTCAGGCGACGCGATTCGTAGGGCGGCTGGAAGAACCAGTTCAAGACCAATGAAGGAAAGGTCCATGGTCACCACATCGGCAGGGGGCATTTCGGTTCCTTCCAAGTGCCGGACATTTGTCCGGTCATGGACAATAACTCGAGGATCTTTCCTGAGCCGGTCATGGAGGAGACCGTACCCAACATCGAAAGCGTGGACTTCCTTCGCCCCTTGCTCTAGCAAAACTTGAGTGAATCCCCCGGTGGAGGCCCCGAGGTCGGCGGCGATTCGTCCTGAGATCGAGAACTTGAAATGCGTGAGGGCGGTGCGGAGTTTCCCCGCCCCGCGGCTGACATCCTGGTTTTCGTGTTTGAGACGGATCTCTGAATCGGGATCCACTTGGTGACCCGGCTTGTCGATCCGGTGATCGGAGACCACAACCTCGCCTGCCTGGATGAGGGCCTGGGCCTTCGTGCGGGATTCGGCCATCCCCTTTTCAACTAAAGCTGATCAAGACGGACTCTCTTTTTTCGGTTCGTTCATTCTTCATCGACAACGAAACGATGCCTGAAATGGTCAACCGGTTGGAGTCGGCGAACCTCCACCGGTTGGTAGCCATGATAACTCCTCGGATCTTCCAAAGTCGGACTGGGTGTCGGCGTGTGGGTCGGAGTCGAGGTCGGCGTAAAGGTCGAGGTGTGTGTCGCCGTAGGCGAGGGAGTGTTCGTGCTGGTCGGCGATGGAGTGTGGGTTGCGGTCGGTGGCGGCGTGTGAGTCAGTGTGGCGGTTCCGGTCTCGGTCGCGGTGAATGTTCCCGTCGGCGAGAATGTGGGGGTGACTGTGTGCGTGGCTGTCGAGGTCGGGGTTGGGGTCGATGTCGAGGTGTGCGTAGCTGTCGGCGGCGCGGGGGGGTGGGTTGGGGTTGCGGTATGCGTCGGTTTGGTTGCGGCCGGCGGGGGGTCAATGACCGCGGGTTTGGGTTGGCTGGACGGGCGGTCCCACGGAGTTCCACCTGCATCGGGGCCGAACCGATGGGGCGAGGAGAAGCCGGCTCGATAACGGGATTGATCGGGCGAGCCTCGGGCCGGACATCCGAGGGCGGGGACTGGGATGGCGAAAGACTTCCGCCGATCATGACGACTTGAGGAGTCGGAACCTCTTGGGCCGCCACGACCTCAACCGGATTGGAGGTCTGGGGATCCGCCTTGGCGAATTGAGTGGCGGGCTCCGTCTCGCTCACGGTTGGAGAAAACGGCGGATAACCGAACATTTCGCTCATGGTCACAAACCGAAACCCCTTTTCGCGAACCGTTTGAATCAGTGTTGGAATGCTTTCCCCGGTGTTCGGACTGCGTTCATGGAGCAGGATGATGGCGCCATTGTCGAGGTGAGAGTCGATATCGGACACAATTTCCTGTTCGCTCCCCCCCCGCCAATCCTGCGGGTCGATGGACCAAAACACCGCGCTGAGGTTCTGACTGGAGAGAATGGACATCGTGGTCAGATTCGCGGCCCCATAGGGAGGGCGGAAGAATCTGGGCTTGCACCCCACCGCATCCTCCACAATTTTTTGGCAACCCTTGATCTCCTCACGAACCTTCGCGGTGGAGAGTTTGGTGAGGTCGGGATGGTGAACCGTGTGATTCCCGATCTCATGTCCCTCGCGAACCATCCTTTTGAGGATTTCCGGGTGGCGCTCCGCGTTCTCGCCGAGGACGAAAAAAGGTGGCGGGAACTTGGTTCTCGCCAAGGAGATCCAGAATCGGCTCGGTCTTGCCAGGGATGGGACCGTCATCAAAGGTCAACGCCACCACCTGACGGTCGCTAGGACCCTCCCAGAGAAGGGTGACGCCTCTTCCCATCGATTCGACTTCGGGAAGTTTCATTTCCTCGGCTCGGCCGAAAGTTGGAAAATAGAGGCAGACCAGAAAAAAGACGGCAATCCTAAGTCGCATTCATCCCCCTTGTTGTGAAACCATCCGTTCTCTCCCCATGAATCTATCACAGTCGCATCAAGATCCCAAAGGGCGCCCTAGCTGATCGGGAGCTGTTTGAATTGAGATGGACGGTCGGACCAATCCCTCAACTGAAAGCGACCAAACATTCGATAGGACTCTCTTCCCCATCGCGGAGGGGAACGTTCCGATGAACGGTCCTGCTTGCGAGGCATTGACGAAAAGGAACCCGCATCAGGAATTAGGCGCCTGTGAACCTAAGGTTAAAAAAGAAAGGAGGCCCGGATCCTGAGGGGAAGGAACCGGGCCTGTGTGAGGAGAAGCCGACTCATTACGAGTCGAACAGTCAATTCAACGAGCGGTTAGAAATTCACCTGCTCGGAGAGATCGTTGATCTCGTACTTCGCGATCTCTTTTCCAAACTCACGGACCAGGAACCTGCCCTGTTCACGTCCCAAATCGACTAAATCGTCGGTGGGATTGAACCGAGACCCCTCGATATTGTCCTTATTTGTCTTCACATAGGCGGTCCGCTCATAGGACCGGCTCATCAACTTCTGTCCATCGGAAACTCGGTAGAAGTCGACATTCATCTTCATGTTGACCTGAACATTGTAGATGGGGATGTACTGATGCCCGACGCCGCCCCGCTCGCCTTGGGTCACCACAGCGGTTCCCAGGGTGATGGGGAAGAGCGCGACATCCACGATTTGGGCGACCGGATCGAGACCGTTGGTGCCCATCTCATCGATCAGAAGTTGGTCAAGTGTCGGCATAATCAGGATGCCGGCGCCGACTTGTCGGGCCGCTTTGAGCGACTGCGAGACATGCCCCTCTCCCCCGATACGGGAGATTTGAGCGGCGCGGTGGACCTCGGAAACCCCTTCGGCGAGTTCGATTTGAACATCGTCGGGTTTCAAAGCCACGCGACGGTTTGCCAATCCCTCGGGACTCTCCTCACGAGCATCGACCACAGGACCCACAGCGATCCTGGAGTCAATCAGGTCGCTGGTGACAAAATCCCCGCTGTCTCTGAGGATGGGCGCCGCACAGCCCGAAAGTATGGCTAAACAAAGTGTGATTACAGCAAGCGCACGCAAGTTCGTTTGAGTCGGTTTCATCTTCTCCGACCCCCCTTCTCCCCGAATTGCGCAACCCATTGGACGACCGCTGTGGCACGGTGAGCAAGAATTCCCCGCAACCGATTAGAACCTTAAACGAACCTATAATCCATGTCAAGCAAGATTATTCAAATTCCATAAATTGAGTAAGTTATGATCTGATTTAAGTGAAGGGGTTTTCGTGGAAGCGACAGCGTCGATAAACCGACAAAACCAAGCCGAGGGCCACGAAATTGGAGACCAGAGAGGTCCCGCCATAGGAGACAAAGGGGAGGGGTATCCCGGTAATGGGAGAAAGTCCCATAGTCATCCCAATGTTGATGAAAATATGCGCGGTCCACATGCCGAGCACTCCATAAACCACCACACATTCCCCCCAAGTATCGGCGAACCCCGCGCATTTGGAGACATTCATGAGGAGCCAAGCCAGGAAAAGAAACAGCACCATCGCGCCCGCGAAGCCCAATTCCTCCGCGATCACCGCGAAGATGAAGTCGGTGCGCATCATGGGGATGAATCCATGCGAACTTTGCATCCCCTCTCCAAGGCCCTGCCCGGTCATTCCTCCCGATGAAATGGCAATGAGGGATTGATGCAGGTGATAATCGGACCCGGTCAGATCCCGAGTGGAGCCCTCGGCGGTCTGGACAAACCCGAGTAGCCGGTCCCGATGGTGGGGTTTGAGCACCTTGGACCAGAGGAGATCGTCGCTTTTCACCATGAACCCGGCCAGCAGGATTTGAACGACGAGGAAGAGGGCCAGTTTGGAAAGGCGTTCCCCCTTCAAGTGAAGGAGGACCAGCCAAAGTCCGATGCCCGCCCCCCAAACCACCCAGAGCAGCGGCTCGTTGGGGATCGCTAAGACCGCCCAGAGTGGGGAGAGGATCAATGTGACATATCGTCTCGGCACCCGGGCTCCAAACAAGACCGCCAAGAGAATCGGCGGGAAAATCATCGCGCTTCCGAGGTCGGGTTGCAGGAAGATCAGAAGCGAGGGGAGAGCCGCCGCAATCACCGCGATCATCATCCGGGGGAAAGTCACCCGTCCTTTCAAACCCCGTGTTAAGAGGTAGGCCAAGAAGAGAATGGCGACGATCTTCATGGTCTCCGCCGGCTGATAAGAGAATCCGCCCAGTTCGAACCAGGAGCGGGCGCCCCCTTCACAGTCCCCGAGGTCAACACCCAAGCCACCAAGCCGAGGTTGGCGGCATAAAGGAGGGGCGCGAAGCTAAGAAGAAATGGAACCGGGATGCGCGACACCAGGAAGGCGATCCCCAGCCCGAGCAGGGCGAAGATTCCCTGTTTCTGCCAGAGGAACAAACGGTTGAGGTATTCCGGTTCGGCGCCACTGAGGACATAGATCCCGAGCAGGGTCGCCCCGAGAGCGGGCAGAATGAACACGGCTTCCCGGAAGAACCCCGAGAAACCCACGCCGGATCGAGGAAGAATTTCGGAAACCGTCATGAACGGCATCTTAACGCGGGAAACGGGGGTGGGGGAAGGTTGTGTGCGGCGTGGGGTTTACCGGCTGGATCTTCCTTAATGGCGCACCCCAACGGAGTCCGCGAAGGAAGGAATCCCATCGGTGCGTGAAGAGGCGTCCGTTGAAACGGATTCTCGGGAGCATTCCCCCTTCACTTTTTCACATAGGCCTCGCGAATCTCCCGCCTGAGGATCTTTCCAGTCGGTCCTTTCGGCAGTTCCGGAACGAAGTCGACCGACCGTGGATATTTGTAAGCGGCCACATGCTTCTTGCAGTACTCGATGATCTGTTCGGCGGTGATGTTCGCGTCCTGCCGGACAGCGACCACCGCTTTCACCTCTTCGCCGTAGTGCGCATCGGGGACTCCAATCACACTCGCCTCCTGAACATCGGGGTGGGCATAGAGCACCTCCTCGACCTCGCGGGGATAGACGTTGTAACCGCCTCGGATGATCATGTCTTTCTTCCGATCGACGATGTAAAAGTCGCCATCCTCATCCATCCGACCGATATCGCCGGAGTGGAACCATCCGTTGCGCATCACCTGAGCGGTCGCCTCGGGCTGGTTGAGGTAGCCCTTCATGATGTTGCGACCGCGAATAACCACCTCCCCATCGGAACCTGGGGGAACCTCTTGATCGTTTTCGTCGAAAATCTTCATCTCGCAACCCGGAATCGGCCGTCCGATGCTACCCACCTTGGGCTCGATCCACTGGGGTTGGGCGGAGGCGACCGGGGAGGTTTCGGTGAGACCGTAACCCTCCTGAATCTTCATCCCGAACTTCTCCATGAACGCCGTCCCGACCTCGATGGGGAGCGCCGCGCCTCCGGAGATGCCGTATTCGACCGATAGAAGTTTCTTGGGGTCGACCCCCTCGGCGTGGAGAAGTGCGTTGTAGATGGTGGGTACGGCATCGAGGATCCGGACCTGGTCTCGGTGGATGATTTCAACCGCCTCGACCGGGTCGAATCGCTTTTGGTAGGTGATCGCCCCGCCGTTAAACAGCATCGAATTTTGCACACAGGTCTGCCCGAAGGAGTGGTAGAGGGGGAGCACTGCTATGGCGATATAACCTGGGCCGATGATTTTCACTTCCCGCTCGGTCGGAGCGAATAGCCTTTCGGAGACCATGCGAGCGTTTTCCCACAGGTTGTAGTGAGTCAGTTCGGCCCCTTTGGGATGGCCGGTTGTGCCGGAGGTGTACATGACCACCGCCGTGTCATCGGGACGCGTGTTTTCATAGGTGATGAGAGGAGCGTACTGATTGAGGATCTCGCCGACAGTGACGTAATCCTTGGTTTCGTTGGGTTTGTCCGGGCGATCGAAAGCGCACAACGCGACCCACTCGCAAGATTCGACCCGCGATTGACCGTCCAACGCTTGGAGGAGGTTTTCAGGATCGGAAAAAATGCCGACCGCCTCGGAGTTTTCGAGCTGATACGCGATTTCATCTCCGACCAATAAGGTGTTCAAGGAAACCACCGTCCCGCCAGCCGCCAAAATCCCATAATAGCAAATGGTGAATTCCGGACGGTTCGGACCGATGAGCCCGATCTTATCTCCCTGTTCGATCCCCTTGGATTTCAGGAAAGCCGCGACCGATAACACCATATCCGCCAGATCGTGATAGGTGTATCGGTTTTGGTTTTCGATGAGGGCCACCTCATCCGCGAAACAACGTCGACCCTCGGTGATCACCGAGGCGAGCGATAACGACATACATCAACCTCCACCAGATTAAATCGACTCAGGAAACGCTAACCGGAACCGGGCCGGTCGAACCTCGAATGACCAGATTCCCGGTCATCTCAACCGAAGATTCCAGAATCGTGTCACGTTGTTGTTCAATGCACTCAATCAAATGTCGAATAGCAGCCTCGCCAATCTCCACCATCGGCGGCCTGTAAGTAGTCAAACTGGGGGTCACCTCTTTGGATAACGGAAAATTTCCGTACCCGGTGATGGAGAGATCCTCCGGGACCTGGATGCCCGCCTCACGGAGAGCGCCTATGGCCCGGACAGCCTCCCCATCGTAAAGAGTGAAAAGCCCTGTGGGCCGTTTGCGTCTGATCGCCTCGACAAATTCTCCCATGCGCTCTTTCTGGGGGATTTCAAACAGAAGGTCCCGATCAAACCGACCACCCAGTTGGGCCATGCTGTTTTCCAGAAGCGCGATCACCGATTCGGAGCGAACGACATCCAAGTTGCGGGCGCCGAAACCGACTCTTTCATGGCCCAAAGAAATCAGGTGCTCGACAATCTCTTTCGCGGCGGCTTTGTGATCCACACGGAAACCCGGAGTCGAACCCGGGGCGAAGGTGAATTGGACAGTGACATTGGGGAGGACTTTGGATATCCGGTTCTCTATCTCCCGAATTTGTTCTTCTTTTCCGATATCCACCAGGAGAACCAACCCCTCCAGGCACATCTCGCTTGCTGTTTTGAGCACCGGAAAGTGGTTGGTCTCATCGATGGACAGGATGTCCTCAAGGAAAACGAAGTGATACCCCATCCTCCGCGCGCCACGAGCGAAACCACTGAGCACTCGAGGGCCAAATTTCGTATCAAAGAGTTCGCGAGACATGGCCGACACGACGCCCACCATCCGGCTGCGCCCCGTCACCACGGCGCTCGCCATTCGATTGGGGGTGTATTGAAGTTCTCGGATCGATCGATGGACCACCTCTTGGGTTGCTTGAGTGATCCCGGCTCCATCGGCTTTGCCATTCACCACCAAGGAAACGGTCGCAGTCGAAACGCCGGCATGCTCGGCGACTTCACGGAGAGTGGGGCGCTTCTTAGGGATGTTGACCATGGGGGTTGTTGAAACGCTCCTTTGGCGGTGGCTTCAGAGCCGCGCTAAAAATTTTAGAACGGCCAATCCAGAGAGATCAGCGAGATGTTAAACGTTTTAAGACCAAATCTCAACTGATAATTTCGGCCCTCTCCGGACCCCGCTAAAAAGAGTCCTTCCTTTAGCCAATCGCTATTTTGCCGAAAACTGAATTGATGGATTCCGTCACTTTCGGCTGAGAATCCAAGGGGAAATTTCGGGGAGATAGGCCTGTAAACGGTTGAAATGATTTGATTTCGAGAAGCAAGTCGCCTCTTTTCTGGGGATTGGGGAGTCCCTTTGCCTCCTTCTATGAATGGATCCGGGTGGTCTGTTTCCATGTCGGGGGGGTTTCTCAGCTCACGTTGTCGGCTTTTGTCCGGATCCTCCACCGTCCCTTTCGTTTTCGGTTATGGTTCGAACAGATGGAGCAGGTCGGTGTCAACTCTCTGGTCGTGGCGCTGTTGACTGCGAGTTTCACTGGAATGGTGATGGTGCTGCAAACAGGCGTCCAGTTGGCTCGCTTCCAATCGGAGAACATGACCCCTGGAATCGCCAGCCTAGCGCTCTTGCGAGAGATCGCGCCGGTGCTCACCTCCCTGGCGATCGCCGCCCGGGTGGGCGCGGCGATCACCGCCGAGATTGGGACGATGAAAGTGACCGAACAGTTAGATGCGCTTGAGTCGATGGGAACCGATCCGGTCCAATACTTGGTTGTGCCGAGATTGGTGGCCGCGATGGTGATGCTCCCCTTGCTGACCATCCTGACCGACTTGGTCGGGATTCTCGGGGGTTGTTTGGTCGGGGTCACGAAGTTGGGAATCACATTTCATTATTACTTGGACATCACTTTTCAGTGGGTCAAGATCGAGGATTTCATGTCGGGTGTCTTAAAGACCGTGGTGTTTGGGGCGATCATCGCCATCATCGGCTGTTACACCGGGTTCACCTCGAAGGGCGGGGCCGAGGGGGTGGGGGTCGCGACAACTCGGTCCGTGGTGGCCTCGTTTATTCTGATCCTGGTGTCGGATTATTTCCTCACCGAAATTTTGTTGAAGGTTATCTAATGGTGGGGCACGCTGAATCGAACTTTCTGAATAGCGCCCGGGAGGATCCCCGAATCCGGTTGGAGGATGTCCATATCGCGTTTGGGCCGAATCGGGTCCTCAGGGGCGTCAATCTGAGAATCGCAAAGGGTGAGACGCTGGTCGTGGTGGGACGCAGCGGAGAGGGCAAGTCGGTTCTCCTCAAACACATCATCGCGCTGCTTCGGCCCGACCGGGGCGAAGTCTGGATCGACGATTACCGGATGGACACCCTTGAAATGAGTCTCCTCACCATGGTCCGGAAGAAAGTGGCCATGATCTTTCAGGGCTCGGCGCTTTTCGACAGCATGACCGTGGAAGAGAATGTCGCTTTCCCCTACCGGGAGGAGAAGCGTCTCCCGAAAAAGGAGATCCGAGAGCGGGTCGTTGAAAACTTAAGAAGGGTTCACCTGACCGATCCGAGCGTTCTGGAAAAGAAACCGGCCGAGCTTTCAGGTGGCATGAAAAAGCGAGTCGGAGTCGCGCGCGCTCTTTCGATGGAACCTGAGATTGTGCTTTGGGACGAGCCGACCACCGGTCTCGATCCGGTCACCGCGGACGCGATCAACGATCTCATCCAAGAGACTCAGGAACACACCGGGGCGACCTCCGTGGTGGTGACCCATGACATGGCCAGCGCCTTCAAGGTGGGCGACCGCATGGCGCTCCTTCACCGAGGAAGGATCGTTTACGAGGGTACGATCGAGGAAACACAGGATACGACTCACCCGCTGATGAGACAGTTCATCGATGGCACAGCCACCGGACCATTGACCGAGGAAGAGGAGGAAGACCTTGGCTAGGGGCGGATCGGAAGTGCGTGTGGGGTTCTTCATGCTGATCGCCCTCGCGGTCGCCGCCTATTTGGTGTTTTCGATCAAAGGAAACCCCTTCCAGAAGACCTTTGAAATCGCCGCGCAATACGATCGAGTCTCGGGTGTCAAACCGGGAACGACAGTCACCTTGGCCGGGCACGCGATCGGAGAAGTTTCCCGAGTCGGACCCAACCCCAAGGAACGAAAGATCGAAGTCTGGATGAAACTCGACGACAAGTACGCGGGGGTGATTTTGAATGACGCGACCGCGGCGATCGTCCCTCTCGGCTTCCTCGGGGATGTCATGATCGAGATCACCTACGGGAAATATGGACAGCCCGTGCAAGAGGGAAGCGTTTTGGTCGGAGAGGAGGCGCTCGATCTCCAGGGGGTTATCCGGTCGACCGCCGACGAATTCCGCAAAGCGATGGGTTCGGTCAACGATGTGGTGGGAAATGAACAGTACCAAGACGATCTGGGACGCATCCTCGACAACCTCTCCGAATTCACCGATACGTTGAACACCCTCGTCGAACCACAGGATAAAGAGGATCTGGATCAGCTCTTCGCTCTCCTGCGCGAAACGACCGCCAACATCGGGCAAGCGGCCGAGAGGTTGGACACGATTCTCGCCGAGAACAGGGAGAACCTCGCCAGTTCGATGGACAATGTGAAGGTGATCACAGACCGAGTGAAGGATGAGATCGCTCCGGACTTCTCGGAGGCAGCCCGATCCTTTAGCGAACTCGGCGAGAAGATGACCGCGCTCACCGAAAGGATCGACACTTTCGTGGCTTCAAACTCGGACAACGCCGCCGAGATGATCACCGGAATCCGAGACGCGGCCTCGAATTTCCAGGAAACCTTGGACACCGCAAAGACCTCGCTCTACCAGATCGAGAGCGGTCCCGGGACTCTCCACGATATCGTTTATAAGGACGATCTCAGTCGGGAACTCACGGGAACCCTGCAAAGCGCTCGCGGATTCTTTGACCAGTTCAGCGGATTCGGAGGGGATGGCATCGATTTGAAAATCTCCTCGGAGTTGCAGTGGTTCTATGACGATCCCGAGGACACTCACAATGACTTCGACTGGCATCTCCACACCAACGATCCCCTAGGATTGGAAATCGGCGGGGCCTATTCGGAGTGGCATCAGTCCGACACGAATCGATTGGAGTGGGATCTGGCAGGTCAGGTCTTCTTCGGGAATTATGGGCTTCTCCTCGGCGCCGACGATGTGGGAACCAATCCAGGATTGGATCTGCTTTTCATGGGCAAGGTCCCGAATTCCGGTGGTCGCCTTGTTGGCGGGTTCGGTGTCCTCGAGGGAGAAGCGGGGGCCAGGTTGGAGGCGCATCTCGTGCCGGATCTCCTCACCCTTCGGATGGATGCGGTCGGATTCACCACCGAAGACAAAGAGCGTTTCGACCTTTCGCTGAGAGGTCAGATCTGGAAGAACCTTCATGTAATCGGCGGATTCGAGGGACTGTTCGGCCATGTCGATCGACGCGGGTTCGCCGGCCTTCGTCTCGAATTCGGAAAGAAATTCGGCGGCAAGAAACCCGAGGATATTCCGCCGGCGGAACCTTATGTATACACCCCAGCGCCAAGATCGACTCGGAAACCCTCCGGCATTAGTGAGGACACACCCGCCACTGATCCATTCGCCAGCGATGAGGCGGCTTGGGAAGAGAAATGGGGGGACCAGGAACTCGAGAATGTGGATGAGGGTCAGAAGTAGAGAGGTTTGTTGGATCCTTTCTCGTTTGAGTTCCATCCCCGCCGCCTTGCACCACACCGCATGAAATGGGAGAATTGAGGCATGTCCAATACACTGCCCGATGTCGGTCGACTCACCAAAGATGAACGACTGCGTCTGATTGAAAAGATCTGGGAAACATTCGAGGAAAAACCCGAAGATCTTCCGGTCACCGCGGCGCAGCGATCCGAATTGGACGCTCGGCTGAAAGCCATGGACAAAGACGACACGTTGGGTGAATCGTGGGAGCAGGTGGCGAGAAGGATTCGGAACAAAGGGACGTGATTCCGGTCAACCTTCGTAAGGTGGCCACCGCCGAACTGAATGAGGCTTATGGTTGGTACGAGGGTGAGCAAGCCGGATTGGGTGAACGTTTTCTAGAAGAGTTCGAAAGTCTCTCTCGTCGAATTGCTGAAAACCCTTTCCAATTCCCAATAGTATACCGAGATGTCCATCGCGCCTTGTTTAGGCGATTCCCCTACAGCCTCTTCTTCAGGATTCGTAACAACGAAGCGGTGGTCATTGCCTGTTTCCATGCTCATCGGGACCCCACCATTTGGGAAAAACGCTTGTGAGATATCGACGAAAACCTGAGTAAGAGAACACCTAAAACCCCCGCTTCGCCAACTCCTCAGTGATGCGCCCGTATATATCCAGGTGACTCTCTCTTTGAAGGCAGTTGAGACCATATCGCATGCCGATTAGGTGAACATGGTCGGCGCGCTTTTCGAAAAGGACCTCTCCCCACTTGGCCGATTCGAGAGAGACTTGACCATCGTTGGCCCCGGAATGGATTTGGAGAATCAACCAGGTCGGCCACAACAGGGGACAACACGACCAGAACGGAGATGATGCAGGGATTGAAAGGTAGCGGACTCGTGAATCGTCAGGAACCTCTCGGTTGAATTCTTCCGTCGCCTTAAGTGTCAGGTTCGAAATGGCGGGAAAGGCTTTTCGGATTCCCGGAATCCATAGAAACAGATCGGCCAAAAAGGATCCTCGGTGCGGCGTGGCGATCGTTGTAACCGAGGCGACACGGTCACCGAGGCCCAACGCCGATACAGCGTAACGAGCGTCCAGGCCCCCCATGGAATGCCCGATTAAGTTGAGAGGTTGATCCTTCAATTCCGGATCGTTCTCGATCGCCGAAAGAATCTGTCGAGTCCGATAATCGATGGTTTGCCAGGGATGGACTCCGATCGCACGGGCTCGGTTCCCCGCCTGATTCAAATAGGGGGCCACGCCTCTGAAATAATTGGCTTCGAATAGGCCAAACCTCTTTTGGACAAACCCGAACAGACCATGAAGTAGAAGGATGGGATAGCGACAACGGGCCGCCGGACGAGGCGGATCGCGGAAGAAGGAAGTTGCCATCGATTCTGAAAACGGCGGTTCCGTTAGGATTCGATGAACTCTTGGGCCCGATCGACAATCTGTTTCAGGTCGAACGGTTTCTCAAGATAAAAATAGGCCCCTTTGTCATAAGAAAGAACTTCGTCGAGACGGCTCCCCTTCCCGGAGATGATAATCACGGGTATTTCCTGAGTTTTGGGGTTCGCGGAGAGAGCGTCGAGGGCCTCATGACCATCCTGTTCCGGCATCATCAGGTCCATGACAATCAGGTCCGGTTGCTCGGACAAGGCTCGTTCAAAGCCCTCGCGACCATTCACCGCTGTCAGGACTTCGAAATTGTGCCCTTCGAGATACCCGGATAGGATAGTCCGCGTTTGCTCGGAATCATCAACGATCAGGATGGTCCCCTGTTTGACGGTCTCTGAACTCAAAATGAGCGCCTTTCTGTTCCCGTCCGCAAGCAGATGACGGGTTTCGGCCGGGTGTTTCTTTGGCCGCAAGAATTCATTCCCTGAATATATGTTTACCCTCCCCCCATTTCCTTGTCAATAAACGGGGCGGTCAGCCCCCCCAGCAGAGCCCGCCCAGGGGGCCCAAACCAAGCAATATCTGTCGATGGTCAAGTCGGTCTTTTTGGTTCGAATCTCCTGGCTTTCGTATTCAAGTTCCGACTCCTCGAATTCCCGTCGGATCTCCAGAAGTTCGGTTTGGAGTTGTTGCTCGAGTTCACGCAGATCGGCTTGGAGAGTCTCCACCTTCTCCTCGGCCCGTTCGATATCCCCCCTCTGGTCCGCTGTTCGACCGATTCCGCGGATGGCGGTCGCGGCCTTTCCGATGTTGGTCCGGCTTGTCAACTTCCGACCGAATAGGGCCCCCATCAGGGTGGACCCGAACGAAATCGCGGTCTGGAGTCTTTGATTCTGGTACTGAGATTCTTCCTTGGCGACTCGGGCTTGGGCCGATTGGATCCGATCCTCGATCCGGGACGATTTTGTGGCGTACTGATCGCGAAGTTTCTCCATCGCCAGGTCTCTCTCCTCCCGAAGGGCTTGACGCAACCTGCCCTGAAATTCCTCCTCGGTCTCCTTGGGCTGGGAAACCAGCGAGGGCTGTTTGGATTTCCAGAGAACCAAGGGGCATTCCTTGTAGAGATGGGTCGAGAGCATCTTCTTCCACTTGTCGTGGGCTTTGGCGTTCTGAGCCTCGGCGGGAAGTTCTCCAAACCCTATCCCGTCATCCGGCTCCGAGAAGAGGTTGTCGGTATCTCCTGGGAAGGGAACGGACTCGGTCCACGGATTGGTTGGAATATCCCCGGATAGAGGGGCCAGCAAGGGGACCTTGCGCCATTCATCCACCCCGGCGCGAGAGTTGGCATAGTGCAGAGTTCCGACACCCAGTAAGGCGGGACGATAGGCGATCTTTTCGTTCGGCTCGGTCACAATCCTCTGGGGGAGAAACCGCTCCTCGATCTGGCTCGGCAGAATGGGCCGAGTGTTTGAGAGCGTATCTTCATGCGGGGTGGAGGGTTTTCCCTCGGATTGGCCCATCTCCTCGGTAGGCTTTGATTGATCCTGTTGAGCCGCGAGTCGTTTGATCTGATCGAGAGAGAGGGGTCCGCTGAGGTACGACAAGACCCATCGAGTGGAAAACAAAACTGGAGCGTCCTCATGCACATTGTTCATGAGAAAGACTCGGTTGCCCAAACCGGCCAGTGTCTGTTCCACTTTCTGACGGTCAAACCCGGCCTGTGAGGCGGCCGCCCCCTCCAGGCCCTCCATCACCCGCATCTTGTCGCGCTCGGTCTGGAGACGGCCGATGAACCAGGTTCCGGTGTTGGAGAGGCCTTTGTAATCGAGGTCGACCGGGTTTTGAGTGGCCAGGACAATGCCCAAACCGAAGGCCCGGGCCTGTTTTAGGAGAGTCAGCATGGCTGTCTTGGATGGCGGATTCGCGGTCGGGGGGAAGTAGCCAAATATCTCATCCATGTACAGAAGCGCTCGCAGCGTTCTCGATCCTGGTTGAGAACGCATCCAAGACAGGGTTTCGTTGAGGAGGAGGGTCACAAAGAACATCCGCTCCGCCTCGGAAAGATGAGCGATCGACAGGATCGACATTTTCGGCTTCCCATTTTCTCCATAAAGAAGTTTCCCGATGTCGAGGGGATCGCCCTCGGTCCAGACCGAAAATCCGGGAGATGCGAGCAGGTTGTTCAGCGACATCGCGAGGGCAAATCGATCCTTGCCCGGATAAAAAGATTCCAGGTCGAAGACCCCGACGCGGTCGAAGGGGGGTGATTGAATCGATCGGATCAAAGTCGCCAAATCGAGGTCCTTCCCCTCGCGCCAGTTCGTGTCGAGGAGGGTCGAGAGAAGAATGTGCTCTCGGCTCTGGAGAGGGTCGGCGTCGATGCCCAATAGTCCCAAGAGACCTGAAACTGTCGATTGGACTTTGGACCGGATCAGGTCCTGATCCTCGAGGACATTGGCGGGCGGGGCATTCAGCGATCGGAGGAGAGCGATGGGGCGGGCAGCGAAGCTGCCGGGTGTGTAGAGGACTCGCTCCACGGAGTCCGCGTACTTTTGAATCCTGTCGGGCGACTGCCCCATTCCCCAAACCCTTTCTCCAGAGGTTCGAGGTCCACTCCGCCTGCTCGGAGGCGGTTCGCCCTTGCCGGGCCGCCTCGGACTCATCGATCCAGGGGAGAAAATCCTTTGGATCCAATGTCGGGAAAGAGAGGAAGAGATTGGCCATATCCCCCTTGGGGTCGATGACAATGGAGGGGACGCCATCGATGGCCGCCTCCTCGAGCAAGGCGATTCCCAAGCCGGTCTTCCCGCTTCCGGTCATCCCAACACACACCGCATGGGTGGTGAGATCTTTCGAATCGTAGAGGATTGGTTCATCCATCAGGGTCCCCTGGTCAGGGTCCTGTTTGCAGCCGAGGTAAAAACTTCCCAAAAGTTCGTAGTCTTTCATTCGACGATCAGACCTTTCGATTTGGTTTAACGATGCGGTTAATCGACCCCCATCACTCGCTTGATGTAGGCGACCTCCGCGGGATCGTAGGGGGTTCCGTCCTTGCGAAAAATGTCGTGATGCCAAAGTTTGGGCTCGGCGGTGAAGGTTTCAGTCCAGGTGGCCCAGGGATACTGGGTCTGCGATTTCCCGGCCACGAGGCCCCAATTGTAGGCTCCAATCTTCTGGTCTTTAAAATATTGCAGAATCGGATCGAAACGGCTTCCATTGCCGCGCGCCATGTATTCGGTGCAAAGGATGGGACGGCCATAAGGCTTCAGGATTTCCACTTGGTCCTTCACCGTGTCGAGGTTCCCATAGTTGTGAAAGGTGATGATATCCGATTCTTCAAGCAAGGTTTGGTAGATCGGCGCAACTTGTCCTGGGTGAGTTCGCTCTTTCCGCCACACACCCATGGTTAGGGGCTGAGTCGGATCCATCTCGCGAGCCCATCCAAAGAGTTTCTTGGCGAGGATTTCCGCCATTTCCATCTTGTTGTCGATTTCGGTCCGGGCGCCATCCACGCCGTAGGAGTTGTTGTTCGTGTTCTCCGGTTCATTGAACAGGTCCCAGGCCTGAACGCGGGGATCGTTTCCGAAGCGCCGAATGAGACCTTGAATGTAGGGTTTGAGTTCATCATGACGATCCGGGTCCCCAAGGATCTCCGCTCCGGGGGCTTGGACCCAACCCGAATTGTGGACATGCGGTTTTGGGGTCGGTTGCACTCCCAGTTTCGGTTGGGGATCCCACACCCCGTCCAAAGGAACGAACATGATTCCGATCCCATGACGATCGGCGATGGCGAGGAAGGAGTCGATTCGATCGAGAAATCCCTCGCTATCCTGAGTCCACAAGAGGTTGTGGAGAAAGACCCGCATGCTGTTGAACCCAATGTCGGAAGCCCACCCGAGTTCGCGATCGATGGTCTCCGGATCGAACGTGTCGGCCTGCCACATTTCGAGTTGATTGATCGCGGTGCTGGGAATGAAATTGGCGCCCACCAACCAGGGTTGGGAATCCCACCAGTCATTCGCTTGCCGCACAGTCCATCGCTCCCTCGCCAAACCGGGCTGGGAAAGAAAAAGGAAAAGAAAGGAAATGGCGGCAAACCTCAGCGACAATCGCTTACTCATTTGAAACCTCCTGGGGCGAGAACTCCCCAAAGTTAGTCCCTCGGCGAGACTTCGACAAGTTGGGGATTCTTTTGAGGGGGAAATTCATGCACGATGGGAGCGAGGGAAAATTGGGAGGCGAAAAATGAATCGTTCGATCGCCTGGACGGCACTTGTGGTGTTGGGATTCTTGATTTGTGCGGGATCGGTCTTCGCCGAGGTGATTGTATACACCTCAGTGGACGAGATTCTTTCATCACGGATCTTCGAAACCATCGAGAAACGGACCGGTCTCGATATTCGCCCGGTCTATGACACGGAAGCGACCAAGACCACGGGGCTCTATTTGAGAATCCTTCAGGAGCATCCCAACACCCGCGCCGATGTCTTTTGGAATTCCGAGTTCTCGAGAACCCTATTGCTTCAAAAGGAGGGGCTTCTGGCTTCGTACCAATCCCCCTCCGCCGAGTCGATCCCCGAACGCTTCCGCGATCCGAGCTCGGAATGGACGGGCTTTTCGGCGCGAGCGAGGGTTCTTTGCTACAACACCGACCTGGTCGAACCCTCGGAGGCTCCCATGGAAGCCAGGGGGCTTCTCGACCCGAAATGGAAAGGGAAGGTCGCATGGGCCAACCCGATGTTCGGAACCACGGCCACCCACTGCGGAGCCTTGCTGGCCCTGCTGGGCGAGCCGGGCTATCGACAATTGATGCAAGGCTTTGACCGTCAGTTCGTGCGACTCCCCGGCAATGGCCAAGTCGCGGACCTGGTGGCGCGTGGTCGTTTTGAACTGGGACTAACCGACACCGACGATGTCTGGAGGCTGATGTTGGAGGGTCAACCGATCGAGATGGTTCCATACGACCAGGCGGGCCGGGGAACCCTCTTGATTCCGAATACGGTCGCGATCCTCAAAGGCGCCCCCCACCCGGAGGACGCGAGGCGATTTGTGGACGCTCTCCTTCGCCCCGAAATCGAGGAGTTCATCGCCAACTCAACCTCCAGACAATGGCCCGTGCGGTCCGAGGTCCCGAGACCCGAGGGCCTGGGGGGGTTGGACGAAGTGAAATCGATCGGTCTAACCTACCGGGAGGTCGCCGATTCGGTCGACCAAGCCTTGGAAATCGCCCGTGAAATTGTTTTGACTCAGTGAACCGCTCGAACCCCTTCATGAATTCCGACCGAGTCTTTTGGGTCGGCGTGCTTTTCGCCTGCATCGTGGGCTTTGGACTTCGCTGCTACGGAATCTGGGAGAACGAATTCTGGACCGACGAGTTGGTCGCGATTCGGACCTCCCACACCATGGGGAGCATCGGAGATCATTGTTTCCAGCGATTCTCCTCCCCTCCACTTCGATACCTGTTGACCTGGGTTTTCCTGGATTACTTTCACGAGGACCGATTGATTCGGATCCCCTCCTTGGTCGCGGGGACTCTCGCGATCCTTCTTACGGCGCTGTTGGCCAGAAGGTGGTTCGGAAACGGGGCGGGGTTCTGGGCATCCTGGGCGGTTTCGCTCAACCCGTGGATGATCGCTTACTCCCAAGACGGGCGAATGCATATTGTCGCCATGTTCTTCTTCCTTTGTTCGATCTACCTGGCGATTCCTCTCCCAACCCGCTGGAAACGGCTGACTCTTTTTCTGGGAGGCTTTTGCCTCGCCCTTTCCTCCGCAATCACCTACGCGGCGGTGATCGTTTGCTTCGGCGGTCTTCTTGTGGTGATGCTCGAGAGCCTTGGGCCTTCGAGAAAGGAATGGGCGGTTGACGTTCTCACGTTCACGGCGCCTTGGGGAGTGTGGATGTTCTCCTGGCTGGCGCTGCTTTGGGTGATGACCTCCCCAATTTGGCAACCCCCGCCGCCGCCCCCGGAGGAGAATCCCATTGAGGTCACACAGACAGTCGACTCCGAACCGGAATCGACAATCGAGCCCCTGCCTCCACCGCCGAGGAGACCCATGCCTCTTTTCAACCCCTACTTCTATCGGGAGTCGATCGCCAACATCTGGGACGATCAGCCGTTGAAAATCCTTTTCCTTCTCGGCACGCTTCTATTTGTGATTGGAAAAGGGACTTTTCAGTCGCCGGGGCGAGGATCGCGATTCGCCCTTTTCGCCATCCCGATCCTTTTGATCCTCATCCTTCAACCCCATCAATTCTATCGTCGGTATCTGCTTTCGTTGCTCCCCTTTCCATTGATCGGAATCGGCATCCTGGGAACTTTCTTCGATCGAAAACTATTGGGAACGCTGGTTTTTGGGTTGGCTCTGGCGGCGATGTCATTGCATCCAACTTATTGGGTGTTGACTCATTCGCCGCAACCCTGGAAATCCGCGACGGAGTATCTCGAGGAAAATGTCAAACCTGGGGACCACCTCATGATGGGAAGTCATCAAGCCGAGTTTGCCGCGAGCTATTACATGGTGGGCAAAGTCCCCACTTGGGACATCGTGTATTACAGCATGGTGGAGGGGAAATTCATGGAAATGACCAAGAAAAGAGGAACGAGTTGGTTTGTCCAATGGTTTGGAATCTCCCCGCAACTCGAGCAACGCATCTTGGAGTTCTATGACAAAGTCGAGGTTTACCCGGGACGCTTCGGCCAGATCGTTGTTTTCAAGGAAAAGGACTCGGTGGAAGAAGAAACGGCGGAAGACGATGAGTGAGGCGCGAGCGCCAGGACTCTATTTGCGGGTTTTAAGCGAGAAAGAAACCAGCGCTTTCTCCAACGCTTGTTCGGGGTTTTCTAGACTCTGTTTGGACACCCGATCCAGCCGATAGAGTTCGCGGGCCTCTCGCCGGATGGAGTCCATGGAGGTCTTGCCAATTTTCGATCCGATCTTTTTCAGCACAAACGGGTGGATCCCCTCGGGGGAATCTCCTCCGCCACGCAATTGATTGGATCGGATTTGCAGTCTCTGCTGACTCCAATTGAAAAGCGAAGGGAGCAGATCGTGGATGGTTCGCCCCTCGCCGCGAAGGTCTTTAAGAATCTTGAGAACGCTCGCGGTGCGGCCATCATTGAGGTGATCGCCGATCTCCCAAATGGAAACCTCCGGAGAAGATTGGGTCAGTTCCTTCCAGAGATCGACAGAGGCTTCCTCCTCGGGTTCCACCGCCAGGGAAAGTTTGGTCAGGTCGGCCAAGAGCGTTCCAAGGGGCGTTTCGGCGGCGGTCATCGCCTCGATCAGGTCCGGGGTGAGGCGAACCTGGACCCTCTTCGCCATGAGTTCCAACCATTTGCGTCTCGCGGCTCCCTTGGGCGGGGAAGCGTCCACCAGGGTGGCGTGTTTCGACAAGAGTTTCAGAAGAACGCTGGTTTTCTTCAGGGTCGATGTTTCCAACACCAAGAGGTCGGTCTGTTTGGGGATGGATTTGATCGCGTGTTCGAGGGCGGCAAGTTGGTTCTTCCCCAATGAAGAGAGCGCGGTCCCTTTCTCCCCGACAGCCGGGTCGGCGAGAACAATCACATTCCGAGTGGCGAACAACGATGCCGAGCCAAAGTGTTTCTCCAATTCGCCGGCCCCCTGGGTTCCCACCAAACGGTCATAGGAGATTTCGCCCTCTCCGCACCAGGTTTCGATGATTCGCTTCCGAACCACCTCGCGGATCCAAAGGTCCTCCCCCATGAGGTGAATGACCGGAGGGAGATCCATGGATTTGAGTTTGGACAGGAAAGCGAGAGCGTCGATCATCCCCAACCCTCAATCAAAGTGGCGATAAGGGACTCGGCGATCTTTCGATAAACATCCTCCTCGCGTCGCCCGCCCGGGACATTGGAAAGGAAGAAGGTTCCGGAGGAGGTGAACTCTTTCTTGGGCATGACGGTCACTCCGGTTTGCGGAGATCGGGCTTGCGCCTCGACAGTGACGACGAGGTTGCGCCCGGCGGCGCGGTTATCGTTGTCGAGGGTGACTGTGTCGAGGTCGTACTGAGTGATGCTGACTTCCAGAATCAAATCGGCCTGACGCCATTCGCTGACTTGGCGGAGATGGCCATCGCGTTGAAACTCCCGGACCAATGCCTCGGTCAGGCGTTCCTCGGCCCCATATTCCAACGTCTTGTTGTTGGCAACATCGATAAAGACCGTCTTGTACTCGGCGGGCAGGGTTCGCACCGGAGCGGAACCGCATCCGATCAGGAGGAAGGCAATCAGGAGGAAGGCAAATTTCAGACTTTGCCGATGATCACGAAGAAGGAGAAAATTCCGCATAAGGTAATGGCGGTCATCCGAATCTGTTGGGGGCTGAGAATAGCCGCCTGCCCCGGTTTCAAGTCAGTGAAAGCCCCTGTGACCCACACGAGAGAGTACAACGCTCCGAGGATGACCGCGACCCCGATCAGGATCTTGACCCCTTTCCAGAGAACCGCCTTGAACGCGGCCCGGGTGTATCCTTTTGACATCGCCCGCCCCTATGTTCGCGAAACCAGGTTTTCGACCGACTTGGGGATAAACCATTCGAAGTCGAACGATTCACCCGAGATTGTCTTCCGCTTCCGCTTTCTCGTGGAAAACCGAAATGCTTTTCGAGACTTGGATGAACAGATCATGCCATTGATTGCGAATGCTGTCATGCATGATCGCCGATTCCTGCCGGATGAAATCGAGCGATTGGCAGAGATTGAGCAATCCCTTGATTTTCCCATGCAGTCCCCAATCTCCCTCGGTCACCGTGTCGATAATCCGGCTCCGGCCAAGGAGTTGGATCTTCAAATTCAGAAAATTATTCTCGGTGGTGTCGTCAAGATTGGGAGCGTTGATGCCATCCTCCATTCTTTCACGGAAGGCGCTCCAACCCTTGACGAATTCCTGCGCAAGATGATGCGGCGGCGGCCCGATATATCCTTCCAAGGTCATAGAGAATCACCCTCATTTATCTTTCCCGAATAGGCCCAGGCAAAACAGGACGTATATCGAGAAAAGGAAGATCAAAACCCCTACAATAATCTCAACGGTGGTCGGCGTAAGCTGAATCATCTGTTCGTTTCGGTTTGAAGTCCTCTCGCGGGGAGATTACTTCGCGGTCTTGTCTCTCCTTAGGTATGTTTTGAATGCCTTGAACTCGTCGGCGAGTTCACGTTCAAAATCGACCAAATCATAGTCCCGAACCTGACGCAAGATGGCAACCATAAGCCGCTCGTTCATCAGATGCAACTCCTCAAGGTGTGTGAAGGCTTGATAGAGGAAGCCCTCCCTTTGAGACTTCGGGTAACGGCTATACTGGCCGTAACGATAAAACCCGTCCGCGCTTTCCAAAAACTTCTTGAATGACGCGAGCGCCAGGGCATGAAGCTGCGCCTGATCGGGCGGCGGCGTGATCGGACTGATTCGATCGTAAAGCCTTTCCGCCTCGGTGAGGAGGTCGGCGGCGGAAATCCCGGTCTGCATCTCGCTATAGGAGTCCACAGCCGAGGTGGGCTCGGCGATCATGATCATCTGATAGCCCAGTTCCTCGATGGGATACCACTGATCGAGATAGCGGGTCATATCATAGGTCCAAAGGATCAAGTCGCGCAGGTAGTCGACCGAATTCCGCTGTCCAATGACCGTTTGGTTGAGCTGAGCGGCCTGGCTCTCCGCCTGACCGAGTTGGTTCCCCAAAGTGACAAAGTTTGCGGGGGTTTCGCTCTCCAAGTTATTCCGGATGACATAAAGGAGGTCCCGAGTCTTTTCGTAGCTGTCCACGGCGGAATCGAAGACCGCTTTGACCAGATCCCGCGCGCCGATTTCCCGAGCGTTGTCGATATCGGTCCGAACACGTTGAATCCGTGTCTCGACATTCGAGATGGCGCGGTCTTTCATCCGGTCGAGTTCGCTCTCGTATCTCGCCAGTTCCCGAATGGCTTCGGTGTACAGATCTTGATTGGGTTTGAGACGATCCAACTCCGGATCGTACTCGACACCGTTCAATTGAGCCATGTATTCATCCGCGGTGGTTTCCACGAACTGGAAGAGACCATTGGCTTGATCCTCTTGGACGCGAGCCTTGAGGTTCGAAATCTTGTTATTGATGTTGATGACCTTGATAGCCTGGATTTGGGAGGTGACTTCCCGATCCCCCTCCTCATACAAGGCGAATGCGCGACCCAAGTCTTCGTTCAGAATGGCGTCGTCGATCCGGCCCAACCGCAGGGTCGCCTGTTCGAGGAATGCGCGACCGGTGTCCTCCTCCACAAAAGTTTTCAGAAGGGCCACCTGACGGTCATAATCGCCTCGCACCAAGCGAGCTTCATCCTTCAGCCTCGCAAAGACCTGGTCGGCCTCTTGATGCCCTCTGTCGGACGCTTGGTAGGCTTCCTTAAAATTCCCGGCCGCGAAATCAGCCTCGGCTTCTTTGAGAGTTCTCGCCATCTTCCCGAATTCCTCTTCGGCATAGGTCGGACCGCGACCCGTTTCCGCGTCAGCCCGTTTTTTATTCAGGTCGGCGATGGAGGTCTTGGCGCGCGCCTCCCAAGTGCGGGTTTCGGCTGTTTCGGCTTTCTCCTTCGCAACCCTGGCGGCGGACAGCGAGTCCGTGTAATTGCTGGATTTCATTTTCTCCCGCGCATCGGCGAGCGAGGCGAGGGCCTCCCCCAACAACTGCTGTTCGTAGTCGTTGCCCTGGGCGTCGATCGCGGAATCGACGGCCTTCTGGGCGGATTCGATCATGTGATTTCGCGCTTTGACTCCCAGGTCGCGCGCTTGAGTGAGTTCCTGAAGCGCGGTTTTGAAATTGTCGTTGGAGTAGGCGACCCCGGAATGCTCCTTGGCTGCGAGCGCTTGATTGTAGATGTCGGCTGCGTAGCCGGCGGCCCCTGCTTCTTGAGCCATCGCCAATTCTTCTTCCGCCTCGGGTTGCAGTTCGTCGGTGCGGAGACGATACGACTGGGAGGAAGCGGAACTGGCGGACTCCAACGCCTCGTTCGCCGCCTGGATGGCGTCTTTCCAGTTGGCTTGGGCGGCGGCGCTACGCGCGTCGTCCATCACGGTCGAAGTCTTCGAGAGAAGATCCTCGGCATATTTGGCGCTCTCGGCGTCGACCGCCTCTTGGTAAGCCGCTTCGGCGTCGGCGAGTTTGGACTGGGCGAGTTCCTGAAGCTTCGTTTCGAGCCCGAGTATGCGATTATTGACCTCGTCGAGGGTCAACTCCGCCTCGTCGTAGGAGGTTCTGGAAACCTGGGTTTTCGCCTCCGCGATGAGGTCTTGGATGGCCTGATACTCGTCGCGAAGATAGGTGAAGGCCCCGATTTCCTGGGTCTGCTTAAGATTCTCGGATTCGGTTTCGATTCGCTGATTGAGCCCGATTTGTCGGGCCGCGGCGATCGCTTCCTCGGCTTTCAAGGAACCTTGGTCGATGGAGGACTGCGCCTCGGTGAAGAGAATCTCCTTCATATTGTCGCGAGCCTTATCCAGACTCGTGAGGGCTTCCTCATAGGTTTCGCCTGCAAGTTTCGGGGTCTCCCATTTCAGGGATTCCTCGAGACGCGCGGCGAGCTGGTCGATTTGATCCTGAAGGTCTGACTCGAGAAACTGGACCTCGGCGCGCGCGGTTTCCAGTGATCGCCCGGCGGCGTTGAAGGCGTTGGCGTAATTGCCCTCCTGAAGAGCTTCCCGGGCCTCTTCAAGGGCGGATTTGGCCGACTCGATTCCATCGAGAGAGGCGTCCGGCTCCTTTTCGGCGATTTCGATCAACCTCTGCGCGCGGTCAATCTGAGCGTTGGCGCGATCTTCCCGGGCTCGATCCTCGTATTGGGCGATGGTGTCGGGCAAACCGGAATACTGTTGGAGCACTTCTCTGCCCTTGCCTTGAGCGATCAGGCTCTGAATGGTTTCAATTTCCTGGGGAACATCCTTGGCGGCGTCCACATAGTCGAGAACCTCGACCGATTGGGCCCTGCCCCAAGCGTCCTGGATATCCTGGAGAAGTTGTTTGGATTTGGAAACTTCCAATTCGGCCAGCGCCTGAGTCGCCGTGGAGAGAAAGGCGTTAGCCTTCATCAAGGCGTTGTCGTAACCGGATTCGCCTTCACTCACCTGGGCTTGGGCGGTCTGAACCTGTTGGATGAAATTATTGAGTTCCTCGGCTCCCTGAGTGACATCGGTCCTTTCGGGTCCGATCGTCTGGACGCTTTCGACGGTTTGATTGATTTTCCCTTGGAGATCGATCAATTGGGCCTTCTTGGCCTCGACCTCCTGGCGTTTCATATCGACCTGGGATTCGATCTGGCTAACGACCCCGGCGGCGTTCTCGGCGTTGGCGATGGCGTCATCGTAGGTCCCCCCATCCACTCCCCCGCGGGCGTTGTTCAACATGCCGGAGGCTTGGTTGTACAGATTGGGCAGATAACGATCGGCGCCCCGGGCGCGGACAGCGTCGAGCGAGGCTTGAACCTCCTCGATTTTGGCGTTCGCCTGTCGTTTCTTGAAGATTCCACACCCCGAGAGAATGGAAAGTGAAAGGACGGTCGCCGCCAAAACGACCGTGGTCCGTCGCAGGAATAAGCGATGGGTCATGATTGATCCTCCTGATCCAATCGAAACTGGATCGAAACAAGTGAGTCTTCCAGATTCAAATCTATCTCATGCCAAAATTTTTCGATCTTATAATAGTTGGACGACTGAGTTTTGGAGACTTTCTCCAAGTTCACCACCGTGCGCAGGAAGTCGGTCAGAACTGTCCCGCCGATGTAGTCTCTTCCAACCTGTTCGAACAGGTATTGATGGTGTCGGGCGATCTCGGACTTCATTCGAAGGAACTTCCGTTCGGCGTCGGTGGTCACCGGCTCTCCGAGATACGCCCTTCGAAATTGCCAATAGAATTGTCTAAATTTTTCGATGAATTCTTTGATCGTTTGAACACACTCTTCGAGGTGCTCGCGCGTCTTGGGATCCATCGGCCCTTGATTCTTGTTTTTTTTCTTCTTACCCGCCATGAAAGCGTCGCGACTCGTTCTTTCTATTGCTCAAGATGAGTTGACAGGTGGAACTCCACCTCGATACCCGTTTCAGTAAGCGAATCCAAGCGCTCCACCCGCTGGAGTCACCGCGTTCGGCACACCCACATTGTAAGCGCCGGGGGCCGAGGGAATGCCACCAGGGAATCCGCCGCCGCCAAATTGCGCGCCCGCGCCGTACGCTCCGCCCTGTTGTCCCACGTAACCGCCGCCGCCGAACGGGGCGCCGTAGCCGCCACCGTAGCCACCGCCGTAACCGCCGCCATATCCTCCGCCGTAGCCGCCACCATAAGCGCCTCCGCCGAAACCTCCCGGCACACCCCCAAAGGCTCCCGCGCCCACCCCGAATTGAGTGAAACTACCCGCCATGCCGGTTCGAAACTTATTCAACGAGATTGCGGAGATTCCACCCGGGAACCAGCTGGCGTCGCCGATTTCGGTGCCCGCGAGCGAACTGAGCATTTCTCGTTCGAGTTCTTGTTTTTCTCCACTGGAAATGGCATCGGTCCAGATCTGGATGCCTTCCGACTCCCGCTTCGACTGGAGCGAGTTTGAGCCGAGGCCGGAAGGTGGGTTGACCCGGTCCTCGTAGGGGATGAGATCCTCCCCCTCCGAGTTCTGGTAGGCTCTCATAATGTCGAGACTGTCGCGAATAATGAAGGCGTACATGCGACGCTCGAGGGAGGTGAGACGGTAAATCCCGGGGTCCAATGGCGCCTCCGGATCCCAGGGGATTTCTTTGCCGTCCCAGTCGAGAGAGATCATGTTCTGGTTGAAGAATCGCTGGGGACCATCGGGATGGTCGCCGATCGAGAACATGATGCCCTTGAGCTCGTCGTAGTTGGCGGCGGTGCGCGGGCCCATGTAATCGGTGGAATTGATCAATATCCGGGAGGGAACGCCATCGCGCGGCACTTCATCGCCGTGGGTGCCGTTGTCATAACGGCGGGCGGCTTCACGCCTCGAATCGCGGAAAGGTTGCACAACGACATCGTTGACAATCATGCGACCGTCGACGGCGTCATAGATCCGGCTCGCGCCTTTTTTCTGCCAGCCGAGTTTAGTGGTGATCAAACGTTCGGGGCCCTGAGGTTGTTGCTGATTGGTTCCGGGCTGGCCGGGTTCGCCGGGTTGCCCCTCGCCTTCGCCCTCTTCGCCTAGGACTCCCTGTTGAAAATTGCTGGCGCTGGTTTCCACATTGACGGACAAGTCATCGCCTTGCCCATACGCGCAAAACGCCACACAAATCCCAAGGATGGCCAAGAAACGCTCGTTCCGGATCATGCTTCTCCTCAACAGTCCCCTACCGGTTTCAGCCGATAAGCGCAGTTTCCCCCCTCTCCAGTGTCGACCGGAAGGGGTGGATTATGAATCGGATTCGACGAAAAACTACACCTTTGGGGTCGATAAGTGAACAGGCGACGTCTGAAGCGATGCGGGGGCGCCCTCCGACCTCGGATCCTTTCTCATTCGAATCGCATTTTCCCCTCATCAGACGCAAAGAGCATCCCTTAACCCAACTCACCTTGCGCACCGAGAGTATAGGAAGTCAGATAGAAGAGTGTCAACGGCTTATGCCGACATTTTCGCCCTGTTCGGACTCTCCTACTTGACACCGCTCGATGGAATCCCGCATTTCAACGGTCGGGTCCATGCGCTACATTTCATACCGAGTCCGTTTGTCCATCGATTTCCGTGGAATGAAAGGTTGCGAAAGGCGGAAAGGGCCTCCGAATATGAACATCGATTTCAATCCCAATCCCGGCGAGAATCAGGAAGAGCATGAGGCGCTTCGTCGTTTCTTCGAACTTTATCGGGAGGGGCGGTTCTACGAGTGCCACGATGTCTTGGAGGCGTTGTGGCTTGACATGGGGGCGAGACGCCGAACCTTTTATCAGGGGTTGCTCCAGTGCGCGGTGGCCCGGCATCACGCCGAAAAGGGAAATCTCCATGGCGCGCGGATCCTCCACCGGGATGGGACAGCCAAGTTGGAATTGTATCGACCGGAGTTCATGGGGGTGGACTTGGAAGGGTTTCTCAAAGATTTGAAAGACCATCTCCCCGAAATCTCGGCGTGAGGCCCCCCACACTCGGACCGACTCTCCAAGGCGCCCGCATACGCTGATTTGATCTCAAACGCCAAAAAAGAGAATGCATCTTGTCCGGCACTGGATTCCCAAAGCTCAGTTATACTTGACATCTCTTAAAAACATTGTTTTACCAAAATACTTGTGTTAAAATCTGTTGCATATAAAGATTGCATTCTAGAGAAAAGAGAAGAATGACCTCGGGGAGGGAATGGAGACTCTTAGGAAATGCGTTTGCTCGAATCGAGCAAAAGTGAGGAGATCGGCTCGATTTCGGAGACGATCGTCCCGGATAGAAAGGATTTAAGAGGATGCGCTGGATTCCGACTCGCGTTCGACTTGGGTTGAGTTTGAAGGTCCTGATTCCCATCGGAGTCATTCTCGCTTGTGTGGTTCTCACATTGGTTCTGTTCATTGGCAACCGGATCGAGTTGTTTGAACAACAAATGGCGGAGGTGGCCGCCAGAGACACAACCGCGGTGTTCCAAAGGACCCTTGAGTTTTCGATGTCGGAGGGGGTTTCCGATTTCGCGCCCGTGCTGGAGCGGGTCTCCTCGGTCGGGAACATATCCGATCCACGGCTCATCCCCGCGGCTTTCATGGAGATCGACGACGCCACCGAGGCCGATGAGTGGGAGGCCAAGGTTTTGGCGTCGGGAGAGGAACAGAAGGGATTCATCGAGGGGGTCCATGGAAGATCCTATCGGGTGGTGCTTCCGATCAAGGTGACGGAATCCTGCATCGATTGCCACGATGGCGCGAAGATCGGTCAGACCATGGCCGCGGTCGGGTTTCGTCTGGACACCGGCGAGTGGGACGATGCGGCGAGGGAATTGATCTCCGGCATTCTCTGGCTAGCCGGGTTAGCGATCGTCTTCCTGCTTGTGGTAGTGGGGTGGAGGTTGCGCAGCACGATCATCAGGCCCTTGGGTTTGGGAGTGGGTGTCGCGGAGAGGGTGGCGGAGGGGGATCTCACCCATCACTTCGATTTGAACCGCGAGGATGAAATCGGGGACCTGGCGCGCGCCCTGAACAAGATGTCCTCCAATCTCCGAGGAATCATCCAAGAGCTCTCGAACAACTCGAATCTGGTTTCCTCCTCTTCTCAGGAGCTCTCCTCGATCTCGGAACAGATGGTCTCCGATTCGGCGGAAATGTCCTCGCAGACCGACAGTGTTTCGGCCGCCACGGTGCGAGTCTCATCGGCTGTGGAATCGACCGCCTCTGCCATCGAGGAAATGCTCGCGTCGTTGAAAGATGTCGCCCAGAATTGCACTCGGGCGTCGGCCATGGCCGCCGACGCGGATAACCAAGCCAACGAAACACGCCAGGTGATGGCGAGTCTCGACGCCTCGGCCAAACAGATCAGCAGCGTGGTCGACATCATTGAGGATGTGGCCAGGCAGACGAACCTGCTTTCAATCAACGCCATGGTGGAAGCTGCCAAGGTGGGATCCGCGGGGGATGGGTTCGCGGTGGTGGCGAACGAAGTCAAGAAGTTGGCGCTCAAAGTCGCCGAGGCCACGAATCAAGTCGCCGAGCAAATCGAAAACATTCAGCGGGACGCGATTCGCGCGGGGAAAGTGATCGAACAGACCGCGAAAGCGATCAGTGAAACGAATTCGGTATCGCGAACGATCGCCTCGACCGTGGAGCAACAATCCTCCACAGTCAGCGAAATCGCGAAGACCATTCAGGAGATCTCGCAGGCGGCCGATGGGGTCTCGGGTGACATCCGAAAGGTCAATCACGCGGCCCAAAACACCTCCACGGCGGCGACCGAAACAAGCAGCAGCGCGGGCAAACTGGCTGAACTCGCGATTACTGCTCAGAGGGTGGTGGAGCGGTTTAAGGTTTAGAGAGAAAACGATAGAGGATCAGTTTGGGGCTTCGCTCCCAGGCGATCGGTCGGTTGAATTGGCTTGAAGGTTAGCGTTACGTTTCCCATGGAAGGTCGACGGACCGGTCTGCTTCGTTAGGCGTCAAAATAGAACTCATGCCCGCCTCCATCCGCGAACTCTTTTGTAATCGTAATCTTCTCGGTACTCCACCTTTCCGAACAGGTCGAGGATGCCGAGCTGCTTATTCCGTCGCACATATTCTTTAAGTGCATGGTTCACGGCATCCCTCTTGGTCTTAAAGCCCCCGATCTTCATCGCTTCCCCGATTAGATTTTCATCCAAATCCGAATTTTCCCGCATAGCAGGATCACCTGCCTTTCCTGGTCTGTTTGGTTTCGTGATTCCTGAGGGGTTCGTGGTGTTCAATACGGACACCGCCAACGAAGACCGGGGAATCGTGCGAAGTCGCGGTCAAAGGTGATCCACTCGCAACCCGATTCGATGGCGAGCGCGGCGAACCAAGCATCGGGAACCAGTTTCCCCCGCGCATTGGACTCGACGCAAAGTCGAGTAAAGATCTCCCAATGCCTTGACCCAGGAACAATCCGTACGCAGTTTGGATGGTTTATCAAGGAATCCGAGAACTCGATTAGATCCTTAAGTTCGCTGGGTTCCTCAAATACTTTAGGATGAGTCGCCACTCGAATCACGCTGCTCAAGACCTGTGGCGACATCCCAAACGCCGAATTCCCATTGACGATTTTGGAGAACCAATCAAAGCACTTTCGATGTTCCGGAACATTCTCACGAAGAATGTAAATGAGTACGTTAACGTCTGGAAGAATCATCGACCTTCCATCAGATCCTCGAGATCGCCCCAATTATTCAGGTCGACTCCTGGGAGCGTCCCCCCTTTGGCCTTGGAAGTTGGTATCTTGAATTTTTTTCGCTTTGGCTTTTTGCTTTTGCTCAAAGCCAGGGAGAGCCCCTCCTCGATGAGAGAGGTCAGAGTTCGCCCCTCCTCCGCCGCGCGGATCTTGGCTTGGGTGAGCAATTCATCGTTGAGTCGGACTGTGGTTCTCATGATTTCAAGTTTACCGGGGTGACATATTTATGTCAAAGTCTGGTCTTCAGTCCCCTTCTCCCTCCATCTCCATCATCATCTCAGTCGCCACAATTTTCCCACTCTGAACCTCGACGGTCATCGTCTGCTTCCATCTGTCGAGTTCTTTCATGGGACCGCCCAGTCCGCCTTTGGGGCCGATCATCTTTTTCCGGGATGTGATCGTGGCGGTTCCGTCATGGATTTCGACCTTCGGGGGTTCGATGTTTTCCATTCTCAACTTCCACATGAAGTGGCCGCGGTTGATCGAGTTGGCCAGATCCGCCGGCGTTTTGATGCAGGATTCTTCGCCGTCATCCATTTGGATTTGGCAATTCTCCGCGAAGAGTTCCTTGAGTTCATAGGAGAAGGCGAAGACTCCACGGTGTTCCTCCTGAGGCGCTCGATCGGCTTCGCATTCATAAACTCGGATTTCACCGCCATCGTTGTCATGAAGATCGCAGTATCTCTGATCGAACCAGAGCAGGTCCGATCGGTTGAGGTTTCGTCCAAACATAGACTGCTTCCGTGGATTCACTACCATGGTCAATTCATGAGGTGTTGGGTCTCCTCCTTTCACAGAAACCTCGACCAGTGAACTTCCTTTTTTCAGAGCCGCCGAGGTCCCATGATCCATGTTGGGAAATGACTTAGTGATTTCAAAATAAGGCTCCGTTTGGTCGGGGGGAGAGAAAATCCGTACCCTCATTTCCAACCTCGTCATGTCGTCAAAAGATGTGGCGCTTGCCGAAGAAATCGCCCACGCGAAACGTCCTCCTCTAAAGCCGTCGGGGTTTTCTAGTCGGATGGAATCGACCTCCGCCCAACCGGATTGGGCCGGCACAAATGAAACTTGATCGGAGAGAACCACAAATCCATTGCTAAGAGAAACGGGATTAGCTTCCGCGTTCCCAATCAGACTCAAACAAACGACGATCAGAATTCCAAGTCGGTTTGTCATGATACCACCTCCCGTTTCTCCAAAATCCTCCCCGCAAATTTATGATACAGGAACGAGGCTCCAATCAGCATCACGCCCAGGACGATCAGGGAGAGGACGCGGTAGGGGGTGTCCACATGGGCCAAATCGAAAAGGAGGACTTTGCTTGCGGTGACTCCGAAGAGGGCGATCGAGAGGGAGCGGAGGGGTTTCTTGTTATGGAGGAAACCGAGGGACATCAGGCCGACCGAGAAAAAGGTCCACAGCACCGAGAGGGAGGCGTCGCGGGAATCGGGGTAAAACTTCGAGAAGAAGGCGACGGTCTCGATGTTCAGTGTGGTGAAGAGGAGAAGGCCGAAAAGAGTTTGGAAGAGGGAGGTCATGGTCTTCTGGCTCTCACCGAGGAACTCGCCTTTTTTACTGACCAGTTCGGCGAAGGCGAAGGTGGATCCGACTGCGGTCAGAATGGTGGCCAGGCGGCCCCAAAGGAGATAGGAGTAGCCGTCGAAATACACCAACCGCTCGCTGAAGCCATAGAGATCCGAGTAGTCGTGGTAGAAAAGTTTGCCGATCGAGAGGGCGAGAAGAGCGGTCGCGCCGAGGACCGGGAGCCTCTCCTTGAGAGTGAGACCGATTCCGAGAAGGACGACCGCTTCGAGAAACCAGAAGAGGGTGATCCAGTTGCCGCTCACCAGAAGCGGCACAGTCAGCACGAGAAAGAGCGAGGCTTTGCCGAGCAGCATGACGATGGCGGTGCGGTTCTCCGGGTTGCGTAGATGGATGATCGCGGCAAGGGAGCCGAAGAGGGCCGCGTAGGAAATACTGATCGCGCTGCTCCAGTTGTCCAATTCCAGGTTGAAAAGCCAGGTGTACGAGAACCCGAATGCGATGGCCGCGTTTGGGAGGGCGATCGAGAAGTCGGAGAGTTTGGCGTTCTCCTTCGACAGGATCGACCGGAGATACGGGACGACTGTGTAGGTCACGAAGAAGAGGCTGACAAAGAAAAGGTTTTGTCCGATCAGGTCATCCCCGGTTCCTCGCAGGGTGAAGAGCGAAACGAAGTAGAGCGACCAGGTCGCGAGGAACGAGAGGTTGTAAAGCAGCCTCCAACGCTTGAAGAAGGCGATCGAAAGGATGCCCGCATTCAAAACCGTGATGTAGGAAAGCAGAGTCAGTTGATTCGAGTCCGAGGATCCGAGAACCATGGGGGAAGCGAACCCTCCGATCAGGCCGAGGACCGCCAGCCATTTGGTGTCGTAAAAGACCGCGAGGGAACAGGCGAGGACAGTAACTCCGATCATCAGGCCGAAGGCGGTCGTTGTTGAAATCAGAGCGTAGATCTGGTCGGCGGCATAGGTGGAGAAATAGAGTGTCGCGATGCCGCCTCCGATGAGGTAGAGGCCAAAGGTCTTCAGATTCTTTCTCCGCGAGAACTCGCCCGCTCCGAGGAGGCCGAAACCGGTGAGAAAAGCCATGGCGATTCGCATCTCATGGCTGATCCAATTCTGGTCGAAGGAATATTTCAGGAAGTACCCGACCCCGAGAACCATGGCTGCGATCCCGGCGATGAGCATCCATTTCTGGCCGAAACGGATTTCGGCGGTCGAACTCTGGCTATTCCCGCCCGCAGAACCCCTCGCCACACCGCCAAAACCCCTCCGCATACCTTCAAAACCCCTCCCTAAATCCCTCCCCGCATTGCGGGGAGGGACTTTTTGCGAGTGCTCTCCCTCTCCGCATTGCGGGGAGGGGGTCGGGGGGAGGGGTTTCGGCGGGAGAGGTTTGGGGGTCCGTTCAGGGAAAGTCCTAACCTCGGCTGGCGCCTCGATTTGTGTTTCCTCAGTCTTTACGGTCAATCGAGTCGTCAGGTTTGATTCGAAAGACCCGATCTTTCCCTCGAGCTCGCGCAGTTGCCGGGTAACTCCATCCGAGTTTTTCGAAACGGCGGAGAGTTCTTGTCTGATCCGATTCACTTCCTGAAAGAGACCGAGATCCTGTCCGCAATAAGTGCATTTGGGGGCATGATCCCAGGTCGGTTTTCCGCAGGTCGGGCAATTCATGGCATTCACCTCAATGGGTTGGGATATTGCTGCGAATGGAGATAAAGCAGGGGGAATGCCGGAGTGGAGTGAAATGTTCAAATCAAGTGAAATGAATGAGTTACAATGATCCCTAGTTCCTCATTGGATCAGATCGGCGAAAGGGACCTACATTTCAGGGATGTCGGAGGGACAATTCATGCATCCTCTTAAATCACGGAACGCCGCGCCCGAACCAGTATCCCCCAACTCTGTCTCCTCACCAGCGGAACCCTCGAAATGATCCGATCTACCACCGTAAGAAATCGGGTCACCGCTTCGATCTTGGGGACAATCCGGCTGAAGTCATAGAGATCGGGGAAGGCGAGAGGGTAGGCGAGGTAACCAAAGTATTCGATCCGCTCGATTTCGAAATCGGTTTCGAGGAGGCGCTCAAACACTTTTCTGCTGAGGTTCTGGTGGCTTTCGGAAAAATGTTCGCCTCGGTTGGCGATGCGGCGGGGGAGGTCGGAGAGAATCGAGCGGTTCGTGTCGACAAAGACCGCTTGGCCCCCTGGCTTCAACACGCGGGCTATCTCCGCGATCCCCTTCTCCTTGTCAGGGAGATGATGAATCAGGCTGCGCGAAAGGACGAGATCGAATGACCGGTCGGGGAAGGGGAGTTCGAGGCTGTTGCCTCGGACGACTCGATCATCGATCTCGGAAGCGGCGGTCAACATCTTCATCGAAAGGTCGACGCCGAACACTTCCCTTCCCTTTAGGAGATCGAGGAGGATTCCCGTACCACAACCATTATCGAGGATGCGCCCATCGAGGGAGACATTCTCGAGCATGAGGCGAGTCCACCAGAGGTGGTAGTCTCGGGAATGCGGTTTCAGGTAACGGAGGGATTGGTAGGCCACAGCGGCTTGGTCCTGGACCGCGATCTCCTCCGAGAAATCGTGACGGGGATCATTCATTGGACCGGTCTGTCATCCCCCGCGGCGAAGGTTGGAGACCTGGTCGGCGAGGAGGCCGAAGAAGAGAAATCCGAACCCGGAGAGGAGGAGCATCGGACTGGTTTCTGTGATGTTGGTGTCGCTCACCACGGTGTAGAGGGTGTAGAGGACACCCAGGACGATCTGAACCAGGGCGATGGGAGTGAAGACCCGGAGCGGATCGAAAAGCATGATGACCCGGAGGATCATCAAGAGAGTTCCCATCCCATCGCGCACCATCCGGACTTGGCTTTCGCCTCCTTTGCGCGGGCTCCCCTCGATCGGGACATAACGCACCTCGCGTCCATCCTTGAGCATCGCGAGGGTGATCGTGGTGGTTAGAGAGAACCCGTTGGGAAGGATTGGAAGATAGGACAGAGCGGCCTCTTTGCGAAGGATTCTAAAACCCGAGTTCAGGTCGGGGATCTCTTGCCGTGAGAGGTAATTGGCGATCCAAGCCAAGAATTTCTTTCCCCAACTCCGTGACCGGACCAGGATCTCCTTAGGACGACTCCCCACCACCATGTCGGCCCCTTCGATCTCCTCGATCAGTTTCGATAGTTCCTCGGCGCGGTGCTGTCCGTCGGCGTCCATGAAGAGAACGAACTCGCCCTTCGCCTGACGCAGCCCCTCCTTGAGCGCGGCTCCATAACCCTGGTTGGTCTTTCGCCGGATCACATTGGCGCCCGCTTCCTCGGCGAGATCGCCGGTGGAGTCGGTGGAGGCATCATCGATGACTATCACCTCGAAGTCGGGGTGTTGGGAGCGAATGGCGTCGACCACCTCGTGGATGGTCTGTGCCTCATTGAAGGCGGGGACGAGAACTGAATAAGTTGGGTTTACGGTCATGTTTTTACTCTTCCCATCCCTTCTTTAACCTCTCCCCCATACCCCCCTGAACCTCTCCCCCTAACCCCCTCTCCACTTTGTGGAGAGGGGGAACTTTCATTTCCCCTCCTCGTCGTGCGGGGAGGGGGCTAGGGGGAGGGGTTCTTAAGGAAGATAAGCCCCCGCTCCTTCGCTTTGAAGATCGTGTAGTTGCAATCGCTCAGGTCGATCCGTGCGAGATCCTCCTCGGTCAGGAAAACTCCATCGAAATCACAACTCATAGGAGTTTGATCGGAGGGCAATTCATAGGTGAATTGATCGGGGTTCGTGTCGGTCTTGAAATAGAGATCGAACATCATCGAGCAGGATTCGGAGCTTCGTCCGAGCATCCCAAGTTCATCGTGGATATGTGGAGAAACCAAGCACCTCGGTTCACCCTGAAGCGAGATTTGATTCCTAAATTCCTCGAATGGCAAAAACCTTTCACGCGATTTTTCCCCCGCGGTGTCATGATAGAGGTTGGAGAGGTTGGCCCTCACCCCGGGCAGCAGTGCCATCCAAAAAACGATACCGATGAGGAGCACTTCCCCCTTGTTGGCGCGATCACGTAACAAAGCGGCAAGGGTGACCAGGAGAAGGGCGCCTCCGGGATAGATCACGGCCGACTCGAGCGGAAAGGGGGTCCACCCTCCCGTGGCGGCGACTCTTTCCGGAATCCGAAACAACACGATGAGGAAAGCAGGCAACGCGGACAAGACAAACCATCGGTTGGACTCCGGGTTGCGAAGGAACGATTGAAAGAAAAGAGAGCCCCCCACACAGAGGAGCGGAAGCATCGCAATCACCTGTCGATCGGAAACACGATATCGGATGAAAACCAATGTGGCGGTCAGGAAGAGGACGAAGAGAATGGGAACCGACCATACGATCCTCCGTTTCCAACCCTCCATCGAACCGACAAAGGGGGCCATGAGATAAAGGGTAAAGGGGATCGCGAGTGTCTGAGTGGTCAAAATCCCCAACCAGGAGTCGGGGCTGCGTTCCTGGAACGAACCAACATTGTAGTCGAGGACCGATTCGACATTGCCCGGCCAGAGGGAGTAGAGGGGATTGCCCAGCGCGACTGTGTCCGCCACAACCAAGAGGAGAACGCCGGAGAGTCCGCCGATGAGGACGAAAACCAAATCGTGTTTGAAGGCCTCCCAGGTGAAGGTGTTCTCAACTCGACCCAATCCCAGTAGGAGCGCGAAGAAGACCATCCCGTGTTCCTTCGATTTGATCGAGAGGAAGAGGAACAAGCCGAGGAGGATGAACAGGACCCGTCTCCACCTCCCTTCCCTCTCGGACCCCATGAGAAAAAAAGCCGCGCTCCAGATCCCAAAAAACATCAAACAGAAGTCGGCATAGGGAGTTCCCGAGTATCGGAAGGGGAGACGAAGGTGGAAGAAGAGGGCAACCGCGATGAGACCGGTGAGGATCGGGTAGTGCACGGCCATTCTTCGGGCGCAGAGATAGGTTCCGAGGATGCTGGAAGAGATCAGGAAACTCCAGTAGACCTTCGCCCCTTCGATGGGATCGCCGACCATGTGCATGAAGATCGATTGGAAATAGATGTGGGCGTACCGGTTAAGAATCCAGGGGACCTCTTTCAGGTTCCAGGAGGTCTCCATGTAGAGGAGTTCATCCCAAGATAGGGGGCCGCCCGCGGTCAGGTAGAGCGCCGTGAACAGACCGGCCCATCCCACGATAAGCGCGGTCGCCTCAACATATCTCCGATTCGAGGAATCCATGGGAGGTCCATCTTATTCCGTCGAATGGCTGGGCGATAGCGGAAAGATCTACTCTTTGGCCGCCTCGAGAGTCGGCGGCGCAAACAGCCCGTAATCAATCACGCTGTACTCCGTTCCTGGCGGAGGGCCCTGTTTCGGCGCTTTCAAGAATCCCGAGGGCCAAGCCGCGCCGAGTTCCGGGTTCCCATGATGAGGACCGTATAGGTTCTTGAGGCTGCCATAGACATCGATATCGATCTCGTTCATCCCCTTCTTGAGACCGGTCATTTCGATCTCGTAAGGAGGCAAACCGAGAACGCCGACTTGATTCCCACTGACTGAGACTGTGGCTAACGTCCCGTTCCAGTCCGTCAACCGGAGGCGGATCGAGCCGTCCTCTTGGTCTCTGCGAACCTGGTACGAGTAGCGAACCGCGTCCGAGTAGAAGGGCAATCCTTGGTCTTTCCAGGAGCCGTAGTCGAGTTCTTTCGGCGGGAGGATCGCCCACCCCTTATCGCGGCTCTCTAACCGGAAATCGCCCATCACATAGACCGGCTCCACCTCATCGTGAACGGAGAAAGGCGAGGCTATGAGAGTGAGACGATTAGCCCCAGTCTGAACCCCCTCTTCGAAGCGAAGCGATTTGAAATGTGGATCCGCCGTGCCGGAAACTGAGGCCTCCTTCGTTTCATTCAGCGCTACTTGATAACGTTCGGGCTGCTCCACCACAATCGAAAGCGGCGGCGCCTGATCGAAGCCCTCGATCAGGAACGGGTAGGCGACCGTGAACCCGGTGTCGGGTCCGAACTTCTTGTCCATCGCCAGTATTTCGCCCTCGTATTGAACGGCTCGATCCCAAGGATCGTTATCGAGGCCATGCGCCTGATAGATCTTGGTTTGGGCTTCGAAGAAGAAAGTGTTTTCTCCTGATTCGGATGCGGCTTCGTAGTCGAGGTAATCCAAGGGGAGGGCGTTTGGAGCGAGCCGTTGGATGCCGACAAGTTCCATCTCGACGGGGCCGTATTCCTTTTTCTCCGGTTTCGCGGACTCCGACTTCTCCGATGTGATCCAGTAAAGGGCGCTCCCGGCCGGCGGGAGTTCGAATGTCACCGCCACTTGGTCGCCATCGACCGTGAAGGCGGCCGCTTCGGAATCGCCCGTGAAGAGATTGAGCAAAGCAACTCCCTTACCCTCCGCAGTCCATTGGCCGGTGACTGTTTCATCCGCGCTGGTGTTGCAGAGGAGAAGAAGCCCCGAGTCCTCCAACTCTCGGAATTGGTGAAAGAGTTTTCCTCCTCTGTGTTCCGGGAATCTAATCGAGGCGTATTCCGATTGAAGAAAGTCGATGACTTTCTCTTCGGAGTCGATTGTGGAAGATTTGTTTCCATCCTTTGTGAGGAGGCTTTGGCCCTCATCCGGAGGATTCGGAAAGATCTTCGCCAGATTCGAGTTCTCTTTGCCATCGACCGAAGTTGGAGCGCCGCCCACGAGGAGCATCAAGCCGCCTTCGTTCACATAGGTTTCAATCAAATCGGCGGTGGACTGACAGAGGTTCTCGCAGGTCCGATGGAGAACGAGAAGGTCGTAGGCTCTATCACCGACAATAAACTTTCCGTCCTCGATTCGCCCGTGATCGCGGATGGTCCTTTCGCTACCGAGGTCATATTCGACCTGGTTCAGACTCAGGTTCGTGATGAAAGCCTGGAAGGCGGCGCCCATCGCTTCGAGTTCATCCTTCGGGCCATCGGCTCTTTCGAGGCTCCAGCCGGTGGTGGTCGGTTCGAGGACCAGGACTTTCTTTCGCTCCTGGCCCTGGGATAACGCATAGGCGAGTCGCCCCAAGTATTCTCCGAGAACATGGTACTGATCCCACCAGGGTTCGTGATCGGAAAAACTGAGGGGATGGTCCCGCTTCCTGGCGCCCCGAATGGTCATGTAGGTCAGGTGTTGATTGAAAAGGTTCACACCCAATACGCCCAGCCAATCGGCGATGCGTTTCTGGTCGGCGAAGGACATCTCCCATCCGCCCGCTCCGTAAACCTCGCAAAGACGACGCTCCATCCCGAGTTGGTTGGCGATGCTGGAAAGTTCAATAACCGCGCGGACATTGCCGAATTGAGCGTGAACATCCTCGCTGTACCGGTTCATCAAGCAATCGATGGCGGGCATTTGGTGGAAAGCGTACATGGCCATGTTGTCCGGGCCATGACTCACACCGGGCCATCCATGCTCCCAGTAGTGGCCGGTGTAAAGGAGACCGTATTTTTCGCAGTAGTCGTGGTAAGGCTTCGACCAACGTTCGATGAACTCATCGAGAAGGAGTTGGTTGAAATCGAAGCGCACTTTTTTGTAGTCGCCAACATCCTGGAAGAGGGAGGGGATGACATCTGCGAGAGCGTAGCCATAGCGGTCCTCGAAAAGTTGGGGTAATCGCGGGGTCCAGTGGACCTTTCCGGCGGGGACCAAGTGGGGTTCATCGGTGAAGGCGCCGCGCACGGTCTTGCCAAATTCCTCGCCAAATTTTTTGCGGTAGGGTTCGTAAGTGATTTCCAGAAAGGCCTCTGTTAGACCCGGCTCGAGGAGGTCGACATAGGGACCACCCGCAGTCCAGGCACGCGCATCGGCATGAACAATTTTGGCAATCAGAAAATCGCCGTTTTCACCTAGTGGCGGTTCCTCGAGGCGAGAAACCGAGTCCCCCTCCTTGCGATACACCGCAATCACATCCTCAGAGAGCGCATCAGGGAGTTGGTCGACCGATTCGAGGACCATTCCTTTGCCCGCCCATTCCGGATGCTGCCGATAAACATGCCCGCCCGCGAAGCCGGAGGGATAGGAATTCTCGTCATAGATGTGGAGGAGCATTCCCTTCTCTTTCGCAGTTTTCACGGCGAAACCGTATAGGTTCACCCACTCCTCGGAGAGATAGGGAGTGATCAGTCCAGGGCGGGGATGGACAAAGGCCTGGAGGACACCCTGAGATTTCAGCATCTCCAGATCCTGTTCAATTTTCTCTTCGGTGACATCGTCGTTCCAAACCCAAAGAGGGGCCGAGTGGTACCAGGGATCGGGTTTCTTGAATTCCTCGAGGAAGGTGTCAGCGTGGGTTGAGAGGTTGGTTAAGAGCATAAGGGGGATGATAAGGAAAAATCTTAGAATTGGGTGGAGTCGGTGTGTTCGGTTCTTCATATTAGATTTCCTCCAATTGATTCTTCCACTGGTGCTGGTTCGGAGTGGCACTCCGGACCATGAATTCTTTGGGGAGTTGTACTCCCCGCCGGAGTGGTACTCCGTCACAAATCCAACGCACGGACTACAAGTCCGCGCGAGCACCGAAAGTGATCAGTCTTTCAAAAGTCGAAGCCATTTCTGATAGAGCGCCTCGACCTCATCCGAAGACGCCTCACCATCCCACAGCGCAACCCCGTATCGAAGGAGGAGGTTCTCTTTCATGACCAACGGCTCCGTATCGAGCGCCAGGGTGGCGGTCAGATAAGCGAAAGGGTCGTCCATGGTGTACCAGTTGGCGGGGGAGCGGGGGTTCTTGGGATCATCGAAAACCGCGATCGTGACCGGCTTGCCATCGGCCTTGGCGGTGTAGGCGCACCACTTCGAATTCTTGTCATCAGTTGCCTCGACACCCACCCCACCATCGGCATTAAAGAACCTGCCACCGGTGTCCATCGATGTCAGAAAACGCATACCGAGGCCAAAATACTTGCTGCCGGTTAGGGTGGCTTGTTCCTTTCCTTCGGGCAGAGAGAACTCGGTCTGCCAGGTGATCAGGGACGCGTCTGAGTTCTCTTCGGAGTAAGCGGTCAAGGTCCGGGTCTCCTGAATCAACACCTCATCGGTTCGAGGATTCATCCAATCCAGCTTTTCGACGAAACCCGCTCCGTCCTCCCCGTGTCTCATCTCCTCGAAACCGACATGTTTCTCCTGTCCTGGCGCCTGAAACTCCTCCCAAAAGTTGACTCCGTCGACTGAGATGGCGTACATCAAAGCGTGGTGGTGAAGGTGGTCGTGGGGTGCATCGCGGAGGATGTTGATTCCACTCGGGGTATAGAATTCCTTCACGTAGGGTTTGTAGGGGACCTCGTCGAACTTGTATTGGAGGAGAGTTTGGCCGTTTGAAGAAATGGAAATGACATCCTTCTCATTCTGTATTTGGAGCGCTTGAGGCGAAGAAATCAGGGAGTGAATGAGAATGAGGGCGAAGGCTATGGAAAAAACGGGCGTATCGGACACGGTGAAAACCCTCCTTTTCAAAAAAAATTCGGGGTTGCGGTCAGCACAAAAAAGCGTAAAATCGTACGTTAATACAGTCAAGAGGTGGAGCCATGGAAATCGGAATTAATCTGGAATATGTGCGTCACGGGGACAAATCGCTGGATTACGGAGTTCGGAAGGCGTCTGAGATCGGGTACAAGTATGTGGAGCCGTGTTTCCTGATGGGGAGGTGCCTCCTGTCGAATGTCGGGTACTGCCATGTGACGAGCATGGATGTGGATCCGCAGGTAATCCAGGCGCTGGTCGATGACGCGGGTGTGAAGATCAGCGGGCTTTCCACCCATTCCGATCTATTGAGCGTCGAGTTCGGAGTCCTCTACGCCAGAAAGGCGATTGCGTATGCGAAAGCGCTGGGGGTCAATGTGGTTCAGATCTGTGAGGACATGCATCCCCCGGATTGGGTCACCGAGGAGGACGCCTACCAGATTATGAAAATGAACCTTCGGGCGATCTCCGAAACCTGCGCAGACAACGGGGTCTACCTCGGCATTGAACAGCATGGCCCCTACACCGGGAAGATCGAAAGTCTGACGCGTATCCTCGACTTGGTGGATTCGGAATGGATCCGAGTCAATTACGATTGCGGCAACACTTTCCTGGCGGGAACAGATCCCTACGAGATGCTCGACGCGGTCGCCGACAAGATTGTCCATGTCCACGCCAAAGACATCTCGGTCCAGCAAGCCGAGGAGGAACGCGGCAAAGTCACCGGCACCGCAGTCGGCTGCGCATGCGGAGATGGTGTCATTGACTGGACGCGGATTGTGAGTCGTCTGAAAGAGGCGGGTTTCGATGGTGTCCTCTCAGTGGAGTGCGGGACAGAGGATGAGGCGGTGAGGTCGCTGGAGCATTTGAAGGGGGTGTTGGCGGTGTGAGGATGGGGCGGTCAGTCCCGCGAAGGCGGGAATCAAGGGTGTCGCCATTTCTTTTAATCAATAAGATCAATGAACTCCTGGACAGTCATCCCCGCGTCTCGAATCAGGGCGCGAAGCAGACCGCGATCCAAAGTTTTGTGTTCTGGAATTGAGAGTGTCACAGGATTTCCTGTCTGTCGATAAACGAGATGACGACTACGCGCCACACGGACATATTCCCACCCCGCTTTTTCGAACGCTCGAGCAGCCTGACGCCCTGATACAACGGGTAGTTTGGGCATCAGCCCGCGATTTCGAGATCGACCGCGAACGTGCGGTCGGAACGCGGCGGAATCAGAGCGGGGTCCAAAGCTTCAAGGCAGCCACGGATCGCGTCCCGAATATTATCGAGCGCCTCCTCAAGGCTATCCCCTTGGCTATGACACCCCGGGATGGCCGGGCAATGGGCAACGTACCCAAAGTCCTCGCCCGGTTCGACATAAACATGGTAAACCATCTTGAGTAAAACCTCCTTGACCTTAGCAGTAGCATATCAACTCCGCGGCCTCAGCTAAGACCCATCCTCATCACTGCGCCACGCCACCCTCCGGAAACCTCTGAAGGATTTTGATTCCATTGTAATAAACCCCCACCTTTGGGGTCGTATCGAGGGTCGCTTTGGAGCCGGTGCAGCCTCGGCTGGTGCGGGTGACATCGAGGCCCATCCATTCTTTCTCGCCGCCGAAGCGCCAGATGTCTCCTCGGCTACGGGTTCCGTTCGTGGGGGAATAGCCGAAGTAGAATTGGCCATTGGCGTTGATTGCCATGCAACCTTTTTCGGAATCGACCTCCACACGGGGAGAGTCGGGGCCGGCCGAGTAAAGGACCCAGGTCCTTAAAAGGATGCCGCCGTGGGGGTGGGCCAAAGCGTTCTCGGTCGGGAGAACATCCACGCCGGTCAGGATGTAGCTGGCGGGTCCGGCGCCGGGCAGGCCGGTGGCGGCGTCCGTACCGGTGGGAAATGGATCGTCGGGGAGGTAGGTCAAATACTCGATCGGCTTGAGCAGCCAGGTTAGGCCTTGCTCCTCACGAGATTTGTTGCGGTAGTACTGGACCGATCTGGAGGGATAGATCTTCCAATCCAGTCGATAACTTTCCAGAGCCAGTCCAACCGTTCTGAGTTCGGATTGGACTTTGGTGGCGCGAGCGCGGATCTGAGACTCCAGAAACTTTGGCAGACCGATGGCGATCAGGATCAAAATGATCGCAATCACCACCAGCAGTTCGATGAGGGTGAAACCTTTCCGTTTCATTGGATTGTCATCTCCTCGAACCCCTATTCTACCAGTCCATTGCCAATCTGTAGCCCGGAAACTCATTTTCCGGGTTGTCGTGTCCCTTCCACGGGCGGGGAGATCTTACCTCTACTTTCCGCCCCCATTCCCGGCAAGTGAGTTGCCGGGCTACGAAGGGGAGGAGGCTCTACCTCTCTTTCGAGGGCTCACCCGACATGGTAAACCTCAAAGTCCCGCCTCCCGCGATATCCGCATGATCGAACGAATAATTCTCTAAGGGTTGATCGTTCAATCGGACCTCTTTGAGATAGACGTTTTGGGGCGACTGGTTGTCGGCGAAAATCTCCAATTTCGCCTCGCCCATGTGAAGGGTTGCCTTGTCGAAAAGAGGCGAGCCAATCTCATATTTCGTGCTTCCCGCGATGGGATAAAAGCCGAGCGAGCTGAAGACATACCAGGCTGAGAGAGTCCCGCCGTCGTCGTTGCCATCCAGCCCCACATAGTCATCGCTGTACTTGTTCTCCAAAATCCAGCGCACCCATTTCTGTGTGAGGTCAGGTCGACCCGCCGCTTCGAAGAGGTAGGCGGAATGGATATACGGTTCGTTCCCATGCCAGTAGCAGGGGCCGGGATTCCACTTCCCCACCTCCTTGGTCGAACCCTCGAAGAAGGCTGTCAGCTCCTCGATGAAATAATCCCTGTCCTTGAAGAGCGAAACCAAACCCTCTGGGTCGAAAGGAATCGCGTACCGCCACTGCATGGCGCTCCCCTCGACAAAATCATCGGTGAGAAATCCCTCGGAGTCAGTGTAAGAGAGTTGAAGGGGTTCGATCGCCTGGAACTCTCCTGTCGAGCTCCTGGGCTGGAAGAATTGAGTCTCCTCATTCCAAAGGTTTTGATAGTTCTTGGCGTGCTCGGAAAGAAGCGCAGCGTCCTCAGGATGGTTTAATGCCTTGGCGAGGGAGGCGAGCGCCCAATCGGCGTAGGAGTACTCAAAAGTCTTCCCGAGGGCTTTCGACATCTTTTCGGAAGCGCACCAACCCAGATTGAGATAACTCTCAAGACCGCCTCGGCCCGCAAACTTAGTCCCCTCGGGTTTTCCGTCTAAAGCGGTCTGACGCATCTTGGAATAGGCGGTCTCGACATCGAAATCGCGAATGCCCTTGAGATAGGATTCGGTCACCATGATGTCGGCGGGAGTCCCGATCATGCAGTTGGTGTATCCCGCGCCCGAGGGCCAACGAGGGAAACAGCCGCCCGCTTTCGCCATCTCGACCATGGAGACCAGCATGTCACGTTGCACTTCAGGAACAATCAAGTTGTAAAGAGGATGCACCGTTCGAAAGGTGTCCCAGAGGGAGAAGTCGGTGTAATACTGAAATCCTTCGGCGACATGGATTTGCTTATCGAATCCGAGATACTCGCCATTGACATCGTTGAACAGCGTTGGCATCTGGAGAGTGCGATAGAGGGCCGTATAAAAAATTCTCTGTTGCGCCTCGGTCCCGCCCTCGACCTCGATGAGGGAAAGTTTTTCCTCCCAGGCCTGCTTGGCTTCCTCCAGGACCTGCTCGAAATTTATGTCATCACCGATCTCCGTGTCGAGGTTCAATCGCGCATTCTCGATGCTGACATGGGAGAGGGCCAGGCGAACCTCGACGACCGTTTCTACATTCTCACCCTCGAAAGCGACATCCGCTCCAAGCGAGTCTCCCTCAGCCTCCTCGCGTCCGCTCTCGAATCCATCCGCTGACCAGGTTCCGTATTCCGCGAAGGGGCGATTGAAACGGGCCACAAAAAAGACATTAAGACCGCCATATCGGCCGGAGAATGACCCGAAGTTGACGATCGATCCCTCGATTTCCTGGGAGGCGGGGACGATTCGGACTTTTCCTTCCTTGGTCCGAGCATCGCCGAGGGAACTCGACACATCGATCAATAGATGCGGGTTCTCGTTTCCACTGAAGGTGTATCGATGAAAGCCGACTCGCGTTGAGGCGGTTAGCTCCACCAAGGTCTGTTCCGAGGGGAGTCGGACCGCATAATAACCCGGGAAGGCGATCTCCTCCTTGTGAGAAAACGGAGTCGACCGATCCGCAGACCTTAGTTTCTCCACCCTCGATTCTATAGTTGGGAAGATCCGAAAATTTCCTCCGTCGAAAGCGTCCGCGCCGAGCAGACGGTTGTGGCTAAACCCGATGATCTTGTTGTCGCCATAGTAATATCCCGAGGAGTTGAGACCGCGGATATCCAGCAGCATCGACGCGGTGTCTGGTCCGAGACGGACCATGCCCCAGGGGGTGGTGGCCGCGGGGGAGTTGTAGGCGCAGACCCAGGGGACGCCTCCAGTCCCGATGAAAGGGTCGACCTTCGATAACAGTTCGCTTGGATGGTGTGTGACCGCCAGGCCGCCAGGTTTCTGGTTGACAATGCTCTTGTAGTACCCGACCACTCCCCCAATTCCGATCAGGATTAGAAGGATGAAAACGAGGATGAGACCGAAGATCCATTTGAGGATACGGACTGGCCACCGCCAGGGGGCGGTTCGGCGATAGGGTTTGAAGAATTCTTTTTCCTGGTTCTCCTCAGTCATTGGTCCTCACCTTTTCTCGATTTCAAGAGGATAATAAGTCAAGTTCTGGCGAATTTCGCCCTTGAGGCGGCGCCCCAGTTATCGAATGCGCACCCTTCCCAATCGCGGGGCATGCTTTAAAATCTCCCCTTTCCGAATGCGTTTTTCCGGTTGGCGGAACTCGAGCCGACCTTCTAACAACCGCATCACAATCGATTCAATCATCCATCTTTGGAAGGAGAGGTTCGCATTATGTTCAAATACGCCGTATTCACCGATGAGATCACTCAGGATCTCGATCTCGCCATCTCAGTGGCCAAGGAATACAACATGGACGCTGTCGAAATCCGCTCGGTGTGGGACACCGGCATCCAGAAAATGACCGACGATCAAGTCACCGAAATCAAGAAGAAGTGCGACGACGCCGGCTTAGCCATCTGCGGGATCGGCACTCCGTTTTATAAGTGCGAGATCGACAGCCCCGAGGAGATCGCGGAGCATCACAATATCCTCCGCCGCTGCTGCGATATCGCAAAAATTTTCGAGACGGATATCATCCGCGGTTTCACCTTCTGGCGACGGGGTCCCGTTGAGGAGGTCTATCAGCGAATCCTCGACAACTTCGAAATCCCACTCAAAATCCTGGAGGAGAAGGACCAGCGGATGGTGATCGAGAATGAGGCCTCCACTTATCTCGGAACCGGCGCTCAGGTCGCAAGTTTTCTGGACGAGATCGGTTCACCCCGCCTTGCCGCCGTCTGGGACCCGTGCAATGTCCTTTTCGATTTCGACAACGATGAGGTTCCCTTTCCCGATGGATACCGAGCTCTCCGTAAGCACATCATCCATATCCACCTCAAGGACGCCGAGAGGATCGGCGCCACAGAAGCGCACTGTGTCCGAATGGGCGAGGGAGAAATCGACTACAAGGGTCAGTTCCGTGCTCTGCTCGAGGACGGTTACGATGGCTATGTTTCCCTGGAGACTCACTGGCGTCCACAAGACATTTCCGAGGAGGAAATGAACAAGCCGGGCGGCGCGAGCTATTCCAAAGACGGTGAGTTCGCCAGCCGCAGGTGCATCGAAAGCATCTACGCCATGGTCGATGAAATCCGTAAGGATCTTGCCTGATTTGGATTAGCGCCATTTCGTCATCGGAGGAATTCCACAGTGAACGCATCTGCGCCGTATGAGGCGCGCCAAAAAAAGTTGGCGGAACGGGTTTCATCGGAGGGCCTGGAGGCTCTTTGGGTCACCAACCTGGTGAACATCCGGTATTTGACCGGTTTTACGGGAAGTTACGCTCAATTGCTGATTACTCCCGAGGGTTCCTATTTCTTTTCCGACGGTCGCTATCGCGAGCAGGCTGATAAGGAAGTCAAGGGTTGCGCGGTGCGGATCTTTGTCGGCATGACCTGGCTGGAAATTCTCGCCGAGGAAATTTCCGATCACGATTGGAAGACCATGGGGATCGAGGCGGCACACCTCAACGTCTCCACTTTCGAAGAGATTAAAAAACTTCCGAGCGGCAAGGGGTCGGTCGATTGGCGGCCCACAGTGAGTTGGGTCGAGGAATTTCGGGTTTGCAAAGACGAGTCCGAAAAGGAGACCTTAAGGCGATCCAGCCAGGTGGTCGATCGAGTGTTCGCAGCCCTTATTCAGGAACTGGAGGAGGGGGTCTCCGAACGCGAAATCCTCCGTAAGATGATGAACCTCCTGTGGGAGGAAGGGGCCACTGGCCCCTCTTTCGATCCAATCGTGCTGTTTGGAGCTCGAAGTTCGCTTCCCCATGGCAAACCGGGGGACGCCAGACTCAATGAAGGGGACTGGGTCCTTCTCGATTTCGGGGCCGTGGTGGATGGGTATTGCTCGGACTGCACACGCACCTTTGTTTTTGGGGATCCTGACAATCTCCAACGTGAACGCCATGCGCTGGTTCATGAGGCTCAGAGGGCGGGGATCGCGGCGGCGAGAGCGGGTGTGGCGGGGAAGGACGCGGACGCCGCCTCCCGACGAGTGCTTGAGGAAGCGGGATTGGCGGAGGCGTTTATGCATGGATTGGGGCATGGTGTCGGACTCGAAATCCATGAGGCCCCCCGGCTGGCCAGTTCCAGCAAGGATGTCCTTAAGTCCGGCGCGGTTGTAACTGTGGAACCTGGGATTTACATCCCAGGCTGGGGTGGGATTCGGATCGAAGACGCGGTGGTGGTCGGCAACGGAGATCCGGAGCCGCTCACTTTCTGCGACCACTCGATCTGTCCCCTCTGATTTTTCCTAACATCGCTACTTTTCAGGCAACGAAAATTGAGTAGAATGAGAGGTGAAATCCGCCCATATGTTCAATAACGAGAGGACTTCCCCGGTGCAGGCTCGCGTTCTCCTGGTCGAAGATGACAATACGAGCAGAAACTTGATGATTAGACTACTATCTAATCATTCTGTCGATGTTTGCCCCACCCATTCCGGTAAGGCGGCGCTGGAAATCCTTAATGAGGACAAGGACTTCGATATCGTCCTCTCCGATTGGAGCATGCCGGAAATGGACGGACTCGAACTCCTGTCGTGTGTTCGGAATCGCGAGGATCTTCGATTCATCTATTTCATCATGATCACCTCGAAGGATGAGATGAGCGACAAGATCAACGCGCTCAACGCGGGGGCGGACGACTACATCACCAAGCCTTGCCATCACGAGGAGCTGATCGCGCGTATCCGCTCGGGGGTTCGGATTCGCGCTCTCCAAAAGGAACTGCTTTCAATGGAAAAGCGGATGTCGATTCTCCAGTTGGCGACTGCGGCGGGTCATGAGATCAACAACCCTTTGACCGGAGTCTTTGGGTACCTCGACTTGATTCGCGATGGAATCGAATCAGGGCTGGAGAGGGATGAATTGATCAACTTCCTGGACAAGGTTTCGGTTCAGACCGAGCGCATCCGAAACATCGTAACTAATCTCATGACCATCAAGGAAATTCAGGTCAAGCCTTACCTTGGAAACCAGAGCATGATCGACCTTCACACAACCAATGGGGGGAACTCGGCAGAGGAGAATGCCCCGGGTCCGATCGAAACCGCGCCGCCCTCCTTATAGATCCCACTTGCGTTTAAGCCGATTGATGGTCGTTCTTGGAGGGAAAGACGATCGGTTTCAGGATATTCCAATTGCCGCTCATGTAATCGTAAAGCGACCAAATAGTCACCGCCGACGCCACTCCGAGTAGGAGGTGATAAACGACAAGCGGCTCCTGTTCCCTGGCTGTTCCATAGTAAACCCGCAAACTCAGGATGAGGAAGATCACGACCGCCTGAACACCCGCCTTAATCTTTCCCGACCACCTCGCCGACACGATGACGCCCCGGTGTGCGCAGACGGTTCGAAGGGTCGATATCAGGGAGTCTCGCCAAAGCAGAGTTAACACCAAATACATGGCGATCCGGGTGTTCGAGGCCACGGCGAATTCCACGGCCATGCAGAGGAAAATAGTAAGACGGGAGACGCTGTCGGCGAGCGGGTCCAGGATTTTTCCGAAGTCGGTGATCTCTCCCCGACGGCGCGCCGCGATGCCATCGAATAGGTCCGTCAGCTCGGAGAGGATGACAATAAGAAGCGCCGACACCCGGGTCCAAAAGGTCTCCTGAAAGAAGACCACGGCGAATACCGGCGTCAGAAGCAGTCGACTCCAGGTGAGTAATAACGCAAGGTTCATCGCGGCAGGTATTCGTCCCCTCGTTCGTTCATCAACAAGTCTCGATCTTACTCCCTCTCAGAAAAAGTTTGTACCACTCATTCCAAGTCGAAACGAGACGGGGGCGCTGAGTCGGACTCCTCACCAAAATCGAACAATCGCGCTCCCGGTTTAGATTAAGCGGAGCGGATGAGTTCAGGAATTCCTTGGGCCTTGTCATTGACGAAGGTGATGGGACGCCTGAGCGGAGTGAGATATTCCGTGAAAGGATCGATTCCCAATCCGGTTAGAATGGCGTGATAGAGGTCGGGAATCCCAACCTGAGATTCGATCACCTCTTCCCCATCGGACGAGGTGGCGCCGATGACCCGCCCCTCCTCGAGACCCCCGCCGCCCATGACAACATTCCACCCGGTTGTCCAATGACCCCGTCCATCCTGGGCGTCGATCCTCGGTTTCCGACCGAATTCACCCATCCACACCACTAGTGTGGAATCCCAGAGATCCCTTTCCAGAAGCTCCTTGACCAGGGTCGCAAAGGCGGGGTCCAACTCCTCACATAAAGCGGTGGTCCGGGTGAAATTATCCTGATGGGTGTCCCACCCTCGGAGAGTCACCTCGACAAAACGGACTCCCGTTTCGATCAGGCGCCGAGCCATGAGGCACCCTTGACCGAATTGGGAGTCTCCATAGGCGCTACGAACCGCCGATGGTTCCTGTTCCAAATCGAAGGTCGCCATCTCAGGGGCGTTCATGAATCGCACCGCTTGACGGTAAGCATCGTGATGGTCTCTCACTTTGGAGCCGGAATGGCTGCTTGCGAACCGCCGTTCCATCCGGTCGAGAATCGCGAGGCGGGATTGAAACCGGTCCCTGTCGACCGACTGAGGCGGCTCGGCGTTTTCCAGTTTCTTCCTCGGATCGTTGACCACAAAGGGGGCGTGTTCTTGTCCCAAATAACCGGGACCGAAGGAGGGGCCGCCGATGCTGACAAATTGGGGGAGGCTAAAGTCGGGATTGCCGAGCTCCTCCGAGACAATCGCGCCTAAACTCGGATGCTGGATAGTCGGTTGGGGGTTGTACCCGGTGTGTCCCAGGTACTTCGCCCTTTGGTGGCTTCCCTCGGTCGAGACCATCGATCGGATGAGGTTCAGGTGTCGGAGTTGCTCGGCCATCTGGGGCAAGTGCGCGGAGATTTCAACCCCGGGGATGCTCGTTTTAATCGAACGTGTCGGGCCGCCATTCTGGGTTCCGGGTTTGGGGTCGAAGGTTTCCATTTGGCTCGGGCCGCCATCCATCCAGAGGAGGATGCAGTTCTTGGAGGCAACTTTTGGGTTGGCTGCGACCGCTTGGCGGAGGAAACTTTCACTCAGAGAAAGCCCGATCATTGCGGCCAGACTCGATTGGAGAAAACTCCGTCTAGTCGCGCGTGGCGGGACTCCTTGCTTCGATTCTTCGCAGTTTAAAAGATGTTGATCGTTCATCTGTCGTCCTCCGTCCATTTCCCCACGCCATGAAACCCCTCCCCTCAACCCCCTCCCCGCGTTGCGGAGAGGGGGAGCGTCTCCTCTCGCAGTGCGTTAGGCGGAGGTGGGTGTGAAAAGTTTCTTTAGTGGTTGTACAAAAACTCCGAGGTGTTCATGAGCGCCCACAGGAGATCCTGATAAGGCTCCATTTGTTTATTCATTCTTTGAAAGCGTTTCTTGGAACGTCTATCCGAACGATCGCCGGAGTCGGCAACCAGCAGGGGAGCCTGTCGGCCGCCTTCCACCTCACGCAGATACGCCAAGGCATCGTTCATCTCCCCTTCCAGCGGCTCGCGTGAGAGCGCGGAAAGGTACACAAGTCGGACCCTTTCTCGTGGGTTGGCGGTCTCCCGAACCACTCGTCCAAGAGACGAATCGGGTGTCGGCTTGAGAGCGCGCTCGATAATCGGGTCGTTCATCATCATCAGCGCCTGCGGGATGGTGGCTTCGAAAGAGAGAACTCGGCTGCCCTCGTCGTTGCCGAAGGCGAATGTGAATTTTTCGAGAATTCGATCTCGAGGTCCTTTGGAATCCATCTTCTGCTGGCGTTTCTGGAACGCCTCTTCTCCCTGGGTGGTCATGAGGATGGAGTCGAGCAACACCTCGGGAGCGTGCGCCCGCATCCTCGATCGGGCGAAGACGCTCGCCAAATCCTCGGAATCCTCATCCGACTCGGAGGTGAGTTGATAGGTTTGTGTGTTGGCGATTAGGCGGTAAAGAGTCTTCAGGCTATGCCCAGAACGGACCAATTCTTTGGCGAGACTGTCCAGGAGAGGCTCCCACTCGCCCGCGTCTTTGTCATAGATGTCATCCACCGGCTCGATAAGTCCCTTTCCGAACATGTCCGCCCACACTCGATTCGCGGCGGATCTGGCAAACAGTTCGTTTTCGGGAGAGGTCATGAGTTTGGCGAGGACCTCGCGGCGATTTTCATTCTTCCCGACTCTGACCGGTTCGCCAAGGAAGGAGGGGGCGACCGGGTTCTTACGTTCCTCCATCAGCATCTGTCGGCGAGTCTTCTTGCGCTCCTCTTTCGAGAGACCGTTTAGCGCGGGGGTGACACCCCCCTCCGGGATGACTCCCTCGCCATTCTTTCGATCCTGGATCAAAACCGAAACAAGCCGATTCTCCATTCGCTCGTTCGGTCGAATGTCGGTCCGGGCGAAGAAAGCGGCGGTTCCCCAGAAATCGGTTTGTTTCCAATCGCCGAACTTATCGTCATGGCATTGAAAGCATCGGTATTGGGTTCCATTAAACAGACGAGTCACTGTCCCGGTCATGTCCTCGGGATTGGCCTGATGAGTCACGACCAAATAGGTGGCCCCATTTTCCGCGCTGTCGCCGGACGCGGAAATCAATTCGCGGACCATTTGATCGTAGGGCTTGTCTTGATTGAAGGAGGATTCGAAATATTTTCTGAAACTCTCCTCGGGGAGACGACGGTTCAGGATGCGTCCCTCGATGATCTCGCCCATCAGGACATCCGCGCGGTGGGCGCCATAGGCGGGGTCGCTCAAGAGTTCCGAAACAAGTTTGGAGCGTTTATCCGGGTCGGTCGATTGGAGAAACGATTCCGTTTCATCAAGGGATGGAGGCAAACCCGTCAGGTCGAAATAGACCCTTCTGAGGTATTCCGAAGCGCTGGCTGGTCCCACCGGTTCAATTCCCTTCGACTTCCAGATGGATTGAACCATCCGGTCGATGTCGGAACTGGAAAGATCCTGTTCCTCGGCTCGGGCCTGGGAAATCGAAATCGCATAGAGGCTGAGCAATATCGGCAATGCGAACCTGATCGAGCGGTTTTTCGGCATGAATCGATGACTCCTTCACTCCCCATCGGCAAATCGTTAAGCAGACGCCGCGCCAAGCAAAAGGACAACACCTCCAAAAACGATCGGGAATATCCTCAACCTCTGGAAAGTCAATGGGTTAGGCCCGTTGACTTTTCCGCCACGCCCTCCATTATACGCAATTCTCGCCGAATCGGTTAAAATAATGCTGTCCCTAACCGAACAGGCGAACGATTACGTCCAACGCGCCGGGGGGACGCCCCGCCGCTAGCAACCTCCAATCGGCTACTGAAAATCGCTCACCGGATTTTCGAAGAAATAGAGGCCGGTCATGGCCAAAATGTGAAAGGAACCAGGATGAACTACAAAGAGTATGTGGAGTTGGTCGACAACCTCTCCAAAAAGATCGACGACCAGATTGTCGAGGATCTGGCCCGGGCCATTCTCGACGCCTACGAAGCGGGCCAACAAGTCTTCATCATCGGCAACGGGGGAAGCGGAGCCAACGCCTCCCACCTTTGCGAGGATTTGATGAAAGGGACGCTGCACGATTTCGAAAACCAGAAGCGTCTGAAGGTCGCCAGTCTCACCGACAACACCCCCGCGATTCTCGCCTGGGCTAATGACACCAGTTACGACCGGATCTTCCTGGAGCAACTGCGAACCTACGCGGAGTCCGGAGATTTGCTGATTTCCATTTCCGGATCGGGGAACAGCCCGAATGTTCTTCGCGCGGTGGAGTGGGCCAAAGAAAACGGACTGAAGACCTTCGGAATCACCGGATACGACGGCGGCAAATTGGGTCCGATGTGCGACAAGGAGATGCGGGTCGATTCGTTCAACATGGGCGCGGTCGAGGCGGTCCATGGGATTGTCTTCCACTACCTGATCGAAATCCTGCATGAAAGATTCAAAGCCTTAGCCGCGGCTTGAACCAATAATTCGAAACCTCGAGCGAAGGGCTTCCGACAGGACGCCCTTCGCTGAATCCCCGGAGATTATGGCCACTCTCGATATCGACGGCGCCCAACGCTACCTGCTCGTTTCCGAAATCTGCGACCGCCTGGGAGTGGATGAAAACCACACGGTCCTCGATGTCGGGGGGGGGACCGGTCGGCTTGTCCAGTACCTCAAATCGGATCTTGTCTTCACGGTCGACCCTTACGGGGACGGCGAGAACCATATCCGCGCCTCCATGGAGGATCTCCCCATCCCGGAGAGTTCTTATGATGTGGTGATCCAAATCGATTCTCTCGAGCACGTTCCCGAGGAGATTCGAGAGCGCGCCCTTCGGGAGATGAGCCGAGTCGCGGAACGGTTTGTGATCTGGATCGGACCGATCGACTCGAAATTGGCGGTGGAGGCGGAGGAGGATCTTTGCGCGTCCCATCGCGAGTTCTTCGCCGGGAAGGAGATGGAGTGGCTTTCGGAACACCGGATCCATGGTCTTCCCTCCAAGGATCTTGTGAAGAAGACGCTCGATGAAGGCATGCGGGACTCGAGGGAATGGATGTCGTTTCCCCTTCGAAAGTGGTGGACCTACATGCGGTTGGATCAACAGTTGGAGGCCGGCATGTTTCAACCCGAGTTGGAGAAGGAGATCGACCGGTGGTACGAGGAGTCCGGGTGGAAATCCGATTTCCGAGTGGCCGAGGGAACCCCCGGTTATCGGTTTGTCTTTGTGGGATCCAAAAAATCGGAGCTCCCATGGGACCTCGACTCTCCTCCCAAAGGAACGGAGTCGCTCGCGGAGTGGCGAAAGGTAATCCCGCTGATCGACGCGATCGCGCTGTCCTCCCCTCTGGATCACCAGGGACTTCCCCAAGACCCCCGCTTCGAAGAACAGCTGCGAACTCTAAAGGATCAGCTTCCTCGCTCCGAAACGGAGGGGAGAAAAAAAGAGGAGAATAAATCTTTCTGGGATCGTCTTTTTGGAGCATAATCTCTCATCGATGCGTGCATGGATTGTGGGGCAAAATGAGACTCCGATTCTGGGTGAGGGTTGGTACGGTCGCTCTCACGATTGGTATGGTTTGCCCTTCCGGGAGAGTTTCGGAAGGTGTTCTCTTCGGCTCCCTCCCATTCCCGGAAGAACGCGATTGACCTTGGTCTTGGGTTCGGCGTTGTGCCAGCATTGTTCCTCCCAACCCTTGATTGTCCGCTGCGGCGACCGTGAGTGGTCTTTTGAGCTGACACCCCAACCCTCCGGGTTTGGCTGGCAAAAGGTGGAAGTCGACCTCTCCGGTTTGTGTCCCGAAGGAAAATCCATCGAGATCGCTTTGGAACCCCAGAAATGGCGTCATGGGGACTACGAGGATGTTCAGGATTTTCGGGAAGTGGGGATTCTCCTAGGCGCGGTCATGTTGAGAGAGTGAAACCCGCCCTGGAGAGCATGATTTGAAAAGGATGCAGGTAAAACTCCCCAAGATACAGTCAAACCCTAATGCTTCCATGACTCATACAAAAAAAATCTTCGTATTCCTGTGTAAAGGCGCCATTGCACTTTTATTGAATTAGTGAATAGATCATGGAGTATAAGTTTCTTAAAACGATTTACTGAAGCTTCCATTGGCGAGATTTGGAGGTTGGCGAAGTCTCCTCTCCAACCGCTATCACGCGGATGGAACCGTCAGTTGGCAGAAGGAGGAAGTTGAAACATGTTCCATCAAAAATTCGGCGTAAAGGGTTTGGGTGTGCGTCGGGGGTTCACTTTGATTGAATTGCTGATCGTTATCGCCATCATTCTCATTCTCATTGCGATCGCGCTCCCGAATTTCTTGGAAGCACAAATTCGCGCTCGAGTGACCAAGGCCAAAGCGGAGATCCGAACACTCGGCATCGCGATGGAGTCGTATCGATTGGATTGGAAGATCTATCCAGGGAGATCGGTCCCGTATTACAAGGAACCAGGTATTCAGAAGAACCAGGCCGGGATCACTTGGCTGACCTCGCCAGTTCAATACATCACAGCCATTCCGGATGATCCGTTCCCGACCAAGGAAAATGTTGAAACCGGGGATCCCATCGATTCCACCGTTTACACTTACAACATCATGGGTGCGGATAATTTCCCTCAGGAACTTTTGACTCATCCACACGGCGGTGGACTCCTTGTCACCTATGTGATCGTGAGCGCGGGACCTGACGCTCCCGCATTGCAGGAGCGCGCGGCTGGATGCATTGTGTGCCCTCACGCGGGCTCCTCACCCGCCTATTGCGGAAGCCTTCATTCCTATAGCCCGACCAATGGAACCAAGAGTGTGGGAGATCTCTGGTTGTGGGGAGGCGAGGGAGTGTGGGTTGGGCAGGGCCAGTTGGGAGATGGACGGTGCGTCGCGATGAAGAGCGCTCTACCGGCCGCAAAAGCGGGCCCCGGCGGCCTACAGGTTGACGGAGAATTCCTACGCGGACGACTCCCATCGGGGGCCTCGTTGTAAACGACGGCTCGATCCAAAGCAAAACTTGTTTCCTTCAATGAAGGCCGGAAAGGACAACATCTTTCCGGCCTTCTTTTATTTTGATTGATGGCTTGGAGCGATTCACATATCATCCAAAATCCAGAAACCCTAGGATGTAACTGTTGCTTCGTCCAATGGGTTCATCCCCCACCCTATTATCATACTACTTTATCTTGTAATATCGTTGTCATTGGTGAAAAGGAGATACAACAATATGGCCAGAAAACCATCAGCCAAAAACCTTTCTCTCTTAGAGATTCAAGAGCTGCTCGAATCCAAGATCGAGCAGGAGAAAAAGAAACTTCCAAAACTGATCGAGAGACGCGACGCCCTTCAGGAGGAGCTCGACGATCTTAACAAATTGATCGACACCCTCGGCGGGTCCCAAGCCGCGCCGAAGAAGCGGGGTCGTCGCCCCGGAGCCAAGAAGGCCGCCAAAAAACGGGGGCGACGCGCAGGCGGACGCGGTGGCAAGGGTCGAGTGACTCTGCCGGACGCGATCGCGGATATCCTGTCGAAATCCGGTGAGGCCATGAGCCCCAACGATATCACCGCGATCATCGCGAAAAGCAAACACCCCTCGGCGAAAAGCTCGAGCCTTCGTCTTCAGGTCACCACCGCGCTTTCGAAACGGCCCGAATTCAAACGGGTTGGGCGCGGACAGTACCAATTGGCGAAGTAGTCGCAAGAATCGATTATCAATTGAATCGCCCGGCAATTCCATTGTCGGGCTTTCTTTTGTCAGGAAGAGACAATCATGTTACAAAACAAACATATTTCATTATCCGCTTCACTGTTACTTTTCGTTTATATTATCCAGGTGCAAGCTGGCCCCTCATCGTTAACACCTGGCGCCGAACCGGACAGCGATCAAGTGGTTCAGGTCCTGTTGTTGGGCGATAGCACAGTGCAAGGCTCGGTCACAAGGGCGGTCGAACCCGAGGCCGATCAATTGGAGGATGTCGTGCGGAAGCTGTTGGACGCCGAGGGTGATCTACCCCCGGTCCGAGTGATCAACGAGGGGCGGGGTGGAGAGTATGTGAGGGGGCTGCTCGACAATCGCTATGAGACGGTGTTGAAAGACAACCCCAAAGCGGATGTGATCACGATTCGTTACGGTCTCAACGATTACGGAAAACGGGAGGGATTCCACGACAATTTCAAGGGCGATCTCGTGGAGCTGATCGAGCGTCTGAGGAGGGATTATCCCGATGCGAAGATCTATCTCGAGACTGTGATTGTTTATTTCGATGAAACAAAGAGCGGAGAAATCAACGAAAGGGTTCTTCAAGCGGCGGAAGAGACAGGCGTCCCGGTGATCGATATGTACGCTCGAACCGAGGCGGAGCGTGAAGCGGGGAACACCTGTTTGACCTACCACCGCGTCCCGATCGAACGGATCCCTGAGAAATATCATTCGCTTCTACCCGACCCTTGGAGGGAGGGCGAAATCTGCGTTCTGGACAACCGCCTCGACGCTCACCTCAAGGATGTTCCGGGTTGGTTCGGGGACAAACACCCCAACCTCGCGGGATACCATGTCATCGGCGATGAATTAGCGATCCAACTCGCTCCGGCGATCCGGGAGAGGTATTCGGAAAACTAATTCCACTGACCAAACCGCAAAATGTCATTCCTGCGAAGGCAGGAATCCAAGAGTGGAAACTTGATCGATCTTCTTGCGCTGTAATAAAGGCAAGGTCGCGGCTGTGGATTCCCGCCTCCGCGGGAATGACGGAACGACGTGGATCCCAATGCGTTATAGATTTAGCAATAACCGCTTCTCGCCAGAGCGGCTGTCGTACTAATTGCTATTGCCCCTCAGTCCCTTGATAAAGTTCAATGAGGTCGAGAGCGTCGACACGATTTGGCGCGGAGGGTCCGGTCACAAAATCGAACTGTTGGTTGTCCACTGTGACCGGCTCGTTCCACTCCGTGATGAAAGTCATGTAGTCCATCCCATCCATTTCGCCATCCCCATTCAAATCGAAGGAACAGTTTTCGTAAGCGCCCATGTCGTATCCAGCTCCTCGTGGGCGGTGGCTGCCGTCGATGTCGACCGACGGAGCGCCTTCGGAGGTTCCCGAGTTTACGGAAGGGGAATGGCAGGGGAGACGATAATCGGCGGAGGCTCCATCCCAGGGTTGGAAGAAGAGGGGGTCCTCTGAGATGTTGCCAGGGCCGGGAAGAATGCCGTCTTCGAAGTTCGAATAGGAAACGGTCCGATTGTCACCAATAATGGTTTTAGGCCCATTCCAAAGGATGGAGTTGATTATCCTCACGTTTGCCTCGTTCGCGTCAAGAATTGTCGGGGAATCCGAAAAGAGATCTTGGTTCCCTTCGACTGTACAATTCACCATCCGCACATTGGGCTGACTATGATCTGTTGGGGCGGGCGCTTGAATGAGTGGCGCACTCCCCCAAACATTCCCCGCCAATAGGGTATTCAGAAAGAGGGCCTTGGATTCTGACCAAAGGGTGATAATGCTCTGCCCCTCCCGTTCACGCTCCGGCTCGGCACGGTTGCCCATGATCCGACATCTGGAAAAAACCGCTTCTCCTCTCCAGATTTCGACGCCCGCTGTCCACCGATCATTCGTATTCCCCTGGATCGTACTATCCTCGAGCAGAACATCGGCGTCCAAAATCAATCCACCGACACCATTTGTTGTCTTGCCAACCCACTGGTTTCCAATGATCTCACAATTCTTGAAATGAGCGGGATGAATAACGTAAACACCCGCCGACGATTGGATGCCAACGAGATCGTAGGAGTAATCGATCATGGCTAGTCCGTTGCCGTTGATGCGGGTGCGGCTAATCGTGGATTCTGGTTGGCCTGAGGATGGATTAGTCAGCGGACCCATGCCCGCAAAGCCATTCTCGATCATCTCGGAGTCTTCGATATCGAAGTGGGTTGACCTCACACCGATGAGTCCGTTCCGATTAACGAGCGTGTTCTTCATGGTCAGCGCCCTTGCGTCAATGCCCACCGCGCCATTCTCGGAAACAGTCGAGTCCTCGATCGTAACTGTCCCATCCCAGATGCGAATCCCGCCAATTCCCCCATTGTTTGAGATTTTTGTATCGGACAAAGTCATGGAACTTTCGTCGCCAGAGAAAACGTATCGGTACGCACGAAGGATTGTGTCGCTATTCTCCAAAATCGAGGTTCGAGTGAGCTCAGTTAAGACCTTCCTCATATAGATCAGCGAACCGGCAATCGGCGTGTTCCGAGTGATGGTGCAATCTTCAATGACAAGCGCTCCCGATGCTTGTCGGAGATTCTCCATGTAAATAAGCGCCCCCTCTCCGGCGCCTCGATTTCGATCGACGATCGTATTCTTCAAAACGAACTCGGGACAATTCACCAAGTGGAAGATGTCCCCGGCTAGAAAAAGATCGGGAGGATTATGGTGAACAGAAGAATCGAGGATGCTCACTTCGCAGCGTGTGCACTGGATCGCCATTCCAGTACGGGTCGCCATATTGCCGGTCAATTCTGTTCGGAGCAAAACCAGTTTCGAATCCTCCGCCAAAATGGCGCCGCCTCCAGAAGATCTGCGACTATCCCGAACGATCGAATCCATAATGGTCGTTGTCACGGAATCGATAACGATCGCGCCGAAGCCGGCGTCGGAGATCACGAGACCATCCAGAGTTGCGTTTCCGATCTCATCGAGGAAGAAGATCGTATTAAACCGATCCCCACGAATGACTGGTCGCGCCTCGGGCTCGGAGGCGCGGATGGTGATCGCGGAGTTTGGAGTCAGCGGAAACGATTCACCTCGAGTCGTGTCGTAGATCCCGGGAGCGACCAAGAGGACATCGGCGGTCGCGGAATTCCCGACTGCCGCGGTGAGAGTGGAGAAATCGAATCCTCCGCCAGGGCCCACCCTAAGAGTCGCGGCGAAGGATTCCCCACCCAACTGGACCAGAAGAATGGAGATTAAAGTCGCTCTCAATTTTGACCTCATGGCCCAATCCTTCCTCCCCTTTAACGACTGTTCTCGAGGATCTCAATCAGATCGCTGCTATCGATCCGATTGGGCATGGACGGACCGGTCACGAAATCGAACCGTTTATTATCGATGGTCACTTCTTCGTACCACTCGGACGGGAAGAGCAGGAGATCCTCTCCGGTCTCGGCGTGGTCGAAATTCAAGTCGAATGGGCAATTTTCATAGGCTCCCATATCGAATCCCCCGCCTCGCGGGCGATGACCGGAGGTGATATCGACAGTCGGAGCGCCATCGGCGGTTCCTGAATCGACCGAGGGAGATTC